>NZ_QUNR01000010.1 GCF_003387535.1 Paraperlucidibaca baekdonensis | reverse complement strand
GAGGGTGTGCAGAATTTTGTGTAACCGGGATTTCGGTTACTGCCGTGGCAGTCTTTCCGCGTAGCTGATCGTAAATCGGGTCAATGCCGCTTTCCAGTCCCGTATCGGCATTGTCCATTTCTTGCTGATGTTGCGCAGTGCCAAGTAGAACAACTTCAGCAAGGCTTCATCGCTCGGGAATGAACCCCGATTCTTGGTGATCTTGCGCAGACTCATATTCACCGACTCGATGGCATTGGTGGTGTAAATCACCTTTCGTATCTCCGGAGGGAAGTCGAAGAACGGCGTGATCCGCGCCCAGTTTCGCCGCCAAGACTGGCCTATCGGCAGATAATCATCGTCCCATTTGTCCTCGAACTCGCTCAGCCGCAGCTCGGCTTCATCGACGGTACTCGATTGGTAAATCCGCTTTAGATCAGCCGCGACCTCGGCTCGGCGCTTCCACGACACATAGTTCAGGCTGTGCCTGACCATGTGCACGATGCATAGCTGAACGCTGGTCTGCGGGAACACCGCCTCAATGGCTTCAGGGAAGCCCTTCAGGCCATCGACGCAGGCGACGAAGATGTCCTGTACGCCTCGGTTGCGTAGCTCGGTCACCACTTGCAGCCAGAACTTGGCACCTTCCGTTTGGGCGATCCAGATGCCGAGAATCTCCTTCTCACCAGCCATGTTGATACCCAGCGCCAGATATACCGCCTTCACCCGCACGGCACCATCGCGCACCTTGGTGTGGATGCAATCGAGGTAGACGATGGGATACAGCGTATCGAGCGGTCGCGATTGCCAGGTCTTTACTTCATCGGCCACCGCATCGGTGACTGACGAGATCAGGCTGGGCGATACCTCGGCCCCGTACATCTCCTGCAAATGCGCTTGAATCTCACGTACGGTCATGCCGCGTGCATACAGAGACAGGATTTTGTCATCGAAGCCGGCCCAGCGAGTTTGATGCTTCTCGACGATTTGCGGCTCGAAGCTGCCATGGCGATCACGCGGGATCTCGATGGGCAGCTCACCGAACTCGCCTTTAAGCTTCTTGCGACTGAAACCGTTGCGGGTATTGCCAACGGGGTTGATGACCGGCTGATGCCGGTCATGACCGAGGTGATGGGTCATCTCGGCATCGAGGGCGCGCTCGACGAGCTTCTTAGTCAGCTGCTTGAGAATACCATCAGCGCCGATAAGGTCTTCAGGCTTCTGGTAGTTGGCGAGTAGCTGATCAAGCAGCGCGTCGTTGATGGGGGGTTTGTCCTTGCTCATGGTGTCTCCGGTCTGATGCGACAGTGTCGCTTGGTAGACCGGTTACACAAAGTCTAGGACACCCTC
>NZ_QUNR01000009.1 GCF_003387535.1 Paraperlucidibaca baekdonensis | reverse complement strand
GGAAAGCGGCATTGACCCGATTTACGATCAGCTACGCGGAAAGACTGCCACGGCAGTAACCGAAATCCCGGTTACACAAAATTCTGCACACCCTCTCTGCTTCTGACAAATCGTACAAAGCGCTCGATGCCAAACCGATAACCAGGCGACTCTCTAACTCATAAGCCACGATCAACCCCTTGTCGAACTATGAAAGTCTTTGCAAGAGCATGCTTATCAAGCTGCAATTCTCATAGTTATACACTCGCCATTTCATCAGCAGATGACAAACGACGCCTTTCGGAACGTATCCGCGATGCCGAGATCCGTAGTGATAAAGATAGCTCACAAGAAGATCACTAAGTGAGCCTGTGAGCCATTTAAAAAGCAATTTCATGCATCAGTTCAAAAATGTCTGGCTCTGATAAGTTAACTTTTGAACTCAGCAAAAGTTGCCATTCACATCTCTTTGCGACCACTACATACTTGGGTAATCCCCCCATTTGGTACTGACAAGTTAACTTCCTTGCTCAGCATGAAGTGACCCGATCATCACTAAGCAACCACCGATCTCCACGTTGCGAACGCAGCTGCCCTGCTCCGGCGATAATGGCTTGCTGAAGTTAGGTGTCTTCCAAGATTGAATAGGTTAGATACTGCAGCATGATTCGTTAGAAATAGTTGTGCATGGCTCGGCGACTTGAATCGCCTCATGCCTCGCTCTCGAAATCGCGTCAACTCATGCGATTGTTCAACTCTGTTGTTCGCGTATTTAGCTGTATTGTGATGAGCAGTCGGCATTAACTCGCGCTGAGCCACCCTATAACTTGCTAATTTATCAGTGACTATCGTTCGTGGTTCGCCGCCACTACTGCGTAACAAGCGCTTAAAGAATTGCTTTGCCGCCGTACCATTGCGCCTACTCTGAACGAAGACATCGACCACTTCGCCATCTTGATCAACGGCTCGCCACAAGTAGTGTTGTTTTCCATTTATCTTGATAAATACCTCATCAAGATAAAACGTATCGCCAAATCCGCGATGCCTTTGCTTAAGCTTACGAGCATAGCTAGGTCCGAACTTGATACACCACAACCGGATCGCCTCATAACTGACAGAGATGCCCTTCTCTGCCAGCAAATCTTCGATGTCACGAAAGCTCAGGTTGAATCGGTAGTAGATCCAGACTGCGTAGCTGATGATGCTGGGATGAAAGCGGTGTCGTTTGTAGGTACTCATAACCAAATTATCTCAACCCGCGAGTTAACTTGTCAGTATCATCAGCAGCGTATTGGCCCTATGAGCAAGTCGCGCCACTTCCTTAGCAGTGGCCTTGCGAACCACAGCGGCGTGCAGTGTAGTAATGGCTTGCGCAACGTCATTTCTAGCGGGATGAGCTGGCAGCTGCGCAACCTGCTTTTGGGCGCTCTCAGTAAAGTCCAGCATTTCAGCATACTCGGACGCGCTCACGATCGTGCCATCGGCGACCGCGCCGCTGTAGTCAACTGCCACGTAATCAATGAGCTGCCAAAGCTGCTTGGCATCGACACGGTCCGTAGGCTGAGCCATTGCCGTCGCGGCAATCATAAAGCAGGCCGCAACAGCTAAAAACCAAGTTTTGGAAAATTGAACTTTATTGCGCATGGTGTTTCTTTCTTTCGAGTTTGGAAAGCAGAGGAATGTAGATCAGCTCGCTAACTAACCCGATGGTTGTTTGCGTGACGATAATTGGCGGCAGCACTGCTATGGCGCTAGGTACGGCGAGCACCAAGCAGGTAAGGGTACTGACAAGTTAATTTCTCAGCACCTAAAATACTAAACGCATGTGCCAGCTTCGGTTTAGAACCAAAGTCGCACACCAGCCACTACCA
>NZ_QUNR01000008.1 GCF_003387535.1 Paraperlucidibaca baekdonensis | reverse complement strand
TTTCCAAACCCCAGACAGCAAAAAGCCCCCGTCATTTCTGACGAGGGCTGTTGCATTAGGTGCCTGGCAATGACCTACTTTCACATGGCTACTGCCACACTATCATCGGCGCAGACCGGTTTCACTACTGAGTTCGAGATGGGATCAGGTGGTTCACAGTCGCTATGGTCGCCAGGCAATTTGGCGGACTAGATCTGCTCGTTATCGCTAACGGCGATCGTCCAAATTCGTGATTCGAGTCGTCAAACTGTGTACTTAAACACTCAAGAGAACGCGTCAAGCGTCATTGAAATCTTAAACACCAACCCACTCATGCAGTTCAAACTGCTTGGGTGTTATATGGTCAAGCCTCACGGGCAATTAGTATTCGTTAGCTTCACGCATCACTGCGCTTCCACACCGAACCTATCAACGTCCTGGTCTCGAACGACCCTTTAGGGGACTTAAAGTCCCAGTGAGATCTCATCTTAAGGTGGGCTTCCCGCTTAGATGCTTTCAGCGGTTATCCCTTCCGAACGTAGCTACCCGGCTATGCCACTGGCGTGACAACCGGCGCACCAGAGGTTCGTCCACTTCGGTCCTCTCGTACTAGAAGCAGCTCCTCTCAAATCTCAAACGCCCACGGTAGATAGGGACCGAACTGTCTCACGACGTTCTAAACCCAGCTCGCGTACCTCTTTAAATGGCGAACAGCCATACCCTTGGGACCTGCTTCAGCCCCAGGATGAGATGAGCCGACATCGAGGTGCCAAACACCGCCGTCGATATGAACTCTTGGGCGGTATCAGCCTGTTATCCCCAGAGTACCTTTTATCCGTTGAGCGATGGCCCTTCCATACAGAACCACCGGATCACTATGACCTACTTTCGTACCTGCTCGGCTTGTCGGCCTCGCAGTTAAGCGCGCTTGTGCCATTACACTAACCTCACGATTTCCGACCGTGATTAGCGCACCTTCGTGCTCCTCCGTTACTCTTTAGGAGGAGACCGCCCCAGTCAAACTACCCACCAGACAATGTCCCCGACCCAGATAATGGGCCTAGGTTAGAACCTCAACGTTACCAGGCTGGTATTTCAAGGTCGGCTCCATGCAAACTAGCGTTCGCACTTCAAAGCCTCCCAGCTATCCTACACAAGTAAAATCAAAGTTCACTGTCAAGCTGCAGTAAAGGTTCACGGGGTCTTTCCGTCTAGCCGCGGGTAAACGGCATCTTCACCGCTATTTCGATTTCACTGAGTCTCTGGTGGAGACAGCGCCGCCATCGTTACGCCATTCGTGCAGGTCGGAACTTACCCGACAAGGAATTTCGCTACCTTAGGACCGTTATAGTTACGGCCGCCGTTTACCGGGGCTTCGATCAAGAGCTTCGCACGAATGCTAACCCCATCAATTAACCTTCCGGCACCGGGCAGGCGTCACACCCTATACGTCCACTTTCGTGTTTGCAGAGTGCTGTGTTTTTAATAAACAGTCGCAGCGGCCTGGTTTCTGAGGCTGCCATGCGCTTACGGAGCAAGTCCTTCACGCGCAGCAGCGCACCTTCTCCCGAAGTTACGGTGCCATTTTGCCTAGTTCCTTCACCAGAGTTCTCTCAAGCGCCTTGGTCTTCTCGACCTGACCACCTGTGTCGGTTTCGGGTACGGTTACTCACTATCTGAAGCTTAGAGGCTTTTCTTGGAAGCATGGCATCGGTGACTTCAGTCCACATGGGACCTGGTCTCAGTTCTCAGCATTAATAACCCCCCGGATTTGCCTAAGGGATCTGCCTACTACCTTTCCCCGGGACAACCAACGCCCGGTACACTTAGCCTTCTCCGTCCCCCCATCGCAATAATGAGCAGTATCGGAATATTAACCAATTTCCCATCGACTACGCTTCTCAGCCTCGCCTTAGGGGCCGACTCACCCTGCGCCGATTAACGTTGCGCAGGAACCCTTGGTCTTTCGGCGTGGGGGTTTTTCACCCCCATTATCGTTACTCACGTCAGCATTCGCACTTCTGATACCTCCAGCAGGCTTCTCAACCTACCTTCAACGGCTTACAGAACGCTCCCCTACCACTTGCAACATGTGCAAATCCGCAGCTTCGGTACTATGTTTAGCCCCGTTACATCTTCCGCGCAGGCCGACTCGACTAGTGAGCTATTACGCTTTCTTTAAAGGGTGGCTGCTTCTAAGCCAACCTCCTAGCTGTCTATGCCTTCCCACATCGTTTCCCACTTAACATAGATTTTGGGACCTTAGCTGGCGGTCTGGGTTGTTGCCCTCTTGACGATGGACGTTAGCACCCACCGTCTGTCTCCCGGATAGTACTCACAGGTATTCGGAGTTTGCATCGGGTTGCTAAGTCGAGATGACCCGCTAGCCGAAACAGTGCTCTACCCCCTGTGGTATTCGTCCGAGGCGCTACCTAAATAGCTTTCGGGGAGAACCAGCTATCACCAAGTTTGATTAGCCTTTCACCCCTATCCACAAGTCATCCCCTGGCTTTTCAACGACAGTGGGTTCGGACCTCCAGTTCGTGTTACCGAACCTTCATCCTGCTCATGGATAGATCACTTGGTTTCGGGTCTACTCCCAGCAACTAAACGCCCTATTAAGACTCGGTTTCCCTACGGCTCCCCTATTCGGTTAACCTCGCTACTGAGAATAATTCGCTGACCCATTATACAAAAGGTACGCAGTCACCCCACGAAGGGGCTCCCACTGCTTGTATGCACACGGTTTCAGGATCTATTTCACTCCCTTCACCAGGGTTCTTTTCGCCTTTCCCTCACGGTACTAGTTCACTATCGGTCAGTCAGGAGTATTTAGCCTTGGAGGATGGTCCCCCCATATTCAGACAAGGTTTCTCGTGCCCCGCCCTACTTGTTCTACACTTAGTTCCACAGGCTCGTTTTCGCGTACGGGGCTATCACCCACTATGGCCAGACTTTCCAGTCTGTTCCACTAACGCGCCTGCTAAAGAGTAGAGGCTAGTCCCTGTTCGCTCGCCGCTACTTAGGGAATCTCGGTTGATTTCTTTTCCTAGGGGTACTGAGATGTTTCACTTCCCCCCGTTCGCCTCACATACCTATGTATTCAGTATGTGATACATGGGCATTGACCCCATGTGGGTTTCCCCATTCAGACATCTCCGGATCACAGGCTGTTTGCCGCCTCCCCGAAGCTTTTCGCAGGCTACCACGTCTTTCATCGCCTCTGACTGCCAAGGCATCCACCGTGTGCACTTATTCACTTGACCATATAACCCCAAACAGTCTGCCGCCACATCGAAACATGGTTACAGTGTTTAGAGTCGGATCAGTGTCTAAAATACCAACAACGCTTGACTCAGTTCTCTTTGTTTGGATTGATGATTACTCATCAATCTAGACTCGAATTCACTTGTTAAAGAACATTGTTGCCGGTCATCCCGGTCAACCTGGAAAATCCAGACATCAATAGTTAATTTTATACTCTTACCGAGTTAACTATTCAGGTCTGTGCTTTCACACTACCAATACTGCACCCTGCCTTATGTCTGCATTCTCACCAAAATATGGTGGAGCCAGTCGGGATCGAACCGACGACATCTAGCTTGCAAAGCTAGCGCTCTCCCAGCTGAGCTATGGCCCCGCATTCACGCTGCAGACCCTTTAACTTAGTGGTGGGCCTGACAAGACTTGAACTTGTGACCCCACGCTTATCAAGCGTGTGCTCTAACCAGCTGAGCTACAGGCCCGCTAAGCTCGGGTTTTTCATTTGATCAGACAACTTGATGTGGGTTCTTGTGGAAGCTGGCATCGAAATCGATTAAGGAGGTGATCCAGCCGCAGGTTCCCCTACGGCTACCTTGTTACGACTTCACCCCAGTCATTGACCACACCGTGGTAAGCGCCCCCCTTGCGGTTAGGCTACCTACTTCTGGTGCAGTAAACTCCCATGGTGTGACGGGCGGTGTGTACAAGGCCCGGGAACGTATTCACCGCGGCATTCTGATCCGCGATTACTAGCGATTCCGACTTCATGGAGTCGAGTTGCAGACTCCAATCCGGACTACGATCGGCTTTTTGAGATTAGCGCACTCTCGCGAGTTGGCAACCCTTTGTACCGACCATTGTAGCACGTGTGTAGCCCTAGCCGTAAGGGCCATGATGACTTGACGTCGTCCCCGCCTTCCTCCGGTTTGTCACCGGCAGTCTCCCTAGAGTTCCCACCATTACGTGCTGGCAACTAAGGACAAGGGTTGCGCTCGTTGCGGGACTTAACCCAACATCTCACGACACGAGCTGACGACAGCCATGCAGCACCTGTGTTCCGATTCCCGAAGGCACTCTCGCATCTCTGCAAGATTCCGGACATGTCAAGGCTAGGTAAGGTTCTTCGCGTTGCATCGAATTAAACCACATGCTCCACCGCTTGTGCGGGCCCCCGTCAATTCATTTGAGTTTTAGTCTTGCGACCGTACTCCCCAGGCGGTCTACTTAATGCGTTAGCTGCGCCACTAAAGGATCAAGTCCCCCAACGGCTAGTAGACATCGTTTACGGCATGGACTACCAGGGTATCTAATCCTGTTTGCTCCCCATGCTTTCGCACCTCAGCGTCAGTGTTAGGCCAGAAGGCTGCCTTCGCCATCGGTATTCCTCCAGATATCTACGCATTTCACCGCTACACCTGGAATTCTACCTTCCTCTCCCACACTCTAGCCACGCAGTTTTGAAGGCAATTCCCAAGTTGAGCTCGGGGATTTCACCTCCAACTTACGTAACCGCCTACGCGCGCTTTACGCCCAGTAATTCCGATTAACGCTTGCACCCTCTGTATTACCGCGGCTGCTGGCACAGAGTTAGCCGGTGCTTATTCTGCGAGTAACGTCACTGCTCAAGGGTATTAACCCAGAACATTTCCTCCTCGCTTAAAGTGCTTTACAACCCGAAGGCCTTCTTCACACACGCGGCATGGCTGGATCAGGCTTTCGCCCATTGTCCAATATTCCCCACTGCTGCCTCCCGTAGGAGTCTGGGCCGTGTCTCAGTCCCAGTGTGGCTGATCATCCTCTCAGACCAGCTAGAGATCGTCGCCTTGGTGAGCCTTTACCTCACCAACTAGCTAATCTCGCTTGGGCTCATCTTATAGTGGAAGGTCCGAAGATCCCCTCCTTTCTCCCGTAGGACGTATGCGGTATTAGCGTTCCTTTCGAAACGTTATCCCCCGCTACAAGGCAGATTCCCAAGTATTACTCACCCGTTCGCCACTAGGTGTTAGTGCAAGCACCAACACCTCGTTCGACTTGCATGTGTTAAGCCTGCCGCCAGCGTTCAATCTGAGCCATGATCAAACTCTTCAGTTTATATTTCATAGTGCTAAAGTGCACCAAACTTGGCTCAACGAACATTGGTTCTTACTAATGAATTCACGAGTAAGTTAATGTCGTTGAAAGTTCATCTATCGATGTCCTAACAACCACAAAAACCCACACAAGTTGTCTGATCAAACTGTTAAAGAACTCATCACTGCATCGTCTGCAGCGTGCCAAGCAAGGAGGCGTATTCTAGTGATTTACATCACCGTGTCAACTGCATTTTGAAACTATTTCGTTTCATTTCCGCAGCGACTAGAAGCAACTTCAAACAACCTCGCTCCCAACACCCAAGTTACTGTTTTTACACAACTAATCTTGTTTAGCTACCTAAGCAGCGCTGGTGTGGGGCGCATTATAGGGATG
>NZ_QUNR01000007.1 GCF_003387535.1 Paraperlucidibaca baekdonensis | reverse complement strand
GGAAAGCGGCATTGACCCGATTTACGATCAGCTACGCGGAAAGACTGCCACGGCAGTAACCGAAATCCCGGTTACACAAAATTCTGCACACCCTCTTTTGCAATAGTCACGAAGCGCTGCGTATTCGTGCGACAGCGTATCGCGAAGACTGTCATCACCACCAAGCATGTGTGTTAATTCGCTATCACACATCACCAGTATTTCTGGCCGCTTGTACGCTGTTCTTGCCATCCGACCGATCGCTTGTTGGATAATTCGGCGTGTTGCGTAAGGCGAATCATCCGTCAGGTTGTAGTTTGTCGTATTTTCTTCAGATCTGGCACCACATAAGATGCGGGTAATCCAAGTTTTTGTCTTTGTATGGGAGATGAATCCTGCGCTTTGTAGGCATAACAGCTGGTGAAGCGTGATGACCAAATTGGTTTTAGTATCGGAGTGCGTGAGCAACATATTTGTCGGCTTTTCTAAATATATTGCATCTATATCTCCGCGACATTGACCACTTTTTGCACCATCGCCAACCCATCTCAATGAGCTTTCGTCATCATTCAGCTGAACTCTGTAGTCTGGGTTTTTACCTTCTCCCATCGACGGATATGTACTGATGAGAATGACTTTGTCTAGCGTGGTGCTTAGATGTTTTTGAGCATCGTCGTAGCGACCATCTCTCATGGCTTCAGCATTAATGCCCGCAAAGAATTTTACAGGACGATTGCTACGCTCGTTGAGATATGCCTCAAGCGTCGCTATAAATGGTGGTTCGGCAACCAATGTACGATTAAGTAATGCCACCATATAGCGGCAGTAGGGCTGGAGGACAAATACTTCCATGGCGGCTAATAATTTGGAAAACCATTCAACGCCATAACTGTCGCCAGAGGTTTTAACGAGTGCTGCTAATGCCCATGCAAGATCTCTGGGTGGATGATTTTCATGCTGCGTCAGTACGGCGTTTACGTTGTCGGTTTGCGCGCGAATATATTGGCAATGAATACGGATGCCCGCCTCTTCGTAACGACGACGGCTGGTGTAATAAGCCCCCAGTTGTTTGCGTTGATCATCGCTGAGCGAGCGGTAGCGTGTTCCTAAGCGCAGACTTAAGTATTGGTGGTCAAAATTATGAATTACCGTAGGTGAGCTTGCTGTAGCACTGATGCCGAGGATATTGGCGCCAGAGTCCACCATTTGCGCAAGTAATCCGGTAGGCGTTGTGGATAGGCTTTTGTAGTGGCATGACATGGTGTCGCGAGCATCAGGGGTTCGTGCAACCTCGGTAAATTTAAGACCAATATCGTGATAGCTACGTTTTGCTAATCGTGAACGGTGATGGTCTAGCGACCTAAAGCGTGCGTTAAATACATCGAGCACGATGGGCCGGTACACTTCTAATCCATAATGAGTGAGCAACGATGTTACTGCTCCTAAGTACTGGTTGAGATGGTCAATGCGGCCTACAAAATCGAGCGTTTCATTCTTAATTATTCGCTGTGCCGACCATTGAAATGTTCGAGTGAATTCGCGAAATAACCAATCAGACTCATTAATAAAACGACTTAACATCTCATTCGGGCCTTCGATGTCGAGCATTGCCTTATCTGTTGAGACAATTATATTTTTTTGTCGCTCATGATCTGTGTGGATGCTTAAGTGATGCATTGTGCTGTGCGCATGAGTAATTGAGCGGTCTGAAAATAGTCGTACAGGACGCTCATCGAGCGAGCTACCTTCGATCATAAAGTGATATTTCATATGCCATGTTTGCGCATAGTCTTGAGTACGTTGGATTAGTGGCTCCAAAAGCTCATCTACCCCGTTATAGCGTGTACTTTTTTCTAAAACATGATGGCTTAAATTAGCGCTGATGCTTTTACCAAACTTCACTAAATCGATAGCTTGGGAGTCGCACAACACATCAAGAATTTCTGAGTTTTGACGATCAATTTCATCGATGATGAGCAGGCTTTTACTCAAGTGCTCAATTGGGTTAATGCGTGACTTTAAGCTGTCATAGCCATGCATGAATTTTTTCGTGGTCATAAAGAGTACACAGGCTTTGCCTTCAACCACTTTTTCGCCAGGAAGTAACTTGAATACAGCCTCTTGCTGATCTTCTGATAAGACGATCTTGTGGTTCGCCATCGTGAGGCGTATGTGATCCCTTAGTTGCTTGTAAGTTGTCCTCGCAAAATAGACCATATGCTTAGCAACTACGCGATTAGTGGTTGCTGACTTTTCAAAGCTATCAAGCTCTCGAAGTGCATCGCGAATTCTCCCAACATCACCATGTCGAAAGGCCGATAAAAGATGCTCTCTATCCTCATTTGCTAGAGATAGCAGCTGGTTGTCTTGTGCGTGCAGATGAACAATTTGTGATTTGAGAAACGCTTGTTGCTCATTATTAAAGCGCGGCTTGCCATCTATTTGTTGTTGCTCAATCAGTGCCTGTAGCCCATTTAGGCCATTGCGTACATTATCGGTAGAGTTGGTGATGTAGTAGGTGAGCTCAGGGACTATCTCGTCACTTTTCGAAAGGCTATTTTTTATATTCAGCAACATGCGCTCTAACATGAGCGCGCAGGCAGTGTGAGTTTTCCCAATGCCAGTTTGAGCAGGCAAGGGAATAAAGCAGCCATCGCTATACTTTGCTGAGTCGACTAGTCCTAATTGATTTTGTAGTAGGTCATCTAGAACGGTTAAATCTGGCGCTTGCGTAAAGTCAAAGCAATTAAAAGGGTGCATAAATTTTCCTTCTCAATTGTATGTGATGGCCATTGCTTGTTTGGTTGCCAATGACTTAGCAGCTGAGTAATTTCAGAGTTAACGGAACTAGCAGATACAGTATGTGAAGCTCATATTGTGAGCTTTGTTAGTGACTCATTAAAACGTTCGTTTTCGGTAAATTTTGGGCGCAATAATTTATATGATGCTAAAAAGAGGCTTTAGCTTGGTGGTGCAGGGCTATCAGTTTAGTGCTCGGGGAAAGGGTATTCAGCTGGCGCTAGGTCTTCTTCTGGTCCAAAAAACTGCAACTCGTTAGTCTCAGCTAGGTCAAATACTGAGTTGATTGTGGCGTCATCGAGTAAGCGTAAGATGGTTTGTTTTATCTCTGGTGAGCTATTAGAGAATTGTTCATCGTGTACAAGTTGATGCTCGATCAGGCCGCTTTCTTGTGCCTCTAAAACACAGTCGAAGTAATGCTTCTGAAAAGCTTTTTTTAAGGTTGTGCTAGCTATATCTTCGCTGCTTAATACATCCACAATAGCGCGTGAGATGGCATAGATAAAAATTTGGTTGCGCTCGTATAAAGTAAGTTGTTTGTTTACCTCTGTGATTGATTTTTCATGATTTTCTGTCTGCTGATTAATTTGCTGGTTTAGGCGCTGGTTGGCCTCAGTAAGTGAGGTTAGCAATCCTTTGAGCGTCGTATTTTCATTAGCGGCGGCTTCTATTGTTGTGCGCTGCTCATGGATCATTGTTTTCAGTTTGTCTGAGTGATTTTGCCATTGAGCAATAGCATCTTCAGACTCAGCAACAGTTTCAGTGTGTTGTTTTTCAAGCGCCTCAATTCGACTGGCCTGTTCTTGGTTTAGCAAAAAAAGACGCTCAATTTCTGCATTACCCTTATGAACTTGAGTATCACTTTGGGCTATTGCATCGCACCACCCGTTGCGATAACCCTCGCTTTCGCCATTAGCGAATGCGCGCTTGGAATTACGCCGTGCCGCAATCTGGTCATGCCATGCGTCATTTTCTAGTGAACGCACATGAGCTTCGCTTCCAATGTAGTTATAGAGATTGCTGCTGTTGTTATTACCGCCGTTGTTGTTATAGCTCATCTCGTGCTCCTTGCATCTTCAGATTGCTTGGCGTTTATTAGTCGTCTATAGGTAGTTCCCATGCCTTCAAACAATTTGTTATGGACTTTAATGTACAAAAATTAAGCTATCGTAAAAAGCTATATCTCGCCATTAATTTTTCAAAGATCACCTATGGGCTAGGCGAGAGACTCTTGAAATACTTCCCTGTCAAACTCAATGCCCGCTGCGGTATAGCGACCATCCTCCATTGAAGATGCTACTTCTCGGCTACATGAATCGACCGTGCACATCGCCCAAGCAATAAATCATTTCCTTCCTTTATTCGTTGTTGCCTTGCTGTTGAGCTGTTCCTAGCTTGCGCAAATGTTCACAAATTACCTCAGGCTTTATGCCGCCAGTCACGAGCTTGCTTAAGGCGGCCCCAAGCTCATTTTGCTGTTGAGTAGTTAGCATTTTGCTCACTACTTTGACTGTGTCATAGGGTGTCATTTTTGCAATCTGAAAGTTTTCGGGATCTTGATACCACTGTGTTTTTGTCGTGGCGTGAACATGCTGCTTGAGCTGCTTTTTGAAGTCTGCAGGTGTAGTAATGATTAACTCTGTTGGCGGTATAGAAAGCTCGTGAACAATGCCTGCAGGTAGGTGTTCCAACGATGGGTCTGGGGTTAATCCGGGCTCCAGTTGTATTCGTATGGCGATCAGCTTTTTAGTACCAGTCAGCAGTAGCGCGAGTGAGTGACTTTCAGAGAAGAGGGTAATGTCAGTGCGCGGTCCAATAAAGAGTTCGCGCTCCTCCGCAGGATGCCCCCCTAGCAAAGTGAATAGCGCTTCTAATGCGTTAACACCAATCCCCGTTCGCCACTCGTGAACAATATCGTGCCGCAAGCGCATGCCATTCACGCCCAACATATTGAGTAGTAGGGCGATTCGTTGTTTCGAAATCATCTGTGGCTTGCCGCGCAACCATGAGGAAATGTTGGCTGCTTTGATGCCGGTTGCCGCTTCAACACTCTTAAGTGTCTCGCCTCGTAAGGCCATCAACTCGCGTGCCAGTGTGATTTCAATGTCTCTTTCTTCGCTTAGTTGCATGGGTGCGCCCAAGTTCACTATGAATTGTTATGAATATTATCATGCTTCCTCTTGACATGTGTTTATTATTAATTACTATTAAGTCTGCCTTGAGAGGGAAGTATCATGCAGACAAAGTATCCATTGGTTGCCGTATCTAAGAGCACCTACGCGAGTATCCGTAAAGACTTAGCCAGGCAGCTGCCGTGGCTGACTCTAAAAGGCCGAGTGCTTGCGCCGGGGCAGTTTTATCACCTCAAAAATCTTATGTATGACGTTAGCGTCAAGCATGGCGACATGGAGTCGCTTCGTATTGAGTTAAGTGTGTTGTGCGCTAAAAAAACATTTGGCCAATGGGAAGTGAGGTTGGTCTGCGTCGAGAATGGCCTAGAGAGTCCTGCCCTCAATAACAAAGGCTTGTACTGGTTTTTAGATTCACGTTTAAAAAAACTAAATGCGCTAATCAACGAGTGCTGCCCAGCATGTGGTGCCGACGTACTTGATTGCGGCCATCCGCCTGGTGTCGTGTTTGCCACTGAGGTTAATGCTAGCCAAAAGCACACGGAGATTTCTGAAGCGAAACAGAGAATTGCTTTAGTCGATCAGGCACATGTGGCGTTAGCACGGAAAAGCGCGGGATCTAGTGTTGAGCGTGGGACACAACTGGGTCTGTTTTATCAAAAGCTGCTAGAGACCAATGGGCATATGCGTGAGCTGCGTGGCGTGCCTGCTGATATCGATCAGGTGCTAATCGACTTCCGGGCACAGTTTCCCAATTTCGAAGGGCTTTATGAGCTGTTGATGGATCAGTTTGCATTAAGCCGTGCAGCGAAATCGCCCATTCAGATTCCACCTGTGTTGTTGGTGGGGCCGCCTGGTGTAGGAAAAACTGAAGCCTTGCGATGGTTATGTCAGCGTTTTGCGATGCATTTTGAAATCATCGATATGTCGACAGCGCAAGACGTGTTTCTGCTTACTGGGAGTGACATGCGCTACAAGAACTCGCAGGCCGGCCTCCCGTTGCAGGCGTTAATGGCGCAAGACTATGCCAATCCATTTATTTTGCTCGATGAGCTTGATAAAGCCTGTGGGTCTAGAGATGGACTCGCTATCCAGCCATTGCTAACCCTACTTGAGAGAAAGTCTGCGAAGCAATTTAGAGATTTGGCCGTCGGCTTTGCGGTCGATGCAAGTCATATCAATTGGTTTGCTACGGCAAACGATGCCTCGCTGATTCCTGAGCCCATCATGAGTCGCCTTCAGGTGATCAATATTCAAGTGCCGAGTACTAGTCAGCTGCGCCAAATTGCCACTTATCTTTATCGAGATTTGTTAATCGAGCAGCACTGCCATGGCGTATTTAGCGAGTACTTAGATGAAGCTGTGGTGACGAGCTTGGTGTCGGGCTCGCCACGTGCGATGAAACGCGTGCTACAGAAAGCCATGGGCAGAGCGGCTCGTGATGGACGAGGCGTGATTCAACTTGAAGATATTGAGCATCCAGAAATCGAAAAGAAGCGCTCGATTGGGTTTGTTTTGCACTAAGCCGGCAATTAAGGGGAGTGATCAAAGTCTTGGTGAGTGGGCGGCTCAGGCTTGAGCAGCTGATGCAGCTCCACGTCAAGTGCAGCTGCCAAGCGGGTCATGATGAGTAGTGAGGGGTTACCAATGCCACGTTCAATTTGGCTGACAAATGTGCGATCAACATCCGCCATTAAGGCAAGTGCTTCTTGGGATAAGCCCAGCGCTTTACGTCGGCCTTTGAGCTGCGCGGCAAAGTGGGCAAAAGCAGAGTTGATGTGCTGTTTCATGACAGCAGCTTGTGTTGAATAGGGATTGTAAATCCACGGGATATAATCTACAAAGCATCATTGATCCAATACTAAAATGACAAAAACAACAGGTGAATAATCATGAAGCGCGGAAAAATTGTGCAGTATGACGGTGCTAAAGGTGCGGGAGTTGTGGTTGTTGATGGACAGCAACTGCTGTTTGACATTAGCCAGTGGCGGGGCGATGAAGCGCCTGCCTTAAATCGATTGGTTGAGGTTGCGGAAGAGGCGGGTAGTGTGACATCTGTCTCGCCTGTGTCGGAAACAGATGTGTTGAGAGAGCAAACGCAGGCGGTACAAAAGCAGGTTCAGGAGAAAGGCAAGTTAGCCTATGCCCAAATTACGGCTACTTATGGCCTGCCAACAAGTATTGCTTATTTACTGTTTGTTATTGCGATTTATATGCTGAGCTTTGTCAGCATCAAGGTCTTCATGGCAAGCAGTTCATTGACACTGTCTCAACTAGTTACTCAATTGAATATGACAGGGCAAAGCACTTTGGCCGGACCACTGTTTTGGCTGGCTTTACTCGCTCCCATCGTGCCGTTCTTTTTCAAACATCGGATGGCTTGGCTAGGGCTTACGGTTCCTGCGCTCTTGGTGCTGCTGGTTGGCTTTAACCTGTGGAGTCAGTATCAGAGTCAAGTTGAAGCAATGCAAAATCTCCAATCTGCCTTCAGTGCTTTTGGCGGAGGCAAGCAGGCTCCGAGTTCGTCATTTTCAAACATGTTCTCGTTTGGTGCTGGCTTTTATGTGGCGTTGCTAACGTCCGCCTTTTTGGCTCGAACGGGCATCGCTCGCTATCTGGCTCGCTAAATTAATTCAAATCAGGAAAAGAATAATGAATACAAATAAGCAGGTATGCGTGCTGGGCATGGCTTTAACGTTAATGCTATTGGCAGGCTGCAGTAAAAATGAAGTAGAGGTTGGTGAGACTAGTTTGGATGGCTCTGCATCGGGCATGACTAAAGCTGTGCAAGCTCAGCCCGCCAAGAAAAGCCAGGCTGGCGTAAACGTGCCCATTTCATCGTATATCTTGCTATCACCTGATGAAGACCAGATTATTTTGACCAAGCTCTTAGTCGCCAAATCTGGCAACTTATTTAGCGAGAGCGAGGCTTTAGACCTGCTGTCTGCTCAGTATTACAACGAGCGTGATGCGTTTAAGAAGAAGGATATCGCTAAAGCGTTGCTGCCCGAGCTCAATAAAGAGTTGCAGGCCATGGCTGGCACAAGTTACTTGGCCATCCCGATTGAAACTGTGCCTTATGGTCAAAAAGGTCGGTCGGCATTTAGTCTCAATCCATTAAGTGTTCAAACGTATAACTTTGATTTGAGTGGTTTTCCTTTAGCTGGTTCATATAGCGCTAAAGACTGCTGGAGCTCGTCTTTTCAGAACAGGCAAAGCGTTCGGGTTTCGGTGTCAGGGCCAGATGTTCCATGCTTTTTATCGGTTAAAGATGAGGCTCAAGCTCGAGCAATTGAAAACGCAATTCAGTCACAAGATCTAAAAGTGCAGGGAATGGCTTATATGCAAATTACTGCGAGTGAGCGAAGCCTTCATGGCCAGATTATGCATGCGCATATTGAGCTAACTCATCAGGTGACGAAGGAAAAGTTGGGTGCCTTTGATTTGTAGGGAGCGGCACTTGTAAAAATTCCATTTGGCCTTAATCTCAATGCAGTTCATAGAAAGGGAATTCATTATGAAACTAAGCAAATTTGTTGGCGCTGTATCAGTTGCCGTTGTGTTGAGCGCTTGCGGTGGTGGTGGTGGTTCATCCGCAAAAACAGTCGTTGATGGTTCATCCACTACTCCTACCAATCCAACAACTCCCGAAACTCCCACTGGGCCTCCGAAAGTTACTCCAGCTCCGGATGTATCTGATGGCACTCCGGCAGGCTCTTTAACGAGAAGGGCAGCCACGTCGAACTGCCAGCTGACACAAGCTACTGGCGGCTTTCCAAGCCGTCAGCTGAGCATTGCGGCCGCTCGATTTGTGCAGGTCGTTGAGCAGGATATGACGGATGCTGCTAGTCAGTTAGCGGCCGAAAAAGCAGTGTTAGTTCGCGTCGATGTTGTCAGCCCACAAGATGTGATACTGCCTGCAAAGGCCGTTCTGCAGATTGGTAATAGCACGGGTGGTTGCGTTAGCTACGACTTAGTCGCCACTAGCCAAACGGCTCCAACTGCTCGCGATGCCACGACATTGTCCAAAAGCTATGTGGCGCGTATTCCGGCGCTGGATGTCGGCAGCAATTGGGCCGATTACCAAGTAGTGGTTGATCCACTTCGCCAGTCCACAGTTGCAGCGGCAGATGAGCTGTATGCGACTGGGCCGTTGCGTGTGAGGCCTGCAGCTACTGATAAGTTGATTTACATGCCTATTCGCTTTGAAGGGCAGGTCGGTCAATTTGCTACGGTCAGCGAGTTCGAGAGCCTTATTAAACGTGTGTTTCCACAAAGCTCATTAGCGACTACAACTGACCCCGTTCGTACGCTAGAGGCATTAGATAAGGATAAGGCGATACGTATAGAAGGCAGTGTCTATGTTTTTGATTTCAAGGTTATGAGTAAGGCGCTCTTTGAGATCGACGCCGACTGCCTTATCAATCGTAATGCAGGAGTCGACCAGTTTCGTTTTGCGACTAAATGTCTAGCAGCGTTTCCAGGCAATATTCGATTTGTTGACGATTCAATGTCCAATACTATCGTTGGTTTAGCGACTCCGGCAGCTATGTTTTCTGAAAGCTTTATGTCCGTGGACATTAACACCGTCACTAGCCCTTACAACGGATACTGGCTAAGCCGTGGGGCGGAAACCTTTATTCATGAGATGGGGCATATTAACTCGCTTGGTCATGCTAAATGCGGTGTTTTTGATCAAGTAGATAGTGATCTTTACAACGATGGCTCATTAGGCCCCATTGGAGTCGGCTATGACTCAGGTCGAGATTTCTACTTTCAGTCTGCACGTAGTGGCTCGTTTGACATGATGTCCTACTGTGGTAATGGTTGGATGTCTGATAAGGGCTATCGCAAAGTCATTTCATTTAAGTCGGGTGACAATGATGAGCAAAGAGCTAGTGCTCGCAGCACTAGTGGTGCGAGTGAAAGCTCGCCTCGAATGGTCTACTTAGCGAAGGCTGATGGTCAGTGGAGAGCACTGAGCTCTCCAATGCCTCATCAGTTGAAGGCACTATTGCCAGCCCAGGTAAAGGCCTTGCTACCCACCGCCTTAAACGGCCTTGAAGTGAGTGTCTACAACACGGATGCAGGCCCGATGCTTGATGGCCCATATTTCCTGAGCGCTACACCTGAAGTCTTGAGTAAGCTAAAGCTGCTGGGTTTGGCAGATAGTGTGTTAAGGCAGTTGGTGCGCTAGATAGTAGAGATAGCCAGTTCTGAATGATCGGTCTTGAAGAGTGTTTTCGACATTCCGCTCTGATGAAGGAGTTTCATTGACATGAAGTTGATAGTTCTTCTTTTGGGCGTCGTGGTGTTTGGAGCGTGGGCGCTATTGTCTTACGTTCTCCTTGGAGGCGTTGATGCCTCTTGGCTAAAGCTAACGCTACCGAAATCCACATCAGAGTTTGGGGATTCTATCGGTATTCTTAATGGCTTGTTCTCGGCTCTTGCCGTAGTGCTTGCATTGATCGCGGTTCTGCTCCAGGGTAAGGAGCTGAAGGAGTCAACGAAGGCGCAGAACGAACAGACGGATGCTTTGAAGACACAGCTAGATCATCAGAAGCGCTTAAACAACGAACAGCTTAAGCGTTCGCAGACCATGATGGAGCAGCTGGAGCAGCAGCAAATGGCTACCCGGGCCCTCATACTGCAAGCGAAGCAGCAGTATCATTCAAGCGAAATTGCTCGGATGGATGCAATACTCGATAAAATTGATGGAAACCACGATAAGTCCGATTTGTTCGAGAGCTGTAGGCTTAAGAAAAAAGGACATATTAAAAGCATAAATACCATCCAAGTTGAGCTTGATAAATTAAGCTGATGGTTCATCAGATGCGGCCGAAAAAGTCATCGGAGGCAGCAGTTTTTGAAACTCATGCAAATGCTTAAAAACGAATGGGATTTTCGTCGGGTTGCGATGTCGAATATGCCATACCTGAAGTGATGAAATGAACCAGTCAGGAAAGCTCATACCTGCATGATCAAGGTGATAGATGTGCGAAAAGTTCTCGGTTGTTTGCTGTGGTGAGTCTTTAGACCCAGCACAATAAAGACCTTGATCAGGTACGTACCAAATATCTCTCATGCCACCTAGTGGCCCATCTTTGCCACGTAGCGATGTATTTAGCATATGGCCATGTTTTGCAAGGTGCTCATGGAAGGCAATTTCAGCACGACTTCTATGATGCACTTTGGCGACATCATCAACCTCAAGTTGTCCACCCAGTGCGCGAGCCAAAAGCGGCTCTAGTGTTGATGCCAAATCTGGTCCTAATGGGTGGTCGGTAAGAAACTCATGCACCAGAGAGATCGGAACCGTTTTCTGCCGATCATGCTCAATTTGGCCAAGCAATTTTGTAAGCTCGACATGGTTGGGTATGGCAATTGCTTGCGTGTCTTCGAGCAACATTAATTGTTCGTTATGGCTATCGTAAATGACGTAGGGAAATTCTTTTTTTGAGCTATCGAGTCGTTGCAATTGTGCTTTCGTGGCTGATGAAAACGCTTGCACGATCTCAGTTTGGCTGGCCTCCCAAAGCTTAAGCTGTTGATCAGTTACCTGAGCACAAAGCCAGATAGAGGACTTTTTATCTTTATCTGGATGCTTAGTCGCTAACATAAATATGAGCTCGGCTGGTAGGCTTGGATAGTCTGCTAACAACTTGCCTTGAGCGATCTCAGACTTCACGATGAGTTCGGTAAATAGGACATCGGTCACATACGAATTATCAAGGTGTATCGACTCGTTGGTACAAGATTGGATGGCTGCTTTCGGGAATCGCGAGCGTAGCTCGGGATATGGGTCATTAAGCTTGCTGGACTCGTAGAAGTCCTTCGGCTTAACGATATGAAGAATGGCCCCATCCTGTGAGCTTAATTCTGAGCAGATACTAACGCCGCGCTCAGCTAACGCCTTAGCAAGCATGTCTTTAGCGGCTGCGTCTTCGGAGCTGTCGATGAGCATAATTGGTTTGCCACTCAGTAGCTCAATCAGCTTTTTGTAGTCTGTATCGATATCTCTTTTATTTAGATTAGCTTGCTTAGCTTGAAAGGATCGCAGCTCTATTTTTGCCATGCGGCCATAAGCTTTATGAAAGTCGCTTAAAAATAAAGTCAGGGCACCTAGACGGCTTCGCTGAAATTTCTCAGGAGACTTAGCCGATACCTCGTAAGCCGGTGCTCGAGATTTATCAGCTCTAAAAATTGGAAGATTAAGATAAGCACCTTCGGTATTTTTGGCTAAGGTTTGACTGGCGTTATCTAGGTCAAAGCTAGGCTTGTTACGCGCTCGACCAACTAGCTTTCCTTCATAAAAATGAGCTTCTCGGGAGCTAAATGTTGTGGTGCTAGGTTGCAGATGTTGTGCAAATATACCTCTGCAGGACATAGGCCGGACTTTGCAGCAAATAATTTCTTGATACCCATTTTGATGCTGTTTATGCCTAACCACATAATGCAGATTGCTGGCGAAAAACCATGGAGACTGACGTTGACTATTGTTAGCTAATTGGGTTGGTAGCGCGTTGGTAAGAAGCGCAAGAATTACCTTCGGTGGTGGCGCGGCATCGTCGAGCAAGCGTTTAACAGTGACATCCTCCTCGGAGAAATTGAACTCTTGGCCCTTAGCAATAAGTGCAATGTAGCGATCATTTGATGCCCAACTCACGGCTAAAAATTTATTAATTTTGAGGCGATAAAGCTTAGTTAGTAGCGCTTGGAGGGTGTCCTAGACTTTGTGTAACCGGTCTACCAAGCGACACTGTCGCATCAGACCGGAGACACCATGAGCAAGGACAAACCCCCCATCAACGA
>NZ_QUNR01000006.1 GCF_003387535.1 Paraperlucidibaca baekdonensis | reverse complement strand
GGAAAGCGGCATTGACCCGATTTACGATCAGCTACGCGGAAAGACTGCCACGGCAGTAACCGAAATCCCGGTTACACAAAATTCTGCACACCCTCGCACCTAACGCCTCAAACACCGGCAGCGTTTTTGCTATCCGTGTGCTTTGATTTGTTAGGAGATCTTGACCGTTTTGGCTTTATCGTATTCATTATTGGAGCTGTAATAGACTGATATTCTTTAAATAAGAACTCAACTTTTTCTCTTTCAGAATTAAATTTCGTGCTTCTATAACACTTGTCTACAGCTAAATCGAGTTCTTTGTGAGCCTTAAGAAGGTCGCCAGGCATATACATAGGATCATATATTGTTGCAAAACTTGCGATGCCACCAAGTAATTCTTTTCGTTTTTCCATTACTATTCGGGAAGCTTCGACTACTCGTTTTCTTTGGTTTTCTGTTATCTGATCAGGCCAAGGAAAGTTGTTATAAACAAGCTTTGCAGAATACCTATAATCTGATTTAAGTCGCCCACAAACTGCTCTTAACCAAGCCATATGCATCTCACTGGTTAGAATGCCAAATTCATACTCTCCTGCTTTCGGCAACATGAAAAGTTCAGTGCTTGCTATTACGGAAGAATCAAGGAAACCAATAGGGACATAGTCTCGATTTTCAGATGATGTTTTAGGTATGGCTAAGTACCTTGTATCAGGCTGCCTAATCTCCCCAAATATAGTGGGGTAGCTTGCTAACTCTCTGGTCTGAGACCTGCTACTGGAAAGTCTCTTTTCTTTTACAGATTTGATTCTCTCTCTAATTTCAATATTTCCTCTATATATAGATGGATTGATATCCTTTAACCAAAAGCAATACCTAGACCAGCCATTAATGAATTCATCAGAACCAACAAACTCCCTGATAAGGTTACTTATTCCTGGGTATTTTGTAACCAAGTCATCTTTTTCGTCTCTTGTTAAAATTAAGTTTCCACCATCGTTTGGCATGTTGCCAAATGAAAGTTCTGGAACATTAGATATTGGTTTAGAGCGATTTTCAAGCCAAATATCAGGGGCATCAACTAAGTAAGGGTTAATATTTTCAGCCTTA
This sequence comes from Paraperlucidibaca baekdonensis, assembly GCF_003387535.1. Classification (GTDB taxonomy): domain Bacteria; phylum Pseudomonadota; class Gammaproteobacteria; order Pseudomonadales; family Moraxellaceae; genus Perlucidibaca; species Perlucidibaca baekdonensis. The sequence continues at coordinate 28,183 of NZ_QUNR01000006.1, read as the reverse complement.
ATTTCGATGGGATCAGATCTTATGTCAGAATATTCATAAATGAACTTTTCATCACGGTCAACTTTACTGAATCCTATAATTACAACATGAACATGTGCTTTTCCTTTAGCATCGCTTTGCCAGAGGAATGTCCTATGTGCGAAGTTTACCCTACATTTAAATTTACTATATAAAACTGACCATAAAATTCCAACTTGCTCACCCTGGCAAATTGAGTTTGTTGAAACAAAAGCACATTCAATAGGATGATCTCCAACATACTCTAAAGCTTTAAAGTACCAGGCTGTTACGTAATCAAGATTACCTAATCCTTTTATCTTGCCAAATACAGCTAACATTTCTTTTTTCTGTTCTTGGGACTGGTAGCGCTTTCCAACAAATGGAGGATTACCTAATATGTAAGAACATTTTGTAGCGGGTAACAATTCACTCCAGTTCACTTGAAGTGCATTACTACACATTATGTGTGGAGATTTATGCAGAGGAATCCTTTGATAGGTATTACCAGTGGCTAAAGATAGCGCAATATTCATTTGATGATCTGTTAACCAAAGAGCAGTCTCAGCTATTTTAGAGGGCCATTCGCCAATTTCTATACCATAAAACTGATCTACATCAACAAGAGAAAGCTTGCTCTGTTCGCCTAAATTTAGTTCTGCAGTATTTTCTTTGAATTGATAGATTTCGTTTAAAATATCGTGTTCTAAAATTCTTAATTCTCGGTATGCTATGACTAAAAAATTACCACACCCGCAGGCAGGATCAAGAAATACTAATTTAGATAGTTTTTTTTGAAATTCAAGAAGTCTATTATTTCTCCTTCCTGATCTGTCGCTCCTTATTCTGGAAAATTCCTCATGTAACTTATCAAGAAATAGAGGTTTTATTATTTTTAGAATATCTTTTTCAGATGTGTAGTGTGCACCAATTTCTCTACGGTCTTTAGAATCCATAATTCCTTGAAATAATGAACCAAAAATTGCCGGTGATATTTTTGACCAATCAAAAATGCAGGATTCTAAAACACTATCTCTCATTTCTCTCGAAAATCCGGCTGTTGGCAAATGATCTGAAAACAATCCACCATTAATATATGGGAAATCGGCTAAATCTTCTTCAAGGTAAGTTGAGCGCTCTTGATATGGCGTATTGAGTATCTCAAATAAAGTATTTAATTGACTCCCAAAGTCTGACCCATCAACTTTAGTATGATTTTCTATGTATAACTGAAATTGGCCTATTTCAAAAATCCCTGTATCTTCAGCAAATAGACAAAACAACATTCTCACTAACAATTGTTCTAAATTATGACCTTTGTAGTTCCCTTTCTCCACAGCATCGTGCAACTTGGTCATTAACTCGGCAGCTTCTATATTGGCCAGATCTTCTTCACGAAGCGTATGCGTTTTTTGACCAATAAGGAACGAGAAGTCTTTTATATGTTTATGGAAATCTTCTAACTTAAAAGCTATTGAATCATAGCGATCAGTGACTCCATTGACTAGATTTAATTCTAGTTGATTCTCTGGTTCTAGATCATATAAAACGAAATTCTGAAAATCACTCAACACTACATACCTAGGTATCTCATCAAACCTGCCTTCTGACGATAATTCCTGTATATAATTAAAGGCTTGTGATTTTGCTTTATCTAAAGAGCTTCCAAAGCTTTTGTGTTCCGCTAATAGTTTTCCTTTCCAAAAAAGATCAATTCTATGATAAGTATCCTTTAAGCTTTTTACTGGCGCTTCAAAAGATGCAACAGATCTCCTTTTAATTCCATATACGCCAAAAAACTCATTCCAAAAAGATTGAGCCTCGGCACGCTCATCTGTTGCGTCACTCCATTCTCGTGAAAATTGAATCGAGTTTTTTCTTATTTCGTTCCAAGATATTACTGACATTTAGATTCCTATTCTTGGCGCCTAACGCCTGAACTCAGCGGCGATTGATGCGGCGCCTGTTTTTTTTGCGAAAGCAAAAATGGGTGACGGGTCAAACGTCCGCTACAATGATTTGTTAGATTCGCTATACACCACGCTTCCTTCTAAATCTCCCGATAAAGTGCCAAATTACTGATGCGATAAGGGATGCCAGAACGCCAAGCGCTACACCAATCAGCCTTTCCCGCAAGACGTAGTTCTCATTATCGCGCCGATGTTGAGCGAACATTGCATCCACCAATTCTTGGTTGGCTTGAACGATGGGTTCAATTGCGGCCCTCTGCTCTTCCAAGTCACCAAGCAGATTCTGCGTTGCCTCCATCTCGTTCTTCTTGCTCGATATGAAATGTTCGAGGTCATTGAGGTTTTGCTGGGTAGTCTTGAGCAGAACGTACTGCTCGTTAAAGTCTTGTGCGCGAGGGAGCTGCTGGCCAAGCTTTTCTTGTGATGTGTAGATACCAAGACCAATGGCTGCTGAGGCCAATACCAGCGAAATTGCGGACGAGATTGTTGTGGTTCTTGCGTTTTTCCGATATTGGGTGATCCAGAAATCGACAAACTGTTCAGAAAACTTGTCGAAACGAAATTGAAGAAGCGGCTTAATTAGCTTTGCGACTTCTACCACGCCGTCATCCGGATTGGGCAAATGCTCGATGGAGAAGTGGCTATCGGTTATCTCCGCATTATTGGCGCTTTCATTTGTGCAATTGATTATGCCAGCTGGGTATTCCCACACCTCGAACTCAAGCTCAATTGCCTCTTTGCAATTGTGGCAGCAAGCATGAATTTCAGCGACATATTGAGTTTCCGCTCCCATCTGGCGTTCATCACTTGATTGAACCTCGAACTCAAAATCGTCAGCGTGCAAGAAATGCTTTGCACCGCAGTTGGAGCACTTATAGATTGCTTCCCCGTCAATGCCGTCAGACATAGATGTACTCCAAGCCTTTCAAGCGAATCTAACGTCTGAGTTCGGCTGCAACGATTTGTTAGGTTTCGGCTTTCTGGTCATGACCAATCTTCCTTAGGACGACATGAATGGTGGCTAGATAGAGGTAGAACATCCAGCTGAGCCACAAAGCCGCATCGTATCCAGTCTTCTGCTTCTCATTGTGATGCCGGATACCAAAGTTATTTGCGAGATTGAACAGGTCCTTCTCATCTTGATTCGTAAGAAGCTTCTTCACTTGTGGCCGAAGGTACTCCAACACATCAGCCAGGTCTCGAACAGCTTGCCGTCTGTCGTCGATTGTGGATCCATGCCTTCGGTAGCGCAGGACTGCGGAATCGATTCTATCTCTGATGCTCGAATCATCGGATGGAATGTCCGCCTCAAACATCTTTTCAAATCCGGCCTCCGGCGCTCTTAGCACCTCCCCTGATTCGGAAAGTACAAAGCGTCCGTTATAGTGGGAAAGAAGATCATTCATCCTCTCACGAAAAAACTGCTGACCCTCCCGTTTGCTGAATGTCTCCCAATGCATCCCACATCCGCTGTAGCTATGCACCTCTCCGTCCATTGGCTTCGATACATGCTGATACAGAAATTCCAACACATCGAATAGATCATCTTCGGTGTAGCTGGATGCGTGTTCGCTAATTGGCCAGAGATGCTTTTTTCTAATCTTCAGCAGCATTTGCAACGCCACATCACGAACGGAGCCGGAAATGTGGCCTTCATCAACGCAGTAGAAGCCGAATGCTTCATCGAAGAAGCCATCCTGCTGCAGCTGATCGAACACACGCTGGAATAGCTCAACCACATCGGCTAGCGGCAAGCCTTCTAGATTTGGGTTGGATCCCGTTCGTTGGGAAAAGTAAGTGTGGCTCACTCTGGCACCCGAAGCCTAACGCCCGCGTAATAGGCGCGAGCTTGCGAGCGTCCTAATTGACGCGTTTGTTAGGTGCATTCACTTTATCACTCTGCTTTCTATCATTAACTGCTTTCCTTTTTTAGTCAGCTGCCAAAACAAAGCCATGCCACCTTGGGTGGTTTTGTTATAAGACGTAGTGATTAAGCCATATGCTTCTAACTGTATCGTGACAGTCTTAAATTCCTGATCGTTAATACTTATAGTCGATCCGGACTTCCCCTCTCTTTCTAGCAAGCTAGCTGCTAATTTACTTTTAACAAGACCGTCATTCGGATTTTCTACTAGATAAGGAGATATAAGAGAAAACAAATCTCTCCATGTTATGGTAGAAGAAAATGAATATTTAGTGCTACTAGAAGAACCGTGTCGCCGAGTGTAGTACGAACCATTGATGGTGAATTCAGAATCGATATCTGCAATTCCCTTAATGTCGGCAGCTTGTTGGCTACCCAGTTCGTTTACTGTATTTTGAAGTTCAGCATTTTGCTTTCTTAGTTGATTAATATCAGAGAGGATATCTTCACTTGCTGCATGATTAGCCCTAACCCAACCAACGGCAGGGTACATTTTTATAGTTTTAGTTAGACTGAGTGCTACAAGGCCGGGAAGCTCAGATGCTGCTTGCCAAAACTTAACCAATCTCCCCGTCATGACTTTGTCTTTAAAGGCGAAGAGTTTTTCTCTAAGCTCTGGGTCCGTCTCTGACTTACCAAAAGGGATGTTGTATGGGGCACCATGAATCAGAGCAACAACTTTAAGGCCTTGCTCAACAGCATAATCGAACTCCTTTTCCGTATAGCTAATTCCGTCATCTGTTGTTGAGCCGTAACGCCCACCTATGACAAGTAAATAGTAGTCGCAATCGTCGATTACTTTTTTGATAAACTCCCATTGCTCTTCATCGGCAGCTGGAAATAACTCCATCCCTGCCGGAATACAGTCCATCTCCATAAGAGCTTGAATCACATGCTGCCTTTCATCTTTCAAATCAGCATATGTTGAGCTTACAAAAACTTGATATCTTTTATCCATGAGATCTCGTAGTTGATGGGTTCACCTAATGCATAACATGAGCAGCATGCCTTAAGCCAATAAGGCATGTCTGCTCAATGGAAAAGTTAGAGTGCACTTCCGCTCCTGCGAAGCACAGCCATGAGCCTTGGCCCATACCAAACAGCAAAAATCAGACCAATAAGCAGTGCAATACAGATTGCTATATTTTCCGAAATATCTGTCACAGATCGCAGCAATGCTGCTGTCATAAAGCCCCAAAAGCCCGCTGAGGCAAAAAGAATGCAGCCAAAAACCACCCATTTTCTCGTAATTTCATAAAAATTACGCTCGCTATATTTGTGGTTATCATTTTTATGCATTTCTTCAGTCTCGATTCTGCACACTAACGCCTGAGTTAAGCCGCGTCGCGGAGCGGCATCGGCTTGGATGAATTGTTAGGCGCGTACCGCCTACTTTGCGTTTCCACTGCCAACCTCCAGTAGCGCCGACGGTCCAGCGCGCCAAAGCGTTGCTTCTTTCGGAAACCACGGCTGCGCCTGCCAGATTGTAGCAACTTTGAGTTGTTCACTATCTGCTTCGCCAACTCGCGTAATTTTAAACGTAGCAATGCGCTTGGGCACGCCTTGAAAGTAGTCAAAGGCCAAGACATCCAACGACTGACCTACAATCGCGCCCTCGATCAGGACGAGCTGGAGCGGGATAGCATCTTGTTGTGGACCGGAACTAACGGTACCCGACACACTTCGACCCTGAACCAAAAGATCCAAATCGATTAAATCGCTTTGCCGGTACCGGGCATCGATCTCGCCTTCGTTTGTCCACTTTCCAGACCAGTCCTGATCTGTGTGATACCACGACGCAACCTTGTTGTAGGAGCGCGACAAAGAAGCTGGCAGGTGCTCCGCGTTTGATAGTGCAGTAGTTCCATTGAGCAGAAACCAGCTAACGATTACTGCACACACAGTTATCCAAGGCCACACCTTCCTGTACCAAGGTTTCGTAACGTCGTCTGGAGGCGTCACTTGAAGCTGTGGCTGATTCCGCTTTGACTTTTTCTTGGCCAACGACCCTTCCTTGATTAGCACCTAACGCAGAGCTTTGCAGCAACTTTGGAGCCGCGTAGCGGTGGAAAAATTGTCTGCCAACAGCGTATTGTTAGCTCTTGTACGGCCAGCCATATGTCTCGTCGAACCCTGAATTATTCCGAAGATCCGATATCAGATCTTCTACAAGCTCGTAGTCTGACGGATACACCAACTTCATTTTCCCACTTGCCTTCTCGTGCTCTGATTTTCTTAATGGCGCCTGATACTTAGATGCCCACTGCACGAAAATAGTGAGCCGCTCAAGAAGATCGCGTTGAGATTCCGTGAGATCCAGATCCAACTTCCGTGCAACATCTGAAAGGTCATGCGCAATTTTGTGGAAATGCTTCGGGTCCAACCGGTCTTTGGAAAGATCCGGCTTAGACTGGAATACAAAAGCACCTTTCAAGGCATTTTCAGCGGAGAGGCCAAGAAGTAGCATTGCTCCCTTCATTGCCCCTACTCGACGATAATTATCGTGCTCGCTCTGAATCGGTTCCCGATCCGAAAAAACTTCGTAGAGTGCCTTGGAAGCTTCATACATCTCCCACGATTGCCTAAACCAGCTCTCGGGCGTCGATACGCTTTCTTCGAACTCGATCATAGGCTCTCCTGGTTGTAGAGCTAACGCCAAGCTCACCGGCACATATTGTTGAGAGCGTTTTTGTGTAAAATGGAGCTACACGACATACACAAAACGAGCGTAGCAATATGTGTCCGCGTGCAGCTTTTTGTTAGGTGAGTTACAAGCAAGCCTCGGCAAACCTTTTAACCCATTCGTTACCGATAGAAAGTTCATCAAAAATATCGTCTGCTGTTAATTCATTTAGAGGAAGGTCTTTACACCCAAAAAGTCGGATGCTTGTGCAATCACCGAGATAAACCTCTGGCAGCTCCACCTTGTCATAGCTCGTATTGAAGCCAAACCTATTTAAAAGTGCGTAGTTGTTAAACCCAGCCTGCGCCATGAGGTTAAGCGAGTGAAATTTTCCATCCTTGAAATAAGCTGTAGTCAGCGCTTCTACATTTCCATTCTCTTCGTACTCTGCATACGTGATGCCAAATATTTCTAGCGTCTTCTTGAGGGCGCTCTCCAGTGAAGCTTGTGTATACTCTTGAGATTTAGGAAGAGCATGAACAATTATGTAAAATAGAATACCTCTATCGAAAAAATTTAAGCTAGCTTTAAACAACTCCACCAATTCTTCATTACCTGAAATTCCAATTGCTTCGTATGCACTGTTACTTTCAGCAATCCTGCCGAAAAGAGACTTTGGCATATTTAGGCACAGCCGGGCAATAGCTGAAGTTATAGAAAACGCTTCAATAACATCCTTAATGGAGTGAATATTCGCTACACAATGAACACAAGCAGAGTATTCGGTTATTTCTTTATTGTATAGATAGTCCAGGATTGATCTTTTATATGAAGCCAATTCTACTAACCGAAATTTATCATCACAGTGATTTAGAAGCTCTAACTTAGAAAATATCTCATGCTTCATTGCCGTTGCCTCAAGCAATGAAACCATTGATAGCGGCGATCTTACTAAATCATCACCATTCGAGTTTGAAAAGCGCATAAAAACCACAGCTCTATTTGTGAGCTGGCCATCACTCGAAAACAGCTTTCCTATAGATGCACGCCATTGCCAAGGACGGGAAGAGCCATCTCCTTCATATTTAAATGTGTAGTAATCTGGCAATCTTAAAGTGCGTACGTGGTCATAAAATTTCTTTGCATAATGGAAATTAATTTCTCGTTGTTCAATGCAAGTTTCGTAAGCAGAATTCATAAGGGATAAGTGATTTAACCCCCACAATGTAGATGTGCAATCAATGAAATGAGTGTATTCATGCACCACAAGGGGTACGATCTTTTCAAGATCATAATAGAGATTACTATCGATACGCTCACCTTTCTCTAGGCTAACGATTTTCGCTCCATGATTATTTCGCATGTTTTCGAAAGTTTGATAATCAACTGAATCCAAACATATGAGATTATTATAAAAGTCAAAGCTCCCCAGCGTATCTACCGGAGCGAACACGTTTGCCGACTTTAATTGATTTTTGAATTTGTTTAGAGGCAATTGAATTTACTCCTATCACCTAACGCCCGGCACACGTGCCGATTTGTAGCCGCGGAGCGGCGGAGAAGCAGTCACCGTGCTGCCGCTTGTTATGTGCTCTTAACTCGCAACCACAGCTTCTTTGATTTTTCCTGACGTTTAATCTTTCCGGTCTTAATAAGCTGGTTGAATGACGTAGTGAAATTAGATTGCGAGATATTTAACTTCTGTTGAAGTTGGATGGATGTGATTGGTTGAGACATCAGCTTGAGAATTTTTGCCTCAAGAGAAGTGTCAATTGTGACAACAACATTGCTGATTTGGGTTTCAATGGCGATATTTGGAGCGCTGGATTTTACACCTGCGAGTGAGCATTGAAACTCGAAAGCCTTCCAAAGATTTTGGTCTTTGGAGCAAAGATTAAACTCTATTGCCTTTTTCTCGGCTTTTGAGAGGTGAGCAAGGACATTAGATAGATGGGCGATTATGTAGAAGTCTGCTTGGTTTTGCCCCGACGGATATCCAGTTACACAGGTCAACAGGGCGTTGCTGCACGTAGACTTAAGGCTTTCTGAGTTTGTGAAGACAAATACTCTATCGAGGATGGAAATCGTTAGTTCATCAAGCATGCTGAGGCCGATGTTTTCAGCGTCGACGTAATAAATTTTCAAAGGCTACTCCATGCCAAATGAGTACATAACAGTTTATTAGTGAGTATGCGCATATTGCTAGGCACGGCATGCTTAATTTAATTGACCAACCATTAGAGTTAATTAGCATATTTCCTTACTCCTCCCCTTGCCTCTTCACAGAGAAGCGCGCATGCGTATTTTTGTATCACACACTGCGCTATCATCTATCTGCACCCGTCGGTTGCGCGTAAATCGCTGGCAAAAGCGGCGGCTATATCTGGCATGAATCATAGGCGCATTAATTGCCATACCTTTCGGCACAGCTTTGCCACGGAGTTACTTCGTGTTGGTCGTGATATTCGTACGGTGCAGGAGTTGCTAGGTCACTCAGATGTCAGCACGACGCAAATTTATACGCATGTAATTAGCCAACACTTTGCTGGAACGGCGAGCCCACTCGACTTTATAGGCAATAGCGCTTAAAACACGCTACCGCTCTCCCGAGGCGTGGCAATGCCGTAGCAGGATAGGTTTTTATTATAGTATCGCGGGTGAGTGAGCTAGCTACAGAGCTCTGCCAAGAGGTGGCGAGCTGGAATGCGCTATCGCGCTCCCTGCGATTGTAATGGATATACTTTTAGCAGATATCGCTTTAGCCTCGCAAGCCACGCAGATACACTAATCAAGTGAACAGTGTTTTAGGCAAGCCCTCGCCCGAGCAGCTACCATTTCCCTTACCCTTCTTCGATACGTCGATTCCGGCAGGTTTTCCGTCGCCTGCAGCTGACTACATTCAAAACACTATAGATCTGCATGAACGCCTAGTTCATCACCCTGCAGCTATTTTTTTGCCCGTGTGTCTGGTGACTCCATGATTGATACCGGCATTGTCGATGGCAGTATTTTGATAGTAGACGCATCACGACAACCTCAGTCCGATGACATCGTGGTGGCCACCATTGATGGCAAGTAAAGGGTGAAGCGTCTGAGATCAGTTGCTGGTCAGTTTGAGCTGCATGCTGAGAATGCACGCGTGAACTATCCAGCACTTTGCCCCAGTGAAGACCTGCAAATCTTTGGTGTGGTTACGAGTCACATCGTCGAGCATATTCGACTGCCCAATAAGTCAGCAACTAAGGCCAAGCCAAAGGCATAAGCTATGACCATCTATGCTCTGGTCGATGCCAATAATTCCGGGGCTTTACTAACAGTTAGATACGATTTTTTCTAGAGAATACAGGCGCTTAGGCTAGGTAACTTTTTTCACGTTTTTTTTGTTTTTGAGGTGGTGTCGACCACGTTAATCGGACTCTGCCCATCCGCTATACATGTGGCTCCAAGGATCAGGCATGGAGGGGCATGGCAGGACTCCACGCGGCAATCGAGTTTCTGGCTGGATAGTTGCACAGACTTGCCCGCCCGTTTGCATTCGACCTGACCAGTCTTTTGGGCCGGATTCGACCAGCACGCTTCTTGATCATGACCGGCAGAAGAGTGCCCAAAGCGGATGTTCGCAAAAAATAATCTTCTCTTGATACCGCAGATTAAAGTGGATGTTCGATATGGCCTTTTAAAGGTAGAAAACTTAGTATTTAGACGCCTACCTTCTAGAGAAATAACGCAAATGAATAAAATGCTACCATCAACTTAAAATCATGATATGTCACGGCAAACTTCACACTTTCTAACTGTTGGCATAAACAACATACCATCCATCTACTGAAGTAGAAATTTTTTGAAATGTGCCGATGGTGTATTTTCAAGCATATTGCCACGACAAATAACGTAAAGATTTTTGTAGGGGGTGATCCCTTCAATTTTAACGCTTCTTAGTCGACCACTCTCGCACTCATCGACCACAGACGAAGAGATCACCAATGAAATACCCAAGCCTGCCTGTACTGCCCGTTTAACCGCCTCTGTGCTTCCAAGCTGCATAGATACACCAATAGAATCTGCCACGCTTCCGAAATAATGCTGTAACAGACGCCCTGTGCCGCTACTTGTTTCTCCCCCCAGCAATTTCTCTCCCTTCAGCCAATCTAATGGAATACTCGCCAATTTGGCCCACGGATGCTCCACCGGCACAATCACAGCTAGTGCTTCACTTCGCCAAACGCATGCATCAAATCCCTCTCGTTGATCCCACCATTCCATAATGGCCACATCGACTTCAAAGTTTTCCAGTTTTTTCACAATGGTAAGATTATCGCCAATGACTACATCAAAATTGCAAGTTGCTGTTTTCTTGAACCGCCTCAAGTGCGGTGGCAATACATAGATGCCGATATTCGAGCTCGCGCCTATTACAAGACGATTTGTGTCGAATAATGCGCACGCTCTGGATCCGGTGCGCACTAGGTTTTCCGCATAAGGCAAAAACACTTTGCCTTCCTCTGTGAGCGTACTACCTGCGTTGTTTCGCACAATCAGATTGACACTCAGCGACTCTTCTAGGCGCCTAACATGCTGAGTCACAGCTGACTGTGAGAGCCCTGTGTGCTTGGCTGCTTCACGAAAGCCACCCCGATTCACGACAGCCAGAAAAGTAACTACGCGTTCAAGATTGATCAATTAACGCCTTCCAAAATTGGATTATTGATAGCATCGGATGGCCTTTGGCCGGTCAGTGCCTGTAAGATATTATTGGCTGCTAGTTGCTCGATTTCGAAACGCACGTCGTCGACCGCAGACCCCAAATGTGGGGTGAAAAATGTTTGCGCTGTATTGGTCAGTAACTCCTGCGGAATAGCTGTTGGCCTATCAACACGGATCCACTCTTCCAATTCGAAAACATCTGCCGCATAACCCGCCAATTTTCCAGATTCAAGTGCTTCGGCAACAGCTAATTCATCGACAACTGAACCACGACACGCATTGATCAAGTAGCTTCCTGTGCGCATTGTGCCAATTGTTTCTGCATTCAATAAGTGCAAAGTTTGCGGCGTCATTGGCAGCATAGGTACAACAAAGTCACTGCTACTTAATAATTCATCGAGACTCACCTGTCGTGCATTCCAGGCCTTTTCCTGCTCTTGATTCAAGGCGATGTCATCGCAATAAAGCACCCGCATATCAAAACTCGATAAGCGCTTCGCAATCGCTCGCCCGACCGCACCCATACCGATGATTCCGAGTGTGCGTCCTGTTAAACCCGTTCCGTATAGTTCCGGTCTCCACCCGTTAAATCCGTGAGTTCGGATACGGCGATCCCCCTCGGCCAGATGGCGAGTCAGGCCAAGAAGCAATCCAATTGTCAGCTCCGCCGTTGGGATGGTCAGAAGGTCCGGCACGATGCTGAACCAAATACCACGGCGGGTACAAGCATCGACATCAAAGTTGTCATAGCCTTTGAGTGCTGCACCTACAATCTTCAATTTAGGGCAGGACGCAAGAAAATCATCATCGATACTGTCAGGCATGAATACCATCAGTGCGTCAGCATCCTTTGCTCTCTCCAGCAATTCTGCGCGCGACATAGTATCGCGGGTCATGTTGGGAACGACATCCGCAACAGATTGTAAATAATCGATAATTTCAGGATGAACCCAGTGGGTAAGAACTATTTTTTGTTTCATGTGTATACCGGATTTTTTATATGGGTTAGCTACTTGAACTTGCGACGCAAGAATGAACTGAATGTATCAACTAGCGTCACCATCCCAAGAATGACCAGCAATATCGCGGATACTTCTTGGTATTGCATAAGACGCAGCGATCCTATCAACTCGAAACCTATACCGCCGGCACCGACCATTCCCATCACCGTTGAGGCGCGAAAATTGTATTCCCACCGATAAATCGCGGTGTCGGCCATTTGCGGTAATACTTGCGGAAAAATGCCATGAAATATCACTTGTAGCGGGCTGCAACCTGCGGCCTGCGCAGCTTCAACTGGTGCTTGATCTGTATGCTCAATCGCTTCCGCAAAAAACTTAGCGATCATGCCGATTGAGTGCAGGCCTAATGCCAACACACCCGGCAGTGCACCAAAGCCGACAGCTGCCACGAAAACTATACCCATAATAAGCTCAGGAACAGATCTCAACACATTTAACAGAGCACGCGCAGCCTGATAGACCGCTGGATGTGGACTGGTATTGCGTGCAGCCAAAATACCCAAGGGCACGGACAAAAGCACAGCGATGGCGGTTCCAGCAATACTCATGGCTAAGGTATCGAGCACTGGCTTGACCCATGCTCTCCACTCACTAAAGTTGGGAGGGAACATCTCACCAATGAGACTAACAAGACTTGGCACGCCTTCGCCTAAACGCTCACCATCAAATAGACCAACGTAATACCAACATCCGACGACAATAGCTAAAATCAATATCACATACCTAACTACTCGATTCCAGCTTTGGCGCTGCTCTGACAATATGGCTTCGAAGTTCGTATTCATTGTAGAGACCTCAAAAAATTAGAACTTGGAAAAATCTAGCTTTAGCAAACTACCTAAATCACGCACGACATCGTAATCCTTATCTGTTGCAGGCCCGAATCCTTCAGCCTTGAATGGTTTCAACACGTTCGGATCTTTCAAATCGAGGAAGGCAGCACGAATTTTTTCTTTAAGCTCTGGTTTTAAGTTAGAGCGCATAGTCCATGGGTACTGAGGAAACGGTTTTGACTCCACTAAGACCTTCACTTTGTTTAGATCGATCAAGCCGCTCAGAACGAGCGATTCGAAAATGGGCTTGCTCAGACCACCGGCCTGCGCGTGTCCATTCTGAACTGCCATCGCCACTGCATCGTGAGCGCCTACGAAATGCTCCTCGTAATCCGTTTCGGCAAATAATCCTTTATCAGCAAGCATTGATTTGGGGATCAGGTGGCTGGATGTAGAGGCCTTGTCACCCCAGGCAACGGCTTTTTTCTTGATATCTGTGATGTTGTTGATGCCCGCCGCCTTATTCACAATTAGCACTGACTGATAAGTTGTTGTGCCTTTTTGTTGCATTGCTGCAAATGGTTCAATCTCACTTTTCTGTTTGGCCAATACATAAGACAAGGGCCCAAAATATGCAAGATCAATACGACCGAACCGCATTGCTTCAATCATTGATGAATAGTCAGTGGTAACAATAAGCTCAATCTTTTTGCCCAGAGCTTTTTCAAGATACATCTCTAGAGGCTTATTATTTTTAATGACGGTTGATGCATTTTCATCAGGCAAGAGAGCAACTTTTAATGTGCCGGGGTCAGGATTAGGTGCGGCATATGTGACACTACCTAAGAGGCTAAACGATATTAGAGCCAGTACAGCGAATAGCTTTTTCATGGTTATTTCTCCTCAGTTCTTAAGTTAAACAATGGTTATGAGTAATATTTGGAATGTTTGAATTCAATTGCGCTTTTTGTTCATAGAGTTCAGTTACATGCGTTTGTGTCAGAGCCGCTGGTATTGCATCGAACACAACCTTGCCATGAGCCAGACCGACGATTCGGTCAGCATAGCGTTTAGCGAGATCGACTTGATGTAGGCTGACTACAGCGGTTATGCCGTCTTCTTTGCATATCTGGTGTAAGAGCGCCAAGACTTTGTTGGCGGTTGCTGGATCAAGGCTTGCCACAGGCTCGTCTGCCAAAACAAGTGCCGGTCGCTGCGCTAATGCCCGAGCTATACCCACGCGTTGTTGCTGACCGCCACTTAACTCATCCACTCGTGAGAGTGCTTTGTGAAGTAGCCCAACGCGGTCAAGGCTGTGTAATCCAATAGATTGATCCTCCTTCGATAGAGGAAAAAGAGTACGAAGCGTCGAGTGATAACCTAGTCTACCCATTAGCACATTTTGCAAAACAGAAAGTCGACCAATTAATTGATGCTGCTGGAATATCATGCCAGTACGCCGACGATGCTCTTGCAATATTTTTTTGTCCAACAATGAACCTAACATTGTAATGTTTATATTGCCGCTAGTGGGTTTTTGCATCAGGTTAAGACAACGGAGCATTGTTGATTTGCCTGCACCAGAGGCACCGAGCAACACTGAAAACTGTCCCTGTTGAAACGTGAGTGAAGTTGGATGCAACGCAATCATTTGTCCGTACTGGACGGTAATATTTTGAAGTTGAATCATTGCTGCCAGACCCTCGTTGTTGTAATCAATCTTTATTTTTGATTACGAAATCAGATAATGAGGTGAGCATAACGACTCGATGTTACAGTTTTATTGCGAGCAATTAGCAATCGCACTCAAACGCTTGGCTATAAGACTTCCAATTGGTATGCAGTGAGGCGCCGGTAATTGGCGGAGCTAGCTGGGAGGGGTTTAGCAGGATTTTAAGGCACACCCTGGCGTCCGCTTCTGGCCGTTCTCTGTCGGTCACGGCCCCGAAGCGTGCTGGTCAAATCCGATGCAATCTGTGGTCAGGTCGAATGCAAACAGGTGGTCTAGTGAAGTGCAATTTCGCATCTGGCGGCTCGGAACAAAATTTACAGACCGTTTAATCTGTGGGTCACGTTTTATGGGAGGACAGGGCTACTATTTTAAGGTCACCGCTCCTTGCTTTTAGGGCTCGCAGTTCTGCCATCAGAACTTCATTAATCGAGGCGAGGTCAGCGGTTTTCAGGCGTAGCTCTTCGAGCTCTTGGCGGAGCAGTTTATTTTTCTCGCGTTCCGCTATGAGATCCTGATGCTTTACGTCGCGTTGGGCGCGACTAGAACGGCCCTGAGCTTCGCGGACTGCCTCGGCCACATTCGGGTAGTGGTTATGGATCAACGCTGTTGAGACTCCGGCCTCACGAGCTACTGCGGCAATAGTGACTTTGGACTCACCTGTATGGGCTCGGCCACGTTGAATACGAGCTAACGCAAGACGCAGATCTCGTTCACGACTGTCGGATGTCTTGCGTGTTGTTTTCATTCGTCATCGATCTCCGGTTTAAATTCAAGCTGTTTCAGTACATTCCGACAGCGATCCAAATCACGCAGAACGCGCTGGCGGCCACCTTCGCCGATGTCTTTACAATCCAACAATCCTTTTAGGTTATCGAAGAGTCCTTGGTAGACCCCAGCATGCTGGACACCAATCACAGAGCTGTCGCAGCCGCTACAGCGCGTTCTTTCCATTGTATTGCCGACGCAACCGTCATCATCAGCAGTACACCAGGAGTGACCATTACTTCGGATCGAGGTGCTCTCGGCAATCGACTTAACCATCGAGGCATGGCTTTTGAAAATGGCGAGATTTTTAGGATCTCGGTGCCATTGCTTGATTGATCTTCCGTAACCGCCCCCTAGAGGTGACTTACCCAACCAGCCGCTAACCACACCAGACTTGATGTCCTCGAGTTCGAACTGGATATCTTCAAAAAGCTCGATATCGAGATGCTGACCCCATTCCTGATCCATGGCGTAACCTAACGTCATATCCATCGACCAATGAGCGAAGTGTTCTCGGAGGTAGCGCAGGTCGCCGAATTTGCTATGCGCAGCGTAGTTGGCAAATTTTCGGCGGAATTGGTGGCTCGCGAGATTCCAACTAAGGCCACAACTCTTTGCGAAGGCTTTCAGACACTTGTTCCAGGACGAGCCCGAGAGAGTTCTGACTAGGTTGTTTTTCGTGGAAGTTACGCCCAGAAAGAGCGCGTGCCTATGCTTTTGCGCTTCGGTGATTTGCGGGTCAGCCGGATTGACGATGCATCGCCTAGCGATTTCGTCAGCAATCATCGCCTGGTAGGGAGCTGCCCAACGCTCCATTAGCCGCACCGCAAATACTGTGCTTTCAGGAATCATCCAATCATGGAGGCCCGCGTCGGTTTTTTCCGACGTTGAGCGAAGCCAATGGTAGACGGTGCCTTCATCGTCTTCAGTGCTGTGGTGAGCTCCGGCCATAACGTTCGCTAACTCATGGTTTCGGCAGCCGGAAGTGCTAGCTATGACAATGTAAGATGCAGTTCTGAGACTCTGGATCGCTTGGTTAAACTCCCCAAGCCCTTCGCCCCAGCCAAGAGCAACGAGTCGACGAGTTTTCGCCTCTTGAATGCTTCTGGTTACTTGCCCATGTCGCTCCGCAGAGACGCGCTCTAGATCATCGTAGATGTCGAGCAAGGCATTACCACGCCGAACCTGTTCATGGGCCTTCTCGAATAGAGCGCAAAATACATTGTCGGGCAATAATGGGGTCTTGCCGGCCTCTTCGCTCCGCGAACGGCCCCCCGACATTGCGCGCGCCGACGTATCAGGCCAAGGGTTTTTAGGTATTGGGTCGTGGGTGTATTGGCTCAGCTCATAGAGGGACTCCACAGCCATAAAGCGCCGTTCAAGCGCACTGGCTGATAAGGGCTTTCCCTTGCTTCGCCGTGTTTGACGGATAGCCCGGCACTCAGAGACATAATTTGCACAGATCATTGGTGTTATCGCACCGAAGTGATCGATCTTGAACGTGCTTATGTGCCGCAAAAACGGCAGACTGTTTTCAAAAACGTTGCGCACTGTACTCGCCGATGGGCGTTTTTGTCCGGCACGGCCCCGGCGTAGATACCGATACATGACGGACTTCATCACAAGAACAAATTCAATGGGGACGCGACCGAAGTCGATCTCCCGTACACCGTCTGGCACGTTGCTAGTGAATCCCTCTAACCGCCAAGTCATGTCACGGTATCGACTGAGGATGACCCAATCGCTTCCTACCCGGATGGCGCTAATGATGAGTGCTTCACGTTCGTTCACAGAGAGTTCGCGAGCATCCCCTGGCTGCAGTCCCAACTCGCCCCACTGCGGCGCGTCAGCAATATGCGCACTCACGAAAAAATCTCAAGGCTATCTAGGACATCCACTGACCAGAAGGGATGCGGACTTAGGCGAGCTTGTTCGCGGGCTGCCTCGACAGCTTCTGGTTTAAAGGCTCCTCGCCGCAGGCCTTCGGCGATAATATAGTCGTCTATCAATCTGGGAATGTGGGCGTATTGCTGACTCCAACGCCGTTTCCCCATCCGTACACGCTCCGCAAATACTCGGAAATAGAAACTGAATAGTCGGTGCAAATCCTCGCCAGTAATCGCGTAGTGCTTGCAACGTAGGCAGTTGAGAAATGAGAAGCACGCGATACCTTGGCGTTTTGGCGCGTACTGACCATTTACTGGGTCTTCGCACTGTCCCATGGGAGTTTTTTGGTATGTTGCGCCTATAGTCCGGCTGAGTAATTCCTGCACTAAGATCTCTCCCATGAAGCGCCAGTTGCGCCTTGCTTCAGTGCTCGGTGCTAGATAATTTCTGTCGACCACCTGAGGCGTATTTCCGAGCGCGATTGACGTCGTCGTCAAATCGCCATCTAGCAATTCAAATACTCGATTGGCAAACGTTTTGCGCAGGCGTGAGATATTGATGCGAAGCGGCTTACCATCTGTGTCAATAAGCTTGTAGTCGGTTACCAGTTTTCTGGTCGCTACCTTCAGCGCCCCGTCTGTCAATTCAATAATGCTGCCAAGCCCTGGCCCTCGCTGTACGCGGTAGAGCCATACAAGATCTTTGATGCTGTCAGGCGCTTCTGGCCGTAGTGATTCACTAAGGGTCAGGACTCGGCGGATCAGGCGCTCAATATTGGTTCTGATGGTCGGTGTAGATTCAAGGAGGCGTTCGTCAGCGCTTTCTGCTCGTAGAGCAACCTTGTTTGTGGTGTGTCCACGGCGCTTCCACAACACCAAAAATACACTGCCGTCTTTGGGATGCGCCCGCAAGCAGTCGCGCCCCATCTCTAGAAGAGGGGTGGAGTTGCGCCCTGTATGCAGTGCGATGGTCAACAGTACGTAGGCCAAAAGCTCACCACTTAGTACAGCGTCATCTTTCCATATCGGTGCAACTGCTTGCTTCAATGCTGAAGCAAGCGCCTGCCGTTGGCGCTTGGGCAGTGACGTTTCCCCTTTGCTTCTACCACTACTTGGGAAGGGATTTCTTGGGAAGGTTGCGTCGTCCCCTGAGGTGATCAGAGAAATTATCCCTCTGCTACCTAGCGCGTTCAGGACGGATTTCGCAGACGTGTAGTGACTTCGCTGACTGAGGGTAGCGATGCCAAGGCCCGCGAGGTGCCCGAGAAAATCGTCGACTAAGGAGCGATTAATGTCTCCAAGCACTAGCTCACGCTCAAGCGCATTGGCTCGCAGAGTCATAAAATTGAGAAAGTGACGTAGGCCACCTTTACAGATGCTCGCTACGGTACTCGGCTCGATTTCGTTGTCTTGCTTGGCGAGATATCGCTCAATCTGTCGCTGGCAGGCATAGGTGATTGAATCGATACCAACCCCGTACCACGACGCGAAATCGTAGTTTCTAGAGCCGGTAGGGTTCCTCCCAAAATCGACATTCGTAGTTGTAGGTGGAAGCGCTTCAGGAAGTACGAAAACGGCACCCACTGAGTCACGACTATGTTCCACCTGGGGCACGCTAAGGTCGGTCTTAACAAAGATCTTTCGCTTACCCATTAAACTGCGTCCATGCCATCTGCAAGCTCGTCATCGTAAGCCAGTACCGCGTTGTCAGCGAGTTCATTGATCAGGTGCAGGTATATCATCGTCGTTTGGATGGAGCTGTGACCGAGTTGCCGCTGCAAGAACACGAGCGGCTCCACCTCTCGGCCATTGCGCTGAAGAGCGACCAGCGTATGAGTTGCATAGGTGTGGCGAAGCATGTGCGGATGTACTCTGAGGTTCGCTCGTTTTCCAATGTCACGGACAATGCGCTCAATGCGCTTTCCATCATCGGCGTAGGGCTCACCAAGCTGATTCAAAAACAATGGTTTGTGCTGGTTCTGGGTCAGCGAAGCCCGCTCACCACGAACTTGCACTGCGTATCGATGGAGCTCCATGAGGAAACGCCGACTGATGTAAATCTCACGCGGCTTGCTCCCCTTGGTGCGCATACCGCTACCATCTTGCGGATCGAGATGAATCCTAATGTTTCGCTCAGATTTGCCGGCCTTGTCGGGATCGAAGACATAGGACAAGGGAAAAGATGCGATTTCTTCCCGCCTCAGCCCAGTATGAAGACCCAGGCGGATCATCATTCGGTGATGCGGATTCTCTGCTTCTGCCAGCAGCGCCTTAATTTCGTTCATGCTGAGAAATTTGGGCAGCACTCGGTGCTTCACGGGCATGATGTCGTTCACCAGTGCTTTTCCACCATTGGCAGAAACGTGAGCCAGAAAACCTGACTCGCCATTTATTTTCCGCTCCTCAAGTCCGAACGGCAGCTTGCTCACCCATCCCTGGCGCTGAGCAAACTCGTAGAACTTGCACACATAATGGAGCTTTTGGCGGGTGGTAGAACGTGCCAACTGACACTCTACCAAGCAGTAATCCCGGTAGCCCACGACTATGCTCTTGGCCTCACCTCGATCTACATCCTGCCAGTTGAGTTCGTGCGCCTGGAGGAAGCTGAAATAGTCGTATAAAGCACGCCCCGTGCTTGGCCAAGACTTCTTAGATCCTATGGCTCCTCGGAGGAGATAGTGGCGCATAAACTCGTTCGCGTGCACACAACTAGCCATGGTGTCCCACAGCAAGATCGGGAATCCAGGGTATGGACGACCTCCTATCACCAAGGACTCAGTGGCCCGAAGCAACTCCATCTCTTTCCTCCAACAGGGCTTAAACAAAGCGATTTCTAATATGTTGGCAGGATGATACTTTTTTCCTAACTCTTCGCAAGCCCCAGAACAATAACTTCTACGCCACGTGCGAGAAGGTCTTTGATCCTTCTTTAGCAGATGTGCCGTTAGTGGTGCTGTCGAATAACGATGGCTGCATTGTGGCTAGATCGGCTGAGGCCAAAGAGCTCGGCATTCCCATGGGTGCACCTATGCATCAGTGGAAGGGATTTTGCGCCAAGCATAGTGTGGTGATTAAGAGTTCGAACTACGCACTCTATGGCGACATGAGTTCGCGCATGTTGGCGATCTTGCAGAAGCTCTGCCCTGACGTGGAAAGCTATTCCATCGATGAGTCGTTTTTGAAGCTCGATGGCTTTAGTGATGTCACGGCGCTGGGGTATGAGATACGTCAGACCTTACAGCAGCACATCAAAGTCACCTGTGGTGTTGGTATTGGGCCGAGCAAGACACTGGCTAAGTTTGCCAATCACATTGCTAAGAAACACCACGAGTATGGCGGTGTGTTTTCAGTTAGCGATGCATCAAAGATTGAACTTGAGCAGCTGATGTCGCACTACTCGGTCAATAAAGTCTGGGGCGTCGGACGCCAGCTTAGTAAGCGCTTAACAGCTGACGGTATTGAGACCGTGCTGGATCTTTCACGCTGTGATGCCAAGGCTATTCATGCCCGCTATGGCGTGGTGCTGGCAAAGACCGTTCGTGAACTACGCGGAGAGGCATGCATTAGCTTTGATGATATTGCTGCGCCTAAGCAGCAAATCATTGCATCACGCTCCTTTGCTGGCGTCACCACAGACTATCAAACGGTTAAAGCCGCTCTTTCACATCACATCAGTCGTGCAGCTGAAAAACTCAGGCTGCAAGAATCTGCGTGCGCTCATGTCTATGTGATGATTCAAACTAATCCTTTTCGAGAACAAGATCCGCAATACCGTAAGACCCTACTCATGCCGCTCCCTCATCCAACGGCTGATACCGCTGTACTGATGAAGGCGACGATGGCCGCTTTGCGCAAAGGCTTTATTCCTGGCTTTCGGTATCACAAATGCGGCGTCATGCTCGGAGAAATACATCCGATGAACGCCTTACAGACTGACCTATTTGCTTCTGTGGATGATCCAAAGCGACTTCGTCTGATGGGGCTACTGGATAGCATCAATAAGCGCCAAGGATCAGGTACATTGCAAATGGCGAGCACACAGCTCAGTGCAGCCTGGCATATGCGTGCCGAGAATAGATCGCCACGCTACACCACGTGCTGGGAGGAACTTCCCGTTGCTTATGCTTAAGAAAATGAAGCTACTTATACTGACTAACCAAGCCCATACGGAGTGTGGCAAATGATGGACTCTCGACTACAAACCCGCGTCAAAGATCACCTAGACGTGTTGATGGCTGACATTCGCCCACAACCCAGTGAGCGCAAGAACCATGACTTCAGTTATCGGCTGAGTGAGGCGCTATTCATCATTGAGAAGCAAGAGCCGCATGAGAATAGCGATGTCATCACTTCCACACCGTTGGTCAAAGTACTGCACCTGGAAGAGCCCGAAGCATGGGCTTTGTATGTACTGAATGATGAGAGCAACTGGCAGGCATATGAGACAACCAGCACCGCAGCAGACTTAGCGCAAGCGCTCGTAGCAGTACGCTCGATCATTGCCAGTAAAGCCTCAGAACAACTGATCGGCGACAATGTGTAGCGGAATTGAATACCAAGGTGAAATGCATCTGTGGTCTGACCCAGAAGTGCGGCTGCCAGTTCAGTTAAAGAACGGGGACTTGTCGTGGCTTCGCTGGGGTGCTCGGCATGGCATTGAAAGCCCTTTCTTCCAAGGACCTTGTGCTCGCTTAGAGTCTATTCAAATGGGCAAATGGAATCGCTTTAACCCCATGGCTGTGAAAATCCCCATGGATCGTTACATGGAACGGGATGCTAAGAACAAGCCTTACTGGGTAAAGACTGAGCCGGAGCAAGTACTGCAAGGGCTAGTAGCTACTTGGCAAGGAGAGCAGCGCATCTATGTTGTCACGGTCGAGACACCTGCCGAGTTTCAACATGTACAACCTAGATGGCCACGAGTCATTGGACCTAACTAATTATCACAAGCAGCGACTTAACTTGTCAGCACAATTAAACACAGGAGTCCTTTCGTGCTTAACCATCTAAACGACACAGAGCTACAAGTCACTAAAGACTTCGGAGAGCTATCAATCCCAAGCAAAGATAGTCGTCTGCGACTGACTGCAATGATTCTTCAGCTATTTCGGCTTTGGGGCATTGATACCAATTCACAATCGGCACTTTTGGGTTTATCGCCAAAAAGCAAAACTATAGATACGTATTTGCTCGGCACAAAAGCAGTACCGAACTCGCCTGACTTACTCGATCGAATTGGTCATCTCCTAGCGATCCACAAATGTCTACGCACTCAGTATCCACATGATCACGACCTTGCCTACACCTGGGTGAGCTGTCCTAATCGTGCGTTTGATGGCCAGAGCCCATTATCGGTGATGCTGGCATACCGTTTTGCAGGCTTGCTGAGAGTCAAGGCGTACCTTGAACACGCATGCGTGCACTGAGGAACTAACAAGCTAACTTCCAATCACTCCAATTATTGACCCTTTCGCCTAAGTTGGAGTCCGAAATCATCAGGCCTCTACAATTGTTGGCGTACTTAGTAATGTCTTGATGAACAGCCGGCATTAGCTTGCGTTGAGCAACTTAGTAGCTGCCCAACTTATCAGTGACTATTGTTCGTGATTCATCGCCATGATTGCGCAACAAGCGCTTAAGGAACTGATGTGTTGCTGCACCATTTCGTCGACTCTGAACATAGACATCAACCACTTCTCTGTCCTGATCGACTGTTAGCCACGGATAGTGTTGTTTTCCATTTATCTTGATGAAAACCTCATCAAGATAAAACGTTAAAATGTAGAGGCCAACTAATCTTGCGCACAATCTTAAGCTTAGGTTATTAACTACGACGAAGCACGCGAGGCAAGCATGATAATGGCCATGCCAGTCAGCGCCACAGCCGAACCGATTATGTCCCACGATGTCGGCTTAATATCTTCGACTAACCATAGCCAGCCTATTGCTACAGCGATGTATACGCCGCCATATGCTGCATAAACTCGACCTGCGGCTGTCGGGTGCAGTGTCAGCAACCATGCAAAGAGCGCCAAAGACAAAACGGCTGGCACCATCAGCCATGCCGACCTGCCCTCTCTTAGCACTAGATATGGCAAATAACATCCGGTGATTTCCGCAATAGCGGTGGCCACAAACAGGCCTAATGTCACAATCATATCAATACCTACTTAAGATACGAGCGCAGCACCGCAACAACCTGCTCAACGTCCTTACTACGCTCCTCCGGCGTGACATCGACCGAGCCTAAGTGTTCGCGAATATGCCCCTCTAATATCTCGGTCATCAGGCCATTTACAGCGCCGCGAATAGCCGCTACCTGCTGCAATATAGCGGCACATTCAGCCCCACTCTCAATAGCGCGCTCCAAGCTTTCCGACTGGCCTTTTATGCGCCGAATCCTTGTTAAGAGCTTTTTATTGTTCTGATGCATATGGGCCATAGCACGCTATCCTTTATGTAAAATACAATACTGGGGTATAGTACATTGAAATAGCCCTTCCCGAGCAGGTCCAATGTCAAAGTTTGAAAGTGCCGCACAACTCTCGCACAGCCACACCTTTCACGAAGGTAATCCATCAGCCGAACGAAAAACACTTATCGTCGTCATAATCACCGCAATAATGATGTGC
This sequence comes from Paraperlucidibaca baekdonensis, assembly GCF_003387535.1. Taxonomy (GTDB): domain Bacteria; phylum Pseudomonadota; class Gammaproteobacteria; order Pseudomonadales; family Moraxellaceae; genus Perlucidibaca; species Perlucidibaca baekdonensis. The sequence goes on along the minus strand of NZ_QUNR01000006.1, from coordinate 4,155 downwards.
GCAGAAATTGCCGGTGGCTGGATATACAACTCCATGGCCCTGCTCGCCGACGGCTGGCATATGAGCTCACACACGCTCGCATTAGGCCTATCTTTGCTGGCCTATGCAGCGTCAAGACGCTACGCCAATGATCGCCGCTTCAATTTTGGCACCTGGAAGATAGAGATCTTGGGTGGCTACACTAGCGCGATTTTATTGATTCTTGTTGCTGGGCTCATGTTTTTCCAATCATTTGAGCGTCTGCTTTCACCAAGCCCAATTTTCTATAACGAGGCTATTGCTCTAGCCAGTCTTGGCTTAGTGGTAAATATAGTTTGCGCGTGGCTATTACAGGATGGCCATTCGCATGGCCATAGTCACAGCGATCATGGGCATGGACATAGTCATGACCATGATCATAGTCACGATCACCATGACCTTAACCTACGCTCAGCCTATATCCACGTCATTACAGATGCCGCCACCTCTGTGCTCGCCATCATTGCCCTTATAGGCGGCAAACTCTGGGGAGCGGACTGGCTTGATCCGCTGATGGGTATCGTTGGCGCCGCACTGGTGAGCTTTTGGGCATATGGTCTAATTCGTGACACTAGCCGCGTATTGCTTGACGCTGAAATGGATGCGCCGATTGTCAAAGCCATTGAAAAGTCCATCGCCTCAATGCTCCCGCGTGTTGAGTTAACCGATCTTCACGTTTGGCGCGTAGCACAGAAACAATACGCCTGCATTGTCAGTGTTACTTCGGAAGACTCGCTTTCCGCCCATAAGGTGAAAGAAGCACTCAAGCATCACGAAGTTTTGGTTCACGTTAGCGTTGAAGTCAATTGCTGTAGCGCGCATTCCACCGTTACGCAATAAGCCGTCAATACCAAGCTGGCAAGCTAGCTTACTAGTAACGGATAATACGTTTTAGTTATTAACTCATCGAGTACAGACACTCAGCATGGACGCATTTTTGATTTCAACCGGTATCGTGGCGCTTGCTGAAATTGGCGATAAAACCCAGCTATTGGCTTTTATGCTGGCTGCGAAATTTCGTAAGCCAGCCCCCATCATCTTTGGCATTTTAGTAGCGACACTGCTCAACCATGGCATGGCCGGTGCGCTTGGCACATGGATTCCACATCTATTAGATGCAGCGATTTTGCGCTGGGTGCTCGGCATTGGTTTCATCGTCATGGCTATCTGGATTTTGATTCCCGACAAGCTCGACGAAGGTGATGCCAAGTTCGTGTCATTAGGCGTTTTTGGCACAACCGTCGTCGCGTTTTTCCTTGCTGAAATGGGCGATAAAACCCAGATAGCCACGGTCGCCCTCGCCGCGCAATACCAAAGTTTTACCGCAGTCGTTCTTGGCACCACTGTGGGCATGCTCTTAGCCAATGCTCCCGCCGTGCTTCTAGGTAATAAGTTCGCCAACTCGTTACCGATCTCATGGATACATCGTGTGGTCGCCGCTATTTTTGCCATCATGGGCTTAGTAGTTTTGCTTGGCCTTGACTCGAATTTAGGCCTATAAGCTGCGATATAAAGTACAAAGTTCATGCGCCTAGGCAAGGACTCTGAACATAAAAATCTACTGCATCGCCATCTTGATCAACGGATCGCCAAACGTAATGCTGCTTGCCGTTTAATTTCATTTAGATAAAGCGTATTGCCGAGCCCAGCATGTTTTAGTTTTAGTTTTAGTTTTAGTTTTAGTTTTAGTTTTAGTTTTAGTTTTAGCTTGAGCTTGAGCTTGAGCTTGAGCTTGCGAGCGTATGCTGGTCCAAACTTGATACATCACAAACGAATCGCCTCATAACTGACACAGATACCTTTCTCTAACAGCAAGTCTTCGATATCACACAAGCTTGAGTTGAAGCGGTAGTAGATCCATACCGCTTATTTGATGATGCTGGGGTTGAAAGTAATGTCGGTTGTAGGTACTCATAGACAAGCTATATCAACCTGAGAATTAGCTTGTCAGTACCCTAAATCGTGCTCGGGCTCAAATGGTAGTGCGTGCCCTGAACCAATTGAGCCCGAAGCCAACCACCAATATAAGCGCTACCAATGCTTGTGCCGTCAGCGTTTGCGTCGTCGGATAGATGCCGAGCAGCTCTACGCGAGGGAAATCGAGTGGTGTAGCGCCGATCCACCCCGCTTCCTGCAATGCCGAGATGCCTTTCCCGATGAGTACCACAGCCAGAATCGCAACAAATACCGACGTGTACGAGAAGAATTTTCCGATCGGCAGCCGTGCGCTTGTGCGCAGCAATGCCCATGCAATGATTGCGAGCAGTACGACCGCCGTAATAAAACCGGCGGCAAGCGCGCTGCTATTTTCATCTGCTGCGAGCGCAGAGTAGAACAACACTGTCTCGAAGACTTCGCGGTAGACGGCAACAAATGATAATGCGAACAGAGCCCAGGCCGAGCGGCGTGTCATTGCTGCCGACAGCTTATTATTGAGGTAGTCCTGCCAGCGGCCAGCGCTGCTTTTCTGATGCATCCACAGACCAACACTCAACAGTACAATCCCAGCGAGAACCGAACCGACGCCCTCGGTCACTTCACGGCTTGCGCCGCTAACCTCGATAAAATAGGTTGCAAATGCCCAGGTCAGCATGCCGGCGACCATAGCACTGGTCCAACCAATATGGACATGACGCAGCGCGTCCTTGCGCTCAGCTTTCTTTAAAATCGCAATCATACCAATCACGATCAACAAGGCCTCGACGCCTTCGCGCAACAGGATGGTCAATGCGCCCACAAACGTCGTGGTCGGATCAGCCTTGGCATCGCTCAGCAGCGCCTCGACGCGTGCAAACAGGACAATGAGGTTATTCGCAGCTTGTTCGGCCTGTTCCGTGGTTCCTGTGGCGACGGCTGAACGGTAATGAAGCATGGCGCCTTCGATAGCGATCAGTAGTGTCTTGTCACGTGCACCGACGATAGGTTCGATCGGTTCGAAGCCGTCTAGATATGCCGACAACCCGAGCCTAGTTGCATTAGCTTTATCCCCGGCTCGTAACGCAGCCAAACTCTCCTGAAGGCGAAGCCGGGCCAGCATCAGCCCTGACTGTCTGCCGACATCGATAACTGCAGGGTTGGTGCGCAGATAGGCTGTAACGTCGCGAGCAACATCTTTTGGCAATGTTTCAGCAGCAGCCATTTCCGTAGTCGTAGTGATTGCTGACAAATCGGGAAAGCGATCTTTGATCGAACTGTCTTTACTGTTCCAAAGCTGCTCCCCGTGCTTACGCATTGCAGGGTCGTGCGCAAGAGTCCCAACGTAAAAGGCCAGCGACCAGCGGTCTTCTTCAGATAGGGAGGCGAAGCTAGGCATTGAGGTGCCGGCAACACCCTGAGAAACGACTTGGTACAACGCCATCACACTGCGCGAACTTGCACGCTCCGCATCGGTGAAGGCGATGGGCTTGGGTTCTAAGCTGGCCGCGAGGGCGCCGTCCCCTGCGCCATTCGCGCCGTGGCACGTGGCACATTGCGCAATGTAGAGGGAATAACCACGGTTTAGGTCAGGAATTGATTTGGGTGCGACCGGGATTGGGTAGGCCGCGATCAGCAGCGTATTGGCCCTATGAGCAAGTCGAGCCACTTCCTTAGCGTTGGCCTTGCGAACTACAGAGGCGTGCAGTGTATTAATGGCTTGCGCAACGTCATTTCTTGCGGGATGAGCTGGCAGCTGCGCAACCTGCTTTTGGGCGTTCTCCGTAAAATCCAACATTTCAGCATACTCGGACGTGCTCACGATCGTGCCATCGGCGACTGCGCCTCTGTAGTCAACTGCCACATAATCAATGAGCTGCCAAAGCTGCTTGGCATCGACACGGTCTGTCGGTTGAGCCATTGCCGTCGCGGCAATCATAAAGCAGGCCGCAGCAGCTAAAAACCGAGTTTTGAAAAATTGAACTTTATTGCGCATGGTGTTTCTTTCTTTCGAGTTTGGAAAACAGAGGAATGTAGATCAGCTCGCTAACTAACCCGATGGTTGTTTGCGTGACGATAATTGCCGACAGCACTGCTATGGCGCTAGGTACGGCGAGCACCAAGCAGATAAGGGTACTGACAAGTTAATTTCTCAGCACCTAAAATACTAAACGCATGTGCCAGCTTCGGTTTAGAACCAAAGTCGCACACCAGCCACTACCA
>NZ_QUNR01000005.1 GCF_003387535.1 Paraperlucidibaca baekdonensis | reverse complement strand
TCCTCGAGTTTGCTATCAGCCGCTTCCCCTTCAGCTTTTAATGCCAAGCGGTTCCAGTCAGTACCAACCCACGCATCGACATCGTAGCCAGAGTTGATTTTCCCTTGGCTGCTGGAAACTTCTAGCTGATTAAACAACACACTACCCATGATGCCGTTACCCATCATTTTCGGCGGCGGTATTGGGCCAAAGTCACGGCCTTGCGAGTAATCTGGGCTGCGCGCATCGGGTGGCGCTTTACCACCCTGCATTTTGCCCATATTCATAGAGCCCATGCTCATAGCACCATGCTTCATGTGAGACATGTCCATAGAGCCTTTGCTCATATCCATGCCTGAATGATCCATGGAGCCACTACTCATATCCATCCCCGACATATCCATAGAGCTTTCGCCCATGTCCATGCCGTTCATTTGCATTTTCGAATGATCCATTTCTGCTTCCGCCGACAGCACGGGAAGGCTCAGCAACAGTGCGCTTAGCGCGAATACTATTTTCATAATTAGTCCACCACCACTTCGCGAAACATCCCGGACTCCATGTGATACAAGAGATGACAATGCCATGCCCAGCGCCCTTCCTCGCCGGTTACATCGAAGGAAATTTTCTGCGCTGGCTGCACCATGATGGTGTGCTTGCGAACTTGGAAATCACCATTTTCTGCACGCAGGTCGCTCCACATGCCGTGTAAATGCATGGGGTGAGTCATCATGGTGTCGTTGACTAATGTGATCCGCACACGCTCACCTTTGGCAATGCGAACCGGCGTAGACTCTTGGAACGTTAACCCATCGAAACCCCAGATATAACGCTCCATATTTCCGGTTAAGTGCAGCTCCATTTCACGCGTAGGCTCACTCTGCTCTTCATTGGCGTGGCCTATAGAACGTAAATCAGCATAGGTCAAAACACGTCGCCCGTTGTCGCGTAGGTTAACGCCTGGGTCATCTAAATTTGTTCGCGGCGAATCGACATGCATGTCGGTGCTAAAACCATATTCTGTGCTGGCATGCTTCGCTGTCGTTTTGCCCGACATATCCCCCATCATGTCGCCCATGCTCAGCCATTGAATTTTATCCAGAGCCGGCACCGGAGCAGACAGGCCATCACGGATCGCTAACGTGCCGCGAGCAAAGCCTGAACGATCAATGTTTTGCGCAAAAATTGTATAAGCATCCTCGCTAGGCTCAACAAGCACATCGTAAGTCTCTGCCACGGCAATTCTGAATTCATCCACCGTAACGGGGTCAACCAACTGCCCATCGGTACCAATAACAGTGAGCTTTAACCCCGGGATGCGCACATCAAAAATTGTCTGTGCGCTGCCATTGATGAAGCGCAGTCTAACTTTGTCGCCCTTGTTAAAAAGCCCAGTCCAGTTCGATGCTGGATTGGTACCGTTCATTAGGTACGTATATGTATGAGCTGAAAGATCCGTAAAATCCGTGGGACTCATCCGCATCAGACTCCACATCTTTCGGCTTTCTACCGTGTCCTTCCAACCATTCTTACGGACGTCCGCGATGAAGCGCTTGGCTGTCGGCATTTGGTAATTATCAAAGCCAGCATCCGACTTGAGCTTATTCAGCAGCACCATGGGATTTTCATCTGTCCAATCGGAAAGCATGACCACATGATCACAGTCGGCCTTAATGGTCTCGCCATCACGAGGCTCAATGACGATTGCCCCTAACATTCCTGTTTGCTCTTGAAACCCTGAGTGTGAGTGATACCAATAAGTGCCGCTTTGCAAAATGGGAAATTGATAGGTGAAGGTCTCTCCAGGAGCGATGCCTTCAAAGCTAATGCCCGGCACGCCATCCATAGCAAATGGCAGCAACAGGCCATGCCAATGAATCGACGACCACTCTTTCAAGTTATTGGTTACATTAATGGTGACCGTCTCACCCTCTTTGAAGTGCAGCACCGGCGCCGGCAGACTGCCATTAATTAACGTAGCAATCTTAGATTTCCCAGTGTAATTGACCACTGACCTATCAATTGTTAGATCAAAACTCTTGCCTGTTAAATGCGACATTAGAGCGCGACCCGTCTCTTGCATACCTGAATTTGCCCAAGCGCCAGAGCTCACTGCGAGACCCGTTACGGCAACGCCCTGAACAAACTGCCGTCTTGATAATTGATGCGCCATACAACACCTATATAGTTCTTTAAAAACACGCTAACGGTTGATTAGGAATGCTGATCTTGAAGCCCTCTCAATCATTACATTTCATCGTGTGCCACCGCAAGCTCACCCTCAGCTGGTGCCGTCAGGATTTGATACTGCTCCGGCGTTAACGATGGCATTTTTTGAATAAACGCTACCATAGCCCAAATTCGCTCATCCGTATGTGAGCCACCCCACGCAGGCATGCCACTAGCCTTCACCCCATGCTTGATATACCAGAAGTGGCGTGCGGCGCGCTGCTTCGCATCAAGGTTCATCATCTGAGGAAGCGACAAGTTCGGTGGTTGCGGATATAGGCCTGCATTCATATCAGAGGTCGTTACTCCAGGCTTCAAATGGCAGCTGGAGCACATCTCGTTATAGTCTTGGCCACCTGATAGCAGCATTTGTGGCTCCTCAAGCGCAGGAATCACAGTATCCTGAGTTGCGCGCGCGATAGACCGTTCACGCAGGGTTTCGAGAGCCCAATACACTGCTTTCGTGTGAGGCACATCGGCTCCCATCGGATAGAGGCCTGAGTAAAGAAATGCCAAACCTCCAAACAACGCAACGAAGGCGCCAATAAGTGCGAGCTTTACATAGGTCACGATTGATCTCCTGTGCCGCAATGCATGGGCCTTACCCACGTTAATTGGCTATTTTTTTTCCGACTTACTCATAGGCATGCTGGAGTGTTCCATCCTCATGGACATATCTTTCATGCCCTCCATTTTCATGCCTTTACTATCCATCCTCTCTCCTTCAGATAAATCATTATGTGGCGCCGTGGAGGATTTGGGGCTGCACTTCTCTAGCATGGCTTGCATCACAGGGTCATTAGCATCCATTTTCGATGTATCCATTTTCTGTATCAACTCACACTTTGCCGTTGCTTTTGCTTCAGCCGCTGCACGTGCATGCTCCGCAGGATCATGCGCCCAAGCACCTTGACTACCTAAAGCGAGCAATACCGACATTGCGAAACCACTATGCGTGAAAAAACTCATTTTCTACTCCGGAATGATTGGCGAGGCTCAAGTTCATATTTTCGATAGCCATCATCGCTCTAGCTAACCAACAACAAAGTGACGTGAAAATTACAATTCCGACATCTTCCAGACGACACTAGGTCCCACGAGGTAATCTGCCTACTAACGCAAGATAGGACCTAGGCTGGCATGAAAATTCTATTAGTAGAGGATGAGAAAAAGACCGGAAACTATCTGAAGCAAGGCCTGACAGAAGCCGGCTATATCACCGACTGGGTTACAGATGGCTTATCCGGGAAACATCAAGCTACTACAGAGAAATACGACCTCATTATTCTAGATGTGATGCTGCCAGGGCTGGATGGTTGGTCGGTACTAGCCGCAATTAGAGCGATTGATCAGTCACTACCTGTGCTCTTTTTAACAGCTAAAGATCAAGTAGAAGATCGAATTAAAGGCATAGAGCGTGGAGCCGATGACTATCTCGTCAAACCATTTGCATTTGCCGAACTCCTTGCTCGCATCAAGGGACTGTTACGCAGAGGGCAGCATCGCGAAGAGGTTGTAATTTGTATCGCCGACCTTGAGTTAGATCTGCTTCGTCGGCGAGTGATGCGGGCAGGACAACGAATCGATTTAACGGCAAAAGAGTTCGCCTTACTGGAACTTTTTATGCGGCGGCAAGGTGAGATTTTGCCAAGATCACTGATTGCATCTCAAGTTTGGGACATGAATTTTGATAGCGACACCAACGTGATAGAGGTCGCTATTAAACGCTTACGAAGTAAGGTTGATCAAGGCTTTAGTCCGCGACTCATTCAAACAGTGCGCGGCATGGGCTATGTCTTGGAGATTAACAATGAAGAGACTGCCTAACTCGATTAGCCTACGCATCAGCTTCATTTTCACTACTTTTACAGCGCTCATTTTATTAATTATGGGCATCGTAATTCATCAGTTAGTGACACATCATTTTGAGACACAAGACCGCAGCTTGCTCGAAGGCAAAGTGGCATTGATACGAAATATACTGCAGCAAATGCCCGATAATGAATCGATGGTACTGCTGCAACTTAAAGATGCGTTAGTCGGGCATCACGGATTAGTTGTGCAAATTGAGCGACCAATAGGCACACCACTGCTTACTACCATCGCTACGCAAATACCTGACCAAGCTACTCATCAAAGCGTGGACTTGCCGCTCGCTGAATGGCAGCTGAATCATAAAAACTACCGTGGAGTAATCGCCACTCATCCACAAACAACAATGTTCATGAGCGACCGTATTGTTGTTGGTGTTGAGACCACTGGCCATATCCAGTTTCTGAATGAATTTCGCCAACAACTACTGCTCATTGGTGGCATAGGCACAATAAGCCTCATGCTTTTGGGATGGTTAGCGGCATGGCGTGGACTACGACCAGCCAAGTCCATGGCTAAAGTTGCAGAAGGGATATCTGCTCAGAATTTGACGGGTCGGCTTGATGTAAACAATGCACCTTCAGAGCTAAAGCCATTAGCCATTGCCTTCAATGACATGTTAGATCGGCTCGGAGTTGCGGTGATCCGGCTATCCGATTTTTCATCTGATCTTGCTCATGAGCTACGCACACCCATCAACAACCTAATGACACAAACCCAAGTGAGCCTTTCAAAGCCTCGCGAGCTGCGTGTGTATCAAGATATTCTATCCTCCAACTTAGAGGAATTTGAGCGGCTCGCCCGCATTATCTCGGACATGCTTTTCTTGGCTAAAGCAGACCACGGCTTAAGCCTACTCAATTTACAGAAAGTAGATTTGCGACAGGAAGTCCTCGCTCTGTTCGAGTTTTACGATGCACTAGCCGCAGAGAAAGGCATGCTCCTCAATGTCTCCGGCTCTGCATTCGTACCGGGCAATAAGCTCATGCTATGTCGAGCACTGAGTAACTTGATCTCGAACTCAATCAAATATGGCAATGCACATAGCAGCATTTTGATTCAGCTAAGCGAGCAAGAAAACATCGCCGCTATATCTGTTGAAAATGAAGCAGCCACACTTTCTGCAGAGCAGATATCACGCCTATTTGATAGATTTTATCGAACAGATGCATCTCGGCAACGAACCGAGGAAGGCTCCGGCCTAGGACTGGCTATTACTAAGTCGATTGTGAATGCACATGGCGGAACAATTCAGGCTGCATCAGCCAATAACATAGTTAGATTTGATCTTACGTTCACTCAAAGTCGATAGCGCGGAGGTCTCTAGTAGGCCGAATTAGATCCGCAAGAGCTCGGCACTATCCATACACTAAACAAATCGAGGATTTATCATGATGACCAAAAAGTTTGCTCTGTATGCAGGTGTTGCCGCAATCGCTCTTGCTGCGGGCGTCACCACACTGGCGATACAGGCTAATGAACCCTCCGAAGCATCGTCCTCTGTGGCCATCGCTGACGCATCAGGCCGAGCCATCACAATTTATAAGAGCTCTACCTGCAGCTGCTGCCAGTCCTGGGTTGAACACCTGGACACCAATGGCTTTGAGACCACCGTTGTAGATACCGACAATCTTAACGAAATCAAGCAGCAGTATGGTGTGCCTCGTGAAATGGCCTCCTGCCACACTGCACTAATCGGTGACGTGGTAATTGAGGGGCATGTGCCGGCCGATGACATCGTCGCTTACTTGGAAAATCCGCAGCCTGACACGGTAGGGCTTTCAGTACCCGGTATGGTTCAGGGCAGCCCCGGCATGGAGACAGGCAAGAAAGAGAATTACCAAGTCATCGCCTTTGGCGCCAACGGTCAGCAAAGTGTGTTTCGTGAACACAGAGATTATTGAGATGGGCAGTCAATCTCACGGCTAAAAAATTGCGCGCAACTTTAAAACCCGCCTGAACTTACCATTATGGAAAGCTTGATCTTAAAGGTGCCGTCAGTTATGACCGCGCATTTCGACTAACTGGAGAGTGTACTGACAAGTTAACTTCTAAGTTCAGCTGTTGTTAGCCTTAACTAAGCTACGAAACCACTGCCCTCCACGTTTCGAACGCAGCTGTCCTACTGCGTCGATAATGACTTGCTGTGGTTAGGTGTCTCCCAAGATTGAATAGGTTAGATACTGCAGCATGGTTCGTTAGAAATAGTTGCGCCTGGTTCGGAGACTTTAACCGTCGCATTCCCCGCTCCCTAAACCGCGTAGACTCGTGCGATTGCTCAGCCCAGTTGTTCGCGTATTTAGCTGTATTGTGATGAGCAGTCGGCATTAGCTCGCGCTGAGCTACCTTATAGCTTGCCAACTTATCAGTGACTATCGTTCGTGGCTCACCGCCATGATTGCGCAACAAGCGCTTAAAGAATTGCTTTGCCGCCGCACCATTACGGCGACTCTGAACAAAGACATCGACCACTTCGCCATCTTGATCAACGGCTCGCCACAAGTAGTGTTGTATTCCATTTATCTTGATAAATACCTCATCAAGATAAAACGTATCGCCAAATCCGCGATGCCTTTGCTTAAGCTTACGAGCATAGCTAGGTCCGAATTTGATACACCACAATCGGATCGCCTCATAACTGACAGAGATGCCCTTCTCTGCCAGTAAATCCTCGATGTCACGGAAGCTCAGGTTGAATCGGTAGTAGATCCAGACTGCGTAGCTGATGCTGGAATGAAAACGGTGTCGTTTGTAGGTACTCAAACGCGAATTATCACAAGCGTCGAGTGAACTTGTCAGTACCGTACTGACAAGTTCACTTACAAACTCAGCAATAATCGATCTCTTTGATACGGATCTCGCCACGGCGCATGAAGTAGAAAGCCACCGGCACCACCAGCATCGATAATAATGGCGCTGTTAACATGCCGCCAATCATAGGCGCGGCAATCCGCTGCATGACCTCCGAGCCAGCAGCACTGCCCCACATAATGGGCAGCAAACCGGCAATAATCACTGCAACTGTCATGGCTTTGGGGCGCACACGCAATAAGGCGCCCTCATGAATAGCATCCAATAAATCAGCTCGCGAACAAAGACCTTGCGAGACACGACGCTGCCACGCTTGCTTCAAATACAACAGCATGATGACGCCAAACTCCGCTGCGACGCCCGCTAAAGCAATAAAGCCAACGCCACTAGCTACCGATAGATGATGTCCCAAAATCCACAGAAGCCAGACACCACCGGCTAATGCACATGGCATGGTGAGCATGATCAATAAGGCCTCATCGAAGCGCCGAAAGGTCATGTATAGCAAGATAAAAATAATCATCAGCGTGCCCGGCACAACCCACATCAGACGCGCAGTTGCTCGCTCTAAAAACTCAAACTGCCCCGACCACGAGATCGCGTAGGCCGGAGGCAGTTTAATAGAGGCGGCAACGGCTTTTTGCATATCGTTAACGGCAGAGCGTAAATCACGGCCGCGCACATCAACATAGACCCAGCCAGATAGCCGTGCATTCTCACTGCGCAACATTGGAGGCCCGTCGACAATGCGTAACGACGCCACATCGGCTAGACGAATCTGAGCGCCAGTCGCCGTGACAATGGGCAGATTCTCTAAAGAGGCCAGCGAATCTCTATTTTCGCGCGGGTAGCGCACGTTAATGGGGAAGCGCTGCAGGCCCTCAACGGTTTCACCGATATTTGCACCGCCAATGGCTGAGCTCACGATGCTTTGAACATCGACAATGGACATGCCATAGCGAGCAGCAGCGGCGCGCCGAATATCCACATCGATATATCGCGCCCCGGTTAAACGCTCTGCCAAAACCGAACTCACACCAAGCACTGGCTTTAGCACGCGCTCAATTTCGGCAGTCAAATGATCGATCTCAGTCATGCTAGCGCCAGATACTTTCACGCCAACCGGGCTCTTGATACCCGTCGCCAGCATATCAATTCGGTTGCGAATGGGCGGCACCCAGATATTAGATAAACCCGGCACTCGCACCACCCGATCTAGCTCCTCAACCAGCTTGTCTGGCGTCATGCCCGCACGCCATTGCTCTCTAGGCTTAAAGCGTATGGTGGTTTCAAACATCGTAATAGGCGCTGGATCTGTTGCGGTATCCGCTCGCCCTGCCTTGCCAAAAACACTCGCCACCTCTGGCACTGTTTTAATGAGCCGGTCTGTTTGCTGAAGTAACTGCGAAGCCTTGGCAGTCGATAATCCAGGCAATGCCGATGGCATATAAAGCAAGTCGCCCTCATCCAATGGCGGCATAAACTCACCACCTAACCGTGATAGCGGCCACAGGCTTAGCATGACCACCAATGCGGTTATCCCAAGCGTTGCCAGTGGGTGCTTGAGCACTGTATTCAAGACAGGCTCATAGGCCCTAATTAAGCCTCTATTGATTGGGTTATCACGCTCGTTGGGAATACGCCCGCGCAATAAGTAGCCCATCAGCACAGGAATTAAGGTAATCGCCAAGCCAGCTGAGGCTGCCATTGCGTAGGTTTTCGTGAAGGCAAGCGGCGCAAACAGCCGGCCCTCTTGAGCTTGCAAGGAAAACACCGGCACAAATGACAAGGTGATAATCAGTAGTGAGAAAAATAAGGCTGGCCCCACCTCCACTGCAGACTCTGTGATCAGCTGCCATCGCGAAGTACTATCGGGCTCTGCTCCATCATGCTCATGTCGCCAGGCCTCGAGATGCTTATGCGCATTCTCCACCATGACAATAGCGGCATCGACCATCGCGCCAATAGCAATCGCGATACCGCCTAGCGACATGATATTGGCGTCTATACCCTGCATGCGCATGATAATAAAGGCCGTTAAGATGCCTATCGGCAGCGAAATAATGGCAACCAGTGCCGATCTAAAATGAAAGAGAAACAGCGCGCAAACCAAGGCTACAACAAGAAACTCTTCGAGTAATTTGATCGTTAGATTACTCACCGCACTTTTGATCAGCTGCGAACGGTCATAAACCGGAACCACTTCAACACCCGCCGGCAAACTGGCTTGCAAGCTTTTCAGCTTCGCCTTCACTGCCGCAATGGTACTGAGTGCATTACTCCCCGAGCGCATGATAATCACGCCACCAGCGACCTCACTCTCACCATTTAACTCGGCAATACCACGACGCATCTCCGGCCCTATCTGGATACGAGCCACATCGCCCAAATAGACCGGCACACCTGCGGAGGTCGTCACCAAGGGAATTAGCTTAAAATCGCTAATGCCGCGAAGATAACCATTGGTGCGCACCATGTATTCGGCTTCGGCAAGCTCAACCACCGAGCCACCAGCTTCTTGGTTAGCATTGCCAATGGCAGTGATCACTTGTGCATGGGTGATGTTGTAGGCGCGAAGCTTTTCGGGATCCAGCACCACTTGATACTGCTTCACCATGCCACCGATACTGGCCACTTCAGCGACGTTCTCTACCGTCTTCAGTTCATACTTTAAGAACCAGTCTTGCAGCGTTCTCAGCTGTGATAAATCGTGCTGCCCTGTTCGATCAACCAATGCATATTCATAGACCCAGCCCACACCCGTGGCATCTGGCCCAAGCACGGCTTTTGCTTGCGCAGGTAATCGCGCTTGTACCTGACTCAAATACTCCAGCACACGAGAGCGCGCCCAATATTGATCCGTGCCATCCTCAAAAATGATGTAGACGTAAGAGTCGCCAAAGAAAGAGTAACCACGGACCGTTTTCGCCCCTGGCACCGACAACATGGTCGTTGTCATCGGATAGGTCACTTGATTCTCAATCAGCTGTGGCGACTGCCCCGGCCATGTAGTTCGAACAATGACTTGCGTATCGGAGAGATCTGGCAAAGCATCTAATGGTGTTTTCACTGCCGACCATAAGCCTAAAACCGTGAGCATGATGCTCGCCAGTAACACCAATGGCCGATTGGCAATCGACCAGCGTATGCAGCGTGCAATCATGGCGCAGACTCCTGCATCCGGCTCATAACACCTTTTAGGCTAGCCTCTGAGTCCACCAAAAACTGACCCGAAGTCACCACGTTTTGGCCTGCGCTTAAGCCAGACAAGACCTCAGTTTCAGTGTCACTTTCAAGGCCTGCAGTAATCGTATTCGGATTAAATTTGCCATCATCATTGACGGTAAAAACAATCTTTCTACTTCCAGTAGTAATGATTGCCTCGGTCGGCACCAACAGTGCATCGGCTACTGAATTTTGCTTGATGACAAGTGAGGCAAACATACCCGGCAAAAGCTCGGCGCGCGGGTTGGCCAGCTCAATGCGAACGCGCTGCGCTCTGGTGACTTGATCAATCTCGGGCGGTAATAAAGCCACTTTGCCAGGGTAGCGCTGATTCTTCCGTGCGACTGTCATTACCTCAACAGTGTCGCCTAAGTTCAACGAGGAAATCAGTGACTCCGGCACATTCGCCTCCAGCCATATCGGGTTTAAACCGCTAATTCGAAATAGCGGCATACCTAAGCTCACTGTCTCACCCGCGCGAACATTCAACTCAGACAGCACACCACTTCGAGGGGCTCGTATCGTCACACGGGCATGAACCTTTCCATCGCGCACGACCTCGGCAATTTGCGAATCGGTCATACCCGCCACACGCATGCGCAGCAATGCGCCAGACTTGAGCTGCTGCCCTATTTCGCCACCTAAATCACGAGTCAGCAAATACTCTTCCTGCACAGCAATCCAGTCTGGAACGTAGATTTCAGCCAAGGCCTGCCCTTGCTTCACCGCCTCCATGGCCGCGCGAACATATAGCCGCTCAATAAAGCCTGTGGCTCGTGCCGAAATAACATCAATCGCATGCTCATTCCACACCACATTACCCTGCACAACAGCCTCTTTGCTGATCTCGCCCATTCGTACTACGGTGGTGCGAATACCGAGATTTTGTTGCGTTTGAGCAGAAATACTGACGCCCTCGCTGGTGTCGGAATCATCGGCATAAACAGGCACTAACTGCATATCCATAAACGGCGATGGGCCCGGCTTATCGAAGCGCTGGCCGGGCACCATGGGGTCATGCCAGTACAGCACGTTACGCTGCTCCGAGCTGTCATGATCAGCCCCGCCGTGGTGCATATCGGCAGTCATAGACATGGTGTGTGAAGGCGCAAAAAAGTACCAAGCACCACTGCCAATAAGCACAGCCAGTACTATGATCGTGATGACTTTATTCGTGCGGCTCATGACGCTTCTCCCGCATTTTCAGGCAATAAAAACTCTAAATCGACCCAATCTAGATCGACTTGCATATTGATTAATAAGGCATCTAATTTAGTGCTTAGGAGTGCTCGGCGTGCGGCGAATACATCGGCTAATGAGGCACGACCTCCTCGCCATTGCGCGTTGACGGCCTTTGCTCGCGCCGCTTGCAGCGGAATGATTTGTTCTCGGTAGCGCCTGGCTCGAGATTGATTGGAGCGCCAACGGTCCAACTGGCCACTAATCTCGGCAACATGACGATCAAGCATGTCTTCTCGAGTCGCCTTAGCTTGCTCTACTTGAGCCAGTCGTGACGCGACTTCACGATCTTGTCGGCGCGACTGCCCCCATTGCAGCGGCACGGAAACACCCACAGACATCATGTCTGAGAACGCCGAGCCGCGCTTGGCATAGCTCAATGACACTGTCCAATCAGGCGACTTGGCAGACTCAGCTAAATCGGCCTCAGTTCTGGCCAAGTCAATGCGTTGACTGAGCAGCACTAAGTCTGGATGGCGAAGCAAGTGATCTCGAAGATTCATACCATCGAGGTGTGTTCTAGAGCTATTTGGCGTTCCAAGTAATATGGCTGCATTAGACTCACCGCCCAACCATCGTGCCAAATCAAACAATGCTTGCTGTAGCGTGGATGTTAAAACTTGGTGCTGATCCTCTAATAATAGAACCTCGGCATGAGCCGCTAAGGTGTCGGCCTGACTCAGTCTATTGCCGCTATAAGCTGCCTCGCTAGCCTGCTGCTTCAAGCGCGCTTGAGTCAGCTCGTCTGCCAATACACGGCACTGCTCTTGTAAAAAGTACGCTCTCACCCATGCTCGGCCTGCGCCCTGCAGCACCTTACTCTGCATTAATCGCTTATCAGTTTTCGCCAGCTCAACAAGCTGCTGTTGCCGTGCTTGGCGAAGATCTAAGGTGTTTTGGCGTGTGAATTCTTGCGAAATACCTACCATCCGCATGGTCATAAAATCGCGCGTAGTACTGAAACGATCACTGCCATTGGCGGGTAAGTTTTGTAGTTCAACCGAGAGTCTTGGATCGGGTCGCTCGCCTGCCGCAATGACCAATTCAGAATCAGCACGAATCGCCGCGTCTTGGGCTTGTAGCTGGCGTGAATAAGCTAATGCCTGCTGCTGAGCATTGTTAAAGCTCAATGCATCGGCATGGGCGTAGCTCGACAACGAGCCATTAAGAGCAAACGCCAAACAAAGTAGGCGGGCTGCATTGAAGCGCATGAGGGATAGCCTCTGAAATCATATGAAAAAGACTGGTGCAACAAACGCTCATTCATAAAATCGAATGGGCATGTCTTTTTCTTAATTCAGCAGGCGCTGGTATCGAATGGTTGCCGGAGGATTGACTACAAAAGGGTCAGGTGGGCGATAGTTTGTGGATGCAGTCTGTGGGGCTAGCTTAAGCGAATATGGCTCAGCAATCGCAAGGATCACTGGCGAGTGATCTAGGCTAGTCAGTTTAACGGTTACATCGGGGTGCTGACTCAGCTGCTCGCAGACACTACAACAGTCAGGCATCGATACTTCAGTAGCGGGACTTACTCGATGGCAGTCGGGCATATCCATCACAACAGCTGTTACTAGTTTAGGCTGTTCTGCGGACATATTTCCCGCCCAAGCCTGTACCTGACATAAAGAAAAAACTGTCATGACAACGCTCATGATGAGCGAGATGGCTTTGCGTTGGAGACGAGTCATTGGATAATCATAATGAGCAAACTAGGGTTCCTGCAAGTTAACAATTTAACTAACTCTCACTCACGCAACTCTTTCAATGCTGCCCGCATAATCTGCGCAGTACCCTCAGGGCAAGTAAGCGGCAAATCATACTCAGTCGTTAAAGTGCATAGGTCTTCAATTTTACCTATCGTGACATTGAGCGCCACACACTATTAGGGGAGTGTCATGAAGTCTTGGAACAATCTTGCAGCAATCACCGTAGGACTAAGTCTGCTAGTCAGCGGCCCTGCTTTTGCTAAAAAGCCCGACTTTACTGAGCATGGTGCGGATCACTCAGCACATCATGAGCAAGGAAAAAAGCAGGATAAAAACCAATACACCAGCTATTTCGATCAGAGTAAGTCTAAGAAGATCAACGACTATTACAGCACCCAAGCTAAAAAGTTTGGCCATTGCCCTCCCGGCTTAGCGAAGAAAAACAATGGCTGCCAGCCTCCAGGGCAAACCAAGAAATGGGCGAAAGGTCAGCCACTACCAGCCGACGTGGTTTATCACAACCTACCTCGCAACTTGCTAGCTGAGCTAGGCAATACACCGGCTGGTCAGAAGGTTGTACGCGTAGGAGAAGACATTCTGCTCATCAATGCTGTGACTGGTTTGGTTATCGATGCTATCGAGCAGGTCTTTCAGTAAGGTTTTAATGCTACTGAGTCAGTGCTGTGTATGCAGCGCTGACTCAGCTTTAAACCTAAATTGTGCCCGAGATTAGTTGACCACTCTCTTTCTCATGCGAATAAGAGCATATGCTCAAAGCGCGACAATTATGCTCTGTTGAATAAGCAAAGTTAGCGCTGTGTGATAAATCTCAACTACATCAGCTCAATGCCATATCGTCTCAACACCCAAGAAAATAGCACAAAGCAAACAATAGACAGTGCAGCACAAGCTAACAGCGTTAACCAAAATCCTAGCCGAGATAGCAACATTGGAAATGCTAGAAACATTGGCAGCGTTGGTATCACATACCAAAATGTATACCACGCATGATTTGCAATTTTGGCCTCTGGTTGATTCTCTAGATATAACCAAATCAGCGTCAAAATCGTCACAAGAGGCAGTGCAGCCATTAGGCCACCTAGCTTGTCACTACGTTTTGCGGCCTCAGATATCAGAACCACTAAAGCTGCAGTAATTAAGTACTTAGTAGCCACCCAAGCCATTCTATTTTCCTTTGTGAAATCGACTAGGTAAGCCGCCACATATTTGCGGCCTACCTGCCTCAGCTCGTCTTAGCTCGCATGGTTGCTTACACCAATATAAGCATTGAGAGAGTCCCTAACCTCAGTTAGGCTAAAGCTCTCCGGTGTGATTAGCTCCAATGGGATTTCCAAACTCATCGACAAATACAAACAGTTTTGATTTGCTTTGATCGGCTGTTTTTGGGCTAGAAAACACTACAACCCACGCGTCTCCATTTGAAGTAGATCGCTTTTGCGGCGCACTACCCTTAGCGACACCCCACTCGGAAGAGATTTGTTTTGAGCGAATAAGTTGCTGTTTAACATTCGCTGCCTGTTGAATCAGTTGCACTTTGGAGGCTGGCTCCGCGACACCATGACTATGGCTGTGGCCAGTGCCGGCAAAAGCTTGACTGTTTAACGATAACGAAATGGCCATAACCGCTGTAATAATAGTCTTACTCATATGATATCCCTTGAATTTTAAAAATTACTGCTTAAATATTTTGCTATAAAAACCACTCGTTTTCAGAGTAACGGTCACACTGGTATTACCTCTATTACGCCAATACCAGCCATGGGTACCATCAAATGGAGCCTCAAAGTCTCCGCTTGCCGTAAGCTCATTTCTCCCTTGCCAATAACTAGTGAAATTATCACCATCATTTAAACGCTCACCATGCATGTCAAAGTTCACTGGACCATCTGCAATCCAGCTAAAAATAAGGTGATCACCAGCACTCATTGCCGCCTTTACCTCAAGACCCTCATTTGGGCTTAAAGTAATTTTTGTAGTATCTGACTTTAGCTCTTTCGATGACTTCCACACCGGGCTTGCCGAAACTGCCAACAAATTTTCTTTAGCGGCTGGCGCAACATCCAGCGAAACTGGTTCAGTTACGTCCTCTGAGCTGAGCAAGGTAAGCCCCATTTTCTTTCCTAGTCCTGTTGGATCAATGCCGTACTCTGCTGGCAGAATAATGGTGAACAGAGCTAGTGCCGCGATCAATAACGCAATGCCAGTTGCTTTGAATAGACTGCTGTTAGACGGCAGTTCTTGACGATTTAAATTGGTAATGTCTTGCACAATTAATCTCCTTAAGATGATGTATATAGGCCAATCAGCTGATATCCCATCAGCATGAAACCGGCACTCATTAAAAGCACATTGGCTGCGAATGCTTGGCGAGGGAAAAAGTCTGTTCTGCGCCAAAAATTCATCACAATCAGAATGACACCCAGTGCCATGAGCTGCCCTATCTCCACCCCAACGTTAAACGCAATAATGTTGGGGACTAGCCCATCATCGGATAGCCCAAGGTCTTGGATTTTCGTAGCCAGTCCAAACCCATGAAAGAGTCCAAAAATGAGAACAGCCGCCTTGGTATTAGGCTGAAACCCAAACCAACGGCGAAAAGCACCTAAATTATCAAGTGCTTTATAGACTACGGAAAACCCGATAATTGCATCGACAACATAGGGGTTAACATCTGTCTCGCTGAGTACGCCATACAAAAGCGTGACACTGTGACCAACAGCAAACAAAGTCACATAGATGCCAACATCCTTCATTCGATATAGAAAGAAAATGACACCTGCAAGAAATAGCAGATGGTCATAGCCAGTAACCATGTGCTTAGCACCTAAATAAATGAATAGAAGTAACTGCATGCCGTTACTTCTTTCAAGAAATGCTTTATCACCTTCGGCCACACCATGAGCAAATGCATCTGGCATTAGCATCAGGAACATAAGACTGATTGATAAAAACCCAAAGGCCTTAACACCAAGCATTGAGCTTAAGTTTCTAGATACGCGCTCTATGCCGCTAGAACTTAGTAATGAAAAATTAATCCTCATGAGCAAGGTCCCATAAATAATGTCCATCCACTAGTAATAAGTAATACGCCCTTAAGGCAGAAACCTTTGCATCAAGTGCTGCCTCAGCTGCAGCAATATCTTGGCGCTGTGACAGTAGCCGTGACTGTAGGTCAGCCTCGCCTAGGCTGTATGCCTTTGTCATCAACGCGGCACTTTCCTTTGCAGCCGACGCCGCATCTTCAGCAGCAAGCCAAGCACTATGACTGCCATGAGCAGCGGCATATCCTCCCTCTATCTCAGCAACTAGCTGACGGCTCTCGCTTTCCAACTCTTGCTCAGCTAAAGCCACGGCCTGTTGAGCCTTTTTCGCCACAAGAGAGCGATGACTCCCCGGAATAGGAATAGAGACATTGAGGCCGATGACACGTTCCTGCTGGAACACTTCAGAGCTCGTAAAAATACCTACCGTTGGATCTGGTAAGCGATCAGCTTGAGCACGCTCAGCTTGCTGGTTAAGCCTCTCTACTTTGGCCCTAGCAATTCGAATAGGATCACTGTGTTCCAAAATACGTGCACGCCACTGCACCAGATCTCCCTCCGGTAATACTGGGTCAGCAAGACGCGGTGGTGAGGTGGTATCTATCCCAGGAAAATGAGCCTGCAGACGAGCGATGGCTTGAGCCTCGGCCGCTTTAGCCTCGCTTTTCATGCGTCGCGCTACCGCCAGCTCTGTTGCAGCTAAACTGCTCTCTAAACGAGATGCATCGCCAGCCTCGACTCGCTTGCCAACCGCCTGTCGACTAGCCAAAACTAGCTGCTCTTGCTCCTGCAATAGACGATGACGCTCGATAGCTCCTAGCCACAACATCCAGCGCTCTACCAACGCTCGGGCTGCCTCATGCGTAGACTCACCAATCCCAGCCTCAGCCTCACTCAAGCCAGCTTCGCCGATGCGTTTATCCAGCGATGCTTTGCCTGGCAGACGAAATGGCCTCTGAAGCTCGACATTCCATTCGTTTGATTTTCCTCCTACGTCATAGCGGCGCTGCTGACCACTCAAACGTACCGACCACTCATAATTGGAAGCTCGTAAATGGCGCGCATCGGTCTCAGCCATGCTTTTTGCCGCACGTGCACCTTTGACATGTGGATCAAGACTCAGTAATTGTCGAGCCAAAGGAGTCGGCGGCAGGTCGGGCGGAGTCGGAAACTCATCAGCAAAAGCTGCGGGCATAATCAATAACAAACCAAGAGCCAAGAATGACTTCATTTGATTTCTCCAGAGTCCGCGACAGGAATAATCCAGTAGCGCAGACCAACATCATTGAATTCGTCACGTAAAATAATCATCAGCTCCTCAAGCTCGCGTGCAGTAAGCAAGATTTGAACTTGCACACTTTTGCTTCGCCCCATCACTAGCTCAGCTGGATTAAATAGCTGATGATCGAGGCCATGACTGGCAACTTCTTGGCTAGTGAATACAGCAGACGGACAAGTAATCAGCAGTTGATCCAGCAGCTTCTCGTCGAGCTCTGGCGAGCACACCAACGTCAGTATCAGCGACTTATTCATGAGGTAACTCCTGATGAGCATAGGCAAAGCGCTGATATAGGATTGGCAGCAAAATAAGCGTCAATGCGGTAGCCGTAATCAGACCGCCGATAACCACAATGGCAAGTGGCCGTTGAATTTCGGAGCCTGGCCCGGTAGCGAAGAGCAGAGGGATTAAGCCAAAGGCTGTAATCGAAGCAGTCATCAAAACGGGTCGCAAACGTCGTCTGGCACCCAGTCGAACACTTTCGCTTAGGCTTACGCCTTCTTCACGCAACTGATTAAAGTAGCTGACCAATACAATGCCATTGAGTACAGCAATACCTAACAGAGCAATGAAGCCCACTGACGCAGGAACAGACAGATACTCGCCTGTTAACCAGAGCGCGACGATGCCGCCAACGAGTGCAAAGGGAATATTGCTGAGCACGAGCAGTGCTTGACGAACTGATCGGAAGGTAGAGAAAAGTAAGAGGAATACCAAACCAAGAGCCAAGGGCACTACTAGCATTAGCCTAGCCGAGGCTCTCTGCTGATTCTCAAACTGCCCCCCCCAACTAATGCGATAGCCGGTAGGTAACTTTATCTTCGTCTTCACGACGCTCTTAGCGTCTTCCACAAAGCCAACTAGATCTCGACCGGTAACATTTGCAATGACAACGGAGTAACGGCTACCGAGCTCACGGTCAATTTTGACGGGACCATTAGTTCGCTCTAATTGAGCTAAGCTAGTCAGCGGGACACTATCTCCGGATGCCGTAGTGACATGCAGTGCGGCGAACTCAGTTGGTGACAGCCTCACCATTTCGGGGCCACGCACAATCAATGGTGTACGCATACCGTTCTCGATTACGGTACCAGCGCGCATACCCTCGACCTGTGTACGCAACACATCTTGCACATCTTCTACAGAAAGTCCGTAGCGACCTGCGGCCATTCGATCCACTATCACGCGCAAATACTGCACACCTTCATTCTCTACGGTGTAAACGTCCTGATTGCCCGGAACGGTCTTGATCAGCTCTTCAATCTGTCCAGCCAGTGAGTTTAGTGTGGCTAGATCAGGACCGAATACTTTGACCGCAATATCGCCACGGACACCGATGATCATCTCGGAAACACGCATGTCGATGGGTTGAGTAAAGCTGTATTTGATGCCCGGCAACTCATCCAATACTTGACGCAACTTGACGATTAACTCTTCTTTTCCATCCATGCTCCACTCATTACGTGGCTTCAGGATCAAAAAAGTGTCTGTCTGGTTTAGTCCCATCGGATCTAAGCCGATTTCATCCGAGCCCGCACGAGCCACTATGCCGGTAACCTCTGGAATGGCACTCATGATGGCTTGTTGTACCCTCAGGTCTAACTCTGCCGAAGCTTCGAGGCTAATCGACGGTAGCTTTTCGATACCGACAATAATGTCGCCCTCGTCCATCGTCGGCATAAAGGTTTTACCGACTTGGCTATAGACACCTAAAGCGGCAATGAGCATCAGGCCAGCACCGCCCATGACTACTTTTTGATGCTTAAAAGACCAGTCAAAAATTGGCTCGTACCAAGACAACAGCTTTCTTGGCAGCCATGGCTCCTCATGATTTACTTTCTTTAAGAGGTAGGAAGAAAGTACAGGGATGATTGTCAATGACAGTAGAAGCGAAGCCGTCAATGCAAATACGATGGTCAACGCCACCGGCACAAAAAACTTTCCCTCCAAATCTTGCAAAGTCAGTAGCGGCAAGAAAACAGTGATGATAATCAAGATACCCGCTGTCACAGGGACCGAGACCTCTCGCACCGCACGATAAACAATATGCATACGAGGTAGCTTGCCTGCTGTGCGGTCATGGGCCATATGCTGAACCACGTTCTCCACAACAACGACGGCACCATCCACGAGTAGGCCTAGCGCAATAGCCAAGCCACCCAAGCTCATCAGGTTTGCGGACATGCCAAAGCCATGCATGAGGATGAAGGTTGCCAGAGCAGCCAGTGGTAAAATCAGTGCTACCGTCACCGCTGCTCTGAGATTCCCAAGAAATAGCCCCAACAGCACAAGCACCAACACAGTTGCCTCTAACAAGGCTTTTGCGACAGTGCCCACCGCTTTCTCAACTAGTGCTGCGCGGTTATAGAAAACCTCAAGTCGTACACCCTTGGGCAGACTAGGCTGAATTTCTGCTAGTTTCTGTGTAACACCTTCGACAACTTTCTGAGCGTTGGCTCCCGCAAGGCCAAGCACTAAGCCCTGAACAGCCTCCCGCTTACCATCTTGTGTTACGACACCATAACGAGTCAGCGTGCCAATTCGAACGTCTGCAATGTCTCCTAGGCGAACGGGAATACCATCATTCGCCTTGATGACGATGGCACGCAGATCCTCCAAGTTCTTAATGCTACCTTCGGCTCGAACCAGTAGCACTTCATCGCCTTCACCTAAGCGTCCCGCTCCATCGTTACGATTATTGGCTTCGATAATGTCCCTCAAGCCTTGAAGCGTGACACCTGTTGCCGCCAATTTCACCGCATCTGGAATCACTTCGAAGCTGCGAACGACACCTCCAAGGGCATTAACATCGGCGACTCCTGGAACCGTACGCAGCGCAGGTCGAATCACCCAGTCGAGGAGGCTACGTCTCTCGGCCAAGCTTAGATTTCCTCCCTCCACCGTGAACATAAACATTTCGCCCAACGGAGTGGTGATAGGAGCCATACCTCCACTGATACCACTCGGTAGATCGCCCATGATGCCGCCTAGACGCTCAGCAACCTGCTGTCTAGCCCAGTAAATATCTGTGCCATCCTGAAAATCGATCGTGACATCTACAAGCCCGTACTTAGTGACAGAGCGTAAAATCTTCTGCTGAGGTATCCCCAACATTTCCACTTCAATGGGTATAGCGATACGACTTTCAATTTCCTCCGGCGTCATACCCGGAGCCTTCATAATGACTTTTACTTGAGTGCTGGATACATCAGGAAAGGCATCAATGGGCAGTTGGTGAAAGGCGTACCAGCCCGCACCAGCCATAATGATGGTCGCAATCAGAATGAATAAGCGTTGCGCTAATGCAAATTGGATCAGACGAGCAAGCATGTCATTCGCCTCCGCTCTCGCCCAACCAAGCAGCCTTTAGTGTCACTACACTTGAAACAGCAACTTGATCACCTGCTTTTAATTCGCCTTGAGCACGAATTTTTTGACCTGCGCTCGCGATGATTTTCACTGGCCTGACTGTGAAGCCTTTTGCAGTTCGCACAAAAACGTAGGCGCTCTCCCCTTGGCGCGCTAAAGCAGCTAACGGCAAGCTCCAAGATCCAGCCTCCTGACTCACTGGCAAGGCTACTTGAATGAACTCACCTGCACGCAAGTCGGACGCTTTCGACAAGACTCGAGCACGTACTGTCACGGTTTGAGCGCTACCGACAACAGAGCCGATACTGGCGACTTGAGCCTGTACATCTCGCCCAGGAATAGTAACTTTTGCTTGTAACGAAATGCTGTTGGCTTGAGCAGAAGGCAATTGAATATCAAGCCATAAGTCGCCTAAAGCTGCGACGGATAGCAATGGGCTTGATGACTCCACTCGCTGCCCTGGTCGGGCTGAAACACTCATTACAACGCCTGTTGTATGAGCCACCAAGGTCAAACTATCTTCCAATTTATTGGTGCGAATGATGCGCTCAATGCTTGGCGAACTCATGCCAGTAAACGCCAAAGCGGCGCGTGCCTGACTTAAAGTAGCTGCGGCATCAATGCGAGCACTGGCAGCTTCTTGTTGGCGGCGCTCTGAAATAATACCTTCCTTGAGCAGGCGATCCTCACGAGCTGCAGTCCGCCCTGCTAGCCTAGACCGATTAGCTGCCTGAAGCAGATCTAGCTGTAGCTTGGCCAGCTCTGGACTACTAATGCGCAGCAAGAGCTGCCCTCGCTTTACGGCTTGACCTGGCTCCACTAAGACTTGGCTTATCATGCCGTTTACTGGCGCGCTAACGACAAACTCACTACCAACGGGCAGAACAACTTTTGCTGGATACAACGCCTTGCCGCTTTCACTTGAAGCAGTCAAAGGCATAAGTGTGATGCCTATTGTCCGTAACTGCTTATCGCTAACTAAAATTTCTGATGCTGGAGCTGCTAGCAGTCCGCCTGAAAATGCACAGGCATACGCCAGCACGCACAGCATAAAGCTGCATCGTTTTGGATGGTTCATTTGTCATTCCAATAAAAATTAGGCAAATGCCTTGGAAATATATGTTGGGAACACTTAGCGACTCAGTCAGTCGCAGATATTCGCTTTCGCGGCAGTAAAAGTTGCGCGAAACGAAGTGTGACCACAGAGAGTTGTGGTCTGAGGAGTGGTATTAAATCAGAAGCAGAATAGTTCGGAAGAACGACAGAGTTTGATTTCGAGATAGTGGTGGAGGCTGCGCAGATAGCTGGCTGACCAAGGAGAAGGTCGTATGAATTTGCGATAAGGCAGCAGGAATGGTTGTAAGAGCTACTTTGGCCAATTCTACTTTATTTAGAATTGATGCCGGAACCAAGGTATCAGCCTGATCTGGCATATCTAATATGTGATCGAAGTGCTCGTCAGTGCCGACCGCAGTGCTGGTTACTGACTCGTGATTGCCAGTGTGGTGATGCAAAACTACTCGTTGCCCAGAGCCTTCTATCGAGGAAGATACTTCATGATGGTCAACTGTAAGCCAGGCCATCAGGGCAAATTCGGACAAGCCGACAGCGACCCACAAGTAGGCAAACAGACTGAAACAATGAATATATCTAGAAGATTGCATGCAACCACCCCAAGAGCATGTAGCGGATACTATAACGATATCAGCTTGCTTAACAAGCACAGCCAAGGTACTGATAAGTTAACTTGTCAGTACCTTGGGCTCGTACCATTTTCAGTCAACTGGTCGCACTCGGCTTATTATAATCGTGAGCAAATGCGAAAAATGAAGTGACAAAATCGTATGCTCACTCGTAACTTTTTTGTACAAATTTGTGAGCGCATCGACACTTAGACGCATCTCTCGACTTGAGTACTGCAAGAATTCATAGCTACTTGGCAAGGCGAATCGTCGCAACCACCGATCTGCACGTCGCGAGCGCAGCCGTCTTGCTCCGACGATAATGGCCTGCTGAGATTAGATGTCTTCTGGCAACCCACACTGGACTTAACCCACTAGCGAGATGGATATAAGCGAAGCATAAACTGTGTCTGGCATTACTTGACCACTATAATTTCAATGAGGTGTGCTAATGAAAAGGAACGAGAATGATAAGGTCAGCGTTAGCTCTGACCTTATCATCCTTGCTTCACTAACTGCACAGTAGAAAGCGGAGCTAGCTGCGCTGAAAAATAAACCCGACTCAGCTATTGATTACACTGATATTCCTGAACTTGGCGAGGATTTTTGGGTGAACGCTATACGGCTAGGACAGGAGAACAAAAAGTAACTCACGCTAGGAGTTGATGCCGATGTGCTGGACTACGTTAAGCGGTACTGACAAGTTAACTCAACCCAGCGAGCTATCTTGTCAGCAACTTATTTAGGTCGACCTCAACGGCATAACTGTACGCTGAACGTGCTGCATAGCTTGTGCGAGATCATAGCTGCTCTGCATAGCAAGCCAAGCCCTGGCTGTGCTGACGCCTGCCATTTCAAGGCGGATGGCTAAATCAGCACTGATTGCTACTCGGCAATTTAACACTCGTGACAACACGCCACGCGATATACCCAATCGCCCAGCCGCATCCGTCAGCGTTATGCCAAGATCCTCAATAACATCCGCACGGAGTAGGCTACCGGGATGTGGCGGATTCATCATCATCTTTGCTCTCCCCTTTGAGTCAACCATGATAGTCGACCAATATACATCACCTGCAGTGCGCTTTGAGGCACCTTAACTTTTACTACTTATTCAAAAAATCTCGACTTCTGAATCCGATTAATTTCTGGGGGGGATTACCATAGCTAGGTCCGAATTTGATACACCACAATCGGATCGACTCATAACTGACAGAGATACCCTTCTCTGCCAGCAAGTCTTCGATATCACGGAAGCTCAGATTGAATCGGTAATAGATCCAGACTGCGTAGCTGATGATGCTGGAGTGAAAGCGATGTCGTTTGTAGGTACTCATACGCGAATTATCACAAGCGGCGAGTTAACTTATCAGTACCAGGCTAATACCATAATGCACCACTGTTTCGACGCTAAACATAGCCAAGTTAATCACCAGCGCAACGATCAATACTGAAACGTGCGCTGGCCTCCGATGCCTTGCTAGCATATTGACTATTGTAGAAATTAGGCCTTCTGGCGCCCTTCTTTCCAATGCTCGATTAATCGATACATTGCCGGCAAGGCTACTAGAGTTAACAATGTGCTAGTAATTAAGCCGCCAATCACAACAATCGCTAACGGTTTTTGCACCTCAGCGCCTGTTCCTGTGGCGAGTGCCATAGGAACAAAGCCGAGCGAGGCAACCATCGCAGTCATCAGTACTGGCCGTAAACGAGACAACGAGCCCTGCTCCACAGCAGTGTTCAATGACACGCCCTCCTCACGGAGTTGATTAATTCGGCTGACCATCACCAAACCATTGAGCACAGCCACGCCCGAAAGCGCAATAAAACCAATTGCTGCAGTAATAGAAAAGGCAATACCAAAAGCCCAGAGCGCAAGGACGCCACCTGATAGGGCAAGTGGCACAGCTGTAAACACTAACAATGCTTGGCGAACGCTACCAAGCGCCATAAATAGCAAGATTAAAATGAGACCAAAGCAAGCTGGGACAACAATCATAAGCCGTGACTTGGCTGCCTGAAGATTCTCAAATTGACCACCCCACACTAACCAACTGCCTGCTGGCAACTGTACTTGCTTTTCAATGAGCTGCTGAGCCTCCTCCACAAATGATGACAAATCACGGCCACGGACATTTGCGGCAACAACTATTCGGCGCTTACTGTCCTCTCGGCTGACCTGATTGAGACCATCTTGCAACGAAAGCGTGGCAACACTGCCTAAAGTAATAAAGCGCTGCTCAGCAACCGTGCTTGCTACAGCCACTGGTAAAGCGCGCAACTGATCAAGATCGGTACGTACAGCCTCAGGCAGCCTAACCATCACTGCAAAGCGACGATCACCCTCAAAAATATCACCAGCTTGCTGGCCACCTATGGCTGCCGTCACCATATCTTGCACATCTCCCATACGAAGGCCCAAGCGTGCCAAAGCATCACGATCGAAATCGATATCGAGTAAAGTTTGGCCCTCAACTTGCTCAACTTTGACTTCACTTGATCCTTCAATACTGCGTAGCGCTTGAGCAACCTGATTAGCGGTAGCGAGCATTTTTGCAAAGTCATCGCCAAAGACTTTGACAGCAACATCGCCGCGTACACCAGATAACAGCTCGTTAAAACGCATTTGAATTGGCTGACTAAACTCGTAGTTATTACCAGGCAACTCAGCCACTTTATGCTCAATGCGTTCGATCAACTCAGACTTAGTCAAATTTGGATTCGGCCATTGCTCTCGTGGTTTTAAAATAATAAAGGTATCCGATGCGCTAGGTGGCATAGGGTCAGCCGCCATCTCAGCAGTGCCGGTTTTGGAGAAAACAAAAGCAACTTCCTTAAATTGCTTCACTGTATTTTCAACCTGCAATTGCATTTGGCTCGACTGTTTAATACCTGTACTAGGAATACGCAGCGCTTGCATGGCGATATCTTTCTCATCAAGCGTTGGAACAAACTCTTGTCCGAGCTGAGTAAAAACCAGTAATCCAATTGCAAATGAGCCTAAAGCAATAGCAATGACTTTCCTTGGCCAACGCAACGACCAAGACAAAGCTGGCTTATACAATGCGTTTGCCCTGCCTAATATTCGCCCTTCTTTTTCCTCTATAGTTCCAGTAAAAAATATGCCAATTAGTGCTGGAATCAAGGTGAGTGACAACATAAAAGCTGCCAATAAAGCCAAAATTACGGTCGCTGCCATCGGGTGAAACATCTTACCTTCAACACCTTCCAGCGCTAGAATCGGTAAGTAAACTGTAATAATAATGGCCTGTCCAAACACCGAAGGCCGAACCATTTCACGCGTTGCAGCCAATACAGCCGATAGTCGCTCCTCAAGGCTCAGAGGCCTCCCCATTCGATGTTGACTAGCCGACAGGCGGCTCAAACAGTTCTCAACAATAATGATAGCGCCATCAACAATTAGACCGAAATCCAATGCGCCAAGGCTCATCAAATTTCCACTAATACCAAGCCTCACCATGCCAGTGCTCATTAGTAAAACCGTCAACGGAATAACCAATGCTGCTATTAGTGCAGCCCGCACATTTCCAAGCATCAAAAAGAGCACAGCAATGACCAACAGTGCACCTTCGCTAAGATTCTTAGCTATGGTCGAGACTGTGGCATTCACCAACTTACTACGATTTAGTACCGTCTGAGCCTCTATACCTGGCGGCAGGCTACGGCGTATCTCAATGAGTTTCTTATCAACCGCTATGGCTACGGTGCGCGAGTTTTCGCCAATACGCATCAAAGCCGTGCCAATAACAGCCTCTTGGCCATTTTCGCTTGCCGAGCCTGTACGCAACTCCTCCCCAATCTCCACTCGGGCAATGTCGCGCATGTAAATTGGCGTATTGCTTCGCGTGGCGACTACGGTATTGGCAATATCATTTAGAGTTTTAAGTCGGCCATCAACACGAACCAGATATGACTCGCCTCGCGACTCTATATATCCTCCGCCGCGACTTTGGTTGGCTACCTCCAATGCCTCAACCACATTGTTCAACGATAAACCATACGCTCTTAATTTCAGTGGATCGGGTTGAACGTGATACTGCTTGGCGAACCCGCCAATACTGTCTACACCTGCAATACCGGGCAACCCCTTTAACTGCGGGCGAATGATCCAGTCCTGCACTGTGCGCAAATAGGCGGCTTGCGCCACTGTACTGCGCAAATATTCACCTTCTGGTGTCAGATAACTACCATCCGTCTGCCATCCCGGTTGACCATCGGTAATCTCCGCACCTTCACCTTGTGGGTGCGTAAATTTCACGGCCCACATATATACTTCGCCTAGGCCGGTAGAGATTGCACCCATGCGAGGTGATGCTTTATCAGGTAGCGCCTCTTTAGCTTCATTCAGCCGCTCAGTGACCTGATTTCTTGCGAAGTAAATGTCAACATCATCGTTAAAAACTGCCGTGACTTGCGAAAAGCCATTCCGAGATAACGACCGTGTTGATTGAAGGCCAGCAATACCTGCCAAGGCACTTTCAATTGGATATGTCACCTGCTTCTCAATGTCCTCTGGTGATAAACCTGAAAGCACGGTGTTTATTTGCACTTGATTATTGGTGATGTCCGGCACGGCATCGATAGGCAGTTTTTGAAGCGAATACACGCCAAAGCCCGCCATCAATAGCACTAGAACGACAACCAAATAGCGATGCGCTAAAGAAAAACTAATGACTTTATCGAGCATGATGATGCTCCTGCTGAGTCTTGAATAAATTAATCATCATGTGCCGCCTCCGATTTACCTAAATCGGCTTTGAGCACAAAGACATTACCCGTAGCAAAACGTTCACCTTCACTTAGGCCATTCAAAATCTCTTGGCGATCGCCGCTACGACTGCCAAGCACAACAGCACGTGGCGTCAACCCTGCAGCCCCCTCAACAAAAACTGATGGCTCATTTTCAATCATCAAAATAGCTGATTGAGGCACACTAACCACCAGCTTAGGCTCGCCCATTTGTATGGACGCGTCGACAAACTCTCCTGATCGCCAATCGCCCTGCGAATTATTAATCTGCACCCGCACAGAGCCACTTCGGCTGGCAGGGTCTAGCTCAGGCTGTACAAAAATCACGCTGCCTTGCGTCTTTTGGCCAGACTTATTACGAACCCAAACTGATTGACCTACACGCACACTGGCCAGCTCACTTACTGGAATAGCTAAGTCAATCCACAACACAGACAGGTCAGCAATTCTAAATAAGAGTTTTTCACTGTCGACAGCCTCACCTATCGTTAGATCCTTACTAAGCAATGTGCCTGAAATTGGGGCTCTTAAACTAAATTTCGCCAAGTGACTACCAGCCTTCAATTCGCGAGCACTTTTCTCGCTGAGCCCTAATGACATTAAACTTTGCTGTGCGCTCTGAACCTCAATACGGGCTTCCGCCAATGCGCCACGAGCAGCTAGATAGTCTTGCTCAGCACTGATTTTTTTCTCCCACAACGATTTCTCACGAGTAAATACCGATTGCGACAAAGCGAAGCGCTCTCGCGCGGCCAAAAACCGAGCAGAGGCATCTGAAAGCTGTGCGCTTTCAATCGTTGCCAAAAGATCACCAGCTCGAACCTTGCTTCCGATTTGAATGGGGGCGGAGCGAACCGTGCCTAATACTGGAGACGAAATACGTGCCTCGCGATCAGTACTCAATACAAGCTGGCCAGGCAAGGCCAATGCCGTGACAAAATTAGCCTTAGCAGCAGTTTCTATTGCCAAACTATTGGCTTTTAACTGAGCCTCATTGAGCTTCACGTATTGAGGGTCAGCATGCTCATCTTCAGCTTGCTCAGTCTGTAAGGCTGAGGTGTGTTGCTCATGCTCCTGAGCTAGCGGGCCGTACTCCATGATGTACCAGACAGCTCCGGCGCCAATCATCACGAAAAAGAATATAAGCAATAAATTTTTGATAATTTTCATAGTGTACTTCCGGCAAATGTAGCAAAGCCAAGCAGCTCATTGAGTGCCGCATCGCTTTGATGAAATGTGAGTCTCGCCGCCAAATATTGGCTCTGTGAGTCGATTAGACTGCGCTGTGCATCAAGCAAATCGAGTAGTGAGAATTTTCCAGCGCTATAGCCTTCTTGAGTCGCCTCGGCAGCCTCACGAGCCACGCGCAATACATTGTCGCGCAACTGCTCAGCCTCCTGATAACTTGCCGTACGTTGTGTCTCAAGTTGATCTCGCTGAGTTCTCCACTGCTGATTAATTAGCGTCCGATCAGCCTCTGCAGCAACAACGTTTGCCTTAGCAGTAAGCACAGCCCCTTGGTTTCGATTGAAGAGTGGAATCGGGACGGACACACCAACGAGGAGACTTTCATCACGAGTGCCAGCATCGCGCTTCATACCCGCAGAGAGTGTGAAGTCAGGCACGCGCTCTGCTTGCGCTAAACGCATTGCCGCCTGCTCCTTTTGCACGCGAATATCCGCCTGCTTGAGTATGGGAGTTTTATCACTCGGCTCATTTGGCTCAATTAATAGCTGAGGAAGCACTAACGCATCATTTAGTGATTCAGTAAGCTCAGCCTCGCCCCATAGCGCTGCTAAGCGCCTTTGCGCTAGTAGTCGAGACTGACTCTGTAACCTCAAAGCACGTTCCGCGCCCCTCATGGCAACGGTTGCTCTAGACAGCTCTATTGGAGAGACCTTCCCGGCACTAACTCGCGCCGACACAGAGTCATGCGTTTGTTTGGCCAAGCCCAGTCTTTGGTCAGCTATATCGAGCTGCTCCTCAGCAGCCACGGCATCGATATATCGTTCACGCGTTAGTCGAATCAGCCGTAAACGCTGAGTTTGGGAATCAAGAGCAGTAAGGGCTTGCTCATCTTCAGCAACTGCCTGGCGAGCACTGCGCTTGCCAGGCAACGAAAATCGCTGACTAAGAGTGAAAGTTGTAGTGGCATCGCCAGTAGAGCGTCGAGTATCGCCAGAGAAATCCTCGAGCACATAGCTCAGCTCTGGATTGGGCAATACTCCGGCCTGCACAGTGCGGCCGGCCGCAGCCTCCTCCAGCGCATTACTGAGGGCTGTTTGTGGATTCTTCGCCAGTACGCGTTGAGTAGCGTCAACTAGACTTAAGCTCGCTGCTGCTGTCGTTGAGCACAGCAAAACAGAAAGCAAAGTGAAAACTGAAAAATAGCGGTACATGATAATTCCTTGAGGACAAAAAGTTGGCAGGCACGTGCCTGACTCCAGACGTCAACAGGGAAAATCAAATATGTAGGTAAGCGGTTTCGCGGATAATGATGGAAAACGGCTTTACCGGAGGGCCAGTGCCATCAGGAACTTTCAGCTGAGAAAACTCACCTGAGATATACGCGGGATTGGTATAGAAAGGCTGAATAAGCGCTGGAGGATCTGATAATTGCAACGTCGAATAGAGCGATGCGTGATCGTTGTGGCCATCTTGAGCCTGAAAGTCCACACAGGGTGTCTCAGAGCTTTTCTCATCAACTGCCGAAGGGCATGGCTCACCAGTGTGCTCCCAAACGACCACACCATCAGGCTCAAGGCATAAAGTGTCAGCTAGCGCCGTACAAGAGCTAAACGTCCAATGCAGCAACAGCATCACCATCAAGGATAGTGTTAGCCGGCGCCTCTTGGTTAACTGTTGTGATGCTGACATCATGCTTACACTAGGGCTCTTATAAATTAGTAAATACCAATAGAACTATACACAAATTACATCAAATATTCCG
Organism: Paraperlucidibaca baekdonensis; assembly: GCF_003387535.1. Classification (GTDB taxonomy): domain Bacteria; phylum Pseudomonadota; class Gammaproteobacteria; order Pseudomonadales; family Moraxellaceae; genus Perlucidibaca; species Perlucidibaca baekdonensis. The sequence continues at coordinate 6,374 of NZ_QUNR01000005.1, read as the reverse complement.
ACTTTATCCCCGCATAAAGCCCAAAGACAGCTATCAGTAGGGGGGAGCCTCGCAAACTGGCTCGCAGCTTCTTGGATGGCCAACACTTTTATGCGAGCTTTTCACCGTTTACTAGCAGCCTACGAGCAGTTTTGCCCCAAAAAACCAACACTACTGGAATCAAAATCAGTGAATCAGCTAACCAAACACCATACTGCAAGACTCAGCTGGAGCAAATGACACTTCACACTGCTGCCAAAACCCTATCAGGGATTGCTACCTACACTATTTTCTTAGCAGCCTCATCCCATTACCTACAACTAAAAGGCTAGCCCCCACATCAGCGAACACCGCCATCCACATGGTACCCACGCCCATTAGGGTGAGCACAAGGAACACAGACTTGATACCTAATGCCAAGGTAATATTTTGGATCAATATTGAATGCGTAGCCTGCGACAATTTAACGAAAGCAGGTATTTTACGTAGGTCATCATCCATCAAGGCAACGTCAGCTGTTTCAATTGCGCTATCGGCGCCCAAAGCTCCCATCGCAAACCCAATATTGGCACGGGCAAGTGCCGGAGCATCGTTAATGCCATCACCAACCATACCCACTGTACCTTTAGCGCTGAAATCTTCAATTGCTCTCAATTTGTCTTCGGGCAGTTGATTACCGCGAGCCTGATCGACCCCTACTTCGTCAGCAATTGCTTTAGCAGTATGCAAGTTATCTCCGGTAAGCATCACAGTCTTAATTCCTAAGCGATGCAGCTCAGCGATAGCCATACGGCTGCTATTCTTGACCGTATCGGCTACAGCAAACAGGCATAGCACCTGCTTTTCGTCGACAAGCATCACGACCGTTTTCCCTTGGAGCTCCAACTCACTCAAACGTGCCTCTAGCTCAGGGGAACAAAGGCCAAGATCATGCACTAAGCGATGGTTTCCCAACGAGTACAACTGACCATCAATCAGGCCACGCACTCCGCGACCAAGCAGTGCCTCGAAAGAAGCGACATCTTTCCGCTCAATCTCATATTGATTCACAGCATTTGCTACTGCTCGTGACACTGGATGGTCGGAGCGACCAGCTAAGCTGACTGCCAATTGACGACAGTGAATTGCATCCATATCAGCAAGCACTTTGAAGTCAGTCTGCACAGGCTTACCATGTGTGATAGTGCCGGTCTTATCAAGTGCTAGCCAAACGAGCTTGCGGCCTTCCTCCAAATACACCCCACCCTTTATTAAGATACCCTGGCGAGCGGCGGAGGCTAGCCCACTGACAATAGTCACTGGGGTCGAAATCACTAGCGCGCATGGACACGCGATGACGAGCAAAACTAATGCTTTGTAGATCCAGTCAAACAGATCTCCATTCATCAACAGCGGTGGAAGTACAGCTACCATTATCGCAACGGCGAATACTATCGGTGTATAAACACGGGCGAACTGATCAACGAAACGCTGAGTCGGCGCCTTAGCGCCCTGTGCTTCCTCAACGGCATGAATGATGCGAGCTAGGGTCGTATTACTTGATGCCGCTGTGACTCGGTACTCAAAGGAGCCGGACTCATTGATTGTCCCCGCATAAACCGGGTCACCTTCAGCCTTATCCACCGGCAAACTTTCCCCGGTGATTGGTGCTTGATTCACCGACGAATGACCATTCAGAATTTCACCGTCAAGTCCGATACGCTCGCCGGGCTTTACTCGCACTACGCTGCCTACAGCCACTGTACCGGGATTTTCCTCTTGCCAAGAGCCATCTGCCTGCTGCACAGATGCTGTTTCTGGAGCAAGCTCCATGAGCCCCTTAATTGCATTTCGCGCGCGATCAAGTGACTTAGCTTCGATCAGCTCAGCAATAGTGAACAACACCATCACCATGGCAGCCTCCGGCCACTGCCCCAACGCAAGAGCACCGGTCACGGCGATACTCATTAATGCATTGATATTGAGGTTGCCATTACGAATCGCGACCCACCCTTTTTTATAGGTGGTCAAGCCGCATGCAGCAACGGCCACGATTGCAAAAATAGCAGATAGTGCACTCGGCAACCCGATCCAGCTCACAGTTTCCGACAATACTGCCGCTACCCCAGCCAAAGCTAACGGCCACCAAGAAGTCTTTGCCTCCTTACGATCGACTGGTTTGGCGCTATCAACACTCAACTCAGGTCGAAAACCTAATGAGCGCAGGGCCTCCAACACTTGGGCCAGTGTGTTCGAGGCATGTACTACAGTCAGCTCTCGTCTCATCAAATTAAACGTTAGGCTCTTGACCTGCACCATACCAGCTAGCCTCTTGCGGATAAGCGCCTCTTCGGTAGGGCAGTCCATCTGCAAAATACGTATGGACGTGCTGGTGGTGTCCGTCGTCATTTCCGTTTCTGCTAAGTCGCTAAGTGCAATTGGAGTACTAGAGCAACACTGACCATCTGAGCCATCAAGCAAAACAGAAGGTATTAGGTCGCTACTCTCAATTGCTGAATCTTTAGTGTTTTCAATCTCATGATTTGAGCTTCGGTTTTGCTCAAGCTCACCACCCTCAATGTGATCATGATCTAAATGGTTAGTCATGGTAAATCTCCATTTCTCATCGTATGATTCTCATTCAAAACCCTAAAGTAACTTTAGAGTCAAGCGTATTGGAGTCCAATCAATGAAGATAGGAGAGCTTTCTCACGAGGCACAATGCACCGTAGAAACGGTGCGCTATTACGAAAAAGTTGGACTTCTGCCAGCACCCGCGCGAACAGCAAGCAACTATCGTCACTATGGAAGCGTGCACGTCGATCAACTACGCTTCATTCGCAATTGTCGTGCACTAGATATGACACTGGAGGAGATCCGTGCACTACAGAGTTTTGTCACTCAGCCTGCAGGTGATTGCAGTGCTGTGAATCAACTTCTTGATGAGCACATCGACCATGTCGACTTGCGCATAGCTGAACTGTCCCAGCTCAAAGAAAAACTCAGCGAGCTTAGTCGGCGATGTCAAAACAAACAGTCAATTATAACTTGCGGCATTCTTCAAGGACTGACCTCAATGGAGTCAGAACCACAGCATGATAGACATACTCATCTGTAGTAAGCCAAAACCATCTCATAACGGTACTGACAAGTTAACTTCCAGGCACAGCAAAAATTGACCTTTGCGCCGGTACTGACAAATTAACTTCTTAGCTCAGCAATAGTTGACCCGAACATCGCTACGCAACCACCGCTCTCCACGTTGCAAACGCAACTGTCCTACTCCGGCGATAATGGCCTGCTGAAGTTAGGTGCCTGCCTAGATTAAATAAGTTAGATACTGCAGCATGATTCGTTAGAAATAGTTGGGCCTGGTTCGGAGACTTGAACCGTCGCATTCCTCGCTCTCTTAATCGCGTCGACTCATGCGATTGTTCAGCCATATTGTTGGCGTACTTACTAGTGTCATGATGAGCGAAAGCATTAGTTCGCGTTTAGCAACCCTATAACTTGCCAATTTATCAGTGACTATCGTTCGTGGCGGACCGCCATTGCTGCGTAACAAGCGCTTAAAAAATTGCCTAGCCGCTGCGCCATTACGGCGACTCTGAACATAGACATCGACCACTTCGCCATCTTGATCAACGGCTCGCCACAAGTAGTGTTGTTTTCCGTTTATCTTGATGAATACCTCATCAAGATAAAACGTATCGCCGAATCCGCCGTGCTTATGCTTGAGCTTGCGAGCATAGGCAGGACCGAATTTGATACACCACAATCGGATCGCCTCATAACTGACAGAGATGCCCTTCTCTGCCAGTAAATCCTCGATGTCACGAAAGCTCAGGTTGAATCGATAATAGACCCAGACTGCATAGCTAATGATACTGTGATGAAAACGGTGTCTTTTGTAGGTACTCATACGCGAATTATCACAAGCGTTGAGTTAACTTGTCAGTACCCAATCAACTCAAACAAGCCTTCATTTTCCTTTATATCATCTAAGCTTCCTGCAAATCCCTGAAATGCATCGCCAAGCAAACTTCCTTCATATACTGTTTTACCATCACAAACTGCAACTACTTTAAAAATCACTGATTCTTTCATATCTAGCTACCCTTTATAATCTATAAAATTAATGCGGAATAAACCTATATAATTTATTAATATTACTTTGAAAATCTATCATTCACCCCCCTTATAAAAACCGTAATATATATAAAAACTTTAGCCAAATACTTTATACAGCAAGACTTGCAAGCTTATTTTATTAACTCTTGAGGCCCACCAACTATCCTAGCTGATGGCATCTCTGCCTTAGCAACCTTTATAGCATCGCTTTGATTGAAAGCTTGCACATGTCTTTCACGGTAGCGATTATCTGGAAGAAGCTGGTACTTAACCACCCAAGTTTTTAGCATTAGTTCACCTCTTATATAAAAGCTAAACTCTATATCATCACCGGCTCATATAGTGAGCTTACGCATGATGCCAATATGAAACTGTTAATGGTTACGAATATTCTATTTCTAGAATATTTACAAGCCAATTCTCAGTCTTTTATATTTACAGGTGATAAATTAGCCTCTTTATATCTAGCCATCACATCATCGTCTCCAAATGACCAATCCGTAGGCATTTTTGAATTCAATCCAGCCTTACGTAAAAGGTCGTCTTCTTCCTTTGTAACAACGGTGGCGAAGCAAAATTTTGATAGGAACTCATGGATAGAGATTTGATCAATGGCTTCGAGCGACATCAGCTCCTCAATGAGGACTTTTCGCGGAATCGTATGCTCATGAATCAAGTTTTTAGTCAGTTTATCTTTTGCGTAGCAATCAAGAGCATCGCGTGTCCAGCGCTTATTGCCATGCTTAGCTCCATCAGCTTCTGAAAACTTCCAAAGCATCGTGCTCAGCAACTCCTTGAAAATCCGCCTCCCGTCCGTGGTTTCTTTAAATTTAGACAAGTGCTCTAGTAGCTGTGACGTCATCTCTGATGTAATGAGCCTTATTCGCTCAGCACGCGACAACTGATCTGCCTCAACTTGCTTAATATCAACATGGCCGTTATTAGCTTTTTCTGATGCAATATATGAGGCAATGAAATCAACAATTTCCTCTACATTCGTAAATTCCCAAGTATTTTCTTCTTTGTTGAGCTTGCGCATTACACGCCAAAGCTCACCGTCGCCTTTCCCCATAGAGCGAACATAAAAAGATGAAAATCGAACACCCTTTAGTTGCGCGTCCGGGTCGTATTTGATGGTTATCTCACCAGCTCCACTACTTCCTATATTGCAAGAAGGCAATGCATCTTTAGCAGCCATAGCCAATCGAGCGAGAGAGTCTGCATGTTTTCCATGATCTCGTTCGTTCCAAATCCGCATTTTTACTGCTCCTCTGCCATACCTAAGTGTTGTAGCTCTGCTGTATTTGCCACAGTCATTGGTTTTTCGACTGCGCTGTTTGTTACTCCGAACGGTACGTGAACAGACGGAAGAATCGCCGCCGTTGAATCTAAATGAGCTCTTTGGTCATCAAAGAAAATATGTGAGTCGAGCACGGACAACACTTTTGACTTCTCAATGCCTCCGAGAAACAAAGCTTCATTGACCGTGATCCCCCAGCTTCGCATCGTATTCATTACACGCTCATGAGAAGGAACACCTCTCGCAGTCACAATCGATATTCGAATCCGTGGTTCATAGCTTTTATTAGCTTTTGCATACATCTTTTCAAGTTCTTGAACGCTAGATAACTTCGATAAGAAGCTCTTTAGAGGGCCAGGACTATGTGGGGTGTCTCGCTTGCCATGCTCATGCTTATTAAACTCACCAAGGTCATTATTGGCTTGAAAAACTGACTCTGATTCGTCGTCTGCCAATACGCCGTCAAAATCAAACGCAATACGTAACTCTTTGTCCGCAATGTCATCATTGTTAGCTGAAGGTAATACTTGGCCAGCTGGATATCCGGCATCTATAGCCTGGCGCACATCTGATTCGTTAGCGGAGAGAAACAAACATATTGATAATGCTGGAATGTATTTGTGAGGATTACCACCTTGCAAAAATACTGCGCGCGATATGTCGAGTCCGTGATGCTTGATTGAGTTCATAACTCTGAGCCCAGTCTCAGGATCATTACGGGACAGCAACACCACCTCAATTGGTGGGTCATTTGGCCGAATCTCGTTGATCGACAACAGTCGTTGGATAAAAGGGAACGCCACGCCTTTACCCAAAATATTCAACTGATGTTCACGCTGATACTGACGATAGCCCTCTTCGCCTTTTGCTTTGAAGACACTGTCTGCTTCGAGGGTGTCCTAGACTTTGTGTAACCGGTCTACCAAGCGACACTGTCGCATCAGACCGGAGACACCATGAGCAAGGACAAACCCCCCATCAACGA
>NZ_QUNR01000004.1 GCF_003387535.1 Paraperlucidibaca baekdonensis | reverse complement strand
GGAAAGCGGCATTGACCCGATTTACGATCAGCTACGCGGAAAGACTGCCACGGCAGTAACCGAAATCCCGGTTACACAAAATTCTGCACACCCTCAGCGCTTGTATGCGCTCATTACGCGGTTCATTAAATTCAATAGCAATGAAGTCAAAGTGTCGAGCAATCTCTGCATGATTGAGTTCGCTATCGATGATTGATGTATGCACGGTAATCATGACGTTGCTCCTGTCCATACCAGTATTGGTGCCAAATGACTCTCCAGGGTTTTGCCTGTCTGTCTATCGATAACACCAGGAATAACTAGCGTGGTGTAGTTGCCATCTAGGCTAGGTCTGAGCGTGTTATCGACAAATTCGACATTGGATTCAGCGCGACCAAAGAGGTTTATATAAGCAAAGTGATGTACGCCGCAGCGCTGTTTAATGAGTTCAATTTTTAGCTCATGCCTATGGGCCTCTCCGCTACTGGCCCAGTTTTTTGCATCAATGGCAATTCGAAGACCTTGCTGGTTTGTAGCAATAAAATCAAAGCGCTCAAAAGTCTCATAAGGCATATCTTCAACAATAAAGCCTGAGGCCATGAGTAATGCCTTGATGGCTTCTTCTCCTAATGCCCCTTTGTAAATATTTTGATACGCAGCAGGGGTCATAACCCACGATAGCTCTGACCACTTCGTTGCAAAGCCGCATTGAGTGAAGTGCTGGCGGATGATGGCGTTGCGCATGATCACTGGCAGTTGGCACTCAATTTCTCCCACCCATCTAGGGCTAAGTGCTTCATCAAATAGTTTTAAATCTTGGCCCTGGCGATGGCTGCGATGACGTTGCGCATCGAGATTGCCGCTAAAGGCGTAAGGCAATTGAGGAGGCTGTAAATACAGCACAGGGTAATCATTAGAAATGCTGTCTCTGGTGGGTTCGCGAAGCAACTGCAAACGCACGCCTTGCCACTCCTCAATAGCACTTTTGTTTCCAGCAAAAATTCCACCGAGTAGTTCGTCTATCTTCGAAAGCGTTAGTTGCGTATTGAGTAGGGCAATATTTCGTTGACGCAATTCGGCCCCTGTGTTGGTTTCGCCAGCATTTGCTAATTGGCTCTTGCAGAAGTCACGTAACGCAACGTATTCGTGTGACAGGCTATCCGTATGGCTGTTATCTGTGCCGATGAGCGTGGCTAAGTCGTTGTCGCACATCACTAGAATTTCTTGGCGCTTATATGCCGTCCTAGCCATACGCCCAATCGCTTGTTGAATGACGCGACGAGTCGCCTCAGGTGCATCAATTGTTTTGTTGTAAAGCTGAGTATTTATTTTCGTATCTAATCCCTTTAGGAGTTGCCATGCCCATTTTTGTGCCTGAGTGATTGCTATGGTGCCGTTATAAAGCAGACACATGATCTGATGCAGCATGATCAGCAAATTGATTTGAGTGTCTGAGTTGCTAATCAGCATATTTGTGGGTTTTTCTAAATAAATTGCATCGATATCTCCACGACACTCACCTTGTCTTACGCCATCGCCCACCCAAATCAATGCGTCGCGATCTGCCGCTTGTAGTACGCAATAATCTGGGTTCTTACCTTCAGCCATGGTGGGATAAGTCGAAATCACAATAACTTTGTCGAGCGTATTGCTTAAGTGGTTTTTGGCCTCTTCAAGGCGACCACTTTTAATAGCTTCAGCATTAATGCTGACAAATACTTTTACTGGTCGATCAGCATTAGCACTGAGATTTTCCTCCAGTGTTTTGATGAAGTCTGGGTCTACTTCAACCGTGCGATTAAGTAGAGCCAGCATATAACGGCTATGTTTTTGGTGAGCAAATGCGTGCATGGAGCCAATAAGCTTGGAAAACCACTGCACACCATAACTATCGGCAGCATTCATTTTGACTAATGAGCTGAGTGCAAAGCCTAAATCTCGAGGAGGGTGGCCCTCATGCATCTCTACTAAGTCGGCTGCCATTTGTTGATTCGAGCGGATGAGCTGGCAGTTAATCGCAATACCTGCGTCTTGATAGCGTCGCCGCCCGGCATAGTATTCACCAAGCTGTTTGCGTTGGGCGTGACTCAATAGGCGGTAGCGGTTTTGCAGGCGCACTTTAAGATAGTCATGGTCGAAGTTATGAATCACAGTTGGTGTATTAGCGGTGGCACTTATGCCTAAGACTGTCGCGCCCGAATCCACGATTTGTGCGAGTAAACCGGTCGGGGTGATAGGTAGGCTTTTGTAAAGGCATGACATCGTGTCGCTAGCTTCGGGTGGACGCGTGACTTCAGTCAGCTTTAGGCCGGTGTCATGGTAGGTGCGTGTAGACAAGCGAGCACGATGTTTGCTAAGTGCTCTGAGTCGAGTGTTGAAAACATCAAGCACAATCGGTTTGTAAGCTGATAGGCCATAGTGCGAGAGTAATGATGTTATTGCCCCTAAATATTGATTATGGTGGCCGTTTCGATCTTGTAATTTTTGAGTTTCGTTTTGCGTAACTCGCTGCGCTGCCCATTGAAATAAGCGCGTGAAGTCACGAAAAAGCCAGTCAGTTTCATTCACTAAGCGGCTCAATGGCCCATTTGCATCTTGGGCATCTAGACTGTCTTTCGCTCTCGCGACAATGATATTTTTTTGCCTGTCGTGATCGACTCGAATGCTAAGGTTATGGGTGGCACTATGAGCATGCGTAATGGCACGATCTGAAAATAAACGCACTGGCCTATCATCGAGGGAGTTACCTTCAATCATGAAGTGGTACTTCATGTGCCACTGTTCTGCGTGCGCGATAGTGCGCTCAAGTAGTGGCGCTAAGAGCCCATCGACACCTGAGTAACGTTCACTTTTTTCCAATAAATGATGGCTAAAGTTGGCACTCAATTGCCTAGCAAACTCAATCAATTCGACGGATTTAATATTGCTGAGCACATCAAGAATTTCTGCATTTTGTCGATCAATCTCATCGATAATGACCAAGCTATTGCTTAAATGCTCAATTGGGTCGATGCGAGATTTAGTTGTGTGGTAACCGTGCATGAACTTTTTCGTAGTCATGAATAATACGCAGGCTTTGTTCTGGATTACCTTTTCGCCAGGAAGTAATCGATAGACAGCCTCTTGCTGATCGTCATTAAAGGGTATGACATGATTAGCTAGGCTATGGCGTATGAGGCCTAAAAGCTTTTGATAGGTGCTGTAAGCAAGGTCTCTTAAGTGACTGGTGACCACACGGTTATTTTTGGTCACTTTTGCAAAGCTATCAATCTCGAAAAACGCCCTCACGATAGCCGTCGAGTTTTCTAGTCGAAATGCCTGCAATATGTGATTTCTGTCCTCACCGGACAGTTGTAGAAGCTGGTCGCTTTGCGAATGCATATGCACGATTTGTGACTTGAGAAATGCTTTCTGATTAATATTGAATCGAGGCGCTCCACTAATCATCTGTCGCTCAATCAGTGCCAGTAGCCCAGTGACGCAACTGTTAACGTTATCGGTAGAGTTAGTTATGTAGTAGGTGAGAGATGGTTCAGTCGCGTTACTTTCATTAAGGCTATTTTTAGTATTCAGCAACATACGCTCTAACATGAGCGCGCAGGCAGCGTACGTTTTGCCGATCCCCGTCTGTGCGGGTAGCGGGATGAAGCAGCCATCGTTCTGGTTTGCTGGCTCAATGAGCCCTAACTGATTTTGTAGCAGGTCATCCAAAGCGCTGCGCTCTGGTTTTTGAGTGAAGTCGAAATCGATAAATGGGTGCATTAAAAAGTCCTTTTTTGATCAATTTATCCATAGCAGTAGTCAGGCTCACATAGTGAGCTTTTAATGGGGTTTAATATTTTTTTGTGTTTTGGCTTGCGTGCATGGCATCCAAATCAGCTCGCCATACATCGTCATGATGCCGCGATAAGGTACGCTGAATGTGCAAAACCCCATGCGGTCTGCCGCTTCAGAATATTCAAACAGTTCATGGTGATAGCCATGAAAAGCGCTAGTAGATCTCATACATAATGTGAGGTCGTCTTGTAATCCCCCCGCTCATCCCTAACAGTTATTCGTAGAAAATTCTCTTACACTGAGGCAAAGGGGTTTTCTATGCGAACATCACGCTACACAGACAGCCAGATCTTGGCGATTTTGAAGCAGAACGAGAACGGCGTAGCCGTTCCAGAGCTTTGCCGTGAACACGGCATGAGCACCGCCATGTTTTACAAGTGGCGAGCCAAGTTCGGCGGCATGGATGCGTCCATGATGAAGCGTCTCAAAGAGCTGGAGGACGAAAATCGGCGACTGAAGAAGATGTATGCCGAAGAGCGACTCAAAAAAGCCGAGATCCGGCAGGAGGCACTTGAGGGAAAGCTGTAACGCCATCTCAGCGTCGTGAGATGGCTGTTAGCGCAAAACAGCGTTACGACATCAGCGTGCGAATGGCTTGTCACTGTTTGGACATTAGCGTGTCGAGCTATTACTACCAGCCTAAGCTGTCTTCGGATAATCAGTTGATTGCGGACTGGTTACTTCGACTCACCACGACCAATCGACGTTGGGGCTTTGGGCTGTGCTATTTGTACCTGCGCAATGTGAAGGGCTATGCCTGGAATCATAAGCGGGTGTATCGGATTTATCGTGAGCTGGAGTTAAACCTTAGGATTAAGCCCAGGCGTCGCATCAAACGCGATAAGCCGGATGCGCTCTCTGTGCCAACGGCACCCAACCACGTTTGGTCGATTGATTTTATGAGCGACTCATTGGCGGATGGCCGGACATTGCGCACCTTCAATGTGCTGGATGACTACAACCGAGAAGGGCTGGGTATTGAGGTGGATCTGTCATTGCCAAGCCTGCGGGTCATTCGTAGCCTAGAACAGGTGATTGAGTGGCGAGGTCAGCCAAATGCAATACGCTTGGATAACGGGCCGGAATACATTGCGCAGGCGCTCATAGATTGGGCCAACAGTCGGCGAATTACGCTGATGTATATTCAACCGGGAAAACCAACACAGAACGCGTATATCGAGCGCTTCAACCGCACGGTGCGACATGAGTGGCTGGATTTACATGTGTTTGAGTCGGTTGAACAAGCGCAAGCGCTTGCCACCCAGTGGCTCTGGTTGTACAACAACGAGCGACCCAACACCGCCATAGGAGGTATTCCCCCAAGACAACTGCTGCAAGCAGCTTAACTTCTACGAATAGCTGTTTTGGTAAATGGGGGGATTACAACCGCTCCATTGAGCCGATTAGCAATGCTGTAAATATCGCTGAGCTGGCGGTGGAAAAGGGAGCCAGTGCGCTACTTATGCCAGTAACTGCAAGGCGGCAGCTGTACGACCTGTCTGATGATATGGCAACGAAAATTGATATTCAGTTTTACCAAGATGCGCGTGATGCCTTGTTGAAGGCGATTGTTGAGTAAGCCTTACTTAATTACGGAGTAGTTGTGGTCCGCACTTGAGCAGCTTCAATGAAAATGAGCCCGCTGGCGGGCTCATTGCGTTGGACATCAAAATTATTTCCTTTGAAGGCTTTGTAACACCTCTTCTAGGTTGTACCTGATCCCTCGTCCTATTTTAAAAAAGCCCAATCGACCATCTTGTCGCATTCGCCACTGCGTGCTTTCACTGATGCCAAGTTTATCTTTCAGCATTGCAACTGTTACATAGTTGTTGAGATGCATTTTTCACTTCCTTCTTCGTTTAGGAGACTTAACCCTAACTCCTGGTTTTAGAGTTTGTCAAGCTAAGTCAATGATTATAAAGAAGAAAAATGAGATAGAAAAAAGTGTTTTTTTGACCCCCTCAGCTAACAAGCTTAATTTTTTGGAAATTCAGTATTTACGCTAGCCGGCAAGCAGCTAGCCAAATTAGCGGTCTAAAAATAGACATAGAAATTTTCCTGTTTTTGAGGATGGCTACTCAAAAAATAAATTGGGAAAATCGAAAATTTTTTGCTGATGTCGTGGGGTTTCTAGAGCGAGAGTGACGTCGGGGGTACTTGTGAGTGTAGTGGTCTAATGATTTCGAAAACCAACTTAGGCGAAAATGATCGCCATAGAGAGGTGTCTGATGAAACAACGTCGTACGTTTTCCACCGAGTTCAAACACGATGCAGCTGTACTAGTACTTGATCAGGGCTATTCGTTTACGTCGGCGTGCCGAGCGGTTGGTATTGGCGAGACAGCACTGCGTCGTTGGGTCGAACAGTTGCAATTTGAACGTGATGGCAGCACACCAAAGAGCAAAGCATTAACGCCTGAACAACAACACATTCAGGCTCTTGAGGCGCGCATCGCGCGCCTTGAGCTAGAGAAGGACATTTTAAAAAAGGCTACCGCGCTCTTGATGTCTGAAGGCATCAATCGTATGCGCTGATTCAAATGCTTAGTCGTGCACTACCACTGGATGCCGTGTGTGCTGTGTTTGCAGTGCCACGATCCAACTATTATGCCCATCGCCAACGTCTCGAGCGCGTTGATGAGCAGCGGATATTGCTACACAAGTGTGTGAATGAGTTGTTCGTACAGAGCCGAAGCTCGGCAGGTAGCCGCAGCATATGCGACATGATGTGGCAGCAGCATGGCATTGCCATCGGCCGCTTTAAAGTGACTAGATTGATGGAGGAGTCAGGCTTAGTCAGTAAGCAACCTGGCAAGCATGGCTATAAACAGGCAACAGTTTAGCGACCAGACATACCGAACATGATGAATCGCGAGTTTGCTGTCTCGGCGCCAAATCAGGTCTGGTGTGGCGACATCACGTATCTATGGGCGCAAGGGCGTTGGTGCTACTTAGCGGCGGTGTTGGACCTATATACTCGCCGCGTTGTTGGCTGGGCGCTCTCCGAGCACCCCGATGCTGACTTAGTGACTAAGGCGCTAGACATGGCCTTTGAGCAACGAGGCAGACCTGAAGGTATGATGTTCCACTCGGATCAAGGCAGCCAGTATGACAGTCGCCGATTCCGTCAGCGGCTATGGCGCTATCGAATGCAGCAAAGCATGAGTCGTCGCGGAAATTGTTGGGATAATTCGCCAATGGAGCGGCTGTTTAGAAGTTTGAAAACTGAATGGGTGCCGAGTGTTGGCTACATGACTCGGCGAGAAGCCATGCAAGATGTGAGTTACTACTTGATGGAGCGCTACAACTGGATCAGCCCGCATCAATTTAATGATGGTTTGGCACCAGCAGTAGCGGAAGAAAAACTTAAAACTGTGTCCGGGATTAGTTGACCACTACAGTTTGATGGCGCAACGTATAAAACAGCTTCTGGATTAGGGTTGTCTTTATATGACAGCGGAACAGCCATTATTGCAGAGTTGCCTCGGATTTAATTAAGGGCAGCCGAATATTCAGAGGTTGATAGTTAGTTATCAACCTCTGAATAACAAAAAGTGGACCATTCCAACATTAGCTCTTTTCGTTTTTCAAATAAGTCCGATCTCTGATATGCGGCCTCAACCTTCCCAAGTACGGAGTGGCTTAATGCCATTTCGCAAATTTCACGAGGGTAGTTTGTTTGCTCGGCTGCCCACTGGCGGAAGGAGCTTCTAAAACCATGCGGAGTACAATTTTCACGAATGGATTTAAGCGCCTTCGACATTGTCATGTCACTAATGGGTCTTTTGGTTAGAGGGCCTGGAAATAACCAATCATGATTTGGATGATGATCTAATGCGTGCAGTACTTTTAAACAAGCGGGGGTTAATGGCTCCCTGTGTGGCTTGCCATTTTTCATTCTCTTTGCAGGAATATTCCACACTTTCGCCTTAAGGTCGAATTCAGACCAAGCGGCCTCACGAATTTCACCACTTCGTTTTCCCGTATAAATTAGAAGCTCCAATGCTCTATAACCAACTCCGCCTTTCCACATAATATCTGTCATCAGCTTGGGAATATCAGCGTAGGGGAGCGAGGCATAATGACTGGGTTTGAAAACTTTACTTGATCTTGGCAAGAAGGCATTCAGTGCCTTTAACGAAGCAGGATTAGCCCCCTCTCGATAGCCAGCTACAGTCGCATAGTCGATAATATTTTCACATCGAGAGCGCACCCGAGTTGCTGTGACATGTTTGGTAAGCCATATTTTATCGAGCAATGTTTTCATGTGATGTACTGAAATTTCATTGACGGGTAAATCACCAATGAAAGGAAAGGCGTAGTTTTTTAATGAACTCAACCATTGATTTTTTTGTTTTACATTAGACCATTCAGCTGACTTGTTTTCTATGAAAGCAAGCGCACAGCTTGCGAAGGAATGTATAGGCTGAGTGTTGCTTGAAATATGTTTTTCAGAAGCTTGACGCTGCTTCATTAAGGCCTTTTCGGCTAAGGGGTCGATGCCTTCACGAACCTTTTTCCTTAGTGCATGTGCCATCGCGCGCGCTTCGGCCAATGTGACATCTGAGTAGGAGCTCATACCCATTTCGCGTCGTTTAAGTACGCCGTTGACAAGAAATTGGTATCGGAAAATCCACGATTTTGTGCCACTGCGATGTACTGAAAGGTATAGCCCAATTGCTCCACCTCCCACAGCATGCATCCCAGGTCTTTTTAGGTGTTGCAGTTCCTTCGCTGTGAGCATGGCTTATACCTCAATGTGCTAAGCACTGATCATTCCTTAAGCAACCATCTTACACCGCCATACTGAGGTTTCCCACCATTTTTCCCACCATTTGGATAGTCGCTTCAGTGTGTGTCAAAAATGTTCACAAGGTTTCATGTGTCCTGAAAGCATTGCCAATAAAGGATCTACAGTTTTTGCTGAAATATGGTGAATCTTAATGAACACAAAAAACAGCGGACTCCTTCTCCGCCAGATGAGTCGCCTAAAACCCGCCTAAACAGCGGGTTTCAGCGTTTCTGGGGCTTGAAATTAATTAAGCAGCTATTGCCGCGCCTACACACATCAATCAACGCCGCCAGAAATCCGCCACCAGCTTGGCAGCAGCGCCAAGGCCTGTGACCTGGCGTAGCGTTCATCGAGCAAATACACCACGCCGCGGTCGTGTTCAGTGCGAATGACGCGACCGGCGGCTTGCACGACTTTTTGTAGACCAGGATAAAAGTAGGCGTAATCAAAACCGCGTCCAAAGCGTGCATCCATACGCCGCTCAATTTCTTGATTGATGTCATTGCGCGCGGGCAGCCCCAGTGTGGTGATGAACGCGCCAATGAGGCGCTTTCCGGGTAGGTCGATGCCTTCGGCAAAAGCACCGCCGAGCACACAAAAGCCAATTTGCGTCGAGTCATCACGAAAGCGCTCAAGAAAACTCAGGCGCTCCGCCTCGGACATATTGGGCTGTTGCGCGAGCGTGGGGATTTGCGGGTGAGTTGCTTGCAGCGCAGCGAGTGTGGTTTCTAGATAGCTGTAGCTGCTAAAAAACGCCAGATAATTGCCCGGCTGTGCGCGAAATTGTTGCGCCATACAGTCAATGATCGGCGCGATGCTCTGAAGCCTGTCGAGGTAGCGCGTGGAGATATGCTGCGCGATGTGCACACGCAATTGGTCATGGCTAAATGGCGAGGCGACATCGAGCGCTTGGGTGTTTTCTGGCAGGCCAAGCAGGTCTTGAAAGTAGGCGGTGGGCGATAGCGTGGCGCTAAACAACGTGGCGCTAACGGCGCTATTGAAGCGGTTTGCCAAAAATCGTGCGGGCAAAATATTGCGCAGGGTGAGGGTGGTGGGCGTGAGCGGATTGCTGGGATCGGCGACCACCACATCAAACAGCGAATGCTCGCCAAATGACTCGCTCAGGCGCAAAAACAGCAGCGCATTGAAGTAGTAGCGCATGAGCTCGGCGGGCAGGCCGCTGGGCCGTTCGCTGAGCACATCGGTGAGCTCGCTGACCAAACGCTGCAGGGCCTTGAGCAGTTCATCGGGCACGAGATCATAGCGCTGATAGCTTTCGGTTTGATCGCGAAAGGCGCGATGCCAAGCCTCAGCTACGCGCTGAAAATGCCGGCGCAATTTCGTTGGTGCGGAGTGTTGGGCGGCTTCTAAGGCGGTGGAGTCGAGGCTCGCGGTGTACATGGCGCGGGCGCGATCAACCAGGTTATGCGCCTCGTCAATGAGCAGCGTCACGCGCCATTCGCGCAAAATAGTCAGCGCAAATAACAGCGCGCTCATATCGAAATAATAGTTGTAGTCGCCGACAAAAACATCGGCCCATTTCGCCATTTCCTGCGCCAAATAATACGGACAAATGCTGTGCTCCTGAGCGATGCGCTGGATCTGCTCGTGGTCGAGCCAGCGATGGCGCACGGCCGCTTCACGCGCGGCGGGCAGGCGGTCATAAAAGCCTTGCGCAAGCGGGCAGGACTCGCCATGACATACCTTGTCTTTGTGCAGGCAGGCTTTATCACGCGCGACAAATTCCAGTACGCGCAGCTGCAAGTCGTAGCAGTTGCGGCGCAGGCTTTGCAGCGCATCGAGGGCGAGTTGGCGGCCAGGGGTTTTCGCGGTCAGAAAAAACAGGCGGTCGCGATCATACTCGCCCATGGCTTTGAGCTGCGGAAACAACGTGGCCAACGTTTTGCCGATGCCGGTGGTGGCCTGTGCTAACAGCACGCGCTCGTCACGAGCGGCACGATAAACGGCATTAGCCAATGATTTTTGCCCAACGCGATAACTCGGGTGTGCAAAGGTCATGGCCTGCAGCGAGACATTACGGCGTGTGCGATGCGCTGTCTCGGTCTCGGCCCACGCTAAAAATGTCTCGCAGTGCTGATTAAAAAAGCGCTCAAGCTCAATCGCCGCATACGTTTCCGGCTCGCTAAACTCCTCGCCAGTGATGACGTGGTAGTACACCACCGCGACCGTGATTTCACTGAGACCGTGCAGCTGGCAGAGCAGCCAGCCATAAATTTTCGCCTGCGCCAGATGCACATGGCGCTGATTATCGGGGATGCGCTCGAGTGTGCTGCGAAAGGTTTTCACCTCTTCCACACACGGCGCGATGGGATCGTAGCCATCGGCGCGACCAGTGACCTCCAGGCCCGGATAACGGCCGCTTAAAAGCACCTCACTCTCATAATGCACGGGTCGGCGCTTGGCAATAATCTGATGACCTAGCAGTCCCTCTTCGGGCGTTGGTGCTGGCGTAAAGCGCAGATCAAGATCGCCACGGCGCGCCGTAAACTCCACCAATGAGCGCACCGAAACACGGTAATTCATGCTGGCCAACGCAGGTGTAAAAGCTGACAGGGCAGATCGTGGCGGCAAAAAAAGTCCATCCACCGCGCTTGATTGTCTTGCAAGCTGTCGTTAGGCCCTTTGATTTCGATCAGCGTGAATGTCGGTGCGCTACCTTGAGCAATGGCCTCGGTCGAGCTCAGGCGAATCAAGTCGGGAAAGCCGCTGCGATTGGCTTTCAGGTCATCGAGCAGGCGTAAAAAAATGACCTTTAGCTGAGCGGCGGGGATGCAGAGCAGCGCTTGCTCAAGTAATTCCGCGCTCAACACAGGCCAGACCACAAAGGGATTTTCGATGCCGTGTTTGGCGTGAAAGCATTGGATGATGCGCTCGCGATAGGCGCCGCTGTTGAGGCTGCTTGTGATCTCTGCGATGAGCGCGGCACGACGCCTGACAAATTCCGGATGAAACAGATCGGCTGGGCCTGATTGGTAGGGGTGATAAAACGCGCCGGGCACGGGCGCAAAAATAGCTGGCCAATACAGCAGGCCAAAGAGGCCGGTAAACAAGGTGTTTTCGACGTAATAGACAGCGTATTCAGGGCTTGCTAAGGCCTCGCGCGCCGCCCATTCCACCGAGGTGCTGGGCGCCTGTGGCAACGTTAAGGTGTGTTCTGGCGCCGCTAGCAGGGCGTTGACGCGCGCCGGCGCTGGCGCACCGCATTTTTTCGCCAATCGCGGCAGGGCGCGCTGCACGGCTTGGCGTTCTTGCTCACTGCTGGGCTCGGCGAGGATGCATTGAGCGAGCGCATAGGCGGCTGGCCAGTCGGCGAGTTTTTCATACACGCGCACTAAACGATGGCGCGCCAGCCGATACTCACAGGCCTCATAAATGACTTTGGCCATCGGCCAGTCCTGCTGCTTTTCAGCGGCTTGACCGAGCTGAAATTGCGCTTTGTATTGGCGCGCGAGCATCACCGCGCTGCAGCCGGTGACTGGGTCGGCGAGCTCCGCCCATAAGTCCTCGAGTGCCTCACCGGCTTGGCTACGCGCGCTGATGCCGAGCAGCCAATCATAGGTGTCGAGATCAATGCGCGTTTGAAAAGCGCGCGCGTCATCGCCAATATCGACCGTCTCATAGCGCGCATGGCCTAGATCAGCGACCACAAACGTAGACCAATCCTGATAGGCATTGCCGAAAAATAGCAGACGCAGGCGCTCAATCAGCGCGCGATCATTCAGGCTAATGAGCTGGTCGTCATTATTGGGCAGCCATTGCGCCCACCCTCGCAGCTCGTGACTTAATGGCTCCAGCTGCTCGCGCAGCTCGGCTTTGCGCTGGCGCGGGTTCAGTGTGTGTGGCGCAAACGCCTCGGCATCGGCGAGTAACTCGGCCTTAGTCGCCAAGCTAAACAGCGTATCGAGCGATAGCTCAGGGTCGGCACTCAGCCAGCCGTTGGCCAAGAGCGTGGCGAGCGCCTCCGAGCCGTGTGCGATTTCTGCATAGTGCAATGTGCTCACGCGCAGCAGCGGTCGTGGCCGCATGATGACGCGCACCAGCAAGGCCTGCGCGTTGGCTGGGAGCGCTGCAAACGTGCTTATAAAATGCTGCTCCTCGGCACTGAGCAGGTCGCTGTAGCGGCAACTCACCCAGTCGAGCAGGCTGCGAAAATTGCTGAGGTAATACAACGGGGCGAGATCCATGCTGGCGAGTTTATCAGGCCTGAGCGATGGGAAACTCATCCCAACCGGTGGTGTAGTGTGGCGATCTATTGGCATGGCGCATATGCCAAGCCGCACTTAGCCGGGTGGTGGCTAAATGCACGGTGTTAGCGCCTTGCGCTTGGTTGATGCGATCGATGAGGCTCATCAAGCGCAGACGTTTGGGGTCGTCGACGGCGGCAAATAAGTCGCCCTGTTGCTGATCTGCCGGGCCGATACCACTGAGCATCACGCCGCATTTGTGGTAGCGAAAGCCGGCAATAAACAGCTGCCGAAAGCCAGCCATGGCGGCCTGCATGAGCACGGCGGTATCGGCAGAGACATGCGGCAGAGGCACTAACGTGGTCTTGCGATACTGCGGGTCTTGGCTGCGAAACGGGTTGGTGCGCAACATCACATAAACGTGCGCGCACACCGAGCCTTGCGCGCGCAACTTTTCAGCGGCCCGACTGACGTGACTGGCGAGCGCGGCCTTAATGGCATTGGCGTCAAGCAGCACCGTGCCAAAGGAGCGCGAGGCCATGATCTGCTCCTTCGGCCGACCCACTTCTTCTAGGCTTAAGCACGACTCCCCGCGTAATTCGCGCACGGTTTTTTCGAGCACGATGCCATAACGCTGGCGTATCGCCACGGCATCGCAGTGCATCAGATCGCGTACTGTCTCGATGCCATCGGCGGCGAGACGCTTGCTCAAGCGCCGCCCCACGCCCCAGACCTCGCTGCTAGGGTAGCTGGCCATGAGTGCCTGCAGATGCGCTGGCGGATGATCGTGGCAGTTAAACACGCCTGCGTAGTCGGCGTGTTTTTTGGCGATGTGATTGGCAAATTTCGCCAGCGTTTTGGTCGGGCCAATGCCCACGCCGCAAGTGATTTTGATGCACTGCTGCAGCTGTGCGCGAATCAGCCGGCCATGCGCGGTGGGCTGGGCAAAGCCATCGAGTTTGAGGAAGGACTCATCGATGGAATAGCTCTCCACCGCCGGGCAGTAATCGTGCAGCACGGCGAGCATGCGCGCGCTCATGTCGCCGTAGAGCGCGTAGTTTGAGCTCATCGCCTGCACGCCGTGGGCATCGCAAAAGTCCTGCCACTCGTGCATGGGTGCGCCCATGGGAATGCCCAATGCCTTGGCTTCAGCGGAGCGCGCAACAATGCAGCCATCATTATTTGACAGCACCACCAGCGGCGTATCGGCGAGCGCTGGGTTGAAGATTTTCTCGCAGGTGGCGTAGAAATTATTGGCATCGACGAGGGCGTAGCATGTCATGGTGCGCTGCTCGATCGTTTTTTCGCGCGCGATGAACCCGGCAGCCGCACATGCTCAACAATATGGCTGGTGACCACGCCAAAGATTTGCAGGTCTTCGCTAGGGCGCAGGGGCGGATAATTCGCGCGTGCGTTTTCCGCGTGCAGTTCGCATTGACCAGCCACCAAGCGCAAGCGTTTGACCGTGTACTTGCCATCAATGATGGCCACGACAATATCGCCCGATTGCGCGTTACGCGAGGCATCGACCACCAAAATGCTGCCATCGACAATGCCGGTGTCGACCATGGAGTCGCCCGCCACACGCACAAAAAATGTCGCCGCCGGGTGGTGTACCAAGCGCTCATGCAGGTCGATGGTATTTTGAATGTAGTCAGCTGCCGGCGAGGGGAATCCCGCCGCCACAGTGGCGTCGAAAAAGGCCAGCGCCGTGGTCGGCGGCGCGGCAATGGGCTTGCCAATAATGCTGTTCATTTGGGCAGTATAGCGCGATGGCGAGGACTGGCGATAGCGTGATTTGCGCACAGGCGTTAAGGCATTAAATGGCGCTTTCCTATAAGCTCGCGCCTTTGCAGGCAAGCGGCGCGATGGCCTGCGTGAGGCGCCAACTAATAGCCTCAGCTAGCCGATAACACACGGGGAGAAATGCGGTGGAAATCAATGTGAACTTTTTAGATAACTTGCGCTTAGAGGCCAAGTTTGATGATTTCTCGGTGATTGCCGACCAGCCCATTCGCTACAAAGGCGATGGTTCTGCGCCCAGCCCATTTGACTACTTCCTGGCGTCCTCGGCGTTGTGCGCGGCGTATTTTGTGCGCGTGTATTGCCTCGCCCGTGACATTCCCACCGATCATATTCGTCTGTCGCAAAACAATATTGTTGATCCAGAAAATCGCTATCAGCAGATTTTTAAGATCGATGTGGAATTGCCTGAAAGTATCTCCGCGAAAGATCGTGAAGGCATTTTGCGCTCGATAGATCGCTGCACCGTGAAAAAAGTGGTGCAAACCGGACCGGAGTTTGTCATTGAGCCGGTGGCAAATCTCGGCGCCAATGCGCAGGCGCTGCTGATGAGCCCTGCCGCCACCGAGCAGCAGACGTTTATTGATGGCAAAGACATGCCGCTGGAGCAAACCATTGCGCACATGACCGGCTTGCTTGAACAGCTTGGCATGAAAATAGAGATCGCCTCGTGGCGCAATATTGTGCCGAATGTGTGGTCGCTGCATATTCGTGATGCCGCCTCACCAATGTGCTTTACCAACGGCAAAGGGGCCACCAAAGAAAGTGCGCTGTGCTCCGCATTGGGTGAGTTTATTGAGCGGTTGAGTTGTAATTTTTTCTATAATGATCAGTACTTTGGCGAGGATATTGCGAGCCAAGACTTTGTGCATTATCCCAATGAAAAGTGGTTTGCCCTGGAGGCCGATGATGGCTTGCCAGAGGGCTTGCTCGATGCGCATTGCTGGGCGATTTACGACCCCGATGATGAACTTTGCGGCTCACATTTAATCGATACCAACTCTGGACGTCGTGATCGCGGCATCGTGGCGCTGCCGTTTGTGCGTCGCCACGACAACGCCGTGGTGTATTTCCCATCCAACCTCATTGAAAATTTATTTTTGAGCAATGGCATGAGCGCCGGTAATACGCTCGCTGAGGCGCAAGTACAGTGTCTTTCGGAAATCTTTGAGCGTGCCGTGAAGCGGCAAATCATTGAAGAGGAAATCGCGCTGCCGGATGTGCCGCGCGAGGTCTTGGCAAAATACCCGAGTGTGCTGGCGGGCATCGAGGCACTCGAAGCGCAAGGCTTTCCCGTGCTGGTGAAAGATGCGTCATTGGGCGGCCAATTTCCGGTGATGTGCGTGACCTTAATGAATCCGCGCACGGGCGGTGTGTTTGCCTCATTTGGTGCGCACCCGCGCTTTGCCGTGGCGCTTGAGCGAAGTCTGACCGAGCTCTTGCAGGGCCGCAGTTTAGAAGGCCTCAATGATGTGCCGCCGCCGACATTTAATAGCCTGGCGGTGACCGAGCCCAACAACGCCGTTGAGCATTTTGTCGATTCCACGGGCGTGGTGTCTTGGCGCTTTTTCAGTGCGCGCGCCGATTATGAATTCGCTGAATGGGATTTCTCAGGCACGACGCAAGCCGAAGCCGAGACACTCTTTGGCCTGCTCGAGGCCATGGGTAAGACGGTGTATATGGCCGTGCATGAGGATTTAGGTGCACCGGTTTGCCGCATCTTGGTGCCGGATTATTCTGAGGTGTATCCGGTCGAAGACTTAGTGTGGGATAACACCAATAAAGCCTTGCTGTTTCGCGATGATATTTTAAATCTGCACACCTTAAATGATGAGCAACTCGCCGACCTTGGCGAGCGTTTAGAAGACAGCGAGCTCGATGAGTACATGACCATCATCACGCTCATTGGTGTTGAGTTTGATGAGAACACGGTGTGGGGTCAGCTTACGGTATTGGAGTTGAAGCTGTTGATTCATTTGGCATTGCAGGAGCACGAAGAAGCGCTTGATCGCGTCTCAGCCTTTTTGCAGTTCAACGACAACACCGTAGCGCGCGGACTGTTTTATCGTGCCGTACTCACGGTGCTGGAAATCACCCTCGATGATGAGCTCGAGCTAGCGGACTATCAGCAAAATCTCGAACGTATGTTTGGCGTGGAGACCTTGGCCGCTGTGGTGGGTTCGGTGGCTGGCCATGTGCGTTTTTATGGCCTAACACCGACCAACAGTCAGTTGGTCGGGCTCGATAAGCATCTCCGTTTAATAGCGAGCTACAAAAAATTGCACCACGCGCGCGCCGCTCAAAGCTCGGCTTTGTAGTCGAGGCCAATCGACGTGCCGTCGATGCCATCTTGGCCTAAGGTGGCGTCGATGTGCAGTCTTAGCCCGCCGGATTCAGCGGCATGGCTAAAATCCATAAGCCGAAAACGGTCAGCGCCATCATAAAAACCAACATGGGTAGCTGGCTGATCAGCGCCTCGCGCGCCGTGGCGAAGCAGCGCAGGGCTTCTTGGTGGGCGGCGTAAACACCGGCGATGTGACCTAAAATAATGAGCGCAACCTGGCTATGCCAGACCCAATTCATATCGGGCAAAATAATCCACGGGTTAGCGCTGGCGCTGCCAAACAGATTCCAGCCCCAGCCAAAAGGGTCGGAGGCCAGGCGCGGTAATTGGCTGCCTTGGGTGATGACCAGCGTGAAATAATGGCTGGCGTGATAGACCACCGCAATGGGGATGAGGGCATAGGCAAAGCGCAGTATCAGTTCGTGCAGGCTAATGTCGCTGCGCAGCAGGCGTTTGGCCAGCCATAAACACGCCACATAAAGACCAAAATACAGCACCGGCGAGAGTACCAAAGCCAGTGTTTCATACACCACAAAACCAGCTTTTAGCGTGGGATAAGCGGTGACGATATTGCTGCCCAGCCACGGTTCCAGCAGCGCAAAGCCATCGATCCAATAACGCTCGGCCCACCACCGCGTGGCGTGCAAGCCATCGAAGGCGGTGGAGCTGAGCATGAATAAAATAAACAGCACTTCGCTGGCGTGGTTGGCGCGGCTTTGCAGCAGTCCGCTCAATGGCCAGCGCCACGCCCAGCTGCCGTAGCGCGCCTGGCTGCTGGGGCCGCGATAAGTCAGCGGCGCCATCTTGCCAATCAGCCGCAGCATCAGCGCAAAGACATCGCCGTAGCGCAGCCAATCATGCAGGCCGTAGCGGCGCACAGCAATGACTGTGTAGAGGCTGTAAATGATCAGGCTGATGGCCAATGCGCGTGGCCCAAAGCCGGCAAAGAGCTCTATCCAAATAAACACCACATAGGCAATGCAGGCTGGCCAGTAGTGCCAATGCGCTGGATAGCTCACCTTGGCGGAACGGCTGAGCAAGCGCCAGGGGTTAATCAGCGCATAGCAATTGCCTGTAATGACCGTGAGGTAGGGCAGAATCAGCACAATGCCGATCCAAAACAGCGTCATGTTGAGATTGCGATAGGCATCTGCGCTGCCCCACATGCCGGTGGCAATGCTCAGGAGTAGCACCAGTAGCGCCGCTGCCGAGGCGATCATTGTCAGTTGCTGAGTGCGTGGCTTGGCGTGATGCCAGTGCAGTGTGTGTTGGCGGGCAGGCGTTGGCGCATTGAGTGACCACGCCAGCATCAGAAATGACAGCAGTAGCGCCGCGATGGCGCCCCAGGCATAGAGCCAAAAGGGCACCGGGATATTGTAGCTGCGGGCAAAGGAATGCGCGTGGGCGACGCTTGGCAGCGCCGCGATCACCACGAGCAGCTGCCAGACCCGCGCCATAGAAAGGCGGATCAACGCCCCGTGGGCTTCGGCACGCTAGGGCCGGCCGATGGCGTGAAGGCTAAGATCTGGAAGCCGGCGCTGTAGCTGGCGATCCAAATATGGCCGGTCTCAGGGCGATAGCGCACATAGGTGGGCACGGCATCCCAACGGCTGCCGGAGCTGCCGAAAAACTCGGACAACGGCACGATGGGGGTATTGGGGTTGGGCACCGGATGCCAGTAGGCGATTTCGCGTGGCTTGAGTGGGTCGCGGATATCCCAAACGCGCAGGCCGCCGGTGTAGTGCGTGGTAAATAGCGTGGTGGCCTCTTCGGGGTTATCGAAGCCCACATAATGCGCTGAGTAGTTGGCGACATCGAGCTCGGTGGCCAAGCAGTTGGTGAGCTCATTTACTTCGAGTTTGATGTTGGAGACGATGCGCGGCTTGGTCTCATCGGTGATGTCGATGATACGGCCATAGGCCCACGGGCATACGCCGGCAGTGGGCCATTCGTCGCTGGAGTATAAATAGGTACGGCCGTTATTTTTGAAATAACGCGCGGTGTGCGAGCCGGCAGTCGGTGCCTCGCCGATCAGCACATTGGTCCACGGCACAAAGCCGAGCAGCGGTGGTGCGGCACTAAACAAAAATGGACTGGTGCCAATGCTGCGATTTTTAATGGCGCTAATGTCATAAATACCCATGCCGTTTTGACCCACGGCAGGACCATTGGGTAGGCCTAAACCCAATGAGATGAAACCAAATTGCGCCAAATATAAGCGGTCATCGGTGGGGTTAAAGCCGCAGTCGTGGCCTGCCGGTGCAAATAAATGCATGAGGAAGGGCTGTTCGATATTGTCTAAATTGATAACGGCATTGGTGGACGCCGAGCTGGTAGCGATGGCGGTTCTGCCATCGTGGCTCAAGCACAGCGCATGGCCGAAAAATGGCAGGCCAATATCGAGGGCATTGAGGCCGCCGGGAATGCCAGAGAGCAGTTGGCTGACAATCGGCAGCTCCGGCAGCGTGATGCCAATGCCGATGTTAATGGATGCGGCAAGCACGGGATTTTTACAATCGCTGGCATCGTAGACATCAAAGGCGGTGCCACCGCCGCGTGTGGCGACAATGATTTTCCGCGCTTCATTGGCCTGTAGTGATTCGTGCGGGCCCAGCATGGCGGGGCTTTGCAATATCTGCACGAGCTGTGGATTGGTGGGGTCGCTGGCATCGATTACCGCCATGCCATTGAGCGGATTAAAGCGCGCGTCGGCATAGGGCGAGGCGAGTGGACCAAAGATTTGCCCGGGCGAGGTGGTGGTCACGTAGGCACAGTCGCCAATCCAAGCCATGGAGAAGTTGGCGCCGCGATCTAAAATAGTATTTTGGCCAACGAGCTTCAGGCCTTTGCGATAGCCTAAGGCTGAGTCGCCATTGATTTGGCTGGCTAAGGGGATTTGCCCTTGCAGGCCCGGCTCGAGGCGATCAACTTCGCTAAATTCAGGGCCACGGTCGGCTTGAGCGACGCCATTGCTCAACTGGCCGTTTGAGCTGCTGTTGCCACCGCAGGCGGCCAACAACAGGATAAATACAACAAGGAGTGAGCGATTCATGGCGATCTATCTATTAGAGTTTTGCGCAAGTTTACGTGCGTACTAATGGCTTGTCATGCGCCAACGCGCTGACGCAAGCGCGTTACATTGTGAGTATGGTTTGTCTTTGCGAGTCACATCTATGCCATTGCCGGTGATTTACCACGAGGACTACAGTCCCGATTTTCCCGAAAACCATCGTTTTCCAATGGCTAAGTTTCGGCTACTTCAATTGCTGTTGGTGCAGGAGAAGACGGTTGCCGCTGAGGCGTTTATTGCGCCCGATCTTGCGCCCATGGCGGCACTTTTGCGTGCGCATGATGCCGGTTATGTGACGCGTTTCATGAGCAACAGCATGCACGCTGATGAGTCGCGACGTATGGGCCTGCCGTGGAGTCAGGGCTTGGTGCAGCGCAGTTTACGCGAGGTGGGCGGCACGTTGTTGGCGGCGCGTTTGGCCCTATCGCATGGCTTGGCGGTAAATTTAGCGGGGGGCACTCATCATGCGCATCGAGATCGCGCCTCAGGATTTTGTATTTTCAATGACCTTGCCATCACGGCATTGGCATTGCAGGCACAAGGACGACGCGTGCTGATTATTGATTGCGATGTGCATCAGGGCGATGGCAGCGCGCGCCTACTGGCCGATGTCCCTGGTGTCTTCACTTTTTCCATGCATGCGGCGAAAAACTTTCCGGCGCGCAAAGCCGCGAGTCACTGGGATTTGCCCTTGCCTAATGGCACCGATGATGCCGCTTACCTGGCGCAATTAGTGCCCGTTGTGACGCTGTTATTGCGGCATTGGCAGCCCGATGTGGTGCTCTATGACGCCGGCGTGGATGTGCACGGCGATGATGCTCTGGGGTATTTATCACTCACTGATGCCGGCCTCTATGCCCGCGATTATGCCGTGTTGTCAGCATGTCTTAACGCGGCTGTGCCGGTAGCCGCCGTGCTCGGTGGCGGCTATGCCGAGACGCCTCAGCAGGTGGCGGAGCGCCATGCCATGTTGCCGCGCGCCGCCCAAGCTCTATGGCAAGCGTTTATGGCGCCGGATGAAAAAGCCGGTTAGCGCGCCTAAAGGCGTGCAACATGGTTTATGGGCGCAGGTATGCCGCCAGAGTATTGTCGCCAGTTACAAAGGTGTTAGGAATGTATGACAAGCGTCAGTGTCAGTCTAGTGCTTGTTGACTGTTCCTGCCCAAGGCGTTGCGCTAGCGTTAAATAAATTTACCAGAGTGCGCACACATGCACATGACGCTTTACTACGACGGCCATTGCCCCTTGTGTTTGGCAGAGATTCGTTTCTTGGCCGAGCGCAATGAAGCCGGTTTATTAAGCTTTGTCGATGTCTGCGCAGATGACTTTTCCAGCGCCGAGGTCGGTGTCAGTAGCTGCCAAATTCTGCTCGATAATATGCACGCCAAACTCGCCGATGGCACCGTGCTCGTGGGCGCAGACGTATTTGCCGCCGCCTATGAGCGCGCCCAGTTGCCGCGCTTGGCGTGGTTATTTTCACGACCCTGGCTAATGCCTTTGTGGCGGCTGGTATACCGCGTGTTTGCAACACACCGTGAGCGCATTTCACGGCTGATTGGCCCAGGCTTGTTGGCGTGGGTGACACGGAGGTATTCATGCTGAGTTGCGTCTTGCCGCTGGCTGGCACGCTGCCGTTTATTGGCGCACTGGTGTGTATGGCGCTGGGCATTGATGCGCTAACCCCGATGTTGCGTATCGATGCCATTTTGACCGTGTATGCCCTGGTCATTGCGGCGTTTATGGCCGGCGTGCACTGGGGTCAAGCTCAGGGTTTGCAGGCTCAGTTGCCAGCGCGCGGTATGCCAACGGCCTTGTTATGGCTGAGTAATGGCGTGGCACTTGGCATTGTTGGCGCGGCCATCACGTTGCCCATGCATCAGCTGTGGCTTGCCTTAGCGATGTATTTTGCCGTGTTATTGCTGATTGATTTTGGCTTGTATCGGCGCGATGCCATCTCGGCCAGCTACTTGCGCACGCGGCAATTAGTGACCGCGATCGTGGTGGCCAGCCTGTTTGCCGCCAGTGTTTTGCAGTCTGTGAGCTAGCGCTGTTGCAAGACTTTACCGACCGCGGTGCTGGCCGCCACATAGGGCTTACCCGCAAGCGATATTAAGTCGCCATTTTTTTGCACCACGCCCGCCATGCCGAGCTCGCGGCCGAGCTGCAAGTGGGCTTTTTGATGGCGCTCCTCACCATGCACAGGGAGCAAATAGCGCGGCTTTAGCCAGCCATAGAGCGTGGTTAAATCGTCTACTGGCGGATGGCCGGAGGCGTGCAGTGCATCATCGTCGATGATCATCACGCCGAGCGCTGTTAAGCGCGCACACAGCTGCGCCAGCGCGGCTTCGTGACCGGGTATCACGCGGGATGAAAAGAGCACGGTATCGCCGGCCTCTAGGCCAAACGCCGGGTGTTTATCGAGACTTAAACGCACCAGCGCTGAGCCGGGTTCGGCTTGACTGCCGGTGGCGATCCAGCATTGATTATCGCGCGGTAAAAAGCCTAATTCCCAATTCGGCATGAGGTGTGTGTCAGTGTCTAAATAGCCACTGGCGCGGCTAGCACCCACGTGTGTGTCAATGCTGCGGCCCAATGCGCCGGTGTAACGGCCCAAGCGTTCGGCGGCAGCCACGATACTGTGCATGCGCGCCACATTGCTGGCAAAACACACCACGACTAAGCGTCCGGTGGCCGATTTCATCGCCGCCATGAGGCTTGATGCCACGGCTTGTTCGGAGCGGCTAGCGCCTGCCACGGTGGCGTTGGTGGAATCGCCAATGACTACATCCACGCCGGCACGGCCCAAGGCCTGCAGCGCCGCTTGCGCGGTCAGTGGGCCGACCACCGGCTGCGCGTCGAGTTTCCAGTCGCCGCTGTGGTAGAGGCGCTTGCCCGCGACTTCAAGGCAAATGGCTTGAGCCTCCGGAATCGAGTGTGTGACCGGTAACCATTGCGCGCTAAACGGACCGATGCTCAGTATTTGCATCGGCTTCACGGTGATTTGTCGCGGGCCATTTTCGTTGGGATTGAGTTTGCCGCTAATTAAGCGATGCGTGTGCGCGGTGGCGTAGATCGGGCATTTTAGCTTGCGCCACAGTGCCGGAATGGCACCAATATGGTCTTCATGGCCGTGCGTAATGAGCAGCGCATCGACACGAATATCGAGCGTATCGAGCGCCGCCAAGCTCGGCACAGAAATCTCGGTGTCGCCGGCTAGATTGGTGTTCATGGCCAAGCCGCAGTCAATAGCAATCCAAACGCCCGCACTGCCATAGAGCGTCAAGTTCGCACCAAACTCACCGCAGCCGCCGAGCGCGAGCATCCAGGGCCCGGCGTCTTGATGAATCTGGTGGTAGCGCGGCGATGGGGGCATAACACAGGCTCTGCAACGATTTCTAAGCCGTCTATTGTGCCTTGTGCGGGGGCGTGATGGGTAAGTTAGACTATAGAGTCTAGAAAATTTCCCTTGGCAGTCAGTTTTAACCTGTCATCTCCATACAATATCGGGAATAATTAGTCATATTTAGTTTTGTAGGACAATTTTCATGTGGAAGCTCGCGACCGCTCTGACCTGTGCACTCGTCATCACTGGCTGCTCAGATGCACCAATAGCAACGACTAACGATGCGCCGTGGGTAAAAACACAGCATATTGGCAGTGGCCAAGGTATTGCTTTATCGCTGACAGGCATCATCCGCGCGCAGGTAGAGTCGCCGCTCGCATTTCGGATTAGCGGTCAAATCATTGAGCGCCGTGTCAATGCTGGCGAGCAAGTGAAGGCCGGCCAGGTGCTGTTTCGCCAAGATGCTAGTGACAGTGCCGCCACTTTGCGTGCTGCAAAAGCGGAGCGCGCCTCGGCTCGGGCCGCCCTGGCGACAGCGCAGTCTGAAAGCCAGCGCCAACGTGAGCTATTCGACAAAGGCTTTATTAGCAAGCAGCTGCTAGACCGCACCGTGCTCAATGAGCGTGAAATGAAAACACGCGCCAATGCCGCGCAATCGCAATTTCTGCAAGCGCAAAATGCCAGCGCCTATACCGTGTTGAAAGCGCCCGCTAACGGCCTGTTACTGGAGGTCACTGGCGAGCCGGGGCAGGTGGTGGCGGCCGGTCAGGCGGTGGCGATATTTGCGCAAACTGGCGAGCGCGAAGTGGAGGTGTTTTTCCCTGACCGCATGCCTGTGCCCGAGCAAGGCGAGATGATCACCGCCGACGGCAGCACGCAGTCCATTCGCTTACATGAGAAGGCCGGTGCGCTCGATGCGGCGAGCCGTACGCAGCGTGCTCGCTATCGCTTGCTGGGCAATGCGCCGGCACCCGCACTCGGTGCCATTGTGCAAACACGCTTTGCGGTGCCAACACTGACCCGCAACACGTTAGAGGTGCCTTTAGCCGCTTTGGATGAGCGCGGTCAAGGCCCACGCGTTTGGTTTATTAACGATGGCAAAGCGCAGCCCATGCCAGTGACGGTAACGCTGCTCAGCAGTGAGACAGCGCGCATCCGAGCCGATATTCCGGCCGACACTGCCTTGATTGTATTGGGCACGCACTTGCTGAAACCGGGCATGGCGGTACGGGAGTTAGCGCGTTGAGTTTCCCGAATTTATCGGCGCTGGCCGTCAAAGAGCGCCCGGTCACGCTATTTTTCTTGGTGCTATCCATCTTTGCTGGGATCTACTCGTTTGTCGCGCTTGGTCGCGCTGAGGACCCCGCCTTTACGGTGCGCATTATGATGGTCTCGGCGCAATGGCCGGGGGCCACGCCTGAGGAGATTGAGCGCCAGCTTGCCGATCCATTAGAAACGCGTATTCAGGAAGTTGAAAACGTCTATCACATTGAGAGCATCATCCATCCGGGTCGCGTTGATATTCTAATTGAGTTTGATGATTTCACGCCCAGCGAGAAAATGCCGCAGCTGTTTTATCAAGTACGCAAGCGTATGCAAGATCAGGCGCCGTTGCTGCCGGCAGGAGTGCTGGGGCCCTTTGCCAATGATGATTTTGCCGATGTCTATTTCAGTGTGTTGTCACTCACCGCGCCCGGCCTGCCGATGCGCGATCTGTTGGGCACGCTCGATGGCATTCGAGACCGTCTTGGCCGCGTTTCGGGCGTGCAAAAAGTCATTGTTATTGGTGAGCCCAAACAAAAAGTCTACCTAGAGTTCGATAGCCAGAAGCTGGTGAATTTAGGCCTCACACCAGCGCAAATGTTTGCCGCCATTGAGGAAGATAATCGCTTATTGCCAGCCGGGCGCTTTGAAACCGCTGGGCCACGTATTTATGTGCGCCTCGATAACGACCTCACGCGCCTCGAGCAACTCGCCAATGTGCCCTTGCGAATTGGCAATCAGCTCATTCGCTTAAATGATGTGGCCAGTATTCGTGAAGGATACGAGGAGCCCAGACAGTACGTGGTGCGCTCGCGCGGTGAAGAGGCGGTGCTGTTGGGCCTGGTCATGGAGAAAGGTGAAAATGGCCTTCAGCTTGGTGAGCGTATGGCGGCGTTTGTCAGCGATGAGCAAGCGCGGCTGCCATTAGGCATGACCTTTAAGCCGTTGACCAACCAAGCCCATGCAATTTCAGCGGCTGTTAATTTATTTCAGTTTAAGTTTTTAGTTGCCATGTTAGTGGTGATGGCCGTGAGCATTTTAGCGATTGGCCTGCGCGCTGGCTTGGTGGTGGGCATTGCTATTCCGGTGACGCTGGGCCTGACGTTTTTGGTCATGCTGGCGATGGATATCAATCTCGATCGCATCACCTTGGGCGCACTGATTTTGGCGCTTGGCTTGCTGGTCGATGACGCCATCATTGCCATTGAGATGATGATTGTAAAGATGGAGGAGGGCTGGGATCGCGTGCGAGCGGCCTCCTATGCGTGGTCGGTGACAGCGGCGCCTATGCTCTTTGGCACCTTGGTGACTGTGGTTGGCTTTGTGCCGATTGGTTTTGCAAAGTCTGGCGTTGGCGAATACACCGGCAATATTTTCTGGGTGCTGGGCATTTCACTGTCGCTTTCTTGGCTGGTGGCGGTCACATTCACGCCGTATTTGGGCGTGAAAATGCTGCCGCAGCCGGCTCAGCACACGGGTCATTCGCCATATGACACCGCCGGGTACGAGCGTTTGCGTGGATGGATTAGTCGCTGTGTGCGGCACCGTGGCAAAGTTGTGTTGGCCACGGTGCTGGCCTTGGTGTTGGCGGTGATTGGCATGGCCACGGTGGTTGAAAAGCAGTTTTTTCCAAGCTCTGACCGCCCAGAAGTCATGATCAGCATTTATATGCCGCAAGGCACGTCTATTGCGGTGACTGATCAAACCGCACAAAAAGTCGAAGCTATCCTGCACGACATGCCCGAAGTCAGTACGTTATCGACGTATTTAGGCGGCGGCGCGCCACGCTTTTTTATCTCGATTTTGCCTGAGCAGCCCGATCCGGCATTCGCCAAAATGGTCGCGGTGGGACACAACAAAGCTGATCGCGACACCATCATTGCTACGTTGCAGCAGCACATTGATGATGGCGAGTTTCCGGAGGCGCGCGTACGGGTAAGCAGCTTGCTCTATGGTCCGCCGGTAACGTGGCCGGTGAGCTTTCGTGTGGTTGGCCCGGATGTGCAAAAGCTCCGCGAAACAGCCAAAGCGCTGCGCGAGATTATGGCGGCTGATGAGGCCATTCGCGATGCCCATTTGGAATGGGATGAGCGCGCACCGGTGCTGCATGTGGCCATGGACACCGAGCGCCTGCGACTCATGGGTCTGACACCCGCCGAGGTCTCACGCCAGCTGCAGTTTGAGCTTGAAGGTGGCCCCATCACGCAACTGCGTAAAGAAAATCGCTTGGTGGAAGTGATCGCCAAGGGCCATAGCAGCTCGGAGGCGCGTTTAGCAGGCTTGGAATTACGTTCATTTGATGGCCGTAAAATTCCGCTGGCGCAAGTTGGCGAGGTCACCGTGCGCTACGAAGAGCCGGTGCTCAAGCGCTACAACCGCGAGCCCTTTATTGCCGTGCATGCCGATGTCGTGGGCGTGCAACCTAATGATATGACAGCAGCCATTTGGACGGCTTCAGAGGCCTTGCGTGCGAGCTTGCCGCCGGGCTATCGCATCGATATTGGTGGTAGCGTGGAGCAGTCAGGCAAGGCCGATGCGTCTATTCAAAAGTTGCAGCCTTTGATGTTTGCGCTCATGTTGATTTTTGTGATGCTGCAAATGCGCAGCTTTGCCGGCACGTTTATTGTGGTGGCAACCGCGCCATTAGGCGTGATTGGTGCTGTCTTGGCGCTGTTGCTATTTGGTCAGCCATTTGGCTTTGTCGCCTTGCTCGGCCTGATTGGCCTGGCGGGTATTCTGATGCGAAATACGCTGATTTTAACGCAACAAGTCGCTGATAACTTAGCCGCTGATATGCTGCCGGTGACAGCGGTTATTGAGGCCGCCGTGCGTCGTGCGCGACCCGTTGTGCTCACCGCCATTGCTGCCGTTTTCGCCTTTGTGCCACTGACCTTCGATAGTTTTTGGGGCCCCTTAGCCTATGTGCTTATTGGCGGCATTGCGGTGGGCACGGCCATCACGCTATTTTTTGTGCCCGCGCTCTATGCGCTTTGGTACAAACTGGAGCGCTAATGAGCCTGCGCTATCAAGTGGCTTGGTTTGCCGTGCTGATGGGGCTGCTGCTCACGTCACTCGGCTTGAGCTGGTGGCTGCACGCTGAGTTCAACTACGGTTATGCGCTGTGGTATGACTGGTTGGATTTGCGCGGGCAAATTGCCGAGTTCGGCCCGCAAAATCGTTACATTCACGGTTTTCAGACGCTGTCGCGCGAGGGTCATCTCGCCGCATTTAATGCCATTGTGCAGGCTGTTCATGGTCCTGCTGGCAGCGCAGCCGTCGAGGCACTTCGTCAAATTCACTTTATGCCAAGCACTGGCCACGCCACGGCGCTATTGCGTGAGCCTGAGATCGTGCATTTAAACGATGTGGCGGTGCTCATGGCGCGCCTGCGTGATGCCTTAATTGGCGTGGCGATATTGACCGTATTCGGGCTGTATTGGCTGCGTCGCCGTGTGCCATTGATTCGTTGGCGTTGGCAAGGCGGCTTGCTGTTGTGCTTGGCGCTAGCCGGCGTGCTGCTGCTGGCCTTGCTAGGCTTTGAGGCGGTGTTTTACCAGCTGCATCATTGGGTCTTTCCAGAAAATCATGCGTGGTTTTTTTATTACCAAGACTCTTTAATGAGCACGATGATGAAGGCGCCAGATCTCTTTGCCGCGATCGGCGCGAGTCTGTTGGGCTTTGGCTTGATGCTTTTTGCGCTGATGGTTGGCGTGCTGCGGCGGATGACGAAAAGCGACTAACGCCCACAAATAGCAGGCAATAAAAAACCAGCAGATGCTGGCGGGATTTATTAATACTTTTAGGAAAAGGGTGGGGTGGCCGATGGGGCTCGAACCCACGACAACCGGAATCACAATCCGGGACTCTACCAACTGAGCTACGGCCACCACAAATTTTGCGCCACTGGTGCGCCCGGCAGGACTCGAACCTGCGACCCTCGGCTTAGAAGGCCGATGCTCTATCCAGCTGAGCTACGAGCGCTTTTGCGCGGTATCACAGCTTAAAAAGTGGTCGGGGTAGAGAGATTCGAACTCCCGACATCCTGGTCCCAAACCAGGCGCGCTACCGGACTGCGCTATACCCCGAACATCGCCAGCTGCTTGCCATAACGGCTTGCTGTCTTGCGAGGCCGCATATTACGAATCCATGAGCAGGCCGTCAACTAGAAAAGTTCAAGTCGCCATCTAAATGCTTAAAGTTTCACCCGCCGCGGCTTGGTCTTTTATTCTGCCCCGCAATCTCTATAATGCTGTCCCTTGATTTTGCAGTATTGTGCTGCGAGCCCATCCAATTCCCGTGAACTCTTAAGTCTTGAGGTTGTCATGCAAGTCACTGTCGAAAACGTCTCGAATATCGAACGCCGCGTTAAAGTTGTTGTCCCGGCCACAAAAATTGATGAAGACGTGAGTGCCCGCGTGGCAAAAGCGGCTCGTACCATTCGCATGGACGGCTTCCGCCCCGGCAAAGTGCCGCTATCCGTGGTGCAAAAACGCTTTGGCGACTCGATTCGCCAAGAAGCATTAGGCGAGATTATCCGTGACAGCTTTTATGAAGCCGTGACGCAAGAAAAGCTCAACCCAGCCGGTTACCCGAGCATCGAAGAAGTGAGCGATAAAGCGGGCGAAGATCTGGCGTTCACTGCCTTGGTTGAAGTCTATCCAGAAATTACCTTGGGCAATTTCGCCGATATCGCGGTGGAGCGTCCCGTTGTCGATATCGGCGAAGGCGATATTGATGAAATGATTGAAAGCCTGCGCAGCCAACGCGCTAGCTTCGAAGATAGCGCGGATGCCGCAGCCGATGGCGATAAAGTCATTGTCGACTTTGCTGGCAGCATCGATGGTGAGGCCTTTGATGGCGGCACGTCGAGCAATTTTGAGCTGGTTTTGGGCTCAGGCCGCATGATCCCCGGCTTTGAAGATGGCGTGGTGGGTATTAAAACCGGTGAAGAGCGTGACATTAATGTGACCTTCCCAGCTGACTACCAAGCTGAAAATCTGCGTGATAAAGCCGCTATCTTCAAAATCACGGCGCACAAAGTGCAAAAGCAAGCATTGCCTGCCATCGATGATGAGTTCTTGAAAGCCTTTGGCGTCAGCGAAGGCGGTATTGAGAAGCTCCGTGAAGACGTCTCGAAAAACATGGCGCGCGAACTCAAGCAAGCGGTGAAGAACAAAGTCAAAACGCAGACCATGGATCAGCTATTAGCGGCACACACAGTTGATGCGCCAAAAGCCCTAGTGGCCGGCGAGATTGAGCGTCAGCGCAATGCCATGTTCCAGCAATTTGGCGGTGCCAATGCCAAGCTCGACCCAAAAATGTTGCCCGATGATTTGTTCAAAGAGCAGGCTGAGCGCAGCGTGTCTTTGGGTCTGCTGATTAGCCAAATCATTAAAGATAAAGCCATTGTGGTCGATGCAGAACGTGTACGCGCCGTGGTGGCCGAAGTGGCAGAGTCATATGAGTCGCCAGAAGAGGTGATCAGCTACTACATGGGCAATAAAGAGCAGCTCGCTCAAGTTGAAGCCATGGTCTTGGAAGATCAGGTGGTTGACTGTGTTTTAGCCGACGCTAAGGTGACTGAGGCGGCAGCGAAGTACAGCGATGTGGTGCGTCCACAACAGCGTTAATACGCGCTGTTGCGGAAAACATAGCGCGCGTGGTCTTGACCTCGCGCCACGCACGACCGACACTCCCGACGTACGTCTTTGACTGCTCGGGAGTGTTTGTTTGTGCACCTGCCCAATGAGCCTCGGCAGTTTTCACCTCATCTTTTGATTGTTTAAGGCAGGTTATCCATGCGATTTGAACAACCTAATGCCAGTGGCATTGATAATATTGGTTTGATCCCAATGGTGGTCGAGCAGTCAGCTCGTGGTGAGCGCGCTTACGATATTTATTCGCGCCTGCTGCAAGAGCGTGTGATTTTCTTGGTTGGCCCCGTTGAAGACAATATGGCCAACCTGATTGTCGCGCAGATGCTGTTTTTAGAGTCGGTCAACCCCGACAAAGACATCAACTTGTACATCAATTCACCCGGCGGCTCGGTGACAGCTGGCATGGCTATCTTCGACACCATGAATTTCATCAAGCCCGATATTTCGACCATCTGTATTGGTCAGGCGGCCTCGATGGGCGCTTTCTTGCTCTCTGCCGGTGCCAAAGGTAAGCGCTTTGCCTTGCCCAATTCGCGTGTGATGATTCATCAACCATTAGGTGGTTTTCAGGGCCAAGCCTCAGATATCGCTATTCATGCGCAAGAAATTTTAAAAATTAAGCAGCTGCTCAATGAGTTGCTGGCCTTGCATACGGGCCAGCCGTTAGAGCGCATTGAGCGCGATACCGACCGTGATAATTTTATGACCGCGGGCGATGCGCAAACCTATGGTTTGATTGATCAGGTGCTCAGCAAGCGCCCTTAATTTGCAGTCAGTGAGAGAATAAGCATGACCGAAGATAATCGTGGCGGCGACAGTAAATTGTTGTTTTGCTCTTTTTGCGGCAAAAGCCAACACGAAGTGCGTAAGCTGATCGCTGGGCCGTCGGTCTATGTCTGTGATGAATGCGTGGATTTGTGTAATGACATCATCCGCGAAGAGGTCCAAGACAAACAGGATGACAAAGCCAATGATCATTTGCCCACGCCGCGTGAGTTGAAAACCACGCTCGATGACTATGTGATTGGCCAAGATCAAGCCAAGCGCGTCTTGGCCGTGGCGGTGTATAACCACTACAAGCGCTTACGTGCGGGCATGAAAAAGCTGCATCCAACGCGCCAAAACACCGATGTTGAGCTGACAAAGAGCAATATTTTGCTGATCGGCCCCACGGGCTCCGGTAAAACCTTGCTCGCGCAGACCTTGGCGCGTGTGCTCAATGTGCCGTTTACGATGGCCGATGCCACCACGCTGACCGAAGCGGGTTATGTCGGTGAAGATGTTGAAAACATCATTCAAAAGCTGCTGCAAAACTGCGATTACGACGTTGATAAAGCACAAACCGGCATTGTCTATATTGATGAAATCGACAAGATTTCACGCAAAAGTGACAACCCATCGATTACTCGCGATGTGAGCGGTGAGGGCGTGCAGCAGGCGTTGCTGAAGCTTATTGAGGGCACGGTGGCCAGTGTGCCGCCGCAGGGCGGTCGCAAGCATCCGCAGCAAGAGTTCTTGCAGGTCGATACGTCAAATATTCTGTTTATTGTGGGTGGCGCCTTTGCTGGTCTCGATAAAGTCATTCAGCAGCGCTCAGAGCCCGGTGGTATTGGCTTTAATGCCTTGGTGAAAGGTCAGTCGAAAACGCCGAGCACCGGCGAGCTATTTAAATCAGTATCGCCAGAGGATTTGGTGAAATTTGGCTTGATTCCTGAGTTTGTTGGGCGCTTGCCGGTCATTGCCACCTTAGGCGAGCTGGATGAATCCGCCTTGATTCAGATTTTGACTGAGCCAAAAAATGCATTGACGAAGCAGTATGCCAAGCTTTTGGACATGGAAGGCGTGCAGCTTGAGTTTCGTCCTGAGGCGCTCAAAGCCATTGCGGCGAAAGCGCTTGCCCGCAAAACCGGCGCACGTGGCTTGCGCTCGATTTTAGAGGGCATTTTGCTCGACACCATGTATGAGCTGCCGTCGCTTGAAGGCGTGAGCAAAGTACTAATCGATGACAAAGTGGTTTTGGGTGAAACAGAGCCATTATTGGTTTATGACAATAGCGAGCCTGCGCGCGCGATGCCCGAATAAGCCGGTGTGGATCTGATCAAAAAAGGGGCAATCGCCCCTTTTTTGTTGGCTAATTACTCTGTTCACCTTGTAATTTAAGCCATAAGGCCCCCATAAAGACCCTATAAGTTCAACGTTAGTTTGACTGCTTGGGAGTTTATGATGGCCGCAAAAAAATTGCATTTACCGCTCTTGCCACTTCGCGATGTGGTGATTTATCCGCATATGGTCATTCCACTTTTTGTTGGCCGCGAGCGCTCCATTGCAGCACTAGATCAAGCCATGGCTGCCGATAAACATATCTTTTTAGTGTCTCAGCGAGATGCTGGAGAGGATGACCCAAATCAAGAGGGTCTCTACAGCATTGGCACGGTAGCCAATATCTTGCAGCTGTTAAAACTGCCCGATGGCACCGTGAAGGTGTTAGTAGAAGGCCAGCGTCGCGGTCAGTTAGCGGCGCTGCATGAGCACGACGACGCCTATATTGCTGAGATTGCCGAGGTATCTGACGACAACCTAGCCAAGCAAGAAGCCGATGTCTTAGCCCGCACCTTGCTCAATCAGTTTGATCAATACGTGAAGCTCTCTAAAAAGGTCGCCAATGAAGTGCTGACGTCGGTAGCTGGCATCGATGATCCGAGTCGCTTAGCTGACACCATCGCCGCTCACCTGACGCTACGCTTGGAAGAAAAACAGGCAATTTTGGATATTCTGCCGGTGCAGCAGCGCGTTGAGCATTTGATGGCGCAAATGGAGTCGGAGATCGACATTTTAAAAGTCGAAAAACGTATCCGTGGTCGCGTTAAAAAGCAGATGGAAAAAAGTCAGCGCGAGTACTATCTCAATGAGCAAATCAAGGCCATCCAAAAAGAGCTAGGTGATTTAGGCGAAGGTGAAGATGAGCTGAGCGAGATTGAGCAGCGCATCATTAAGGCCGGCTTGCCCGCTGAGGCGCGTAAAAAAGTCGATGCCGAGCTGCGTAAATTGCAGCAAATGTCGCCCATGTCGGCTGAGGCTACGGTGGTGCGCAGCTATATCGATTGGATGCTTGGCGTGCCGTGGAAAAAGCGCAACAAAGTGCGCATCGATCTGAAACAGGCGCGCGATATTTTAGATGCCGATCATTTTGGTCTTGAAGAAGTAAAAGATCGCATCCTGGAGTATTTGGCGGTGCAGTCGCGCGTGAAGCAGCTCAATGGCGCTGTGCTGTGTTTGGTGGGCCCACCGGGGGTTGGTAAAACCTCGCTCGGGCAGTCTATTGCCAAAGCCACGAATCGCCAATTTGTGCGGATGGCTCTCGGTGGCGTGCGCGATGAGGCCGAGATTCGCGGTCACCGCCGCACCTATATTGGTTCCATGCCAGGCAAATTAATTCAGAAAATATCCAAAGTGGGTGTGCGTAACCCATTGTTTTTGCTAGATGAGATCGACAAGATGGCCTCCGATATGCGCGGTGATCCATCATCGGCGCTGCTGGAAGTGCTCGATCCTGAGCAAAACAAAGCCTTCAACGATCATTATCTTGAAGTCGATTATGACCTCTCTGAAGTCATGTTTTTATGCACCGCTAACTCCATGAATATCCCAGCACCATTGCTCGATCGCATGGAGATTATTCGTCTGCCGGGCTATACCGAAGATGAGAAAGTGGCTATTGCGCGACAATATTTGGTGCCCAAGCAACTCGCCGCCGCTGGCTTAAAAGACAGTGAACTGGCCATCAGCGAGAGTGCCTGCCGTGACATTGTGCGCTATTACACGCGTGAGGCCGGTGTGCGCGCGCTTGATCGTGAAATCGCTAAGCTCTGCCGTAAGGTGGTGAAATCGTTAGTGATGGGCACACATAGCGACAAGCTCACCTTGGCTGCCGAGCAGTTGGAAGACTATCTGGGCGTGCATAAATTCAACTTTGGCAAAGCCGAGGCTGAAAATCAGGTTGGGCAAGTCACTGGCTTAGCGTGGACGCAGGTTGGTGGTGAGCTGTTGACTATTGAGGCGATTGCGGTGCCGGGCAAAGGCGGGCAGGTCATGACCGGCTCCTTGGGCGATGTGATGCAGGAGTCGATTCGCGCGGCCAGCACGGTGGTGCGCTCACGTTCACGGGTGTTGGGAATCAGCGCCGAGCTGTTCGATAAGCGCGACATACACGTGCACATGCCAGAAGGTGCCACGCCGAAAGATGGTCCGAGTGCCGGCATTGGCATGTGTACCGCGCTGGCTTCCGTACTCACGGGTATTCCAGTGCGCGCCGACGTGGCCATGACTGGCGAAATTACGCTGCGCGGTCAGGTGCTGCCCATTGGCGGTTTGAAAGAGAAGCTCTTGGCCGCTCACCGTGGTGGCGTGCGCACAGTCATCATTCCGGATGAAAATGCTCGCGATTTGAAGGAAATTCCAGATAACGTGAAGGCGGCGTTGGAGATTAAAACCGTGAAATGGATCGATGAAGTGTTGGCGATTGCGCTCACTCAGCCGCCCATTCCGCTCACCGAAGAGGCCTATGCCGCAGGCTTGGCACAAATCGAAAAACGTGATTTACCCGCGGCCAGTCGTCATTGATGGCCGCAAAACCCACTTTTTTTGGATTCTCGTCGGCATTTCGTGGAGTTTTGCTTGACCCTGCTAACGCAGGCGTTTAAAAATCGATGCACTTGAGCAGATCACCTTGTTTTGCTCGCGTAAGCTAAAAACCACAACAAAGAATTTTCGATTTCGTTAAAGGGGACATCCTGTGAATAAGTCTGAATTAATCGACCGTATCGCCGAAGCTGCTAACTTGACCAAAGCAGATGCTGGCCGTGCCCTTGATGCCACTGTTGGTGCTGTCACCGACGCATTAAAATCTGGCGATGCAGTGACCTTAGTTGGTTTCGGCACGTTCGCTGTTAAAGAACGTGCTGCTCGCACAGGTCGTAACCCACAAACCGGTAAAGAGATTCAAATCTCAGCATCGAAAACACCATCGTTCAAAGCCGGCAAAGGCTTGAAAGATGCTGTAAACAGCTAAGTTCTGCTGCGCGGTAGTGTTACCCGAAAGCGCGCCCTAGTCGGCGCGCTTTTTTCATTCAGCCGTAACTGGCAACTAGAGGCTAGACACTTCAATGGATGCGTTTCGTGACATGGTGCGTGGTTGGCTCGGTAAATTTTTACTGGCGCTGCTGTCGATACCTTTTATCTTTTTCGGCGTTGAAACTTATTTTGGTGGCGGCGCCGAGCCTACAGTGGCAGAGGTCGATGGCGAGCCCATCACTCAGCGCTTGCTTGATCGTGCGGTCAACAACCAACGCCAGCAACTCATGGCACGTATGGGCCCGGATGCGATCTTGAGCGCTCAACAGCAGGCTGAACTGCGTGAGACGGTGCTCAATAGCTTGGTGCAGCGTCAGCTTCTGCTGAAGTCCGCGCGAGATGCCGGCTACAGCGTCTCGGAAGTGTCTGTGCAGCAGCTCATTCGCGAAACGCCGACGTTTCAAGACAATGGCCAGTTTTCAGCGCAGCGTTATGTGCAGGTGTTGTCGCAAATTGGTGAGACACCAACAACATTCCCACTCCGTGCACGCGAGGAAATTTTAATTTCTCAGCAAGTCTCCGGCTGGCTACAAAGTAGCTTTGTTACGGGGGCGGAGCTCGACACCTTGACTCGCCTCGACACGCAAACGCGCAATGTGCGCTATGCCGAGATTCCGGCAAGCCGTTACGCTAAAGACGTTGAGGTCAGTGACACCGATATTGCCCAGGCTTACGCCAACGCCGGTTTGCGTTTCCAGCAACCCGAGCGCGTCGCGGTCAATTACATCACGCTAGATCGCGCCAGCTTCTTGGCGAATGCCAAGGCAAGTCCTGAGGCAGTTAAAGCGCGCTATGACCAGCGTGTGGCAGCGGTGAGTGGTGCAGAGCAGCGTCAGGCATCGCATATATTGATTGCCATTGATGACAGCACCGATGATGCGGCCGCGAAGCAGCAAATCGATACGCTGGCCGCCGAATTGAGTGCCGGTGCTGACTTTGCTGCGCTAGCCGAAAAACACTCGAAAGATCCTGGTTCAGCGACACAAGGCGGCGACCTGGGCTTTGCTAGTAAAGGCATGTTTGTGCCGGAGTTTGAGGACGCTTTATTTGCCTTGGCAAAGCCGGGTGATGTCTCGCCGGTGGTGAAAACACCGTTTGGTTATCATCTCATCAAGCTCACCGCGGTGCGCAAAGAGACGCCGCCGAGTTTTGCCTCGCTAGAGAGCACATTGATCAATGAAGTGCGCCAAGCACAGGCCGATGATGCTTATAACAAGGCCGTCGAAAGCCTTGATGCAAACGTTTATGAGGCAGCAGATCTGATTGAGCCTGCCAAAATAGCGGGCTTGAGCATTGCGCAGTCGCCCATATTTGATCGTCGTGGCGCCGATGGCGTGCTTTCCGAGCGCAAAGTCATTGAGGCGGCATTTAATGAAGAGCAAAGCAAAGAGCGCCGTAATTCGGCAGCGATCACGCTGAAAGACGGCCGCACTGTGTGGCTGCATGTGACTCAGCATATTGCCGCACGTAAACAGCCATTGCCTGAGGTGGCAGCGCAATTGCGTGAGGAAGTGCGTGTTGAGAAAGCGCTGAAGCAGGCCATGGAGCAAGCGCAAGCGTGGGTTAAGCGCAGCGCTAATGAGCCAGAGTCTGCGTGGTTGCCCGCGGCCAATGTGCGAGTTCAAACGGCTTCTGCGCTATCGCGTTCGAGCAAGCAGCCAGAGGCGGCGCTGTTGGCTGCTATTTTCCGTGCTCCGGTGCCGGTCGATGGAGCATTACGTTGGTCTGCGTTTGCATTGCCGGATCGGGTGGCGTTGGTGCAGGTCACCTCGGTGTCTGCTAAGCCTGCATTAGCCGGCCCTGAGCGTCAGGTCACACAAGGCTTATTGGCGCAAAATCAAGGCCAGCAAGAGCTGCAGGATGCGCTAGCGGTGCTGCGTAGTGACACCGATGTCACCATCAAGGCATTAAACCGCGCACCTTAATCGCTGCGCGTGTTGATGACGAAAAAAAGCCCGGTGTAATCCGGGCTTTTTTTGGCCTTGCGCAGCGCCTAGATGGCGTCCATGGCTGGCATGGCGACGGTGTTAAAGCCGCCATCGACATAGAGTATTTCACCCGAAATGCCTGAGGCCATGTCCGAGCATAAGAACGCCGC
Organism: Paraperlucidibaca baekdonensis; assembly: GCF_003387535.1. Taxonomy (GTDB): domain Bacteria; phylum Pseudomonadota; class Gammaproteobacteria; order Pseudomonadales; family Moraxellaceae; genus Perlucidibaca; species Perlucidibaca baekdonensis. The sequence goes on along the minus strand of NZ_QUNR01000004.1, from coordinate 348,871 downwards.
GGCGTTGCCGACTTCATCAATGGTGACATTGCGGCGCAGCGGCGTGGCGGCTTCGTTATAGGCGAGCATTTTGCGGAAATCTTTAATGCCGCTGGCTGCTAAGGTGCGGATGGGACCGGCTGAGATGCCATTCACACGAATACCTTCAGGGCCCATGCTGGCGCTCAAATAGCGGACATTGGCTTCCAGTGAGGCCTTGGCTAAGCCCATGACGTTGTAATTCGGCACCACGCGCTCAGAACCTTGGTAAGTCAGGGTGAGCAAGCTACCACCACGACCGGCTAGCATGGGTTTGGCGGCCTGCGCGAGCGCGCCAAAGCTGTAGGAGCTGATGTCATGGGCGATGCGGAAGCCTTCGCGCGTGGTGACATCGACGTAGTTACCTTCGAGCTCATGGCCGGGCGCATAGCCGACTGAGTGCACCAGTACATCGAGGCCATCCCAGTGTTTGCCGAGTTCGGCGAAGACGGCGTGAATTTCGTCATCGGAGACCACGTCGCAAGGAAAGGTTAGGCTGGAACCAAATTGCTCAGCAAAGCCTTCCACGCGCCCACGCAGTTTTTCATTTTGATAGGTAAAGGCTAATTCGGCACCTTCGCGATGCATGGCCGTGGCGATGCCGTAGGCGATGGATAATTTGCTGGCGAGGCCAACGATGAGTACGCGCTTACCGCTCATCATGCCCATGGGTTCTCCTTCAAGTGACGACTAAAAATGTGCACCGAGTATAGGGCTAAAACCTCACGGCGTGCATGACACCTTAGGCGCGCTGCTGCGTCGGCTGCTCGCGCGGCAAGTCAGCAACCAAGGCCTTTGTGTAGCTGTGTTGGGGCGCTTGAAATATTCGCTCACAATCGCCTTGCTCAATAATACGGCCCTCACGCAGAACAATTAAGCGATGACAGAGCGCGCGCACCACAGCGAGATCGTGACTAATAAACAGCATGGCAATGCCTTGTTCGGCCTGAATACGACGCAGCAGCTCGACGACTTCCCCTTGGGTATGGCGATCGAGTGCGGAGGTCGGCTCATCGAGAATTAAAATGGCGGGCTTCAAAATAATCGCACGCGCTAACGCAATACGCTGGCGCTGGCCGCCAGAAAACTCATGCGGGTAGCGATGGCGCGTGTCGGGATCGAGACTCACTGCTTGTAGAGCCGTCACCACCGCCGTATCAAGGGCCGCTGCTGACAATGACGCATGTGCCAGCAGGCCCTCAGCAACAATATCGGCGACGGTAAGGCGCGGGCTGAGGCTGCCATAGGGGTCCTGAAAGACGATTTGTAGCTGTGCTCGCGCTTGGCGTAAATCGCGGCCTTGCAACGCCAGCCAGTCACGCCCGAGCACCACCACGCGACCCTGTGCCGGAGTCAGTCGCAATAACGCCGCGGCTAAGCTCGATTTTCCCGAGCCAGATTCACCAACAATGCCCAATGACTCACCCGCTCGCAGCGTTAAGCCGACGCCTTTCACGGCCTCATGCCACGCGGTAATACCACCCCACCACGCCTGTTTGCGAGGGTAGCGCACAAGCAGTTGGCTGATGCTGAGTACCGTGCTGGCCGAGTCATTGAGTGTCGGCTTTATCGGGCTTGCAAACGGTTGCAGGAGCTTTTGCGTATAGGCCTGTTGAGGCGCAGAAAAAATCACCTCGGTGGCTGCCGACTCGATCACACGCCCGGCTTGCATGACCATCACCCGGTCAGCATAGCGCCGCACTTGCGGTAAGTTATGACTAATAAACAGAATGCTTAATTGACGACTTTTTTGCAGCGATTTCAGTAGGTCTAGTATTTGGCTTTGCAGCAGCGCATCGAGTGCCGTGGTGGGCTCATCGGCAATGAGCACAGTCGGTGAGTTCACCAATGCCATGGCAATGACCACGCGTTGGCGTTGGCCGCCGGAGAGCTCATGCGGCCATGCGCGCAGGCGCCGCTCGGGCTCATCAATACCGACCTCACGCAGCAAACGAATGACCTGCTGCCGTGCCAGCGCGCGGTCGATAGATTTGTGCAGCGTAACCGCCTCAATGAGCTGCTGGCCAATGCGCTGTAAGGGATTGAGCGCACTCAATGGCTCTTGGTAGATCATGCCCACGCGGCCGCCACGTAACGCCCGCAAGGTGCTGGCACTGGCTTGGCTGAGATGTGTGCCAGCAACGTGCACGACACCATCGCTGCGTAAGCTCGGGGGCAACAGCCCAAGACAGGCAAGGGCAGTCAGTGATTTTCCCGAGCCCGACTCGCCGACAAGCGCCAGCCATTCGCCGGCATCGACGTGCAAGCTCACGTCATCGACTAGGTTGTGCTGGCCGTGACAAATGCTCAAATGCTCAATGCGTATCAGCGGATTCATCATTTGACCTCAACATGGCGTGGGTCAAAGGCATCACGCAAGCCCTCACCAATAAACACCAGCAAACTCAGCAGCACACTTAAGCTAAAAAATGCCGTCAGTCCTAGCCATGGTGCTTGCAGGTTATTTTTACCTTGCGCAATCATCTCGCCTAATGACGCCGAGCCGGGCGGTAAGCCAAACCCTAAAAAGTCTAATGACGTTAGCAGGCCAATAGCCCCGGTAAAAATAAACGGCAGCAGTGTCAGGGTGGTGACCGCGGCATTGGGCAATACATGCCGCCAAACCAAGACGCTGGAGCGCACACCCATGGCTCGCGCCGCCCGCACATAGTCGAGTTGGCGTGTGCGTAAAAACTCAGCACGCACTAAGCCGCTTAAGTCTGTCCAACTAAATAGCGTGAGCAGGGCCAGCAGCCACCAAAAATTTGGGGTTACCAAGCTCGACAAAATAATCAGCATAAACAGCACGGGCAGGCCCGACCATACCTCGGTAATGCGCTGTCCAAGCAAGTCTACCCAACCGCCAAAATAACCCTGCAAGGCGCCAGCAGCGACACCCAGTACCACGGTGGCAAGCGTCAGGAAGCTGGCAAACGCAAGCGATGTGCGTACGCCATAAATCAAGCGCGCTAAGACGTCACGGCCTTGATCGTCGGTGCCTAACCAGTTATCAGCCGTTGGTGGCGAAGGCGTTGGCTCAGCGCGTTCAAAATGAATGGTGTCGGCATTGAAGCGAATTAAGGGCCAGAGCATCCAGCCTTGCGCCTCGATCAGCGCCATCACCGCAGGGTCGCGGTAGACCGTGGGCGTCGTAAATTCACCCCCATAATAGGTTTCAGGCCGATCTTGCAGTAATGGCACAACGACCGTGCCGCGATAGCTCACCAGCAGCGGCTTGTCGTTCGCAATAAGTTCGGCTGCCAGCGTCAACGCAAACACGCCAATGAGCAGCCACAGTGACCACCAGGCGCGACGATTGCCTTTAAATTGTGCCCAACGGCGCCGGGTTAGCGGTGAGAATGTCATGAGCCGGCTCGCGAAAAATCGATGCGTGGATCAACCCAGCGATAACATAAATCGCCGAATAGACGCAGCAGCATGCCCATTAGGGTGAATAAAAATAGCGTGCCAAAAATCACAGGATAATCACGATTAATCACGGACTCATAGCTCAGCAGACCAAGGCCATCGAGGTTAAAAATCACCTCAATGAGAAACGCGCCAGTGAATAAAATACCAAACAGTGTGGCGGGGAGACCGGCAATAATAATCAGCATGGCGTTGCGAAATACATGACCCCAAAGCACCCGTTGTTCGCTCGCGCCTTTTGCCCGCGCGGTCAGTACATAAGGCTTTTGCAGCTCTTCGAGAAAGCTATTGCGAGTAAACAGGGTAAGCGTGGCGAGGCCGCCAAGCGTGAGGCACAGCGTTGGTAACACCAAGTGGTGGGCATAATCTAGCGCGCGCTGAAACCACGGCAGGTTGGCCGCCCCTTCAGAGGACAGCCCTTGCATGGGAAACCATTGCCAATAGCTGCCACCGGCAAACACGATAATGAGCAGCAGGGCCAATAAAAACCCAGGAATGGCATAGGCCACAATGATTGCGCCACTGCTCCAAACATCAAAGCGGCTACCCGGGTGGCGGGCTTTGCGAATGCCCAGTGGCACAGCAATGAGGTAAATGAGCAGTGTGCTCCATAGCCCGAGCGATAACGAAACGGGTAGCTTTTCGAGGACTAAATCAAGCACCGGAATATCGCGATAAAAGCTGCTGCCTAAATCGAACTGGGCAAATTGCCAAATCATGTCGCCAAAACGCTCGCTCGCGGATTTATCAAAACCGTATTGCTTTTCGATCTCGGCCACCAGTTCAGCACTGAGGCCTTGGCTACCGCGATAACCGGGTCCGGCAGATGCATTTGCAGCCGATAAATCGCCGGCGCTACCCCCTAAAGTGGTTTGCCCACCAATGCCTTGCAGCTGCGCCAATGATCGCTCAACTGGCCCACCGGGCGCGGCTTGAATCACCAAGAAATTGATCAACAAAATGCCAAAAAGTGTGGGGATCATGAGCGCCAAACGGCGAATGATATAACTAGCCATTAGCGTTCCTGAGCGATGTTAGGTGAGCCTTTCCACCACCAGCTATCGAGACCGAGACCATAGCGTGGCGGGTCGTTAGGTAGGCCAAAAAAGTCCCAGCGGGCGATGCGAAAAAACGGAATGTGGAACTGCGGAATCAGCAGCCATTGGGCGCGTAAAACACGATCGAGCGCATGCACCGAAGTGACTAGCGTGTCACGACTTTTAGCCTGCGTAATGCGCGCAATGAGCGCATCAACGGCCGGTGATTTTAAACCCACCAGATTGCCGCTACCGGGTGTGTCGGCACTTTGCGAGCCCCAGTAGCTCCAGAGCTCATTACCCGGGGATAACGAGGCCGGCACGCCCGTCACGGTCAGGTCGAAGTCAAACTGACGAAGCCGCTCAATGTACTGCGCAACATCTAACAGCCGAATGCTCAAGTCGATGCCCAAACGCGCTAGATTTCGCCGGAGTGGTTGCACGATGCGCTCAAACTCGGGTTGTACAAGGAGCATCTCAAGTCGCATGGGCGTGCCGGCGACATCACGCAATGCGCCGTCGCGATAGTGCCAGCCGGCCTGTTTGAGCAGGGCCTGTGCGCGCAGTAAATTCGCGCGATCATAGCCATCACCAGCACTTTTGGCCGGCGTAACGGCTGGGCCAAAAGCGGCGGCGGGTAGTTGCTTGCGCCACGGCTTTAACAGCGCCAGCTCGGCTTTGCTCGGCACGCCTTGAGCAGCGAGATCGGAGTTTGCATAAAAGCTGGTGGTACGCGTGTAGGCGCCGAAAAATAGCGCTCGGTTTGCCCATTCAAAATCGAATGCCAAGCTCAGCGCTTCACGCACCGCCAGATCATTGAGTGGTGTGCGTCGGGTGTTGAAGGCAAAGCCCTGCATAGGCGCCGGGTTTTCGTGGCGCTGGCGCTGCAAAATCACGCGGCCATCGGTGACGGCAGGGAAGTTGTATTCGGTTGCCCAGGTTTTGGCTTTATTTTCCTCGCGGACATCGTATTGGTTCGCCTTGAAGCCCTCAAATGCCACACTGCCATCGCGATAATACTGATAGCTAATCTGATCGAAGTTGTAGCGCCCACGATTGACATTGAGGTCTCGAGCCCAGTAGTCGGGGTTACGCGCATAGCTTATGCGGCGACCGGGGTCGATGTCGCTGATCACATATGGCCCGCTGCCAATCGGTACCTCAAGGCTGGTGCGATTGAATTCGCGCGTGGCCCAATAGTGTTTTGGCAAGATACCAATTTCGCCGACCGTCATCGGTAGCTCACGATTGGTTTTGTGCTTGAAACGAAACTTCACGCGCAATGGCGATAACGCCGTGACTGATGCAATGTCGGCAAAATAGGCTTTATACGCTGGCGCACCCTCGCTGAGCAGGGTCTCGAAGGTAAACACAACGTCTTCTGCGCGAAGCGGGTGACCATCGCTAAAACGCGCTTCTGGCCGCAGCTCATAAATCACCCATGAGGCGTCGTTGGGGTCGCGAATAATGCGTTTTGCCAGCAGCCCGTAACGCGTGCCGAACTCATCTTCTGAGCCGGCGGTGAGTGAGTCGTAAAGACGATTTAAACCTTCAGCCGCCACGCCTTTGTTGATAAAGCCATTAAGACTGTCGAATGTGCCGAGTGCATCGAGCCGTAAGCGGCCGCCTTTGGGTGCGTCAGGATTGACGCTGTTGAAATGCCTAAAGCCTTCAGCGAGTGCTGGCGCACCACGTAAGGTAATGGCATGGCTATGTTGTACCGCTGCCTGAGCAGACATACCAAACAGGCCCATGGCGAGAAAACAGCAGCGCATAGCCAAGCGAATAAAAACACCGTGCCACATAGCTTAGAGCTCGCGATTGCCTGTTTGAATGACTTGAGTCGGGCGTGGAGGAGGGCTTGGCGTGGGCTGACCACTAAACGTATGTGCTTGATAAGCCGCCGCCGCAGGTGTGGGAATAATAATCACACGGCCAACGTCTAAAATTGTACTGAGGCTGTCATTGTTGGCCTGCACGAGTTGTTTTTGAGACAGATGATTAGCGCGTGCGATTTTATACCATGAGTCGCCGCGTTGTATGCGGTAGCTGCGGCTATTGGCCTCAATAAAGCTGGCACGAATGAGCTGCGCACTGGGCAACGCCGCTACTGGCGCTGAGCTGCCATCGGCGGTGGCGACGCGCACATCGCTAGCACTCGACTGCTGCACCAATAAGCGCTCGCTAGCGGCATCGAGTGTGCTGGGCACATGCAATAAAAACGGGCCATTGGGCGCGAGTTTGTCACGCAGCAGGCCGGCATTGAGCGTTTGTAATTCTTCGAGCTGAATACCAGAGAGCGCCGCGACGGTATCGAGTGATAGCGTGCCTTGCGCAGCAATGGTACGGAAATAAGGTCGGTTTGGGATGCTGGGAATGCTGACACCGGCGCTTACTGGGTCTTTAAACAATGACACAACCGCTAAAAACCGAGGCACATAGGCGGTGGCCTCAGCCGACAAATTTAACGACCAATAATCGGTGCTACGGCCGCGCGCGGCATTGGCACTCATGGCACGCGAGACCGTGCCAGGTCCGGCATTATACGAGGCCAACACCAGATCCCAGTCGCCAAACATGCCATAGAGTTTTGCCAAATAATCATAGGCTGCGCGTGTTGACTCTAGGGGGTCGCGGCGGGCATCAAACCAATATGTTTGTCGGAGCCCATACAAGCGTCCAGTATCGGGAATGAACTGCCAGAGTCCGGCGGCGTTAGAGCGTGATGTGGCCGATGGGTCGTAGGCACTTTCAATGATCGGTAGTAGGGCAAGCTCGGTGGGTAGGCCGCGGCGTTCAGCCTCGGCAACCGCGGTATACATAAAGCGCGACGCACGCTCCATAAGCTCGTCAATGTAGCGTTGTTGTCCTGCAAAGCGCGTAAATTCAGCTGAAATTCGTGCGTTATAGCGCGTCGGCATTTTGAAGCCACGGCGCAGGCGCTGCACGAGGTTGGTGCTCGATGACGGATTGCCAATTGCTGCCACTGGCACCGAGATGACAATAGACTCGGCAAGCGCAGGGTCATCATCCGTGACAGGGAGCGTTGCACTGATGGCGGTGTCAGCTTCTGCTGCGTCGATAGCAAGTTGTTCAGCGTCGCTGGTGGCGGGCGCAATCGTACGGGTGATGAAGCTCGCCGGGGATTCGTGCACGCTGGCGGCAGGCTCGGGTGCTTTCTGCTTCATGGGCGGTTGCGTTGCGCGGCTAACCGTTGGCGCACTGGCGCATGCCGTTAAAAATGACAATGTGCTGGCAACAGCGAGGAGGCGAAAAAAACGCGCCGATGACGGCAGAGCAAACATAGGTATTCTCATTATTTTTAACGCAGTGTACTAAAAATTGTCTTTCCAAGCGCGCAGTGTTGCCAAGGTTTGTTCGCCGCTTTGCAGGCTACGTTGGGCGTGTGCGCTTGCCGCTTCAACGACGCTGGCCTCGTGACTGCGCAAAAAGGGGTTGATGGCTAACTCACGCGCCAATGTCGTGGGCAGGCTGGGGCGATCGGCGGCGCGCCATTGAGCCACTTGCTCGGCGTAGTCTGCCAGCGCGGCGTTGTTGGGCTCAACAGCTTGGGCAAAGCGTATATTGGCGGCGGTGTATTCGTGGGTTGGGTAGATCATGGTGGTAGACGGTAACGTACTAATGGTTGCCATAACGCGCGCGAGATCGGCTGGTGTACCTTCAAATAGCCGGCCACACCCCGCGCTAAACAAACTATCGCCACACAGGAGCTGTCCGTGATCTGCCAAATAAAAGGCAATATGGCCGCGTGTGTGCGCTGCCACATCGATAATGTCGACATTACCCAACCCGGCTAGCTGCCAGCGCTGCGAACTCGTCACGTAATGGCTAATGCCCTCGCGTACTTCATTTGGCCCATAGACGGGCATAGCAAAGGCCTCAACAAGCGCCGCAATACCGGCGGTGTGGTCCAGGTGGTGGTGCGTAATGAGTATGCCAATTAACGGCTTTTCGCGGGTGCGCTGATGCGCGAGCACTACGTTGGCATCGCCAGGATCAACGACCCAATCACCCTCGGGCGTAGCGATATGCCACATATAATTATCAATAAAGCAGGGTAATGGCGTGATGATCGGTGTTTGAGGTGATGACATGATGGGGTCTTAAGTTCAATAATCGTGGCCATGAAATTACACCAAAGCCGCACAGCACGCACCCCATGGCCACCGTTGAGCGAGCGTGAGCAGCAGGCGTGGCGCTTGGCATTGCCCAGCTGTCATGGTGTGTCTGCGCTATTGGTCGATTTGCCACCGGCATTGCGCGATATGCCCAGCTCGCGACCCTTACACAAACATGTGGTGGCAACGGCTGATGATGACTGCGCGGCAGCGGTTATCGATCCGCAAGCCTGGCCTTTTCGGCCGCAAACTTTCGATGCGGTGCTCATGGCCTGGAACACCGCTACTGTGGCGCGCCAGTCGCGCGTGCTGACCGAAATGGATAGCTGTCTGGCCGATGACGGACGCGTGTTGATGCTTATCCCGCAAGCGCATTTGGCGCAATGGTGTCGTGCCGGCATGGCGCAAGCGCAGGCGTTAGGGTGGCAGCTACAAGCGCAACATTGGGGCGATGTGAGGCGACTGAGCTTGCTGCCGGCTCCGCTGGCGCGCTATTGGGTCGCGCCCTGGCAGCGCTATTTACCAGTGGCGCAATGGTGTGTGCAGCATTGGCAAAAAACTACCTACCGCGTGACGCCGCTAGGCGAGAAAAACACAAACAATCGGTCGGCTTGGGCGGCGGCTTGGCCGAGTATTAAACACAGGAATACGCATGAATGAGGTGGTGATTTATACCGATGGTGCTTGCCGCGGTAATCCCGGCCCTGGCGGCTGGGGCGCGTTGCTCCGCAGCGGTGTGCATGAAAAGTCGATATCAGGATATGAGCCAGCGACCACGAATAATCGCATGGAGCTGACGGCCGCGTTGATGGCTTTGCGCGCGCTGAAATCGCCATCACGCGTGGTGCTGTGGACAGACTCGGAGTACTTGCGCAAAGGCATGAGCGAATGGCTGCCGGGCTGGCAGGCACGGGGCTGGAAAACAGCCGCCAAGCAGCCGGTAAAAAATGCCGATATTTGGCAGGCATTAATTGTCGCCGCCGAGCCCCATGTGGTGGATTGGCGCTGGGTCAAGGGCCATGCCGGCGACCCCGGTAATGAAGCGGTGGATAAACTCGCCACCGAGGCAATCGATACAGGACTAGCACGATGAGCCGACAGATTATTTTAGACACCGAGACCACGGGTCTCGATCCCTCGCGTGGGCACCGCCTCATTGAACTGGGCTGCTTAGAGGTGGTCAATCGCCGCCTCACCGGGCAGAGCTTTCATTACTATGTGCAGCCCGATCGGGACATCGACCCCGATGCCCAGCGTGTGCATGGTATTAGCGCTGAGTTTCTCGCCGATAAGCCACGCTTTAATGAAATTGCCATGGCGTTTCGCGACTTTGTTGAAGGGGCCGAATTAGTCATTCATAACGCCCCCTTCGATATCGGCTTTCTCAACCACGAGATGGCCTTGCTGGATTTGCCGCCGATTACCGATATTTGCACGGTGCTCGATACCTTGCCCATGGCGCGCGCAAAACATCCGGGTCAGAAAAATAATCTCGATGCGCTAGCGCGGCGTTATGGCGCCGATAATCGCGAACGCACTTTGCACGGCGCCTTGCTCGACGCGGAAATTTTGGCCGATGTGTATTTGGCCATGACCGGCGGTCAGGTTGGCCTGCAGCTCGGTCAAGATGAAAAGTCCGATGGTCAAGGCAGCGACAAGTCCAAGTCTATCAAGCGCTTGGCGGCCGATCGCAGACCCTTGCCGGTAGTGCCTGCCACGGCTGATGAGCTCGCGGCGCATGCCGAACAGCTCGCCGTGCTCGACGCCAACGCCGAGGGCGGGCAATGCCTGTTTCGTCGCTATGACTGAGCTTTTGCAGCCAGCGACACACTGGCAAGGTGCGATTCCCAAGCAGGCTTTTGCTGTGGTCATGGATGGGCCGCGCGTGCTCTTACGCGAGCACGCCGAGGGCCTGCTGGCCGATCGTCTGCCGCGCTATGATGAGCTGTTCTGGCATATCGAATCCAGCGTGCCCTGGCATTATATGGGCAATTTTTCCGGACCTTGGGGCGCTGAGCCGGCCATGGCATGGTCACTGAGCATCGCCCCCGATGGCTTTATCTGGGTCGATGTGCGCAGCCTGCTTGCCTTGCTAACACCGGTAGGCTTTGACTTGCTTGGGCGCTGCATGCAAGTGCTGGAATGGTCCGAGACGCACCAATTTTGTGGCCGTTGCGGCGGCCCCATGCAGGCGCATGCGCGTGGCGAACGAGCACGCGTCTGCGCACCCTGTGGCAGCTCGGTGTATCCGCGCATCAACCCCTGCGTGATTGCGATTATTTCTCGTGGTGATGAGCTGCTCTTGGCGCAGGCCACGCGCTTTACCAATGGCATGTACAGTGCCTTGGCCGGTTTTATGGAGGCTGGTGAAAGTGCCGAGCAAACGCTGATTCGCGAAGTGCGCGAAGAGGTCGGCGTGGAGATTGCCAATATTCGTTATCACGCCAGCCAGTCGTGGCCATTTTCGAGCAGCCTGATGCTCGGCTTTTTTGCCGACTACGTGAGCGGTGAGATTGTCTGCCAAGAAGACGAAATTGCCGATGCGCAATTTTTTCATTATGAGCAATTGCCGGTGGTGCCGCCAAAAGGCAGCATTGCCCGAGCACTAATTGATCAATTTATTGCTGAGAGAAAACATGCTTGAGTGGTTTGCAAATTACGGCCTATTTTTGGCCAAAGGGGTAACGGTGGCGGTGCTGGTCATCATGGTTATGCTGATGCTTGGTCGTGCGCGTCGCGGTGATATGCCCGGCATGCCATTGGGGCATTTGGCGGTTGAGGCGTTGAACGATCGCTTCGATGCGGAGGCCGACGCGCTGCGCAGTTTGGTGTGGGATGATGCCGCCCAAAAAGCAGAGCGCAAAGCCCGCAAAGCCAAAGCCAAGGCCGAGAAAAAAGCCGCTAAACAGACCACCGAGGCGAGCCCGAAAGCGCAGGTCTATGTGCTGCGTTTTACTGGCGATATGGCGGCCTCAGCCGTGGCGCAATTACGCCATGAAATCTCGGCGTTGCTCGCCGTGGCAGTGCCTGAGCGCGATGAAGTCGTGCTGGTCTTAGAGAGCCCTGGTGGTCTCGTGCACAGCTACGGCCTGGCCTCTTCGCAGCTCGCGCGCATTCGTGCCGCCGGTATTCGTTTAACGATCTGCGTCGATGCCGTTGCTGCCAGCGGTGGCTACATGATGGCGTGTTTAGCCGACCAGCTGATTGCCGCGCCATTTGCGGTGATTGGCTCGATAGGTGTGGTCGCTCAAATCCCCAATGTGCATCGCTTATTGAAGAAAAATGACATCGACGTGGAGCTGATGACCGCCGGTCAATACAAGCGCACGCTGACGATGATCGGCGAAAACACCGACGAGGGCCGCGCCAAGTTCCAGGAAGATCTCAACGATACCCACGAGCTGTTTAAAGCCCATGTGGCGCAATGGCGTTCGCAAGTGGATTTGGCCGTGGTGGCGACCGGCGAGCATTGGTATGGCCAACAAGCATTGAGCCTTGGCTTAGTCGATAGCCTACAAACTAGCGATGATTATTTGCGCCAACGCGCCGCGGAGGCCGAACTGTTTGCGCTGCATTGGCGCGAGAAAAAGACCTTAGGTCAGCGCTTAGGCATTGCGGCGACGAGCTCGATCGATAACCTGCTGTTGCGCTGGTGGCAACGCAGTGTGCACAGCCCACGCGTGTAATTATTGGTGCATGGCCTCAAGAAATTGTTGCAGGCCAAACCAAATCGCCGCGATGGTCAGCAACGTCACTAAGATGCCGGTGAGCACAAAAATCTCAGCGGCTTCGGCGTTTTCATCGAGATCGGTTTTTTTCAAGCCGGCGACATTAAAACCACTACGCAATATACGGCTGACAGCCATGCGAAAGCGCGTGCGTTTTTTCAGTTTTACGCCACCGGGTGGAGCGGGGTTGCTGTAACCATTGGGCACTCAATACCTCCGTCTGTTTGACGCCTCAAGGGCGTGACCAGATCTTGTGATCGGTCACGGAGGGTTCGTGCCGATCGTTTAGTTATTGCTCACATCATAGCCTAAATTGGGCATTAGCCAACGCTCAGCGGTCGGCATGTCCCAGCCCTTGCGCTCAGCATAGTCCTTGACCTGATCTTCGCCAAGTTTGCCGACATTAAAATAGCTCGCCTGCGGATGCGCGAAGTACCAGCCGGAGACCGCTGCCGTGGGGTACATGGCGAAATGCTCGGTGAGCACGGTGCCGGTGTTTTCGGTGGCATTGAGCCAGCGAAACAGCTCGGCTTTTTCGGTGTGATCTGGGCAGGCGGGGTAGCCCGGTGCGGGGCGTATACCGGCATATTTCTCGGCAATGAGATCGCTATTATCGAGTATCTCATCGGCGGCATAGCCCCAAAACTCCAAGCGTACGCGCTGATGTAGGCGCTCGGCGAAGGCCTCGGCAAAACGGTCAGCTAGCGATTTAATCAAGATGCTGTTGTAAGTGTCGCCGGAATCTTCGAAGGTTTGCGCAAACTCATCGGCGCCGTGTACCGAGACCGTGAAACCGCCCACATAGTCATCTTTGCCGCTGTCTTCGGGGGCAACAAAATCGGCCAATGACAAGTTGGGCTTGCCGCTGACTTGCTCATTTTGCATGCGCAAGCTATGGATCTCGCCGAGCCGCTCGGACTTCTCGGCATCGGCCCAAACGCGCACGTCATCGGCGCCAATGCGGTTGGCGGGCCACAAACCTATGACACCGCGCACACGGAAATGCTTCTCGGCAATGATGCGCTCAAGCATCGTTTGGGCATCGTTAAATAAGTCGCGGGCAGCCTCACCGACCACGTCATCTTGCAAAATGGCGGGGTATTTGCCGTGCAGGCTCCAGGCCATGAAAAATGGCTGCCAGTCGAAATACTCGACCAGTTCAGCGAGATCGTAATGATCAAAGACCTGCACACCAAGCTGTTTTGGCGTGACCGGCGTGGCGGTTGACCAATCGCTTGTTAAGCCTGCGGCGACTGCCTCGGTGTAGCTTAGGCGCTTGCCGCGTGGCTCACGGCTGTTGATGCGCTCGCGCGTCTCGGCGTATTCGGCGCGGCGTTCGGCAACAAATGCCGGCTTGGCGGTTTTATTGAGCAATGTGGTGACCACACCCACGGCGCGCGAGGCATCAGCGACATAAATCACCGCATCATTGCTGTAATGCGGATCGATTTTTACCGCCGTGTGTGCCTTCGAGGTGGTCGCACCGCCAATCAGCAGCGGGATCTTAAAGTCGAGGCGCTGCATTTCGCGCGCCACATGCACCATTTCATCCAGCGAGGGCGTGATCAGGCCTGACAGACCAATGATGTCGACTTTTTCATCGATGGCGGTTTGCAAGATTTTGTCGGCCGGTACCATCACGCCCATATCGACGATGTCATAGCCATTGCAGCCGAGTACCACGCCGACGATATTTTTGCCGATGTCATGCACGTCGCCTTTCACGGTGGCCATTAAGACTTTGCCTTTGGCCTCCACCACGCCGTTTTTCTCTTCTTCAATAAACGGAATCAGGTGGTTCACGGCTTGCTTCATGACGCGAGCGGATTTGACTACCTGTGGCAAAAACATTTTGCCCGAGCCAAACAGGTCGCCGACCACATTCATGCCGTCCATGAGCGGGCCTTCAATGACGTGAATCGGGCGCTCGGCTTGCTGGCGTGAGAGTTCGGTATCTTCCACGATATACGTGGTGATGCCTTTCACCAGCGCATGTTCCAGGCGTTTATTGACGGGCCATTCGCGCCACGAAAGATCCTCAACAATTTGCTTACCACCTTCGCCGCGATAGCGCTCGGCGAGTGCCAGCAGGCGCTCGGTGCCGTCTTCGCGCGTATTCAAAATGACATCTTCGACACAGGCTTTGAGCTCGGCCGGAATGTCTTCGTAGATCGCCAACTGACCGGCATTGACGATGCCCATGGTTAAGCCTTCGCGAATCGCGTGGTAGAGGAATACCGAGTGGATGGCTTCGCGCACCAGCTCATTGCCGCGGAAGGAAAATGACACATTGGAGATGCCGCCGGAAATTTTCGCGTAAGGCAGGTTGTTGGTGATGTAGGTGCAGGCCTCGATGAAATCGACGGCGTAGTTGTTGTGCTCCTCAATGCCGGTGGCCACGGCAAAGACGTTGGGATCGAAAATAATGTCTTCGGGCGGAAAGCCGACTTCATTGACTAAAATATCGTAGGAGCGTTTGCAGATTTCGGCTTTGCGCGCGGCGGTGTCGGCCTGGCCTTTTTCATCGAAGGCCATGACGATGACGGCGGCGCCATAGCGCATACACAGGCGCGCGCGCTCTTTGAACTCGTCCACGCCTTCTTTCATGGAGATCGAGTTCACCACTGATTTACCTTGGATGCACTTGAGGCCAGCCTCAATAATCTCCCATTTCGAGGAGTCGACCATAAACGGCACGCGGCAAATGTCCGGTTCGGTGGCGGCCATATTGAGAAATTTCACCATGGCGCCGAGCGAGTCGAGCATGCCCTCATCCATATTGATATCGACGATTTGCGCGCCGTTATCGACTTGCTGGCGGGCAATCTCCAGCGCTTCGGCGTAGTTTTCTTCGCGAATTAAGCGCGCGAATTTTTTCGAGCCGGTGATGTTGGTGCGCTCGCCGACATTGACAAACAGGCTGTCTGCACCAATCGTAAATGGCTCAAGTCCTGAGAGTCGGCAGGCACGCGGCAACTCAGGCACCACGCGCGGGGCTTTATCGGCCACCGCTTTAGCAATCGCTTCGATGTGCGTGGGCATGGTACCGCAGCAGCCGCCAACGATATTTAAAAAGCCACTAGCGGCAAACTCTTCGATGATCGCAGCCGTCTGTTCCGGCGTTTCGTCGTATTCGCCAAAGGCATTGGGCAGACCAGCATTGGGGTGGGCACTGACAAAGGTGTCGGCCTTAGTCGCAAGTTCTTGCACATACGGGCGCAACTCTTTGCCGCCAAGCGCGCAGTTAAAGCCAATGGAAATGGGTTTGGCATGACGCACCGAGTTCCAAAAGGCCTCAGCGGTTTGGCCCGACAGCGTGCGGCCGGAAGCATCGGTAATGGTGCCGGAGATCATGATCGGCAAGGTGGTGCCAGATTGCGCAAAGGCCTCTTGCACGGCAAAAATTGCGGCCTTGGCATTGAGCGTGTCAAACACGGTTTCGATGAGAATCAGGTCAGCGCCGCCATCGATCAAGGCTAATGTGGCCTCGAGGTAATTTTCCACCAGTAAGTCGAAACTGACATTGCGGAAAGCCGGATTGTTGACATCCGGTGAGATCGAGCAGGTGCGTGAAGTCGGGCCAATGACACCCGCAACATAGCGCGGTTTCTGCGGTTCACGTGAGGTGAACTCATCGGCGACACGGCGTGCGAGTGCCGCGGCTTCAAAATTGAGCTCGGTGACCAATGACTCCATGCCGTAGTCGGCCATGGACACTTGCGTGCCGTTAAAGGAGTTGGTTTCAATGATGTCGGCGCCGGCCGCCAAATACGCGCCGTGAATCTCGGCAATGATGTCGGGTTGGCTCAGTACCAGCAGGTCATTATTGCCTTTCACATCGCGTGGCCAGTCGGCAAAGCGCGCGCCGCGATACTGTTCCTCAGAAAGCTTGCGCTGCTGAATCATCGTGCCCATACCGCCGTCGAGAACCAAAATGCGTTGGGCGAGTTGCTGATGGAAACTGTTCAGACGGTCGGCGCGAGACATGGGCAATCATCTATCAAAAAAAATGGATATTTAGTTTAACAGAAGCCCACGGCGAAGGCATGGCCTGCTCGCAAGATGCTATACTTTATGTCCATTTTTTTGCAGGCCACCCATGCGATGGCCGCGTTAAGGAGCGTTCATGAGTCAGCCAGAGACACAGCATATGGTTGTTGGCGACGCCGCTGCCATGACTAATTTACAGATTACCGAAGCTGCGCAAGGGTATTTGCGTGAGCTGCTGGCCAAGCAAAACAGCGATGGTATTGGCGTGCGTATTTTTGTTGAAAATCCCGGCACGCCACGCGCTGAATGCTGCATGGCCTATTGCACCAAGGGTGAGGAAAAGCCCGATGACGTGCGCGTCGACTTCGACGGATTCCCCGCCTATGTTGATGGCCGCTCAGTGACCTATTTGGTCGATGCCGTGATTGATTTCAACAAGGATCGCATGGGCGGTCAGCTCACCTTTAAAGCGCCGCGCTCGAAAGTGCCGAATATCTCACCGGATAGCCCGCTCGAAGAGCGCATTAATCATGTGCTGTTTAGTGAGGTAAACCCCGGTTTGGCTGCACACAATGGCAATGTCACCTTAACCGGCTGCTTTGAGGAGCCCGAGGGCTGGGTGGCGGTGCTGAAGTTTGGCGGTGGTTGCCAAGGTTGCTCGGCGGTCGATATGACCTTGAAGCAGGGCGTGGAGACGACGTTAAAAGCGGCCATTCCCGATTTGCATCGGGTCACTGACGAGACCGATCACACAGTGAAAGACAACGCGTATTTTAAATAAGCCGCTGTCGTTACAAAAAAGCCCGGCATTGACCGGGCTTTTTATTTGCTTAAGCGGCCCAGATGGGCACGCTCAGTCAGTCATTCACTTATGAAGGCTGACGACGACCTGGCAGCACCGCTTTGATCTTCTCGCGCATCGAGCGCACGGCTTTTTCAGTAGTTTCCCAATCAATGCAGCCATCGGTTACCGACTGACCATAGACCAGTTGGCTCAAGTCTTTCGGGATGTCTTGGCGACCAAACTTCAGGTGTGACTCCACCATCATGCCGATGATTGAGGTATTGCCCTCAACGATTTGATTGGCAACGTTATCCATGACCAGCGGTTGCAGGGCTGGGTCTTTATTGGAGTTGGCGTGCGAGGCATCAATCATGATGTTCATCGGCGCTTTGGCTTTCTCGAGCGCACGCTCGGCTAAGGCCACCGAGACTGAGTCGTAGTTAGGTTTGCCATCGCCGCCGCGCAGCACCACATGCCCGTAGGCGTTGCCGGTGGTGTTAATGACGGCGACCTTGCCATCGTTGTTGATGCCTAAAAAGCTGTGGGCGTTTCGTACCGAGAGCAGCGCATTGGTGGCGACAGTGAGGCCGCCATCGGTGCCATTTTTAAAGCCAACCGGGCTAGACAGCCCTGAGGACATTTCGCGATGGGTTTGCGACTCGGTGGTGCGCGCGCCAATCGCCGACCAGGCAATGAGGTCGTGCAAGTATTGAGGCGACATGGGGTCGAGTGCTTCGGTGGCGCAGGGCAGGCCCATTTCATTGAGCTCAATGAGCAGCTGACGACCGATGTGCAGACCCTCTTCAATGCGGAAGCTGTCATCCATGCGCGGGTCGTTAATCAGACCTTTCCAGCCCACGGTGGTGCGCGGTTTTTCAAAATACACGCGCATGACCAAATAAATGCTGTCGCTGACTTCCTCGGCCAAGGCTTTTAAGCGCTGGGCGTATTCCTGCGCGGCTTTGAGGTCGTGAATGGAGCAGGGGCCGATCACCACAAACAAGCGATGGTCTTTGCCATCGAGAATGTTGCGAATGACCTGACGGCCTTCGGCCACCGTGCGGTGCGCGCCAAGGCTCATCGGTAGGGCTTTGCGCAGCTCGGCGGGCGTTACTAATACATCGATGGAACGGATGTTCACATCATCAATGGGGGTGTCTTCAAGGCTCATGCGTAGTCTCCACGTAGCGCTCGATCATACCCCAATCATTAGGCGAAAATGAACCGCACGCTCAGTAGTAATAAGGTTGTGCCTAAAATCGGACGAATGATGTCTTCGCGCAGTCGCGAGCTTAGGGTGGTGCCAATCACGATCATTGGTAGCGAGCCGATGAGCAACCAACCCAGCATAGGCCAGTCGACATGGCCCATGCTCATGTGGCCGAGACCCGCAACAAGCGTAAGCAACACCGCATGGGTGACATCAGTGCCGATGACCTTGATCATTTTCAGCGCGGGAAATAGCGACACCAACACCATCACGCCAAAGACACCGGCACCAACCGACGACAAGGTGACCAAGACACCGAGCAGCACGCCCATGATGATCGTGAGCAGCTGCGTATGGCGCTCGACCCAAGCACGCACGCCCCAACTCGAGGTTTTGCGTTGGGCGAGACGGCGTTGAATGGCTGGGCGCAGCAATATACTCAGCGCGCTGACCAACAGCATAAAGCCGAGCGCCGTGGTGAGAATATGCTTATAGCTATTGGCGTCGGGAAACCAGTTCGCCAATGCGTAGACCGTGAGCGCGGCGGCGGGCACACTGCCGGCGGCAAGCGTTAAGGTGATACGCCAATCGATATTGCGATGGCGATGATGCACGATGGCACCGCCGGTTTTGCTCACCGCCGCATACAGCAAGTCGGTACCAATGGCGGTGTGCAGTGGCACGCCCATCATGGTCAGCAGCGGCGTCATCAGCGAGCCGCCGCCAACGCCCGTGAGGCCCACAATAAAACCGACTAAAGCGCCGGCGGCTATAAAACTGATGTCATTCATACACAGCTACTCATCGCAATCGCGCGACAATAGGCATTCTGTGGTCTGCTGCAAAGGATTGTTTTGCGCTAGAGTTATGACATTGGGTTATAAGGGCGAGGTGTCGAGTGAAGTTGCAGCAATTGCGTTATATCTGGGAAGTCTCTCAGCATGACCTCAATGTGTCGCAGACGGCTAATGCGCTGTTTACCTCGCAACCGGGCATCAGTAAGCAAATTCGCCTCTTAGAAGATGAGCTCGGCGTGGAAATTTTTGCGCGCAATGGCAAGCACCTCTCGCGCATCACGCCAGCTGGTCAGGCGATTTTAAAGCTTTCCGGCGATGTCTTGCGGCAAGTCGACTCCATCCGCCAAGTCGCGCTCGAGTTCTCCGATGAGACCCGTGGGACGCTGTCAGTGGCCACCACACACACGCAGGCGCGCTACCGTTTGCCGGCGGTGATTGCCGCGTTTCGTCGTAAATACCCCGAAGTCACGCTGCACATGCATCAGGGCACGCCACAGCAAATCGCCGAAATGGCCGCCGATGGTACCGTCGATTTTGCTATTGCTACCGAGGCGCTTGAGCATTTTGCCGACCTGATGATGCTGCCGGCGTATCAGTGGAATCGCACCGTGGTGGTGCCCAAAGAACATCCGCTGACGCGCGTGCAGCCGCTCACACTCGAGGCCATTGCCGAGCATGACATTGTTACTTATGTGTTTGGTTTTACGGGGCGCTCTAAGCTCGATGAGGCCTTTCGCCAGCAGGGTTTAGCCGCCAATGTGGTGTTTACCGCCACCGATGCCGATGTCATCAAGACGTATGTGCGCTTGGGGCTCGGCGTGGGCATCATCGCGCAGATGGCGTTTGAGCCAGAGATCGATGGCGGCAAGCTCGTGGCGCTGCCGGCTGAGCATTTATTTGAGCCCAGCGTGACGCATATTGGCTTTCGTCGCGGCACGTTTTTGCGCGGCTTTATGTTTGACTTTATTGAGGCCTTTGCGCCGCACTTAAATCGTCACGTAGTCGAGGCCGTGCTCAATCGAGGGGATGCCCGCGCCGAGGTCGATCACCTGTTTAAGGGGCAAGCGCTGCCGGTGTTTTAAGCCGGCGGTGTGAGGTTGCTCAGGTGCAGGCCGCATTCTTTTTTGGTGGCTTCTTCCCACCACCATCGCCCCTCGCGCTCATGTTGGCCGGGCAGTACGGCGCGTGTGCAAGGCTCGCAGCCAATGCTGACAAACCCCTTTTCATGCAAGGGGTTATAGGGCACATCTAAGGCACGAATATAATCCCAGACCTCGCTCGATGACCAGTTGGCCAAGGGATTGAACTTGGCTAATGGCCCGTCGAGGCCATCAAAGCTGGTGTCGTATTGCACCACGGGGACGTCGTTGCGTGTGCCGGGGCTTTGATCTTTGCGCTGGCCAGTCATCCACGCCGTGGTGGTGGCGAGTTGGCGGCGCAATGGCTCAACTTTACGGATGCCGCAGCATTCTTTGTGGTCATCGTCATAGAAGCTGAAAAAGCCTTTCGCCGTGACCAACTCACGCACGGTCAGCGCGTCGGGATAGCAGACTTCCAGCGTGATGCCATAGTGGCGACGTACGGTGTCGAGGAAGCGATAGGTGTCGGCGTGTAAGCGGCCGGTATCGAGCGTAAACACGCGAAAGGGCAGTTTGGATTTCACCGCCATATCAATCAGCACCACATCTTCAGCGCCGCTAAATGATAGGCACAGGTTTGGGCATTGGCTGAGTGCAAACTTCACGATACTTTGCGGGCCTTTACCCGCCAGTTCAGTTTGCCATTCTGCTACGGTGTTTGCCGAAATCGCCATTGCGCATCACTCCAAATAATCAGCGTGCAGCATAGCAGAAAGCGCTTTTCCATTTGCACCGATACGCGCCTAACAGTAACCTTTGCGCCTCATTGGTTAGTGCATTTAGGGGTTGGTTATGGAATTAGTCTGTCTCGATTTGGAAGGCGTGTTGGTGCCGGAAATTTGGATCAATGTGGCCAAGCGCACCGGCATTAAAGCGCTGGAGGCCACCACGCGTGACATCCCCGACTACGATGTGCTGATGAAGCAGCGCCTGGCCATTTGCAAAGAGCACGGTCTGGGCTTGCCCGATATTCAAGCGGTGATTGCCGACATGGGGCCTATCCCCGGTGCCTATGAGTTTTTGGCGTGGGTGCGTGAGCATTTTCAGCTGATTATTTTATCGGACACGTTCTATGAGTTTGCCCACCCCCTGATGCGCCAACTCGACTGGCCAACGTTGTTTTGCCACAAGCTCGAAGTCGCCGCCGATGGCACCATCACTGACTATAAGCTGCGTCAGCCTGACCAAAAGCGCGCCGCCATCAAGGCCTTTCATTCATTAAACTACCGCTGCATCGCCGCGGGTGATTCGTACAACGACACCAATATGTTGGGCGAGGCCGAGCAGGGCATCTTGTTTGATGCACCAGAGAATGTGATTCGCGAGTTTCCGCAATTTCCGGTCACCACGACCTATGAAGAACTGAAGGCCGAGATTCGCAAAGCCTCATTGCGACAGATTCCGTAAATAGCGCATAAAAAAAGGCCCTCAAATGAGGGCCTTTTTTGTTCTCAGCAGAGGCCGTTATACGCCGCCGCCTAAGCCACCAAACAATCCACCTAATACACCGCCTAAGATGGGGCCAATGACAGGAATTGCATTGAGCGCATCGGTTGGTGATACAGGTGCTGCAGGCAGTGTGCTACCTGGCGCTGGTGGCGTCACGTTGCTCGTTGCGCCATCAATCAGACCGCCCAAGACGGGGATCCAGCTGGTGGGCAAATCACCGCCTGGCGTAGCCGATGAGCCGGGCAAAATCGCGACCATGCCCAACAGCTGGGTCAGCGGCGAGGTAATCGTGCTCAAGCCCGATGTCAGTGTACCAATCGCGCTTTGAATGGGCGCGGTAGCCACTTCATTGCCCGGAATAGCGCTGAACAAGTCGGTCACATTGACCAATAAGTTATTCAATGTACCCAACAGCTCTTGGTTGGTAGTTGTGGCGTTGTCGAGATCGGTTAAGACCAAGGCCACATCGCTCAGTGCATCACCCAATAGCTCGGTGACGCCGCCAACGACTGGCACGGCGGCAGTTTGCGTGAGCAGGCTTTGAAATAAGGCACTGTTTAGTGTGTTAACACCAGTGGCCACTTGATTAACCACTGAAGCCAGATTGGTCAGGTCGCTTGGTGCACCGGCGCCGCCAGCTAGCTGAGTTAACGGCGCCAGTATCACGTCGAGCGGTGTGTTGGTTGGGCCTGCGCCACCGCCATCAGCCGGCACGCCAGCATCAATTAACGCAGTAAACAATGGCGCTAATGGATTGCTAGGGTCTGTTGCCAGAGCCGTTAACGCATCTAAGGGGTTATCGCCACCGGGTGCCGTAGTTGATGTGCATGTGCCTTGGCCGGCTAAAGCCATCAATGCTTGTGGCAGGGTGGTGGTGAGTGACTGCACGCCACCGGCAAGACCCACCACACCTTCTTGAATGAGTGCGGGGTTGAAGGCTTGCGTAGCGTTGTTGATGCCAGCGCTGACGCCACCATTTAGGGCCGACAAAAGGTTGCTGAGCAGCGCGTCTGGGCCATCGAGCAGTTGGTTAACGGCGGGGTTTAAGCAACGCACGAACGCGCCGACTTTGAGCGGCGAGCTGGCATCTACGACGCTTAGTTGATTGCCCAAACCATTGACGATATTGCCGAGCTGGTTTTGCGTATTGTCGAGAATATTTGCCGACACCGTGGGGCTGGTGGTCGGTGGGGTGGGTGTTGTCGTTGGTGGGTTGCTGGGATTGTTGGCGTTATTTGTTGTGCTGCCGGTGCTATCACCATCGGAGCCACACGCAGCCAAGCTCATGGCCAGGACTAGCGCGCTTGCGATTTTAGTGTGTTTGCTGATGTTCATGAGTTCCTCTCCGGGCCTTGGCCCATGGCTGACGATCGAATGTCTCAGTGAGGAATTTACGCATCAGCTTAAACAAGCAACAGGTGGTTTGCGTAGGTGTTTGCAGTGCTTATGTGACGGAGTGTAAGGCGTGCAATTAAGTATTTTGGCTTGGTAATTTCTGATGGCTTAGGGTTTCCATCACTGCCCCCATTTTGCTCCAGCATTCGGCATATTCAGATTGCCACGTTGAGTCGAGTGTGATGCCGCCACCGGCCCATGTCCGCACCACACCGGCTTGCGCCACCAAGGTGCGAATGGTGATGCTGCTATCAACCCGGCCTTGCACATCCCAGTAAAACAGCATGCCGCAATAGACACCGCGGGCGCTGGGTTCGAGCGCTTCAATAATTTCCATGACACGCTTTTTCGGTGCGCCGGTAATTGAGCCACCGGGAAAGGCATCACGCAGCACATCGGCAATTGAGGCGCTGTCTTGCAGCGTGGCGGTGATGGTTGTCACCAAGTGATGCACCTGGCCAAAGCTTTTCAGCGCACACAGCTCGGGAACACGAACGCTGCCTGTGCGCGCGTGTTTACTCAAATCATTGCGCAGTAGATCGGTGATCATGATGTTTTCAGCCATGTCTTTAGCGCTGGCGCTGAGCGCGCTGGCCTCGGCATGATCCTCAGCGGCATTGCCGCCGCGCGCCCGTGTACCCTTGATTGGGCGGGTGGTCAGCGTGCGCTTCTCAATGCCAATAAACTGCTCAGGCGACAAGCTCAGCAGCTCGCCCCATGGCAGCGCCCAATACGCGCCGTAAGGTGCCCGCGCGAGACCACGAAGCTCGCCGTAGCGCGACCACAAGCGGCCGCTGTAGGGCGCCTCGTAGGCTTGTGTGTAATTGACCTGATAGCAGTCGCCGGCACGAATCAGCTCATGGATTCGCGCAATGTCATCTGCATAGCGCTGCGTATTGGTGAGTGCGTGAAATGGTTCATGCAGTGTGAAGCCGAGCGTCGATGGCGCCGGCGGCTGCTGGCAAATCGCTTGCCATGCCTGCCAGTCGGGCGCGCTCATGGTGGCGCTGGCCCATAGCCATGCCTGCTCAGTGGCGCTGTCGAGCGCGATGCCCTGATCGTAGTAGGCCAAGGTCGCTAGCGGCCAATCATCTGCGCGGCGCCCAGGTAGGCCTTTTTCGCTGGCCGCGGCGTAGCCAACATAGCCCATGACACCCGCTGTAAACGGCAGCTCATGGTCTGCTGTGGCGTGCGCTTGAGAGGCTGCATTGCCCCAAGCTTGCAGGGCTGACATTACCGCAAAGCTGTCGCCATCGGCACCGGGCCAGCCGTCAAACTGCCAGCCTGAGGTGGTCAGCACGGCGGTGGCGCGTGGATTGGCGACAATGATTTGCCAGCGTCCATCGGCTTGGCTATCGAGTAGCAATGGCCAGCGCTGACTCAGCAGAGCCTCGGTGTAGCGCAGTGGATGCTCATGCCAAGGCAATGCCGCCAAGTGCATCAGATGGCCTCAACCGCCAACCAAAAACCGGCGCTGATGTCGTCAGCAAGCCATTGCAACACAGGCTCTGGCAGCGTGCTTAATGTGGCTTGGCGGAGTCGGCGGCTCGCCAGCAAGGTCGGCAGATGCTCGCTAATTGCCGGCGGGGTATCGACACATTCGCCATTGCGCCAGAGCTGCTTGTGCGCCGGCAACCATAGCCACCGTGAGGCGGGGTCACGAATCAGCTCAATGCCCTCCTGAATGGCGGCACGTAAATCATCGAGACTGCAGTCGCTAGCCTCTGGCTCGTAGTCCGGATATTTCGCTTCGCTCAAGCTGGGCGCCATGGCTAAGGCGAGCTGATCGGGCTGGTCAATCCACGCCAGCATGGCAGAGCGCATGGCGCAGGTATCGCTAGCGGTTAAACTGGCGCTATGTGCGCACAGCTCGCGCGCTGGATCGGCGAGCAAAGGCTCGTTGTCATTGAGGCTTAAGAGCTGATCGGCGAGGGCATCAAGCAGGCGTGGCACAGCTGGCGCGCGAAAACCAACTGAGTAGGTTAGGCAGTCATCAACAGCGACGCCATGATGCGCCAAGCCGGGCGGTACATAGAGCAAGTCGCCGGTGCTGACAGTCGCTTCAAAGCTTTGCTGAAAATCAGCCAGTAGGCGCAATGGCTGGTCGGGCACCAGAGCATCGGCTGCACTGACGTGCTGGCCCAAGCGCCAGTGCCGAGAGCCCGGCCCTTGCAGCAAAAACACATCGTATTGATCACTGTGTGGTCCAACCGAACCGCCAGACACCGCGCCAGAGACCATGACATCATCAATGCGCCATTCGGGCACAAAGGCAAAATGGTCAAGCAAATCAGCAAGCACTGGTAAGGCGTGATCGACGGCTTGCACCAACACCGTCCAGTCATGCATGCCTTGTTTGCGCCATGTTATCGGCTTAAACGGACCATTTTTTAAGGTCCATTGTCCTGTCGCATTCGGCCCGCTGATGACACGGCTTTCCAAGCCGTCTTCCTCGGCTAGCTGTTGCAACTCAGTAAAGCTAATGAGGTCGGCCAGTGCAGGAAAAGCGCCGCGTACTAACAACGGCTTTTTCTGCCAATAATCACGCAAAAACTCACTTGCGCGCAGACCACCAAGCCAGGCTAACGGTTCATCGCGACGACATAAGTCGCTGGCATCAGGCAAAAAGGGCATGGTCGCTCTCAAATATTGCGCGCTTGCGCATCAGCATTGCCAATATAGCTGCCTGGTGTCAGCGTTTTTAGCTCCGCTTTCACCGCGTCTGGTAGCTCGAGCGTGGCAATAAACGTGGCGAGTGACTCCGGCGTAATGGTCTTGCCGCGCGTCAGCTCCTTGAGCTTTTCATAAGGCTTCTCAATGCCATAGCGGCGCATCACGGTCTGAATGGCCTCGCCAAGCACTTCCCAAGATTGATCCAAATCAACGGCAATCCGTGGTGCGTTGACCTCGAGTTTGCCAATGCCTTTCAGCACAGAATCATAGGCAATGGCGCTATGTGCTAAGCCAACACCGAGATTACGCAGCACGGTGGAGTCAGTGAGGTCACGCTGCCAGCGTGAGATCGGCAGCTTTTCCGCCAAATGGCCCAGCAGGGCATTGGCGATGCCGAGATTGCCCTCGGAGTTTTCAAAGTCGATGGGATTGACCTTATGCGGCATGGTCGATGAGCCGACTTCACCTTCTTTTAAGCGCTGCTTGAAATAGCCCAGCGAAATATAGCCCCAGACATCGCGGTTGAAATCGATGAGCACGGTGTTGAAGCGGCGCACGGCATCGAAGGCCTCAGCGATGTAATCGTGTGGCTCGATTTGCGTGGTATAGGGGTTGAAGGTCAGGCCCAGTGAGCTGACAAACGCCTCGGCATTGGCCTGCCAATCGACCTGCGGGTAGGCGGCCAAATGCGCGTTGTAATTGCCCACCGCGCCATTGATTTTACCGAGCAATGGCACGCGCGCGAACTCAGCAATTTGGCGCTCGAGGCGATACACCACATTGGCCATTTCTTTGCCGAGTGTGGTCGGTGAGGCAGTTTGACCATGCGTGCGCGAGAGCATCGGCACGGCGGCTTGGGCATGGGCGAGGGCACGAATGGCATCGGCCACGGCTTGCATTTGGTCAATCACCACGGCGCGACCATGTTTTAGCATCAAGCCATGCGAGAGGTTATTAATGTCTTCGCTGGTGCAGGCAAAATGAATGAATTCGGTGACGGCGTGTAGTTCAGGCAGCGCGCTAACACGGTCTTTCAGGAAGTATTCAACCGCTTTCACATCATGGTTGGTGGTGCGCTCGGTGGTTTTAATCCACTCGGCATCGGCCAGTGAAAAATCGGCGACTAATGCGTCCAAAAAGGCATTAGCTTCAGCACTAAACGCCGGCACTTCGGGCACACCGGCATGCGCGCTTAAGCATTGCAACCAACGCACTTCGACTTCCACGCGGGCATGGATCAAGCCAAATTCGCTGAAGTACGGGCGCAGCGCATCGACTTTGCTGGCGTAACGGCCATCGACCGGGGATAGGGCGGTAAGGGGCGACAACGCCATGGCAAAACTCCAGTGTGCAAGGACTTAATTGAAGGCGCGGATTCTACACCGTTTTAGCGATGGCGCGGATCTCGCTGAGGATCTGGCTGCGCGTGAAAATTAAATGCCAGCGCCGGCCACCGAGGCGGCGCCAGAGCCAGGCGGCGCGAACGCCGGCAAGCAAAATCGCGCGAATGCGCTCAGCCATGCCGGCGGCTTGCAGGTGCTGGGCATTACCGCGCAACTGCACGCGAAAGCGCAGGCTGCCGAGAGTGTCTACGTACACTGAGCCGAGTGCTTGCGCGAGCTCATTGGCACTCATGTCGGGGTTGAACTGCTGCTGGCGGGCCACTGTCTCTAGACGCTGGCGCAACGAGTTTTGCACGTCAGGCGAGCGCAGCAGATGCTTTTCAACCTGCACAATGCCCAGCCCCAAGCGCACGATTTCACCGGCTTGCGCCAATGATCGGCCTTGCTCCATCAGACAGCCCTCAAGCCACATCAAGCCTTGCTCAAGTCCGCGCGCATCCGGGTAAATGGTGCTGATATCATCGGTGTCGAGTATCAATGCTGAGCGTTGCAAAAAGGTTTCCGCGTCGGCGTGGCTTTTGCCGGTACGCGCCAGCTCTGCGGCAAGCCCAGCTGCCTGAAAAACAGCCGCTAGGGCCAAGGTTTTATCGCGATGTAATTGGCTCATGTGGCAAATGTCTCCTCAATAACGCCGCCGCCCAAGCAGACATCTCCCTGGTAGAAAACCACGGATTGCCCGGGAGTGACGGCGCGTTGTAATTGATCAAATAGGACGCGATAACCGCTGCCATCGGCCACGATTTGGCAGGCTTGATCGGCTTGACGATAGCGTGTTTTAGCCGTGCAGCTCAGCGGTAGCGATGGCGGCTCACCCGCCACCCAATCAATCGTTGATGCATAAAGCGCGCGGCTTTGCATTAGGGGGTGTTCGTGGCCCTGACCAATCAACAGCACATTGCGCGCCATGTCTTTACCGACCACATACCACGGCGACTCATTGGCGTCTTTTTGTCCGCCAATACCAATGCCTTGGCGCTGACCGAGCGTGTAATACATCAAGCCTTGATGCTCGCCAATTACTACGCCGGCATCGGTCTCAATGTGGCCGGGGCGTGCCGGGAGGTATTGCTGCAAAAAGTCTTTGAAGCGCCGCTCGCCAATGAAGCAAATGCCGGTCGAGTCTTTTTTCGCCGCCGTAGCTAAACCGAGCTCGGTGGCAATCCGCCGCACTTCAGGTTTCGGCAACTCGCCGACTGGAAACAGCGTTTTCGCCAATTGCTCACCCGCCACGGCATGCAAAAAATAACTTTGATCTTTATTGCTATCGAGGCCGCGCAGCAGGCGCGCCGGCTGTTGCTCATCGCGGCGAGCATAATGACCGGTGGCAATGTAATCCGCGCCGAGCATTAGGGCGTAATCGAGGAAGGCGCGAAACTTGATCTCTTTATTGCAGAGAATGTCGGGGTTTGGCGTGCGACCAGCGGCGTATTCGGCGAGAAAATGCTCAAACACGCCATCCCAATATTCGGCGGCAAAATTGGCTTTGTGCAAATGAATGCCGAGTGTGTCGGCGACCGCTTGCGCATCGGCTAAATCCTCGCGCGCCGTGCAGTACTCACTGCCGTCATCTTCTTCCCAGTTTTTCATAAACAGGCCTTCGACCTGCCAGCCTTGCTGGATGAGCAGGGCGGCTGCCACCGACGAGTCGACGCCGCCCGACATGCCGACAATCACGCGGCCGCGCGCTGTGCTTGCAGTGGCGGATGCATTTGGCGATGTTGAGAGGTCTGAATGACTGCGAGATACCATGGTGCCTGCGTTTTAAATCGGGGTGCCATAGTCTAGCAAGCTTTACGGCCGCTATGGGCGCTGCACAAGTGGATGACAGATCGCCTTGCGCTAGCGCTGCGCTGGCCCCAAGGTGCGGCAAGCTTCGGCCAAATCGACATCGCGCCAATGCCCAACGTCAAGATCGGCGAGTGTCCATGGGCCGATGCGCTCACGAATCAAGCGCAAGGTGGGCAGGCCCACAGCGGCGGTCATGCGCCGCACTTGGCGATTGCGGCCCTCATCAAGGCTGATGCGTAGCCAATCGGTGGGAATGCTGGCGCGATAACGCACGGGCGGATGGCGTTCGCTGACCACGGGCGCGGGCGATATACGCTCTGCACTCAAGGCCCGCGCTGGCCCATCTTTCAGCACAATGCCATCGCGCAGTGCCTGCAGCGTCGAATTGCTAATGACGCCTTCGACTTGCGCCAAATACGTCTTGACCATTTTCGCGCGCGGCTGGCTGATGCGTGCTTGCCAGACGCCATCGTTTGTGAGCAACAGCAACCCCTCCGAATCGAAATCTAAGCGACCCGCCGGATACACATCGCGTGGGTAGTCGCGCGCACTTGCCTGCATGACCTCGGTCAGGGTTTGGCGCTCGCCCTCAGGGCTAAATTGGCACATCACCTGAAACGGTTTGTGCAACAAAATCAGACGAGAGGCACCGCTTTCCTTGAACTTTGGTCGACTTCGGGGGTAATCGGTCGTGTTTTTCTGCATGAGATGTCTTGGGCCGCTGAGGTTGCATGAGTATACTCGGACTCAACAAGAACGATTATTGCAATCGCAATCCCGGCGCCATCAGCGCCACTGTCCTGACGGAGTACCTGCAGAATGGGTTACCAGAAGATTTCGGTACCAACAGATGGTGACAAAATCACCGTCAACGCCGATTTGTCCCTTAATGTGCCAAATTTCCCAATTATTCCTTTTATTGAAGGCGATGGTATCGGTGCCGATATTTCGCCGGTGATGGTCAAAGTCGTTGATGCGGCCGTCACAGCCGCCTACGGCAACAAGCGCGCTATCTCGTGGATGGAAGTCTATTGCGGCGAGAAGGCCACGAAAGTCTACGGCGACGATGTCTGGATGCCGGAAGAAACCTTCGAGGCCCTGCGCGAATACGTGGTGAGCATCAAAGGCCCACTGACCACGCCAGTGGGCGGCGGTATTCGTTCGCTCAATGTGGCACTGCGCCAAGAACTCGATCTGTACGTGTGTATTCGTCCAGTGCGTTGGTTTCCCGGTGTGCCCAGCCCGGTGCAGCATCCTGAGCTGACCAATATGGTGATTTTCCGTGAGAACTCGGAAGACATCTATGCTGGTATTGAGTGGAAAGCCAATACGCCCGATGCCATCAAGGTCATCAAGTTCTTGAAAGAAGAAATGGGCGTGAAAAAGATCCGTTTCACTGAAAACTGCGGTATTGGTATTAAGCCGGTCTCGAAAGAGGGTACGCAGCGTTTGGTGCGCAAAGCCATCCAGTACGCCATCGATAACGATGAGTCGTCGGTCACGCTGGTGCACAAAGGCAACATCATGAAGTACACCGAAGGTGCCTTCAAAGAGTGGGGCTATGAGCTGGCGGCTGAGCGTTTTGGCGGCGAGCTGATCGATGGTGGCCCATGGATGACCATCAAAAATCCGAAAACTGGCAAAGACATTATTGTTAAAGATGTCATTGCCGACGCGTTTTTACAGCAAATCCTCATGCGCCCCTCCGATTACTCGGTGATCGCGACGCTCAACCTCAATGGTGACTACATTTCCGACGCATTGGCGGCAGAAGTGGGCGGCATTGGTATTGCGCCCGGTGCAAACTTAGGTGGCTCCGTGGCCGTGTTTGAAGCCACGCACGGCACGGCCCCTAAATACGCGGGTCAAGACAAGGTCAACCCAGGCTCCATTATTTTGTCTGCCGAGATGATGCTGCGTCATATGGGCTGGGGTGAAGCCGCCGACTTGATTATCAAGGGCGTTGAAAAGGCTATTGAAGCAAAAACGGTGACGTATGACTTCGAGCGCCTCATGCCCGATGCCAAGCTGCTGCGCTGCTCTGAATTTGGTGATGCCATCATCAGCCATATGTAAGCGCGACCAAAGACACCTCTAAGTGGTCGAGTCTTGGCCAGTTAGGGGTGTTTTTTTTCGTCTAATGGTTTTGCATGAGGTTTGTCGAATCGTCAGTGGCGCGTGCTAGAAGGCATGTTAACTGCATAAATACTATGCATTGATGCCTAGGCACGGCAATGCTTTCTGCTACAGTGAAGTATCGATTTAACTTTTTATGATGTCGTATGAATGCAGCAGGTAAATGGCACATGAGCCGGGAAGATAACGACAGTGATTCGCCTGATGTTGGTCGCACGGCGCTCATTGAGCCGGCGAAACCCGAGCTTGAAAAACCAAAACGCTATCAAGTTGTCATGATTAATGACGATTACACTCCTATGGAGTTCGTCATTGACGTGTTGGAGCAGTTTTTCGGTCTGACTGGCGAGCATGCCACACGGCTGATGTTACAAGTTCATCATTTGGGTAAGGCTGGTATTGGCGCTTACTCGCGTGATGTGGCAGAAACCAAAGCGGCCATGGTGGTCGATTACGCGCGGCAGCATGAGCATCCGCTGCTGTGTCTGGTAGAGCCGGTGCCCTGAGCAGCGGCAAGGAGAGGCAGGCATGTTAAGTCGAGAACTGGAGCTGACCCTCAACGTGGCATTCCGCGAGGCGAGGGCAAAACGCCACGAATTTATTACGGTTGAGCATTTATTGCTTGCACTACTCGATAACGAATCGGCCACGGCTGCGGTGCATGCCTGCGGTGGCGAGCCTAATGCCATGCGCCGTGAGTTGGCGACTTATATAGATGACGCTACGCCATTGTTACCTGATCCCGATGGCGGCCGTGAAACGCAACCCACACTTGGTTTTCAACGCGTGTTGCAGCGCGCGGTGTTTCATGTGCAATCGTCAGGAAAGCGTGAAGTAGTCGGCGCTAACGTACTGGTGGCGATTTTCTCAGAACAAGAATCTCATGCTGTTTATATGCTCAAGCAGCAGGGTATTGGTCGCCTGGATGTGGTGAATTATTTGTCGCATGGCAGCTCATCGGGGACCGATGACGCCAAAGAAAATGACACCAGCGATCCTGATGGCGTGGCTGAAGCTGTCGCAGACTCAGCCTTAGTAAATTACACCGTCAACCTCAACGACATGGCCAAAAAAGGCAAGCTTGACCCACTCGTGGGGCGCGAGCCTGAAATTGAGCGGGCTATTCAAGTGTTATGCCGTCGTCGCAAAAATAACCCGATATTGGTTGGTGAGCCCGGTGTTGGTAAAACCGCCATAGCCGAAGGGCTGGCATGGCTCATCGTTGAGGGCAAAGTGCCCGATGCCATTGCCGATGGTGAGGTGTATTCGCTCGATATTGGCGCTTTGCTGGCGGGTACAAAATACCGCGGTGACTTTGAAAAACGCTTTAAAGCGTTGATTAATGAGCTGACTGACAAGCCCAGCGCGATTTTATTTATCGATGAAATCCACACGATCATTGGTGCGGGTTCGGCCGGCGGCGGGGTGCTCGATGTCTCGAATTTGCTGAAACCGGCATTGGCCAATGGCAGCCTCAAGTGCATGGGCTCTACCACGTATCAAGAGTATCGCAACCTCTTTGAGAAAGATGGCGCGCTGTCGCGACGCTTTCATAAAATCGATGTTGCGGAGCCCAGTGTCGACGAGACCTACCGCATTTTGCGTGGCCTGAAATCGCGCTTTGAGGAGCATCACAGCGTGCGTTATGCCGATAAAGCGCTGCTGTCGGCGGCGACATTGGCCGACCGCTATATCAACGAGCGCTATTTGCCGGATAAAGCCATTGACCTGATCGACGAGGCCGGTGCATTTCAGCGTCTGCAGCCAGTGAGCAAGCGCAAAAAAGTCATCAACGTCGCTGATATTGAGGAGATGGTCGCGAAAGTGGCGCGCATCCCGGCAAAAGCCGTGACATCCAATGACAAAGAGGCGCTACGTAATCTTGAGCGTGACCTTAAGATGACGGTGTTCGGGCAAGATGCCGCTATCGACTCGCTGGCAGCGGCCATCAAGCTCTCGCGTGCGGGTTTAAAGTCACCGGAAAAACCCATTGGCAGCTTCCTATTTTCCGGGCCCACGGGTGTTGGTAAAACCGAAGTCACTCGCCAGTTGGCACGCACATTGGGCATTGAGCTGATTCGTTTCGATATGTCGGAATACATGGAGCGCCATACTGTATCGCGCCTCATTGGTGCGCCACCGGGTTATGTTGGCTTCGATCAGGGTGGTTTGCTCACCGAGGCCGTGGTCAAACATCCGCACTGCGTATTGCTGCTCGATGAAATTGAGAAGGCGCATCCGGAGGTCTTTAACTTGCTCTTGCAGGTCATGGATCACGGTACGCTCACGGATAATAACGGTCGCAAAGCCGATTTTCGTCATGTGGTGTTGGTGATGACCACCAACGCTGGCGCTGAGCAGGTCAGTCGCGCGAGCATGGGCTTTACTCACCAAGATCACAGCACCGATGGCATGGAAGCGCTGAAGAAAACCTTTACGCCAGAGTTCCGCAATCGCCTCGATGGCATCATCGCCTTTGCCGCGCTTGATCCGCTGGTGATTGGCAGCGTGGTCGATAAATTCCTCGTTGAACTACAAGCGCAGCTCGACGACAAGCATGTCTTGCTCGAAGTCGATGACGAGGCGCGTACCTGGCTGGCTGAAAAAGGCTATGACCGACTGATGGGCGCACGACCCATGGCGCGCGTGCTGCAGGAGCACCTGAAAAAGCCATTGGCCGAGATGATTCTGTTTGGCAAGCTCGCCGACAAGGGTGGGCGCGTGCAGGTGTCGGTGAAAGACGATGCGCTTGTGCTTGAGGCTGAGCGGGTTAGTAAGCGGGAGCTGGAGAAGGCTACGTAGTTTTTAGTGAGGGCGGTGAGGGGATGGGGTGGGTGAGCCACGCTTCGCTATGCTTCATCCACCCCATCCCCCCACGGCGCAATCAAAGCCAAGATAGCCGCTTAGTAAAGCTCATAATGACCGCCGCTTAAGCCCAACCGTGGCCATAATCCGCGTAGAAATCTCTTCAATCGATAAGTGCGTGGTTTGAATAAACGGCACGCCCTCGCGGTTAAACATCGCTTCCACCGCACGAACTTCCATTTGGCATTGGCTCAATGACGCATACGGCGAGTTGGCGCGGCGCTCATTGCGAATAGCCGATAGCCGAATCGGGTCGATTGTTAAGCCAAATAGCTTGTGCTTGTGCTCGCGCAAAGAGGCGGGCAGACGCAGGTCATCGAAATCATCTTCGGTCAGCGGGTAATTGCCGACATAAATGCCAAACTGCAGCGCCATATACAGTGAGGTCGGGGTCTTGCCGGAGCGCGACACGCCAACCACGATTAAGTCTGCCTTGTCGTAATGCTTGGTGCGCGCGCCATCGTCGTTGTCGAGAGCGAAATGCACGGCATCGATGCGCACGTTATAGCTCTTGTTGTCGATGATGGAGTGCGATTTGCCCACGGCATTGACCGCTTGCGAGGCCAACTCGGTTTGCAGCTTATCTACGAAGGTTTCAAAAACATCCATCATGTAGCCGTCGGCGGCGGAAATTACATCGCGAATTTTTTTATCAACAATGGTGTCGATAATAATGGGTCGCCCACCGGCGCTTTCATCTTTGGCCACACGGTTGATTTCCTTAGCGACCGCCTCGGCTTTTTCCACGGTGTCGATATATGGCAGCGTGCTTTCGTCGAATTCGATATTTTCAAACTGAGCAAGCAGGCTATGGCCGAGTGTCTCGGCGGTGATGCCGGTGCCATCGGAGATGAAAAATACGGTGCGCTTCATGGCTTTTTCCTGTGTATAAGCAAAGAAAATAGATGGTATTTATTTTATGAATGTTTTTGGCCGGTATATCAGCGCCGTGTTTTTCTAGTGTGGCACGAAAAAAGCCAAGAAAAAACAACTGGCTAAGTCTAATGCTTGTGTGGTGTGTAGCACACAAAAAAGCCTGCGACCTTGGTCGGAAATCCGACTGCTGGAAACAGCAAAGCCTAAAAGCATAGAGTAGAATCAAATCACTCTGTCGCAGCGTGTGATCCACCGCGACGCGAATCCTCACCCCAACAGGGAGCATCACCGTGGCTAATCTTGTCATTCCGTTTCAGCAGTTAGGCAAACACGATGTCGACACCGTCGGCGGCAAAAACGCGTCATTAGGCGAAATGATCAGCAACCTCGCCAATGCCGGCGTGTCAGTTCCTGGCGGTTTTGCGACTACCGCGCAGGCTTATCGCGACTTCCTCGAGCAAAGCGGTTTGAACAAACGCATCAATGATGTGCTTGATGCGCTCAATGTCGACGACGTGGTGGCTCTTGCTGAGGCTGGTAAAAAGATTCGCCAATGGGTGGTTGAAACACCGTTATTACCGGCGCTTGAGGCCGAAGTGCGCCAGCATTTCGATGAGCTCACCGGCCGCAATGAAGAAATGCCCGTGGCTGTGCGCTCATCGGCGACCGCCGAAGATTTGCCCGACGCTTCATTTGCCGGTCAGCAAGAAACCTTCCTGAATATTCGCGGCTTCGATAATGTGCTGATTGCCATTAAAGAAGTGTTTGCGTCACTGTTTAATGACCGCGCCATTGCCTACCGCGTGCACCAAGGCTTTGAGCACAAACTGGTGGCGTTATCGGCTGGTATTCAGCGCATGGTGCGCTCGGAAATCGGTACCGCCGGTGTCATGTTCACACTCGATACTGAGTCTGGCTTCCGCGATGTGGTGTTTATTACGGCCTCTTATGGTCTCGGCGAAATGGTCGTGCAAGGCGCCGTCAACCCCGATGAATTCTATGTGCACAAAGGCACGCTCAATGCCGGTCGCCCAGCGGTGCTGCGTCGCAATTTAGGCACGAAAGCGCAAAAAATGATTTACGCCGACAGCGGTGCCGCTGGCCGTTCCACGCAAATTGTTGACGTCGATAAAGCCGAGCGCGCCGTGTTTGCTTTGACCGATGCCGAGATCGAAGAGCTCTCACGCCAAGCCTTGATTATCGAGAAACACTACGCCTCACCGATGGACATCGAGTGGGCCAAAGACGGCGATGACGGCAAACTCTATATCGTGCAAGCACGCCCCGAGACCGTGAAAAGTCGTCAAAACGCCGGCACCATGGAGCGTTATCTGCTCAAGCAACAGGGCAAAGTCTTGTGCGAAGGCCGCTCGATTGGGCAGCGTATTGGCTCTGGTGTGGTGCGCGTGGTGCGCTCCATTAAAGAGATGGACAAGGTCCAGCCCGGCGATGTGCTGGTCTCCGACATGACCGACCCCGATTGGGAGCCGGTGATGAAGCGCGCCAGCGCCATCATTACCAACCGTGGCGGCCGCACCTGCCACGCCGCTATTATTGCCCGTGAATT
The DNA here is from genome assembly GCF_003387535.1 of Paraperlucidibaca baekdonensis. Taxonomy (GTDB): domain Bacteria; phylum Pseudomonadota; class Gammaproteobacteria; order Pseudomonadales; family Moraxellaceae; genus Perlucidibaca; species Perlucidibaca baekdonensis. The sequence continues at coordinate 312,448 of NZ_QUNR01000004.1, read as the reverse complement.
AGGCGTGCCGGCTATCGTTGGTTGTGGCAATGCCACCGATATTTTGAAAGATGGCATGGAAGTTACCGCGTCCTGTGCTGAAGGAGACACTGGCTTTATTTATGAAGGTTTGTTGGACTTCGAAATCCAGAAAAACTCCATCGAGTCGATGCCAAAACTGCCGTTCAAAATCATGATGAACGTTGGTAACCCCGATCGTGCGTTCGACTTCGCCACGCTGCCCAATGAAGGCATTGGCTTGGCGCGCTTGGAGTTCATCATCAACCGTATGATTGGCGTGCACCCGAAGGCGCTGTTGAATTACGACACCTTGCCACGCGACATCAAGCAGGCCGTGGATCAGCGTTGTGCCGGTTATGCCTCGCCCGTGGACTTCTACGTGGAGAAGCTGAGCGAAGGTATTGCCACCTTGGCGGCGGCGTTCTATCCGAAAAAAGTCATTGTGCGTATGTCGGACTTTAAGTCCAATGAATACGCGAACTTGATCGGCGGCAAGCTCTACGAGCCGGAAGAAGAAAACCCCATGCTCGGCTTCCGTGGCGCCAGCCGCTACATTTCCGACAATTTCCGCGACTGCTTCGACTTGGAAGTACGCGCGCTGAAAAAAGTCCGCGACACCATGGGCTTAACCAACGTTGAAATCATGATTCCGTTTGTTCGCACGCCAACGGGTGCGGCAAAAGTCATTGAGTTGTTGGCGGCGAAAGGCCTCAAGCGCGGCGAGAATGGCCTGCGCATCATCATGATGTGTGAGCTACCCACCAACGCCATCATGGCCGATGAGTTCTTGCAGCACTTCGATGGTTTCTCGATCGGTTCCAATGACTTAACGCAGCTAACGCTGGGCCTTGATCGTGACTCAGGTATTGTTTCGCACCTGTTTGATGAGCGTGATCCCGCCGTGAAGTTCTTGCTCTCACGTGCCATTAAAGCCTGCCGCGATGCGGGTAAGTATATTGGCATCTGTGGTCAGGGCCCCTCAGATCACCCCGATCTGGCGCAATGGCTGATGGAGCAGGGCATTGATTCGGTGTCGCTCAATCCGGACTCGGTATTAGAGACATGGTTCTATTTGTCGGAAAATCACGGCAAGTAATACCTCACGCGTTGACACGAAAGGCGGGGAAACCCGCCTTTCTGTTATCTGCCCTTTTTTTGTGAGCCTGCCTTATGCCCTATCTGGCGTTAGAAAAACTCATGTATCTCGACGAAGGCTATCGCGGCGAATTTGTTGTCGATGGCGTACCGCTATTGCTCATACAGGAGGCGGGGCAGCGCTTGCTGATTCGCAATCAATGCCCACATCGGCAAGCCGATCTGCGCGATGCACGTATGCAAGTCGTCGATGGTGAGTCGACCTTAAGTCTGCGCTGCAGCAAGCATGGTTGGCGCTTCGATGCCATCACCGGCGAATGCAAAATGCCTGGGCCCGGCGCTTGCTTAACGCGTTATGCACTGGTCTTGGAAGGCGCCACTATTGGCGTGATGACACCACTGCAGGCACTGCCTGCGCATACAGCTTCTGATAGCGGCTCATTACGCGAGCCACATAATCTCTGGTCTCAGTAAACGGCGGAATGCCGCCATAGCGATCCACATTACCTTGCCCGGCGTTGTAAGCGGCAAGCGCTATCCTTATATCTTTATAGCGCTTGAGCAGATAGCTCAAATGTTTACTGCCGGCGTTGATGTTTTGCGCAGGATCCCAGACATCATCAACCCGATACTGCGCGGCTGTGGCCGGCATCAATTGCATCAGACCTTGCGCGCCGGGGCCTGAACGCGCGCGCGGATTAAAGCCTGACTCGGTATGAATGACGGCTTTTATCAAGCCAAAATCGATGCGATGTTGTTGCGCTGCGGCCGCAATGAGTGGATCAAATGCTGAGCGGTTTTTGCTAGCACTCGGGCGCACGGAGGCCTCCGTTGCACCATAATTGCCATAGCGATGCACATTGGTGTCGGCATACCACGTGACTTTGACGAGTTTGCTATAGCGCTTATCGGCCGACTGCAGGGGTTTTTTACCACCGGGGGCGACTTGATTGGTGAGTAAGGTATTGCCGTTAGCATCTTGAAAACGATAAAGTTTTTCTGCACTTACCGGCAATGACAGGAAACTGAAGACGAGCACAAGCGATAGCCGCGTTAAGCAAGCACCAAATTTCTGAGAAAAAATAACGGCTAATGCCATGAAAAACTCGCTAAGCCTGCTGACGACACCTGCGCTTGTGCGTAGAGTCGCTGCATTGATAGCCATAGGATAGTGCCATGACGCGCATTTTGTTAGCCGGAGCCAGTGGTTTTATTGGTGCCTCGCTATTGCAGCAGCTCACTCAGGCCAGCAGCAAGCCTGCGCTAATGAGCATTTCACGACGGCCATTAGCCTTGAAAAAACAGTCTCGGGTTCTTGAGCATGTCACCGAGTTTTCGGCACTCGAGGGCTGGATGACCAAGTGGCAAGCCGATGTGGCAGTGTGTTGTTTGGGCACAACCATTAAAACAGCGGGCAGCCAAGCGGCCTTTCGGGCGGTCGATTTTGATGCGGTTTTAGCGTTTGCACGGCTGGCTAAACGCATTGGTGTACAGCATTTTATGGTGGTCAGTGCCGTCGGTGCCGATCAGCATGCGCGGTCATTTTATTCGCGTGTGAAAGGCGAGATGGAAGCCGCAGTTGAGGCCTTGGGCTTTGCTCATCTAAGCATTATTCAGCCGTCGTTGCTATTGGGTGCGCGCGAGGAAAATCGCCTTGGTGAGCGCATCGGCCAGCTGCTCTCGGCACCGATTGCCCCGGCGTTTATCGGGCCCTTGGCGAAGTATCGACCTGTGCATGGTGAGCTGGTTGCCTCTGCTATGGCGGCGTTGGCATTGGCACCGATACCTGCACCGGGCATCAGACGAGTGCACTACAACGACATGGTCGCGCTGGCGTAAACTGTCTAAATTGTTTGAGCTAAAGGAGTGTTTAATGACTTTTGTTACCTGCGATTTATGCGACGACCATGCCGATGTGGTGCGCGTTTGCGAGCCGATGTTTTCTAACTTTGGTGGCGTATCGGCATTTGGTGGCGCCATGGTCACGGTGAAATGCTTCGAAGACAATTCGCGCGTGAAAGAATTGCTCGCCACCCCCGGCGAGGGCCGTGTGCTGGTCGTCGATGGCGGCGGGTCATTGCGCTGTGCCTTGCTCGGCGACTTAATCGCCGACAGTGCCGTCAGTCAAGGCTGGGCGGGAGTCATCGTCTATGGCTGTATTCGCGACGTCGATGCCATCGCTGAGTTGGATTTAGGCGTGCAAGCGCTGGCGTCCATTCCACTGAAAAGTGTGCGCAAAGGCGTTGGCGAGGTCGATGTGCCGGTGACTTTTGGCGGCATCACGTTTAGGCCCGGCGAATACGTTTATGCCGACAATAATGGCGTCATCACCGCCCCGCACGCGCTCATGTAAGGCGCGGCGAGCGGCTTACATCCAGCCTGCTCGTTTCAATGTGCTGTGCAGTTTCACACAAGCCAGCACGGTAATTGCGACCACGGTGGGATAGGCATAGGGCAGGCTAAGCTCCGGCATAAACTTAAAGTTCATGCCGTAGATGCTGGTGACTAGCGTGGGCAGTGCTAACAGCGCGGCCCATCCAGCAAGCTTCTTCACCACCTCGTTTTGTTTCACCGTGACCAGCGATAAATTCACCTGAATGGCCGAGCTGAGCAGCTCATTGAGTGCATCGATGGCTTCATTGATGCGCGTGCAATGATCGGCGATGTCGCGAAAGTAGGGCTGAATACTCGGGTGCACCAAATCATCGGTGGCATGGCTTAACTCCTGCGCAATATCTTGCATGGGCGAGGAGGCCAGGCGCAGCGTGATCAATTCGCGCTTCAGCACATACAGGCGCTTAATGGTGCCGCGCTTATAATTTGCCTGGAAAATATCCGATTCGAGCTGCTGCAAGGTCTGCTTAAAGTCCTCCACGATGGGCACATAGTTATCGACGATAAAGTCCAGCACTGCGTAGAGCGGATAGCTTGGCCCGTGCGCGAGTTGCTGCGGTCTGGCCTCGACGCGCTGGCGCATGGTGGCGTAGGAGTGCGATGGCCCGTGGCGCACACTGATTAAAAAGCGCTCGCCAATAAACAAATGGGTTTCGCCAAAGACAATGCGCGAACCCTCGCGCTCGGCTGTGTGCACGACAATGAAGCGCTGGCCTCCATAGGCCTCAATTTTCGGGCGCTGATGGGCGCGCAAGGCATCCTCAATGGCTAGCTCGTGCAGATCAAACTGTTGCTGAAGCTGGGCCAAAACCTCGGCGTCGGGCTCATGCAAGCCAATCCACAGCATGGCCTTGGGATTGTCTGCCAAGAAAGCACGCGAGTCGCCCAATTCAACGCGGTCGATGCGCTTGCCTTGTTCATCGTAGGCGATGGAGTTGATGATGCCGTGAGCCATACGCAATTCCTGAGCTAGTGGTGCCGTGGCATGATAATGACACGGCTTGATTGCTGAAAAATGTTGCTGGTCAGAAAGTTTAGCTCGATGTGGTTGGTAAGCGGGCCAAGGGCGGGCAGCAAGGCGTTGATCTATCGATGAATTATGTTGGCGAGGCCAGATAAATGAGCATGCGCACTAATAAACTGTTAGCCACCTCAGTAGTGGTATCGCAACTGAGCGATAAGCAAAGAGTCATCAGTGACTTTGTAGACAATGCGGTGCTCGTCATTGATGCGGCGTGACCAGTAACCGGACAACGCATGCTTCAATGGCTCTGGCTTTCCAGTTCCCGAGTGGGGCGTTTTGGCAATCTCTTTGATTAAGCCATTGACTCGTTGCACCAGTTTTTTATCGGTCTTTTGCCAATACAAGTAGTCTTCCCATGCCTTTTCGGAGAAAACTATATTCACTCGAGCAGAGTCCGTGCCTGACCTTTGCCGGACTCTAGCGCTGAAATGCTTTCAAGCAGTCGGCGCGCGTTCTTGGGACTGCGCAGCAGGTAGGAAGTCTCCTCCAGCGCCTTAAAGTCATCAAGCGCCATCATCACAACGGCCTGCTGGCCATTCCGGGTGATGATGATAGGCTCGTGGTCATCGCACACACGATCCATAGTGTCAGCTAGTTTGGCTCGGGCAGTGCTGTAAGTAATTGCGTCCATGGGGCGGCTCCTGTTGTACGTATATTTGTACAATATTGGCTGATTCGGTGTCAAGTGCCTGCACACGTTGCGAGGTTCATCTAGCGCTTGATCCTAAGCCAATTCTTCAGTTGCACCCAGAGGCAAGGATTCTAATTGCGGGACAAGCGCCGGGAAGAAAGGCGCATGAGGCGGGTGCGTCGGTAACAGAGCAGGTGAAGTCGTGGCGCACGCATTGGCCACACTTAGTGCCCCTTCCACACGCGAGTCCGAGGAATAACCTGTGGCTACGCCGGAATCCGTGGTTCGAGTACGAGGTTCTTCCGTTGCTGCGGGGTCGCGTGTCGGAAGTGCTGAGACAAAAATAAACCCGCCGAAGCGGGTTTATTTTTGCTAACCGACCGATAGCCGCATCGGTCGTTTAAGCCAGCCTTATGACAGCAAATGCGCCACGCCGTCACGCTCTTCGAGCAGCTCATTGAGTGTGAAATCCATGCGCTCACGCGAGAAGGCATCGATTTCTAAGCCTTCCACGCGGGTGTATTCGCCGTTGGCGCAGGTCACTGGCACGCCGTACATCACGCCTTCAGGAATGCCGTAGCTGCCATCGGATGGGATGCCCATGGTGACCCATTTGCCATTGGTGCCGAGGGCCCAATCGTGCATGTGGTCGATGGCGGCGTTGGCAGCCGAAGCAGCCGACGACAAGCCACGCGCTTCAATGATGGCGCCGCCGCGTTTGCCAACAGTGGGCAAGAACACCGTACGGTTCCAGTCTTCATCGTTGATCATGTCTTTCACGCTGGCACCAGCGATGGTGGCGAAGCGATAGTCGGCATACATGGTGGGTGAGTGGTTGCCCCACACCGTCATGGTTTCAATGTCGGCTACGGCTTTACCGGTTTTGCTGGCCAACTGCGACAGCGCGCGGTTGTGGTCTAAACGCAGCATGGCGGTGAAGTTTTTAGCGGGCAGATCAGGCGCTGACTTCATGGCGATGTAGGCGTTGGTGTTGGCTGGGTTTCCGACCACCAATACTTTGACATTGCGCGAGGCTACATCGTTTAAGGCTTTGCCTTGCACGGTGAAAATTTTCGCGTTTTCTTGCAGAAGGTCTGAGCGCTCCATGCCAGGGCCGCGTGGACGAGCACCAACGAGCAGGGCGTAGTCAGCATCTTTAAACGCAACATTAGGGTCATCGCTACCGACCATGCCGGCGAGCAAGGGGAATGCGCAGTCGTCGAGTTCCATCATCACGCCCTTTAGCGCGGCCTGGGCTTTCTCAAAAGGCACTTCCAGCATTTGCAAAATAACGGGCTGGTCTTTGCCGAGCATTTCGCCAGAAGCGATGCGGAACAACAGGCTATAACCGATTTGGCCGGCGGCGCCGGTAACTGCTACGCGAACGGGCTGTTTCATTAATAAAACTCCTGATGGGGCGTTTGAATAGAGGCTGTCTGGGGGCAAGGGCGGATAGCCCAGGTGACAACACAAGCCGTGGGCGATTGTACAAGCCTGAGGCGAAACTTGCGACTGAAAAAGCCGCCGCCCATCGCGTGGTTTTTGCTAGACTAGAAGCCATCGTAGTCTGCCAAGTCGATGAGTCATCGCATGTTAATTCGTAAGCTGTTTCGCTTTGAAAATGCCCACATTGTGCGTAATTGCAGCAGTGATCGCTGCAAACGCTCCATTCACGGGCACAGTTATCAAGTCGAAGTCTTGCTCGAAGCGCACGCCCTCGATAACGGCCAGATGGTCTACGACTTTGGCCTGATGAAAGATGATATTCGCAATCTGATTGATGCCTTTGACCATGCCGTGGCGTTTTGGGACGAAGATGACGCCGACTATATAGCGGCTTGTAAGCAGTTCAGCGCGCGCTGGATCGCTTTGCCAGTGTCGCCATCGGCCGAGCAGTTTTCGCGGATGTTTTTTACACTCATTGATCGCGCCTTGAGCCTCACCGATATGGCCAATGGCGAGCAAGATGTGGCGCTGCATTCGGTGATTGTTCATGAAACCGCGACCGGCTATGCGCAATGCTTCCGTGCTGACATCGACAACCCGCGCATCGGCCCGGTCGATATGCAGCGCGTGGTGTTTTCTGAGCAAGTGATCAGCGAGTGGTCTGATACCACCCTGTGGCAGCGCTTATTGCGTGGCAAGCGTAAGCACAATCCGCGTGTTGAGCAGCAAGTTATCAGCAACCGTTAAGGTGTCATCTGCTTGTCATTTTCCAGCGTTTTAATGCACTGACAAATTAAAAAGACAGTGAGAAAACAATGGATATGGAACGTGAAGAGTATTTCGATAATACTGATGCCGATCTGTGGTTAAGCGATGACATCTACTACGATGATGCGGTTGAGATTTAAACTAGCAACAATCATCCGCCAAAACGTCTTTCGCCGTGCGATATGAGTCGCTAGACTATTTGCAACGCGCTAAAGGCTAGCTCATGGATTCCTTTCGAAATATTGGCCTAATGGGTCGCCCCGGCAATGCCGCGGTGGCTGACACACTCGGCGAACTACATCGCTATTTAGTGGCCCAAGGCCGTCACGTCATTTATGACGAAGACACCGCCGCCATCATGGCGCGCGATGATTTGCAGATCTGCACAAAATCCCAACTCGGTGAGGCCTGCGACCTGATTATTGTGGTCGGCGGCGATGGCTCCTTGCTGCACGCTGGGCGCACCTTGGCGCGCGCCAACACGCCTGTGCTCGGCATTAATCGTGGTCGCTTGGGCTTTCTAACCGATGTCTTACCCAGCGAAATTGAGCAGCAAGTCGGCGCCGTTTTAGCGGGTCATTACAGCGAGGATGTGCGATTTTTATTGAGTGCTTCGGTGGTTCGTGAGGGTCGCGAAGAAAGCGAGATGCTGGCACTCAATGACGTGATTTTGCACACCGGCACCACCGTGCACATGATCGAATTTGAGCTTTATATTGAAGGGCAGTTTGTCTATCGCCTGCGCTCCGATGGCCTGATTATTTCCACGCCAACCGGTTCCACCGCCTATGCGCTTTCTGGCGGTGGCCCAATTTTGCATCCGCGCCTCGATGCTATTGGGCTTGTGCCCATGCACCCGCACACACTGAGCAGTCGTCCTATTGTCGTCGATGGCAATAGCGAGATTAAACTCTTAGTCTTATCCGATATTCCGCCGCGCATCAGTGCCGATGGTCAACCGGGGCAAATTTTGCAATCCGGTGATTGGATTTATGTGCGAAAACATCCGTTTAAACTGCGTTTATTGCACCCACCAGGCCACGATTTTTACGCGGCTTGTCGCACCAAACTAGGCTGGAATAGTCACCAAGCCGGTATTGATTGAGTCGAGGTTTTTCATGAGTGATGCATTATTGGCGCGCATGCTTGACGTGCTCACGCCCGACATTGTCGCGAACTTAAAGCGTGCCGTGGAATTAGGCAAATGGCCCGATGGCCAGCGCTTAAGCCCAGAGCAATTAGAAACCTGCTTGCAGGCCGTGATTGTTTGGGAAAAGCAACATTTGCCGACCACCGAACACAGCGGCTATATCCATAAAGCCGAGAAAGAGGGCGAGGTCTGCGATGACCCCACGGCGGCTGAAAAGCCGGTGAAGTTCTTACACTGATTACCAGCGAAATTTGCCCCAATGCTCGGGGTTTGCCCAAAATCGTGGGTTCAGCCAGTCGGGCACAGCTTTATAAGTTTTGATATCAAAACTCCAGGCCTCGATGAGCTGTGCGCCGTGATGAAAGCGCGCATGTCGCTGCATGCCGAGTGCTAACAGATCGGCGGCCTGCCACCCCAAGGCATTAGTTGGAACAAACGCAAGTACCTGACGCGCGTGCAAATCCCGCAAACTCGATAGCAGATGCAGCGCCTGTGATGGCGCTAATTCTGCAGGCACCACAGCAATAGCGATGGCGTAGCGCTGCTGCCATGGTTCACTCAGTAGCGCCAAGGGCGTGCGTGAAACCCATTGTAATGATGTGGCGCTGTTACTCGCCGCCGCTGTCGTCAATTCGTCATCGGCTACCCATAAACACGTGGAAGCGCTGCTAAGATGGCGCAATGCCTCGGTGATTAAATGCTCTGCCGCAGGGGCATGAGCGGGGCTCGCTTGCTTCATAAACACATCCTATTTTCGCCCCACAAAAGGAGCCAATATGCGCGGTACTGTACGGAAAATGCGGGTCGACCAACAGGCCTTAGGGCTTGATGCCTTGCGTTATTTTTTACCGCTCGACGGCCTCGACTTCTCGCTCAATGAGCACATTGGTCATACGTTGCGCATTAGCTGCTCTGAGCGCATCACCTGTGTGGGCTGTGGCAAATCGAGCAATAAGTCCTTTAACCAAGGCTACTGCTATCGCTGCCTAATCACTTTAGCCGCCTGCGATATGTGCATCATGAAACCGGAGACCTGCCATCATCATTTGGGGACGTGTCGCGAGCCGGACTGGGGTCAGACGCATTGCATGATTCCGCATGTGGTCTACCTCGCCAACTCGACAGGCGTAAAAGTCGGCATCACCCGAGAGACGCAAATCCCCACGCGATGGATCGATCAAGGCGCAGGCCAAGCATTGCCGATTTTTCGGGTTGCCTCGCGGCGTTTATCGGGCCTAATTGAGGTGGTGCTGGCTGAGCACATTAGCGATAAAACCAAATGGCAGGCTTTAGTGAAGGGCGACTATGCCGATGTTGATTTGGCGGCTGAGCGGGAGCGTTTATTTGAGCTCTGTCATGCTGAGCTTGATGCCTTGATGGCCGAATACCCGGGGCAAATTGAGCCCTTGGAAGCCGAGGTACTGGCGCTGGACTATCCGGTACAAGCGTTTGCCCTGAAGGCGAAGTCCCTAGCCCCCGAAAAGGGTGTCGTGGAGGGCGTGCTGACCGGCATTAAAGGCCAATATTTATTATTCGACACCGGCGTACTCAATGTACGCAAATACACCGGCTATGAGTGGGAAGTGACTGTGCTATGAAGACTGAAGTAGGCTTGACTGCAATCACTATTTATTTGAAAGACTATCAAGCACCACACTATGCGCTTGAGCACACGGACCTGCATGTTGAACTGCTTAGCGACTGCGCCGAGGTCAGCGCAACACTGCGCTTTAAGCGTGCGGCATCCGCCCCTAAAGATGCTGCATTAACGCTGCTCGGTGCCGATTTGGAGCTGCTCAGTGTGGCGTGGAATGATCAGCCACTCAGCGCCGATGACTGGCAATGGCAGGGGGAAACTTGGCAGTTTAATGGGGCTGGCGAGGGCGGCGTGCTGAGCACGAAAGTGCGTATTTATCCCGATAAAAATTTAGCACTTGAAGGTCTGTATCGCTCGCACGGTTTATATTGCACGCAATGCGAGGCTGAGGGCTTTCGCAAAATCACGCTGTTTCCTGACCGCCCGGATGTGCTCTCGACATTTCGCACCACCATCGTTGCCGACCAAGCCAGCTGCCCGGTGCTGCTGTCCAATGGCAACTGTGTGGCGAGCGGTAAGGCCGAGAACGGCCGACATTTTGCCACCTGGGAAGACCCGCATCCCAAGCCCAGTTATTTGTTCGCTTTGGTGGCCGGCGATTTGGCGGTCTTGCGCGATAGTTTTACCACCGCCAGTGGCCGCGAGGTCGCGCTAGAGATTTACACCGCGGAGGTCGATCAAGACAAATGCGATCACGCCATGCGCTCGCTGCAAACGGCGATGCGTTGGGATGAGCAGCGCTATGGCTGCGAGTACGATCTTGATCGATACATGATTGTTGCGGTGTCACATTTCAATATGGGCGCAATGGAAAACAAGGGTCTCAATGTCTTTAATACCAGCTGCGTATTGGCCCATCCCGCCACAACCACTGATGCCGGATTTCAGCGCGTGGAAGCGGTAGTAGCGCATGAGTACTTCCACAATTGGAGTGGTAATCGCGTCACCTGCCGCGACTGGTTTCAGTTGTGTCTGAAAGAGGGCTTTACGGTTTTTCGTGATCAGCAGTTCTCCGCCGAACAACTCTCGCCGGTGGTGCAGCGCTTGGAAGATGTCGCATTTTTGCAAACCCACCAATTCGCCGAAGATGCCGGGCCACTCGCGCATGCTGTGCGGCCTGAATCATTTGTTGAAATTAATAATTTCTACACACTCACGATTTACGAAAAAGGCGCTGAGATCGCGCGCATGCTGCACACGTTTTTAGGTGCAGAAGGCTTTCGCCGCGGCAGCGATCATTACTTCAAAACCTACGATGGCCAAGCCGCCATTGTCGAAGATTTCCTCAGCAGCATGGCCATTGCCAATGGCTTAGCCGTTGATACCTTTGTTTGCCAATGGCTGCGTTGGTATCGCCAGCCCGGCACGCCCGTGGTGCGTGTTACGAGTGCGTGGCATGCCGATAGCAAGACCTTGTCATTAACGCTGACCCAGTCGCAAACGTCGCATGCCGGCGTGACGCCCGAGCCACTGCCGATTCCAGTGCGCCTCGGGTTTATTGGCGAGACGGGTGAGCTCACCACAACATTGGCGAGTGTGAGCGCGAGCTCGCATCAGCTGCTCTTAGAAAAAGCGGAGCAAACGTGGCATTTCAGCCAGGTTGAGCAAGCCCCCGTGTTGTCATTATTTCGAGACTTTAGTGCGCCAGTGCGGGTACAAGCCGCTCTCAGTGATGAGGATTTAGCGCGGCTTATTCGCCTAGATAGCAACAGCTTTAATCGATGGTCGGCGACCTATACCTTGGCGACACGCGAAATTTTAGCGCTCGCTGAGCAGTACCGTCGGGGCGATGTGCGCGCTCGTCAACCACAAGACAGTGCCTTGGCAGGTGCCTTGGCGGCCATGTGGCCAGCACTCGCGACCAGTGACCCGGCACTGGCCAGTAAGCTCTTGCAATTGCCCAACTTGGCCTATCTGTCTGATCAGGTCAGTTGCTACGACCCCGCCGCGCTACAGCGCGCGCGCGAGGCGTTGCTGCTACAAGTGCTAACTCCACTCGAAGGCAGTTTGCAGAGCATTCTCGCCAATGAGCACATGCTCACGCCCTATGTCTACAGTGCCGCCGCGATGGCCGCGCGCAGTCTTGAGGCGGTTGCCCTCGACGCATTGGCCCGTCTGCAGCCAGAAGCTGCTGCCACGATGGCGCAGCGCTGGCTGTCGGTCGCGCCGCACATGAGTGCCGAGCAGGCCGCGCTAACTACGCTCGTGCATCAGCAATTGCCGGGTGCCGATGCAGCGGTGCAGGCATTTTATGCGCGTTGGCAGCATGAGCCCTTGGTGCTCGATCAATGGTTTGCCACGCAGGCCAGTGCGCCGCACGCCTCAGCGCGTAACACAGTGGAGGCACTACTCCAGCATGATGATTTTGATGCCGCCGTGCCCAACCGCGTACGGGCTGTTGTTGGTCAGTTCGCCAGCAATAATCCGGTAGCTTTTCACGACATGGCGGGCAAAGGCTATGACCTCTTAGCGCAGCAGCTGCTGTTAATTGATGCGCGCAACCCGCAATTGGCATCACGCTTGGCCGGCGCGCTTGGCATCTGGCCAAAATTAGACCCTGCGCGGCAAGCCTGTGTGCTGAAAACACTCGATGCTCTGCTGAATGAGTCCTTATCATCGGACACACGCGAGACACTGACGCGAATTCGCGCGGCACACGATTAATTCGTACCAGAGGCGAGGGTGCGCGGCCTCAGGGCGCGCGCCATAGCGTATAATCTGGCGCTCTTGATGCTCTGGGATGTGACTGATGTGGTATTCGTTGGCGCGCGCCGCCTTGTTTCAACTTGAACCTGAAACCGCGCATCATGTCGCGCTTGGCAGCCTGCGCTGGGCAGAGCGCATGGGCTTATTGCAACGCTGGCCGCAGCCGCCATCACACCCTGTCTCTATACTCGGTTTAACGTTTCCAAACCCGGTGGGCTTGTCTGCCGGCTTGGATAAAAACGGCGATTACATTGACGCATTGGCGGCACTGGGTTTTGGTTTTATTGAAATCGGTACCACCACGCCGCGTCCGCAGCCGGGCAATGCCCAGCCACGCATGTTTCGTTTGCCGGCAGCCCACGCCATCATCAATCGCTTAGGCTTCAATAACGACGGCGTCGATGCCTTGGTGCGCAATGTTCAGCGCGCGAAGTTTGCTGGCATTTTGGGCATTAATATTGGCAAAAATGCCGACACGCCGGTGGAGCAGGCCGCCGATGACTATTTGATTTGCTTAGAAAAAGTCTACGCTTACGCAAGCTATATCACTGTCAATATTTCATCGCCCAATACCCAAGGTTTGCGCAGCCTTCAAAATGAAGCCGCCTTGAGCCAGTTATTAGCTGTCTTGAAGGCGCGCCAATTGGAGCTTGCCGAGCAACATGGCAAATACGTGCCGCTATTGGTGAAAGTAGCGCCAGATTTAAGCTTGCTCGATGTGGAGTCGATGGCGGCGGTGTTCATCGCGCAGGGCATCGATGGCGTCATTGCGACCAACACCACCATCGAGCGTCAGGCTGTTGCTGGCCTGCAGTTTGCCGATGAAGCCGGGGGCTTGAGTGGCCGCCCGGTGCGTGAATCAGCGACTCGCGTGTTGCGCGAGTTTCATACCGCGCTCAATAGCAAACTGCCGGTCATTGGTGTTGGCGGAATTGCTAATGCGGATTCGGCGGCCGAAAAAATAGCGGCCGGTGCGTCGCTGTTGCAAATATATACCGGCTTTATTTATGAAGGGCCGGATGTCATTACGCAGGCGGTTATTGGCGCATCACGCGCACTGAAGCGGCGCCAGACGGTGGATGCGAGTGTTGGAGCGTCTTCATGAGTACCTCCGCACAACGCGAGTGGATTGTTACCGCTGCCGATGGCCTCGATGAACTGCTCATAGACGAGTTGCTTGCCTTAGGGGCGAGCGCCCCGCGTCAACTCAAAGGTGCCATCTCGGTGCAGGCCGATTTGGCCACGGGCTATCGTATCTGTTTGTGGTCGCGGTTAGCCTCGCGCGTGCTGCTTCCGTTATTTAGCGTGCCCTCCGGCGATCCCGATAAGCTCTTCCAAACGGCATTAAAATACCCTTGGGAAAATGTCTTGCGTGAAGACGCGAGCTTTGCCATTCGCGCCGCGGCAGCGAAGGGCGTAGCCACACACACACGCTTTACGAGCTTGCGTTTGAAAGATGGCATTGTCGATCGTTTTCGCGATCGCACGGGTAACCGACCATCAGTCGATAGTGAGCAGCCTGACCTCAGCTTGCACCTGTTTATTGAAGACGAAAACATCAGCGTTAGCATCGATTTTTCCGGCGATAGCCTGCATCGTCGTGGCTATCGTGTTGCGCAAACCGATGCGCCATTAAAAGAAACATTAGCCGCCGCGCTGCTCATGCAGGCGGGCTGGCCGACGCGCGGGCAAGGTCGTTTATTTGACCCACTGTGTGGTTCCGGGACGGTGCTCATTGAGGCCGCGCAAATGTGGGCGGGTATTGCCCCGGGTTTGGCGCGTGTGCGCTTCGGCTTTGAGGGCTGGCTAGGGCACGATGCCACGATATGGCGTGAGGTTCGTGATGACGCCGTAGCGCGGCGTATTGCTGGACAAGACCAAGCACCGCCTCAGCTTGTCGGCTTTGATGCCGATGCCGATGCTTTACGCAGTGCTCAACGTAACGCCCAGGCCGCCGGCGTGGCGCAATGGATTCATTTTGCCCAACAGCGCATTGGTGACTGGCCGTTGCCTGCCGACTGGGATGCGGCTAATACCGGTGCCGGTATGAATTTCACTGTGCCCGGTGTGGTCGCCACCAATCCGCCTTATGGCGAGCGTTTGGGCGAAGAAGACAGCATTAAGTATGTTTACCGCGCCTTGGGTCGTGAACTGCGTAAGCATTTGCCGAACTGGGATGCGGTGGTGCTGGCCGCCAATATTGAGCATGCCGATGCCTTGGGTTTAGAGCACAAAAACACGCAACGCTTATTTAACGGGGCGTTGCCGATTTTTGCTCGCCATGGCCGCGTCATACCCGCCGAAGCTGAGCAGCCCTTGGCGTTTTATCCGAGCGATGATGAGCTGCCGCCCGAGGCCATGGACTTCGCCAATCGCCTGCAGAAAAATCTCAAAGCCGCGCTCAAGGCGGCTAATGCTGAGGGCATTCGTTGCTTCCGGCTCTATGACGCCGACTTACCTGAATTCAATATTGCCATTGATGTCTATGATGGCCGTTTACATGTGCAGGAATACGCACCACCGAAAACCGTGGACCCTGAAAAAGCCGCCATGCGCTTCAAGCTAGCCCTGCGTGCTACCCGTCACGTCATGGGTCTGCATCGCGATAAAGTGTTTTTGAAGGTACGCGAACGTCAAAGCGGCAAACAGCAATACGAAAAGCAGGCCAAGCGCGGCAAGTTTTTTGAGGTCCGCGAAGGGCAGGCGCAACTGCTGGTTAACTTGACCGATTATCTCGACACTGGCTTGTTTTTGGATCATCGCCCGATGCGCGAGCGCATTGCCCGCGAAGCACAAGGTAAGCACTTCTTAAACCTTTTCGCGTATACCGGCACGGTCAGCGCTCACGCGGCATTAGGCGGCGCGCAGACCACCACGACGGTGGATTTGTCGCCGACTTATCTGCTCTGGGCCGAGCGCAATTTGGCGTTAAATGGCTTGCCAGATGATGACAATCGCCTCATTCAGGCCGATGTCATGGCGTGGTTGCAGGAGGAGGTGGCGGCGCGACCCATCGAGCAGTACGAGCTGATTTTCCTCGACCCACCGACATTTTCTAACTCCAAGCGCAGTGAAGACGTTTTCGATGTGCAGCGCGATCATGTACGCATGTTGCAACTCACCATGCGTTTACTTACGCCCGATGGCACGCTGTATTTTTCCAATAACTTCCGCAAATTCGAGCTCGATGAGGCGTTGATGGCGCAGTTCGCTATTGAGGATATCAGTGCCGCGACCATCGGTTTTGATTATCAGCGCAACCCAAAAATCCACCGTTGCTGGCGCATTCGCCATCGCAGCCGCCCGGCGCTGTGATCGAGCTACTTGGCACACTCGGTTGTCACCTCTGTGATGACGCCGAGCGCGTGCTTGAGCAGCTCGCACGGGTGCAGCCGCTTCATTGGCAGTCCGTCGATATCGCGCTCGACGAGGCACTGTGTCTGGCCTATGGCGAGCAGATCCCTGTGTTACGACTCAGTGCTGACGCCGTGCTTTATTGGCCATTTTCGGTGCTCGATGTGCAGCGCTTTTTGGCTCGATCCATTACTTAATAAAATATTTTCTTGAGCCATCGCGTAATGAATGATAGAACCGCTCGGTCACGCCGTTATTTCGATCGGCGCTTTAGGAGTCTGTCATGTCTTTTTACCCAACCTATTTTACTGAAACCACTGAAATAGCCCGCCACAGCGCGCGCCAGTTTGTTGCGCGCGAAGTGCTGCCATATATCAACGACTGGGAAGAGGCGGGTACTTTTCCGCGCGAAATGTATGAGAAAGCCGCGAGTGCGGGCCTGCTTGGTGTCGGTTACCCGGAAGAGCTAGGGGGTACTGGCGACGATATTTTTCTGAAAGTGGCCATGACCGAAGAGATCATGCGCAGTGGCTCCGGTGGTTTTGCTGCGAGCATTGGCTCACTCGATATTGCTCTGCCGCCCATTGTGAAATGGGGTAGTGACGCCTTGCGCCAGCGCTATGCCGTACCGGCTTTGCAAGGTAAAAAAATCGCTGCGCTGGCTATCACTGAGCCCTCGGGCGGCTCCGATGTTGCCGGCCTGAAAACCCGTGCTGAGCGCGTTGGCGATGATTACATTGTCAATGGCAGCAAGATTTACATTACCTCCGGCATTCGCGCCGACTTTTATGTTGCCGCGGTGCGTACTGGCGGCCCAGGCTATGCCGGTATTAGTTTATTGGTTATTGATCGTGACTTGCCGGGTGTTTCTACCGGCAAGCCATTACGCAAAATGGGTTGGTGGGCATCCGACACCGCAGAGATTTTTTTCGACAATGTGAAAGTGCCCGCTAGCAATCTCATTGGCAGCGAAAATGCTGGCTTTATGCTGATCATGAGCAACTTCCAAATGGAGCGCCTAAACTTGGCGGTGATGGCCAATATGACCTCAACCATGGCACTCGAAGAAAGCCTGCGCTGGGCGAAAGAGCGCGAAGCCTTTGGTAAGCAGTTAGGCCGTATGCCCATCATTCGTCACAAACTTGCCGATATGGCCACGCGTTTAGAGGCTAGTCGCGAGTTTACCTACCGTGTGGCGGCGCGCATGAGTGAGGGCATTCCATCGTTGAAAGAGGTGTCGATGGCGAAGAACTTTGCCACGCAAGTCAGCGATTACGTGACCACCGAGGCCGTGCAAATTTTCGGCGGCATGGGTTATATGCGCGAGTCATTAGTCGAGCGTTTGTATCGCGATAACCGGATTCTCTCCATTGGCGGCGGCACCTATGAGATCATGAACGAAGTGATTGCCAAACAACTGGATATTTAGTGCCCGAATACAGCCTCATTACCGCTGCCAACGCGCTTGCTGAAAGCCTGCCGCGTTGGCAGCGCGCCGAACCGCTAGCCATCGATACCGAGTTTATTCGTGTCGACACCTTCTACCCGAAACTCGGTTTGCTGCAACTTGGCGACGGCCTCGGCGAGATACTCGTCGATCCGGTAGCCATCCCCGATATTTCATGCCTAGCGCCGCTACTTGGCGCCAATGGCCCATTAAAAATCATGCACGCCTGCTCGGAAGACCTCGAGGTATTAACGCCCTATAGCGATGGTCCGGTGGCCGGTGTTCACGACACACAAATCGCGCTGGCTATGCTCGGCGAGGGTTTGCAGCTGGGCTATCAAAAAGCCTTGGCGCAGATCCTACACATCGACATCCCCAAAGATGCGTCGCGCTCAAACTGGTTGGCGCGGCCCTTGAGCGAGCAGCAGCTAAACTATGCTGCCCTCGATGTGCGGCATTTGCCCGCGCTCTATGAGGTGCTGCGTGAGCGCTTGCAAGCGAAGGATCTGTGGGCGATTTACGAGGCTGAATGCGCCGAGGTGTGTCGACTGTCGCCGCCGGCCGACCCGCAGCAACTCTGGCGCGAGCATGGCAATGCCTGGCGTCTTTCGCGTCAACAAAGCGCTGTTTTGCAGGCGCTCATGCAGTGGCGGGAAACGCAGGCCATGCAGCGTGATGTGCCACGCGGGCATTTGCTGAAGCCATTGAGTCTATTTGAAATGGCGGTGAATCCGCCGCAACACAGCGCGGATTTTCGTGGCATCAGCGAGCTCAATCCGCGGGTGGCCCGCAAAGACGGTGACGCGCTCATTGAGCTTATGCATGCAGCACGAGCCGATGAGAGCACTTGGCCAACGCCGGTGCCGGCACCATTGCCTCGTGAAGCCAGCAAGTTATTTGATACGCTTAAGCGCGCCATGCAGCCGCTTGCGGAGCGCTTAGGCATGCCAATAGAGGTGTTGTGGCGCAAGCGCTTGGCTGAGCGTGTCATTATTCAAGCAGTGGATGTGTCGATTGCCTGCGCGCTCGATCAGCTCAGTGGCTGGCGTGTACCCTATGTGTCGCCCATTATTGCCGATGTGCTGAGCAGGCATCAGCCATTATTGGATGACTGGTCAGCGCAACGTCTGGCCAGTATGAAATCGAGATAAGTCATGAGTCCTGTGTTTTGTTCCATTTACAAAAGTCGAAAAAAAGATGAAATGTATCTTTACACGACACGCGCTGACGGTCTCACGCGTGTGCCGGACGTATTGATGCAGCAGTTTGGTGCGCCGGTACATGTCACCGACATCATGCTCTCGGCTCAGCGGCCTTTAGCGCGCGCTGATGTAACACAAGTGTTGGAGAAGATTCAGACGCAGGGGTTTTATTTGCAAATGCCGCCCGCGCGTGAGCCATGGCTTATCAACCCCGATCAAACGCCAGCATGGAGCCATCAGCGGCGAGAGGAAAAACACGATGACTGAGGCAGAAATCACGACGCTCATGTGGCCGGTGTATTTGCTGTCAGCAGGCGTGGTGTGGTGGCTGGCGAGCAGCTTGTTGTTGCGCGGCAGCAGTCGCGTGATGCGTTTGCTGCGGTTATTGTTGGGCGTGATGTTATTTACCCCGACATTAACCATGAGCAGTGGCCAATTAACGCTGCTGCCCACGGCAATTGCCGTCATTTTTGATCTAATGACCCACCAGGGTTCATTGAAATCGCTGTTACCGTGGTGTTTTGTCGCGGGTCTTGTGCTGAGCATTGATGCGCTAGTGCATTCAGAGTCGCCAAAAAACGACACCTAATTCAACGTTGAGCAGATAGGAATTGATATGCAATTTATTGGAACTGATCAGTACATCACCACGCCCGAGCTGACGCTGGCCGTAAACGCCGCAGTGACTTTGCAAAAGCCATTGCTCATTAAGGGCGAGCCGGGCACTGGCAAAACCTTGCTGGCCGAGCAGGTTGCTGAGGCCTTTGGTGTGCGACTGATTCAATGGCATATCAAGTCGACCACGAAGGCGCAGCAGGGTTTGTATGAGTACGATGCGGTGTCGCGTCTGCGCGATTCGCAGCTCGGTACTGAGCGCGTGCATGACATCAGCAATTACATTAAAAAGGGTAAGCTTTGGGAGGCGTTTGCCGCCGAGGAGCGCGTGGTATTGCTGATTGATGAGATCGACAAAGCCGATATTGAGTTCCCCAATGACTTGCTGACCGAGCTCGATAAAATGGAATTTTTTGTCTATGAGACCGGCGAGACCATCAAGGCTAAGCATCGTCCCATTGTCATCATTACCTCCAATAATGAAAAAGAGCTGCCCGATGCTTTCTTGCGCCGCTGCTTCTTTCACTACATCCAATTTCCCGATGCCGAGACCATGAAAGCCATTGTTGAGGTGCATCATGCCGGTATCAAAGGCGCGCTTTTGAAAGAAGCGTTGGATATTTTCTTTGACTTGCGCAAAGTGCCGGGT
Source organism: Paraperlucidibaca baekdonensis (assembly GCF_003387535.1). Lineage (GTDB taxonomy): Bacteria > Pseudomonadota > Gammaproteobacteria > Pseudomonadales > Moraxellaceae > Perlucidibaca > Perlucidibaca baekdonensis. The sequence continues at coordinate 292,370 of NZ_QUNR01000004.1, read as the reverse complement.
TTGAAGAAAAAGCCGACCACCTCGGAGCTCATCGACTGGTTAAAGCTGATTTTGTCCGATGATATCCCTGAAGATGTGCTGCGCAATCGCGACACCCGCAAGGCCATTCCGCCACTCTATGGCGCCTTGCTGAAAAACGAGGCCGATGTGGCATTGTTGGAGCGCTTGGCGTTTATGAACCGTCGTGAAAATGCCTAAGTGATGGCGGGAGAGTCGCCTTGTTAGTACATTTTTTTGAGACGCTGCGCAGCCACAAAGTGCCGGTGAGCATTCGTGAGCTGCTCGATCTCAATGCCGCGCTGAAAGCCGGCATGGTCTATGCCGACAGCGAGGCGTTTTATCAGCTCGCGAAAGTCTGCATGGTCAAAGACGAGCGCCATTACGACAAATTTGATCGCGCCTTTAAGGCATTTTTCGATGGCCTAGAAGGCGTCTCGGCTGAGCTGTTGAACAAAACCATTCCGGAAGACTGGTTGCGCAAAGAGCTGGAAAAACAGCTCTCGCCTGAGGAGTTGGCTGAGCTGCAAAAGTCAGGCTCGCTCGATGAGCTGATGAAAAAGTTCATGGAGCGTTTGCAGGAGCAAGAAAAGCGTCATCAAGGCGGTAATAAGATGATTGGCACCGGCGGTACCTCACCTTTTGGCGCCTATGGCGCTAATCCTGAGGGCATTCGCATGGCTGGGCCATCGCGCAATAAGTCCGCGGTGAAAGTCTGGGAAAAGCGCGATTTTCGTAACCTCGACGACAATGTTGAGCTCGGCATTCGTAATATCAAGCTCGCGCTGCGTCGGCTGCGGCGGTTTGCGCGGCAGGGCGCCGAAGAAATTCTCGACATCGATGACACCATTCGCCATACCGCCCACAATGCTGGCCTGCTCGATATTCGCCTGGTCGCTGAGCGTAAAAATCGCGTCAAGGTGCTGCTATTTTTCGATATTGGCGGTTCGATGGATCCGTATGTGCGCATTTGCGAAGAGCTTTTTTCGGCGGCCAAAACCGAGTTTAAGCATCTAGAGTTTTTCTATTTTCATAACTTCATTTATGAGTCCGTGTGGAAAAATAATATGCGCCGGCACAGTGAGCGCATCAGTATTTACGACATTATTCATAAATACGGCAGCGACTACCGCGTGATATTTGTTGGCGATGCCAGCATGTCGCCTTATGAAATTGCCTCCGTAGGTGGCTCGGTTGAGCATTTCAACGAAGAGCCGGGCGCGTTGTGGATGCAGCGCCTAACCAACCATTTTCAGAAAATTGTCTGGCTCAATCCTGAGCCGGAGAAGCACTGGAAGATGACGCAGTCGACGGAGATGACGCTCAAGCTCATCGAAGATCGAATGCACGCACTTACCCTAAAAGGCATCGAAGATGCGATGCGCTACTTGAGTAAATAATCATGAAAAAAATACTACTCGTTGCACTTGTTACGCTCAGCACCACAGCATCTGCTGGCCTGTTATCAGGTTCACGCCCCGATAACCTCGGCGTCAACGCCGAAGGCCGTTTAGCGCCACTGCCATCGGCGCCGCACGCCGTTGGTAGCCAAGCGCCTGAGGGCGACAAAAAAGCCATTGCGCCACTCATGGTCACTGGCGACAAAGGCACGTATATGGCCCGTTTAGCGGCTGTGGTGGCTGATATGCCCGGTGCGCAAGTGGTGCAGCAGGATGTCAGTTATGTGTATGCCGAGTTCACCACGTCATTGATGGGTTTTGTCGATGACGTGGAGTTTGCCATGCAGTCCGATGATCAACGCGTGGATGTGCGTTCGTCTTCACGCATTGGCTATTATGATTTTGATGCTAACCGTGACCGCATTGAGGCCATTCGCGCGGCCATGCAGGCGGCCAATTAAGCGAGGTATGTCATGCTTAAATCGTTCGTTATGGCTGTTGTGTGTGCGCTGAGTTTGCCCGCTCAGGCGATGTTGGCCGTGGGCTCGGCGGCACCGACGTTCTCACTGCCGGCGGCGCAGGCCGGCAAAGCCATTCACGTGGATGCGCGTGACATGCTGAAAAAAGGGCCGTTGGTGGTGTACTTCTACCCCGCGGCCTTTACGCCGGGCTGCAGCATTGAAGCAAAATTATTTGCCGAGTCCATGCCGGCGTTTGAAAAAGCCGGCGCGCAAGTCATTGGTATTTCGGGTGATGATCTCGAGACACTGAAGCGCTTTTCGGTTAGCCATTGCCAAGGGCGCTTTGCGGTGGCCGCCGATCAAGGCCTCCAGGTCGCTCGCCAATACCACGCGGCGAGCTCCTACGGCGGCAGTTACGCCTCGCGGGTATCTTATGTGATTGGCCGCGATGGCAAGGTGGTGTCGAGCTTAAGTGACTCCGGGCCGGCTGAGCACATCCGCCAATCCTTGGCATCCGTGCAGCAATTAGGCGTTGCCCGCTAACCACGCGGTAGGCTCTTGCGGCGCTTTCAGCTCGCAAGCTGGCTGTGCCACGCGCAATAGCGTGGCATCGAGCCAGCTCAGCAAGTCCTCATAGACTTCGTCTTTATTGGTCTCATGGAAGAGGTCGTGGCGTGCGCCTTCGTATATTTTCAGCGTCACATCGAGCAGGCCGGCGCTTTCTAACTTGTCATCGAGAATGGCGACATTGACGCCATCATGGCCGACGGGGTCTTTCGAGCCGGCAAACGAATAGACCGGCAAGTCTTTGCGGATTTTGCGCAAATTGCTCATACGTTGTGTGCGGCTCAAGCCTTCGAGCAGGTCACGCCAGAAGCCATTGGTGCAGGTGATGCCGCAGCGCGGGTCGTTGGTGTAGCGCTGCACAAAAGTGTTATCGCGCGAGAGCCAGTCGTAGCTGGTGCTGTCATTGCCAAAGGCTTTCGCGAATTTGCCGAAGGTGAGGGCGTGAATGATGGCGCTGCGTCCATTTTCGCCCTGACGCCAGCATTCGAGCTTGGCAAACCAATGTGCCGACCACGTAAACCACGGGGCTTCATAGTTGCTGCCTTCAAGCACCAGGGCATCAACGGTGTGCGAATGGCGTTCGGCGTAAGCGAGGCTGATAAATGAGCCCATGGAGTGGCCAAGTAAAATCCACGGGACATCGGGGTAGGTGGCTTTGCCGTGATGATTAACGCTGCGCATATCGGCGCAAACCGCTTCCCAATGCTGGGTTTCGCTGATCTCGCCAAGTGCGGCAATCGGCACCGACAAGCCATGGCTGCGATGATCATGCGCCATCACCGCATAGCCGGCGGCATTTAAGCGGGCGGCGGCATCGGCATAACAGCCACTGTGTTCTGACATGCCATGGGCAATATGCACCAGTGCTTTCGGGTGCTCAACCGGCCAATGCCGCAGCGGAATCTCATGGCCATCTTCGGCCAAAATAAAGCTCACGCCGTCGTATTCAGGGCTGCTGTGCTGTTGTCTGGTTTCGCGCATCATATATGCTGCCTCATCACTGATTATTGTTATGGAGGATTTATGCAGAACACGATTCATTATGGCGTGAGTTCTCTGCATCCTGCATCACATTATTTCGATATCTGCTTAACCATCGCCGAGCCTGACCCCGCCGGTCAAGTGCTGTGGCTGCCCGACTGGATTCCCGGCAGCTACATGATTCGCGACTTTTCGCGGCATCTCACGCCGCTACACGCATTCACGGCCGATGATCAGCCGGTGGCCATCACTGCGATCGATAAATCCTCGTGGCGTTGCGCGCCGGTCGAGGGCCTGCTGCGCGTGCGTTACCGTGTTTATGCTTGGGATATGTCGGTGCGCACCGCCTTGCTTGATCAATTCGGCGGTTTTTTTAATGGCACCTCGCTGTTTTTGGCGGTAAGCGGGCAGGAGCAGCGCCCAGTATCGGTGAGCATTGAGCGGCCAGTAGGTGCCGAGGCGTGGCGCGTGGCCACGACATTGCCGCGTGATGGCGCAGAGGCCTTAGGCTTCGGCGATTATTGCGCCGCCAATTACGATGAACTGATTGATCATCCAGTGGAGCTCGGCGTTTTCGACTACCTGCGTTTTGACATGGATGGCGTGCCGCATGCGCTGGCCGTGACTGGCGTGCATCGCGGTGATCTTGCGCGCTTAGTCAGTGACTTAAGGAAAATTTGCGCCACGCAAATCGCCTTTTTCCAAGACCCGGCGCCATTTAGCGAATACCTGTTTCTGCTTCGCGTGGTCGGCTCCGGCTATGGCGGCTTGGAGCATCGCAGCTCCACCAGCTTAATTTGTAACCGCGATGACCTGCCCAGCGCCAACGAGCCTGAGGCCCCGAGTGCCGGCTATACGCAGCTGTTGGGTCTGTGCAGCCATGAGTATTTTCATAGCTGGAATGTTAAACGCCTGAAACCCGATGTCATGGTTGCGCCGAATCTGCGCCAGCCCGCGCATACCGAGCTGCTCTGGTTTTTTGAGGGCATCACGTCCTATTACGACGATCAATTCTTGCTGCGCGCCGGTGTCATTGATGCGCCAGCCTATGCGGCGCTATTGAGTCAGCAGCTCAGTCGCTACGTGCAAACCCCGGGCCGCTCTGTGCAAACCGTCAGCGCATCGAGCTTTGATGCGTGGACCAAGTACTATCAGCAAAATGAAAATACGCCGCATGTGGTGGTCAGCTATTACATTAAAGGCGCGATCATTGCGCTGTGTTTAGACCTCATGTTGCGCACCCAGGGGCACAGTCTCGATGCCGTTATGCGTGCTTTATGGCAGCGTTTTGGTCGTTCGCAAGCGGGTATCTGTGCAGATGATATTCAAACAGCCATCACCGATTTGTTGGGCAGCTACGGTGAGGTATTTCTGCAGCAGGCCTTGCACAGCACGCAAGAGCTACCGTGGCAATGCTTGCTTGAGGATATCGGCGTGCAGGTCAAGCTCAGTAGCGCGCAGGCGGTGACGCTTGGCGTACGCACACAGGCCGGCGATGGTGGTGTGCTATTGCGCGTGGTGGATCCCGCCGGCCCAGCGGCGCAAGCGGGCCTATCGGCGGGCGATGTGGTGGTGGCCTTGGATCAGCGGCGCATCAGTGCGGCTAATTGGGATAAACGGCTAGCACAATATGCTGCCGGCGAGAGTGTCTCGGTGTATGCTTTCCGCCGTGATGAGTGGTTGGCCTGCACCTGCATCATTGCCGTTGCCGCCGCAGATACCTGCACGTTAGGTCTTTCCGATGACACTGATGCATGGCCACGTGTTTTAGCAGTTAACCATTAATAATAAAAAATGCTTGGAGCATGTTCATGTTGACGGATTTTTGGAAAGACAAATACCCGGAAAATATTCCCTTTCGCATTGATACGCAGGCCTATAGTTCCGTGCTTGAGGTGTTTCACGAGGCCTGCCACCGCTTTGCCGATGCGCCCGCGTTTTCCAATATGAGTTGCACGCTCACGTATGGTGATATTGATCGCTTAAGTGCTAATTTCGCGTCTTATATTCAGCATCACACCAACTTACAAGCCGGCGATCGCATTGCCGTGCAAATGCCCAATGTCTTGCAATACCCGGTGGTGGTTTTCGGTGCCATGCGCGCCGGCCTCGTGGTGGTCAATACCAACCCGCTCTACACCGAGCGCGAGATGCTGCATCAATTCAATGATTCTGGCGCCAAGGCCCTGGTGGTGCTATCGAACTTTGGTGCTATGGCCCAAGCGGTGGTGGGGCAGACCGGCATTGAGCAGGTCATTGTCACCGATTTAGCCGATATGCTGCCGGCACCGAAGCGCTGGCTGGTCAATGCGGCGGTCAAACACATTAAAAAAATGGTGCCCGAGTACGCCTTGCCCGGCTCGATTATGCTGAATAAAGCATTGGCAAAAGGCCGTGCCCGCCCACCGGTCGATCACACCGCGAGCCCCGATGAATTAGCGGTGCTGCAATACACGGGTGGCACCACGGGCTTGTCGAAAGGCGCCATGCTTACCAATGCCAACCTAGTGGCCAACCTGCTGCAGATTCGCGCTGTGCTGACCTCCACATTTGAGCCCGGCAAAGAGATCATGATTGCGCCATTGCCGCTCTATCATATCTTCGCCTTTACGGTGTGCTGCCTCGGCATGATGGAGCTCGGCGGCCACACGGTATTGATCACCAACCCGCGTGATATCCCGGCGTTTGTGAAAGAGTTGGGGCAATGGCGCTTTACTGCCATGGCCGGCCTCAACACATTGTTTGTCTCGCTGATGAACAACGAAGATTTCCATAAACTCAGTTTTAAAGCGCTCAAACTCACCGTAGCCGGCGGCATGGCCATGCAAATCAAGCCTGCTGAGCAATGGGAGGAGATCACCGGCTGCAAAATTTGCGAAGGCTTTGGCATGACCGAGACCTCGCCAGTGGTCACGCTCAATCCGTTATCGCGCATCCAGCTCGGCACCATTGGCATGCCGGTGCCAAGCACCGAGCTCAAAATCATTTCCGATGACGGCGAAGATCTGCCGCTCGGTGAGGCAGGTGAGCTCTGTGTGCGCGGCCCGCAGGTCATGAAGGGCTATTGGCAGCGGCCAGAAGCGACTGCCGAGACCATTACGGCAGATGGCTGGTTGAAAACGGGCGATGTGGCGGTGATTCAGCCCGATGGTTATTTGCGCATTGTCGATCGTAAAAAGGACATGATTTTAGTCTCCGGCTTCAATGTCTACCCGAATGAGATTGAAGACGTGGCGGCGAGTCATGCCGGCGTCTTGGAGGCTGCTGCGGTGGGCATTCCGGATGAAAAATCGGGCGAGGTCGTGAAGCTATTTGTGGTGCGTAAAGATCCTGCCCTCAGCGAAGATGAGCTGATGTCGCATTTGCGCGCCAACTTAACGGGCTACAAAGTGCCGCGCTCCATTGCCTTCCGTGCCGATTTGCCGAAAACCAATGTTGGTAAAATTTTGCGCCGCGAGTTGCGCGATCAGTAAACGCTGGCGCATCGGCTAGCAACGAAAAAAAGGGTAGCATGTGCTGCTCTTTTTTTTGCTCCGCTATCCGCGAAGCATCACCACGTGATGAGGTCGTGTTTTGTCCCAGCCGGTTGTTCCTGCGCGTTTAATTCCCGAGACTATTGATTGGTCTGCTGACCTGCCGGTACTCGCTGAGCGCGAGCGCTTGCAGGCGGCGATTGAGCGCCATCAAGTGATTATTGTGGCGGGCGAGACCGGCTCGGGTAAAACCACGCAGCTACCTAAAATCTGCCTCGCGGCGGGGCGTGGTCGGGCAGGCATGATCGGTCATACGCAGCCGCGCCGAATTGCCGCGCGCACCGTAGCGCAACGTATTGCGGATGAACTGGGCACGCCGCTGGGCCAGGGCGTCGGCTTTAAAGTGCGCTTTAGCGACCACACAGCCGCGCAAACTTACCTCAAAGTGATGACCGACGGCGTCTTGCTCGCCGAGCTTGCACGCGATCGTCTGTTGCGTGCCTACGACACGCTGATTATTGACGAGGCGCATGAGCGCAGCCTAAACATCGACTTTTTGCTTGGCTTTTTGAAAACGCTGCTGCCTAAGCGCCCGGATTTGCGCGTCATCATTACCTCGGCCACCATCGATGTGGCGCGCTTTAGTCAGCACTTTACCGATGCGCCGGTGTTTATTGTTGAGGGCCGAAGTTATCCGGTCGAGATGGTCTATGCGCCGATCAGTCTTGAGCCGTCGGCTGGCAATGAAGACGATGGCTATGAGCTCATCGAAGAGGCCTTGCCGCGCGCGGTGGTGGAGGCTGTAGACCGCTGCATCGCCTATGAGCGCGAGCACAAACGTTCCAGCGGCGATATTTTGGTGTTTGCCAGCAGCGAGCGCGAAATTCGTCAACTTGCTGAGAATCTGCGCCGCTTTGGCCCGCCGCATTGCGAGATCTTGCCGCTGTATTCGCGCTTATCGGTGGCAGAGCAACAGAAGGTATTTTCGCGCGGAGCGGGGCGGCGCATTGTCATTGCCACCAACGTTGCTGAAACCTCGCTCACCGTGCCCAATATTCACTTTGTTATTGATCCCGGCTTTGCCCGCATCAGCCGCTATTCGTATCGCTCGAAGGTGCAGCGCTTGCCCATTGAGGCGGTTTCGCAGGCCAGTGCCAATCAGCGCGCTGGTCGCTGTGGTCGGATTGCGCCGGGCCTTTGTATTCGGCTCTATAGCGAGGCCGATTTTATCAGCCGCCGCGAGTTTACTGACCCTGAGATTCAGCGGACAAATTTGGCTGCCGTGATTTTGCAAATGCAGCTGCTCAAGCTCGGCAACATCGATGATTTTCCGTTTTTAGATCGGCCCGATAGCCGCTTGGTCAACGATGGTCTGCGCCTGCTCGATGAGCTCGGTGCGCTCGATAGCAGTTTGCGCATCACGTCAGTGGGCCGACAAATCGCCCAGCTGCCGCTCGATCCGAGACTCGCGCGCATGGTCATCGCTGCGGCGCCCTTGGGCGCGCTGCATGAAGTGTTGGTGATTGTTGCGGCGCTCTCGGTACAAGATCCGCGTGAGCGCCCACACGACAAGCAGCAGGCCGCCGATGAGCGTCACGCGCAATTTCGCCATGAAGACTCCGACTTTTTATTTTTCGTGAATCTTTGGCAGGTCTTGGCTGAGCAAAAATCGGCGCTCACCGAGCGTCAGCGCCGCGAATTTGCCCGCAAGCATTTTCTCTCGTGGATGCGCTTGCGCGAATGGCGCGAGACCTATCGTCAGCTCACCCAGCAATGCGAGCGCATGGGCTTGAAAATCAATCAGCAAGCCGCGCCCTATGAGCCCGTGCATCGCGCCATGCTTACCGGTCTGCTCTCGCAGATAGCCCATAAAACCGATGAGCGCGAATACTTAGCGCCGCGCAATCAGAAGGCCTTAATTTTTCCCGGCTCCGTGCTCAGTAAAAAAGGCTCCCCGTGGATTATGGCGGCGGAGTTGGTGGAGACCCACCGCGTGTATTTGCGCATGGTCGCGAAAATCACGCCAGAATGGATTGAGCATATTGCGCAGCCCTGGCTCAAGCGCAGCTATGCCGAGCCGCATTGGCGGCGCAAGCAAGGCCGGGTAATGGCCTATGAACAGTCGGCGCTCTTTGGCTTGATTTTACATTCGCGGCGCTTAGTCAATTACGAGCCGATTGCCAAACCTGAGGCGCGTGAAATTTTCATTCGCGATGCGCTAGTAACCGGCGACATCAGCATTAAAGCGGCGTTTTTGCAGCATAACCAAGCGCTCATCGACGATGTTACGCGCATTGAAGACAAAACCCGGCGGCGCGATTTATTGGTCGATGAGCACACGCTTTTTAGCTTTTATGAGCAACGCATCCCCGCCGATGTCGCCAGCCAGAAAACCTTTGAAGACTGGCGTCATCGCATTGAAAAAAGTCAGCCACAGGTGTTGTTTCTGACCGCCGAGGAAGTCCTGGCGCGCGCCGCCGATGAGCATACCGAGACTGACTTTCCCGACACCATGGCGATTGCCGGTCATGGCTTAGCGCTGAGCTATCACTTTGAGCCAGGACACGATGATGATGGCGTGACTTTGCGCATTCCCGCGGGGTTATTGCATGAGGTCAGCGAGGAGCGCTTGGATTGGCTGGTGCCGGGCTTAGTGACCGATAAAGTTGAGGCGCTGCTGCGTGGGCTGCCCAAGGCGTATCGTCGCCAGCTCGTGCCATTGCCCGATACCGCACGCCAGCTCATGGATCAGCTGAGCTTTGCTGAGGGCAGCTTAATTTCAGCGCTGTCGGCGGCATTGCGCCAACGCGGGGTAGTGATTGAGCGAGCCATTTGGGCTGAAGTCGCGCTGGCACCGCATTTTCTCGTCAATATGGCGGTGATTGGTGCGAGTCGCCAAGTCTTGGCCAAGGGCCGTGATCTCGCGCGTTTGCGCGCTTTGCTGGCACGCCAACCCGAGGCTGCCACTGGCAGTGCGCCGGAGACTCGCCGCCAATGGGAGCGCTCAGGGATTAGCAAATGGGACTTTCCCGACTTGCCCGAGGCCATTGATACCGATGTCGATGGCCTGCCAGCACGCGCCTATCCGGCTTTGCAGCTGGGCCCACAGGGCTTGGCGCTGAAGCTCATGGCCAATGCCGCGCAGGCGCAACGTGCACATGAAATGGGCGTGGCGGAGCTCTTACGACAAGCCTGTGCCAGTGAGCAAAAAACCATTGCCGCCGCCATGAAAAAATCACCGGGCTTGCTCTTACAGTCGGCAAAATGGCTTGCGCCTGCAGCACTTGAGCAACAGTTTATGCTGGGTATTATTGCGCAACTATTAGCCGATGACCTGCCACGCACGCATAGCGATTTTCAGCAAATACTGCCGCGCATTCGTGCGCGTTTGGTGCCAACTGCCTTGACACTTTTGCCATGCGTGAGCGCTATTTATCGCTTGGCACATGAGGCTTATCGGCAGCTCGATTCGCTTACCCAACCAGTGTATTCATTGGCTGTAAAAGATATGCAGTGTCAACTCGATGCGTATGATTTTGCTGGCTTTATGCAGCATTGGCCAGTGTCACGTTGGCAGCATTATGAGCGCTATTTGCAGGCCTTATCGATGCGTTTGGAGAAGCTGCCGCATAACGTTGTGCGCGATGATCGTGCCAGTGCAGAGTTACAGGCGCTTTGGCAGCAATGGACAGCCTTGTTGGAGCGGACCGAGGCGCGCGGTGGCGATAGTGAGGCGCTTGCTGTGTATCGCTGGTTGCTTGAGGAGTATCGTATTTCGTTATTTGCACAACCAATGAAAACGGCTGAGCCAGTTTCCGCAAAACGCTTAAGTAAGCTTTGGCAGACATTAACGCAGTAAGCGCTGTTATTTATTTAGTCGCATCGATCGTGGTATGCGTTAGCGCGCTGAGATACACTGATTTATGTTTTTAATTATTCAAGCCATATTTTCTGGCATTTTATGTGTGTTTTGAGGGCGTTATGCAAAAAGTAGTAATCAGCGGTACCGGCTTGTTTACGCCTAGCGAGTCGGTTTCAAATGCCGAGCTTGTGACTTCATTTAATGCCTATGTTGAGCGATACAACGCCAGCTATGCCGATGCTATTTCACGAGGCGAAGTGACTGCACTCGCGCCTTCGAGTGTTGAGTTTATTGAGAAGGCCTCGGGTATCAAGTCGCGTTACGTCATCAATAAATCGGGCGTTATTGACCCCGAGCGCATGTATCCAGTGATTCCTGAGCGCGCCAACGACGAGCTGGGTATTCAGGCTGAGATTGGCGTTGCCGCCGTGCGTGATGCGCTGGCGAATGCCGGCAAAACGGTTGCCGATATCGACGGCATCATCGTGGCTTGCTCCAATATGCAGCGCGCTTATCCGGCGGTGGCGATTGAAATTCAGCAAGCCTTGGGTGCCGGCGGCTTTGCTTACGATATGAATGTGGCGTGCTCCTCAGCCACGTTTGGCTTGCAGGCAGCGGTTGATGCCGTGCGTGGTGGCTCAGCGCGCTGCATGATTGTCGTTAGCCCAGAAATTACCTCGGCACATTTAGAATGGCGCGATCGCGATTGCCATTTCATTTTTGGTGATGTGGCCACGGCGATAGTGGTCGAGGCGGCCGATACCTGCCAAGTCGATGGTGCCTTTGAGGTGCTCGGTACGCGCTTACACACGCAATTCTCATCGGCTATTCGTAATAATTTTGGCTTTTTAAACCGCTGTGACGCCTCCGGTGTTGATGCCCGTGACAAGCTCTTTAAGCAAGAAGGGCGCAAAGTCTTTAAGGAAGTCTGCCCCATGGTTGCCGAGCAAATTCTCGCGCACAGCGGCGATTGCGGTTTATCGGTGCCAGACTTGAAGCGTTTGTGGTTGCATCAGGCCAACCTCAGCATGAATGAGTTGATCGCCAAACGGGTATTGGGTCGTGAATTTAATCGCACCGATGCGCCGGTTATTTTAGATGAGTTTGCCAACACCAGTTCGGCGGGGTCGATTATTGCATTTCATCGGCACCGAGAGGACTTTGCGGTGGGAGACGCTGGCGTGATTTGCTCATTCGGCGCCGGATATTCGATTGGTAGCGTTGTGGTTCGGCGCTGCTAACGATTGCATTACAAGGATTTAGCTCATGATGACTCGATTATTACTGGCTGCGTGCGCCTGTGTTGCGTTACTACCATCTGCTGCTGTTGCCGAAAGCAGTGACCCGTGGGAGGGTTTTAACCGCGGCGTGTATCGCTTCAATGATGTCATTGATCGTTATGTGGCAAAACCTGCTGCTCAAGCCTACCAAGCCATAACGCCTCAGCCTGTCGATGACGGCATTAGCCGGTTTTTAAACAACTTGTTGTCGCCCATCACCTTGGTCAATGAGCTTCTGCAAGGCAAGCCTGCAGCGGCGGCAGCTACCATGTCGCGCTTGATGTTTAACACCACCCTTGGCCTGGGCGGGTTCTTTGATGTTGGCGCCAAAATGGGCATGCCACGCACGAATGAAGACTTCGGTCAGACCCTAGCCGTTTGGGGCGTTGGTCAGGGGCCCTATATAATGTTGCCTTTGCTTGGGCCAAGCACGGTACGCGACTTCTTTGGACGCTTTGCGGATGCCCCAGCCGACCCTCGCGCACACATCAGCCGCGATGCCGCTTATGGCATCTTAGGCCTAAACTTACTCGATACACGCGCTGATTTACTTTCAGCTGAACGCCTCGTGGAAGGCGACCGCTACCGCTTTATTCGTGAGTATTACCTGCAAACGCGCGCTTTTGATATCGCCGATGGCGTGGTGGAGTCTGATCCCTTTTTAGATGATAGCTTCGGTCCTGAGACTGGACCTGCCGAATAATGAAATATGTGCCACCAGGACCTGTCCTGGTTATTGAGGGCGATGAATCTCAAACGCGCCGGCTCAGTGAGTGGCTGCGCCAAGATGGCCATACCGTTCATATGGCTGCCGATGCCGATAGTGGCTTGGTGCTAGCCAAACAGCTTGAGCCATCGTTGGTCTTGGGTGAGCTGAACCAGCCCACCGCGACTGGCATGTCCCTGCTGCGAGCACTATTGGATGATTTGCCCGAAACATCGCTGATTGTGGTGACCGAGTCTGCCACGCTTGACCAAGCTGTATCGGCATTGCAAGAGGGCGCCAGTGACTTCCTGGTGAAGTCCATGCTCAATGAAGATATTCTGCATTTATCTGTGCAACGTGCTTTAGAGCGGCGCTCATTGCGACTTGAGAACCAGCATTACCGCGCCGCGTTAGAAGACAGCAATGCGCGATTGCAAAAAAGCTTACAGCTACTCGAGTACGATCAGCGCGCTGGCCGTCAGGTACAAAGTAAATTACTGCCCCCAACGCCACACGAAACCAATGGCTTAACGCTCAGTCATGTCATTTTGCCGTCGCTGTATTTGTCGGGTGACTTTGTTGATTACTTCAGCCTAGGGCCAGGCCGTACGGCGTTTTACTTGGCGGATGTCTCAGGTCATGGCGCCTCAAGCGCTTTTGTTACGGTATTTTTGAAGACCCTGACAAACCGCATCCGCCGACATTTTGAGAAGCGCACCAAGGTCTCGCTGCTGTCACCAGCTAAGCTCATGCATGCCATGAATGAAGAACTTCGTGCCTTGGAAACCGGCAAGCATCTCACCGTATTTTGTGGCGTTATTGACACCACAAATAACACCTTAACCTACGCTCTGGCTGCGCATTATCCACCGGCATTTTTATGCCAACATGGTGAGGTCACGCCGTTGGTGGGCAGTGGTTTGCCGCTGGGCTTATTTGCTGATGCGCAATTTGAAGAGCATGAGATCGCTTTAGCGCCGCAATTTTCCATTATCGCGCTTTCCGATGGTATCCTAGAGATTATGCCAACGGGTGATTTGCCCAGTAAAGAAGCGCTACTTCAGGCGCACGTTGCTGCTGCTACACATGATTTTGAGGCCTTAAACATGCGCTTAGGTTTGCCCTCTGCAAAAGACCTGCCCGATGATATTGCGCTACTGATGATTACGCGCGACGAGTGACCATGGACGCCTGCAAGATGCAATACGCCGTGCTCAACGGCACGTATGTTTTAAAACTCGTTGGTGACGTGCGCGTGCCCACGTGCACGGCGTTAGAAACGTTCGTTGAGCAACATATCAAACACGACGAAGCGCTTCGTGCGGTCCTCATTGATCTCACGGCCACCGAATCCATTGATTCCACCGCGTTGGGCTTATTGGCGCGCATTGCGGTTGTGCTGAAGCAACGTGGCCTGGGTCGGCCAGTGCTACTGTGCATTAATCCCGATATTGAGCGCATTTTATTAAGCATGGGCTTCAACACCGTGTTTCGTATGTTGCACACCACATCGGCACTGAGCAGCGGCTTAGATGAGCTGCCGAGCAGCGGAGATATTAGTGAGGATGCGGTTGCGCAGCAGGTCATTGACGCGCACCGCACACTGATGAGCTTGAACGAGTCCAATTCGCAGGCGTTTCGCAGTTTGGTCGATGCCCTCGAGAGTGAGAAGCGCTGCCGCGATTAAGCGCCAGCGCGGCCGCGTTTAATGCGCGAGCTTTGCTAGCAAGACTATCTCAAGCTTTTCCAAATCAGCCGCAAATAATCGAATACCTTCGGCGAGCTTTTCGGTAGCCATGGCATCATTATTGAGCTGCCAGCGAAATTGCGCCTCGGTCAGCGCCGCCAGGCGCGGGCGTGGGTTGACCTGCTCAGCACTGAGCTGCGCGAACAGCGCCTCAGACTCCAGAGCCAGCGCATCAAGCAACGCAGGCCCAATGGTGAGTTTGTCGCATCCAGCGAGTGCGCGGATTTCGCCGGTATTGCGAAAGCTCGCGCCCATCACAATAGTCTCGTGGCCAACGGCCTTGTAGTAATCATAAATGGCTTTTACCGAGCACACGCCCGGGTCAGTCGTTGGCGTGTAAGTCTCACCAGTTTTCGCGGCGTACCAATCCAGGATGCGCCCAACAAATGGTGAAATTAAGGTGGCATTGGCCTCGGCCGCTGCTTGTGCCTGCGCGAAACTAAATAGCAACGTAAGGTTGCAGCAAATACCTTCTTGTTCGAGTAAGCGGGCGGCGCAAATGCCTTCCCAGGTACTGGCGATTTTCACCAATACGCGCTCGCGGCCAACGCCCAACGCACGGTATTGCGCAATGACGCGTCGTGCTTGCGCAAGCGTGGCGGCGATATCAAATGAGTAGCGCGCATCGACCTCTGTCGAAATCACACCAGGAATATGCTTGAGAATCTCCGCGCCAAAAGCAACCGAGACAGCCTCAAGCGCCGCCGGTAATTGCTCGGCTGTTGGCCGCTGTTTAATCGGGGCCAAGGCCTGATTGATCAGTGCCGCGTACTGTGGCGTATTGGCCGCTTTTAAAATCAGCGAGGGGTTGGTCGTGGCATCGACCGGCTTCAGGCGGATGATGCTATCGATGTCGCCGGTGTCGGCAACCACCGTCGTGCAAGCCATTAATTGTTCTAGTGGGTTGGCCATGTTCAGTGTTCTCCAGTGGCAGCAAGCGCCGCCTGTAATGCTTCAAGCCCAGCATCTGGGGCTAAATTGCTCAACATTTGGCGATAACGCCGGCCGCCGGCTTGGCCATGAAATAGGCCCAAAATATGCCGCGTCATCTGTTTCAGTGGCACACCATCGGCCAGTTCACGCGCCACAAATGGCTCATAAGCACGAATAATATCGCCGCGTGATGGTAGCTCAGTGGTGCCCCACAAGCGTTGTGCCTCGACCAATAGGTAGGGATTTTGATAGGCCTCACGACCAATCATCACGCCATCGGTATGTTGCCAATGCTGGGCAATCTCAGCCACGGTTTTAATGCCGCCATTGATTTCGACGGTCAGATTTGGCCTTAGCGCTTTCAGGCGATAGACATCATCGTAGCGCAGCGGTGGCACCTCACGATTTTCCTTCGGGCTCAAGCCCGCCAAAATGGCAATGCGCGCATGCACAATAAAGTGCTGACAGCCTTGCGCAGCGACCGTATCAACAAAATTAAGTAGGTCGTCAATGTGCTCGAGGCCATCAATGCCTATGCGGTGCTTGACTGTCACCGGCACGCGCACGGCGGCTTGCATGGCGGCTAATGCATCGGCGACATGAGCCGGCTCAGCCATTAAACAAGCACCAATGCGGCCTTGCTGAACACGGTCCGACGGGCAGCCAACATTGAGGTTGATCTCGTCGTAGCCCCAGTCTTCACCGAGCTTGGCACAATGCACTAGATCGTTGATATCGCTGCCACCGAGTTGCAGCGCAATCGGGTGCTCGAGTGCTTCAAAGCGCAAGTGGCGGGGAATATCACCAAAAACCAAGGCCTGTGTGGTGACCATTTCGGTGTAAAGCCGCGCCTGGGGACTGCATAGGCGCAAAAAATTGCGCGCATGGCGCGTGGTCCAATCCATCATGGGCGCAACAGAGAGCAATTTTGGTGGGGTGTTCATCATGTTTTGTGTGTCTGAACCTTGATATGCGGGGATATAAAAGGCAGAGCTTACTAGACTTTGCGCGTCAATTTAGGCTTAGCGATAAGCAAATGGTCAAACTTATTGCGTCGACATGCTAAGGTCGTTTGCCCTTAACGAAAACAAAAAAACGGAGTGTCTATGTGGCGTTGGACTCGATGGTTGCTGATCGTAGTACTTGTTTTATTCGGTAGCAGCTTTTTGCCGTGGTCGATCTCACCGCAGTCCGTGACTTTGCCCGATAGACTCCCTGCGGCTTCACCGCCCGAGTCCATGCGCGTGAGCGCGCTTCCCACCGGTGTCATGCATTCATCGGCCATGCTGGCATTTCGCGGCGGCAATCCTATGGAGCCCCGCGACTTCAGCATGACCGCCGTATTAGTCCAACATCCACGCGGCGATTTGCTGATTGATACGGGCTTTGGTCGTGAGGTTGATGCACAGGTCAAGCTGCTACCATTGCTCATGCAGCTCACCACCGAGTATGACAAAGGCACGCCTGTTGCCGATCAGCTCAGCGCCGCGGCTTATGACATCAATAGTTTAGCGGGCGTGGTGCTGACACACGCGCATTGGGACCATGTTAGTGGTCTCGATAGCCTGCCAAAAACGCCGATATTGGTGCCGAGCTCGGAGCAGGCCTTTATTGCCAGCGGTCACGAGGCCTCGCAATTGGCCCAGCAGCTCACGGCAGGGCGCTTAAAAAGCTATGCCTTTACCGACAAGCCTTACTTAGGTTTTGCCCAGCAGTTTGATGTCTGGGGCGATGGCAGTGTGGTGTTAGTGCCCGCGCCCGGGCATTCGCCGGGATCGGTGTTGGTGTTTTTGAGCTTGCCCTCGGGTCAACGCTTGGCATTACTGGGCGATTTGGTTTGGCAGCTTGATGGCATTACTGAGCTGGCCGAAAAGCCTTGGATTGCGCGCAGGCTTATTGATGAGGATACCGATGCGGTGCGCCAGGGACTGAGCCATGTGGTGGCAATTGCGCAGCAGTTTCCACAGATCACCTTCATTCCTGCCCATGATCCGCAAGCCATGGCGACGTTGCCGGTGTATCCCGAGACACTGCGCTAAAACTCAGTCCGCCTTGATTGTAGACAAAAGTAGCGCTTTGCTTTGTCTACAATCAATTAGCATTGGCTTGATAGCTATTGACGCTTGAGTTTTCGCGAGATAAGGTTCGGTCATTGCAGAGATTGTAGACAATATGCATGCCAGTTCCTCCCGACATTGCTGCTGAATCACCGCTGGCGCGCACCACGCTCGCCGATCGTGTCTTTGCGCTCATGCAAGAGGCCATTGTGCGCGGTGATTTGGCCGCTGGCGCGCGTATTTCAGAGGCTGAGTTGGCGGCGCGCTATGGTGTCTCGCGCGGGCCATTGCGCGAGGCATTGCGGCGCTTAGAGGGCCGGCAGCTGATCACGCGGATTCCGCATGTGGGGGTGCGCATCATGGCGCTCTCGCTCGAAGAGCTGCTGCAAATTTATGAAGTCCGCGAAACCCTCGAAGGGCTCGCGTGTCGCTTAGCCGCGCAACACATGCCCGATGCTGAAATTGCTGAATTAAAGGCGCTGCTCGTCAAGCATGCCGAGCAAATTGCTGAGCATGATGGTCGCGTGTATATCCAAGAAGAAGGCAACGTGGACTTTCATTACCGTGTGATTCACGGCAGCCATAATGCTGTGCTGATTAATATGCTGTGTGGCGAGCTGTATCATCGTGTGCGCATTTATCGCGGTCAGTTTTCCATTACCGAGGGCCGCCCCCAGCAGGCCTTGGCTGAGCATCAGCGCATCCTCGACGCCATTGAAGCGCGCGATGGCGAGCTTGCTGAATTTCTGATGCGCCGCCACATTGCCACCGCGCGCGCCAATATTGCCGCGCGTGTGCCGCCAGCCGGCTCGGCCAAGCTCGACCCCACGCTTTCTAAACGCTCAGGCCCAGATGCCTCTGCAAAATCATCCACCACTACTACGCCGGATTCTCCGGTCAGGAGCGCCTAAATGGCTTGCCACGATCATTCACACAGTCACTCAGCAGGTCGTCGTTTTCGCGACGCCATTGCCAGCGAAAAGCCATTACAGGTTATGGGCACGGTCAATGCCTATGCCGCCATGATGGCCACCAAAGTCGGCTATAAAGCGATTTATTTGTCTGGCGCTGGGGTGGCGAATTACTCCTATGGCTTGCCCGATCTTGGCCTGACCTCATTAGAAGATGTGCTGATTGACGCGCGTCGCATCACCAGCGTCACCGATACGCCGCTACTCGTGGATATCGACACCGGCTGGGGCGGGGCGTTCAATATTTCGCGCACGGTGACCGAAATGATTCGTGCCGGTGTGGCCGCTGTCCACATCGAAGATCAAGTCGCGCAAAAGCGCTGTGGTCATCGCCCCAATAAAGAAATCGTGCCCGTTGGCGAGATGGTTGATCGCGTGAAGGCCGCTGTCGACGCCAAAACCGACAGCGATTTTGTCGTGATGGCGCGTACCGACTCGCTGCAAAAAGAAGGCTTAAATGGTGTGATTGATCGCATCAGTGCCTATGTGGAGGCCGGCGCCGACGCCATTTTCGCCGAAGCCATGACCGACATCACCATGTATCGCCAAGTCTGCGACGCCGTCAATGTGCCGGTGTTGGCCAATATCACGGAGTTTGGTGACACGCCGTACTACACCACCCAAGAGCTCGGCGAGCAGGGCATCAGCATGGTGCTATACCCCTTGTCGGGCACGCGCGCCATGCAAAAAGCCGCGCTCGCTGTTTATGAGTCGGTGCGCAAAGAAGGCACACAGGTCAATGTCTTAGAAACCATGCAGCAGCGCAAAGAGCTCTACGAATTCCTCAACTATCACAGCTACGAAGACAAAATCGATCAGCTATTTTCTCAAAATAAATAAGGAGTCTGACCATGACTGACGTTAAAAGCACCCTGCCTAAACCCAAAAAATCTGTCGCGCTGTCAGGCACCGCTGCCGGTAATACCGCGCTGTGCACCGTGGGCCGCACTGGCAATGATCTGGCCTATCGTGGCTATGACATCCTTGATCTGGCGACCACCAGCGAGTTTGAAGAAGTCGCGCATTTATTGGTGCATGGCAAACTGCCAAATGCCGCCGAACTGGCCGGTTATAAAGCCAAATTAAAAGCCCTGCGCGGCTTGCCAGCGGCGGTGAAAGTTGCGCTCGAGCAGCTGCCGCCATCGGCTCATCCCATGGATGTGATGCGCACCGGCGTGTCGGTATTAGGCTGCGTGAAGCCTGAGAAAGAAGATCATAACCATCCTGGCGCACGCGATATTGCCGACAAGCTCATGGCCTGCTTAGGTTCCATGCTGCTGTACTGGTACCACTTCGCTTACAACGGCAATTGCATCGATGTGGAAACCGACGACGACTCCATTGGCGGCCATTTCTTGCATTTGCTGCACGGCGAAGCGCCACGCGAGAGCTGGGTTCGTGCCATGCACACCTCGCTGATTTTGTACGCTGAGCACGAGTTCAACGCCTCGACCTTTACCTCACGCGTGGTGGCCGGCACTGGCTCTGATATGTTCTCGGCCATTTGTGGTGGCATTGGCGCGTTGCGTGGGCCAAAGCATGGCGGTGCCAATGAAGTTGCCTTTGAAATTCAGAAGCGCTATGACAATCCCGATGAAGCTGAGGCCGATATCCGTGCCCGTGTGGAGCGCAAAGAAGTGGTGATTGGCTTTGGCCACCCGGTCTATACCGTCTCCGACCCACGCAACAAAGTCATCAAGCAGGTGGCGAAAGAGCTCTCCGAAGAGCAGTCGAATATGAAAATGTACGACATCGCGGAGCGCTTGGAAGCCACCATGTGGGATGCGAAAAAGATGTTTCCCAACCTCGATTGGTTCTCGGCCGTGAGCTATCACATGATGGGTATTCCAACGGATATGTTTACGCCGTTGTTTGTTATGGCGCGTACCAGCGGTTGGTCGGCGCACGTCATCGAGCAGCGCATTGATGGCAAGATTATTCGTCCCAGCGCCAACTACACCGGCCCTGAAGATCAGAAATTTGTGCCCATTAAAGACCGCAAATAAGTTCATGCGGCATGCTCAACCCTGCTCTCGATAGAGGGCGGGGCGTTTTGCTAAATACCAATGCCCAGCGCCGCTCAGCGCATTATTAATACGAGAGCTCTTATGAATAACGAATTTCGCAAACCCTTAGCCGGCACCGCACTCGAGTATTTCGATGCCCGTGCCGCCGTCGATGCCATCAAGCCCGGTGCTTGGGATGGCCTGCCGTATGTGGCGCGCGTTCATGCCGAAAACATCGTGCGTAAAGCCGATCCTGCCATTGTTAATGATTGCTTAACGCAGCTCATTGAGCGTCGCCGTGATCGTGATTTTCCGTGGTTCCCGGCGCGTGTGGTTTGCCACGATATCTTGGGGCAAACCGCCTTGGTCGATCTCGCTGGCCTGCGCGATGCCATTGCCGAGCAGGGCGGTGACCCATCAAAAGTCAATCCTGTGGTGCCGGTGCAGCTGATTGTTGACCACTCGCTGGCCGTGGAATGTGGTGGTGCTGACCCCGATGCATTTCAGAAAAACCGCGACATTGAAGAGCGCCGCAACGAAGACCGTTTCCATTTTATTGAGTGGAGCAAAACCGCTTTCGATAATATCGATGTGATCCCGGCCGGCAACGGCATCATGCACCAAATCAATCTCGAGAAAATGTCGCCTGTTGTGCATAACCACGATGGCGTGGCCTTTCCCGATACCTGCGTGGGCACCGACTCGCACACGCCTCATGTCGATGCTCTTGGTGTCATCGCGGTCGGTGTGGGTGGCCTAGAAGCTGAAAATGTCATGCTCGGTCGCCCGTCGATGATGCGTACGCCAGAAATGGTCGGCGTTGAGCTGACCGGCAAGCGCCAACCCGGCATCACCGCGACCGATATTGTCTTGGCTCTGACTGAGTTTTTGCGTCAGCAAAAAGTCGTCGGCGCGTATTTGGAGTTTTATGGCGAAGGCGTGCCGGGCCTGACCATCGGCGACCGCGCCACCATCACCAATATGGCGCCTGAGTATGGCGCTACCGCGGCGATGTTCTCGATCGATGAGCAAACGCTGATTTATCTACGTCTGACTGGCCGCAGCGATGAGCAAGTGGCACTCGTTGAGACCTACGCGAAGCAGGCCGGCTTCTGGGCTGATAGCCTCAGCAGCGCCGTGCATGAGCGCGTGCTGAGCTTCGATTTATCGAGTGTGGTGCGCAATATGGCCGGGCCATCGAACCCGCATAAACGCTTGCCCGTGTCGGCTTTGGCCGAGCGCGGTATTGCCGTTGATTACGACAAAGCGCAAGCGCAAGAGGCCGACGGCCAAATGCCCGATGGCGCGGTCATCATTGCGGCCATTACCAGCTGCACCAATACCTCAAACCCACGCAACGTGATTGCCGCCGGCTTGATTGCGCGTAACGCCCGCAAGCTCGGCCTAACGCGTAAACCGTGGGTGAAGTCCTCATTAGCGCCAGGCTCGAAAGTCGTTGAGTTGTATTTGAAAGATGCCGGCTTGCTCGAGGACCTAGAAGACCTCGGCTTCGGTATCGTGGCCTTTGCCTGCACCACCTGTAATGGCATGTCGGGCGCGCTCGATCCGGTGATTCAGCAAGAAATTATCGATCGTGATCTCTACGCCACGGCGGTGCTGTCGGGTAACCGCAACTTCGACGGACGCATTCATCCCTACGCGAAACAGGCATTCCTGGCCTCACCACCGCTCGTGGTGGCCTACGCGATTGCCGGCACCGTGCGCTTTGATATCGAGAAAGATGTCTTGGGTGTCGCCGATGGCAAAGAGATTCGTTTGCATGACATTTGGCCATCCGATGAAGAAATCGATGCCATTGTGGCGCAGTCGGTGAAGCCGTCGCAGTTCAACGATATTTATATTCCGATGTTTGAAAAGAAAGACAGCGAGCGCGCCGATTCACCGCTGTATGACTGGCGTGAAATGAGCACCTATATTCGCCGTCCGCCGTATTGGGAAGGCGCCCTGGCTGGTGAGCGCACCATGACCGGTATGCGCGCGTTGGCGGTGCTGCCCGATAACATCACCACCGACCATTTGTCGCCCTCAAATGCGATCATGATGGACTCGGCGGCCGGTGAGTACTTGCACAAAATGAAGGTGCCGGAGGAAGACTTTAACTCCTACGCCACCCATCGCGGCGATCACCTCACGGCGCAGCGTGCCACATTTGCCAACCCCAAATTGCTCAATGAGATGGTGCGCGATGCCAATGGCGAGGTGCGTCAAGGCTCGTTGGCGCGTATTGAGCCAGAAGGCAAAGTCACGCGCATGTGGGAAGCCATTGAGACCTATATGGAGCGCAAGCAGCCGCTGATTATTGTTGCCGGTGCCGATTATGGCCAAGGCTCATCGCGCGATTGGGCGGCGAAAGGCGTTCGCTTGGCCGGTGTTGAGGTCATTGCGGCGGAAGGCTTTGAGCGTATTCACCGCACCAACTTACTCGGCATGGGCGTGTTGCCATTGCAGTTTAAGGCCGGCACCACACGCCTCACACTCGGCATTGATGGTACGGAAACCTTCGATGTGGAAGGCGAGTGCGCTCCCGGTGCTGAGATGACTTTGGTGATCAATCGTCGCAGCGGTGAAAGCGTGCGCGTGCCAATGACTTGCCGCTTAGACTCCGACGATGAAGTCTCGGTTTATGCCGCCGGCGGCATGTTGCAGCGCTTCGCCAAAGACTTCTTAAAAGCGACCGCCGTATGATGACGCCTCAAATCAAAATCCCCGCCACGTATATTCGTGGCGGCACCTCCAAGGGCGTATTTTTCAGCCGGCAAGATTTACCGGCGAGCTGCCAAGTACCCGGTGAAGCGCGTGACCAACTGTTTATGCGTGTGATCGGCAGTCCCGACCCCTATGCCGCGCATATCGATGGCATGGGTGGTGCGACATCGAGCACGAGCAAATGCGTGATCGTCTCGAAAAGTACGCAGCCCGATCACGACGTCGACTATCTCTATGGCCAAGTCGCTATCGATAAAGCCTTTGTCGATTGGAGCGGCAACTGCGGTAATTTATCCACGGCGGCCGGTGCATTTGCGCTACATGCTGGCTTGGTCGACGCTGCGCGCGTACCGGAAAACGGTATCTGCGTGGTGCGTATTTGGCAGGCCAATATCAAAAAAACCATCATTGCTCATGTGCCGATAAGCAATGGCCAGGTGCAAGAGACCGGTGATTTTGAGCTCGATGGCGTGACCTTTCCGGCGGCTGAAATTGTGCTGGAGTTCATGGATCCATCGGATGATGGCGAAGATAGCTCAATGTTCCCGACCGGCAATTTGGTCGATGAACTCGACGTGCCAGAGGATGTCGTTGCCGGTGGCAAGCTCAAGGCCACGATGATCAGTGCTGGCATTCCCACCGTGTTTGTCAATGCCGCCGATATTGGCTACACCGGGCGCGAGCTGCGCGAGGCCATCAATGGCGACGCAAAAGCACTGGCGCGTCTTGAGTCGCTGCGCATTGCAGGAGCCTTGCGCATGGGCTTGATCAAGACGCCAGAGGAGGCCGCGAGCCGCCAACACACGCCGAAAATCGCCTTTGTGGCACCGGCAGCAGACTATGTGGCGTCGAGCGGTAAAACCATTCAGGCCGGCGACATTGATCTGCTCGTGCGCGCCATGTCGATGGGTAAGCTGCATCACGCCATGATGGGTACAGCTTCAGTGGCGATTGCCACGGCGGCGGCGATTCCTGGCACCTTGGTTAATGTCGCCGCCGGTGGTGGGGCGCGTGAGTCGGTGTGCTTTGGCCATCCCTCGGGCGTGCTACGCGTGGGTGCGGCGGCCACTCAAGTTAATGGCCAATGGACGGTGACGAAAGCCATCATGAGCCGCAGTGCGCGTATTTTGATGGAAGGCTGGGTACGCGTACCGGGCTGATATAGCGTTTTAAAAAAAGCCCCATTCACTGATCTGATCGGGGCTTTTTTTAATGAGGGCATGGATAGATATGCAACGATAGTGATTCTCATTTATTGATTAGCCCGATAAATCCCAGTACCATCATGCCCATGATCGCCGCCGCCCAACATCCCTCCGCTTTCGCACGCTACTGGCAAACACCTGAGACTTGGGTATTGCTGCTCGTGATTGCTTTGCACGTCGTCATTGCGCTGGTGTTGGTGTCCTTGCGCAGCGCTACGACAGCGCCTGTGCTCGATGTGTTATCGATACGCATGCTGCAAGCCAGTCCGCCGGTTGAGGCACCCGTTAAGCCAAAGCCCACGCTACCAAAGCCTGTGCCAGTGAAGAAGCCGCCGCCCAAGCCGGTGGTAAAACGGGTAGTCACAGCAAAGCCCGTGGCGGCGCCCAAGCCGGAGCCCAAACCACTGCCTATTGAGCAGCCAGCGCCAGCCATAAAGACGCCACCAACGCCGGTACCTGATGAGCCGGCACTGGCACCAGCGGTGGTTCCGCCGCGCTTTGATGCGGCCTATCTTAATAACCCAACGCCGCGCTATCCCGCGTTATCACGGCGCAATGGCGAGACAGGGCGAGTTTTATTGCGCGTGCAAGTCGGTGCCGATGGCTTGCCGAAAACCATCACGATTGCTGAAAGTAGTCAGTTTGCGCGCCTAGATGAAGCCGCGCTAGCTGCCGTTAAGCGTTGGCGTTTTGTACCGGCGCGCCAAGGTGATCAAGCCATCACCGAATGGGTGCTGGTGCCGTTGCAGTTTAAATTAACCCGCTAACTGGAGTCGTTCATGGGGTTTGCAAGTTTTATTCAACAGGCCGATGGGGTGGCGTTATTTATCCTGTCCTTGCTGCTCATTATGTCGGTGGGTAGCTGGTACTACATTATTGTGAAGGGCTGGCGCTATGCACAAACGAGCAAACAGTCGCGCGAGTTTCTGCGCACTTTTTGGGCAGCACCCAACCTCGAGGCCGTAGCCCAGCGTATTCGTAGCACCGGCATTAGCGATCCGTTTTCGCATTTGGTGCATCACGGCTTTACGGCGTTGGAGCAGCATCGTTCACGCAAAGGAAACTCACTGATTGAGGCGGGCAGTGCTGAGGAGTTTTTGACTCGCTCACTCAAGCGTGCCATCGACCAAGATAAGTCGCGACTTGAAGGCGGCCTAACGTTTTTAGCCACAGTGGCATCTAGTGCACCTTTCGTTGGTTTGTTTGGCACCGTTTGGGGCATTTACCACGCGCTGCTGGCCATTGGTGCATCAGGCCAAGGCGGCCTTGATCAAGTTGCCGGTCCGATTGGCGAAGCGTTGATTATGACGGGTCTGGGCCTAGCCGTGGCGATCCCCAGTGCCGTGGCCTACAACGTCTTTGTTCGTTTGAACCGCAACACGCTGGTGCAGCTCAATTCCTTTGCGCATGATGTCTTTGCGTTCTTATCTACCGGTATGGTGAGCGGCACAATTCCCGGCGATAGCCCGCGCGTCATGCCCTTGAAAAAAACCACAGAGGCTTCGTAAATGGCATTTGGTTCGTTTGAGCAAACCGATGAGATCGAAGCTAACGCTGAGATCAATATGGTGCCGTTCATTGATGTCATGTTGGTGTTACTGATCATTTTTATGATCACCGCGCCATTAATGTCACATGCAGTGAAAGTAAATTTGCCGCAAGCCAGCTCACAACCATTAGCGCCAGTGGCCAAGCCCATTGATATTGCCATGACGGAGAGTGGTGAGCTGCTGCTCAACGGCGAAAGTACTACGTTTAGTGAGCTACCCGCGCGTCTGACTACCTTCGCCAAAGACACTGAAGTACACTTGCGCGCCGATAAAACCACACCCTATGAAGCCTTGGCTCAAGTACTGTCTGCCTGTGCAGAAGCCGGCTTGGCGAAAGTGGGTTTTGTCACCGAACTACCGAAATAGGAAACCCAATGTACGCTCTCACTAAACGCCTGCATGGCTGGATTGGTATTACCGCCGGCGTGCTGATGACCTGGGTTGCCCTCACAGGCGCACTGATGGCTTTTCAGCCGCAATTGCTCCGTGTGATCAATGCCGACACCCTGATGGTGACTGCCAATGGCCCGCGTTTGAGCCCCAATGAGCTTATTGCCGTGGTCTCCGCGCGCCATCCTCAGGCGCAATGGGCATCGATTGAGCTGGCCGGGCATGATCAAGCTCCCGCTCAAGCATTGCTCAGCGTGCAGCCCGGTGCGCCAGTACAGGCTGCCTACTTTCATCCGAGCACCGGCGAGCGCTTGCCTGATGTGATTGGCGAGGATTGGTTTGAGACTATTGAGCATTTGCACCGTGATTTGCTGCTCGGCGATGTCGGTAAAAACATCACCGGCATCTCGGCTATTTTATTGCTCGGCATGGTGCTGGCCGGTAGTTATATGCGCTGGCAGCGCCGCCCCAAAACGCTGAAGGGATGGTTATGGGTGCGCTCAAGCACCAGTACGCGTGCACACGCATTTCAATGGCATGGCGTATTGGGAACGTGGTTGGGTGCGCTGCTAATTTTTTCAGCCGCCACCGGACTATCGTGGTCTTATGAGCCTTATAAAAAGGCGATTTATCAGGTCTTGTCGGTGCCTTATAAAGCCAAGGCGCCGCGTACCGCGCCGTCGACCTATGACTCAGCGCATTTTGCCAGCGATATGAGTGCCGCTTGGCCTGCCTTTGTGCGTGACGTAGGTGCCTTTGATCGCGCTATTTTCACGCCCAAAGCGGACGATGTAGCGGTAGCGTACTGGCTGCCAGGCGCGGCGCATATTCGCGAGAAAAATGACATTCGCTTTAATGCACGTGGTCAGCGTATTGAGCATCGCTTGTTTGCTCAAAAGCCATTGGGTGAGCAGCTCACGCTGTCGTGGAAGATGCTACATACCGGCCAATACTGGGGTTGGTCAGGCCAGCTCATGCTCTTGCTGAGCAGCTTAGGCCTCGTTGCGATGAGCTATTTTGGTTTTCGCTTATTTTTCAAAAAATAAGTACCTACGCTATAAAGAAGGCCCCTGAATCGGGGCCTTTTTTATGCTGCTTATTTTAGGGGCTTAATGATTACGCGCCGCGCCGCAAAAACAGTGGTCGTTGATCATCGGCGGAGCCATGATAAACCTCTGCAAACGTGGTCAAGCCCGGCAGCGCAGCCACTGCAGCGGCATCGCTGCCTAACACAAAAGCATCAAAACCCACGCGCTGCTGATAAAACAGTGTGTCTTTAAAGATGTCGCCAATGGCGCGCAGTTCGCCACGAAAGCCATAGCGTGTACGCAGCAAATAAGCCGTGGAGTAGCCGCGACCATCGGCAAAACTTGGGAAGCGAATGGCCACCACATCTAGCTGATCAATGACGTCCGCCACACTCTCGGCAAACTCATCGGGCGCTAAGATCACGCCTTTACGGCCGGGGTGTGCCAGCACCGCGTCGCGGTGCGCTGTGAAGCAGGCCAACGACAATAAAACATCGCCATCAGGGATGATTAGGCCGGCTTCATCGCTGACAATTTCAACGTAGCTGTCTGGGCTAATACGGCCATGTTTAATCAGCGTTGGCATAGACACGCTCCTTGAAAACAGCAATGCCTATGCGGCGATAGGTGGCTAAAAACGCTTCGCCATCGGCACGATGGTCCAGGTAAGTATTGATGATCTCTTCAACCACATCAGCCATATCCGCCGCATCAAATGATGGACCTAAGATATTACCGATGCTGGCATCGTGGCCTTGATTGCCGCCGAGCGAAACCTGATAGAACTCGCTGCCTTTTTTATCGACACCCAAAATGCCAATGTGGCCAACGTGGTGATGCCCACAGGCATTCATGCAGCCTGAGATGTTTAAGTCGAGCGGACCTATATTATAAACAGCGTCAATATCATCGAAGCGGCGTTGGATTGCCTCTGCAATGGGGATCGATTTGGCATTGGCGAGCGAGCAAAAATCACCACCGGGGCAGCTGATGATGTCGGTCAAAAAGCCAATATTGGCCGTGTCAAAGCCCAGTGTTTTGAGCTCGCCGTAGAGCGCTAACAAATCCTGCTGGGCCACATCGGCGAGCACGACATTTTGTTCGTGCGTGGTGCGAATCTCACCAAAGCTGTAGCGATCGGCGAGGTCAGCAATGGCGTGCATTTGCTCCGCGGTCATATCGCCAGTGGCAATGCCGGTTCGCTTCAACGAAAGGGTAACAATGGCATAGCCAGGCACTTTGTGCTCGCTCACGTTACGGTGCGCCCAGTTGTCAAAGACCGGGTTGGCGGCGCGAGCGTTTAAGTATTCGCCATGATCACCGGCAAACGATGCATAGTCGGGTGCGGTAAAGAAGCTCGCCAAGCGTTTGAACTCGGCATCCGGTACCGTTAATGGACCGCCGCGTAAATGCGCAAACTCGGCCTCAACCTGCTCAGCAAACACCTCAGGGGTGAGGGCTTTTACCAAGATTTTAATACGCGCCTTGTATTTGTTATCTCGCCGACCATGCAGGTTGTAGACGCGCAAAATCGCATCCAAATAAGCAATCAGGTCTTCGCGTGGTAAAAAATCGCGGATGATCGCGCCCAGCATCGGCGTGCGGCCAAGGCCTCCGCCAACCAAAATACGGTAGCCAATCTCACCAGCGTCATTGCGCACAATGTAGACGCCAATATCGTGTACTTTGACCGCGGCACGATCAATCTCGGCTAATGCATTAACCGCGACTTTAAATTTGCGCGGTAAGAAGGCGAACTCGGGGTGAAATGTTGACCATTGACGAATCAACTCACAGGTCGGGCGCGGATCTTCAATTTCACCAGCTGTAACGCCAGCAAATTGATCCGTGGTGGTATTACGAATGCAGTTGCCACTGGTTTGGATGGCATGCATTTGCACGTCAGCTAGTTCGGCTAAAATCGTGGGGACATTTTCCAAGGCGGGCCAATTCAGCTGAATATTTTGACGCGTGCTGACATGCGCGTAACCGCGATCGTAGCGACGGGTAATATCGGCTATGCGGCGAAATTGTTTCGACAACAACATGCCATAGGGCACGGCAATACGTAGCATCGGCGCGTAACGCTGAATATATAAGCCGTTTTGCAAGCGCAATGGACGGAACTGATCTTCGCTCAGGTCACCGGCCAAATAACGCTCGGTTTGGTCTTTAAATTGGGCCACACGATCATCGACAATGCGTTGATCATAAGTGTCGTAACGATACATAGCGAACTCATTGGTTGGGTCAGCGCGCACAGTAACAGGCTCGTCTTTATAATTAAATTGAGATTTATTGAGTTTTTGCATCAGCAATGCTGCTGATGTGTTTTTTGTCGGACAATCGACGTTGCGCTGGAGCTGTACGACGTCTGTGCTAGCATAGCCGAACGATTGTAAACACCGTTGGCGACACCACAGAGATTCCCATGAGCTTTCGAGCCAACGACAGCCTTGCTGAACAAATTGCCCATCATGTTGGCGAGCTGATTATTGCCGGCGACCTGGTCGAGGGCGAGCGAATTCAAGAGATGCGCATTGCCGGTGAGCTCGATGTCAGCCGTGGCGCCGTGCGTGAGGCGCTGCTCATTCTACAGCGCCGCCATCTGATTAGTATCTTTCCGCGTCGAGGCGCTGTCGTCACCGAGCTCAGTCCGGCTTCCTTAAAAAGTTTGTATGAGTTACTGATTTTGCACTACAGCGTGATCGTGCGGCGGGTGTCGTTGTTGTGGCAGCAAGCCGACTTACCGCCCTTTTTAAACGGCCTCAATGACATGGAGGCCGCGCTAAACAACCAAGACATTGAACGCTTTTATGAGCTTGGTTTTGACCTGTTGCGCCAAGCCCAGCCCTTTGCAAACAACCCGTATTTAGATGCCATTTTGGCCGATCTTCAGCCCAGCGCACGGCGAGCCGCATTTCTCGCGTTGCAAGTCAGCCGCCGCGAAATGGAAGAGGCATTTGGGTTTTTAAAAGGCCTACTCGATGCCATTATGCTGCGTCAGAGCGAACGAGCGGTGGAGTTA
The DNA here is from genome assembly GCF_003387535.1 of Paraperlucidibaca baekdonensis. Taxonomy (GTDB): domain Bacteria; phylum Pseudomonadota; class Gammaproteobacteria; order Pseudomonadales; family Moraxellaceae; genus Perlucidibaca; species Perlucidibaca baekdonensis. The sequence continues at coordinate 262,001 of NZ_QUNR01000004.1, read as the reverse complement.
CTCGAAGAGTATCTGCTGCATCAACGCAACTTAGTGCTCGAGTCGTTGCTGCGGGTTAAACAAATTGAAATGGCCTGGGCTCGTCGTCATCGCCGCTAGGGAACTGATATGCGACTAAAAACCATCAAGCTGGCGGGCTTCAAGTCGTTTGTTGATCCGACAAATGCGCATTTCCCCACCAATCTGGCGGCCGTTGTTGGCCCTAATGGCTGTGGAAAGTCCAACATCATTGATGCCGTGCGTTGGGTCATGGGCGAAAGCTCGGCCAAGCATTTGCGCGGCGAGTCGATGACCGACGTGATCTTCAATGGCTCTAGTGTCCGCAAACCCGTCGGCCAAGCGGCTATTGAACTCGTCTTTGATAACGCCGATAAATCCTTAGGCGGCGAATACGCGCAGTACGCGGAGATCTCCATCAAGCGCGTGGTGACGCGTGAGGCCCGCTCAGACTACTTCCTCAATGGCACGCGCTGCCGCCGCAAAGATATCACCGACATTTTTTTAGGCACCGGCTTAGGGCCACGCTCCTACGCCATCATTGAACAGGGCATGATTTCGCGCTTGATTGAGTCGAAGCCTGAAGAGTTACGCGTTTATATAGAAGAGGCGGCGGGTATTTCTAAATACAAAGAACGCCGCCGCGAAACTGAAAATCGCATGCGTCATACCCGAGAAAATCTCGCGCGATTAAGTGATATTCGCGATGAGCTGGGTAAGCAATTAGCGCATTTAGAAAAGCAGGCGCGTGATGCCGAGCGCTACAAAGAGCTGAAAGAAGAGGAGCGTTTATTACGCGATCAGCTCTACGCTCTGCGGTGGCGTGCGCTTGAGTACAGCGTGAGTCAGCACGAGGGGCAAATTCGCGAGCTTGAGACGCGTCTGGAGGCAGCTACCGCCAGTGTGCGTGAGTTTGAAGCCGCTATTACCCGCGATCGCGAGCAGCAATTTAGTGTGAGCGATGAGTTTAATCGCGTGCAAAGTCAGTATTACCAGCTTGGTAGCGATATCGCGCGTCTGCAACAGTCTCAGCGCTACCAGCTAGAGCGCATGGAAGAAATTAATGCCGCCATCAACAGCGTTGAGAGCCAGCGTGAACAAGCGCAGCAGCTGATCAGTGCTGATCGTGACGCACTCGCATTAGTCGAGTCAGAGCTCACCACCATTGCCCCGCAGCAAGCGTTATTAGAGGCCGAAGCCGAGGCTGCCAATGAGCAGCTCGGCGATGCCGAGCACGCGTTAAATGAGTGGCAGCAGGATTGGGAGCAGTTTCAACAGCATTCGCAAGCGCCGCGCCAACGCGCGGAGGTCGAACAGTCGCGTATTGCTCATCAAGAACAAGCGTTGCAGCGTGGCCAAGAGCGCCTGGCGCGGCTGGAAACCGAGCAAGCAGGCTTGTCTGGCGGCGCCTTGGAGACGGAGCTGGCCGAGCTTAATGAGCTCGCAGCTGAGCAGCAACTTATCGCCGACGACGCTCAGCTACGACTTGATGACACCGTTCAATCCTTGCAAAGCCAACGCGTTGCACTGGGCGATGCGGGTACACGACTAGATAGCTTGCGCCAGGCATTACAGGGCTTATCGGGGCGTGAGTCGGCGCTACGAGCCCTGCAAGAGGCCTCTGAAAAAGGTCAGCGTGGCGTCAACGAGTGGCTACAAGCGCATCGTATCGATACCACGCCGATTGCTCAGTCATTGCGGGTAACGCCCGGCTGGGAGCGCGCGGTTGAGACTGTTTTGGGCGCACAGTTGCATAGTGTTTCCGTCAGCTCATTAGATGAGCTCAGCGACCAGCTCAATGACTTGCCGCAGGGTGTGTTGTCGGTGGCCGAGGCAGCCAGCGCAGCGCCAGAGACCATCGAGGGCAGCTTAGCCGCCGAAGTGTCAGGCGCGCCAGGTTGGCTGCTGCAGGCGCTCAGTCAGGTGCGCACCGCAACATCGCTCGCTGAGGCGCTGGCCGCGCGCCATCAACTGTCAGCGCAGGCCTCACTGATTACGCCAGAGGGCTTATGGCTGAGCCAGCATTGGTTGCGCGTGCACACCCAAGCCGCCGATGCCAGTAGCGGTGAATTGGCACGCCGACGCGAGCTTGCCGATTTGGCCGCACAGCGCGACGACATAAGTTCGGCGCTCGATGAGGCACAACGCCATCAGCAGCAGTTGCGCGAGTCACTGCGTGATGCCGAAATCAATCGCGAGCAGCAGCAGCGTGATGTCACCGCGCACTACCGCCAAATTAGCGACACGCAAGGCCAGATTGGCGCTCGACAAGTGCGCCTTGAGCAGTTTGTGGCGCGCCGCGATCGTATTTTGCAAGAAATCGATGAGGTCAGTCGGCAAACGCAAATTGATAGAGAATATTTGGCTGAGGCGCGCTTGAGCCTGCAAGAAGCACTGGACTTGATGTCCAACGATACCCAGCGCCGTGAAGTCTTACTGAGCCAACGCGAGGGCTTGCGTGATCGTGTCGACCTGGCCCGACAAGCGCAGCGCGATAAACGTGAGGGCTTGCACCGTTGCGCATTGACCATGCAAACACTGACTGCTCGTTGCCAAGGCCTGCGTGATGGACTGGCGCGCGTTGGTACGCAAGTTGATGACTTACGCGAACGCCGTGAAACAATGGCAGAACAATTACTCAGCATCAATCATGCGACCTCTGAAGACCCGCAGTTATTAGAGGCACTTCTTGAGCAGCACGTGGAGACAGAGACACAGCTGTCACAACTCCGCGATCAGGTTGAGACCTTACAAGCTCAATTGCGCGAGGCCGAAACGGGCCGAGTGCGCGCGGTTCAGCAGCAGCAATCGGTTCGCGATAGCCTTAATGCGCTGCGCATGGAGTGGCAAAATGTCGCGACACGACGCGATGCCCAAGCGGATTTACTTCATGAGGCGCAGGCCGATTTAACGGAGCTATTGGCGCAACTGCCGGCACAGGCGCAAGAGGCCGAATGGCAGCTGTCATTGGAGCGCGTGGGTCAGCGCGTGGCGCGATTGGGCGCCATTAACTTAGCCGCCATTGATGAGTTTACCGCGTCATCTGAGCGAAAAGTCTATTTAGATCAGCAAGATGCCGATTTGATGGAAGCGCTTGAGACACTGGAAAATGCCATTCGTAAGATTGATCGCGAAACACGCGCGTTATTTAAAGACACCTTTGAGCAAGTCAACAATGGCTTGCAGGCGTTATTTCCGAAAGTCTTTGGCGGCGGCAGTGCCTATTTGGCGCTCACCGATGATGATTTGCTGGAGGCCGGTGTCAGCATTATGGCGCGGCCGCCGGGCAAGAAAAACTCAACGATTCATTTGTTGTCGGGTGGCGAGAAGGCGCTGACGGCACTGTCCTTGGTGTTTTCGATCTTTCAGCTCAATCCAGCGCCATTTTGTTTGCTCGATGAAGTTGATGCGCCACTTGATGACGCCAACGTCGCGCGTTTTGCTCGCTTAGTGGAAGAGATGTCACAGCAGGTCCAGTTCATTTATATTACGCACAATAAAATTGCCATGGAAATGGCTAAGCAATTAATGGGTGTCACGATGCAGGAGCCGGGCGTATCGCGTTTAGTCTCGGTCAATGTCGATGAAGCCGCCGCGCTGGCTAACCAATAAGCCCGCATTTCGACGAACAAATCAAGCTGAGTGTGACAATGGAAACACAGTGGATTCATTACTTAATTGGCGCGCTGATTGTGGCGGGCCTTGGATTTTGGTTCTGGCGGCAGCGTCAGAATCGTTTGTCATTGCGTATTGAGGCCGTACCCGCTGATCGTATCGATAACACGCCGGTAGATCGTAACGAGATTATTGGCTCGGTGCGGGTGCGAGCACGTCAGCAGGACGCATCACGTAGCGATGACGTAAACACCTCAGTAGCCGCTGAAAGCGCTAAACCGCATATTGAGCCAACGGTTGATGCCCCTGTGCCCGCGCAACCGGTCTTCAAGGCCGATGAAGCGCCCATTGAGCCGCCCGCAATGAGCCCAGCCGAGCCTGTTGCCGAGCCAGACGACATGCCAGTTGCCGAGCAGACTGTGGCCCTTACCCAAGAGGATTTATTTGCTGCCGATGAGACAAAGCAAGATGAGCCCAGCTTCGATGGCATCGACGACACCGAGCTGGCCTTTGATCGCGTCCTGTCGATTCATGTCATGGCGCGCGAGGGCCTGATGCCAGGCCGTGCGCTGCTGGAGCACATGCTGCAATACGGCCTGCGCTATGGCGACATGTCGATTTTTCATCGTCACGAGCACCCAACGGGTCAAGGCACGATTTTGTTTAGCCTAGCGCAAGCCATGGAGCCCGGCACCTTTGATTTAGATACCTTAGCGCGCGACAACGTGCCCGGCGTCAGCTTGTTCATGGGTCTGCCAGGGTTTAAAAGCGTCATGGCCTATGACCTGATGATTGATACCGCGCGCCGACTCGCCAGTGCCTTGAATGCCGATATGCTCGATGACCGTGGCCAAATTCTCAGTGCCGGTAAGTTAGCCGATTGGCGCGATGAGGTGGCGGCCTACGACAACCGCCAAACGCATTAATGGTCGCTAAATCAGCGCTGCAAACGCAATTGGCGGGCCTGCGTGAGCGCATCCGAGAGCATGCGCATCGCTATTATGTGCTCGATGAGCCAACGCTGCCCGATGGTGAATACGACGCGCTGTATGCCGAATTATTGGCTATTGAGCACGCTCATCCGGACCTAGTCACTGACGACTCTCCCAGCCAGCGTGTCGGGGCCACGCCGGACGCCGCCTTTCAAAGTGTCGTGCATCAAGTCCCCATGTTATCGCTCGATAACGCCTTTAATGAAGCCGAGTGGCTGGCTTTTGATCAACGCGCGCGTGAACGCTTAGGTTGGGACCTCAGCGTTGGTTTGCCCTATGTTTGCGAGCCAAAGTTTGATGGTCTCGCTGTTAGCTTGATCTATCGCGATGGGCTGTTGGTGCAGGCGGCAACACGCGGTGATGGGCAGGCCGGCGAGGACATTACCGCCAATGTGCGCACTATTCGTAGTGTGCCGCTGCGGCTGCTTGGCGATCAGCCACCGGCACTGTTAGAAGTGCGTGGTGAGGTGCTGATGCCGCAACACGGCTTTCAGGCACTCAATGCCCAGCAGCTCGCTCGCGGCGACAAACTCTTTGCCAACCCGCGCAATGCCGCCGCTGGCGCACTACGTCAGCTCGACCCGAGCATCACGGCGCAGCGTCCGCTGGATTTTTATGCCTATGCCGTGGCGCAGCTTGAGGGCAACGCATGGCCATCGAGTCATGGTCAAACTTTGCAGTGGCTGGCCAGCTTAGGGTTTAAACAAAGCCAATTAGTGCAACAAGGTCGAGGCTCGGTGTTTGTGCAGCGCGCATGGCAGGACTTGCTTGATGCTCGCGAGACACTGGCGTTCGCCATTGATGGCATGGTTGTCAAAGTCGATGATCGAACCTTGCAGCGTGACTTGGGCTTTGTGGCGCGGGCGCCGCGATGGGCGGTGGCCTATAAGTTCCCTGCGCAAGAAGCCAGCACGGTATTGGAGTCGGTGGATTTTCAGATCGGTCGCACCGGCGCGCTGACACCGGTGGCGCGCCTAACGCCGGTGTCTGTGGGGGGTGTGCTGGTGAGTAACGCCACCTTGCACAATATCGATGAAATCTCGCGTTTGGATTTACGCCTCGGCGATCGCGTGGTGATTTATCGCGCTGGCGACGTTATTCCCAAGGTCATGCGCCGCCTCGAAGATGACAACGCCGAGGCGCACACACGGCGCGCTCCGGTGAGCTTGCCAACGCATTGCCCCGTTTGTGGGTCAGCGGTTGTGCGCGCAGAGGATGAAGCCGTGGCACGTTGTGTGGCCGGGCTATTTTGTCCAGCGCAACGCAAAGAGGCGCTGAAGCATTTCGCCTCGCGTCGTGCCATGGACATTGAAGGGCTTGGCGATAAATGGATCGAGCTACTCATTAGTCAGAATTTAGTGCAAACCAGTGCCGACATTTACACATTGACCCTTGAGCAGCTCTTAACGCTGCCGCGCATGGCCGAGAAATCAGCCACAAACTTGCTCAATGCCATTGCTGCCAGCCGTCACACCACACTCGCGCGGTTTTTATTTGCCCTCGGCATACGCGATGTGGGCGAGACAACGGCCGCCACATTAGCTCGTCAGTTTGGCCGTTTAGATGCCTTGCTTGCGGCCTCCGAAGAGGCGCTATTAGCCACGCCTGATGTGGGGCCGGTGGTGGCTAACTCGATTCGCCAATTTCTCGATGAGCCACATCATCAGCAGATCATCGCGCAGTTACAAGCCGCAGGCGTGCACTGGTCAGACCAAGCCGCCGCGCAAGATTTGCCGCAGCCATTGGCGGGACAAACCTGGGTGCTGACTGGCACACTGTCGAGCATTGGCCGTGATGAAGCCGCAGATCGGCTGAAGGCATTGGGCGCTAAAGTCAGCGGCAGCGTCTCGAAAAAAACCCATGCCGTGGTCGCCGGTGAGCGAGCCGGCAGTAAACTCGCTTCAGCGCAGCAGCTCGGTGTGAGCGTCTGGGATGAAGCCGCGTTATTGGCGCTGTTAGCGGAGCATGAGGAGGGCGCATGAAATCGTTGGCGGTGGCCGGTTTGGCGCTAGTGTTGGGCGCTTGCGCATCGACTGGGGTGCCGCGTCAGCCGCTCAATCTGTGCGCGGTGTTTGCTGAAAAAAGCGCCTGGCGCGAACCGGCTAGCGATGCGCAAGCGCAGTGGGGCATTCCCGCTTCCGTCTTAATGGCCACGATCTACCACGAGTCTTCCTATCGGCACGATGCGCGCCCGCCGAAACGCTATTTTCTCGGCTTTATTCCCATGGGCCGCGCATCAAGTGCTTATGGCTATTCGCAAGCGCTCGATGGCACCTGGGATGAATATGTGTCGCGACAAAATCGCTGGTTTGCCTCGCGCGATAACTTTGCCGATGCCATCGATTTTGTCGGTTGGTATCACTACGGTTCGCGCAAAGCGCTTGGTCTCAGTGCCACCGATATGCGCAATTTATACCTCGCTTATCACGAAGGCCGCGGCGGCTTTACGCGGCAATACTACCTGCGCAAGCCGTGGCTGATGGCCTATGCCGATCGCGTGCAAGCCACCGAGCTCAATTACCGCCAGCAATTACGCACGTGCTCGGCGTGGCGTCCATAATCGCCCGCGCTGCCATTCCCGCCAAATAAAACGCTCTGGGTCTAACTGCTGGGTCAGTGCCTCAGGCCAACGCGAGGCCTGCCCACTGAGTGCATCGACAATCACATCGGCCGCTACCCACGCCTGGGTGTACCCCTTAGCACCATGCCCCAAACTGACAAATAGCGGTGGCGTCTTTGATGGCGGCAGTTGAGGACGATGCCGTCGTGGCGTATGCGCACGCAGCGCGTCGCGCAGCGAGGGGTCATGGCGACCAGCCATCGGCGAAAAATCAGGGGTTTGCCAACGCAGACTCGCGCGCGCGCGCCATTGCGATAACGGCGGCAGCTTGGCGGCTAGCTGAGGCGCGACTTGCGCCAGCGCCTGTGCATTGTAGGCATTGTCTTCAGGACGAATATCGGTGCCGCGATCTTGCGGCGAAAAAGTCGCGCCAATGCAGTGATAGCCATGCTCTGCTGGCGTCAGGTAACCGCCATAGCACAGTGTGGTACGCAGCGCTAGGTTGGCTGGAAACTGCGATATTTGTCCGCGAACCGGGCGCAATGGTAAGCCCTCACTCAGTGAGAGTGGCGCCTCGCCGGCATAGGCTAAGACCAGTGCATCGGCGCGAAAATTGCCTTGCGTGGTGCTGACCTGCCAGTGTGAATCCTGTGCGGTCGCCGCTTGCACGCGCGCATTAAACACACAACGAATCGCCTCTGGGGCCAGCAGACTGCGCAACAGCCCATGTGTGCGAATAACCCCAGCCGCCGGCAACCACAACGCCGACTGCATGAGCGGCACGCCAGCGCATGCACTGGCTTCTTCCGCGCTCAAGCGCCAGACATGTTGCTGCCACCATGGGTGATGCGCATCGACATCACGAAGGCTACGAGGTTGGTCAAGCCACAGCACGCCGGTCGCACGAAAGTGCTCAGCCAAATCGGGCGCTTTTAAGCGCTCAAGCGCGTGCAAATACGCCATGGATTGCAAGTGCTGTGGCGTTAGCTCCGCGTCAACGAGCTTTGGATAAACAATCGCTAGGGCATTGCCCGAGCCGCCCAGGCCAGGCTCGCTGCCCGCATCGAGCACCGTCACTCGATAGCCGCGTTGCGCTAGCGTCCACGCACAGGTCGCACCGGCAATGCCGGCGCCGACGACCACCACATGTTCATGCATAGGTTAGGGTAGGGCGAGTTTGAACGGCTTGACCGTAACGCGCGCATAGACACCCGCAGCAACGTAGGGGTCACTGTCAGCAAATGCTTGCGCCTCTTGCAGGCTATTAAACTCAGCCACGACTAAGCTGCCCGAAAACCCCGCGGGGCCAGGATCTAAGCTGTCGATGGCGGGCAGCGGGCCGGCTAGTAATAACCGACCTTCATCTTTGAGTGTTGTTAGGCGTGCTAAATGCGCAGGTCGCGCGCTTAAGCGTGCCGCCAACGAGTCGGGACTGTCTTCACACCACAGGGCATACCACATGACGTATTCCTTATTGGTTAAATAATGGGGTCTAAGGCGCGCTATTGGTTTCGGTTATTGCGCCTTGCTTCATCAGCCAAACCCCTTGCGCGATGACAAAGATGAAGGTCATGGCCATGCTGCCAAAGAGCTTGAAGTCGACCCAGTACGCCGTCCAATACAGCACAACGACGGCATTGGCAGCCGCAGATAGCAAGAAAAACGCCGCCCAAGACAGATTTAAGCCGCGCCATTGCGCCGGCTTGAGCGTCACGGCGTGTCCCATCATGCGCTGAATAATAGGCTGCGAACCAAACCACTGGCTGCCCAAAAAGACCAGGGCTAGCAGCACATAAACGCCTGGCGCTTTCCATTGCAGGTATTTTTCATCGTGCAAAATCAGCGTTAATGAGCCGAGGCCAAGCGTGGCGGCAACAGTGATCCACTGGCTGGTTTCTAGTCGCCGCTGCTGCCACCACATAGCGCCATAAATAACGACCACAGCTACCATTAAGACAGCGGCGGCGACAAAGACACCTTCGAGCTTGTAGGCAATAAAAAACAGAATAATCGGTAAAAAATCTAACCACGCTTTCATGAATACTCCACAGATAATCAGCACATCGTGAGGCGGTTGCGGGCTGCGTCATTTGCGCCGCAACCGAATGCAAACCTGCTAAAGTGCTGCATCTTAAAGCAGCCCACGAGCGCCGACCATGCCCGCGATCGATTTACACAGCCACAGCCGCTACTCCGATGGCAGTTTGTCGCCAACAGAGTTGGTGGCCTTGGCCGCCAAAGCGGGCGTTAAAGCCTTGGCGCTGACCGATCACGACAGCGTCTCCGGTGTACCTGAAGCACAAGCAGCGGCAGATCAGCATGGCATCACACTGATTCCTGGCGTGGAAATCTCAGCGGCCTGGGGCGTGCAGAATGTCCATATTGTCGGCCTGCAGGTGGATATTCATCACCCAGTACTAGTGGCCGGTCTGGCGCAACAAGCCGGTGCGCGCGAGCGCCGTGCCATCGAAATTGGTCAACGCTTGGAGGCCTTGGGTCTCACGGGGGCGTATGCAGGGGCGCTAGCATTAGCGCGTGAGCCTGCCAGTATTAGCCGCACGCATTATGGTCAATGGCTATTTGCCAGCGGTCACGTGAGCACCGTGCAACAGGGTTTTGATCGCTACTTAGGCCCGCGCAAACCAGCGTCAGTGCCTATGCCGTGGGCCAGCTTAGAAGACACTGTGTCATGGATTTTGCAGGCCGGCGGCGTGCCGGTGTTGGCACATCCGGGGCGCTACCCATTGTCGCGGACTAAGATGCGCGAGATGATGAGCGCGTTTCAGGCGGCCGGCGGTGTTGCCATTGAAGTGGCCACCGCGACTGAAAAGCCCGATATGGTGAAATATCTTGGCCAGCTCGCGCAGCAGCGCGGTTTAGCGGCGTCGCAAGGCAGCGATTATCATGGTAAGCCGGCACCGTGGATTGCCCTTGGCCGCTTTCCTTCGCTACCAAAAGGCTGTGAACCAGTCTGGCAGCGCTGGGGCTGGGCAGCTGATGCGTTTAGTTCTTCTACACCTGCTCAAGGACAGCCAGCATGACGCAACATTGGCGAATTCATCCAGATAACCCACAGCCACGCCTGTTAAGGCAGGCAGCTGAGCGCCTCACGGCTGGCGATTTGATTGTTATGCCGACAGATGCCAGCTATGTCTTAGCGTGCCGCATTGGCGATAAATCCGCCCTCGAGCGCTTACGGCGACTGCGCGAGCTCAACGAGTCGCACCATCTCACGCTGATGTGTCGTGATTTATCTGAAATCGGTACGTACGCAAAGGTCGATAACAGCGTTTTTCGTTTGCTCAAGGCGCACACGCCGGGGCCTTATACGTTTATCTTGCCTGGTACTCGTGAGGTGCCGAAGCGCCTGCTGCACCCGAAAAAGCAAAGTATTGGTATTCGTGTCCCGGCGCATCCGGTGCCATTAGGCCTGCTGGCCTTGCTCGATGAACCGTTGCTCACGACCACCTTGCTGATGCCGGGCGATGCCTTGCCGATGGTGGATCCCGACGATATGGTTGAGCGCTTGGCGCGCCGCATTGAGGTTATTTTAGATGCTGGCCACGGCGATGCCGCCAGTACCTCGGTCATTGATTTCACAACTGACAGCCCGGAAGTCATGCGCGAAGGTTTGGGCGATGTCAGCGCGTTTCGCGACTAGACAAACGGAAAACGATAAATGGTGGGTTATTTCTAGTAAATAGCGTCATAATCCACCCACACTACCGCTGCGAAGCGGCAAAGCCCGAGACAACCCTATGCCAGCTGAGTCTATGACAGCAGCCGAAAGCCCCAGCCAGACAGCGCCTGAATCGCCATCTGATCTGTTTGCCATTGCGCGGGTCAACGGTGAAAGCATCACGCAGCTGCCAGATGATTTATATATTCCGCCCGATGCACTGCGCGTATTTCTCGATACCTTCGAAGGTCCGCTGGACTTATTGCTCTACCTTATTCGCGCGCAAAATCTCGATATTCTCAATATCCCCGTCGCCAAAATCACCCATCAATACTTGGCCTACGTTAACGTCATGCAGGCGGCTAACTTTGATTTAGCGGCAGAGTATTTGCTGATGGCGGCGTGGCTTGGTGAAATTAAGTCGCGCCTATTGTTACCGCGCCCAGCCAGTATCGACGGCGACGACGAGCTGGACCCACGCGCCGAGTTGATTCGCCGGCTGCAAGAATATGAGCGTTTTAAACAAGCCGCCGAGCATATCGACAGTTTATCGTGCGAGGGGCGTGATTTTTTTGTCGCGCACGCGCAGGCGCCGGATTATCAGCGCCCTGTTGAGCCGCCACGGGTTGAGCTTCGCGAGCTCTTGCTGGCACTGCAGGATGTTTTGAGCCGAGCTGATTTGAGCGTGTCACACACGGTCTCGCGTGAATCATTGTCTATGCGTGAGCGCATGAGCTTGATTTTGGAGCGACTCAGCGGCCAACGATTCGTGCCATTTGTGCAGCTTTTTACCGTTGAGGAAGGGCGCTTGGGTGTTGTGGTGTCTTTTATGGCGATTTTGGAGCTCGTCAAAGAAGGCTTAATAGACATTGTGCAAGCCGATGCCGGCGCTGATATTCATGTGCGTGCACGTGTCGGAGAGGCTCAGGGCCAAGCGCTAGACTTAGACGATACAAGCGATGAGAGGGCATTTGATGAATCCTGATGAACTCAAACAGATTATTGAGGGCGCATTATTTGCGGCGGGCCGCGCGCTCAGTATTGAGCAGATTCAAGCGCTATTTGAGGAGGCATATCGGCCCGATAGCGCGAGCATCAAAGCCTTACTTGATGATTTGTATGCCGATTACAGCGAGCGGGGCGTGGAGCTGCGGCAAGTCGCCTCAGGCTGGCGCTTTCAGGTTCGCCATGATGTGGGGCCGTGGGTCAGCAAACTCTGGGATGAGCGTCCACAGCGCTATTCGCGTGCGCTGCTAGAGACGCTGGCATTAATCGCTTACCGCCAGCCCATTACGCGCTCGGAAATTGAAGATATTCGTGGTGTGGCCGTGAGCACGGCGATTGTGAAAACGTTATTGGAGCGCGAGTGGGTGCGCGTGGCAGGGCATAAAGAGGTGCCGGGGCGGCCCGCATTATTTGCCACCACCCGGCATTTTCTCGATGATTTTAATTTGAAAAGCCTGGCGGACTTACCCGCTTTGGCCTCGATACGCGATCTCGCCGAGATTGCGGCCGACTTGGAAGCAGCAACTCATGAGTGAAAAATTACAGAAAGTTCTCGCCCGTTCGGGTCTTGGCTCACGCCGCCACATGGAGCAGGCCATTTTAGATGGCCGTGTCAGTGTCAATGGCGCCTTGGCCAAGCTCGGCGATCGCGTCGTTGTCGGCGATGAGTTACGCCTCGATGGCCGGCTTGTGCATTTCTCCCTGGAATCAGAAGTACAGCGCCGCGTCATTGCCTATTACAAACCGGAGGGCGAAATCTGTTCGCGCTCCGACCCCGAAGGCCGCCCCACGGTGTTTGATCGCCTGCCGCGCATCACCGGCGAGCGCTGGGTCATGGTGGGCCGCCTCGATATCAACTCAAGCGGCTTGCTGTTATTTACCAACGATGGCCAATTTGCCAATCGTCTGATGCATCCATCAAGCGAAATTGAGCGGGAATACGCCGTGCGCGTAATGGGTGAGCTCACGCAAGATGCTCAGCGCGCGCTCTGTGAAGGTGTTGAGCTAGATGATGGCCCGGCGAAGTTTGAAAGTGTTTCGGAGCTTGGCGGTGAAGGCTTTAACCGCTGGTGGCAGGTCGTTGTGAAAGAAGGTCGTAACCGCGAAGTTCGGCGATTGTTTGAGTCGCAGGAGCTGAAAGTCAGCCGCCTGCTGCGCACCCGCTATGGCACTCAAGCCTTGCCGCGCGAGCTACGCACAGGCCGCTGGATTGAGCTCGATAAGCCCGACATTGATAAGCTCTTGGGTGCAGTGGAGTTACGTCCTCGTCGCAATGGATCGGGGCTGTTTGGCTTGACCCGTCGTCGGACCGAGAAGCAACGCGAGAACCCCCTGAAGCCGCGCTTTGTCGATAACAGTTCGCGTACCGGCGATAAAGCAACGCGTGGCGATGATAAACCAGCGCGCACCGGCAGGCCTGCACGTCGCGATAGCACGGCAGGCAGCCAAACTGAAGCGCCGCGCAAAGGTGGCTATTTGCGCCAGCAGCGCCGTGATGGCTCCGATAATAAGGGCTAACTGATGGACATCAATGTCAGCACACCATCGATTTTGTTTCCGGCAATTTCCTTGCTGTTGCTGGCATTTACCAACCGCTTTTTAGCGCTTGCCAATCTCATTCGCCAGTTGCACGACCAGTACAAATTGAGGCCCGAGCCGGCACTTCTAGCGCAGATGGCGCACCTCCAGCAGCGCTTACTACTGATCCGCAATATGCAGGCCTGTGGAGTGGCGAGTCTGGTGATGTGCATTATCTGTATTGGTTTGGTGCTGTTGAGTCAGCCGCTGCTGGCGTTGGTGAGCTTTGTTTTGAGCTTGCTGCTGATGCTGGCTTCACTCGCCTTGTCATTGCGTGAAATTCTGATTTCCTATCGGGCGTTGGCCATGCATCTTGCGGATATTGAAGAGCTGCACGACCAACAAAGCGCCTTTCGCCGGCGCTAGGCGGCCGTTAAGTCCAACGACTGCCCCGTGGTACCACGCGCGGCATCGCTCAATAAATGCACATAATGATGCGCAATGGACTCCGGTGTTTTCACGCTCTCTGGGTTCTCGCCAGGGTAGGCACTGGCGCGCATGGATGTTCGTGTGGCGCCCGGATTGACGCAGTTCACCCGCACGTCACTGGTATTTTTGAGCTCCTCAGCAAACAACTGTGTCAGGCCTTCAACGCCAAACTTCGATAGCGCATAGGCACCCCAAAACGCGCGCGCTTGGCGGCCAACACTGCTGCCGGTAAAGATCACACTGGCATCAGGGCTGGCTTTGAGCAGCGGCAATAGCGTTTGCGTGAGCACAAAGGGCGCGCGCAGATTGATCGCCATGACGCGATCGTAGGTGTCGGGGTCATACATTTCCAGCGGCGTGATATCGCCCAAATCCGCTGCGTTATGGACAATGCCATCGAGGCGACCAAACGTGGCTTGGATTTGTTCAGCTACCTGTTGGCAAAGCTCCACCGGCGCCACGCTTAAATCGAGCGTGATGATGGCGGGTGTTGGTCCGCCTTGTGCCGTGATGGCGTCATAGGTGGCATTGAGTGTGGCTTCTTCGCGGCCCAATAGCACCACTGTGGCGCCGGCTTGTGCACAGGCCAACGCCACCGCGCGGCCAATGCCGCGGCTGGCGCCGGTAATTAAAATAACGCGTTGGGCGAGTGCAGACATAGCAAGCTCCTAAATAAATGAGGGTGAACGGCTCACGACAGCTGTGTGTTGAGCCAGGCAGCGAAGTCAGCCACGGTGGCACAGTCGACATCGGCTTGCCAGTCGCTGAGCTGCTCGCCATCGGCCAAATAGCCCCAGCCTGCGGCTATGGTGAGCATGTGGCTACGCCGTCCGGCTTCAATATCGCGGGCATGATCGCCCACATAAATACATGCACGCGCGTTCACGCCAGCGCGAGCACAGGCCAATAACATAGGCTCTGGGTCTGGCTTGGTGCGCGTAACCTCATCGGCACAAACCACGGCACTGGCGCGTGTATCCAGTCCAAGCGCCTGTAAAAGCGGTCGAGTGAAGCGCGTGGGCTTATTGGTGACGATGCCCCATGCGATGCCTTCGGACTCCAGTTGCGCCAGTATGGCGACGAGCCCAGCGAAAATGAAGGAATGATCGGCAATATGCGCCTCATAGTCATCGAGAAAAGCCTGCCTTAATGGCTCTACAATATGCTCGGCCAGCTCAGGATAGGCCACTGCCATCACGGCTTTGGAGCCCGCTGAGACCGCCGCACGAATCGGTGCATAGGGCAGTGCAGACTCACCGCGCGCCGCGCGCAGGCGATTGACGCCAGCGTGAAAGTCCGGCGCGGTGTCGACCAGTGTGCCATCGAGGTCAAAAAAAACCGCCGCGGGACGACTCACGTGGCGCTCGGGCGCGTGGTGGCGATCATGTAATTCACGTCGACATTGGGCGCTAACCAATAACGTCCGGTGATGGGGTTAAAGTGCAAGCCGGTCATTTCATTGAGCGTGAGGCCAGCCTCGCGTACCCAGCGCGCAAGCTCCGCGGGGCGGATGAACTTTTTGTAGTCATGCGTGCCGCGCGGCAGCATGCGCAACACATACTCGGCACCCACAATAGCAAACAGCCACGACTTCGGGTTGCGATTGAGCGTCGAGAAAAATACGTGGCCGCCGGGTTTCACTAGGCGATAGCATGCCGCCACAATCGCCGCCGGATCGGGCACATGCTCGAGCATCTCTAAACAGGTCACTGTGTCGAAACTGCCCGGCATCTCATCGGCCAAGGCCTCTA
This sequence comes from Paraperlucidibaca baekdonensis, assembly GCF_003387535.1. Taxonomy (GTDB): domain Bacteria; phylum Pseudomonadota; class Gammaproteobacteria; order Pseudomonadales; family Moraxellaceae; genus Perlucidibaca; species Perlucidibaca baekdonensis. The sequence continues at coordinate 246,395 of NZ_QUNR01000004.1, read as the reverse complement.
CCGTGCATTGGCGGTAAGTCACTGAGGTCACACGCTCTTGCTCTGCGTGAAGCGTGGCCACGGCCAATGGCGCTTCGCCCATATCGATGCCGAGCACCTCGGCGCCACGGCGCGCCATACTTTCCGACAAAATGCCGCCACCACAGCCCACATCTAAAACACGTTTGCCCGACAAGCCCACGCGCTCATCGACCCAATTCAGACGCAGCGGATTAATGTCGTGTAGCGGCTTAAATTGCGATTGCTTATCCCACCATTGTGAGGCGAGGGCCTCAAACTTAGCGATTTCGCTGGCATCAACGTTTTGCGTATGCGCGGGGCCTTGAGTCATAAAGCAGTCCTAATTCGCTGAGGAGGCGCTGGCGAAAGTGGCTTGGCGCCTCAATAATGTGCGGCAAAGTATAGCTCGAAACTAGGGTTTCGCGGTGGTCATCGGTGCTACTGAATGGCGTCTGCTGTGCTAGAATCTCATGCTTTAACGACGGCCGAATAAAGAGAAAACTGCATGACCGACGTTGGTAATGAAATTCAACCCGTAAACATCGAAGATGAGCTGCGCCAATCCTATCTAGACTACGCCATGAGCGTCATTGTCGGTCGGGCACTACCCGATGTCCGCGATGGCCTCAAGCCTGTGCACCGGCGCGTGTTATTTGCCATGAATGAGCTCGGCAACGATTGGAATAAGGCCTACAAAAAATCCGCACGTGTCGTTGGCGATGTTATCGGCAAATACCATCCGCACGGCGATACCGCTGTCTACGACACCATCGTGCGCATGGCACAGCCGTTCTCGCTGCGCTACTTATTGGTCGATGGCCAAGGCAACTTCGGCTCGGTCGATGGCGACAACGCCGCCGCCATGCGTTACACCGAAGTGCGCATGACCAAGCTCGCCCACGAGCTGCTCGCCGACCTCGACAAAGAAACGGTCGACTGGGTGCCCAACTACGACGGCACCGAGATGATCCCGGCCGTAATGCCCACGCGCATTCCGAATTTATTGGTCAATGGCTCCAGCGGCATCGCCGTGGGCATGGCCACCAACATCCCGCCACACAATATGAGCGAAGTGGTCAATGGCGTGCTGGCCTTGATCGACAATCCCAACCTCGATGTCGATGGCCTGATGGAGCATATCCACGGCCCCGACTTCCCCACCGCCGGTTTTATTAATGGCCGCGCCGGTATCATTGAGGCTTATCGCACCGGTCGTGGTCGCATCTATATGCGCGCCCGCCATCATATTGAAACGGACGCCAAGACTAATCGGCAAACCATTGTATTTACTGAGATTCCCTATCAGCTCAATAAAGCGCGTGTGATTGAGAAAATCGCCGAACTGGTGAAAGAAAAGAAAATCGAAGGTATCTCTGAGCTACGCGATGAGTCCGACAAGGACGGCATGCGCATTGTGGTTGATTTAAAGCGCGGTGAAGTCGCTGAAGTTGTCGTTAATAACCTGTTTGCGCAAACCCAGCTGCAAGGCGTGTTTGGCATCAATATGGTGGCGATCGACGAAGGTCAGCCTAAGATCATGAATCTGAAGCAGATTCTTGAAGCGTTTATTCGTCATCGCCGCGAAGTGGTGACGCGTCGCACGGTGTTTGAGCTGCGCAAAGCGCGCGAACGCGGCCATATCCTCGAAGGTTTGGCGGTGGCGCTGGCCAATATCGACCCGGTCATTGCGCTGATTAAAAAATCACCCAGCCCCGCTGAGGCGAAAGAGCGCCTGATGAGTGAGTCCTGGTTGCCTGGTGCGGTGCAAGGCATGCTTGAGCGCGCCGGGGATCTCAATGCCTGTCGCCCCGATGGCTTGGCCAATGGCATGGGTTTTATTGACGGTCGCTACAAGCTTTCGCCGGAACAAGCGCAGGCTATTCTGGATTTACGTTTAAACCGCTTAACCGGCCTTGAGCAAGACAAATTGGTTGCCGAATACAGCGATTTGCTCGAGAAAATTCAAGCCTTAATGCTGATTTTGGCCGAGCCTGAGCGTTTGCTTAATGTCATCCGCGAAGAGCTCGCCGATGTGCTCAGCAACTATGGTGACAAGCGTCGCACCGAGATTATTGCCACGCGCTTGGATCTCACCCTGGAAGATTTGATCACCGAAGAAGATGTGGTGCTGACGCTATCGCACACCGGCTATGCGAAAATTCAGCCGGTCAGTGATTATCGTGCGCAACGCCGTGGCGGTCGCGGTCGCTCAGCCACGTCAATGAAAGATGAAGACTATATTGAGCATCTGTTGGTCGCCAGCACGCACGACACCGTACTCTGTTTCACCAGTGCCGGTAAGGTCTATTGGCTGAAGGTCTACGAGTTGCCGCAAGCCAGCCGCGGCTCTAAAGGCAAGCCCATCGTGAATATTTTGCCGCTGGTCGAGGGCGAGCGTATCACCACCATCTTGCCATTGCGCGAGTATCCCGAAGGCCATTATGTGTTTATGGCTACCGGCGATGGCACCGTAAAAAAGGTCGAAGCGCAGGCATTTTCGCGGCAACGCACAGCCGGTCTTATTGCCATCGATCTCGTTGATGATGACGTCTTAATTGGCGCGGCCGTCACTGATGGTCAGCAAGACATCATGCTCTTTAGCAATGAAGGCAAGGCCGTGCGTTTTGCCGAAAGTGATGTGCGCTGCATGGGCCGTACCGCCATGGGTGTGCGTGGCATTCGTCTCGCCGAAGGTGCGCGCGTGGTGTCTTTAATTGTCGCCAACCCCGAGGCTTACGTGCTAACCGCCTCCAGCAATGGCTTTGGCAAACGTACGGCTGTTGATGAGTTCCCCACCCATAAACGCGGCGGGCAGGGCGTCATTGCCATGCAAACCAGCGATCGCAATGGCGAGCTGATTGGCGCCGTGCAAGTGGTCGATAGCGACGAACTGATGCTGATTTCTAACCAAGGCACGCTGGTGCGTACGCGTATTAGCGAGGTCTCCGTGCTCTCGCGCAATACCCAAGGCGTGACGCTGATCAAGCTCGGCAAAGAAGAAAAGCTCGTACGCACCGTGCGTGTGGATGAGCTTGAGGTCGAAGCGTTCGATGAAGATGGCAATATCATCATGCCAGAAGTCGCTGCCGGCGAAGGCCTTCTTGAGGCCAGTGCAGGCGCTGAAGCAGATATCCCAGAAGATAAGCCAGCCGAGGCTGGCGATGATGAGAGCGCGCCATGAGTCGAGCGTTTAATTTTTGTGCAGGACCCGCAGCCTTACCAGAGGCCGTGTTGCAGCAAGCCCAAGCCGATTTAGTCGATTGGCAGAGGCGTGGCTGCTCGATCATGGAAATGAGCCATCGCGGCGCCGATTTTGTTGCGATAGCCGAGCGAGCCGAGCAAGACCTGCGCGATTTATTAGCGATCCCTGACAACTATAAAGTGTTGTTCTTACAGGGCGGGGCTACGCAGCAATTCGCGCAAGTGCCGATGAATCTGCTCGGCGGCAAGGCATCAGCTGACTATATTTGTACCGGTGTTTGGTCGGAGAAGGCCATTGCCGAGGCGAAGAAATTTGCTCAGGTAAATGTCGCTGCCACCGATGTTGCCAATCACTTTCGTGCCGTGCCCGATGTCAGCACCTGGCAGCTCGACAACCATGCCGCGTATCTGCATTACACGCCCAATGAAACCATTCACGGCGTTGAGTTCGACTTTATTCCATCGGTCGATGTGCCCTTGGTCGCCGATTACTCGTCGAGCATCTTGTCTGAGCCTTTAGATGTCTCAAAGTTCGGCCTCATTTATGCCGGTGCTCAAAAGAACATTGGTCCGGCCGGCATTGTCGTGGTCATCGTGCGCGAGGATTTACTCGGGCGGTATGCTGCTGGCATGCCCACGATCATGGACTATGCCGTGGCGGCGAAAAACGGCTCCATGTACAACACGCCGCCAACCTATTCGTGGTATTTGTCTGGACTGGTTTTTCAATGGCTGAAAGCGCAGGGCGGCCTCGAGGCCATAGCTGCGCTGAACGCCCGCAAGGCGGCCAAACTCTATGGCGCCATTGATGCCAGCGGCTTCTATGCCAACCCGGTGGCGATCGCCAATCGTTCGCGCATGAACGTGCCCTTTACGCTGGCCGATGCCCGCTTAGAGGCGACGTTTTTGCAAGAAGCCGAGGCTCAGCATTTGCTGAATTTAGCCGGTCATCGCTCGGTTGGCGGCATGCGCGCGAGTATTTACAACGCCGTGCCAGAAGCCGCCGTCGATGCCCTCATCGATTTCATGGCCGACTTTGAACGCCGCCACGGCTAAGCCCTAACGGAACTCGCCAATGACAGACTTAGATGATGTGCGTCAACGCATCGACAGCCTCGATGCGCAAATTCAAACGCTGATTAGCGAACGTGCTCAGTGCGCGCAGCATGTGGCACAGATAAAACTCCGCGAAAGCCCCGAGACCACGGTGTTTTATCGGCCGGAGCGCGAGGCGCAAGTCCTGCAAAAGGTCATGGCGCGCAATGCCGGACCGCTGCACCCCGAGACCATGGCGCGACTGTTTCGCGAAATCATGTCGGCGTGTTTGGCACTCGAGCATCCGCTGACCATCGCATTTTTGGGTCCCAATGGCACCTTTACGCAAACCGCAGCGGTCAAGCACTTTGGCCATGCCGTGAAAACGTCGCCATTAGCAACTATTGATGAAGTCTTTCGTGATGTCGCCGCCGGCTCTGCCGATTACGGTGTGGTGCCGGTAGAGAACTCCACCGAGGGCATGGTTAATCACACGCTAGACTCATTTTTAACATCAAATTTACGTATTATCGGCGAAGTTGAGCTCAGAATTCACCATCATTTGGTGGTCAGTGAGGGCACCAAAACAGCGGCCATTTCGCGGATTTATTCGCATCAGCAGTCCTTAGCACAATGCCGGCAATGGCTCGATGCCAATTTCCCAAGTGCGGAGCGCGTGGCGGTATCGAGCAATGCTGAAGCGGCACGGCGCATCAAAGGCGAATGGCATTCGGCGGCGATTGCTGGCGAGACTGCCGCTGAGCTTTATGGCTTAACGCAGCTGCATCAGCGCATTGAAGACAACCCCAATAACACCACGCGCTTCTTGATTATTGGCCGAGAGGCCGTGGCGGCGAGTGGTCAGGATAAAACCTCCATCATCATTACCGCGAAAAATCAGCCGGGTGCACTGTTTACACTGCTGGAGCCGTTTCATCGCCGCGGTATCAACCTCACGCGCATTGAAAGCCGCCCGAGCAAGCACGATATTTGGACCTACGCGTTTTTTATCGACTTCGAAGGCCATCAAGACGATCCCGCCGTACAGGCCGTGATGGCCGAGCTGGAGCCGCGCATGCGTGAAGTTAAATGGCTGGGCTCTTACCCAAAAGCGGTGCTGTAAATGGCTAGGGCTCAACGCGAAGGTATCGCTTTACATGACTGATTTTATTAAACAAGCGCGACTGGGTGTGCAGGGTCTTGCGCCGTATCAGCCCGGCAAGCCGGTCGATGAGCTACAGCGTGAGCTCGGCCTAACACGCGTGGTGAAATTAGCTAGCAATGAAAATCCGCTCGGGCCATCGCCGAAAGCCTTGGCCGCACTGCAACTAGCCTTAGCCAATCCGCTTGAACTCGGGCGCTACCCTGATGGCAGTGGTTTTCGCTTAAAGCAGGCGATTGCCAACAAGTTTGGCTGTGCGCTTGAGGCCATCACACTCGGTAACGGCTCGAATGACCTGCTCGATATCATCGCGCGGGTGTTTTTGGGTGAGGGTGATGAGGCTATTTATAGCCAATACGCCTTTGCCGTCTACCCGCTCAGCGTGCAAGCCGTGGGGGCCACCGGCGTGTGTGTGCCGGCGCGGGATTATGGCCACGACTTAGTCGCCATGGCGGAGGCCATCACCACAAAAACCAAGGTGATTTTCCTCGCCAACCCCAACAATCCCACCGGCACGTGGTTTAGCGAGGCCGATTTTCACGCCTTAATGACCCGCGTACCCGCTCATGTGATTGTGGTGCTCGACGAGGCCTATGGCGAGTTCGTCAGCGATGCATCGGCACTCAACGGCCTGGCGCAGCTTGGTCGTTACGCCAACCTGATTGTCACCCGCACCTTGGCGAAAGCCTATGGTCTGGCGTCGTTGCGCGTGGGCTATGGGGTGGCCAGTGCCGAGCTCAGCGGCCTGCTTAATCGCGTGCGACAGCCGTTTAATGTCAATAGCTTAGCGCTCATAGCTGCCGAGGCGGCGATCACCGATGAGGCCTTTGTTCAGCAAACCCGTGCACTAAACGATGCCGGTATGTCGCAATGGCTCGCCGCCACACAAGCGCTCGGCCTGAGCTGCTTGCCATCGCGCGGGAATTTTCTCTGCGTGGATATGGCCGCCGAGGCCATGCCGATCTTTCAGGCCTTGCTGCGCGAGGGCGTGATTGTGCGACCCGTGGGCGCTTATGGCTTGCCCAATCACCTACGCATATCGATTGGCACGGAAGAAGAAAATAGCTTTGCGATTAATGCCTTAGCGCGTGTGCTTAATCAGCAGGTGGACGGCTAATGCAACGCTGGCCATTACGTCAAGTCGCCTTTATTGGTCTCGGCCTCATTGGCTCGAGCTTAGCGCGACTGCTGCGCGAGCGTGGCCTGGTTGAGCGCATTACCGCCGCCAGTCGTAGTCGCCAAACTCTCGCCACTGCGCAGCAGTTGGGCATTATCGATATCGGTTATGCCAATCCTGCCGATGCTGTGCGCGGTGCTGATTTAGTGATCTTGGCGATGCCGGTGAATGCCACCGAAGCCGTCATGGCCGCCATTAAGCCGGCATTGAGCCAAAGTGCTGTGGTCACCGATGTGGGGAGCACCAAAGGCAATGTCGTGGCCGCCGCCGAAGCCGTCTGGGGCCACGTACCAGCAACCTTTGTGCCCGGTCATCCCATTGCCGGCTCTGAGCAAAGCGGCGTGATGGCGGGTAGGGCGGATCTATTTGCCGCGCATAAAGTCATTCTCACGCCACTTACGCACACCAGTGCCGATGCCGTGGCGTTGGTGACGGCACTTTGGCAGGCTGCTGGCGCTGAAGTGATGACTATGCGCGTTGAGCAGCACGACGCGGTATTAGCGCGAACTAGTCATTTGCCACACCTGCTGGCCTTCTCACTCGTCGATACCTTGGCGCAAGAATCAGACAATCTCGACATTTTTCGGTATGCTGCCGGCGGTTTTCGCGACTTCACCCGCATTGCTGCCAGCGATCCACGCATGTGGCACGATATTTTTCTGGCCAATCGCGACGCCGTGATCAGCGCCTTAGATGCCTTTGAGGCTGGTACTCAACGCGTGCGAGACGCCATTACCAGCAATGACAGCGACGCCTTGCTCGGCATGTTTACCCGTGCTCGTGCCGCTCGCGAACACTTCACCCACATGTTGGCCGGTACGGCCTATGCAAAGTCCATGACCCATACCAAAGAATTACGTTTTACCGTCGAGCCCGGCGGCAATTTCACGGGTCGCGCGCGCGTGCCCGGCGATAAATCCATTTCGCATCGTTCCATCATGCTTGGCTCGCTGGCCACCGGTGTGACCGATGTCACCGGCTTTTTAGAAGGCGAGGATGCACTCGCCACGCTACAAGCCTTCCGCGACATGGGCGTGGTCATTGAGGGGCCAACCGCTGGCCGCGTGCGCGTCCATGGCGTCGGCCTGCACGGCCTGAAAGCGCCGCCGGGGCCAATTTACGTTGGCAACTCCGGCACCACCATGCGCCTGCTCTCGGGCTTGCTGTCGGCGCAACCCTTCAATGCCGTGCTCACCGGCGATGCCTCATTGGCAAAACGCCCGATGGAGCGCATCGCTAAGCCACTACGTATGATGGGCGCCGATATTCAAACCACCGGCGAACGCGGCACACCGCCAGTGACCATTACTGGCAATGCTGCACTGAAGGGCATTCATTACGACATGCCGATCGCCAGCGCCCAAGTCAAGTCGGGCGTGCTGCTTGCCGGGCTATGGGCTCAGGGCACGACCTCGGTGACTGAGCCGGCACCCACCCGTGATCATACCGAGCGTATGTTGCGCGGTTTTGGCTATGCGGTGAAAACCGAGGGCGCCACCGCCAATGTGCAAGGTGGCGGCAAGCTGACAGCCACACAAATCGATGTGCCCGCGGATATTTCCTCGGCGGCATTTTTCCTCGTCGCGGCCAGCATCGCACCGGACTCCGACCTGGTTCTTGAGCACGTGGGCATGAACCCCACACGCGTTGGCGTGATCAATATTTTGCGCGCCATGGGCGGCAATATTGAGGTGCTCAATAGCCGTGAAGTCGGCGGTGAGCCAGTGGCGGATCTGCATGTGCGCAGTGCGCAGCTAAAGGGCATTGATATCCCCGAAGATCAAGTGCCACTGGCTATCGATGAGTTCCCATCCCTATTTATTGCAGCAGCCTGTGCCGAAGGCGTGACTACGCTGACCGGCGCTGAAGAGTTGCGCGTAAAAGAGTCTGATCGTATTCAAGTCATGGCTGATGGTCTGCTCACGCTCGGTGTCAGCGCAGTGCCGACCGCCGATGGCATTGTCATTACCGGCGGCCCGATCGGCAGTGGTGAGGTCATCAGCCACGGCGATCACCGTATCGCCATGTCATTTGCTATGGCTGGTTTGCGTGCTACTGGCCCGATAGTGATTCGTGACTGCGCCAATGTTGCCACCAGTTTTCCAGACTTTATTGGTCTTGCTCGGCGCTGCGGTCTTCGCATTCGCGCCAGCGAACACGACCTTCATTAAGCGTTAGAGTAAAAGTTTGCATGAGTGATGAAATTGAACGCCGCACCGCCACGATTTATGTGCCCGTGCTTACCATTGACGGCCCGAGCGGATCAGGTAAAGGCACCATTGCCCATCGCGTTGCGGCGCGCTTAGGCTTTCATGTGCTCGACTCCGGTGCGCTCTATCGTCTGCTCGGCGCAGCGGCTAAGCGTCATGCGGTGTCCATCGATAATGAACCCGCGCTCGAAGTCTTGGCGGCGCATTTAGATGTGCAATTCACTGCCGATGCCAATGGCGACGCCATCATCATGCTCGAAGGCGAAGACGTGAGCTTAGAAATTCGTACCGAGGAGGCCGGTCGTGCGGCCTCTCAGGTGGCCGTGCTGCCGCGCGTGCGCAATGCCCTGTTGGCGCGCCAACAAGCATTCCGCGAATCACCCGGCTTAGTGGCCGATGGCCGCGACATGGGCACCGTGGTTTTTCCGCACGCCGATCTCAAGGTATTTCTCACGGCCTCAGCAGAGGCGCGAGCCGAGCGGCGCTACAAGCAGTTGCTTGAAAAGGGCTTTGATGCTAGCCTCGCCGCCCTAATTGACGATATTCGTGCACGTGATACGCGCGATATGGAGCGCAGCATTGCGCCGTTGAAGCCAGCCGAGGGCGCCTTAGTGCTCGATAGCACGGACTTGGGCATTGAGGCCGTTGTGCAGCGTGTTATTGATGCCGCCCGAGCCGCGCCCGAACTGGCCAAGTTTCTGAATTAATAGCCGACGCCTTAGCGGCGGCTACAGTACTAGCGCAAGACCATCGCCCGGTGTTCTTGCTGTTGGCGAATCAATGCCTAGCGTCTACCAGTGTGGCTGGCATTGATTCTTACCCCATAAACCCGTCGGAGCTGGTCCGTCGGCTGAATAGAAGTGCCACCTTGGCACTGGAAGGATTACATGACTGATTCATTTGCCGCCCTGTTTGAAGAAAGCTTAGTTTCCCTAGATGTAGAGCGCGGTGCTCTGATCAAGGGTACCGTTGTTGCCATCGATAGTGATTGGGTAACGGTCGACACTGGCTTGAAATCCGAGGGCGTCATTGCCCGCGAAGAGTTTTTGAATGATCGCCGCGAGCTAGAAGTCGCTGTAGGTGATGAAGTAGACGTTGTTGTCGATGCTCTCGACAACGGCATGGGCTACACCCTGCTGTCACGCGAAAAAGCTAAACGCGCCGAAACCTGGATTCGCTTAGAGAAAATCTTCGAAGCCAGCGAAATCGTCAAAGGCATCATGTCTGGCAAAGTTAAAGGCGGTTTCACCGTCGATATCGGCTCTATTCGTGCGTTCTTGCCGGGCTCATTGGTCGATATTCGCCCAATCCGCGATACAGCACATTTAGAAGGCCGTGAGCTTGAATTCAAACTCATCAAGCTCGACGCTAAACGCAACAACGTTGTGGTGTCACGCCGCGCTGTGATGGAAGCTGAAAGCTCCGCAGAACGCGAACAACTACTGGCCAACCTGCAAGAAGGCCAAGTGGTTAAAGGCATCGTGAAAAACTTGACCGATTACGGCGCATTCGTCGACCTCGGCGGTATCGATGGTCTGTTGCACATCACCGACATGGCTTGGAAGCGCATCAAGCATCCAAGCGAAATCGTTGAAGTGGGCACTGAGCTGACCGTGAAAGTGCTGAAATTTGACCGTGAGCGCAATCGTGTGTCCTTGGGTCTGAAACAGCTGGGCGAAGATCCATGGTTAGCATTAATGGGCCGTTACCCAGAAGGTACACGCGTCCAAGCCAAGATCACCAACCTGACCGATTACGGCTGCTTTGCTGAAATCGAAGAAGGCGTGGAAGGCCTCGTGCACGTATCAGAAATGGATTGGACCAACAAAAACATCCACCCATCTAAAGTCGTACAAATCGGCGACGAAGTGGAAGTTATGGTCTTGGACATCGACGAAGTACGTCGTCGCATCTCCTTGGGTATCAAACAGTGCCGCGAAAATCCATGGGATGCCTTTGCGCGTCAACATGAGAAGGGCGAGAAAGTGGCCGGCAACATCAAGTCGATCACTGACTTTGGTATCTTCATCGGCCTCGACGGCGGCATCGATGGTTTGGTTCACCTCTCCGACATTTCGTGGAATGAGCCAGGCGAAGAAGCTGTTCGCAACTACAAGAAGGGCGATCCCATCGAAGCCACCATCTTGTCGGTTGACCCAGAGCGCGAGCGTATCTCCTTAGGCATCAAGCAATTAGAGCGCGATCCTTTCGGTGATTTCGTTGCCCAGTTCGATAAAGGCGCCATCATCAAAGGCACGGTGAAGTCGGTTGATGCCAAAGGCGCGACCATCGAAGTGATGGACGGTGTGGAAGGCAGCCTGCGTGCGTCTGAATTGAGCCGCGATCGCGTTGAAGATGCTACTAAGCATCTGACTGTTGGCGATACTGTTGAAGCTAAAATCATCAGCATCGATCGTAAAACTCGCTTAATTAGCTTGTCGGTGAAAGCCAAAGACGAAGCTGATGACCGCGAAGCGATTGCCAATCTGAAAGATCAGCCAGAAGATGCCGCTGGTCCTAAGACCATTGGTGATTTGATCAAGGCCCAGATGGGTAACTGATCTTAGCGATCTGTGGTAAAAATAAACGGGGGTAGGTGACTACTCCCGTTTTTTTATGTTTAGAATCAGTGTGTTGATTTTTCACTATTTCGCGCAAATGAGAGAGCCACAATGACATTGACCCGATCAGACATCATCGAGCGCCTCAGTGCTCGTCAAACGCTGCTCACAGGTAAAGATGTGGAGCTTGCTGTGAAGACCATGGTCGAGCAGCTGTCAGAAACGCTAGCCACCAATGAGCGCATTGAAATACGCGGCTTTGGTAGTTTCTGTCTGCATCATCGTGCGCCTCGCATTGGTCGCAACCCAAAGACTGGCGAATCGGTTTCCTTGCAAGCGAAAAGCTCGCCTCACTTTAAGCCCGGCAAAGCATTACGTGACCGCGTCGATGAAAGTGCTAGTCACACGGCCATTGAGGGTAATCAATCATGACTGCCATTAAAAAGGCTGTTTTCTGGGCTTTTATGCTCGTTTTTCTATTTACTGGGTTTTGGATGGTTATTGTTAATAACGACTCGGTCAGCTTGAACTTATTGTTTACCAATACTGGCCCGGTAAATGCTGGTTTTGTTATTTTCATGTCACTAACCGTTGGCGTCATTGTTGGCTTCATCGCTGGCAGCTTTAGCACTCGCCTAAGCATGTGGCGTAAAGCACGTGAGGCTGAGCAGGCGAGAGCGCAAGAAGCGACCCAGGCCGCCGATGCCGAAGCACTAGCGCAGGTGCGTGAAACTGCGCGCCAGCAAGCACTCGCTGTGCGTAGCCACGAGCCACCTGCGCCACCACCTGTGTATTAATCAGGCGTTTTATGTCAGTCATTAATAGCGTTAAACGCTCACCAATTGTTATTGCCTTAGATTTCACGTCCGCTGGGCAAGCCTTAGCATTTGCCGATGATATAGATCCAACAAAAGCGCGATTGAAGGTAGGCAAAGAGCTATTTACCTATGCCGGCCCAAATCTCGTGCGTGAGCTACATCAGCGGGGTTTTGAAGTTTTTCTAGACCTTAAGTTTCATGACATCCCCAATACGGTAGCCTCTGCGGTAGCTGCGGCTGCTGATCTCGGCGTCTGGATGGTCAATGTGCATGCTAGTGGTGGTCGACGTATGCTGACAGCGGCTAGCGAGCGCCTAGTTAAAGGTAATTACTGCACTTTACTAACGGCTGTTACCGTGCTTACCAGCATGGAAGCATCAGACTTGCTGGAGATCGGCATTACACAGAGCCCTGAAAGCCAAGTCATTGCGTTGGCAGACCTCACGTCAAGCTGTGGGCTCGATGGCGTCGTATGCTCGGCACATGAGGCTTCAATGCTGCGCGAGCGCTTTGGTAAAGGCTTTGTTTTAGTCACGCCAGGCATCCGCCCAGCTGATCATCCCAGCGATGACCAGCGCCGAATCATGACGCCCACTCAAGCAATGGCTGCAGGCTCTAGTTATCTAGTGATTGGTAGGCCAATCACGCAGGCAAAAAATCCTAGCACGGCACTTGCTGCGATCTGCGCCGAACTAATTTAAGTTTTTGTATGGCTTTTGACCATTTAGCATTTTTGTCTGACAAAGGCTTCCCAATTGGCGACGAATGGTCGATATGATCTGGTGACTAGCAAGTTCTGACATTTGTCAGTACTAACCCTCACTTTCAGATTATCGAGTGTTCAATGCATCGCCATATTGTTCGCCAATCCGCTATTACTATTGCTATAGCTAGCTTCTCATTAACTACGCACGCAGCCGGTCTCGAATACCCGTGGCAATCAACTAGTGCCATGGGGAGTGCGCAAGCCAATGCTGCCGAAGCAAACGACGCTTCAACGGTATTTTTCAACCCAGCCGGCATGGCGCGCTTAAAAACCACCATGGTTTCGCAAGCCGGACAGGTTTTGTCTGTTCGTGGGCAGTTTGAAAACATGGGCACGACACGCTTAAACAATGGCTCGGGCACTGAGCTACAAACTGGTGGCAATGGCGGCAGCTATCATCCACAAGCCATCCCTGCAGGTCAGTTTTACGCCGTAATGCCCTATAGCGACACCATCACCTTAGGCCTAGGCATTTTTGTTCCCTATGGTGCCAATGTTAATTATAAATCGGACTGGGTTGGTCGGATGTTTCAAGATGAAGGCACGATTGAGACAGTCAATATAAACCCTTCGATGTCTATACGCTTTGATGATAAGCACAGCATTGGCTTTGGCTTGTCTGCACAAATCATGCATATGAAGCTACGTGCAGGCGCCGATGTCGAAGAGGCGGCATACGGCATTAGCAAGAGCACTATTCAAACAGGCGCTAGCTTAGCTTGTAGTCCATCTGGCTTACCGCTAATCGGCGGTATAACTGCCGCTACCTGTACTGGTGTAGCTAACTTACTCGCAGGGCCTTTAGTGTCTGAGGCACAAGGTGAGGGCTCGCTAACCATAGAGGGTTTTGGCTATGGTTTCGGCTGGAATGCAGGTTATATGTATCGTTTCAATGATGACCGTACGCGCTTTGGCCTAACGTATCGCTCATTGATACGCCAAACCATTAAAGCTGATTATGATTGGGACTTTAGCGATGTTTCGGGCACGATACCTGACATCACTGGTGTACGTGAGGGCAACTTATTATCCCTCGTTGGTGCATTAACTAATCGTATAGAGCTTCGGGATTATGTTGAGAATTATGTGCGGCCTGATTCAAAGGCGGAGCTGAAAATAGTCACGCCAGAGTCTATCGGTACAGCATTATTTCATCAGGTAAATGACCGTTTAGCGCTAATGGGCTCGTTAACGTGGACGCGTACTAGTCGCATTCAAGAGTTACGCGTTGTTGCTGAAGATCGAGAAGGGCCCAATGGCACTATTACGCAAGGTGATGCTGTTGTTAACACTCGCTTTCGGGACACATTTAAAGGGGCCGTCGGCCTAAATTATCGCGTCAATGACAAGCTCATGCTGCGTACCGGCTTTGGTTATGAGCAAACACCATTGCCGGATGCAGAGGCACGTCATGCCGCGCTACCGGATAACAACCGCTTTGTGTATTCCTTAGGTGCGAATATCTCGCCACGAAAGGGCTTGGATATCGATCTTGCTTATAGCTATATCGTGATTGAGGATGCGGCAGCCAACTATACGGATGACTGCCATCCATCGGGCTATTTACTTTCGCAAGCTCCAGCGGATGGCGCCACATCAACAACGCAGTGCACGGGCAATGGCGGCACCTTCCGTGGTGTGTTTAAAAACACCTATGTGCATTCTGCCGGCATTCAGCTGAACCAGCGCTTTTAAGCTATAGCAACCAGGCCTCTTTATCGTAAGTAAAGAGGTCTTTGACGCATAAGCTAGGTTTACATGGGCAGCGGCTTTCGCGAAAATGCGCGTCACTTATGGAATGCCTAGGCACTGATATGTCCACATCTGCTGACATCATGCAAACAACCAAGCCCGCTGAAAGTAAATCGCGCACTGAGTTTAATAAGCTACAAAAGCGCTTGCGTCGACTCACCGGGCAAGCTATCGCCGATTACAATATGATCCAGGATGGCGACAAGATTATGGTTTGCCTGTCTGGCGGTAAAGATAGCTATACCATGCTGGAAATCTTGCTTAGCCTGCAAATCAGTTCCCCGATAAAATTCGAGATTGTCGCGGTTAATCTGGACCAAAAGCAGCCAGACTTTCCAGAAGAGGTATTACCTGCTTACCTGACCCAGCGCGGCGTACCGTTTTATATTCTCGAGAAAGACACTTACAGCATCGTCAAAGAACTGACGCCTGAAGGCCAGACTTATTGTGCCGTCTGTAGCCGACTGCGTCGTGGCAATCTTTATGCCTTTGCGCAAGAGATTGGCGCAACCAAAGTGGCGCTGGGTCATCATCGCGATGACATCATGGCAACCCTAATGCTGAATCTCTTTCATAATGGCCGCTTGAAAGCCATGCCGCCCAAGCTACTCTCGGATGACGGCAAGAATATTCTGATCAGGCCGCTGGCCTACTGCAAAGAGAAAGATATTGCGGAATATGCCAGACTAAAAGAGTTTCCGATTATTCCATGTAACCTGTGTGGCTCACAGGCAAACTTGCAGCGCGCCGTGGTTAATCAGATGCTGAGAGATTGGGACAAGCAGTTTCCGCAGCGTCTGGATAGCATGTTCACGGCCATTCAGAATATTGCGCCCTCGCAGCTGGCAGACACTGATTTTTTTGACTTTGTCGGACTGGAGAACAACCGTCGCAAGGCTGAGGTGCGCGCGCGAAAAGCCAATGAACTTGAGCTGGTCAATATAATGATCTGAATCAAGTTGAGCATAAAAAAGCCGGCACAATTGCCGGCTTTTTATATTTTGATAGCCTTGCTATTAGAACTTCTGGTTCATCTGAATGCCAAGTGTCTGAATCGATGTATCGTAGAAGCGGCCCTTGAATGTGCCACCATTGCCGGTACAAGGTTCGGCATTACCGCTTGTATCTTCGGTGCCATCCTCATTTTCACGCGATGTAACACGGCAACGATCACGATAGTTTGACTCGGAGTCTGCCAAGAATGTGACGCTATAAGCGGCATCCAAAGTCAGGTTTTTCTTCAGCTTGTAGTTTGCGCCCACAGAGAACATGTAGCGATCGCTATCAGGTGCACCTGGATGACGATATTCAGCTGATGGAACCGGAGTCTTGTCATACTGGAAGCCAGACTTCAGGGTCAGCTTGTCATCGTAATGATAGTTGCCACCGACAGACACCTTGAACGAGTCCTTCCATTTGGTATCGATACCACCGGCACCTTGCTTGATTGTGCCTGAGCCATCTTTTTTCTTAACATCAAGAAACTCAACGCGAATCTTATCAACAGCTGATGTTTCAATAAATGTGAAATCAGCCATCAGATCAATTTTATCGTTTAGCTTATGAAAGAAATTGGCAGATGTGCGTGCAGGAAGAATCAAGTCGCCTTTAGCTGTAGTATCTGGCCGTAAGCTACTTCTGAGAAGTTCTTCAAGCGTGGCACCACCCAGTGCAGGTTGTAATAGCGAATATGTGCTATTGCCCTCAACATTAGACAAGTCCCACTCCAACTTGCCACGCATCTTCATCGTTGATTCTGAGCGATAAGCCAAGCCAAAGCGTGTTTTATCGTTGACTGCGAACATGTAGCCTAAATTGAAGCCAAGGCCGTATCCATACATTTCAACTTTTGCACTGCCTGTGCTGCCGGCCTCCACGAGTGAAATATTACTCGTGCCAATTGTGCAGAGCGGTGGAAGAAGCGTACAAACCTGTGAGGTTGGTACAGGGAGAGTGTCATTATCCAATGCGCTTTTCAGTAGATAGGGCTCTACACCAACAACATCAATCTGCGTTCTCTGACGAATATGGCCACCAATCACCGAAACGCCAAGGCCAAGGCTGTGCTGCTCATCAAAGCGAATGCCGATGGATGGGTTGATATTGATCAATTCGATGGCAATGCTGTCGATCTGATATGCGCCAGTCCAGTTCGACTTGTAGTTCAAGTTACCGCCGCCTGGAGCAAAAACACCTAAGCCTACCGTCACGATGTCATCGACGGGTAATGAAATAAACGCACCACCAGCACCGAGAAGACGCGGCCAAAATGTGCCTGGTTCGCCATTGGCATTCGGGTCGTTTTCTAATGACCGACCTTCCGTATCTCCCATTTGAGGTGTGCCGGTTGATCCCGCTTTATCGGCCTCAACCTTGCCGTTCAGAATCAGCAACGAAAAGCCCTGCGACACCTGCAAGCCGCCTTTCAGGCGAGCCAGGCCAGCGGGGTTGTAATAAAGGACGGAAGGGTCGTTAGCTTCAGCGCCATTGGCATTGGAAGTACCTTGGTGGGACGCCGTAATGGTTGGCAAATCCAAACCACCGGCTATGCCAGAGGATGCAGCCAGAGAAAGCATAGAGAAGGTGAGGGCGCGGAGCGTGAAAAGAGGGCGTTGCGATACCATAGAGCATCCTCGATATTCTTGTTATTAATACATTGAATTTCCTACAGACACTAGCCTCATAGCAAGACGGAAATGCGGTTATTACAAATTTAATTGATAAAAAAACCCACGCCGTGGCGTGGGTTTTTTTGAATCAGTTAAGCGATTAGCCGCCGAACTGGTTCATCGTGTTTTTGCTGTCATCACCGGCTTTCAGTGCTTGCTCGCCAGCGAAGATCTCTTTGTGATCATCGCCAATGTCTGAGCCAGCCATGGCTTGGTGCTTCACGCATGACACGCCTTCGCGGATCTCTTTGCGTTGTACGCCAGCCACATAAGCCAACATGCCTTGGTCGCCAAAGTAGCCTTTGGACAGTTCGTGCATGTGCAGAGCAGTAGTGTGGTAAGTAGGCAGTGTGATCAAGTGGTGGAATACGCCTGCTTCACGGGCTGCATCGGCTTGGAAGGTGCGGATTTTCTCATCTGCATCTTTGGCCAACTCGGTGTTGTCGTATTCAACGCTCATCAGTTTGGCGCGATCATAGGCCGACACATCTTTGCCAGCAGCGGCCATACGATCATAGGCTTGCTGACGGAAGTTCAGCGTCCAGTTGAACGATGGGCTGTTGTTGTAGACCAGCTTCGCGTTTGGCACGATTTCTTTCACGCGGTTAACCATGTGAGCGATTTCTTGCACGTTTGGCGTTGGTGTTTCGATCCACAATAAATCAGCGCCGTTCTGCAGCGAGGTGACGCAATCGAGCACCACGCGGTCGATTTGTGTGCCTTCGCGGAACTGATACAGACCAGAAGCCAAACGCTTTGGACGATGCAGTTTGCCGTCACGCTTGATGAGGATTTCGTCATCTTGTGCTTCGGAGATGTCGATTTCTTGCGTGTCTAAGTAGCTGATGTACTGCGATGCCAAATCACCTTTCTGGTTAGAGACAGGGATTTTTTGTGTCAGGTCGGCACCTTCGGAGTCAGTACGGGCAACAATCACGCCTTCCTCAACACCGAGCTCTAAGAATGCATAACGCACCGCGTTGATTTTCGCGATGAAGTCTTCGTGTGGCACGGTGACTTTGCCAGCCTGGTGGCCGCACTGCTTAGCATCGGATACTTGGTTTTCGATCTGAATGGCGCAGGCACCGGCTTCGATCATTTTCTTGGTCAACAAGTATGTCGCTTCATCGTTACCGAAGCCGGCGTCGATATCAGCAATCACTGGCACAACGTGCGTTTCGAAGTTGTTGATTTGGGCTTCGAGATCAGCCGCTTTGGCGCTGTCACCAGCGTCTTGCGCTTTTTTCAAGTTGCGGAAAAGATCGTTCATTTCTTTTGCATCGGCTTGACGCAAGAATGTATAAAGCTCTTCGATCAATGCTGGCACGGCAGTTTTTTCGTGCATGGATTGGTCGGGCAGTGGGCCGAATTCTGAACGTAACGCAGCAACCATCCAGCCGGACAGGTACAGGTATTTTTTCTCGGTGGTGCCGAAGTATTTTTTGTTGGCAATCATTTTTTGTTGGCCAACAAAACCGTGCCAGCAACCCAGCGACTGTGTGTACTTGCTGGTGTCAGCATCGTACTCAGCCATGTCACGGCGCATGATGCCGGCGGTGTACTTGGCGATGTCTAAACCGGTTTTGAAGCGGTTTTGCATTTGCATGCGAGCAGCATCTTCAGGGCTAATTGCGCTCCATGTATCGCCAAATTTGGCTTTAACGGCGCGAACAGCATCAATCGCAGAGGTGTACGTAGTCATGGCGTCTTCCTGTCAGGAGGGGTGGATGTTAAAAGCTACGGGCACTATTAACAGTGCGCGCAGTGTATGACTTCATGGCATAATTTTCAAAGTTTATAGTTTTTATAGTCGGTATTCATGCCATGAATCTTGAACGCGTTGATCTGAACTTGCTGGTCTATTTAGATGTTTTGCTGCGTGAACAAAGTGTCACGCGCGCCGCCGCCCAATTGGGCATTACGCAGCCGGCCATGTCTAACGGCCTCAAGCGCCTACGCGATCTCTTTAATGACCCGCTATTAATTCGTGCCAGCCATGGCATGACGCCCACTGAGCGCGCGCTCGAGCTCGCGCCCATGGTGCGCCAAGCACTCTCGCAAGTCACCGACATATTAGAGCCGCGCCAAGAGTTTCGGCCACTGACTTCGCGCCGTGTGTTTCGCATCATGTCGAGTGACTATGCAGAGGCCACACTGGTGCCGGCATTGGTGAAAGCGCTGCGCTCGGAGGCTCCCGATGTGGTCTTGGATTTTCTCACGCCATCGGATGTCAGCGTGCAAGACATTGAGCAGGGCAAAGTCGACTTAGCCATCAACCGATTTAATGAAATTCCACAATCGTTCCACCAGATTTCCCTGTGGAGCGACAGTTTTTCCTGCTTGCTCAATCGTAATAATCCCGCCGCGCTGCGTTTTAATCTCAAAAGCTATCTCGATTCGCAGCATATTTGGGTGTCGAAAACCGGCATGGGCATTGGTTTTGGCGTCAATCCTGAGCGCGGTCATTTAGGCCAAATCGATGCGGCGCTGGAGCGCTTGGGTCAGCGCCGGCGCATCACGATTTACACACGGCACTACCAAATGCCCGCGCTGGTGGCACATAAGGCTGACTTGGTGGCGACGCTGCCAACGCGCATTGCCTTGTTGCAGCACAACCATCCGCAGTTGGTGATTAAAGAGCCGCCATTTCACATTCCGGCCTTTGAGTTAAAGATGGCCTGGGGGCCGCTGCTGCATCACAGCCCAGCGCACCGATGGCTGCGTCAGCTCATTACCTTTGTGGCACGGCAGATCACTGAGCAGGAAGAAAAGGCGGTCAATGAGCCGGGCTGGGCGCGGCGCAATGCGCGCATTCGACGTATTCGGGAATGACCAACGCGCGAGACTTGGGTAAACTATTGCCCTCGTGAATATTCCCATCTGCATTATTGAGGCATCGATATGACTGAACAACGCGTCCAGCACGGCGAACTCGACATCGCCAAATCATTGTTTGATTTAGTGAATAATGAGGTCGCTCCAGGCACGGGCATTAGCCCTGAGCACTTTTGGCAGCAGTTCGAACAGATCATGACCGACCTGATGCCCAAAAATAAAGCCTTGCTGGCCAAGCGCGATGCCATTCAGGCGAAAATTGATGCCTGGCACCAAGCTAACCCCAAAGCCGAGTTCAGTGCCTACAAAACATTCCTGACTGAGATTGGCTATTTGGTGCCCGAAGGCGCTGATTTCAGCGTCACACCTGAACAGGTGGATGATGAAATTGCTCATATCGCCGGCCCGCAGTTGGTGGTGCCGGTCAAAAATGCTCGCTATGCATTAAACGCCGCCAATGCGCGTTGGGGCTCCTTATACGACGCACTCTACGGCACCGATGCCATTTCCGAAGACGACGGCGCCACGCGTGGCGGCGGCTATAACCCCATCCGTGGCAATAAAGTCATTGCCTTTGCCCGCCAATTCTTAGACCAAGCCGCCCCGTTAGCCTCAGGCTCACATGCCGACAGCACCGGCTATGCCGTGGTCGATGGTCAGTTGCACGTGACCTTGAACAATGGCTCGACCGTCGCCTTAGCACAGCCTGAAAAATTCGTCGGCTACACCGGCGATGCCGCCAATCCCAGCAGCGTCTTGTTAAAAAACAATAATCTGCACGCTGAAATTCAATTCGATCGCGACAGCGCCATTGGCAAAACCGATGCCGCCGGTATTAAAGATGTGAACCTCGAGTCGGCCATTACCGCGATTCAAGATTGCGAAGACTCTGTGGCGGCGGTGGATGCCGAAGACAAAGTCGAGGTCTACAGCAACTGGCTCGGCCTGATGAAAGGCGACTTGACGGAGTCCTTTCAAAAGGGCGGCAAAACACTGACACGCACACTCAATAGCGACCGCATATTCACCACGCCAACGGGTGGCGAGCTGACCTTGCATGGCCGCGCGCTGCTCTTGGTGCGCAATGTTGGCCATTTGATGACCAACCCCGCGGTGCGCTTAAAGGGCGAAGACGTGCCCGAGGGCATCATGGATTGCTTGGTCACCGTGCTGGCCACTATGCACGACCTGCAAAAGAAAAACCGTGTGAGCAATTCGCGCACCGGTTCGATGTATATCGTGAAGCCGAAAATGCATGGCCCCGAAGAGGTGGCGTTTGCGAGCGAGATTTTTGCCCGTGTTGAAGATGCTTTCGGTTTAGCGCCTAACACATTGAAAATGGGCATTATGGATGAGGAACGCCGGACCACGGTGAACCTGAAAGAGTGCATTCGCGCCGCTCAAGAGCGGGTCATTTTCATCAACACCGGCTTCTTAGATCGCACCGGTGATGAGATGCACACTTCCATGGAGGCCGGCGCCATGGAGCGCAAAGCCGACATGAAAAAGTTGCCATGGATTAATGCCTACGAGAACTGGAACGTCGATGTGGGTCTGCGTTGCGGCCTGCAAGGCAAGGCGCAAATTGGCAAAGGCATGTGGGCCATGCCCGACCTGATGAAAGCCATGCTCGAGCAGAAAATTGGCCATCCGAAAGCCGGCGCCAATACCGCTTGGGTCCCTTCACCCACCGGCGCCACGCTGCACGCCACGCATTACCACCAAGTCTTGGTGCAAGACGTGCAAGCGCAGCTGAAGTCGCGTGAGCACGCCAAGCTCGATGACATCTTGACCTATCCGGTGGCGAGCAATCCCAGCTGGTCGGCGGAGGAGATCAAAAACGAGCTCGATAATAACTGTCAGGGCATTTTGGGCTATGTGGTGCGCTGGATTGACCAAGGCGTGGGCTGCTCGAAAGTGCCAGACATCAACAATATTGGCCTGATGGAAGACCGTGCCACGCTGCGTATTTCCAGCCAACACGTGGCGAACTGGCTGCGTCATGGCATTTGCACGAAAGCGCAAGTGACTGAGGCCATGGAGCGCATGGCAGCGGTGGTGGATCAGCAAAATGCTGGCGATCCACTGTATACGCCAATGGCTCCTGATTTTGCCAATAGCGTGGCGTATCAGGCCGCCGCAGAGCTGGTATTTGAAGGCTGTGTGCAGCCCAATGGCTATACTGAGCCGGTCTTGCATCGCCGTCGCCTAGAGCTTAAAGCCAAGCTCGCCGGTTAATTGGCGTCGCGTAAAAAAGCCGCTCGTTGTAGCGGCTTTTTTATGGCCACGATTTGCTAGGATCACCGTATCACGCTTTAAGGAGTTGCCATGAACACCCCGCAAACAGGCATTTTGGCCGTTGTCCCCGATCACGCGCGCTACATCAGCTTTCAACTCAGCGATCGCACGGCGCTGGAGGTCACCTTGCAAGCCATTGCCGCACAGGCCGATGGCGAGCGCGTGGTCGTCGGCATTGGTTTGAGTGTGGTGGAGGCGTTGGGGCAGCATATTCCGGGCTTGCTCGCGGGGCCACGCATCGATGGCAGCTTGGTGGATATTCCTTGCCAGCCGATTGCGTTATGGCTGTGGTTACGCGGCTCATCACGCGGGGAGCTGTTGCACGTGGAGCGCCACTGGGTTGAGCTTGTGGCGCCGGCATTTAGCCGCCAGCACAGCATTGAAGCGTTTAAATACGACACGGGGCGAGATCTCACAGGCTATGAAGACGGCACAGAAAATGCCGAAGGCGAGGAGGCCGTGGCGGTGGCGAGCGTCATGGCACCGGCTGCCGATGCCTTGGTGGGCAGCAGCTATGTGGCCGTGCAGCAATGGCTACATGACTTTAAGACCTTCGATGCCATGACCGATGCCGAACAAGACAACACCGTTGGGCGCCATCGCATCAGCAATGAGGAGTTCGATGACGCCCCGGAAAGCGCGCACGTGAAGCGCACTGAGCAAGAGGCACCAACGCCTGAGGCGCATGTGCTGCGCCGCTCCATGCCATGGTCGGCAGGTAATCGCGCCGGCCTGGTGTTCACCGCGTTTGGTCACTCCTTAGAGGCCTATGAGGTGCTGCTGACGCGCATGAGTGGGGCGCACGATGGCATCATCGATGGCTTATTTGGCTTCACAAAGCCGGTCAATGGCGCCTATGTCTGGTGCCCCGGCATGCGCCATGGCCAGCTCGATTTGCGCGCACTCGGGCTTTAGTGAACGCCTGAAAGTGAGGTAAAAACCGAAGCGCTAACATCAACAGTTCGGCAAATCCACGTACAAAAAAGCCGCTTCACTGAGCGGCTTTTTTATCAGCAATGCTTAAGCGACCGGCACAAAGTCGGCCTTTTCGCGCACCGCGCAATCGGGACAAGCCCAGTCATTAGGAATGCTGGCCCAGGCCGTGCCTGCCGGGAATCCCTCTTTGGGACAGCCCTCGCGTTCATCATAGGTGTAGCCGCAGTCGCTGCAGCGATAACACATCGCCGCTGCGGTAGCCGCTACCGGTGTTAATGGCGCACGCTCAGCCGAACCATCGCTAGCGTGCTCTGCTTGCTGACGATTCAATGCTGAGCGCAAAATCTGCTCGCGCTTACCCGGCTGAATATTGGCGCGGCTTAAATCCCCCTTGTAATGCTTGGCGACCAGCGGATCCATTTGGCGAAACCACAGAAAGGGGATGTAGGCCGGAATCAGCATCGAGGCATAACCCGAAGGCAGCTGTGGGCTTTCCTCAAAATGACGCAGCGCCTGAAAGCTGCGCGTGGGGTGCGCATGGTGATCGCTGTGGCGTTGCAGCTGATACAAAAACAAGTTGGTGACAATGTGATTGCTATTCCACGAATGCTCGGGCTTGCAGCGCTCAAAGCGGCCATCCGCGCCTTTTTGGCGAAGCAGGCCGTAATGCTCAATATAATTAATGACCTCTAGCAACGACGCACCATAAAAGGCTTGCAGTGCTAAAAAGGGCAGTGCATACCAACCCAATACGGCGGTAATGGCACCGAAAAATACCACCGTCAGTGCCCACGCCTGCAAGTTGTCGTTGCTCAGACTCCAGACAGACTTGTTTTGACGACCCAGGCGCTCGCCCTCAATTTTCCACGCTGATTTCACGCTGCCAATCATCGTGCGTGGTAAAAAAGCCCAGAAAGTCTCGCCCATGCGTGAACTCGCGGGATCATCGGGCGTGGCGACATTTTTGTGATGGCCGCGCACGTGTTCGGCGTAGAAATGGCCGTAAGCAACCGGCGCTAACGTCAGTTTTGCCATCCAACGGCCGAATTCATCGCGCTTGTGCGAAAGCTCATGGGCTGTGTTGATGGCGATCCCATTAATCGCGCCCACCGAGAGCACCAAGCCAATATAGCCAAACGCCGATAAATCCGCGGTCACGGCAATCACTGCGCCCCAGACCGTGACAATGAACTGACTTGGTATGTAGGCGTAGACGATAAATCGATAATAGCTGTCGGACTCTAGGGCGTTGACCATGGTCTCGGGCGGGTTGTTATTATCGGTGCCAATGAGCCGGTCGAGTGTCGGGATGATAATAAAAATCAGGGCTGGTCCGCCCCATAAAAACGCCTGAATGCCGGTCATTTCATAGGCTAATAAAATCAACATGCCAAGCACTGGCAGCATGGGGCTTAATAGCCACATATAGCGCTTACCATCGCTCCAGTTGGTGTCTGCTGTGGTGGTCGTCATCGTGGTTTTCCTCGCGTTGCCATCAGGCTCTTATGGCCTTGTGACCCTATCATTGTGCAATGTAATGGTTTGTGGCAGGCTTAAATCACCGGATATCTATCTCAAAACGCCGACTAATGCCTTATGGAAGACTTTTTAAGCGTGGTTTTCGATGATCTTCACTTAAAAGGTGCGGGTTACGTGTTTCTTCAAGGCAATCAGCGGTGGTCTGCTCGGGTGGCCTTGCCGGGTCGCGCTATTTTTCATGCCGTGCTGTTTGGTGACGTGTATTTGCACACGGCCGAACAGCTCTACACCTTAAAAGCCGGTGACTTGATGGTACTGCCGGCGGGCCAAGTGCATACGTTATCGGATAGCTCCCATAGCTCCGCAACCAGTGAAAATATCGGCCATTCGCTTAGCGAGCGCCGACACGCGCCCTATGACATCGGTCAGGGCGACGCCACAGCGATGGTGCTTACAGCCGCCAGCGATTACGATACCGAGCTGGGCCAGCCACTGATGTCTGCTTTACCTGCGGCATTTCTCGTCGCCGGCCAAGGCCAAGAGCCGCCCGAATGGCTGCGCATTGGCATTCTTTTTCTACAACACGAGATCAGCCAGCAACGTCCGGGTCAGCAAAGTATCCTCAACAGGCTCGGCGATATTTGGTTTATGGAGTGTTTGCGCGTCTACATTGAGCACATTTCCGCGGATAACAGTAGCTGGCTGCGCGCCTTGAAAGACCCCGCCTTAGCGACCGTGCTCAGTGCCGTTCACCGCGAGCCAGAACGCGAATGGACGGTGCCAGCGATGGCAGCGCTCGCGCATTTATCTCGCTCGGCCTTTGCTGATCGTTTCCAGCGCATCATGGGTAAGCCACCGCAACGCTATTTACATGAGCACCGCATGCGACTTGCGGCATGGCAATTGCGCCATAGTGATCAGCCAGTTTGCCGCATTGCCGACATGACTGGCTATGCTTCCGAGACGGCCTTTGGCCAAGCATTTAAGCGTATGCATGGTTTAGCGCCAGGGCAGTACCGGCAGCATATCCGGGCACAATAATCGTGGAAATTACGTTGCGATATCCCGCCAATCGATGCAAATCTGGTATAAATACTCTGACACTTATAACAATAGAAACATTGCTAAAAGGATAATTTATGAGCCGTTATGCCTCTCGCTCAACTTTAGTGCACTGCTTGCTGCACTGGGCTGAAACTTCCCCCAATGCTGTTTACCTGACACAACCCAATGCTGACGGTTCGTCTTATGACATTACCTGGGGCCAGGCAGCTGATCATGCGCGCCGCCTAGCAAGTCATCTGCGTGCACTTAATTTGGGCGAGGGCGCCTCGGTAGGCTTACTTGGTCGTAACAGTGCGCATTGGATTATTGCCGATGTGGCCGTTTGGTTGGCCGGCCATGTCACCGTGCCGCTATACCCCACGCTAAATGGCGAGTCTGCGGCTTATATCCTTGACCATGCCGGCTGTAAGGCCGTGATTCTGGGCAAAATGGATGGCATTGCCGACGGCTGGAAAGACATCGAGCCGCATCTGCCTAGCTTGCCCATGCTGAGCTTGCCTTTGTCGCCACGCAGCGATGTTCCGCAATACGACGACATCATCGCCAACACAGCGCCGATTAGCGACGAAGACCTCACGCTACCGGCTGAAGGCGCCATGGCCACGATCGTTTATACCTCAGGCTCCACGGGTCGTCCAAAAGGTGTCATGCACAGCTTCGGCACCATGTGCTCAGTCGCCAACGCGCTGCGTGATACCTACAAAGTTAATCGCGATGACCGCATGCTGTCCTATCTGCCATTGGCACACGTAGCCGAACGCGCCGTGGTTGAAACCGCTTCGCTGTATTTTGGCTTCCGCGTGTTTTTTGCCGATGGTCTTGAGACCTTCCAGCGCGATTTGCAACGTGCCCAGCCGACTATTTTCTTCTCGGTGCCACGTTTATGGACCAAGTTTTATTTAGCTATTAATGAAAAACTGCCGCCCGCCAAGCAGCGTATTTTATTCAATATTCCATTGCTCAACCGTTTGGTTAAAGGCAAGGTTTTAAAGCAACTGGGTCTCGACAAAGTCCGTTTAGCTATTACCGCATCAGCGCCGCTGCCTCCCAATATCATGCAGTGGTATCGCGGCCTAGGCCTCGAGCTGCTTGATGTCTACGGCATGACGGAAAACTTCGGTTACTCGCACGGCTCACGCCCAGGCGAGGTGCGCGTTGGATATGTTGGCCACGCCAACCCCGGCGTTGAACAGCGCATTGCTGAAAATGGCGAAGTGCAGGTAAAAAGCCCGGGCCAAATGATGGGCTATTACCAGGCACCTGATAAAACCGCCGAAGACATGACAGATGATGGCTACTTAAAAACAGGTGATCGTGGTGAAATCGATGCGGAAGGTCGCTTAAAAATCACCGGTCGCGTTAAAGAGCTCTTCAAAACGTCGAAAGGCAAATACGTGGCACCGGTACCGATTGAGCAAAAACTCAACGTGCACCAAAAAGTCGAAGTCATTTGTGTTACCGGACCAACACAGCCTCAGCCATTTGCATTGTTTATGCTGTCTTTAGACGCGGAAAAAGAGATCAAAAATGGTGAGCTAACGCGTGAGACCTTAACGCGCGAGTTTAATGAGTTGCTTAAATCCGTGAATGCCACGCTTGAAGATCACGAACGCCTCGATTACATCGTGGTGGTGAAGGATCAGTGGACCATTGAAAATGGCTACCTAACACCAACGATGAAAATCAAACGCAACGTCATTGAAGATAATTATATTGGTCATGCCGATACATGGGTGGCACGTCGCGAATCCGTGATTTGGGAATAATCACGGGTATTAACCATAAAAAAGGTCGGCATTAGCCGACCTTTTTTATGGTGCACGCGCTACAAAATAGGCGAGTTACCGGCGAGTGCTTAACGCACGCGGTAAGTGATGCGGCCCTTACTTAAATCGTAAGGTGTCATCTCTACTTTCACCTGGTCACCGGTCAAAATACGAATGTAATGCTTGCGCATTTTGCCAGAAATATGGGCCGTAACAATGTGGCCATTTTCCAGCTTTACGCGAAACATGGTGTTGGGAAGGGTATCGACAACGACACCGTCAAACTCTAATTGATCTTCTTTCGACATGCAGCAAAGGCCTCAGGGGCTATGGGATGTAAGGCGCTGAATAGAAACTCAGTCGCTTCGAAAACGCGCGCATTGTGCCCGAAAAAAGCTCAGCGCGCTAGCAACCATTCATTTTCAATGAGCAGCTCCAATGGGCGAAATTGCGTTTTGTAGCGCATCCGCGGGGCATGGCGCACCCAATAACCCAAATATAAATAACGCAGGTCTTTATCGCGGCAGGCCTGAATCTGCCAAAGAATAGCAAAACTGCCAAGGCTACGCGGGCTCATGTCAGGGTCATAAAATGTGTAAACCGCCGACAGGCCATCGGCGAGGGTGTCTGTTACCGCAATCGCCACCAAGCGGCCATCGAGCCGGTATTCCACGAGCTCGGTATCTGACCAGTCGCTGGTGAGAAACTCACGGTACTGGCGCGGGCTTGGCGGATACATATCGCCATCTCGGTGACGGCTGCTGATATAGCGCGCATAGAGCGCATAGTGTTCCTCAGACCACGTTACCGGCACGACCTGCACGCTGAGGTCTTGATTGCGCTGCCAACAGCGGCGCTGCTCTCGGCGCGGGCGAAACTGCGCGACAGGAATACGCACCGAAATGCAGGCTTGGCAGCCCTGGCATTGCGGCCGATAGACATAGTTTCCGCTGCGCCGAAAGCCAAGATCAGAAAGCTGGCTGTAGGTATGCGAGGTCATCTCGGCATCTGGGTCGGCAAATAGCGTCACCGCTTCGCGATCGGCCAAGTAGCTGCAGGAGTGCGCAGCCGTTGTGAAAAACGTGATGTTGGCGCCGCTCGTCATGCCGGTGCCGCTCCGTTGAAGCCGTCGGCCTGCCAAATAGCGGCTGCCTCAGACCAGGGCAGTGCCGGCGCATGAGGCTGCGTCGCAAGATAGGCCAAATAGTCACGACGCGACATGATCGTTGCCCCTAAGCTGATGAGATGATCGTTTTCAAGCTGACAATCGACCCACTGAACGTGCCATGCGCGCATCAACGACATCAAGGCCCAAAAGGCTAGTTTTGATGCATCACGGCGCACACTAAACATCGATTCGCCACAAAACATCTGGCCAACGGTGACGCCATAGAGGCCGCCAATCAGTGTGTTGTCATACCAAACCTCGATGCTTTGCGCCCAGCCTAAAGCGTGTAACTGGCAATAACCAGCGCGAATCTCTGCGGTAATCCAGGTCTCATCGGCATACGCACGTGGCGCGGCACAAGCAGCAATAACCTCATCGAATGCGGCGTTACAAGTAACATGCCAAGCGTGTTGGCGGCGCACTTTTTGTAAGCTTCTGCTGGGCACAAAGGCCGCCGGGGAAATGACGCACCGAGGATCTGGCGACCACCACAATAGCGGCTCACCGGCCGATGACCACGGAAATATACCGGCACGATAGGCTGCCTGTAAGCGCGCCGGGGAGGTATCACCACCGGCTGCCAATAAGCCATCGGGATAATCCAGCGCCGTCTCCGGTGCTGGAAATGCACTATCGCCGCTAAGCCATGGCAGCTGAGTGGTCATCGGCTACTTAATGGCCAAGCGCATCGAGGTATTTTTCGGCATCGAGTGCCGCCATGCAGCCCGCGCCGGCCGAGGTGATGGCCTGACGATAGACATGATCGGCAATATCGCCGGCGGCAAAAACGCCCGGCACATTGGTCGCCGTGGCATTGCCTTCAATACCGCTACGCACGCGAATATAGCCATTATTCATGTCGACCTGACCGGCAAAAATATCGGAGTTGGGCTTATGACCAATGGCAATAAAAATGCCGGCAACAGCGACTTCTTGAGCGATGCCATCACGGTCGTCGGGGGTATTGGCAGACACCAAGCGTGCGCCCGTGACACCGCTTTCGTCACCCAGCACCTCATCGAGGGCATGATTCCAAATAATCGAGATTTTCCCAGCCTTTTCTTTTTCAAACAGATGATCTTGCAAGATCTTCTCAGACTTCACTTTATCGCGACGATGCACCAGCGTGACGTGCTCAGCGATATTGGACAAATACAGCGCCTCTTCCACCGCGGTATTGCCACCGCCAACGACCATCACGCGTTGGCCTCGATAGAAAAAGCCATCGCAGGTTGCACAGGCGCTGATACCGCGCCCCATAAATGCCGTTTCAGAGGCCAGGCCTAAATACTGCGCTGATGCGCCGGTAGCAATGATCAGCGCATCGCAGCTGTACTCGCCGCTATCGCCGGTGAGCACAAATGGCCGGCTGTTTAGCTCGACTTTATTGATGTGATCAAACAACACCTGCGTGCCAAAGCGCTCGGCGTGACGCTGCATACGGTC
Source organism: Paraperlucidibaca baekdonensis (assembly GCF_003387535.1). Taxonomy (GTDB): domain Bacteria; phylum Pseudomonadota; class Gammaproteobacteria; order Pseudomonadales; family Moraxellaceae; genus Perlucidibaca; species Perlucidibaca baekdonensis. Next base: position 216,051 of record NZ_QUNR01000004.1, on the reverse strand, counting down.
CATCAGCACCGGACCGGTTAAGCCCTCCACATCGCCCGGCCAGTTATCTACTTCGGTGGTGGTGGTCAGCTGCCCACCAGCTTGCATGCCGGTAATTACCACCGGATTAAGGTTGGCGCGTGCCGCATACACGGCCGCCGAATAGCCGGCAGGGCCTGAGCCGAGAATGATTAAACGATGGTGAATACGGGCCATGCGGACTCCAAAAATAGACTGTGGAAAAATTCAACGCTCAGTATAGCAAGCATGGCATCTTGGTGTGGTGTGGTTACAATGTCGCATTACTTATACAGCGTGTGCGCTTCATGGGAACCTACATTGCCTGATAACACCACAAAGCCGACGGCAACCGTCGCTACACCTCTTCGTCAAATGGCCGCGCGCGTCTGGCAGCGGCGCGACGTCAAAACCATTGGTTGGTCCGTGTTGGCCGCCTTTGTGTTTTTGGCCTTGCTTACGCGTTCGCCCGAAGACAGCGCGTGGACGCATATTGGCGAAGCACCGTTGCGCAATGCTGCTGGCAGCGCCGGTGCGCATTTGGCCGACTACTTAGGCTTTTTGCTGGGCCCGTTGGCCTATGCCATTCCGGCTTTGATGTGCTGGCGCGTGGCCATTTTATGGCGTCGACCATCGCAAGCACTGGTTGGTTTGCCACAGTTTGTTGCTTGGATGGTGGCGCTTTTAGCCTTAACTGCGCTGGGTCATATTCACTTTATTGCGCCCGATTACGGCCTGAATAACGCCTCTGGTGGTGTGATTGGGCAAGCCTTGGGCGCTAGCATGTGGCATGCCACTGGCCTGCTTGGTAGCACGCTGATTTTATTGGTCGTGTTTTTGGTGACCTTTACCGTGGCATCGGGGTTCTCATGGACCCGCGCCAGCGAGCTGCTGGGCCGAGGGCTGTGCTATCTCGCGCAATGCCTGAGCGCACTGGCTCGGCATATCTGGCAGCGCCTACGACCGCCTGCGACTACCACGCCAAGCCTTGCGCGACCTCCTGTGGTTGCTGCCCGCAACACGCCTGAAACACAAGCTGTGGCTAATGTCACCCCGCGTGTGCGCTCGGATATCGCTATTACGCCCGCCGCGCATGTGACGCCTGCTAAAAAAATCCCCACGCAACGACCGCTATTTGCGGCGCCGCCGGGCGAGGGCAGCCTACCCACCATGGATTTGCTTGACCCCGCCGAGTCACAACACGGCAAAGGCTTTAGTGCCGAGGCGCTAGAAAGCATGTCGCGCTTGCTGGAAATTAAGCTGAAAGAGTTCAATGTCGACGCCACCGTGGTTGCCGTGCAGCCGGGCCCGGTGATCACGCGCTTTGAGATTCAACCGGCGGCTGGCGTAAAGGTCGCGCGCATCACCAATATTGCCAAAGATTTAGCGCGCGCCATGGCAATGATTTCGGTTCGTGTGGTGGAGGTAATTCCTGGTAAATCGGTGGTCGGCATTGAAGTGCCCAACCAAGATCGCGAAATGGTGCGGCTCTCAGAGATTTTGACCTCAAGCGTCTACGAGGCCAAAGCCAGCGCACTGACCCTGGCCTTGGGTAAAGACATTGCTGGCAACCCGATTGTCGCTGACCTTGCGCGCATGCCGCACTTGCTCGTGGCCGGCACCACCGGCTCGGGTAAGTCTGTTGGCGTCAATGCCATGATTTTATCCATGCTCTTTAAGGCCACGCCCGATGAGCTGCGCCTGATCATGATTGACCCGAAAATGCTCGAGCTGTCGGTCTACGACAAAATCCCGCATCTGCTCACGCCGGTGGTCACCGACATGAAAGACGCCGCCAATGCCTTGCGCTGGTGTGTTGCCGAGATGGAGCGGCGCTACAAGCTGATGTCTAAGCTCGGCGTGCGTAATCTCGATGGCTATAACAAGAAAGTCAGCGATGCCATTGCCGCTGGCGAGCCAATTAAGGATCCGCTGTGGAAAGCCGGCGACAATGTTTTCGAGGAAGAAGCGCCAGATCTCGGTAAATTGCCATTTATTGTGGTGATTATCGACGAGTTTGCCGACATGATTATGATTGTCGGCAAAAAGGTCGAAGAGTTGATTGCGCGTATTGCACAGAAAGCTCGGGCGGCGGGCATTCATTTGATCTTGGCGACGCAGCGACCCTCGGTCGATGTCATTACTGGCTTGATCAAGGCCAACGTACCGACACGAATTGCCTTTCAGGTGTCTTCACGTATCGACTCGCGCACCATTCTCGACCAAGGTGGCGCGGAAATGCTCCTGGGTCATGGCGATATGCTGTTTTTGCCGCCCGGCACCAGCTTAACTGAGCGTGTTCACGGCGCCTTTGTCAGCGACGATGAGGTGCACCGCGTTTGTGGAGACTGGCGCGCTCGCGGCGAGCCCGACTACATCGATGCCATTTTAGACGGCGGCTCTGAGGGTGAGGGCGGTGGTAAAGGCGGTTTTGGCGGCTTCGATGATGTCGGTGGCGATCCCGAGCAAGATGCGCTTTACGATGAAGCCGTGGCCTTTGTGCTGGAAACGCGACGGCCATCCATTTCGTTTGTGCAACGAAAGTTCAAAATTGGCTATAACCGCGCCGCGCGCTTGGTTGAGGCCATGGAGAACGCCGGGGTGGTGTCGGCCATGCAGAGCAATGGCACGCGCGAAATCATCGTACCTCATCGCGAATAAGTCGCCGATACTGGGCGAGAAGGAAGGGATATGACAGCGTTCACACGTTTAACCGCAGTGGCTTTCGGTCTTGCCGCCATGAGTGCCATAGCGGCACCGGCGCCACCAACTGCAAAGCCGCCCATCGCCATCAAAGTGGCGACGCCCGAGCAAGCGCGGCAAGCGGCCTACACGCCAGCGCAAGAACAAGCCGCCAGTGCAGCCTTAGCGGCGCGTTTAGCCGCGATGAAAACCTTGAGCACATCATTTACGCAAACCACGCAGAGTCGTGGCGCGCCCGACAAAGTGCTCACCGGCACATTACAGGCGCGCAAACCGGGGCAATTTCGGTGGGAAGTGAAGCAGCCGTTTAGCCAGCTGATTGTCGCCGATGGCACCTCGGTATTTATTTATGACCCAGATTTACAGCAACTTCTGGTGCGGCCACTAGGCGAGGCCTGGGGTGAAACGCCGGCGCTATTATTTACTGGTGATGCCAGCCAGTTGGCCGAGCAGTTTCGTGTGCGTGACAGCCAGCGCGGCGCTATGACCACGTATCACCTCACGCCACGCGCCAAAGACAGCTTATTCACCGAGCTGAATTTGTCATTTAAAGGCGATCTTCCCCATGCAATGACGCTGCTTGATGCTGGCAATCAGCGCACAGAAGTGGCGTTTTTTAAACCGCAGCGCAATATCACCTTGCGTGATGAGCAGTTCAGCTTCACGCCGCCCGCTGGCACCGACATTATTCGTGAATAAACGTGATCGATGAGCCGTCATTCGCACCCTTAGCGGCTCGGCTTCGGCCGCAGTCGCTTGCTGATTATATTGGTCAAACCCATGTACTGGCACGCGGGCGACCCTTGCGTGAGGCCATTGAGCACGGTCAGCTGCACTCGATGATCCTGTGGGGGCCGCCCGGTGTTGGCAAGACCACCCTAGCGCGACTCATGTGTAATGCCTGCGATGCGCGCCTCATAGCCATTTCGGCGGTGCTCTCGGGTGTCAAAGAAATTCGCGCGGCCATTGATGAAGCACAGTTTTACAAGCAGCAAGGCCAGCGCACCGTACTCTTTGTTGACGAAGTTCATCGTTTTAATAAATCACAACAAGATGCTTTTTTGCCGCACGTTGAAGATGGCACGCTGATTTTCATTGGCGCGACCACCGAAAATCCGTCGTTCGAGCTCAATAAAGCCTTGCTTTCGCGCGCCCGAGTCTATGTGCTGAAAAGCCTCAGCCACGATGACTTACTGCAACTTATCGAGCAGGCATTGAGCCATCGCGATGGGCTAGCTAGCCGCACACTGGCGCTCACGGCTGAGCAAAAACACGCCATCGCGCATGCCGCCGATGGCGATGCCCGACGCACGCTGAACCTGCTCGACATCGCCGCCGACTTAGCCGACAACCATGGCCTGCTAGACGCGCATGGCCTCAATGATCTGCTACAGGGCAGCGCGCGCCGTTTCGACAAACATGGCGATGACTTTTATGACCAAATTTCGGCGCTGCATAAGTCGGTGCGCGGCTCCGACCCGCAAGGCGCGCTGTATTGGTTGGCACGCATGATTGATGGCGGCTGTGACCCACTTTATATTGCCCGCCGCGTGGTGCGCATGGCCAGCGAAGACATTGGCCTAGCTGACCCACGCGCGCAAACCCTGGCGCTTGAGGCCTGGCAAGCACTGGAGCGGCTAGGCCAACCCGAAGGCGAGTTAGCGTTGGCGCAAGCCGTGACGTATCTGGCCATCGCGGCGAAAAGCAATGCCCTCTACAATGCCTGGAGAACCGCTAAAGCCGCCGTGATTAACCACGGTTCATTACCCGTGCCGAAACATTTACGCAACGCGCCAACGGCATTAATGAAGCAACAAGGTCACGGTCTCGATTATCATTATGCGCATGATTTTCCCGATGCGTTTGTTGCCGGTGAGCGCTATGTGCCCGAAGCCTTACAGGGACAAATATTCTATCGCCCGGTTAATCGCGGCTTAGAGCAGAAAATTCAGGCTAAACTTACGCGCCTCAGTGAACTGAACGCTGCCAGCGAATGGACACGCGGCAAAGACGACCCCATTGATTAATGTATTAACAGGATGCTGCCATGCTGGACCCGAAACTATTGCGTAATGATTTAGCCGCTGTTGCCGATGCCTTAGCCAAGCGCCATGTGGTGTTGGCGCGCGCTGATCTGGAGGCTATTGAGCAGCAGCGTCGGCAACTTCAGCTCGATGCAGAGCGCCTGCAAGCCGAGCGTAATGCCGGCTCGAAACGTTTTGGTCAAGCCAAGCGCAGTGGTGAAAATACCGATGACCTGCAACGCGAAATGACCGCGATTAATGCGGCTTTGGCCGAGGCGGAGCAGGCCTTAAGTCACGTGCAAGCGTCATGGCAGCACATGGCATTAGGCCTGCCAAATATGCCGCACGACAGTGTGCCAGCCGGCAAAGGTGAAGACGACAACGTTGAGATTCGGCGCTGGGGCACACCTGCAACGGTTGATTTTGACGTGCAAGATCATGTCGCTCTGGGCGCCAACTTGGGCATGGATTTCGAACGCGCCAGCAAGCTCAGCGGCGCGCGCTTTACCGTGCTCAATGGCTCGTTGGCTCGACTCCATCGCGCCTTAACGCAATTTATGCTCGACACGCACACCGACGCACATGGCTATCACGAGGTGTATGTGCCGTATTTGGTCAATGCCGAGAGCCTTCAGGGCACCGGTCAACTGCCCAAATTTGCCGATGATTTATTTAAGCTGCACGGCGAACGCGAACTGTATTTGATTCCAACGGCCGAAGTGCCGGTAACCAATTTACATCGCGATGACATCATTCCAGCCGATCAGCTACCCAAGCGTTATGTTGCCCACACGCCATGTTTTCGTAGTGAGGCAGGCGCTTATGGCCGCGATACGCGCGGCATGATTCGCCAACACCAATTCGAAAAGGTTGAGTTGGTGCAGTTTGTTCGTCCCGAAGACAGCGATGCCACCCTGGAGTCCTTGGTGAGTCATGCCGAGGCGATTTTGCAGGCGCTCGAATTGCCGTATCGCACCATGCTGCTTTGCGGCGGCGATATGGGCTTCTCGGCTTGCAAAACCTATGACCTCGAAGTGTGGCTGCCTGGCCAGCAGGCTTATCGTGAAATTTCCTCCTGCTCAAACTTCGCCAGCTTCCAAGCGCGCCGCTTGCAGGCACGTTATCGCCATCCTGAGACCGGCAAGCCAGACTTGCTACACACGCTCAATGGCTCCGGCTTAGCCGTGGGCCGAACCTTGGTGGCAGTGCTTGAAAATTATCAAGAGGCTAATGGCAACATTCGTATCCCAACCGTATTACAACCCTATATGGGCGGCTTAACGCACCTGACAGCCACGGCCTAATGGATACCTTACCGCTGGGTTTTCGCCTGAAAGATAAACCCTGTTTATTAGTGGGCGGCGGCGATATTGCCCAGCGCAAAGCATCGTTATTATTGCGGGCCGGCGCGCGTATTCATGTGGTCACTTACGATATTTTGCCGGCACTTCGCGACGCCATTGAGGCCCACGGTGGCCACGTTAGCCTGCGTGGCTACGCCAGCGGCGATGTCATCGGCAATGTCTTGGTGGTCTCAGCCACCGATAATCTGACGCTCAATGCACAGGTCTCCGCCGACGCCCAAGCACTGAGCATTCCGGTGAATGTCGTTGATGCACCGGCGCTGTGCACGGTCATTTTCCCGGCCATCGTTGATCGCTCACCCTTGCTGATTGGTATTTCCAGCAATGGTGTCTCGCCCGTACTCGCACGCATATTACGCGGCAAAATTGAGTCGCTGATTCCCGCTGCCTATGGGCGATTGGCGGCGCTTTTAGGCGAGTTTCGCGGCCAAGCCAAAGCTCGTTTTCCAGATGTCTCCGCGCGGCGTTTATTTTGGGAAACCCAACTCGATGGCGCGATGCCCGAGCTGGTGTTTTCTGGCCGCGTTGAGGAAGCGCGCGCCGCCATTGAACAGGCCATCTCCCATCCTGACCAGCGCGGGGCAGGCGAGGTGTATCTTGTGGGCGCAGGCCCTGGCGACCCCGACTTACTGACCTTCAAAGCCCTCCGATTAATGCAGCAGGCTGATGTGGTGGTCTACGATCGGCTGGTATCGGCTCCGATTTTGGATTTATGTCGCCGCGATGCCGAGCGTATCTATGTCGGCAAAGCTCGCGCTGACCACGCCTTACCGCAAGAGGGCATCAACGCCTTGCTGGTTCGCTTGGCGCAAGAAGGCAAGCGCGTGTGTCGTTTAAAAGGCGGCGATCCGTTTATCTTTGGCCGCGGTGGCGAGGAAATCGATGAGCTCAGCGAAGCCGGCATTAGCTTTCAAGTGGTGCCTGGTATTACCGCCGCTAGCGGCTGTGCAGCCTATGCTGGCATCCCACTCACGCATCGAGACTACGCGCAGTCAGTGCGCTTTGTCACAGGGCATCTGAAAAATGGCACGCCAGATTTGCCGTGGGCTGAGTTAGTGCACCCCAATCAAACGCTGGTGTTGTACATGGGTCTGGTGAGCCTGCCGCCGATTCGCGCAGAGCTGCAGGCCCATGGCTTAGCGCCGACAACGCCGGTGGCGATGATCTCGAAAGGTACGCAGCCTGAGCAACAGGTAGTGGTGGGCACGTTAGCAACAATCGAGCAGCTCCTCGCCGAACAACCATTGCCAGCGCCGACACTTATTATCATTGGCGATGTAGTGCGTCTACGTCGCAAACTGAACTGGTTTGTGACGCTGTCGCAGACTGATTGACGTGTGTATACTACGCCAAACTACAGATGAGTAACTCCTGAATGTCGTTAACCGATTCCGACGTATTATCTGCTCAGCGCCCTGAGGCACCTAGCAAACCGAAATCACGCCGTATGCCACGCGCCAAGCGCGAAGCGCAGCTGTTAAATGTTGCCTTGGAGCTATTTATTGAAAATGGTTATCAAGGCACATCAATGGAAGATATTGCCGCCGCTGCCGGCGTGACGCGCCCCATTGTCTATAACCATTTTGGTTCTAAAGACGGCATTTACTTAGCTTGTCTGCGCCGTGCACGCGCCTCGCTTGATCAACACATTGTTGATGCCGCCAAAGACCCCTCAAGCCTAGAGGGCAGGCTACATGCCGGTATTGAGGGCTACTTCACCTTTGTCGAAGAAAATCGTGCGTCGTGGCATATTCTCTTTGGTGGTGGCGCCGCGATTGCCGGCAGCGCCTCAGAAGAAGCCACGCGCTTGCGCTTTCAAACGGTCGAAAAAATTACGCAGCTACTCACGGCGGTTGTATCGGGCTATGACGTCGATACGCGTGAAGGCTTTGCGCATGCTGTCTCAGGCGCTGGCGAGCAAATGGCTAAATGGTGGATGAAGCGCCCGCACATTCCGCGCCAGCACGTGGTTGAACTGATGCTGAATTTTACGTGGAATGGCCTGCGCGCATTGAAAGCTGATTAATTAATCGCTGATCTGCAATTCGCGTGACTTCTGAAAGACATAGCGTAATTTTTCATACTCAAATGGCGTATTGAGCGAGCCATAGGCGTACGCCGTATTGGCTCGCTCATCGACCACTTCCACGCCAAATAACGCCGGATATTTGGCTTTGATATCGGCATTATTGATGTAGTTGATTTGTGTTCCGGCACTGATATCAATGGCGCGCCCACCGGCATCGCGCATGTTCGATGGACCAAGCAAGGGCAACATCACATAAGGCCCCGCTTGCACACCGTAAAACCCTAAAGTTTGACCAAAGTCTTCGCGTTGCTGAGTCAACCCCAGCGCACTGGCTGGATCAAAAATCCCTGCAAGACCAACCGTTGTGTTGAGCAATAAGCGCCCGGTAGTGTGCGCTGCACGCGCCGGTTTGAGTTGTAAAATACTATTTAATAAATTAGAGACATCACTTAAATTACTGAATACATTATGTATTCCTGTGCGAATAAACGATGGCAATAGAAAACGATAGCCTTTGACCATCGGCAATAAAACGTACTCATCGGCGCGCTGATTAAAATGATAGATACGTCGATTCATGGCTTCCCACGGGTCGTTTATGGCAAGCGCCTGCAAGCTTGAGCGTTCAAAAACAACGGGATTAGTATTGTTTGAGAAGTCGAGTGTATCGAGTGGACTCGTGGGCATTTTCGATAGGGTCTCATTACCTTCATTAGCCGAGGCAATCGACATCAGCAATGAGCAAATGAGGCTTAAAAATACCTGCCTAAATGAGCCATTAATCATTGTAAATACTCAACATTTTTTCCACATACGGCACATATTTAATATTACCTAAATGACCGCCATGATCATAAACAGTTAGTCGGTCGCCAAACGTGTCCTGTAGAAAAGCGTAATCATTGGCTGTCAGAATTAAGTCATCTGCGTTGGTGATGACAGAGACATAATCTGCCGATCGTAAAAAGGGCGCGATGGCATGCAGGCTGGTAGCGGCATCGAGCTGAACAAGCGATGCATTTGCGTGGATGGCTTGCCAGTGAGGCAGTAATTGGCGCGTGACATAGCAAGAAAAGTCACAAAACAATGAACGACGAAAGTAGGGCGTTAGGCTCGCAGATTCGCCCAAATCCGCATCGATGGGCACAATTTGGCCGCGCCGATTCACCACATCACTGGTAAAAACGATATCGGCAGCAGCAAAACGAAACACGCTGCCAATAAGCATCGCCATTTCTTCATTATTTAAGGCTTCAGATGAGCGTTGAAAGTCGTATAACACCGCTGCGCTGAGTTCAATATCGCCTTTTTCATGAAAAAATCGCGATAATTTCTCAAAAATCAGCTCGAAAAAGCCGTCTTTACCTGTGGCATTGGGCAAGCTGACCTGTACTAATCGGTCAAGCTGCTGAGTCGACGTTAAAACACTAACCGGCGGATTCAGTAAGGCCACATGCTGAAAATAAAACTGTGGATTCTGCGCATCGGCGGCGGCGATAAACGCCGCATGTAAGGCGCCTAAACTGTAGCCAGCGAGGTCAATGCGTGTGAAGTCGAGACTAGGGTTATCGACCAAAATACGCGCCATGACAGCCATCAAGTCATCAGCATCATCCGCGCTGATGCCCGGCGTTGCCGTACGTGATGCGCTTGCCATGAAGTCATAACTGCTTGGCGATGAGAGCTGCACAACGTGATAGCCGCGGTGGTAAAAGACTTTTTTGAGAAAATCGAGGGTATCAGCTTTGTAATTTGCGCCGGTGCCGGCAATCAAAAATATCAGCGGCGCGGCCTGAGGTTGGCGCGCTAGCCGATAATGCAATTTTCGCACAGCCCAAAAGCTCTTCGGCAAATGTCGATCGGGTGTTTGCGATAACGCATAGTCATCCTGATCAATAAAGCGATCATCAGGCAACTGCGTGGGTTGCAAGGCACTCGGCGTGCCAGCAATTGTTGCCATGAAGGGATTGCTGAGTGGAAAGTCGCTTGGCGTTAGGGTTAATGCGGCGGCTGCGCTAGGTGCCCAGATAAGACCTAAACAGCACACTACGCGCGGCAAGCGTGATAGCTCATTTAACATAATATAAATTATACGCACTGATGTGCCTCTCGATTTAGCGCCTAATTTGGGCTCATAGTAGCGGCTAATCACGGAAAAACAGCAGGCAATTTGAATATTCGCTGCGAGCCACGCATAACCTGCGTATAATCCAACGCCATGATAATGCCCACCTCGTCCGATACCTCGATGACCTGCCCTGGGCTGACGCTATTGTATGTCGACTCAGACTGCGTTGTGGTCGATAAACCTGCTGGTTTGCACGCCGTGCCTGGCTTAGGCGCCGACAAAGCCGATAGCGTCTTAACCCGCCTGCAACTGCAAGACCCCAATATATTTGCTGTTCATCGCCTCGATCGTGACACATCTGGCGTCATGGTCTTTGGTCGCCATCGGGCGGCACGGCGTGCGCTCGGCATCCAGTTTCAAGACCGTCTCATTAGTAAGCGCTATCTCGCATTGGTGGCTGGCGTGGTTACCGACGATCACGGCACTATGGCGTGGCCTATGCGTTATGACCCTGGCAACAAGCCAAGGCAAGTCATTGATTCTATTAATGGAAAGCCGGCCGTTACACATTGGCAGTGCATCCAACGCTATGCCGATACCAGCCTCCTGTCGCTGGAACCTATTACGGGCCGAACCCATCAACTACGTCTGCATTTATGCACATTGGGTTATGCCATTGTGGGTGATCAGCTCTACGCCAATGCCCATTGGCAAGCGCAAAGTCAGCGCCTGTGCTTGCATGCCGCCGAGCTTGGCTTTGCGCATCCTGGCGATGGGCGCGCCATGCATTTCACTGTGCCTGCACAATTTATTCCTCATGAAAACTTAACGAGAAGCGTCTAACTGCATGAAACAAAATGATTTAGTTGTAGGTCAACGTTGGATTTCTGATACTGAGCCAGAATTAGGTCTTGGCATTGTGGTGGATTTAGATGCCCGTGCCATGACGGTATTTTTCCCGTGCGCCGACGATACTCGGGTCTATGCACGCCAAAACGCCCCGCTCACGCGCATTCAATTTATGGTTGGCGACAGCATCAACGACAGCGATGAGCAGCGCTGGACCGTTGAGCAGGTCATTGGTCAAGATGGCCTGCTGAGCTACGATGTCATTGATGCAGACGGCAACACCAAACGCTTAATGGAAGCGCGTTTATCGGCGCAATTGCACTTATCTCGCCCGCGCGAACGCTTACTGGCCGCGCAAGTCGATTCACGCGCCTGGTTTGCCTTACGCCAAGCAGCGCTGCGCGAGCGCCTACAGCAAGCTCGCAGCCCCGTTCGAGGCTTGGCTGGCGCGCGCGTTGGATTGATTCCTCACCAACTCTCGGTGGCCAATACCGTGGCCAACCGCCTCAGTCCGCGCGTGTTATTAGCTGATGAAGTGGGGCTTGGTAAAACCATCGAAGCCGGACTGATTATTCATGCACAGCGCGTGCAAGGCCGTGCCGAGCGTGTGCTTATCTTGCTGCCCGACAGCCTGGTGCATCAATGGCTTGTGGAGATGCGTCGACGCTTTAATTTGGCATTTAGCCTGTTTGACCTGGAGCGCTGTGCGGCGATGGCGGAGACCGGCGAAAATCCATTTGCCAGTGAGCAATTAATCATCGCGCCGCTGTCGCTGCTCACCGATCACCCGCTACTTCACGTGCAAGCCCTAGCCGCCCCGTGGGATATGCTCGTGGTTGATGAGGCACATCATTTGGCCTGGTCACCCGAGCACAGCAGCATTGAATACGACACTGTTGCTGCACTGGCTGCGGCCGTGCCAAGCCTGCTGCTACTCACGGCAACGCCTGAGCAGCTCGGCGTGGAAAGTCATTTTGCGCGCTTGCAATTGCTCGATCCGGCGCGCTACCCATCGCTCGATGAGTTTATGAGCGCCCATGAGCAGTGGGATGAAACCCGCGCTCTCGCCGATGCTCTGTTGGATAATCAACTAAGCGCCACACAAACGGCATTACTTGGCCAACAACTGGCTGATTTAGCTCTCGATTTAAGCGCCGAGGCAGGTCGCCAACAGGCCCTTAACGCCCTCCTCGATCGCTATGGTTTGGGGCGCGTATTGTTTCGCAATACCCGCACCGCCGTGGGCGGTTTTCCCGCGCGCGATAGCCAGCCGGTTTGGCTTGATGCACCGGAATGCTATGCGCCGTGGCTCGCCAAAGGTGCCATCTGGCCAGAAACACGTGTCGACGAAGAAAGCTTCTTAGCGCACGACCCGCGTATCGCTTGGCTAACCGACTGGCTGAAAAGTCATCGCCGCGATAAATGCTTGCTGATCACTCGTACCGCAGCCATTGCAGAGGCGCTAGAGACGCATTTGCGCTTGCGCGAAGGCATTCGCACAGCCGTGTTTCATGAGGCAATGAATCTGCTTGAGCGTGATCGTGCCGCGGCGTATTTTGCTGAGCCCGACATGGGCGCGCAGATCTTGTTGTGCTCAGAAATTGGCTCGGAAGGACGAAACTTTCAATTTGCCCATCATTTGGTGCTCTTTGATATGCCCGATAACCCCGATCAGCTTGAGCAGCGCATTGGTCGGCTTGACCGTATTGGGCAAACACAAACCATTAATTTGCATGTGCCATTGCTCAAAAACTCCGCTCAGGCGCGCCTGTACCGTTGGTATGACGAAGCGCTGAATGTTTTTGCGCGCTGCTCGCCAACAGCGCAAAGCGTGCATGAAGCCTATATTGCCGAGCTTAAGCCCTTGTTACGACCAAGCAGCGCTGAGGCTGATCTTGACGGCTTAATCCATGAAGCCATTGGTGAACGCGAGCTGCTTGAGGCGGATTTAGCTAGCGGTCGTGACCGGCTTTTGGAGTTGCAATCCTGCCGTCAAGACATTGCGCAGCCGTTGGTTAACGCGCTAACTGAGCAAGATCAAGACACACGTTTAGATGAGCTCATGCTCGCGGCGTGGGAGGCTTTCGGTGTTCATGTCGATGATCAGGGTCAGCCGCGCACGTGGATTTTGCAGCCCGGTGAGCATCAGCTAATTGATGCCTTTCCCGGCCTCGACCCCGAAGGCATGACCGTGTGTGCTGACCGTGATCTAGCCCTCGCGCATGAGGACTGGCATTTCCTGACGTGGGAGCACCCGATGGTGCAAGGCGTGCTCGACTGGATGAGCACGCACACACAGGGCATGGTGCAAGTCGCGGTTTTACGCAATAAATCCGTCAAAGCCGGCACTCTTCTGCTCGAGGCTTGGTATCAGCCCAGCGTGCTGGCGCGCCGTGATTTGGCCTTAGATCGCGCGCTTGGCCATGAGCCATTACGCGTGCTAGCTGATGTGCATGGGCGCAACCTAGCCGCACAAGTGAGTGCACCCAACTTGGCCAAGCAGCTCGATGTGCCCGATGCCAAGCTCGCGCGCAGTGTTATTAAGGCGCACCGCCCTGAAGCTGAATTGCTCATTAAAGGCGCCAATCAAGCAGCCGAGGGCGCTCTGGCGGCGCATCGTGAGCAGGCGCTGGCAACCTGGCAGGCGCTGGAGGAAACGGAGCTGAAGCGCTTGCTTGCGCTGGCAGAGATTAATCCCTCAGTGCGCGAAGCTGAAATCACCCAACAGCGTGAACGAGTTGCCGCTGGCGCACAGGCCTTAGCCGACGTCACCATGCAGCTGACCGCGCTACGCTTGATTATTGCCGCTTAGTCGCCATTAAAACTCGCCCAAGTTAAATGTCATGCCGGCACTCGTCACCGCTAAGGTACGCGTGCCGGCATCATTAACTTCATGGCCCATGGCGACCAGCTCGTAATACACCGGGCGGCTAATCATCGCGGTTAACCGGTCGCGCACATGCACATAGGGCACCGGCCCCTCCTCGCCATGCACAATGATGATCGGATGCTCGGCACTGGCCACCACGACATCATCGGTATGGGTAGTAAATTGTAAATACTCACCATCATTAATGACCGTTAACGCGGTAGCAAAGAGCGGCGCATCCTGCACACGAATGCGCACTTTTTCCACCGGCGTCACCAAATAATAGGCATCATCGGCTTCGCGCCGCAGCACCGTGCTAAATAACCGCACCAGCGCGGGGCGTTGAATTCGCGAGCCTTGATAAAACCAATCGCCATTACGGCGAATTTCCATATCGATATCACCGCAAAATGGCGGATCCCACAGATGAATGGGCGGCAAGGCCTTCTCGCCGCGCGCCGTCCCGATTTGATCGGCAATGGCCAATGGGTTGGCGAGGACTTCACTGCGACTCGACTGTGTGTCGTTATTGCTCATAAATGCCCCTATTTAATGCATTGATTACACAGAAATCAGACAAAACCGCGGTATTTGTGTGGCAATTACTTGGCCTGATTTCGCTCGGCTTTTATACTAGTCATGTTTATTTAGGTGAGTTAAGTCTACAGCTCACAGTTTATTTTCCCGTTTAGGGTTCATTGCAAGGAGAACATCGTGGAAAGAGAAGCGATGGATTTTGATGTCGTTATCGTCGGTGGTGGTCCTGCTGGTCTATCTGCCGCCATTCGTTTACGCCAACTCAGCATTGAGAGCGGCCACGAAATATCCGTTTGTGTGGTGGAAAAAGGCTCCGAGTTCGGCGCCCATATTCTATCGGGTGCTGTTATTGAACCGCGCGCTATGGACGAATTATTTCCTGACTGGAAAGCTGAAGGCGCACCGCTCAACACCGCCGTCACCCGTGACGAAGTACACTTTTTAGTCAGCCCAGAAAAAGCTATCTTGACACCGCACTGGGCCATTCCCAAACCCATGCACAACGATGGCAACTACATCGTTAGCCTCGGTAATGTGGTGCGTTGGTTAGCCGAAAAAGCCGAAGCCTTAGAAGTGAACTTGTTCCCTGGCTTTGCCGCTGCTGAAATTCTTTACGATGACAAAGGCGCCGTGAAAGGCATCGCCACTGGCGATATGGGCGTTGGCAAAAATGGTGAGCAAAAAGGCTCTTACACACCCGGTTATGAGCTGCTAGCCAAATACACCTTGTTTGCCGAAGGCTGCCGCGGTCATTTGGGCAAAATGCTCATTAGCCATTACAAGCTCGACCAAGACGCCGATCCGCAACACTATGGTTTGGGCATTAAAGAGTTGTGGGAAATCGATCCCGCCAAACATGAAGCTGGCTTGGTGTTGCACGGCGCTGGCTGGCCCTTGAGCGAATCCGGCTCAACTGGTGGCTGGTGGATGTATCACGCTGAAGACAACCAAGTCTCACTGGGGTTAATCACCGACCTGTCGTACAGCAACCCGTACGTCTCACCTTTCGATGAAATGCAGCGTCTGAAGCATCATCCGGTGCTGAAACAGTATCTTGAAGGCGGCAAGCGCATTTCCTATGGCGCTCGCGCGGTGGTAAAAGGTGGGTTGAACTCCTTACCCAAACTGACTTTCCCCGGTGGTTTGCTGATTGGCGACGACGCCGGCTTCTTGAACTTTTCGAAAATCAAAGGCAGCCACACGGCCATGAAGTCCGGCATGCTTGCCGCAGAAGGTTTGTTTGAGGCTCTCAAAGCCGGTCGCACCGGTGGCGATGAAGTCACTGAATACGTGACAAAATTTGAAGCTTCTTGGCTGTATGAAGAACTGTACAAATCACGCAACTTTGGCGCCGCCATGCATCGCATGGGCACGCTGATGGGCGCGGCTTACAACTTTGTCGAGCAAAATCTGTTCAATGGCAAACTGCCGTTTAACATCCACGACACCACACCAGACTACAAAACACTGGATTTGGCATCGTTCCATCAGCCCATTGCCTACCCCAAGCCCGATGGCAAAATCAGCTTCGACAAGCTGTCTTCTGTGTTTATTTCAAACACGAACCACGAAGAAGATCAGCCTGTGCATTTGACCTTGGGTGATCCCAGCATTCCGCTGAAGAAAAACCTCAAGCTCTATGCTGAGCCTGCGCAGCGCTATTGCCCAGCTGGCGTCTATGAAATTGTTGAAAAGGCCGGTGAGCAACTGTTCCAAATCAATGCGCAAAACTGCGTACATTGCAAAACCTGTGATATCAAAGACCCCTCACAAAACATCAACTGGGTGGTACCAGAAGGTGGCGGCGGCCCGAACTATCCCAACATGTAAGACAAAAAAAGCGGCCTTCTAGGCCGCTTTTTTTTCATCTCATCCGCCAAATTACACGCTTAATCGCACGCGTACTTGGCTACTGTTATCGCTGCCACGATTGATGACAACCTCTTTAACGGATATACCTTGCGCGCGGCATTGCTGCAAAAACAAGGTCAGCTGGGTCACACTGGCGTTGTTAATTGCAATACGCACACCGGCAGGATCCGACTCTAAACGATCAAGCGCAATGGTCTGGCTCGCTGCCAGCGCTTGCACCCGTTGAGCAAGCTCATTAGCCGGCACCCGCGCACTGGAGCCACCGCGCAGGCGAGGTCCATCACGGCGAATGGTGGCAGCCAATGACACCGCCTCATGGCGAGCCACAGCAGCCGACTCTAGTGCCTGTTTAGCCGGCAAAATACCACCCCAAATCACCGCCACCGGGATGATAATAACCGCCAGCCACGATAGCGCGCGGCGATCTTTAGCGGGCATACCCTGCCAGTAATCCTGTGCTGGCGCGACCAAAGTCGAAAGACGTTGCGAGAACTCAGCCATTAGCGCTTACCCCCAGTACTGGCAATCAACAACGTGGCCTGCGCCACGCCATTATCTAAGCGTGAATTTTCAATCTTCACTGACACGCCTTGCGACTCCAGCGCTTGCGACCAAGCATTGATTTCATCGAGCACGCCGCCTGAAACATCAACACGCACCGGGGCGTTATCGCGGTAATCAAACTGCTTGATTTGCCAATCAATCGAGGGCGATGTCTGCGCGACCAATTGCAGCACAATTTCAGGCGCGAGCGCATTGCCTGCGCTTTGACGTGCCGCAAACTGCCGCGACAAATTACTCATGCGACGCTCATCGGGGAAGTATTGTTTGTATAACTGCTCGGCCTCTGTGCGCGCCATGCGCGCCTCGCTGCTGAGCTGATAAGCACTGAAGCGATCCACGGCAATCATCAACACGGAGGCCAATACCAGCATAGCTGCCGCCCATTTCCAGCGCGGCGCCCATGGGTATTGCGACTGTGGCGCTAGTGCGCCGGTTAGCCAATTTTGGCTATGACCTGGCCATCGCGTATGGGCATGCTGCTTGAGTAAATCCGCCCAGTCTTGCCACGCGGCTGGTGTTGGGCTGATGCGCTCGGGCAATGTCGGCAAACTAGCGCCTTGCGGGTAGCGCAGACGCACGGGCGCGGAGCTTTTGTGCGTGGCCAATAATTGCTCAATAACAAACGGCGCATCAGCGGAAGCAATTAAGGCGGCCTCACCCGGCGCGGCTTGAATAAACACCTCGCCGGCCACGGGATACCAAAGCCAATGCTCGGGATCCGTTGGCAACAATGACGTTTCTGCAATCGCGGCAACTGGACGAATAGCATGCTCATGAAACAATGCTAGCCATTGCTGCATATAATGCTGGCTAATGCCGCGCGCGAGTACTTGATACTCATCAATGCTCTGCAGCGTCCATTGCAGGCGCTCATAGTCTTCGCCAAGCTGCTCCTCGGCGAGTGCGACTAGGTTCACGCCCGCCTCTTTACGTTGGCGCGCACTGGCTTCAATCAGCAAGGAAATATCTTGGCCAACAGGCGTTATCAATACCACCGGCACATCGCGATCGGCTAGCAATTCATTGGCTAGCGCCTCAATACTTTGCCAGGTACCTTGCCGGGTCCACTGCCCATCAGCATAAGACACTGCCGCTATGTCGTTGCTATTGCTCGCGGGCAATCGTAAAAATAGCCTTTCCATTACTGGACTTCCTCTTGTTCTTCTAAGGGCTCATCGTCGCTGTTGGGCGGAGGCTCGATGTCGGGTACCCATGATGGGTTGCGCTCAACGGCTATGACATCAAGCAGGCGCGATGTGCGGCGTGCAATCAGCGTCCATTGTAACCGTTCACGATCGCCAAAACGTACCCGAGTATACAGTTCAAAATAGCGCGAGCGCACATCAAGCAAGGCACCTAAAGCAGCACGGACTTCCTGACTAACCCCATTAAAAACCGGGTTATTGAGGAACTCCGCTAGTGTTTTCCAGCCTTCTGTTGGGCGCGTTTTCAGCAGCTCAACAGCAGAGGCCGGCGCTAAACCCGGCACCAGTGCCTCCAGGATAGGCGGCGCAATAAAGTTAACGTTCATTTTGCTCGCGGCAGCGGGCAAGACCGTGACAAATGGCGATAAAGCGCGCAGCGTATCGCCGGTAAAGCCACGGACTAGGCGCAGCTCGTCGTAAGTACTCAGTGGCCTATTTGCGGCGCGATATGGCACATCAAGGCGTAGGTAAAAGTCATCCTCTGCGCCAGCGGCAGAAAACGGCTGCGAGTCGGCATCGAGCCAATCCACCAAACTATCGGCTAGCTCGGTGGGCAGTAGTAACTGGCTCAATAGGCGCCGCATGAAAAATAGCGCGGCTTCATTGGTGCTGCCTGCACGCACCAAGCTGTTGAGGTTGAAACGCGCCTGAGCATCGCTTAAAGCAGGCAAAATTAAACCGCCCGGCACCGGAAATGGTGGAAAGGGTTGCGCCCAGCCCTCGCCCGGATGGTCGACCAACATGCCTTGTCGACCATCCTCACGTAACGCCGCCATGGCAAATAGAGCGGCACCCTGGTTGTACTGCGCGACTTGATCGAGCTGCAGCTCGCCGGCCAACTCACGCTGCACACGCGACTGGCGCTCAATTATCGTCGTCACTAAAACTGTGGCCAGGGCCGCAATCAAGAGCATGGTTAAAAGCGCAACACCGCGCTCGCGGTTGGAGCGCTTAACCGGTGGCATTGTCGTTATCTGGCAGAAGATAAATGCGACGAATTTCGCCATACGGTGGTGCATCAAACTCAAGATTTAACACCGCCGGAGCACCCTGGTTTAAGACCGCGCCACTGATGCCGGTTGCACCGGAGCTCGTTGGCGGCCACACCTCTTCAATGCGGCTCACATTGCTGCCGCGTGCACGCCAGCGAAGTCGCTCGAGTTCGGGACCAATCGGTGATTCCACCGGCTTTAAGCCCGGCAGACGGTCGAGGGTTAGCCAGGTCAAACGCCATAGCTGTTTGCCACGAAGCTCATAACGCACACGCAACATATCGGAGCGAGGCTTATCGAGCGGATTACTCAAGCCACGGCGCGTGAACTCCAGTGCGCCATCGGGCGATAACACAAACGGTGGCAGTGCGTCGCCAAGCTCATCACGAATGGGTCGATCAACCCACTGCGCCAAGTCATTAGCAATCACAGACTGCATGCGCTCAATGGCTAATAAGTCAGCCTGACGTGCATTTAAACGATCGGCGGTACGACTCGTACCACTTAAGAAATTAAAAGCGCCGACACTGAGTAAGGCCATGATGGTAATGGCAACAAGTAGCTCGATAAGCGTGAAGCCTCGCGATCGCCGCACAGGTCTAGCCATTATTAAACTGCCCAATAAAGCCCACCACATTGACCAATGGCGAGCCGTTATCGCCCGTCACCGGATCGTAGCTGCTGACTTGCACTTCCATGCTGCGCACATCCGGGCTCGGTGTGGTGGCTGCGGTCATAATAATCAGCCAGTCCCGCCCCGCCATGACGGTATTGGTTTCAATTTTACCCAGCTCAGGTAGCTGCCCGGCACTTTGCAGGTCGGCCATGGTATTAGTCGCCACCCAATGCGCCAATAAACGATCTTCAAGACTGGCGGCTTGCCGCGTTTGCTCTCGCGTTTGCGTGAGCAGCGTTAAGGCCACCACGCCAAAAATAGCCATCGCCACCAACACTTCGATGAGCGTGAAACCACGGCCACTACGCGCGGTTTTAATACGCACGGCGCACGCCCTCGGTGTCTTCATCTTCGGGCAGTCGCGTATCACCAAGGTCATTGATTTGTAGCTCTACGGGTACCACGCTCGGGTCATCTTGCGAACGAATACTGAGTACGCCAGGAGTTGCCTCACCGCTCGACAACAGCAGCATATCCGGTATGACAGCACCTTCGACTGGCTCACGGCTGGCGATACTTTGCGCCACACCGGCATCACGCCATGTGTAGCCGATACCAAGGGTCTGCTGTGGCTTGAGCGCTGGATCGGTATCAATGACAAACCATTGCTGACGGGTTTTATCAAACCGTAAAAAACGGTACCCGGCACTGTTGAGCTGAAGCCCGACTTCAATTTGATCGGTTTCGGCTAACAGTCGTGCGTAGCCAATTTTCGCCTGTATTCGCTCGCGCTCTTGCTGTATGCGACGCGAGGGATCAGACGGGTTTAAACTAACGACTGCCACACCCATCAGCACCGCCATTAAGACGATAACTAGCAATACCTCGATTAAGGTAAAGCCAGTTTGTGATTGGCGCGGCCTCAGCATCATTCGAAATAAATATCCGCAGCGTAGCCTTCGCCGCCTTCGGCGTTATCGGCGCCTAAGGAGTACAAGTCGTAAGGCTTACCATCGCTTCCGGGGGAGATGTATTGCACCGGGTTTTCCCAGGAATCAACTGGCGGGCGACGTAAATAGCCACCATCGGGGAATACCCGCGCTTCGGGCGAGCGATTAACCAGTGCATCAAGACCGGCTTCGCTGCTTGGGTAACGGTAATTATCGAGCTTATAGAGCTCTAAGGCATTGGCCACGGCACTGAGGCTGGCCTTGGTTGAGGTGACGCGCGCTTGGTCATCTTTGCCGACCACATTGGGCACAATGATCAACGCTAAAATACCAATAATGGCGACGACAACCATCACTTCAATAAGGGTAAAGCCCGCTTGCGCGGATACTCGACGAGCTCGCATGGTTACTCCACTAGTTCACTAAGTTATTCATCTGCACGATTGGCAGCATAATGGCTAAGACAATGACCAGCACCACGCCGGCCATCATCAACAACATTATGGGTTCAAACAAACCCACCAACGTGCTGATACTGCCGGTTAATGCACGCTCCTGCATTTGCCCTGTACGCATCAGCATATCATCCAGCTCGCCGCTGGCCTCGCCGCTGGCGACCATATTGGTCATCATGGGCGGAAACAGCTTTGACTGCTCAATGGCCGGCGCCAAGCGCCCGCCCTCGGTGACACGATCGGCAGCCTGAGATACAGCCTCGCGCATTGGCAGATTATCGACCACTTCTGCGGCAATGCGCAGGGCATCAACCAAGGGCACGCCACTGCGCGTCAAAATCGCCAATGTGCTGACAAATCGCGCCGCTTGCGAGTCACGCACCAGCTTGCCGGCAACCGGCACACGCAGCATGAAGGCATGCCAACGAAAGCGCATCGCCGGCTTTTGCAGCACGCGATAGACAATAAAGCCAATGACCAAAACCACCAGCACCAGCGTGCCCAATGACTCGCGCAGGAAGTCGCTGGTTGCAATGAGAATCTGCGTAATAACGGGCAGCGCCTGGCCTTGGTTGTCAAACACCTTGACGATATCGGGCACCACATAAGTCAGCAAACCCACGACAATCAGCAGCGAGAGCACCGTCAAAATAATCGGGTAAATTAAAGCGCCCTGCACTTTCCGGCGCGTTTCATAGCGTGACTCGGTGTAGTCAGCGAGGCGGTTTAGCACCAAGTCGAGATGCCCTGCACGCTCGCCGGCCGCCACCGTGGCGCGATAAAGAGAGGGAAATGCTTGCGGAAACTCAGCCAAGCTTTGCGCCAAGGTGAAGCCTTCAACAACCTTAGCGCGTACCGCAGTCAACAGCCGCTTCACCGTGGATTTTTCTGACTGCTGAGCAACCGAGCGTAAGGAGTCATCAAGGGTCAGACCCGCTTGCACCAGTGTCGACAGCTGACGAGTAATAAGCGCTAAGTCTTGAGCACTTAAGCCGGGCTTAAATAATGTGAAGGTAGCGCCAGATTGCTGAGCAGCGGGCTTTTCACTGGCGCTATTGACTGAGATGGGCACCAGCTGACGCTCCCGCAACAGCGAGCGAGCGTGGCGCAGACTGTCGGCATCGATTACCCCTTTGCGGCGTTTTCCCTGCGGATCAACCCCTACGTAATCAAATGCCGCCATAAATTAGTCTTCTCTGGTTACGCGCAGCACCTCATCTAATGATGTGATGCCAGACAGCACTTTGACCATGCCATCTTGGCGAATACTCGGGCCATGGGCGC
Organism: Paraperlucidibaca baekdonensis; assembly: GCF_003387535.1. Taxonomy (GTDB): domain Bacteria; phylum Pseudomonadota; class Gammaproteobacteria; order Pseudomonadales; family Moraxellaceae; genus Perlucidibaca; species Perlucidibaca baekdonensis. The sequence continues at coordinate 193,673 of NZ_QUNR01000004.1, read as the reverse complement.
GAGCTTCTGCTTCGAGTTCTTGTTCGAGGCCGCGCTCGTGAATCATCCGACGCAGCGTATCATTGATGGGCACAACTTCGTAGATGCCGGTACGACCTTTATAGCCGCGTTGATTACATTGTGCGCAACCCGTGGAGCGATAAATGGTCGGCGCCTGGCTGCTATCGACACCCAAAAGCGCGCATTCCGCGTTATCGGCGACATGCGCTTCGCGGCAATTTGTACATAGCACGCGCACCAAGCGCTGCGCCACTACACCAATCAGCGACGATGACAGCAGAAATGGCTCAACGCCCATATCAACCAAGCGCGTCACCGCACCTACCGCCGAGTTGGTGTGCAAGGTTGAGAGCACTAAGTGACCCGTTAACGAGGCTTGTACAGCAATCTCAGCGGTTTCGCGGTCACGAATCTCGCCGACCATCACCACATCGGGGTCTTGCCGTAAAATCGCACGTAAGCCGCGCGCAAAAGTCATTTCGACCTTGGTGTTGACTTGGGTCTGGCCAATGCCATCGAGCTGATACTCAATCGGGTCTTCTACCGTGAGAATATTACGGCTATGGTCATTGAGCTCGGTCAGCGAGGCATACAGCGAAGTGGTTTTACCGGAGCCCGTTGGCCCAGTAACCAGCAAAATGCCATGCGGCTTGGCAATCAGCGTCTGCAGGTTAACGTGGTCTTTCTCTGCAAGCCCTAAGCTCGATAAATTCAAGCGACCGGCTTGTTTGTCAAGCAAACGCAGCACCACGCGCTCACCAGCGCTCGATGGCATGGTTGAGACCCGCACATCGACTTCGCGACCGGCGAGACGCACAGAAATACGGCCATCTTGCGGCACGCGCTTCTCAGCAATGTCTAAACGCGCCATGACCTTAATACGCGACACCAATAGCGGGGCTAATTCACGACGAGGCTGCAAAATCTCGCGTAACACGCCATCGATGCGCAGACGCACCGACAAACGCCGCTCAAAGGTTTCAATATGAATATCCGAGGCATTTTCGCGCACCGCTTCTTGCAAAATCGCGTTAATCAGGCGAATGATCGGCGCGTCATCCTCCTGCTCCATCAAGTCTTCGGTCTCTGGCACGAGATCGGCCAAACTTTCCAGATCAATATGATCGCTAATGCCCTCGGCGGCCTGCATGGAATCACCGGCATCGCCCTGATAGCTACGCGACAACGCTTCATTGAACTGATTTTCTGAGACCGGGCGGCAATACACTGGACGGCCCAATAAACGCCGCGCTTCAGCTAATGAGCTAAGCTTCCAGTCGGGGCGTGCCAATAAGCACCAGTTGTCATCGCTCTCGATGTGCAGCACCAAGCCATTGCGCTTGGCAAAGCTGTACGGAAGGCGCGTAATAGATGGCGACTGAGGCCAGTCGACCGACGATTCTGAATGGGCTAACGCAGTCATCATGCGATGAACACCTGTTGGAACATTGGCTTGCAGTCTACTGCATGCAAACGTTGCTCAACAGTCAGTCTCTGTAGGTGTTTTATTAAAACGATGGTTAGCAAGGCTATCTGTTCGAATATCACGCAGATAATTGTTGATCGCCACACTAGCAGTTGACGCTACTAGGTGCCCTAGCTATTATGCGGCCTCCCGAGAGGGCGCAAGATATTAGGCTGGGTGGCAGAGTGGTCATGCAGCGGACTGCAACTCCGTGTACGCCGGTTCGATTCCGACCTCAGCCTCCATTATCTTCGTAATTCTCGACCGCCCCGATGGTGAAATCGGTAGACACAAGAGACTTAAAATCTCTCGACCGCAAGGTCGTGCCGGTTCGATTCCGGCTCGGGGCACCATCAATTAATTTTTTCTTTAATATCAATTACTTAAAGAAAGCCCGCCATTTCTATTGATATTTTGAGAGTTCAAGAATTATCAGTGACTTAGTGAATATTACCTTACTGGTCAATGCATCTTTTACACCAGCTGATTACACCAAGGTAACGCCTCTAGTTACACCATTACTGCTCGTGAACCTGTCCGCACCATCAAAATCCATTCAGCAGCGACTTGCTCTGATATGCAGACACCCTGTGTACGAAAATACTGGTACAAACCCATCACATCTGGCAATGGCCCTGTTACACCGATTTTACTACGCATTTTTTACACCAAATTAGCTGAAAGCCTCGCCACGCTTGATTTTGGCAATGCCGGCTCGGGGCACCATCTGCTTTCTCAATCTCACCACTAAACGACGCCATCCTTGGCATCTTTTGTGTGCGCGTTAAGCCACCGCACCCGATGACTTGGCCTGCTTGATCTCATCGGCGCTAAAACCAACAGCCGCCATCACCGCCTCCGTGTGTTCACCAAGCGTGGCGCCTGTATAGGCATAGCTGGCCTTGGTCTCGGAAAACTTAATCGGCGAGGCTAATTGGCGCTGTGTTTGGCCATTGGGCATGGGCACATCGATCAAGAGCTCACGCGCCACCACATGCGGATGCTCAGTGGACTCGGCAAAGCTCAATACCGGCTCCGTGCAAGAGTCTAGCGCGGCAAAGATCGCGGACCATTCGGCGTAAGTTTTTTTCTTCATTTCGATTTGAATATCGGCTTTGAGCTGCGCGACCACCTCGGGCTGCAACATATTCATGCCCAATGGCGCGAGCTCGGGACGGCCTATTGCAGCGCAAAACTGCATGAAGAACTGCGGCTCCAAACCACCGACTGAGAAGTAGCGAGCATCGGCAGTTTCGTAGCAATCATAGAAACTACCGCCATTGAGCTGCGTGTTTTCTAGGCCAGGCTGTTCGCCGCCGTTGAGTGCGCCCGGCGCGGTGAGTGCGTGCAAACTAAAGGCGGCATCGGTCATGGAAATATCCACATGCTGGCCCACACCCGTGGCTTGGCGATGAATAACCGCGGCCAATAGGCCAATCACGGCATGGCATGAACCACCAGCGATATCGGCCACCTGCACGGCCATGGGTGCTGGGCCTGAGGCTTTGCGGCCGTTGTAGCCGAGCACGCCAGCAATCGCCAAATAATTCATGTCATGACCGGCGCGATCTTTATACGGCCCGGTTTGGCCATAGCCAGTAATGGAGACATAGATAATTTTCGGGTTAATGGCTTTTAATGCGTCATAGCCCACGCCCAAACGATCCATAACACCCGGGCGAAATTGCTCAACGACAATGTCGTATTCAGCCACCAAGCGCTTCACTACATCGAGGCCGGCCGGCGACTTCATATCGATGCCAATGGAGCGCTTGGAACGATTCAAATAGCCGTGCGCCGCAGAATTTCCATCGCTGGCAATCGGCGGCAGCATGCGCACCATATCAGGTCGCGATGGCGACTCCACACGCAACACATCTGCGCCCATATCGGCGAGCATTAAGGTGGCAAACGGGCCTGGCAACAAGGCCGAGAAATCGAGCACTTTCAGACCCGCGAGTGGACCGGACATAACATTACCTCTAATAAGATGAGTGACTAAGCGGTCAGCATGCTAGTACGCACGTCAGACACTGCCAATGACCAGAACGCTCATCGGATGACATCTCTGGGCATTGCACGAAGGTCGTAGGGCGCGAGATACTTGCGCGAGTGCCCGTCAGAGCTCAACGCTATGCTGTCTTTGTTACCCGCCCCACTACTTGGTCTACTGGTAGGCACTTTGTTAGTGCTATCGATTTTGATGGCCTCTGTTGTGATTTTGCTGATGAGTCCGTTAAAGCTGCTGTCGCTGATTTTTCCGGTCATCAGCCCGCGCGTGCGCCGCGCCATTGCCGCCGTGCAAGAAGCGTGGACAAGCACCAATTCACTGATATTTAAGTTACTGCCTGACTTAACTTGGGATGTACGTGGCCTGCAAAACTTACACCGCGACCGCTGGTACTTTGTTGTCTCAAATCATCAATGCTGGATGGATATTCTCACCGCTTTTCATGTGCTGAACCGTCGCATTCCGCCGCTTAAGATTTTTATCAAGCAAGATCTTCTATATGTGCCGGTGATTGGACTTGCTGTCTACACCCTTGACTACCCGTTTATGAAGCGCTTTAGCCGTGAATTGATTGCCAAGAAGCCACATTTACGCGGCAAAGACTTGGAAACGACACGACGCGCCTGCGAAAAATACAAAGGCTATCCGGTCAGCGTCATGAGCTACTTGGAGGGCACCCGCGCCACGCCGGCCAAAATGGCCGCCTGCGAAACGCCCTATCAACAGCTATTGCCGCCGAAATCTGCCGGTGCCGCTTTTGTGCTCAATGCGCTGGGCTCACAAATGGATACCGTGCTCGATTTGACCATTGCCTATCCGGGCGGTGTGCCGAGCTTCTGGGACTTTTGCTGTGGCCGTGTACGGCGAATTGTGGTTGATGTGACCTTGCGCGAGATTCCGGCGCACTTTTGCCAGGGCAGCTTTGAAAACAATCCCGCATTTCGCGCAGAATTTACGCAATGGACACAGCAGCTGTGGGCACAGAAGGATGAATTACTTCTGACATGGCGGCGTGTCAACGACTAAACTCTATTATTACCACTTTGTTTTTAACAGCCTTCGGGAGAGCACTATGGGCGTTTCACAACCGGCTACATTTGACGAAACCTGGTCAGATGAGCGCATTGCAAGCTTTTTAGCGCAGCAGCCACCTATTGGTGAAAGTGCCGACTTTTATGTGCTGTACACCGCCTATAAGCACATGCGTATCAGTGACTTTGCCACCCTGCTGTCTCATTTTAAAGCCGCCGGACGCGACACGCAGGCACGCAATCAGGCCGGCCATACGCTCAGTGACATCATTACGCAACATGCGCATTCGCAGCCCTTTGTCGATCTGCTAACGCGCTAAAGTCTATTAGCCGCCCTACTGGCGCAGGTAACCCTTTGCGCTGAAGACAGTGAGTAAGATCATGCCAAAATCACCACGAGCAACGCCCAAGCCCAGTAAAATGAGCTTGTTTCGCGACTACCTTGTCTTACTGTGTGATTTGCGTTTTTCGCGCTACTTGACCGTGCAAATGCTGCCAATTTTTTATGTGCTTTTGGTGATTGGCGGAGTGGGCGTTATTGGTCAATTCGTCTGGGACGCGTTTGCGCAAACACTGTTGCGCGGTACGGTTTTTTTAATCGCCACGCCCATGGCGGTCTTGATCTGGGTCTCTGCGTGTCGTGCACTCACCGAGTTTTTGTTGGCCGTATTTCGCATGTCGGAAGATGTTAATCGCTTGGCAGGCATTCGCCCCACCGTCGACAAACTCGACAAATTTATCAATGGCCCGAGCTGGATCAGTCGCTTAGTTGGCGCGGTGCAAACAACCAACCAACAAGCAAAAGCGCCGCGCGCCACACCCGCCATTCATCCTGAGAAAACGCCGTGAAATTATTATCCAGTAACACCTGTCGCACCCCGAAAAGCTTAGCCGAAGTCACGCAATTTGACCCCAGCAAGGAAGCTGATCTAGCCGCTATTGGCATGTCTGCTAAACAAAAAGAGACTATTTGGCGTGCTGTCGAGGGGCTATATCGCACCGGCATCTCGCCCGCGATTACCTTTACGCTTCGGCGTCAGGGTCATGTCGTGTTTAATCGCTCGCTCGGCCATATTAGCGGCAATGGCCCAGATGACAGCCCTGATGCAAGCAAAGTATTAGCGCAACCAGACACGCCCATGTGTTTGTTTTCTGCATCAAAAGTGGTCACGGCCATGCTTATTCATAAGCTAGCCGAAGATCACAAAATCGACCTATTAGCCCCCGTTGCTCACTACCTGCCGGCCTTCGCCGCAAATGGCAAAGCCCATGTGACCACCGCGCATATTTTGGCGCACCGCGCGGGTATACCGACTATTCAAGGTGATTTTGATACGGATATTCTGTTCGACACTGAGCAAGTTGTTGATATTTTATTCAATGCCAAGCCGAGTTCGCGCAGTGGTCATCGCGCCGCTTATCACGCCGTGACTGGCGGCTATATTTTAGGCGAACTAATTCGAGCCGTAACCGGCCAAGATGCGCGCGAGTATTTGCGCGACACGATTCAAAAGCCACTCGGCATGAAATACTTCAACTACGGCCTAGCGCCTGAGTTTCGCGGTGAAGAGGCCATGGGCTATGCGACTGGCTACAAGCCAGTACTAGCGGTCGATTGGTTTTTGCAAAATGCCCTTGGCGGCGACTTGGAAACCGTGGTGAATGTCAGTAATGATCCGCGCTTTATGGATATCATCTGCCCTGCCGGCAATATCTACGCCAACGCCGATGAAGCCTGCCGATTCTTTGAGCTGTTACTACGCGGTGGCAGCCTCGATGGCCAACGCATTTTTGACCCGCTCACTATTCGTCGTGCCACACTCGAGGCCGGCAAGCCACAGTTTGATGGCACATTGTTGGCTCCCCTGCGCTACAGCCACGGCATGATGTTAGGAGGCAATCCAGTCGGTCTGTATGGCCCCATGACTGGCCGCGCATTTGGCCACCTAGGTTTCTCCAATATTTTTTGCTGGGCCGACCCTGAACGCGATATTTCCGTGTCACTCCTGACCTCTGGCAAACCCGTGATGGGGCCGCACTTACCCGCGCTGGCAAAACTCTTGGCAAGCATCTCGTTTAATGCGCCTAAAGTCAGCCGTTAGGCAGGACACATGCTGTTATAGTTTTGAAATTGTTGATGCTCATCAATGGGGCTATAATCGCACTTTGTGAACAGTCATACACTGAGTCATTACTGAGGCAACACTATGTCTGACAACATGACATCTGCAACACCGTCTACCCATGCCAAGCCGCCGATTAATTGGCTTGGTGCCAGCGTATTGGTGTCGACACCCATTTTAGCGCTGCTTATTTTGCCAACGTATGCGTGGTTTGCCGACTTCTCCACAGCTGCTTGGGTCAGCTTTATTGTCCTCAGTATTCTCAATGGCATGGCCATCACTGGTGGCTATCACCGTTTATGGGCGCACCGTGCTTATGAAGCACACTGGTCGCTGCGCATTTTTTATATGCTGTTTGGCGCCATGGCTACTCAAAACAGTATTTTAGTCTGGGCATCTGGGCACCGGACACATCATCGTCATGTCGATGATGTTGACCACGACCCCTATTCATCGAAGCGTGGCTTCTGGTTTTCGCATATTGGTTGGATGTTGCGCAAATACGAATCCGGCAAGGAAGACTTCCGCAACGCGCCGGATTTGCTGAGCGATCCCATCGTGATGTTCCAACACAAACATTATTTGGCGATTGTACTGGCGATGAATGTGGGCCTACCGCTACTCATTGGCGCCATGGTCGGCGATGTCTGGGGCGTGTTACTGCTCGGCGGTTTGTTTCGTCTGGTCTACAGCCATCACACCACGTTTTTCATCAATTCCTTGGCGCATATGTGGGGCAGCCGACCTTACACCGACGAAAATACCGCGCGCGATAATGGTTTCTTAGCGCTGTTTACTTACGGTGAGGGCTACCATAACTATCACCATATTTTTCAATACGATTACCGCAACGGCATTCGTTGGTATCAATTTGATCCAACCAAGTGGCTCATTTTGGCTCTGTCATGGGTGGGCATTACGCGCAACCTGAAGCGCTGCCCGGAATTTGCCATCGAAAAAGCTAAGCTCACCATGCAGTTTAAGCAGGCCGAATCCAAGCTTTCGTTGATTGCCGTCGGTCATGCACAACTCGAATCATGGCGCGCTAAATTGACGCAAGAGTCCGAGCACTTCAGCCAAGTAATGACCGACTGGAGCCAGCTGAAAGAAGCCTGGTATGGCGAGAAAAAACGCCAGCTTTTGCAAAAATGGGAAGAAGCAAACTTCCGCAACCGCTTCCAAGAAATCGAGTACCGCTTGAAAATGCAGCGTAAGCGCCTGCGCCTGTTAACCGCTCAGGTCACTGCCTAAGGCATGATGGTCTTCGACAATACGTACATAACCCTGCCGCCATCACTTTGGCGGCGGCAGGTTCCCTCCCCGCTGCAACGCCCCAAACTGCTTACACTCAACCACTCACTGCTCAGCGAGCTCGCACTTGATGCCCATTGGTGGCATAGCGCCGAAGCCCTTGCCGGACTCTCTGGCGCAACCCCATGGCCAGGCACAGAAGCCATCGCGATGAAATATGCAGGCCATCAGTTCGGGGGCTGGAACCCAGATCTTGGTGATGGTCGCGGCGTATTGCTTGGCGAAATACACGCGCCCAACAGCGCCTGTAACCACATTGGCGCCACGCGAATTGATCTGCATTTAAAAGGCAGCGGCCCAACACCCTTCTCGCGTCAAGGTGATGGACGCGCCGTTTTACGCTCCAGTATTCGCGAATACCTGGCTGGCGAAGCATTGCATGCATTGGGCGTGCCCTCAACGCGGGCATTGGCGATTGTCAGCTCAGCTCATCCTGTGCGCCGCGAGCGTATGGAAACGGCAGCCACACTGTTGCGTGTGTCACCTTGCCATATTCGCTTTGGTCATTTTGAGTGGCTTTTTCACAGCCAACAACACGACGACATACGCGCGCTTGCTGACTATTGCATCGCGCGCTATTACCCAGATGCCGCCAACCACGCTAAACCCTATCTCGCCTTATTGGCAGGTATTATTTCCCGTACCGCGCGGCTGATGGCCGATTGGCAAGCGCAAGGCTTCGCCCATGGCGTGATGAACACCGACAATTTCTCGATCGCTGGTGAAACACTGGACTTCGGGCCTTATGGATTTTTAGAAACCTACGACCCTTACTTAATTTGCAATCATTCCGACCATAACGGCCGCTATGCGTGGTACCTGCAACCGTCAGTGGGCCTGTGGAACCTAAACGCACTCGCACAGGCGTTTACGACGTTGATCAGCATTCCGGACATTGAACTGGCATTAGCGCAATACGAGCCACAGCTTATTGAGCACTATGACCAATGCATGAATGCCAAGCTAGGCCTGGGAGCTGTGCAGATAGGCGATCGGGACTTGGTGGCGGCCTGGCTGGCGTTATTGCAAAAAAGTCAGCAGGATTATGCGCAACGCTTTCGCTGGTTGAGTGAGCAGCCACTGCAAGCGCTTAGCAGCGCGGACTGGGGTGCGCACTCGCCGCAGGCTAGCGAGTGGCTAGCGCGGTATGCTCAACGGCTATCATCACACAATCAAGCGCAGCGTTTACACGACATGCAAGCCGTGAATCCTTGCTATGTGCTGCGCAATTACCTAGCACAGCAAGCCATTGATGCCGCCGAACAAGGCGATGCCTTGCCGCTAGAGCAACTCACCGAAGCACTGCAATCGCCCTTTACACGAGATCAGCGCTTTGAAACGTTTGATGCGCCTGCACCGGCGTGGGCGGCTTGCTTATCGATCAGCTGCTCATCCTAAAAACGGCTTAAGCGCTCTCAAGCAGCATATCGCCAAAATAGCGGCCAAAGGCTTGCAGCTCCGTGCGCTTCAACGCCGGAATTAAACGCTTGATGGCACTTTTAGAGCCTTTCGAAATGGCTGTATCGCCCACCGCGAAAACATTCCGCGCAATAAAACCTAGTGTCACTGCCTGTGCAGACTCTCGGTAAAAGGCCTGCACGGCGAGGTCGGCAAAGCGCAACATGGCATCTGTCATTGCCGCGTGATTATCGCCGTGTGCCGCCGCATCAGCCCAAGCCTGTTTGAGCAGCAAAAAATCCGCCTGCTCAAGCTCAAAACTGATGAAGTCGCGCAGCACACCCGCCACCGGATGTTGCGTACGGCGGCTGGCAATATAGCTGGTCATGGGCCGCAACTCGGCATTCGACATCTTCGCAAGCACTTGTTTCACGAGCGTGTGCGCCGTGCTTTTAATGACCTTTGCCACCGTGTCGAGCACCTTCGGCGCACTGCTTGATGCAGACGAGCCTTTCATCAGGTTCAGCACCAGCGCATCGACAATTTCATCTGCATAACGTTGTGCTAACGATACAACAGCACCCGCTTGAGGCGTGCTAGGCACACCATCGGCAAAGGCTGCTAGCACCTCATTAAACTCGCGGGTAAGTGTTTTAGATGCGGGAAATGCAAACAGAAATGGCATAGTTTAACCTTGGGTAAACATCCGGCCATAATGCGCGGAGACGGCCTGCAAATCTGTGTCACTCATTGACATAAAAAGCTTAGAGGTCGCTGAATTGCTACCTTTAATAATCGTTGAGCGACCAACCGACACCATTTTCTTTTTCACAAAGCCAAGCTCTAATGAGTTGGTAAAGTCATCGTAAAAAGCCGACGTAGCAGACTCAACAAAGTCACTCATGGCCGCTGTTAAGTCCTGACGGGTTCCGTCGAGTTGACCGTTGGCAATACGCGCCAAGATATCTTCAAAACGCTTACCCAAAGCCGGTGTCATCACAAAGCCAAACTTCGTCACGCCATCGACGACTTGACGACGACTTTTCAAATACGCCGCTAATTTATCTTGTTCGGCGTTGCTGACCTTACCCATGATTTGTTTGATCAGCACATGCATCGTACTTTTCAGTAGGTTCGCAAGCACATTAAGCACACCGCCGCCCTCACCGCCGGCCTTGAGAATATCAATGACATCAAGTGCCATCGCTTTCACGACCGCATCCGTTGTGCCGATAGATAAACGAATCGACGTTGCCGAGTCAGCGTACTGGCCATTGGCCTGATTAGCGATTAGCTCATCAATGGTGGATTGCAGCGAGGCTTCTAACGGAAACCCAAAAATGTATTGGCTCATAAATATTCTCGGTCTTATTGATTAAAAGGGATAAGTGGTCATAGTTATACCTTATTGACGCGCCATACGCAGCGAGTCGGTTAGGCTTTCGAAGTTTGATCGGAACGGGTTGATATCAAGCCCACCACGACGGGTATAGCGCGCATACACGGTCAGTTTCTCTATTTTCGCATACTGCATCAAGTCATGAAAAATTCGCTCAACGCATTGTTCGTGAAAGTCAGCATGGCGCCGAAATGACACCAAATACGCCAATAAGCTTTCTGGGTCGAGCGCAGGACCAACCGCATGAATGATCACGCTGGCCCAGTCCGGCTGGTCTGTCACCGGGCAATTTGTACGCAATAAATGGCTGTGCCACAACGCCTGCTCACGCACGCCCTCACGGGTTTTTAGCAGACTCGGGTCAGGCGTATAAGTTTCGGTGATGAGCGGCAAGTCATCCAAGCAAACGCCCGGAAAAGCGTGCAGTTGAGTGGCTACCCCTGCTGGCAACAGCGTCAGTGTCACGAGAGCTTCGGCAACGACAGAGAGATCCGTTTCGACACGCTTCACAAACGCTTGCGGGTTGGCAAAGTGCGTGAAATTCAAGCCATTGAAATACAGCTTCAGCGATTTTGACTCAATGATATTGGCCGAGTTTGCTGGCACGCGTATCTCGCCGATGGCAACGCATGGCTTACCGTTTGGGTCGAGCCATGACAGCTCATAATGCGTCCACAAATCTACCCCATGAAATGGTAGCGCGTCGTCATCAATCCCAAGTGCTTGGCGCGAGAATTGCCGCGGAATGGGCTGCAATAGTTCAGCACATGGCGAGTCCGGATAATCCGTGGCTTGGCCCAGCTGCGTGAGTGTGTGTAAATCCATGATCATTACTCGCGCATGCCGGTGCCGCGATTGAGCAGATGCAGCGCGAAAGCAAATAGCGCCATGGTAATCACAGTAATCAGCAGCAATGAGCTAAAAATTGGCACATCGCTGTGACCTAGCACGCCATAGCGGAAGGCATTCACCACGTAGACAATCGGGTTGAGCATGGAGACTTGCTGCCAAAAGGGCGACAACAAATCCATGGAATAAAACACGCCACCCAAGTAGGTCAGCGGCGTCAGCACAAAGGTCGGCACAATCGAGACATCATCGAAGCTTTTCGCGTAAACCGCATTAACAAAGCCACCAAGCGAAAACAACACCGCCGTGATGAACACGCTGTAGAGCATGACAAAGCCGTGATGCAGCGTTAGGTCGGTAAAAAACAACGATAGCAGCGTGACAATGACGCCGACCATCAGGCCACGAGTAACGCCACCCAAGACAAATCCGATCAAAATCACCGCATGGGGTACCGGCGAAATTAATAATTCTTCGATGCTGCGCTGAAACTTCGCACCATAAAAGCTCGACACCACATTGGCGTAGGAGTTGGTAATAATCGCCATCATAATCAGGCCCGGCACAATAAACTGCATGTAACTAAAGCCCTGCATGCTACTGATGTTGCGTCCAACCAAATTGCCAAAAATGACAAAATACAAGGTCATGGTGATGGCCGGTGGCAGAAGCGTTTGCACCCAAATACGTGTGAAACGACGTACCTCTTTGAAGACGATCGTTTGCAGTGCCACCCAATTTTCTGAAGACAAGATAACGCTCATGCAGCACCGCCTGTCGCTGAGGCATCGGCGTCGAGATTTTTTTCTACCAAGCGCACAAACAACTCCTCCAAGCGATTACTTTTATTGCGCATGCTACTCACATGCAGGCCGTGTTCAGTCAGGGCCGAAAACACGTGATTAAGTGACTGCCCTTGTCGAATATCCACTTCTAGCGCGCGCTCTGCTGTTTGTCGTAGCTGATAATCCTCAATGACAGGCAATTGCCTTACCCGCTCATTGATGTCTAGTACAAAGGTCTCCTGCTGCAACTTTGCCAACAGTGAGCGCATATCCGTATTTTCGACCACCGTGCCTTTATCTAAAATGGCAATGTTACGACACAACGACTCCGCCTCTTCCAAATAGTGCGTGGTCAGGATAATCGTCGTGCCTTGTTGATTAAGGCGCGTTAAATATTCCCACATCGAGCGTCGCAGCTCGATGTCCACACCGGCGGTTGGCTCGTCTAAAATCAGCAGCTTAGGCTCATGTACTAATGCCCGAGCCACCATAAGACGACGCTTCATGCCACCCGACAGCATGCGCGCTTGCTGATGGCGCTTGTCCCACAAACCGAGCTGATCTAAGTATTTTTCAGCTTGCTCATAGGCACGCTTGCGTGGCAAGCCATAATAACCCGCCTGTGTGGCTAAAATATCAATCACCTGCTCAAACTGGCCAAAGTTAAACTCTTGCGGAACAACGCCAAGGAAGCGTTTTGCGGCGTTTAAGTCGGTATCGATGTCATGGCCAAACACAGATACTTGACCACTGGTTTTCTTCACTAACGAGCTGATGATGCCAATACAGGTGGATTTTCCCGCACCATTTGGCCCTAGCATGGCAAAAAAGTCACCTGGCTCAACTCGCAAATCGACACCTTTAAGCGCGCAAGTACCTGAATTATATGTTTTTACTACGGAGGTCAACTGCAATGCTGCGGTCATCGACACCACTCCTTAAAAATTGAAAAAAACTTCACTTACTTTCTGTAACACGGGCAGAACTCGCGAGTCTAATTTGCGAGTTGTATTAAACAGCGTAGGTAATTATGATGGACACAACACGGTTTGTACTAGACAAAAATAGGAATCACTCGCATGACTAAATCCAAGATAGCGGTTGTTGGTTCCGGTATTTCGGGTCTGAGCGCTGCTTGGCTGTTGGCCAAGCATCATCATGTGACGGTTTATGAAGCAGCCAACTACGCCGGTGGCCACAGCAATACGGTCGACGTGACGCTCAATGGCATTAGCCACCCGGTAGATACTGGCTTTTTAGTCCATAACGACCGAACGTATCCTAACCTGATTGCTCTCTTTAAGCATATTGGCATCGATACGCCGGCCAGCGATATGTCATTTAGCGTGAAATTACCGCACGTCAATGTTGAGTGGGCGGGCGCGACCCTAGGTACGTTGTTTGCGCAAAAGCGAAACCTGTTTCGACCCAGCTTTTGGCGCATGATTCGCGATATTCTTAACTTCAACAAGCGTGCGCACGACTTACTCGCCAGCGTCCAAGACGGTGACATGAGCCTTGGCCAGTTGCTTGATCGCGAAGGCTACAGCCGCGAGTTCCGCGAATGGTATTTGCTGCCCATGGGTGCTGCGATATGGTCGAGCCCGATGGATGATATGGCGGACTTCCCTGCCAAAACATTCATTCAATTTTGTTTAAACCATGGTTTGCTGCAAATCAATGATCGGCCTCAGTGGAAAAGCATTCGTGGTGGTTCACGTGTGTATGTCGAGCGTTTATGTGCCGATATCCGCGCCCACGATGGCCACGTGCTACTCAACACCCCCGTGCAGCAGGTCACTCGCCACGCCGACGGCGTGCACATTGCTACGGCCAATGGCGTTGACGTATTCGACCAAGTCGTCATGGCGTGTCATACCGATCAGTCCTTAGCGCTCCTCACCGATGCCCATGCACAAGAAAAGGCCGTGCTCGCCGCGGTGCGCTATCAGCCCAATACCGCGTACTTACACACCGACGAAAACTTGATGCCCATGCGTAAAAGCGCTTGGTCAGCGTGGAATTATTACGCCGGCGCTTCACAGGCTGGCGAATTCCCAGTGGCGGTCACCTACTGGCTCAATCGCTTGCAACCGCTGCCCTTCGATCAGGCGGTGATGGTCACGCTGAACCCGCCCGAACCACCCAAGGCATCAGAAACACTCGCGGTTATTGACTATGCGCACCCACTGCTTGATGGCGCGGCGTATCAGGCACAACAAGCACTGCCGAGCATTCAAGGCCTCGATCGCGTGTACTTCGCCGGCGCGTGGGCAAGTTATGGCTTCCATGAAGACGGCTTAAAATCGGGCCTAGCGGTAGCCAATCTGCTCGGCGTGTATGCACCCTGGCAAAATGCCGAAGATCAGTCTTTAGAGCGTGCGGCATGAATAAACCTTGGCTATATAAAGGTCGAGTAGGTCATGCACGGCTTGGCGAGAAGCAAAACGCCTTCGTCTATAACAGCTTCTTTATCTGCTTCCCGCTCTCGCAACGTCAGCAGCTGGCCTCACGTCTGTTTAGCGTCAACCGTTGGAATCTTTTTTCTTGGCATGAAAAAGATCATGGCGACGGCGTCGATGCCCAGCAATGGATTCGCACATTGTTTACCAAACATGGTGCCACCGCCGTTGATGGCGAAATCTATTTGCAAGCCATGCCGCGTATTTTTGGCTATGTCTTCAACCCTGTGAGCTTCTGGTATGGCCACGATCGCCAGGGTCAATTGCGCGCGGTGTTGTGCGAGGTGCGCAACACGTTCGGCGAGCAACATCGGTATTTGCTTCAAGCACCGGATCAGGCGGTCATTACCGATGCCACGGCACTGCACAGCGAGAAAGTTTTTCACGTCTCGCCGTTTTATCCCGTTAGTGGTGAGTACCGTTTTCGTTTCACCGGCAGTGCACAAACACGTCGCGTCGCCATCGATTATTGGCAAGCTGATGTACTGGCCCTGAAAACTTACGTGAGTGGCAAAGCCTGCGAGCTCACTGATCAACACATACTGACAACGCTGATGCAGCTTGGATGGACCACCGTGATGGTGGTGTGGCGCATTCATTGGCAAGCGCTACGACTCTGGTTGAAAGGCGTGACCTTTCACCGCAAACCATCCCCCCCTTCGCTGGAGACCACACGATGAACGCCTCTGCCTCACATTCTATTGACCTATCACGCGCACCGGCTATGGCCCGCCTGCTAATTTCTTTATTTGATCGTCTGCAAGTTGGCGTCATGACGGTGCAATTTCCTGACGGAAGCCGTCGTGATTTTGGCGGCAAAACGCCAGGCATCAATGCCACATTAATCATCAATGATTGGTCTGCTTGCAGCCAAATTCTGCGCGCTGGTGACATCGGCCTAGCCGAGGCCTATCGCGATAAAAAAATCGAACTTCCCGATATTGCCGCCCTGCTGCTGCTGGCCATGGCCAATGAAGATGCCCTCACGCAAGCATTTTACGGTAATTTCTGGGGCACTTTATTTTATAAAATCAAACACTTCCTAGGAAATCGCAACACCCGTAAAGGCAGCAAGAAAAATATTCATGCGCACTATGACCTAGGGAATGACTTTTACAAGCTCTGGCTCGATCGCAGCATGACTTACTCCTCGGCGCTCTTTGATGGTGCCGACATGACGCTAGAGCAAGCACAAACCGCTAAATATGAGCATTTGCTTGATCAGCTCAATGTGCAAGCTGGCGACCATATTCTAGAAATTGGCTGTGGTTGGGGGGGCTTTGCTGAGCATGCCGCCCGCACGCGTGGCGTTCGTATCACGGGCATTTCGCTGTCACAAGAGCAGCTTAAATGGGCACGTGAGCGTGTTAAAGGCACTGATATTGAAGGCCTCTGTGAGTTTCGCTTCCAAGACTATCGCGATGTCAAAGGTCGCTTCGATGCCATTGCCTCCATTGAGATGATTGAGGCTGTTGGTCAGCAATTCTGGCCCTCTTACTTTGGCCAAATTCAACGACTGCTGAAGCCCGGTGGCAAGGCGGGCATTCAGGCCATCACCATCGCTAATGAACGCTTTGAAAGCTATGCCACCGGCACGGACTTTATTCAGCAATACATTTTCCCCGGCGGCATGTTGTTGTCGCCCAATGCCATCGATGAGCAAGCTGCCAAAGCATCATTGCTCGTTGAATCACGGCGCTTTTTCGGCCGCGATTATGCGGAAACCTTGCGACGCTGGCGTGACGAGTTTGAGGTGCATTTAGATACCATCGAGCAACAAGGGTTTGATCAAGCCTTTCAACGCATTTGGCGGTTTTATTACGCCTATTGCGAAGCGGGTTTCGACTCAGGCCGTACCGATGTTTGCCAAGTCATTTTGAGTAAATCGTAACTAACTGCCTACAGGGCATCAGGAGATCGACATGAACGCAGAAGCTACTCGCACGATTTCAAGCAACGACGACGAACCCGTCCTCTTGCCGATTAATGCGGTTGAACGCGAAACTGGCGTATCCAAAGAACTGCTACGGATGTGGGAGCGCCGTTATGGCTTTCCAGCGCCGGAGCGTGATGCCCAAGGCGACCGAATTTACCCGATGGAGCAAGTCGCCAAGCTTCGATTGTTGCGCCGCCTGATTGATCATGGTTTTCGACCCGGCAAAATCATGGCGCATGAAATACCTGAGCTGGAGCGCTTGCTACGCGCGCAAAGTAAGATTGGTAAAGACATTCCCAAAAACCTTGAGGTTGAACTGCTCGAGGCCTTACGTTCGCGCGATCCGGCGCAGTTGCGGGACTATCTCTCGCACCAGCTCATTAAAATGGGCCTGCAAAGCTTCATCATCGACTTCTTGCAACACGCCAACGTCATTGTCGGTGACGCATGGGTACGTGGTCAGCTTGAGATCCACGAAGAGCATTTGTTTACCGAACAAGTGCAAAACTTAGTCCGCCAAGCTATCGGTAACTTGCGAGAGCCCACCAAGCCGCCACGGATTTTGCTGACAACGCCGCCAGAGGAGACGCACACCTTAGGCATCCTCATGGTCGAGGCCATGCTGCGCTTGGATAACGTGGATGCTGTCTGCTACGGCGCACAAATGCCAGTGCGCGATGTTGGCCAAGCGGTATCACGTCACAAAATGAATATTGTCGCGGTTTCGTTTAGCGCGTCGTATCCGGCGAGCAATGCCGTCAACTACCTGGAAGAGTTGCGCTTTCGCCTGCCACTGGCGGTGGATATCTGGGGTGGCGGCGCGGCGCTTCGCTCAACCCGTCGCACCGTCGAGGCAGTCAGCTTTATGCATGACCTGAAAAGCATGAGTCAGGCGGTGCTGGCATGGCGCCGCGTGCATGGAGTCGACTCGTAGTGGCTGAGCATCGTGTTGTTTGGTTAAGAAATGATCTGCGCTTGGCTGATCATCCAGCCTTACATCGTGCCTGTGATGATTCGCAGGCGCAGGTCACTGCGCTATATGCCTACACCCCAGGGCAATGGCGACAGCATGATATGTCCTTGGTGCGCCAAGACTTCGAATGGCGCCAG
Source organism: Paraperlucidibaca baekdonensis (assembly GCF_003387535.1). Classification (GTDB taxonomy): domain Bacteria; phylum Pseudomonadota; class Gammaproteobacteria; order Pseudomonadales; family Moraxellaceae; genus Perlucidibaca; species Perlucidibaca baekdonensis. Next base: position 175,793 of record NZ_QUNR01000004.1, on the reverse strand, counting down.
CTTCGCGCCTTGGCAACTAGCCTCGCCGAGCTAAACATCGCACTTGTGGTGATTGAGGCCAATGACTACGCGACTCTCGTGCCCGAGATCGTGGCGTGGTGTCAGTCACATCAGGTGAGCGCCCTGTACGCACACGAAGCCTATGAGCTCAATGAGCAAGCGCGCGACAAGCACCTGCAGCAAGGCCTGCATGCACAAGGCATTGCCACTCACTGGCTTCACGACAGTTGCATCATTACGCCCGGTCAGGTGCTCACGGGTGATGGCCGTTTTTATACGGTATTTACGCCGTTTAAACGCAATTGGCTGGCACAGCTCGCTGCGCATCAAGTGCAACTGTTGCCACCGCCAAGCAAACGCCCGGCGCCAGCGATACAAAGTACTGCGCTTAGTGCCAGTGCGCCGGGCTTGGCGCGTGACGCTAGGCAGCCATTACTCGACACCCTGTGGCCGGTTGGCGAGCGCGAGGCGCATAAGCGCTTAGCTCAGTTCATTGCGGATGATGGCCGACGTTACAAAGATCAGCGCGACTTCCCCGCCATCAATGGCACAAGCACGCTATCGCCGTATTTGGCAGCCGGCGTGCTGTCTGCGCGTCAATGCCTTGTCGCCGCCGAGCAGCACAAGCGCCATCATGCCGATCAGCAGGGCCTCGATACATGGATTAGCGAGCTGTGTTGGCGTGACTTTTATAAGCATATCTTGACCGGCTTTCCACACGTGTGTCGTCACCAAGCATTTAAGCGCGATACAGACAGGTTGCCGTGGTCAACCCATGAGGCTCATTTTGCCGCCTGGTGCGCCGGCCAAACGGGCTTCCCTATTGTCGATGCGGCCATGCGTCAGCTTAATGAAACCGGCTGGATGCATAATCGCTTACGCATGATTGTTGCGATGTTTTTAACCAAAGACTTGTTTATTGATTGGCGGCTTGGCGAACGCTATTTCATGCAGCAACTTATTGATGGCGATTTATCAGCCAACAATGGCGGCTGGCAATGGAGTGCATCAACGGGAAATGATGCCGCACCATATTTCCGGATTTTTAACCCATTTTTACAAAGTAAAAAATGCGACCCCGACGGTGCGTTTATTCGTCAATTTGTGCCTGAGCTTGCACACCTCGATGCCAAACGTATCCATGAGCCCCATGCTAAAGGCCGCGATGTACGCTTGGCGTACCCGCTGCCCATTGTCGATCATGGCAAAGCACGACTCGATACACTGGCTTACTTTAAGGCCTTAACGCCGCCTTGATCGGAGTTAAGCGCATCAAATAACGCCTCAAACTCACTCGTTAGCTTGTGTTTTGGGGCGCAACTAATCAGCGGCAGGCAGCGCTGGTGAGACTCGCGCATGATAACAGAGGCGGATAGCGGCGGATCTAATATGGGCAGGCCCTCGGCTTTGAGCTCAGCGACCAACTTCTTTGGCAACGCCGCGCGCGGCTGAAACTGATTAATAACAATGCCCTCTACTTGCAGCTCCGCATTATGGTCCTTGCAGGTCTCATCGACGTTTTCCAGCAAGGTGTATAACGCCCGACGCGAGAACGCATCACAATCAAACGGAATCAAGCAACGCTCCGCTGCAATCAATGCCGATAAGGTATAGAAGTTAAAGGCCGGCGGCGTATCAATATAAATCGCATCATACGTGTCGCTAAGTGCCTTCAGTGCCGCCGAGAGCTTATAAATCTTGTGTTTACTCTCGAGCAAATGCTCAATTTCTCGCAACTCAGGATTAGATGGAATTAAATACAGCTGCTTGAACGCCGTGGCATGCACAAACTCAGAGAGTGGCCGCTCTTTGGCGCGAAAGGCCAATGATTGTGCGAAAAACTGACCAATATTTGGCGACAACTCGGGTTTATCACGGCTAAATTCCGCGGCCTCACCCAATAAGTACTGCGTCGCGTTGCATTGTGGGTCAAGGTCAATAATCAGCGTTTTTAAACCACGCTGCGCGCTGATAGCGGCGAGATTTACGGTAATGCTCGATTTACCGACACCACCTTTTTGGTTAAACACCACACGACGCATAAATAATCCTAGTTGTGCAAATAAACAGCTGCGATGGTAGCAGTGCAGCTGTGTAGAGGCGAGATATCAGCACTTAACTGGGCGGGAAAAATACGTAGCAGGCATAAATCGCCGTCGATACACCGGCCAGGTCCGCCAACAAACCACACGCTAGCGCGCCTCGATCCCGCTTCACCCCAATAACGCCGTAATACACCGCCACCACATAAAACGTGGTTTCACTCGAGCCTTGTACCGTTGCAGCCACCAGCGCAGGAAAACTATCAACGCCATACGCCTGCATCGTCTCGAGCATCATGGCGCGCGCACCACTGCCAGATAGTGGCTTCATCAAGGCAGTCGTCAGCGCTGGAATGAAGTCTGTAGCCAGGCCAAGCTGCATGGCAAGCCATGCCGCACCGGCTAATGCAGCGTCTAAGGCACCACTGGCGCGCAAACCTGCAATCGCGACTAACATCGCCAATAGGTAAGGAATTAAGCCAATGGCGGTTTTAAAACCCTCTTTCGCACCATCAATAAATTGATCATATACGGGCTGCTTTCGCCAAAAACCACAGGCAAGAAAGAGCACCACAACGGCGATCAGTAGACCGTTACCAAGCGCGCCAGAGTTAGCGCCCATGTCACTGGCGGGCCATTGCGACACCCAGGTAATAAGCCCCGCTAACAATAAAGCAAAGCCCGCCGCGTAAGCGAAAACCACGCGATTAAACAAGGCGATTCTCTGGCTGAGACAATATGCCGTGACGCCGACGACCGTCGACATCGAGGTCGCCATTAAAATTGGCAGAAACACGCTAGCCGGGTCAGCGGCGCCCTGCTGTGCGCGATACAAAAACACACTGACTGGAATAAGCGTTACCGATGAGGCATTGATCACTAAAAATAAGGCTTGCGCTTTGGTTGCGCGCTCAGGCTCAGGGTTCAGCGTTTGTAGCTCATGCATGGCCTTCAGGCCTAAGGGCGTGGCGGCGTTATCAAGCCCCAATACATTGGCAGATAAGTTCATCGTCATCGCGCCTAATGCCGGATGACCTTTCGGCACCTCAGGCATTAGCTTGGAGAACAGCGGGGTTAGGCCACGGCCGAGTACACGGATTAAGCCGGCGTGCTCGGCGACCTTAAACAGGCCTAACCAGAGCGTCATTAAACCGATCAAGCCAATGCTTATCTCAACGCTTACTTGCGCTGCAGCGAACCACGCAGCCACCACACGACTGCTGCTATCGATGTCGCCAAGCATAACGCTTTGGTAAGCAACACAAAGCACCGTAATAAAGAAAAAACTTAGCCATAGGCGATTGAGCAAACTGAACCCTCTTCTTAACACGCGTTTAGTTAAAGCACGAAAAAATCACGCTTCAGCATAGCTCGCCTGAACAGAAAATTCAGCTGCCAGAACAGTCAGTCGATCAATCGCCGCACTATGACTAGGCTTCACGAGTTGTCCACAAAAACTGTGGATAACTCTGTTGATATCACTCACCGAGAGGCATTTCATGCAGCAGTTACGTAAACTTACACAGATTGGTCAAAAAATATACAGCATGCTAAATATGTTTAAAAACAATAAGATAAATTTGTCAACCGAGTATTTATCGAAACCACACGCAGAGTGGGCCAAGAAAATAACCGCGCTTTTGACAAGTGCACTTCATCGGTCGATAAAATGCACTACGCCTCAAAATTGTCAGACAATAACGCCTAACGGGTACTCAAAATTGCTTTATTGCGCTCATATAGCGCCGGCCCAATTCCTTTAACTTCCATCAGCTGAGCCGGGGTTTTAAAACCCTTGTTTGCTTTGCGCCACGCAACAATCGCTTCCGCTTTTTTCGGCCCCACACCCACCAGTCTCTCGGTAAGCTCTTGTGGGCTAGCACGGTTTAGGTTGAGACGATCTATCTGCGGTTTAGTGGCTACGGGTGCTGCCTTAGCCGGCGGAGCCGCTTGAGCTAAGCCTGGCAGCGCGCACATAGCCACTGCTAGTAAGAGAGCCTGGCAGCGCGACATAAATGCCTGAGGGGCTGTAATGGTGTGTGACATGGGCGTCCTCCTTGGACTGTGTGGGTACACTCCAAGGTATAGACACGCTGAAGCTGGAATGCCAAAAAAATGCCAAAAAAAAGCAGCCGTGCGGCTGCTTAAAAAAGTATTGGTCGGGACGGCAGGATTTGAACCTGCGACCACTTCACCCCCAGCGAAGTGCGCTACCAGGCTGCGCTACGCCCCGACGAAGCACGCATCATACTGAATTTGATTTCGATGTCTAGCCTGCCTTAAGCATCTTGGCGCAACAATTGCTCAATTTGCTCTAAATCGCTCAGCATTTCATCGATTACGCGCTGCAATGGTGCGTTTTCAGCAGGGCTTTTGCTAGCTGCCGGTGCAAGCACGGCTTGTGTTGATGGGGATGTGAGCGGTCCGGTTTTCGACTCGGCCAACTGACTGCGCGCGCCTTGAATGGTGTAGCCCTGGAAGTATAAAAGTTCTCGGATTCGACGAATCAGTTGCACATCTGTGCGCTGATAATAACGTCGGTTACCGCGCCGCTTAACTGGCTTCAGAGACGGAAATTCTTGCTCCCAATAGCGCAGGACGTGACATTTCACATCGCATAGCTCGCTTACCTCACCAATAGTCAGGTAGCGCTTATTAGGAATCTCAGGCAGCGTGGCATTAGTCGCTGTGATGGACATGCTCATCTACCCGCTGCTTAAGCTTCTGACCCGGGCGAAACGTCACCACACGGCGTGCAGAGATCGGAATTTCCTCACCCGTTTTCGGATTTCGACCCGGTCGTTGACGCTTATCACGCAACTCAAAGTTGCCAAAGCCTGACAGCTTCACGAACTGACCATCGGCCAACGACTGGCTTACTTCTTCGAAAAACTGTTCCACGAGCTCTTTTGCCTCGCGCTTATTCAAGCCCAGTTCATCAAACAAGCGATCCACCATATCGGCTTTTGTTAATGCACCCATTGCTGCTTCTCCTGCGTGATTTGAGCGGCTCAGCGTAAATGCACAGACAGTGCGGCCAAGGCCATCAAAATGGCATCTACGCTACCCTGCACTTCAGCATCTAATAATGTGCGCTCGGCATGCTGCCATGTCAGCGTAATCGCTAAGCTGTAGGCGTCTTCAGAAACACCTACCCCTCGGTAAACATCAAACAAATCAATACGCTGCAAGCTATCGCCCGCACTCGCCTCAATACAGCGCTTAATAGCATCTGCACGCAGCGACTCCGGCACCACCAGCGCTAAATCTCGCTGCATTTGCGGAAAGCGCGACAGCGGACTAAAGCGCGGCAAATCGCCTAAAGCGAAGAGACTTTGTGAAAGCTCAAAGGCAAACACCGGCGTGTCGATATCAAAAGCCGCGAGCGTGCTGGGATGTAGCGCCCCAAAAACCCCCAGGCATCGCGATCCGTCACGCAGCTCAGCACACTGGCCAGGGTGAAAACCGGTACGCTGAGCTGCCACAATTTGCAGCGTAGCGACTCTAGCGACACTCAGCAAGTGCTCAATATTTCCTTTCAGATCATAGAAGTCGACGGATGATTTCGTGTTACTCCAGAGCATTGGCAAGGCCGTACCGGCCATCACACCCGATAACATGGGCTCTTGCTGCAGGCCATCGGCTTCGGGCAAAAAGCGCATGCCGGCCTCAAATAAACGCACACGCGCTTGCTGACGACTGAGGTTATGACGCACCGCCATCAATAAACCGGGCAGCAGACTGGTTCGCATGCTCGCTAACTCTTGTGACAGCGGGTTGGCGAGCGTTAATGGCGTTAGTTCTGGCGTGAACGCCTGCTGTACCGAGGCCTCAGTAAAACTAAAAGTGATGGCCTCTTGATAGCCTAGATCGACCAATGCGCGCTTCAGACGACGCAGGCTTTGCGCCGACTCACTGCGCGGCGTTAGCGTAATAGCCGCTTGAGCAGGAGCAACCGGCAGGTTGTTATAGCCAATCAATCGCGCAAGCTCTTCGATCAAATCGACCTCAATGCCAATATCAAAGCGATGGCTTGGTGGTGTCACTAGCCAGCCAGCGTCTGCCGCACTAACGTGCATACCGAGTAGCTCAAGTGACTGCTCGACGTGCGTATCTTGGATGTCGAAGCCCAATACACGGCTGATACGCGCGCGACGCAAAACAATTGCCTGGCGCGTTGGCAAATGGCGATCACTGAGCATCTCCACTACTGGGCCAAGCTCGCCACCGAGTATCTCAACAATCAAGGCACTGGCCAGCTCAATGGCATGGCGAGGCAACTCAGCATCTACGCCGCGCTCAAATCGGTGCGATGCATCGGTGTGCAGGCCATAGCGTCGTGCTTCACCGGCAAGTGCGAGCGGATCAAAATGCGCGGCCTCCAAAAACACATCCACGGTGGCATCTGACACGGCGGTGCGCTGCCCGCCCATCACACCGGCTAGCGCAATAGCCCCGCTATCGTCGGCGATCACGAGGGTGGCGTCACGCAGACTTAATGCTTGGCCATCGAGTAAGGTGAGCGACTCGTCGGCATGAGCGCGGCGAACGCGCACCGCACCTTGCAGGCGTTGATCATCGAAAGCATGCATGGGTTGGCCCAACTCGAGCATCACCCATTGCGTGATATCGACCAATGGGCTGACGCTGCGCACGCCATAACGGCGTAGGCCATCGACCAGCCACGCGGGACTGGCGACTTGCTGCAAGCCACGAATCACGCGGCCAACGTAGCGTGGGCACGCAGCAGGCTCATCAATAGCCATGGTGCGTTTGGCATCACCCGTGGCCGCTATAGTTGCCGGCAATGCCAAGGTGCTGGACAAGCCAAATACGGCAGCGGCTTCGCGCGCCAAACCGCGCAGGCTTAAACAGTCGCCGCGATTAGGCGTTAGACCGAGCGTGATGAGCTGATCATCGAGCGCTAAATACGCGCGAATATCGGCGCCTATGGGCGCATCGGGGGCAAGCTCCCACAAGCCGTCGGAACTTTCTGCCATGCCCAGCTCTTGCTCAGCACACAACATGCCGCTGGAGGCGACACCGCGCAGCTTCGCGGCTTTGATACGAAAGTCGCCGGGCAATATGGCACCAATGGTCGCCACCGGCACACGAATATCAGCCCGCACATTGGCAGCACCACAGACAATTTGCAGTGGCTCGGCTTGACCAATATCGACACGGGCCACGCGTAACTTATCGGCATCGGGGTGCGGCTCGGTGCTCAGCACACGCCCCACCACCACACCGGTAAACGCTGGCGCCATCGGCTCAATAGCATCGACCTCAAGGCCGGCCATGGTGAGTTGGTGGGCGAGCTCGGCAGTCGAGACATTCGGGCTGACAATGCGACGCAGGCGCTGTTCACTAAATTGCATAACACACTCGCAAAGCGCACCTGAAGTACGCTCTATAGATGATTGATATTTAAGAAAATTGGCGCAAGAAACGCACGTCGTTATCGAAAAATAAGCGCAAATCATTGACGCCATAACGCAGCATGGCAAAGCGCTCAACGCCCATGCCAAACGCAAAACCTTGGTATTTTTCAGGGTCGATGCCGCAGTTGCTTAGCACCTGAGGATGCACCATGCCGCAGCCCAAGACTTCGAGCCAGCCAGTTTGTTTACAAACACGACAGCCCTTACCCGCACACATCACGCAGGCAATATCGACTTCGGCAGAAGGCTCGGTAAAGGGGAAATACGAGGGCCGAAAGCGTACGTTCAGATCCTGCTCAAAAAACACCTGCAAGAACTCAGAAATCATGCCTTTCAAATTGGCGAAGCTGACGTTTTCATCGATCAACAAGCCTTCGACTTGATGAAACATGGGCGAATGCGTTAAGTCGGAATCGCAGCGATAGACCCGACCTGGGCAGACAATGCGAATGGGCGGTTGTTGCGATTCCATAACCCGCACTTGCACCGGCGAGGTATGCGTGCGCAAGAGACGATTAGCATCGAAGTAGAAGGTATCGTGCATGGCCCGCGCCGGATGGTGCGAGGGAATATTCAGCGCTTCGAAGTTGTGAAAATCATCTTCGACTTCGGGACCATCGGCGATTTGAAAGCCGGCCTGCGTGAAGAAGTCTTCAATACGCTCCATCACCCGCGTGACTGGATGCAAGCCGCCGGCCTGCTCGCCACGACCAGGCAAGGTGACATCGATCTGCTCGCGGCTGAGTTTATCGGCCAAAGCCTGCGCTTCCAGCGTCGTTTTACGCGCACTAATGGCCTCAGTCACTGCCTCTCGGATAGCATTGAGCTCGGCACCAAAGGCTTTACGCGCGTCAGCATCCATGCCACCAAGGCGCTTAGATTGCGCGCTGAGTAGACTTTTTTTGCCCAAATACTCCACGCGCAGCTGCTCGACACTGGCCACATCGTGCGCTGCAGCCACAGCCGCATTGACGTTATCTACTAAGGCCTGCAAATCACTCATAAACCATCATCTCTTTTAAAACCAATGCATGAAACATCAGTTTTGAATAAATGTGTCTGCGCCAATGGCAGCAAGACAGGTCAATAAAAAAGGGGAAGAACCGCAATGGCCCTTCCCCCTTTATACCGTGCACGCACGGTAGGTCGTCAGCGAACTGACAACCGATCGATCAGGCAGCGAGGCTGGCCTTAGCCTTTTCAGCAATCGCAGCAAAACCGGCAGCATCATGCATAGCAATATCGGCTAATACACGACGGTCGATTTCGATGGATGCCTTTTTCAGACCGTTGATCAAACGGCTATAGGACAAACCGTTTAAACGCGATGCGGCGTTAATACGGGCAATCCACAGGGCACGGAACTGACGCTTTTTCTGGCGACGGTCACGATAAGCATACTGGCCGGCTTTGATAACCGCCTGGAATGCGACGCGATAGACGCGCGAACGAGCACCATAGTAACCCTTGGCGCGATCGAGCACTTTTTTGTGACGACGATGGGCAATTACACCACGTTTTACACGAGCCATTTTTTATCCTCCGTCAGATCAGCAGTTAGGCAGCATACGCAGCACGCTTGGCACGTCACAGGCAGCAACCTGAGTCATGGGGCGCAACTGACGAATACGCTTCGCCGATTTCTTGGTGAGGATGTGGCGCTTGTAGGCTTGCTTACGCTTAAAGCCATTCGCCGTCTTAACGAAGCGCTTAGCAGCGCCGCGTTTGGTCTTGATCTTTGCAGACATTGTGTCTTACCTCGTTTAGTGACCCTTTCAGCCCTGTTGAGCGGTCCGCAGACTGATGCTCAGCTGACTTGGGGGTAAGTCATAAATCAGCGTCCTGCCAACTTATTTCTTTTTCTTGGGACCGATGAGCATGCCCATCAAGCGCCCTTCCATTTTCGGGTGTTGTTCCACAACCCCGATCTCGGCCAGATCGACCTCGATACGTTGCAGCTGCTTTAAACCCAGCTCTTGGTGCGCCATTTCGCGACCGCGAAACCGCAATGTAATCTTACACTTATCGCCATCTTCTAGAAAACGTACGATATTGCGCAGCTTGACTTGATAATCGGCCTCTTCAGTACCCGGACGCAACTTGATCTCTTTGATCTGCATCTGGTGCTGCTTCTTCTTAGCCTCTTTCGCCTGCTGCTTTTTTTCGAAAACGAACTTGCCATAGTCCATGATGCGACACACGGGGGGCTCTGCATCCGCGACAATTTCGACAAGGTCTAGCTCAACGGCTTCAGCCGCTGCCAGTGCCTCACGAATGCCCACAATCCCGACTTGCTCGCCATCTTGGTTGATCAGACGCACTTCGCGGTGCGTAATGTCACCATTGATGGTCGCGCGCTTGCTGTCACGACCCGACTTATTTTCTGGCTTAATGTTCATTCTCCGTTAGTGACCCTTTCTGGGTAATATCCGCCTGCAAACGCTCCATGAACGTGCTCAGCGGCATGCTGCCGAGGTCTTCCCCTCGGCGAGTACGCACAGCCACCAAGCCTTGCTCGGCTTCCCGATCGCCAATAACCAGCATATAGGGAATGCGCTGAAGCGTACGCTCGCGGATTTTATAGCCAACCTTCTCATTTCTCAAGTCGCTAATGGCGCGAAAGCCTTTAGATTTCAAGACTTTTTCCGCTTCTGCGACCGCTGGCGCCTGTTTATCGGTGATATTCATCAGACAAACCTGCACTGGCGACAACCACGTTGGCAAAATACCGGCGTAGTTTTCTAGCAACATGCCAATAAATCGCTCAAATGAGCCGAGAATGGCGCGATGCAGCATGATGGGCCGCTGCCGCGTGCTGTCTTCGGCAACAAAGCTGGCATCGAGACGCTCAGGCAAGTTCGGATCGTATTGCAATGTGCCGCACTGCCAGGCGCGCCCGAGGCAATCATGCAGCGTGAATTCGATTTTCGGGCCATAAAACGCACCCTCGCCGGGCAAGTACGACCAGCTCAAGCCCGACTCATCGAGGGCATCGGCCAAGGCTTTTTCGGCGCGATCCCATTGCTCATCGCTACCAATGCGCTTGGCTGGGCGCGTTGATAGCTTCAAGGTGACATCGTTAAAGCCAAAATCGGCGTAGACCTTGAGGGTGAGGCGAATAAAGTCTGCGGCCTCTTGGCGCACTTGCGCCTCGGTGCAGAAAATATGCGCGTCATCTTGCGTAAAGCCACGCACACGCATGATGCCGTGCAGCGCGCCCGAGGGCTCGTTGCGATGGCAGGCGCCGAACTCAGCCATGCGCAATGGCAGGTCGCGGTATGACTTTAAGCCCTGGTTGAAAACTTGCACATGGCAGGGGCAATTCATCGGCTTCACCGCATAATCACGGCTTTCCGATTGCGTGGTGAACATATTCTCGGCGTAATTGCCCCAATGCCCAGACTTTTCCCAGAGCACGCGATCAACGACTTGCGGCGTACGCACCTCAACATAGCCCGCCTCACGCTGGATGCGGCGCATGTACTGCTCGACTTCCTGATAAATCGTCCAGCCATGCGGGTGCCAAAACACCATGCCCGGCGCTTCTTCTTGCAAGTGAAATAGGTTTAGCGCGCGCCCGATTTTGCGATGGTCACGTTTTTCTGCCTCTTCAATGCGCTGAATATAGGCGGCAAGCTGCTTTTTATCGGCCCAGGCGGTGCCATAGACGCGCTGTAATTGCTCGTTATTGGCATCCCCTCGCCAATACGCACCGCTTAACTTAGTCAGCTTAAAGACCTTCAAAAAGCGCGTGTTGGGCACGTGGGGACCGCGGCACATATCCACGTATTCTTCGTGATGGTAGAGGCCCATGGCGGTTTCATCGGGCATGTCCTCGATGAGGCGGAGCTTGTACTCTTCGCCACGCGCCGTAAACAGCTCAATAACCTCGGCCCGCGGCGTCATTTTTTTCACCACGTTATATTCGGTGGCGATCAACTCCTTCATGCGCGCCTCAATCGCCGCCAGATCATCGGGCGTAAAGGGCCGCTCATAGGCGATGTCGTAATAAAAGCCCTCAGCAATCACCGGGCCGATGACCATTTTCGCGGTGGGAAACAGCTGCTTCACGGCATGACCGACCAAATGCGCACACGAGTGGCGAATAATCTCGACACCCGCCTCATCTTTGGGCGTGATGATCTGTAGCTGCGTGTCCTCGCTGATGAGATCGCAGGCATCGATGAGGCGCGCCTCGCCATCGACGCTCAACAGACGACCGGCAATGGTGACTTTCGCCAAGCCAGGGCCGATGCTCGATGCCACGTCCATCACGCTGACAGGCTGCTCAAACTCGCGCTGCGAGCCATCGGGCAAGGTAATAACCGGCATCAAAACTCCCCTAGTCCGACCGTGTCGGCGCAACTGATTAGGCGTAGAAATTAGCGCGCAAGTGTAGCGCTAAAAGCGCCAGCTATAAAACAAGGTTATTGCCGACTCTAAAGCGCTCAACGCCTCCAATGAGAGTCGGCGATTAATTTGATAGCGCACGGTCACCGATTGCGACGGCTGAAACACGCCGCGGCCAATGCTCAACCACAGTTTCGGGCTTAAGCGCCCCGATACCGCCACCTCGGTGGCCTCAGAGTCGCCTTGCGTGCCAATGGCAAAATCGCTGATACCTAAACGCTGGCCGAGCAGACCAATGGCGCCGGTTTTACCTGTCACATTCAGCGCCGCGCTGAGTGCTAGGGCTTGCTTATCGGCGGCGCTGGGCTCGGTGTTATTGCCGAGCGAACGCCCCAGCACCAAGTACGAGAGGATTTCATCCTGCGACATGGGGCTATCGCTGGTCAGCGTCACTGTCGGTTTCGGCGCCTGCCCCATGACCGTGACACCAACGCGGACGCCATCGACTTCACGCGAGGCCATTAGGCGTATGTCGGGCGAGCTGAGGGGGCCGGCAAACAATAAACGCCCCTGCTCGATGTCTAAGCGTTGGCCGTAGGCAGCAAATTGCGCATTTGGCTTGAGACTAATGTCACCGTTTGCCGCCAATGTACTGCTCGGTGATTGCGTGAGTAACAGCTGTCCGCGCAAGCCTGCCGCAAGCCCATAGCCGGTCAACGAAATGGCATCGCCCAAAAGCACTCGCACATGCAAATCCAGTGGCAATCCGCCCTCAGATGCCGTCGTAGCAACAGGCTCGCCTTTGCTATTGCGCACAATGACCACATCTGGCGAGGGCTTCGGTGCACCAGCCGCCAATGCCTTCAGCGTAATATCTGCGCGATTAACGAGCACATCACCAGCCACACGCAACTGCTGATCTTGCCAGGCAATGTTGAGCGCCGGCGAAACACGTCCCTGCACCCACGGCGCATACGCAAACGCTAATTGATCGCCAGTGACTTGCATGGCCAGAGTTAGTGCTGGTTGCCAGGCGGCCTCCCCGGTAATGGCTAATGTGCCGGCACTGGTGTCGGTCAACGCTGCGCTGAAGCGCGTGCGTTGACCGAGCAACTCGCCATCAAGATTCACGCTCGGCCACGACAACCCGTAACGAGGCCATTGCACGCTGGCATCAAGCCCCCACTGACCATGAACGCGTGGCTCGGCGAGACTGCCACTGACGCGCACCTGACCCTGACTTTGCCCAGTGAGGCTTAGATTATCCGGCAAGGCCATGGGCAATGCCGCGAGGTTGATGGCCTGCCAACGTACATCGGCATCGAGCGCGGGATCTGCTGCGGACGGATCGCGGCGCAGCGTTGCCTCCAGCTCACCGCCTGTGGGGGCGGTGGCGCGAAGTGTCGCTAACCATTGCTGTGGTGACAGCGTTGCATCGGTGCAAACCTGCCAAGCACTCAATGCCGGATCGACTTGCCGCCAGCACGCCGGGGCCAGCGCGCTAGTGTCTGCTGATAGCTCTATGGCCGCGGGCTTTCTGAGCTGCCAACGACCCTGCGCCGGGGTCAGCGTGGCGCTAGCAAGCTGACCATGCCAACGTTTTTCAGCCAATAAAGCCGTGCCAGTCGCGCTTAGCGACAACGTTGCAGCTGGCGCGTGCACCTGGGCGGTGACACGGTGCGCGGCTAAGCCGCCATCCATACGAAGCTGCGCCGACGACAGCCACGGCGTGGCACTGCCTGGGGCGCCGAGATTGCTGAGGTTTAGCTGTATTTTGCCCTGACCATCGGGCCAATGACCGCGCCATGTGGCCTGCGCATTGAAGGCGCCGGCAACCGACGACTGGAAACGCTGAAGGCGAGCAATTGCCACGCGGGCCTTGATGCCTGAGCTAGGCCAGCCACTGACATTTATCTGCGCATCGGCCAGGCTCATGGCCAGCTGCGTGTGCTCCGGATGATCCTGCTGATAGCGCGCCGATACGCGCCAAGGTGCACGCCCCATTTGCCCCACCCAAGCGAGTGTCGCCTGCAATGCACCCTGCTCAAGTCGCCAGCGCAACGGCCCGCTCAAGTGCGCGCGGCGTGGCGCATTAGCAGGCCAGTCCAACGTTGATTGCTCGCGCAAGCTGGCGCGTAAATCCAGCGCCAATTCGCCTTGCGCCGTGGAGCCAGCAAATGTCATGGCACCAGGCTCTAGGCGCCAATCATCTTGGCCAGGCGGTTGCCATTGCGGCCACGACAAGCGACCACGAAATGGCAACGTCGGCAGCAAGGCATTGACGCGTGCCTCTAAGGCAATGGGGTATTGCGCCGGCCCACGCAGACGCGCGCGCAGGACCGACAGGTCGCCATCAAGCTGGATGCGCTGGCTGGCAAGATCTGGCCCATTGAGCATCAGCGTGGCGGCTAATGGCCATTGATCGCGTAAGTTCAGCGCTGCCTGCGCCGCCAATTGCCAGCGCGCATACGCGGCACTCAACCGATGCACGGTGACGCCAGTGGCCTCGCCCTCGGCATCTAAAGCGAGCGACTCAAGCTGCACCGGCTCGGCGTTATAGGCCGTCCATTGCAGCGTATTGATGGCCAGCTCTGGCAACGCCCAAGCAAATGGCAATGCCAAGCGTGGTGGCACAAATACCGCTGGCTCACTGGGCTTTAATACCGTGACGGCAACGCGTTCGCTGCGCACATAATCCAGCGCAAGTTGCCCGCGCAGGAGTGCGCGAAAACGCACCGCTACCGAGAGTTGCTCAACGCGAACCGCCAGCGACTCATTGCGCCACGATAATGACTCCAGCGTCAGCCCGCCAGCCAAACTGCCACCAATGCCATTGAGCTCAAGGCCCGGCACCGCCGGCTTGGCCTGTTGCCATAGCCAACGGGGTGCGGACTCACTAAACAGCATCGCGCCCAGTGCCAATAGGATGAGCAACAGCAGATAAAAAGCGCCAGTGCGCAGCACGCGCCCCGCCCATCGCAGCCCACGACGAGGCGCGCTAACGGCCGTCATAACGGCGCACCCAAGGTTAAATGCACACGCCACGGTGCCCCTGGCTCCGAAATGGCCGAAGCCATATCAAAACGCACTGGGCCTACCGGCGAGATCCAGCGCATACCAACGCCTGCACCTAGCTTCAGCGGCTGCCAGCCACCGGTAAACGCATTACCCGCATCTAAAAATACCGCTGGCCGCCAGCTCGGCAACCAACGCCAAGCGTACTCAAACGAGCCCACCACTAGGTTTTGACCGCCAATGCTCTCGCCATTGGCGTTACGTGGCGATAAGCGCCGGTAGTCATAACCACGCACACTGCTGTCGCCGCCGGCATAAAACCGAGTGCTCGGTGCTACCGCTTGAAAGTCATCGCTAATGATGTGCCCGAGCTCAACACGCGCGAGCAACATATGACGCTGCGCCAACGTGGTTAGCCAGCGCCAATTACCGCGCAATAATAAATAATCGGCATCGGAGAAGACCGCCGTACTCGCTGTTTCCAGATGATATTGCTGGCGAAAACCGTGCGTAGGATCAAGGCCGCCGCGACTGCGCAGCTTCGAGACACTCAGGCTCGGCACGAAAAATTGCTGCGCATCAGACTCACCACTTTGACGGCGAAAGCGCTCTTCGCTGAGCTCTAGGCCATAGGTGCGTTGCCAACCGGCTTTCGGCGCAATAACACGCTGCACGCCCACCACCGTCTGGGTCGTTTGCGTGTCATCAATGTCATCTTGCGAAATGCCCGCCAGTAGCTGAATCGTGTCCTCAATGGGATGCTTATAGGGCAGCCGATAGCGCACCTCCGCCTGCTGACGCACCACAGAAAACTCGCTGCTGGCCTCAATGCCATGGCCTTGCGCATTTAAGCGCGGGCGCTGCCAATTAACACTGACACGCGGCCCAACATCCGTGGCAAAACCAAGGCCAATAGACACTTTATTTGGCTCTCGAATATCAACTTGCACTAACACCGGCCGGCGACCGTGCGCGTCGGGTGCTTGCAAATCCACACGCACATCATGGAAATAGCGCGTATCGAGTAAGTTTTTTTGTAGCGTCACTAGGTGTTTGGCGCTGATGGCATCACCGACTTGAAAAGGCGTCAAGGTCGCCAGCCACCGGGGCGCTAAAGCTTCTAAAGCGCGGCCTTGCTGGTCAATAAAGCGCACCTCGCCAAAATGAGAACGCTCGCCACGATCGTAAATCAGCGTGATATCGGCAGTGCGACTGAAAAGGTCGAGGGCAATGCGCTGGGTGCGCCATTGTGCCGCGTAATACCCACGCGAAAGTGCTAAGGCATCCACGGACTGCTTAAAGTCGCTGTAGACGGATTGCACCAAAATATCGCCGGTGCTGAGCGGAAAGTCTGGCGCTTGAAAGCCGCGATCGGCGTGCTCCATGCCCTGCCATTGCACCGATACCTTAGCCACACGCACCGGCTCGCCCGCCAACACGTGCACCGCCATACCCTCACCGCGCGGCGTCACGCTCACCTGCGCGTGGTAATAACCTTCTGCTTTTAGCGTCTCAACAACCGCATCGTGCACGGCAATCGCTTGTGTGGCTTTGGCTGCCGCTGTCAACGCCGGCGCTGGCTTCTTGGTCAGGTCAATCGCATCAAGCAAAGCCGCTTTTTCATGCCACGGACTCGCCGCCGCGCTCACCGCCTCGGTCAGTGATTTTGGTGACACGTCATAGCGCCAATCATCTGCATAGGCATTTGTCAGGCCCAAGCAACTCATCAACACCACACATAAGACCGAGACCAACGCGCGCAAAGCCACCTCCCGCGAAAAATTATCCGCCATCATAGCGATTATCGACGCAGTCTGGGCATACTCGGCCTTACTTTCACCGTCATGAGCGCTTGCTATGCCATCTCTAGGTCAGGTTCTGGGTCAGCGACAATTTTGGCCGCTCTTCGGGACGCAGTTTTTCGGCGCCTTCAACGACAACGCCTTTAAGCAGGCGCTGATCTTATTGCTGACCTACCAAACCGCCACTTACAGCGACTTGCCGGTTGGACTGCTGACTAATTTATGCGCGGGCTTGTTTATTTTGCCGTTCTTTTTATTTTCTGGGATTGCGGGCCAATGGGCTGACCGCTTTGAAAAAGCGCAGCTCGCACGGCAAATAAAGGTATTGGAAATTGTCTTGATGAGCGTCGCCTGCATCGGATTTTATATGCAGTCACTGACCTTGCTACTGATCACGCTGTTCGGCATGGGAACCCAGTCAGCATTATTTGGTCCGATCAAATACGCGTGGCTACCCGAACGCTTAGCGCCGAGCGCCTTAATGCCCGCCAATGCCCTAGTGGAAACCGCCACCTCGCTGGCGATTTTGCTTGGTAGTTTATTTGGCGGCGTGCTGGTCACCGTTTTTAATGCCGATGTGACTGTACTCGGCGCCAGCCTCATTGCCTTGGCCCTCGTGGGTTGGGCATTTAGCCGCAAAATGCCCGCTGGCATGGCCATCGCCGCCAAACAACGCACCGATTACCACCTCATGCGCAATACCAAAGCCTGTCTCGCGACGCTTCGGCGCAGCGCATTTCGCTGGCGTTTGAGCCTTGGCATTTCGTGGTTTTGGTTATTTGGCGCGCTCTGGCTAACGCAGCTACCCGAATACACACAACGCTATTTGGGTGGTGATGCCGGCGTGGCTACCGCGCTGTTGGTGCTATTTTCAGTGGGCATTGGCGCCGGCTCGCTGGCCTGCCATGTGCTAGTCAACTACCTGCCGCCAGGGCGCGTGGTCATGCTGGGCGGGCTGTTGATGGCGGCATTAAGCTTACTCATTCCGCGTGAGGCCGCCGTCGGCGAACTGCTCAATGTGTCGCAATGGCTCACGGCACCTGGCGCTTGGCGGCATATCGGCCAGCTAACCGCTGTGGGCTTCAGTGCCGGCTTATATATTGTGCCGCTGTATGCACTTATTCAGCACGATGCCGAGGCCCATGAGCGCGCGCAAGTGATCGCCGGCATCAACGTACTGAATGCGCTGTTTATGGTCGCCAGCGCTTTAGCGGCCATGGTTATTTTGGGTGTTGCCGGCCTCTCGCTCTATAGCCTGCTGATGGGGCTTGGCGTACTGACGTTATTGACCACTTGGCGTTGGCGCTTCCAGCAAGCGCCAAGTGCAGCGCATTAGTAGGCTGCTTTGTTGCCATCGCCAGGATGGCCGGCGGCCTCAATAGCCTCTTTAACGCGCGGCGGCATATAGTTTTCATCATGCTTGGCCAACACCTCATCGGCCATCACTTCACCATTGCTCCAGACGCCATTTGCCACGATACCCTGACCCTCGCGAAATAAGTCCGGCAAGATGCCGTTAAATTGCACGGGCACATTCGCTTGCAAATCACTGAGCATAAAACGCACCGCCAAGCTATCCGCTGAGCGCTGCACGGAGCCCTGCACCACCAGTCCGCCCACTTGAATGCGTCGACCCTCTTGCGCCTCGTTGGCGGCTAACTGCGAGGGCGTGTAAAACAAATTGATGTTTTGCCGTAACGCATAACTCGCTAATGCCACTACGGCGCCCAGCCCTAGCAGCAAGGCAATGATCCAAATCAAACGGCGACGACGTTGCGGGTGCATGACTTAGTGCTCCTGAGAGGTGGAATGAGAAATGATGGGCGCGCGCTGTTGCGCGTGATGCCGCCGACGTTGCTGCTTTAGCCAACGTTGCTGACTGACACGTGAGGCCATAATGAGCGCCGCTAGGCTAAACGCCATCAGCCCATAGGATGCCCAGACATACGGCGCGTGGCCCCCCATGGCGAAAAATGCTGCCCAGCTGGAAAAGTACATCAGTGCTTGCCCCCTGCCGTCCCTTGAATAACGCCTTGCGCCCAGCGGCTGCGTACCTCACGCCGTAAAATTTCATGGCGACTGCGCATCAGCACCACGCTAACAAAGACGCAGTAAAGCCCGACAAACATCACTAACAAAGGCAAATACATTTCTGGCGGCATGGTTGGGCGCTCAGTAATGCGAAATGTCGAGCCCTGATGCAGGGTGTTCCACCATTCCACGGAATATTTAATGATGGGCAAATTGATGACACCCACCAGCGCCAATAAAGCGGCAGCTTTACTGCCTTGGCTTTGGCTGTCGAAGGCCTGCTGTAGCGCCATCACGCCGCAATATAAAAACAGCAAAATAAGCATAGAAGTGAGACGCGCATCCCACACCCAGTAAGTGCCCCACGTGGGTTTGCCCCACAACGCCCCGGTAATCAGTGCCATGAGGCAAAAAAGCGCGCCCACTGGCGCTGCCGCACGTGCCACGGCCGCTGCGGTTTTCACACGCCAGACCAGCGTGATTACGGCACAACTCGCGAGCAGCAAGTAGCCGCCCATGGCAAGGCTCGCCGCGGGCACATGAATAAAGATGATGCGATAACTATTGCCCTGCTGGTAATCCGCAGGGGCAATCGCCAAGCCCCACACGAGGCCGACGCTAACGAGTAATACCGCGGGCCAAACAAACCATGGCAGCCATAAACCGCTGAGGCGATAAAAGTGTTGTGGGCTGACCGTGCTTTCAATACTTGCCCACAGGCGCTTGAGAAATTTCATCGTGTGTTGCCCTAATCAATACTGTTGTGCAGGCCAAGTGCGGCGGCGCTAGCGAGCGGCGCGATCATCAGTGCAAGCAGCAAAAACGCCGCCAGCAACGCTAAAAACCCCGCAACAGGCTGGCCAATAACACTCGCCTGCACAGCCGCTGTAGCAAAAATCACCACGGGAATATGCAGTGGCAAGGTAATCAGTGGCACCAGCAAGCCGCCGCGTCGCAAACTCACGGTCAAGGCGGCACCAATGGCGCTAATTAAACTCAACGTTAAGGTGCCCATGAGCAGCGTTAAGCACAGCACACCCATGGCCTGCACCGGCAAATTAAGCAGTAACGCGGCCAATGGCGCTAATAGCGTCAGGCACAGCCCCGTTAGCAGCCAATGCGCGAGAATTTTTGCCAGCACCAGCACGGCCATCGGTGTTGAATGTAATGACAATTGCTCAAGCGTGCCATCGTCAAAGTCACTACGAAACAGACCATCCATGGCTAATAACACCGCCAGCAATGCCGCGATCCAGATGATGCCGCCTGCCAACATGCGCAGAGCATCGGGCGCCGGGCTGACCGCCAGAGGCACCAACGCAATGACCATCAGAAAAAATACTAAGGGGTTCAACCAACCGCCGCCTTGGCGCAAACCAATACGTAGGTCGCGCATCATCACCGCCATAAATGCTGACATTAATCACGCCCCTCTGGCAGCGGCAACAGGTCAACATAGTGCACTGGGCAACTGACGTGGAGCTGATGGTGCGTGGTCAACAACACCACCCCACCATGCGCTGCATGAGCTACCAGCCAGCCCTCCAGCTCGCGCACACCGGCCTGATCGATGGCGGTGAAAGGCTCATCTAACAGCCACAAGGCAACCGGCTCGGTAAACAGTCGCGCTAATGCCACCCGCCGTAACTGTCCCGCCGATAACTGGTGGCACGGCATGTCATCGTAACCGGCTAATTTCACCGTATTGAGGGCATAAGATATCGTTTCAGGCGGCAGCGACACACCTCGACAAGCGGCCAACGCCGTGAGGTTTTCGGCAACACTGAGGGCTGATTTAATGCCTGGCAAATGCCCGAGATAAAGCAGGTTATGTAGAAAATCATCGCGATCATTGTGGCTGTCATAGGCCAACCAACTGACGAGCCCTGCGCGATGGCCAGCAAGGCCGGCAATATGTTTTAACAACGTGGTTTTACCGGCGCCATTCGGTCCACGAATTTGCGTGATCGACCCCGCGGGCAATGCCAATGCGACATCGCGATATAAGCAGCGATCCTCACGCCACGCAGTCAACCCTTGCACCCGTAACACGGCCACCCCCAGAAAAATCTGCGCGTAGTGTAGCCTAAGCGCATGCCCTGTGCGTCTAGGTACTGAGTCTTTGCAGCACGATCATTAGCAGGCCATAATCGCCCGCTTACGTTCTGTGCTTTCCACTTAATATCCACGTGAATATGCCCATGCCCTGCTCGCAGCGTTTGCTCTCAATGCTCATTGCCACTGTTTTGCTGATTAGCGCCAGCATCACACAGGCGGTGGGACTATTTGATACCAGTCCCTCGGCTGGCGAGTTTTTGCCCGTTGAGCAGGCCTTTGTGCCCAGCGTCATCAGCGATGAAGGCGACTTGCTGCTGCACTTTGCCATCAGCCCCGGGTATTACCTCTACGACAAGCAGTTTCAACTGCAATGGGCCGATGGCAGCATCGCACCTGTATTGCCGCCACACAGCACATCGCGAGCCGGCGACATGCTAGATGACCCCACCTTTGGCCGCGTGGCGGTGTTTCGAGACGCTATCGATTTACGCATCGCGGCACCAGCCCATGAAGCTACGGGTGAAGCCTCGCTGTTGGTTCGCTATCAAGGCTGCGCCGATGCCGGCCTATGTTATCCACCGCAAGTATGGTCCGTGCCAGTCGACTTGACTCGCTGGCGACCGAGCATTGACGGCGCCATAGCGCCCGTACCACCCGTAGCGCCCGGAGCAAAAAGCGCACCGGCTCCGGTGGCGCCCGATGCCAGTAATGCCAGCGCCTTGGCACTCTGGCTTGGCAGCGCCTCGTTCATTGTTGTGCTTGGCGTGTTTTTAGCGTTGGGCATTGGCTTGGCATTTACGCCCTGTGTCTTGCCCATGTTGCCGATTTTATCGGCGATTATTGCCGGCCAAAAAACACCGACCGCGCGCCAAGGCTTTTTGCTTGCACTCAGCTATGTGCTCGGTATGAGCTTGATGTACACGCTCGCCGGTCTACTTATTGCTAGTCTCGGGGCCGCCGCTAATATCTCAGCGCTACTGCAAAACCCAACGGTGCTCATCAGCTTCGCGCTGCTCTTTGTTGGCTTGGCCGTGATGCTTTGGCAAGGCCGCGCACTCGCGTTGCCGCAGGCCTGGCAGGAAAAGATTCAGCGCGCGCAAACTCAGCAGCGCGGTGGCTTATACGGCTCCGTTTTCATCATGGGAGCAATTAGCAGCGTGATTGTCTCGCCGTGCGTATCGGCGCCCTTGGCCGGTGTCATGTTGTTTTTGAGCACCAGCCAAGATGCACTGCTCGGCGCTAGCGCGTTATTTGCGCTAAGCCTAGGCATGGGCTTGCCGCTGCTCATTTTAGGCGCCGGCGGCGGGCGTTTAATTCCAAAAGCAGGCGCCTGGATGGACATCATCAAGCGCTTATTTGCCTGGGGCCTAGTCGCCGTCGCCGTCTCCATGGTGCTGCGCTTACTCAGCCCCGCGCAGGCTCAAATTGGCTGGGGTGTGTTTTTTGGCCTCACGGCCTTAGGCCTGATGAGCGTTGCCAGTACACGCCGCGCACTAGCACTGATCGTGGCAACATGCCTCATGACCTATGGCGGCAGTTTGGTGTGGTCCGGCGCTCAGGGCGGCCAACAACTGCTATCGCCTTGGCATATACCCGCAGCACGCACCACAACTGGCGAAGATGGCCTCGGCTTTTTGCGCGTCAATGACCGAGCGGCGCTAGAGCGGCTCATTGCTGAGGCAAAAACCGCTGGTCAGCCGGTGATTGTTGATGTGTATGCCGACTGGTGTGTGAGCTGCATTGAGATGGAGCATGACGTGCTATCCAAGCCACAAATTCAAGCGCTAATGGAACCGGCTCGGCGCATCAAATTTGATATCACTGAGACCACCGCGGATCAGCTGGCGTGGATGCAAGACAACGCGCTTTTCGGCCCGCCAGCGTATTTATTTTGGGATGCCCAAGGCACAGCACAAGCACCGGTGATTGGTGCTACCTCATTGACAAACTTTGCCGCACATTTGGAGCGCGTATGGAACTGATCGACTTTATTTTGCATGTCGACGCCCACTTAAAAGCCTTTGCTGATGAGCATGGCGCAATGATGATCTACGGCCTACTATTTCTGATCGTGTTTGTTGAAACTGGCGTGGTAGTGATGCCTTTTTTGCCTGGCGACAGTCTGCTGTTTGCCGCCGGCGCATTGGCTGCAACGGGCATCATGGATCCGGTCACGCTGACCTTCTTGCTCTGGTTCGCGGCGGTCTTGGGTGATAACTGCAACTATTGGGTCGGCCGCAGCATTGGCGAGCGCGTCTACACCTGGGATTCACGCTGGATACGCCGCAAAGACCTCGATCGAACGCAGGCATTTTTTGCCCGCCACGGCGGCAAAACCATTGTGATTGCTCGCTTTATGCCGATTGTGCGAACACTGGCGCCGTTTGTGGCCGGCGTGGGCCACATGAACTATCGCCGCTTTTTCCCGATTGATGTGTTTGGCGGCATTTTGTGGGTGGGCAGCTTTGTTTGGTTAGGCCATGCCTTCGGCAACCTGCCGGTGGTGAAAGAGAATTTCATCTTGGTGATTTTCGGCATCATTGGCTTGAGCATACTGCCGGGCATTATTGGCTTTATTAAAGGCCGCCGAGCTGGCCCGACGCTGCCCTAATAAGGCCTAATGCGCCACTGGCCGTTTACTCAAGCGCCGCTGCAAGGTGCGCCGGTGCATGCCTAAACGCCGAGCCGCTGCTGAGATATTGCCCCTCTCTTCTAGCAGAATACGCTGGATGTATTCCCACGTCAGGCGGTCAATACTGGGCTCTGGCGCCGCCGCTGGCGTACTGACTGGCAATGGCGCCTCGCCATGCCCCAATGCTCGCAAAATATCATCGACGGCGGCGGGTTTCGCCAAATAATTGATGGCACCGCGCTTCACTGCCTCAACGGCTGTCGCAATTGAGCTAAAGCCGGTCAGCATGAGCAAGCGCATAGCCGGGCGAATGGCCAATAACTCGGGCAATAACGCCAAACCAGAGGCATCGGCAAGGCGTAAATCCACCACTGCCGCATCAGGCCCAAACTCCAACGCACGCCCCAAAGCCGAGGCGCGATCTGAAGCCACAGTAACAACGCAGCCCCGGCGCTCACAGGCTCGAGCGAGTGCCGCGCGAAAACTTTCATCGTCATCAATAATTAGTAAGCGCATGGCGCACTCCTGCTTAGTACTCTGGGGCATGAATAGGCAACTCAATATGCACCGTCGCGCCCTGATCATTTGCCAAGATTAATTGCCCGCCAAGTTCATCAAGGGTGATGCAAGCCAAGCACAGCCCCAAACCCAAGCCATCGGGTTTTTCACTGGCATAGGGCTCCAGCCGTCGCTCGCGGGCCGCCGCCAACATGGCCGCACTAAAGCCGGGGCCGTCATCAGAAATACTGCAGTAAAAATGCGTGGCGCTGAGACGTGCATGCACGCGCACCTCGGTTGTCGGCGCCTCCAAGGCATTTTTTAACACATGGCTAATGACTTGCTGGGCCTTCCACGGCAGCGCCAATAGCGCGTGCGGCGATGCTAATTGCACGCGAATCGGCGTTTGCACATACGCCTCACGCAGCGGTGCAAGCAAATGCTCCATCAGCGACGCCAGTGCTTGTTCAGGCAAATGCTCGGGATGCTGCGCCTGCTCGCGCAACTCAGCCAAAATGCCTCGGCAGCGCTGTAGCTGCGCCTGCACATCGCTGCGCACACTGGCTGGTGCGGCATCTAACTCTTCAGCTAATAAAGTCAGTGTGGCAATGGGCGTGGCCAGGTCGTGTACCGCGGTAGCGGCCAAAGATCCTAGCGCAAGGGCTTGGTCCCTGAGCAATTGCTGGCGTTGTTGCTCAACGTGATGGCGCTCTTGTGCGCGTAAGCGCTGATGCATTCTGCCGAGAAAAAACACCAACAAACCGGCGCTAATACCAAAGTTTGCCCACATACCCAGTAAATGGCCTTCATAACTATGCCATGGCCAAGGCACGGGCAAGGCGGCACTTGGCCACCAAAACAATATGCCGTACGCGACCAGCATGAGTAGCGCCAAACTATAAGTTTGACGCGTCGCTAGCGTCGAGGCTGCCACGGCTAACGGCACTAAATAATACGTCACGAAGGGATTGCTGCTGCCACCGCTTTCATGAAATAGCCACGTCAGCACCACGAGATCGAACAGAAGCTGCAGAAAAAGCTCATCAGGATCAACCGCATGCGCAGCACGCAAACGTAACTGACTGAGCACATTGATGACGATCAACAGCGCAAATGCCATCACCAAGCTCGTAGACCAGCTCGGTGCCGGCGTCAGCCACCACTGACAAATGCTCGCTGTCAGCACCAGCAATAAAGCAAAGGCCCAGCGCAAGTTCACCAGCATTTGCACATGCCGACGAAGCATGGTCTCGGAATGCAAAAAAGCACCACGTGGGTGCTTTTTTGTAACCGGTGGGCTCGCCACAGACATCAACGCGGCGGCCGAGCCACGGGATCGTTAGCCTGCCAAGTTGGCATTTGCAAAGTCCCAGTTCACCAACTTATCTAGGAAGGTGCTGATGTAGTCTGGACGACGGTTCTGGAAGTCCAAATAGTAGGCGTGCTCCCAGACATCGATGGTCAACAGTGGCTTGTGGCCATGCACCAAGGGCGAGTCGGCATTACCGGTTTTAGTCACCGCCAATTTGCCATCGGCACCGACAACCAACCACGCCCAGCCAGAACCAAACTGTGTGGCGGCAGCGGCCTTGAAGGCTTCAGCAAACTGCTCGTATGAGCCAAAGTCTGCATCGATTTTTGCGGCAATGGCGCCTGTGGGCTTGCCGCCGCCATTGGGCTTCATGCTGTGCCAGTAAAAGGTGTGGTTCCAGACTTGCGCACTGTTATTAAAAATACCGGCTTTGGCGGCGTCGCCAGCGCTGGCTTTCATGATGTCTTCTAAGCTTTTGTCGGCCAGATCAGTATCTTTGATCAGGTTATTTAAGTTGGTGACATACGCGTTGTGGTGCTTGGCATGGTGAAAGCTCAAGGTATGCGCGGTGATGTGTGGTTCCAGTGCGGCGCTGTCATAGGGCAGTGCAGGCAATTCAAAAGCCATAATCAAATCCTTGTCGTCTGTGAGTGAATTGAACGTGTCCATTATGCCCAGTCAGCGACGTCGTGCAAGTTGACGCCGCTAACAATCGTTTCTGGCTGCGCAATTAATCGTCTAAATCAAAGTCGTAATCGCGCAGTTGCCGGCGTAAACGCCGCTCGTCAATTTTGTCATCTAGCAGACGACGTTTATCGAGCACATTCTTTACCGAGTTGGTTTTTTCTGACTCGTCGCTGTCTTGATCATCTGCGTCTTCAATAAATGCATCTTCCATCACCAAGCCCTCCTACAGGCTATGCGTCATCGTGCGTTGACTGGCGATCGCTCGGGCAAACACTGCTTAACTGCGCCACTCATCGCGCTATTTACGCCAAGATTTTTGATCTGTAAAGAGGTCTTCTGTGAAAGCCCCCTTCGCAGGCCTGCAATGACTTCGCTATACTCGCCGGCTAGCTTCCATGGCGCGAGCCATTTGCCCCTTTTTTGACCTGAGATGTTGGCCTTATGCGTAGCCATTACTGCGGCAGTTTGAATCAATCCTTTATCGACCAAACCGTGACATTGTGCGGTTGGGTGCACCGTCGCCGTGACCATGGCGGCGTGATTTTCCTCGACCTACGCGACCGCGAAGGTTTGGTGCAAGTGGTCATTGATCCAGACACCCCGGAGGCGTTTGCTACCGCTGATAAATCACGTTCGGAATACGTGTTGAAAATTACCGGCCGCGTGCGTCAGCGTTATGCCGGCACTGAAAATGCCAATATGCCATCGGGGCAAATTGAGGTGTTGGGTAAGGCCATTGAGATTTTGGCGCAGGCCGAAACGCCGCCCTTCCCGCTCAATGATGACTTCAGCAATGTTGGCGAAGAGATTCGTCTGAAATATCGTTTCCTCGATATGCGTCGCCCGGAAATGCTTGAGCGCATGCGCTTTCGCTCAAAAGTCACCACGCTGATTCGCAACTATTTAGACCGTCATGGCTTTTTAGATGTGGAAACACCTATTTTGACGCGCGCCACCCCCGAAGGCGCGCGCGACTACTTGGTGCCCTCACGCACTCAGCCCGGCAGCTTTTTCGCCCTGCCGCAGTCACCCCAGCTCTTTAAACAGCTGCTGATGGTCTCCGGCTTTGACCGCTACTATCAAATCGCCAAATGTTTCCGCGATGAAGATTTACGCGCTGACCGTCAGCCCGAATTCACGCAAATCGATATCGAAACCTCGTTTATGAGCGACGAGGAAATCATGCAGATCACCGAAAATATGGCTGTGGAGCTGTTTGACCAGCTGCTCGGTGTGACATTCGACGCCTTCCCGCGCATGACCTATGCCGATGCTATGCGCCGCTTTGGCTCAGATAAACCCGACCTGCGCATCCCATTAGAGCTCGTCGATGTTGCCGACCTGATGGACAAAGTCGAATTCAAAGTTTTCGCCGGCCCCGCAAAAGACCCTAAAGGCCGTATTGCTGCACTACGCGTGCCCGGTGGCGCGGCCATGCCACGCAGCCAAATCGACGAATACACCAAGTTTGTCGGTATTTATGGCGCCAAAGGCCTCGCCTACATCAAGGTCAATGACATCAGTAATATCCACAATGGCGAAGGCAGCGGTCTGCAATCGCCAATTGTGAAATTCCTGCCCGATGACGCCCTAAAAGCCATCATAGAGCGCACCGGTGCGGCCAATGGCGACTTGATTTTCTTTGGCGCCGACAAAGCCCGTGTAGTCAATGATGCGCTCGGTGCCTTGCGCGTGAAAGTCGGTCATGACCAGAAGCTACTGACCTGCGAATGGGCGCCACTATGGGTCGTGGACTTCCCGATGTTTGAAGAGGTTGCCGATGGCCAATGGACCTCCGTGCACCATCCCTTCACGCTGCCCAAATGCGATGTTGAGACGCTGAAAACCAACCCTGGCGAGGCCATTTCCGTGGCCTATGACATGGTGCTCAATGGCACCGAACTCGGTGGCGGCTCGCTGCGTATTTACAACCTCGACATGCAAAAAGCCGTGTTTGAAGCGCTCGGCATCAGCGAAGAAGAAGCCAATGAGAAATTCGAGTTTCTGCTCGATGCCCTCAAATACGGCGCGCCACCGCATGGCGGCCTAGCCTTTGGCCTCGATCGCCTCGTCATGCTGATGACCGGTGCCACGTCGATTCGTGATGTCATTGCCTTCCCGAAAACGAAAACGGCCGAATGCCTGATGACGCACGCGCCCGCACCCGTTGAGACCAAACAGCTACGTGAGCTCGGCATCCGTTTGCGCGAAGAGCCGAAGCTCGCTAGCGCTCAGGCAGCGAAGGAGTAAGCCATGGCCGGACACAGCAAATGGGCAAACATCAAACATAAAAAAGCGCGTACCGACGCCTCGCGCGGCAAGATTTTCACCAAATTTATTCGTGAAATCACCGTGGCCGCGCGCTTAGGCGGCCCCAGCGAGGCCGACAACCCACGCCTACGCGCCATCGTCTCAAAAGCCTTAGGCGCCAATATGACGCGCGATGTCGTCAACCGCGCCATCTCGCGTGGTGCTGGCGGCGACGACGACAAAAAACTCGACGAACTGACCTATGAGGGCTATGGCGTTGGTGGCGTGGCGGTATTGGTTGAGACCATGACCGATAATATCAATCGCACGGTCTCAGAAGTCCGCCACGGCTTTAGCAAAAATGGCGGCAATCTGGGCACGAACGGCTCCGTGGCGTATTTATTCGCCAAGCGCGGCGAAATCGTCTTCAGCGCAGCGACCCACGAAGATCAGCTTCTCGAAGTGGCTCTAGAGGCTGGTGCGGATGACGTTGAAAGCGATGACGATGGCTTCACAGTCGTTACCACGCCAGAAGCTTTTGGTGCCGTGGTGGATGCGCTGGAGGCCGCCGGATTGAAGCCCGAGCAGGCCGAAGTGACCATGCAGGCGAGCACGCAAGCCGACATCACCGTGCTGGAGCAGGCCGAGAAAATTCTCAAGATGATCGATATGCTCGAAGACCTCGACGATGTGCAAAACGTCTACACCAACGCCAATTTTAGCGAGGCCGTGATGGCCGCGTTAAATGCCTAAACCTTGACCATTATCCTCGGCGTTGACCCCGGATCGCGCATCACCGGCTATGGCGTCATCGCCGCCGAGGGCCGCGGCTGGCGCTATGTCGACAGCGGCTGCATTCGCATGAAAACCGAGGATAGCCTGCCAGAACGCGTGCTAACGATTTTTCAAGGCCTGACGCAAATCATTGCGCAGTGGCAACCAACGCAGGCCAGCGTTGAGCAAGTGTTTTTATCGAACAATGCCGACTCGGCGCTGAAGCTCGGCCAAGCCCGAGGCGCGGCGCTCGCAGCATTGGGGCATGCGGGCGTGGTAGTGGCTGAATACAGCGCCCGGCAAATCAAGCAATCGGTAGTGGGTACGGGCGCGGCCGATAAAACGCAAGTTCAGCACATGGTCATGCGCTTATTGCAGCTTGAGCAATGCCCGCAGGCCGATGCCGCCGATGGCTTAGCGGCGGCACTTTGTCATGCCCATGCCAGCGCAAATATGCTAAAAATGACGATCACTGGTTTGCGTCGCGGCCGTGGCCACTGATGAGGCTTTACCTCAGCCATAGCGCAGCAAAATAACAAGGATAACGCGGCATGATTTCGCGCTTAAGCGGCCTACTCATTGATAAAGACAGCGCGCAAATTGTGCTCGATGTGCACGGTGTCGGCTATGCCGTCGATGTGCCATTAACTACCTACTATCAGCTCCCGGCGCTCAATGAGCCACTCACATTGTGGACGCATTTAAGCGTGCGCGAAGATGCCCATCAGCTCTTTGGCTTTCATGAGCGCGAGCAGCGCAGCGTGTTTTTATTGCTGATTAAGGTCAGCGGTGTCGGGCCAAAACTGGCGCTGACTATTTTGTCGGGCATGGAGGTCAGCGCGCTGCGCGCCTGCTTACAACGCGAAGACATCGCTACCCTGACCCGCGTGCCTGGCATCGGCAAAAAAACCGCCGAGCGCTTGGTCGTGGAATTGCGCGATAAGCTCGATAAATTCCGCGTGTCGTTGCCCGATGAGCGCGCCTCGGTGACGCTGGTGCCCGAGGCCTCGGCCAGCGATGAGGCCATCAGTGCGCTAGAAGCGCTGGGCTATAAGCCAGTGGAGGCGCAGCGTGCGGTGAAAGCCGTGGCCAGCGCGCACACTGATACAGCCAGCCTCGTGCGCGCGGCCTTGAAAGGCTTATTGAAATCATGAGTGTCGAATCCGATCGTCTCATCAGCGGCGCCACCAAGCCCTTAGAGCAGGCCATTGACCGTGCCATTCGCCCCACTCGCCTCGATGACTACGTGGGTCAGCCGCACGTACGCGAGCAAATGGCGATTTTTATTGAGGCCGCACGCAGCCGCGAAGAAGCGCTTGATCACACCTTGATCTTCGGGCCACCGGGCTTGGGCAAGACCACCTTGGCCAATATCATTGCCCGTGAAATGGGTGGCGAACTGCGCTCAACCTCGGGCCCGGTGCTTGAGCGTGCCGGCGATTTAGCCGCCTTGCTGACCAACCTAGAAGCTGGCGATGTGCTATTTATCGACGAAATTCACCGATTATCGCCGGTAGTGGAAGAAATTTTATACCCGGCCATGGAAGATTATCAGCTCGATATCGTCATTGGCGAAGGCCCGGCAGCGCGTTCCATTAAGCTCGATTTACCGCCGTTTACATTAATAGGTGCGACCACGCGCGCAGGCCTACTCACCTCGCCATTGCGTGATCGGTTTGGCATTGTCCAGCGCCTGCAATTTTATAATGTCGCCGACCTCACGCATATCGTGTCGCGCTCAGCCGACTTGCTGAATTTGCCCATTGAGCGTGATGGCGCCGCGGAAATTGCTCAACGCGCGCGCGGCACGCCACGCATTGCCAATCGCCTGCTGCGGCGTGTGCGTGATTTTGCCGAGGTCAAAGGCAATGGCGTCATCACGCAGGCCATCGCGCACGATGCGCTAACCCTGCTCGATGTCGATCCGCAAGGTCTCGACGGCATGGATCGACGCTTTTTATCGCTACTGATTGAAAAATTTGGCGGAGGGCCGGTTGGCGTCGAATCCATGGCTGCGGCACTATCGGAAGATGCCGGCACATTAGAAGATGTCATTGAGCCGTATTTGATTCAGCAGGGCTTGGTGATTCGTACCGCGCGAGGTCGCATGGCCAGCCAACAAGCCTGGCTACAGCTCGGCCTAAAACCGCCGGAGGCGCCGCATGGCTGATTTTCACTGGCCAGTGCGGGTCTATATTGAAGACACCGATGCCGGCGGCATTGTTTATTATGTGAATTACTTAAAGTTTTTTGAGCGCGCCCGCACCGAGTGTTTGCGCAGCTTTGGCTATGACCACTACCTGACCGGCCCCGACCCGGTGTTGTTTGTGGTGCGCCATGTCGACATTGACTATAAACAACCCGCCCGCCTCGATGATCAGCTCATTGTGAGCGCCGAGATTAGTAAAATTGGCCGTGCCTCACTGCATTTTCGTCAACGCATTTGGCGAGATGACGTCATCATTGCCGCCGGCCGCGTGGAAGTTGCCTGCGTAGACCGTTTGCACTTGAAACCACGCGCGCTGCCCACTACCTTGTCCGACTTACTTCGTCCCTTGCTAGGAAATACCCCATGACAGCCGCTCCCGAGATGACCATCACCTCTTTAATCCTCGGTGCTAGCCCTGTGGTGCAGGCCGTCATGCTGATCTTGGTGCTTGCCTCGGTGATGTCGTGGGGCATTATTTTGCAACGCCGCGCGGTCTATAGTCGCGCTAAGGCCTTGGCGAGTCAGTTTGAGGAACGCTTTTGGTCCGGTGCCGATATGCGCCAACTCAGCGAGCAAGTCGGCCATAGCCCCAACACCGATTCCGGCTGCGAAAATCTGTTTCGTGCCGGCTTTCAAGAGTTCCAGCGCCTACGTGAAAAAAATGCCGACTCTGAAGCCACCATGCAAGGGGTTGCGCGCGCCCTGCGCATTGCCTTGAGTGTTGAGCAATCACGCTTAGAAGCACAGCTGCCGTTTTTGGCCAGCGTTGGCTCGACCAGCCCGTATATCGGCTTGTTTGGCACGGTCTGGGGCATTATGTCGTCGTTTATTGGCCTCGCTAAAGTCCAGCAAGCGACCCTCGCCGTGGTCGCACCGGGCATTGCCGAAGCCCTGATTGCCACCGCTATTGGTTTGTTTGCGGCGATTCCCGCGGTGCTCGCCTATAACCGTTTTGCCGCCGACAGCGACAGCGTGTTATCGCGTTATGAAATCTTCGCCGAAGAGTTAAGCAGCATTTTGCATCGCGAAGCGCATGCCGGTCGCAGCACCACAGGCCACTGAGCATGAGCCTGCAATCGTCGCTTCGACGTCCCCGCAAAAAGCCCATGGCCGAGATGAACGTCGTGCCGTATATCGATGTGATGCTCGTGCTCTTGGTGATTTTTATGATCACCGCGCCCATGCTCACGCAAGGCATTGAAGTGGATTTGCCGGAAGCCGAGGCCGATGCCCTGTCGATCAACGATCAGCAGCCGCTCATTGTCACGGTAAAGGCCAATGGCAGTTTTTGGCTGCAATCAGACCCGACCACGCGCAGCGAAGTCAGCATGCAAAATCTCCCGAGTGAGATTCGTGCACTGCGTCAGGCTCGCGGTGAAAAACTGCCGGTCTTGGTCAATGGTGACCAGCGCGTGAGCTATGGCCGCGTGATTGAGCTGATGTCATCACTGCAACAAGCTGGCGTGACGCAAGTTGGCTTGCTCACTGAGCTGCCAAGCACGCCATGAAGCTCAGCTGGTCTGCCACTACGCTATCGCTGCTTGGCCATGCAGTCTTGGTGATTGCCTTGGTTGTTTTTGTGCGCCCGCACACATTGCCGGAGGTGCCAAAAGCCATGCAGGCGATGTTGGTGGCTCCGCCGGCAGCCGTCGCCGCGCCTGAACTGGCAGTCGCACCTGTGCAAGCGCCTGAGCCTGAACCGAAACCTGAACCGAAACCTGAACCGAAACCTGAGCCAAAACCTGAGCCAAAACCTGAGCCAAAACCTGAGCCAAAACCTGAGCCAAAGCCTGAGCCAAAGCCTGAGCCAAAGCCTGAGCCAAAGCCAAAGCCGAAACCAGACCCGGCTGTTGAAGCCAAACGTATTGCTGATGAGGCCAAAAAAATCATTGAAGCCGAGCAAGCGAAGCGTGCTGCACAGCAACGCCAGCAGCAACAAGATGCCTTGGCCAAACAAATGCAATCTGAAATCGATGCCTTAACTGAGTCAGCCACCAATGCAGCATTGGCAAAACAACAAGCAGCGCAGTTACGCGAGTTCACCCTGGCGATTAATCGCAAAATTAAAAGCCAATGGCGCCGACCACCACAAGTGACGGGTGAATTAGCCACTGTATTGCGCATCACTTTGCTGCCTGGCGGCGAGGTATCATCTGTTATTGTCACGAAAGGCAGTGGCAATTCGGCCTTCGATGCCAGTGTAAAAGACGCCGTGTTACGTGCGAGTCCGTTGCCAGTTCCTGCCGATGCTGCCCTATTTCGTGATAACTTTCGTGTGTTCGCGCTGAACTACACTACCGAGGAGTAACCCATGGCGTTGCGAAGCACATGTCTTGGCTTTTGTTTATTGCTGATTTCAGGCCTAGCGCAAGCCGGTCTTACAATCGAAATCACGCAGCGCTTAGACGATGCCCTGCCGATTGCCGTGGTGCCATTTGGTGGAATCAGTGCCGGCGATAACACCGGCAATATCATTCGTGCCGACTTAGATCGCAGCGGCAAATTTCGCTCAGTCGACCCGGCCACTCTGCCCGGTCAGCCCAGCAGCAGTGCCGAAATGCTACCGGGTGTATGGCAAAATATTGCCGCCGACCTAGTGGTTATCGGCCAAGCCAGCAAAACCGCTGATGGACGGTATTCATTCCGCTATGAGTTGCTGAAGAAAGGCGGCCTAGAGCGCGTGCTAGGTGAAACCTTTACCGTTGACTCAAGTCGCTGGCGCGACGCCGCGCACTACATTAGCGATCGCATTTACAAGCAAGTGACTGGCGAGCCTGGCGTTTTTTCGACGAAGATCCTCTACGTCAATCAGTACAAGCGCAACACTCAGCGACGCTACCGCTTAGAATTGTCAGACATTGATGGCGAACGCCAGATTACGTTGCTCGACTCGGTGGAACCGATTTTGTCACCGACTTGGTCGCCGAGTGCCAGACAAGTCGCCTATGTATCCTTTGAGGCGCGCAAACCGGCTATTTTTGTGCAAAACCTTGCCACCCGCCAGCGCACCAAAATTTCCGATTTTGCCGGCCTCAATGGTGCACCATCGTGGTCACCTGATGGCAAGTCGATGGCGCTGACGTTATCGCGCGATGGCAACCCAGAAATTTATGTCATGGACCTCACAGACAAGTCCCTAAAACGCCTAACCAACAGCCCGGCAATCGACACCGAGCCGCGCTGGAGCAGCGATGGTAAGTCGTTAATTTTCACCTCTGATCGCAGTGGCGGTCCACAAATCTATCGCCTCGACATTGCCTCCGGTGGCACCAAACGCCTGACGTTTAGCGGGAAATTTAACGCGCGCGGTGATATCAGTCCCAATGGTCGTTATTTATCGATGGTGCATCAGACCGGCCCGAGCACCTACGCCATCGGCATTCAAGACCTAAACAATGGCGTCTTCAGCATCCTCACCGACACGCCATTAGACGAGTCGCCAAGCTTTTCGCCAAACAGCCAAATGGTCGTCTACGCAACCCGAAAAGGCCGCTTAGGCGTGCTGGGAATTATGTCGCTCGATGGCCGTTTTAAGTTAAGATTGCCCGCTGTTGATGGCGAAGTGCGCGAGCCCGTGTGGTCTCCCTATTTACGCTAATGCGCGGCTGCGCTAATGTTGCGTTATGTAAACGCTGACGCCGTACAAACGTTGTTCACGACAGACAACGAATGCATCAAAATCATGATAAAAAATCGTTGTTTATATTGAAGCCAAGGAGCACATTTTGAAAATTGCTAAGTCCGTAAAGCTGGCCACTGTCGGTTTAATTATTGTAAGCCTATCGGCTTGCTCGATTTTCCGCGGCCCTCGCCCCATCAATCCTAATGACGATGCACAGTTTGAAAACCTGCCACCTGCTCCTGCCATTGAGGCCGTAACGCCCATTGCCGAAGACATGAACACCATGCCAGAGACTGGCTCGGCCAATCTTGGTAATCCGATTGAAGGCAATGTCATTGCCGACTCCACCACTGAAGTAATCTCCACAGATTCATTGGCTAGCAGCGCTGATTTGCTGCGTGTTCGTGTCTATTACTTTGGCACCAACCTCAGCGACATCACTGCGATTGCTTATGGCGGCCTCAATGCCCATGCGCAATACCTAATCAACAACCCCAACACACGCTTACAGCTCTCCGGCCACACCGACGAGCGCGGCACACGTGAATACAACTTGGCCCTTGGCGAACGCCGTGCCAATGCTGTGGCTCGCTACCTCGTGAGCGCCGGCGTCAATGCTGGTCAGTTAACGGTGGTGTCGTATGGCAAAGAAAAGCCCGTGGTTGATGGCAGCTACGAAGAAGCTTGGGCGCAAAATCGCCGCGTAGAACTCGACTACGTGTCAGGCAGCCCTAACTAAACGTTGCTTTTTTAGCAAATAACCAACGGGCTTCGGCCCGTTTGTTATTTATACTGTGTCAATGTTTACCTGCTTTGAGGATTTTTCCATGTCACGGTTCGCCCCTTGTACTGCCCTGAAGATGACGCCATGGGTCATTGTCACAACACTGGCACTTGCCGGCTGTCAAACAACCACCAATGCCCAGCGCGAATCCGGCCTGCAAACCATGGCACCGGTGGAAAACATCAATGGTCGCCGAGCAAACACAGCGAACGATCAAGCCAATAAGCAGTCCACGCCGATCGCCAACCCAGCGGCAGTCGCCAAACCAGCCGCGCCAGTGAACCCGGCGTGGGATATGTTCCAGCAAATTGAAGGTTTGCGCAGCACGGTCGCCACGCTGCAAGGGCGCGTTGAAGAACAGCAGCAAGTGATTGATCGCTTGCAAGAAGATAGCCGCGCACGCTACACCGATCTCGACCAACGCATTGAGCTACTGAACCAAAACAACGCCACCAGTGCTAGCGAAGCGCTGATCAACCCCGCTGATGCGACACCAACCGCCCCTGCGGCGGTGGCCACATTAGCCGATATTGAAGCGCAGAAAAAAGCCTATTTGGCGGCCTATCAGAGCTTTCGTAGCGAAGGCCCCGCAGCGGCCATTGTCTCGATGGATAGCTTCATCAAGCAATATCCCGACAGCGTCTTTGTCGCTAATGCGTATTACTGGCTTGGCGAATTTCATTTAGCCAACACGCCAGCGGATCTCGATGCCGCCAGCGCACAATTCAATCGCGTCATTGGTGACTATGAAGGCAGCCCAAAGGTCGCCTCCTCGTATTACAAGCTTGGCACCATTGCCGACCTCAAAGATCAGCGCAATGAAGCACGTCAGCTCATGCAAACGGTAGTCAATCGTTTTCCAGACAGCGCCGAAGCCGGTCTTGCTACTGGCTACTTAACGGCCAACCCGGCTAATGTGACACGCTAAGTGAGCCTTCGCTTAACGGAGATTTTTTACTCGCTGCAAGGCGAAGCGCGCACCGTGGGGCGACCCACGGTATTTGTGCGACTCACGGGCTGCCCGCTGCGCTGCAGCTGGTGCGATAGCGCCTATGCCTTTCAAGGCGGCACGCTGTGGTCGGAGGCAGACGTGCTAGCGCACGTTGCGAGTTTCACGCCGCAGTATGTAACCGTCACAGGCGGCGAACCATTAGCCCAGCCAGAATGCCTAAGCTTGCTCACCGCCTTGTGCGATGCCGGCTACGAAGTCTCGTTGGAAACCAGTGGTGCGCTGGCATTAGAGCCAGTAGACCCTCGCGTGGTGAAAGTCATGGACCTGAAAGCGCCAGGCTCCGGCGAAGTGCATCGCAATCGTTATGAAAATATTGCCTGCTTAAGCGCCAATGATCAGGTCAAGTTTGTCATCAGCACACGCGAAGATTACGACTGGGCCAAGCGCCAATGCGACCAATATGACCTCTACTCCCGGGTCAGTGATGTGCTGTTTTCACCAACCCATGAGCTGCTCGAGCCGCGCACATTAGCCGAATGGATTCTCGCCGATCGCCTCCCTGGTCGCCTGCAGCTGCAATTACATAAATACCTTTGGAACAACGCCCCAGGACACTGAACTATGTCGCATGCCGTGGTTTTATTATCAGGCGGCCTCGATTCGGTCACCTGCCTTGCCCTCGCCCAATCCCAAGGCTACACCATCACCGCGCTCAGCTTTGATTATGGCCAGCGCCACAATGCCGAGCTCAATGCCGCGCGCGCCATCGCCACACATTACGGCGTTAAAGACCATCGCGTGCTGCGCATTGACTTAGGCGCAATGGGCGGCTCGGCGCTCACCGACGCAGCATTAGCCGTCCCTGAGTCGCATAGCGAAGGCATCCCCATTACCTATGTGCCGGCGCGCAACACGGTATTTTTGGCGTTTGCGTTAGGGGTTGCCGAAGTCACCGGGGCCGAGGCGATTTTCATCGGTGTCAATGCGGTGGATTACTCGGGCTACCCGGATTGTCGACCGGCATTTATTGATGCCTTTCAAACACTGGCCAACCTCGCCACGAAAACAGGTGTGGAGGGTGTCAGTGTGCGTATTGAGACGCCATTGATTGCATTACCGAAATCAGAAATCATTCACACCGGCCTTGCTTTAGGCGTAGATTATGGCCTCACCGTGTCGTGCTATCAGGCCGATACACATGGCCATGCCTGTGGTCGTTGCGATGCCTGCCGCTTACGTCGCGACGGTTTTCAAGTCGCCGGCGTGACAGACCCTACACGCTATCAGTAGGGCTTAATTTTCCGCTTTCATCACCCAAGGAATTGCTATGCGCCCCGATGCCGAACACCATTTAGTTATTTCTGCCATGGGACGCGACCGCACTGGCATTGTTGAAGCGCTGGCGCGTACCACCAGTGAGTGTCGCTGCAATATCGCCGACTCACGGATGGCGGTTATGGGCCGTGAGTTCACGATTATCTGGATGGTTTCTGGCACGTGGGATGGCATCGCCAAACTTGAGGTGCAGTTGCCCGCGGTTGCCAAACGCTATGATTTAGAGCTCATCATCAAACGTACCGAGCTACGCGCACAAGCCGTGCCGGCCATGCCTTATACCGTGCATGTGATCTCGCTCGATAACCCCGGCATCGTCTCGGATATCGCCAATTTCTTTGCTAGCCAAGATATTAATATTGAGGCCATGGAAACCAACACCTATGCCGCGCCGCACACTGGTTCACCGATGTTTGCGCTGGCTATGACGGTGAATATTCCCGGGCAAGTCCATATTGCCCTACTACGCGAAAACTTCATGGTGTTTTGTGATGACCGCAACTTAGATGCGATTATCGAGCCGCATAAACCCTAATAAACGAGGAGTACTCAATGACCGTAACGATTGGCCAGGCAGTGCCAGACTGCTCATTGCCCGCTACAAGCGACAAAACCATTAGCCTGTCAGACCTCCAAGGTCAGCGCGTGGTGCTGTATTTTTACCCGAAGGATGCGACGCCTGGCTGCACACTCGAAAGCCAGCAGTTTCGTGACTTACACGCCGAATTTGCGGCCGCCAATACGGTCATTTTCGGTATTTCGCGTGACAGCATAAAGTCGCACGAAAAATTCAAAACCGCCCAAGCACTGCCATTTGAACTACTCAGCGATAGCGATGAAGCCCTGTGCACGCTTTTCGATGTCATCAAGCTGAAAAATATGTATGGCAAGCAAGTGCGTGGCATTGAGCGCAGCACGTTTTTAATCGATGAGAACGGCGTGCTGCGGCAAGAATGGCGCAAACTCAAAGCCGATGGTCACGCCAGCATCGTATTAGCGGCGGTGGCCGCACTGGGTTAAGCAGAAATAATCGTAAACGTCGCTGCGCCGTTGGCCGCCACCTCGACAGACACTAACTGGTGTGCGGTATGTTGCAGAAATGCCGGAATATCGCGTGATGCCCCGGTATCGGTAGTGAGCACAACCAGCTCAGTGCCCGGCTCGTGTCGGTGCAATGCTTGCTTTAATTTCAACAGCGGCATGGGGCAGCGTAACGCACGGAAATCGAGGGTCAGCGATGGCGTTGGTGAAGTGGACATGGCAGTCATCGGCTAGCGTCATATGAGCGTTCATTCTACCATGAGCCTCCGGCATCTCAGCCGGCCTAGGGAGTTAATGCGTGATTGATCGCCTGCCAGCTGTGTCGCACCCACTACGTAGCGGTTTGTTTGCACTGATGGCCTGGCTGACGCCGCTCACGGCACTCGCCATCGACACCGATGACCCCAACGCCCTACCCACCTTGGGACAACCAGCCGACTTAATTGCCGACGGCCCAACCGAGCAACGCCTCGGGCAAGCGTGGTTAAGGCAATTACGCGGCAATGCGCCGTTGTGGCCTGACCCCATTGTGCGCGATTACATTGAAGCGCTGCTCTACAAGCTCTCGCTACACACCACACTGATTCGCCCTGACTTTTCAGTGGTGGTGGTTGATGACACGCAAGTGAATGCTTTTGCGGTGCCCGGTGGCGTGGTTGGCGTCAATACAGGCTTGATTTTGACATCCGACAGCGAAGATGAGCTCGCGGGTGTGCTGGCTCACGAACTCGGCCATTTAAGCCAACGTCATTTCGCGCGTTCACAAGAGGCAAATCAATACAATCAATGGTTGGCCTTGGCCGGGTTGTTAGCGAGCATCGCCGGTGCCGCGGCTGGCGCCGGTGGCGATTTGGGCGTGGCAGTAGGCGCCTCGGCACAGGCCATTGCCGTGCAAAATCAACTGCGCTACAGCCGCACCTACGAGCAAGAAGCTGACCGTTTGGGCTTACAAACCCTGACTGCCGCCGGCTATGACCCACGTGCCATGCCAGCATTTTTCTTAAAGCTCGATCGTCGCACCCGGCGCTTAGGCTACTTGCCTGAGTTTTTGCTCACCCACCCATTATCAAGCACACGCCTCTCCGATCTCGCCCGCCGAGTCGCTGAAAGCCCGCGCACCGCCCTCACCACACACCCTGAATTTCAATTTATTCAAGTCCGTTTGCAAGTCGCCAACAGCACGCAACTCGATGAATTGATTAGCGCATTTCGAAATGGCTTGGATAGCAACAGTAATACCGAGGCGAGTCGCTTGGGGCTGAGCTTGGCCTTGCTACGCAAAGCTGATGTGGTCGGCGCGCGCGAGGCTCTAGCCCCGCTGCTGCGAGCAGATCCTAACCGTCTTGATTTTCGCATCAGCGATATCGATATTGATCTAGCCAGCAGAAACTACGCCAGTGCCTATACCAAAGCGCGCGACACCTTGGCGCTTTTTCCGAATCAGCACAGCGTTTTGCAACGCCTGACTAAAGCCGCCCTGCCGTTGGGGCGTGCCGATAGTATTCGCCAAGACTTAGATCGTGCGGTACGGGATCGGCCCAATGATAATCGCCTCTGGCGCTTGGTCGCCGACTGCGCCTTAAAGCAGCAAGATGCCATGGGCGTGTTTCGCGCGCGCGCAGAATATTTATTTTTAGAGGGACGCCAAAAATCGGCGGAGAGCCAGCTCGAAAACGCTTTGCGCTTAGCTGGCGAGAACTATTCGCTGAGCACGCAAATCAAGCGCCGCATGAGCGTCATGCGCCTGCTTGATCAAGAGTTTCGCTAGGCGCTCGTAGACGGCACATTGACTAGTTTGTCGCGCTTAGCCGCGGCTGCGTTTAAGCTCCGCCGAAAAATCTAACATGCGCTGCAAGGGCTTCATGGCCAACACACGCGTGGCTTCATCAACAAAGACTTCCTGATCGCCGCTGCGCAGCACTTGCGCGAGATTTTCCAACGCGTTCATGGCCATCCACGGGCAATGCGCGCAGGAGCGACAGGTCGCGCCCGTACCGGCGGTGGGTGCGGCCATAAAGGTTTTATTGGGGGCGGCCTGCTGCATTTTGTAGAAAATGCCGCGGTCGGTGGCCACAATAAACTGCTGATGCGGCAAGTCTTTCGCCGCAGCAATGAGCTGTGACGTCGAGCCCACGGCATCCGCCACCGCCACCACAGACTCCGGCGACTCAGGGTGCACGAGCACACCGGCATCGGGGTACTGTCGCTTTAAATCAAGGATGCCGCGCGCCTTAAACTCTTCGTGGACAATGCAAGCGCCATCCCACAAGAGCATGTCGGCGCCGGTGGTTTTTTGCACATAGGCGCCGAGGTATTTGTCTGGAGCCCACAGCACTTTCTCACCGAGCCCGGCGAGATGATCGACCACATCGACGGCAATACTTGAGGTCACCACCCAGTCGGCGCGCGCTTTCACGGCCGCCGAGGTGTTGGCATACACCACCACCGTATGGTCAGGATGGGCATCGCAAAAGGCGCTGAAGTCATCGATGGGGCAACCCAAATCGAGCGAGCACGTGGCCTCTAAGGTGGGCATCAACACGCGCTTTTCAGGGTTTAAGATCTTCGCCGTCTCACCCATAAACTTGACGCCGGCGACCACTAAGGTTTGCGCCGAATGCGCATTGCCGAAACGCGCCATTTCTAACGAGTCCGAGACACAGCCGCCAGTCTCCTCGGCCAATGACTGCAGCTCTGGATCGGTGTAGTAATGCGCCACCAACACGGCATCTTTGGCTTTCAATAAGGCCTTAATTTCCTCACGCAAGACTTGGCGCTGCGCCGGATTTAAGTTGTCGGTATCACTCGGGGGCAGCTGTAGGCCATCGAGATGAGATTCCACAAGGCGCTGGGTGTCGGTAGAGGTAGTCATGAGCGGCGGTCAAAATAATAATTCGGTAATGGTAGCGCAGCGGGCGCGGCGCGGGTACTGCCTAGCCGCCGCACAGACCCTGCACGCGGCTTAGGCGTGCATTATTTGCGCAGCTAGATGGGCGCTTGGCGATCACTCGGCGGTGCATCGGGGTTGGCGCGCTGCCATTCAGGCGGGGCCCACAGATGCTTTAGGCGCTGCAAGAGTGGTCCGGGCTTAGCCATATCGCGAACCATATCGATGAACTCATGGAAGTTCAGCGTGAGGATATTGTGACTATGAACTTGGCGCACAATGCCGTATTCGACTGGCTCTTCTTCGGGGGCAAAGGTGCCAAATAAGCGATCGAAAATAATCAGCACACCGCCGTAGTTTTTGTCGATGTACTGCGGGTTGCGCGCGTGATGCACACGATGATGCGAGGGCGTGACAAAGACATATTCATACCAGGCCGGCAGCTTGCGCACCGACTCGGTGTGGACAAAATACTGATACGCCAAATCCACGGCATACATGGCCAACGTGATCTCGGGCGACACACCAATGAGCATCAGGGGAGTGAAAAACAGCCAGTAGCCCGTCAGCGAATACAGCATGCTTTGGCGCATGGCGGTGCTCAGGTTCATGTGCTCGCCGCTGTGATGCACGACGTGCGCGCACCAAAACCAACGCACGCGATGGCTGCTGCGATGAAACACGTAATAGCAAAACTCGAGCAGCACAAACAGCGGCACAATCGTCCAGATATTCACCGGCACATTGAAGACGCGCTGGTCATAAACCCAATGCATGGCGGCCATGAAAAATAGCGCATGCACGAGCAGCTCAAAGACCTGGTAGGCGCCGCCAAGGTTTAAATTAGTAAGGATGTCCTTGCCCTTGAAATGCGCATCTTGCTTGCGCCGGCGCATCAGCCACCACTCCACTAAAAACGTGGCAATAAACACCGGCGCCAGGCCAATGAGAATAATCTGCTTCCAATCCACCGGCCCGCCGAGCCACTGCTCGAGCGTGGGCACAATGGTGGCGATGGTCTCTTGTATGAGCTCAATCATGGCGGTCTCCGCGGCTTATAGCGGTTTCATTTCGGCATCAAAATCAGCCAGCGAGGGCATGACCAAGGGCTCACGGCTATCGATGGCAGCCAGCTGGGCACGGAAATTCGCTAGTACCGCCTCGCGCGCCTCAGCGCCAATATAGGGCACATGATAGCCATAAAATGGCGGCAACACGGTCATGCCGGCATAGCCCAAGGAGCCTTGCAGCAAGGGCTTGAGGGTCTCGGTGAGATCGCCATGAATGCCGCCAGGGCTGAGCATATGATCGCGGCCTCCGGTGGTCACGATAGCCATCGCGCGCTTGCCTTTTAAGCCGCCACCGTCATAAATCCGGCGACCGCCATAGACGATGCCCGAGACAAACACGCGGTCTATCCAG
Organism: Paraperlucidibaca baekdonensis; assembly: GCF_003387535.1. Classification (GTDB taxonomy): domain Bacteria; phylum Pseudomonadota; class Gammaproteobacteria; order Pseudomonadales; family Moraxellaceae; genus Perlucidibaca; species Perlucidibaca baekdonensis. The sequence goes on along the minus strand of NZ_QUNR01000004.1, from coordinate 132,649 downwards.
CCCTTTAAAATGGCCGGCACCGAGAACCAATACAGTGGAAAACTCAGCAACACGAGGTCGGCGGCTTGGATTTTTTCGAGCTCAGCGGCAATGTCGGGCGCGAGGCTCGCGGCTTTGACATTATGACGCTGCTCGAGCGCGTAATTGAGGTAATCGGCGTCGCCGCGACTGCCAAAGTCGGCGGCGCTGGCCACTGGGTTAAAACCCATGGCGTAGAGGTCGGAGACCACCACGCTATGGCCTGCCGCGCTAAGATCCGCCACGGCGGCATCTTTTAATGCACTGGTAAATGACTGCGGCTCAGGGTGTGCGTGGACAATTAAAATATTCATGGCAAGACCGATAAAAGCAAAGGCCCGAGCATAGCGAGATCAGCGGTTAACATCCACCACCACACGCCCGCGCACATGGCCATCCATGAGCGCCTGCGCTTGTGCAATAGCCTCCGACAAGCCCACCTCTGTGGCGCCAATGGTAGCAATGGCCGCCGGACTTAAATCGCGCGCCAAACGCTGCCACGCACGCTCGCGCAAAGCCAACGGCGCCATCACGCTGTCGATGCCAATGAGTCGCACACCGCGCAAAATAAACGGCGCCACCGAGGCTGGGAAATCCATGCCCTGCGCCAAGCCGCAAGCCGTCACCGCGCCGCCATAACGCGTTTGCGCGCAGGCATTGGCCAAGGTGTGCGAGCCCACCGAATCAATGACACCGGCCCAGCGCTCTTTTTGCAGTGGCTTACCCGCAGTAGACAACGCGTTGCGCTCAATGATTTCCTGCGCACCCAGCGTGGTGAGAAACTCCGCCGCCGACGCTGAGCCGGTAGCAGCCACCACGCGATAGCCCAAGTGCGCGAGCAAGGCCACAGCCACCGAACCCACGCCACCACTGGCGCCGGTGACGAGCACCTCGCCATCCTCCGGCGTAATGCCCTGCTGCTCGAGCGCCATCACCGAGAGCATGGCGGTGTAACCGGCCGTGCCAATGACCATGGCATCGCGAGCACTAAAGGCCTCGGGTCGGCGCACCAGCCAATCGCCATTAAGCGCGGCTTGCTGACTTAAGCAGCCCCAATGCGTCTCGCCGACACCAAAGCCATTGAGGATGACCTGATCGCCAACGCGCCACGCCGGATGCGAGCTTTCCAGCACCTCACCGGCACCATCGATACCGGCGACCATGGGCCACTGACGTACCACGGGCGAACGATTGGTGATGGCGAGGCCATCTTTGTAATTCAGCGTGGAATAGGCCACGGCAATGCGGACACTGGCCTCGGGTAGGTCATCTACAGACACGGCCTGCACGGCGGCAGCAAAGCCGGCATCGGTTTTAGTTAAATACAGCGCGTTGAACATCATCGACTCCGATCACTGACAAACAGATGGCATCGATGGTCACTGCTCCGCGCGAAAATAACAAGGCAGCGTGACGTAGACGTTAGGCATAGGCATCAAGCTGGCTATTGCTGGCTGATGTAGCGACTGTGGCAGGCGCTCCATTGTCTTCAGCGTCGCCGGCGTGGGCCGATGCACCAGCGCCTCCCGATCGACCCGATGAGTCATGGCCGCTTTGCGCTTGCTCCTTCATGGCCTGCTCGCCGCTTTGTTGTTGGCTCAAATCCAGTTGCGCCGCTTGCGAGGCGCCGGCCTGTACACGCACATCATCTAGGCGCAGGCCTTGGGCCTCAAAGGCGCTATGGAGCTTCGGCAAGAGCTTCTCGATTAACCCCTGCGTGTCGTGATGGTCAGCGCTAAATGCCACTTTGGCGCCCTCCTCACTCATGCTGATGCGCACATGAATTGGCCCCAAATCATCGGGCGTGATGTGCAGGGACGCACTGGTCATGCCATTTTGGCCAAGCCAGGTGAGGCGATCCGCCATGGCCGATGACCAGGCGCTGTTATCGAGCAAGGCATGACCGGGCACCGTCCATTGGCTGGCGGTGGGCAATGCCGTTGGTGCTGGCGCACTCGCTGCGGTGGCTAATGTGCTCGGTGCCGGCGCGCCTTGTGCCGATAAGCTGATCAGTTGGTCGGCTTGATCGGTGGCGAGACCCGCCGCGCTCATGGCATCTTTCAAGGCCGTCACCGCAGGGCTCAGTGCACCACTGTCTTTGATCGCTGCGAGCACATCGGCTGTGCTATTTAAGGTTGCCGCGGGAGCCGCTGAGGTGAACTGACTGGGCGCATCTGTGGTTTCGGCATCAAGCAAAGGCGCATCGGTCATGGCACTTTGCAGCACAGACCGTGGCGTGGCCGCAACAGATACTAATGGTGCCGCGCTGGCCGCATCGTGCGCAGCCGCGTCAATTCCTTGGCGCAGCGTAGGCGTTGGCGCGAGATTGATGAACGGCGTCAATAATTGGTCGCTGAGTGGCTCGGCATCATCGCTGAGCGGCTCATCGGACAATGCAGTCGCCGACAACTTAACGGGCTCAGCCGCTGGCATGCGCGGATTTAAGGCCTGCGCGACCTCCGCTAAGGCGGCGGCAATATCATCGGGCAAGGCCGCCAGCATGGCATCGTTGAGCGCGGGCTCTGCGGCCTCACTGAGGACCACCGCCTCATCGGCGCTGATCAGTGTTGCATCAAGCAATGCCTCTGGGTTTTCTAACACCGCCTCGCTGCTGAGCACCGGCTCGGCGGTACCCGCGGCAGTCGGCGACATCAGGCCGCTGAGCAACGCGACAAAGGGGTTCGTTGCCTGCGGTGTGGGCATGGCTTGCGTAATACCCAATGGCCCGGCACTGGTATCGCTTATTCCGGTCATTACATTCATGTCATCTCTCGCGGCACAGCCTTAGCTGGCATACGCATTTTGGCGCCATGCCAAACGCTGGCTGGCCATTTCATCTTGCTGATGTTGTTCGCGTTTTTCACGAATATGGTGTTCTTGACGCTGATAGCGAGTCACCAAATCATCAATACTTTGCTGATGACGCTTAGCACCGAGCCAACTCATGCGGGCTTTGCTGACCAACGCATCAATACGGCGAATCTCCGCCTCTTGCATACCAATGGCATCACTGAGGCGCTGCAAAAATAAACGCGCGCCCTGCAATCGCGCCAGGTCCATGGGGCGGCCCGGCACTTGCTCAGCCATCACCGCGTAATCGGCGCGGTAATGCACAAGCTGCTGAAGCTTGTCGCGCGCCGCCTGGAGTTGCTGCAATTGCGCGGTATAGGCTTGCGCGAGTTGTGACTCTTCGCGCTCAGCCAGCGCCACCACGGGCTTTAATCGTTGGGAACGGTTCATAGCATCTCCTCACCCGCCAAGACTCGACTTAAGCGCTGGCCCGCTTGCGCGTAGCTCACCGCCTCATGAGTTTCTTGTTGCAAGAACTTTGCCATGCTCGGTTGCAAGCGGATGGCTTCATCGATGCGCGCGTCGGAGCCGCGCTGATACGCGCCAATGGCGATCAAGTCTTTATTTTGCTGATAGGTCGACCAAATCTGCCGAAAGCGACGAATATCCATTTTGTGTTCAGGCGTGATGATGTCGTTCATGGCGCGACTGACCGAATGCTCAATGTCGATAGCAGGAAAATGCCCAGCCTCGGCCAGGTGGCGCGAGAGCACAATGTGGCCATCGAGAATGGCGCGTGCAGAATCAACAATCGGGTCTTGCTGGTCATCGCCCTCGGCCAACACGGTATAAAACGCGGTGATCGAGCCGCCGCCTTCATCGCCATTGCCAGCGCGCTCCACCAACGCCGGTAGCCGTGCAAACACGGTGGGTGGATAACCTTTGGTGGCCGGCGGCTCGCCGACCGCCAGCGAGATCTCGCGCTGGGCTTGGGCAAAGCGCGTAAGCGAATCCATTAGCAATAAGACGTGCTTGCCTTGGTCGCGGAAATACTCGGCAATGGCCGTGGCCTGCCAGGCCGCGCGCAGGCGCATCAGCGGCGAATGGTCAGCGGGCGTGGCCACCACCACCGCGCGGCGCATATCCTCAGGGCCTAAAATATGGTCTACGAATTCTTTCACCTCGCGGCCACGCTCGCCAATTAAGGCCACGACAATGACCTCGGCTTCGGTGTGGCGCGTCATCATGCCTAAAAGCACCGACTTGCCGACACCGCTGCCGGCAAACAGGCCAATACGCTGACCACGACCGACGCTGAGCAAGCTATTGATGGCGCCAATGCCAACATCGAGCGGCTCGCGGATGGGTTTACGCGACAGCGGGTTGATGGGCGCAGACTGCAAGGAGCGCGTGCTACTACAGGCTAATGAGCCTTTGCCATCGAGCGGATTACCGGCGGCATCGATGACGCGACCGAGCAGGCCATCGCCAACCGGAGCATTAGCACTGCGAGTTTGCGGGATCACTCGCGCATCGGCCATGACGCCGCGCATATCGCCAGTGGGCATCAGCAAAATGCGCTCGCCAGAGAAGCCCACGACCTCGGTTTCTAGCCAGTCCTGATCGACCGTTTGCACCAAACAGTAGCCGCCAATGGGTACTTGGCAGCCCACGGCTTCGAGCATCAGCCCGACCACGCGCTTGAGCTTGCCCTCGACCACCGGCGCGGGCTCATCGCCGAGTTGGCGGCGACGCTCACTCAGCCAGGTTGACCAACGCTCACTGGATGAGGCGCTCATGCAACTGACTCACGATCAGGTGATGCCACCGACTCGGCCGGTGCCGCCTGACCAATTAAGCGCTCAAAGGTGCGCGCTAAGCGCGTCTCAAAGCGTTCATCAATATGGGTATTTTCGGTGCTGACTTGCACGCCGCCGCGGCGCATGGCGGCATTTTCCACGAGCTGCCAATGCGCTTCGTCGGCACTCAATTGGCCTTGCACAAAGCGCGCATCATCGGGGTGTAATTGCACACGCACGCGACCACTGGCCGATGGCAACAGCGCAATCGCTTCACGCACCACGGTCATCACCTGCTCGGGGTGTAATGAGATCTCGTGTTGCGCGAGCTGCGTGGCCAGCGCCATCGCTAAATCTAACAGCTGAGTTTGCACGGCGGTATCCACAGCCGCCAATGGCTCAGTCAGCTGGCCAAGCAAGCCCTGCCAACGCTGCACTTGCGCATCGAGCTCCTGCTTGGCGGCTGCACGGCCTTCATTGAGGCCCTGCTCCCAGCCCTCGCGGCGCGCTTTGTCGTGCAATTCAGCGAGTTTGGCTTCAGACATCAATGACGGCTCTTCGGCCGGCACTGCTGCCTCCGCTTGGCTATCCACCAGGGGCATATCCCAACGCGCCCAAGCGACATTACTGGACATAATCATCTCCCCCGTTACCCAGTGAAATGGTGCCGTCTTCGGCCAAACGACGAGCAATCACCAGAATTTCTTTTTGCGCGGTTTCGACTTCGCTGAGCTTCACCGGGCCGCGCGCTTCCATGTCCTCGAGCAGCATTTCGCCGGCACGCTTGGACATGTTTTTAAAAACTTTCTCACGCACTTTTTCATCCGCGCCTTTAAGCGCCACGGTCAGCAAATCGGTGGAGACCTCACGCAACATCAGCTGCATGCCTTTGTCGGTGACCTGCACCAAGTTGGCAAAAACAAACATCAAGTCCTTGAGCTTTTCCGTCAATTTCCCGTCGGTCTTCTCTAAGGAGCTAATGATGCGGTTGCCCACCTCACCGCCGAGACTATTCATGATGCCGGCGGCGGTGGTAGCGCCATCAATCGCTTTCGATTTGAAGTTGCCGGATAGCTGCATTTTGTTGTGCAAAATATCTTGCAGCTCGCGCATGGCGGCCTGTGGCACTTTTTCCAACGTCGCAATTCGCAGCACCACATCATCTTGCAGCGCCGAGGGCAGCTGCTTGATGATGAAGGCGGCTTGATCTTGCGGCATATGCGCCAACGTAATGGCGACGATTTGCGGATGCTCATCACGCAGCATGTGCACCACGGTGTCTAAGTCCATCCAACGTAAAGAGTCGATCTCGAGCGGTTCGTCGTCACCAAGCACGCGGTCGGCCAAGGTTTTGCCGCGGTCAGCGCCCAGTGAGGACACCAGCATTTGCCGCACATAACCCGACACCCCCACGCCCAATGAGGTTTGCGACTCCATGGTTTCTTGAAAGCGCGACACCACCGCCTCGGCTTGCTCGTGATTCACCTCACGAATCGCCGCCATGGCCATACCAATCTTTTCAACGGAGTCGGAGTCAATGTGGCGCAGCACTTCGGCGGCCTGCTCTTCGCCCATCATCAACAGCAACATCGCGGCTTGATGGCTGTTATCTGTGCTCATGTCTTTAGGACTCGGCATTGGTATTCACCCAATTTTTCACAACTTGAGCAACGCGCTTGGGATCTTCCGTGGCGACATTGCGCACAAAACTCACCTTCTGATCAAAGTCATGGCCGAGTTGCAACGGCGCGGCGGGTGCCATGCCGGCGGTGGCAGGCTGCCCCATGTATTCACCATCTAGGCCATGCGGTGCATCCGATGCGCCACCTGCTGGCAGCGCCACTAATTGATTGCTACTGATAAGATTTTTGATGGCTGGGCGCAGCACCAACAGCACCAAGAGCAGCACGCCTAGCCCGGTCAGGCCTTGACGCATGAGCTGCGCAAACCACGCTTCTTGCCAAAACCCTGGGGCATCGATTTCGTCGCGTAATGGCTCCGGAATAAAGTCGGCACTCACCACCGTCACCTTGTCGCCACGCTCGGCAACGTAGCCCACAGCATCTTGAACCAGTAGCGTTAAGCGCTCGAGCTCAGCGGCATTGGGTGCGGCTTTAACGATTTTGCCGTCGGCATCTTTTTGTGCGCGGCCATCCACCACCACAGCCACCGACATCCGCTTAATGGTACCGGCGGGTGTGTCGCTATGATTTAGCGTGCGCTCAATTTCATAGTTGCGTGTGATCGACTGACTGCCATTGGCTGGGGCTTCTGGCGCATTTGCGGCGGCGGCAGGATCTGCTGCTGCGTCATTGGCCACCGGTTGGTTTGCCAGCGCACCCGGAATACCCATGGCATTGGCGTTGGGGTTGTTACCGCCGCGACTATCGCTATTGATTTGCTCGCTGCGCACCACGGCACGATCGGGGTTCCAGCTTTCGCGGCTCACCACCGAGCTGGCAAAATCAATGTCTGCAGCAACTTGCACGCGGACTTTACCGGAAGCCACGATGGGCGCGATGAGCTGCTCAATGCGCGACTCATAGGTTTTTTCCACGCGCTGGCGATAGTCAAACTGGCGAGAGCCTTGTGCCAGCGCGTCATCGTCTTTTTGCGAGAGCAAGTTGCCTTGCTGATCGACCACGGTGACCTGTTCAGCGCTCAAGTCAGGGATGCTCGACGCCACTAAATTGACAATGGCATTGACGTTTTGCTTTTCCACCACGCTGCCTGGAAAGACATCGAGAAAAATCGAAGCCGTAGCCGATTTACGGTCACGCACAAACACGCTTTGCTTCGGAATGGCTAAATGCACACGCGCACGCCGCACTTGGCGTAGGCTTTCAATGGTGCGCGCCAGCTCGGTCTCAATGGCGTGTTGGTATTTTTTTGTCTCCATGAACTCGCTAACGCCAAAGCCCTTTTCGTCTTTCATCATTTCCAGGCCGCTGCCATCGCCACTGGCTAAGCCACTGCTGGCGAGCTTCAGGCGGGCGTCATGGAGACGCTCATTGGGCACTAAAATGGCGCCACTGCCATCTTCAAGCTTGTAAGGAATATTCAATGCGTTGAGCGTATCGACCACGGCGGCGGCGCGATCAGGCGCCAAGCTGCTGTAGAGCATTTTGTAGTCTGGCCCTTGCGACCACATGACCGAGCCAACACCAAACGCAACACTGCCGGCGATGCCGACTAAAATGAGTAATTGGCGCAGCCACGGCGCTTGCGCCAAGGTCGATAAATTCGCATTCATGGCGTTTAACTGGCTCATACCGACATCCGCATAATTTCGTGATAGGCATCAATCATTTTGTTGCGCACCTCAGTGGCGGCCTTAAATGACACATCTGATTTTTGTAGCGACACCATGACTTGCGTCAGGCTCATCTCGCTGTCACCGCGCTCATAGGCCGCGGTATTGGCGGCGGCGGCTTTTTGCACGCTATTGACGTTATCGATACCGGCTTTCAGCATGTCGCCGAAACCGGCTGGCTTAACGGCACCTTGGCTGGGATCAACCGTGTTAATGCCCGGCGTTGGCGCGGAACCCACACCCGGTGTGGATTGGCGCATGGCGCGAATTTGGCTGAGTATGTTGTCGACTCCGCTGACACTGGTCATGCGCATACCCTCTTTTGTGCAATGGCTGGGCGCTTCGTGGCCCGTCTTCCCTGTTACATAGCAAGTGCTATGCCAGTTTTAGCTTGCCGTTTGCAGTCCCAGCTTTTTCATTTTTTCCACCAAGGTGGTGCGTTGCAGACACAGCAAGCGCGCCGCGCGCGACACCACGCCATCAACACGGGCCAAAGCCTCGGTGATGTAGCGTATTTCAAGCGCTTGCAGCGTTTGTTTCAGATCGAGACCCTCTTCGGGCAGTTCAGCATCGGCTGCTGGGGCGCGCTCGGCGGGAGCCGATTGCAGATCAAACAGCATGGCCTGTTCAGCCTTACGCTGCGCTGGCGAGTCAAGATCCACGGCAATCAGCGGCGGTTTATTGGCGCTAACAACGGCTTGACGATTTGCCGCCTGCTCCAGCTGCGCCTGACGCGCGGCTTTGCGCTCGGCCTCGCGAGCCATCTCATCCTCTAGCACATCCAATGGGTAATAGCGTGCAGGCAGATCGGTGGTGCTGAGCGTTTTGCCCGCGTGCGTAATCGATAAGCGCTCCACGAGATTTTCCAACTCACGAATATTGCCAGGCCATTGGTAAGTCGAGAGTGCGGCCATGACCTCCTCGGTAAATACCGGTGGCGTGGTGTCGCGCTCAATCTGACGCTGGCAAAAATGTTTGGTGAGCATGGCCAGATCATCGAGGCGCTCGCGCAGTGCCGGCACCATGATGGGAAAGACATTGAGGCGGAAATACAAATCTTGGCGAAAGCTGCCGGCATCCACCATGGTTTCGAGGTCACGGTGGGTGGCGGCAACAATACGCACATTGGCTTTGATGGTTTGGTTGCTGCCCACGCGCTCGAAGCAGCGCTCTTGCAAGACCCGCAGCAATTTCACCTGCATGGGCAAGCTCATGTCGCCAATTTCATCGAGAAATAACGTACCGCCCTCGGCCATCTCAAAACGGCCTTTGCGGGTGCTGATGGCGCCGGTGAATGCGCCCTTTTCGTGGCCAAACAACTCGCTTTCCAGCAAGTCGGCAGGAATGGCGCCGCAATTGACGGGCACAAACGGCTTGTTGCGACGCGGAGAGGCATCATGCAATGCGCGGGCGACGACTTCTTTGCCGCTGCCTGACTCGCCTTGAATAAGCACCACGGTGGCATGCGGGGCTACTTGGCCAATCAATTCGCGTACCGTGACGATGGCATCCGAGCGGCCCAGTGGGTTGCAAGCGCGAATAGGGGTGGTTGCGTTGAGTGCGAGAGAAGCGGTCATAGCCAAATATCCGTGTCAGAACTTTGATGTCCTATTAGTCGGTTATTTGACGCTTTGCTTCAGTCGGGTTTCGTAGCGAGAAGTGTTGCTCAACTGTGAATTGTGTAAGCGCGCTAAGTCTCTTGGCGGGCCATACGACTCACCGCAATGGCGCGCCGGTGCTGGCGGAAGAGGAATTTATCGAGGGCATTTTGTGTTAATGCGGTTAATCCATAGAGCTCACCGCGGCCTTCTTGGGTAAGTCGCAAGGGCAAACTCAACGGCATCGCCACGGCGTTATGCACATGTAATGACACCACCACATAGTCGCCTACTGACGCTTTAATGGCACCGGATTGCCATTGCAACGCAGCGGCATTAAGCACCACGGCGCGGGCTTGCGGAATGTCTTGCTGCTGGCTGAGCAACTGATTCATTAAGCCGAGCAATAAATCGACCTTAGCCTCCAGGCGCTGCAACTCGACCTGCACCCCATCATCGGCATCGGGGTCGGCAACGTAGCGCTGCACCTCGGCGACCTCAATGGCATTAAAGAGCATTAAGTTGCGCTCGTTAATGTTGAGCAGCTCGGCTTCGGTCAGTGCTTCAGCACTGACGCTATAGCGCATCGGCAATTGGCCGCTGAGGCTGATGGTCTCATGCAGCGCTTCATCTTGGCTGTCGTAGTGGATGTCGGTCATGGCAATCTCAAGAGCTCGAATAACTCAAATAGGCGCCAGCGGCTTGACGCTGCTGACGTGCACCACGGGCCTCGACCATCAAGGCTTGGCGACTTTGCTGTAAATGCCCCGTGAGCTCTGCATCAAACTGCAAAATCGCGCGAATGGTGCTGGCGATGTCAGCTTTTGCCAGCGTCACCGGCACATCGGCAAAAAACAGCTCCAGTGCATCTCGGCGCTGCTCTTGCAAACGCATGGCACCCTCCCAGTCACCGAGCTTAGCCAATGCTAATAAATCATGCGTCATGCCCAGCAACGACTGGAGCGTGGGGCGACGCTTTGCCGGTGTGGGAAATGGCAGGACATTCGGCGATGACATGAGATTTAGGCTCCTACCACCTGGGCATTACCCATCTGTGTGTCAAATACTTCGGGCGCACCGCGGTGCAGTTCGCTGGGAATGGCATCCCATGCCGACTTCAATTCCGCGAGCAAGTGACTAACTTCATCGAGTGGCGCCACGTCATTGTCGTTATTGGCTTGCAATAAACGCCGGCACATATAGTCGTAGAGGCTTTCTAGGTTGTGCGCGAGCGGATGGCCGTGGCGAGTATCGAGGCTGGCGCGCAGGCTATCGACGATATCAATCGCCCGGCTAATGCACAGGCCTTTATCAGCCACATCATTGCGCTGCATGTGACCACGCGCACGCGAAATACGATCGATTGCACCGGCATACAGCAGTTGTATTAAGCGGTGCGGGCTGGCCGCCTCAACACTGGTTTGCGCGCCAATGTTGGCATAAGCCTTTGAGGCACGGGCCATGGCATACGTCATTTATCATCTCCTGAAATCAGCGCGTCTGTGCAGCGCTAGCTAGGATTATTAACGACCATTTTGGCCAAATCTTTAGGGCCGCGCGGCAATTAATCACAGCAAGCTGGCTAATTGGCCGGCCAAAAATGAGCCGGTGCCATTGAGCTGCGTCAATAAACTGTCGAGCGCGTTAAATTGCTTTGAATAGCGCGCCTCCACACCTTCCATGCGAAAATCGAGGGCATCACGCTGGCTGGTTAAGTCCTTCAATTGCGTGCGCAAGCCATCGGTGCGGGAGGCCAACAAGCCATCGCTACCGGAAAAGCTTTTTAAGGCCGTATCAATGCGTGAGGCAAAGCCCTCATCGCCACTGAAAAACCCGGCCAGCGCATCCGGCGACTCGTCCAACAACGCATCCAAGCGCGTGTTGTCGATGCTTAAATTGCCAGTTTTAACTTGCGAGGTAATGCCCAGCTCCGACAGCGTATCGGCATTGGCACTGGCACTACTCACGGCGGTGTTGAGTTCTGCGCGAATCACCGATGCCAAGCGCAAGGTGGTGGAGTCGCCCTGCAACTGACCCGCCTGCCCGCTGGTGCTGTTATAGCTGGTGAGCGCATTAAGTGTGGTTTGTAAGGTGTTGTAGGCAAAGACAAAGTTTTCCACCAACTTTTTGCTGCCGCCTGTATCTTCACTGACACTGACCGTAAACGGATTGCCAGCATCGGCGGTTTTGGCGGTAAACGTCACGCCTTCAACCACATCATCAAAGGTGTTGTTATTTGAGCTGCGGGTAAAGCCATCAACAATGATTTGTGCATCTTGGGCAGCCTGCTTTTCCACTAAGCCATTGCTGCTGCCACCGGTGCTGTAGCTAAAGGCAGATAAACTCGGCGAGTCACCTGGCAGCAAACCACCGAGCGGAATCGCCGGCAATGGGTTACCGCTGGCATCGCTGGCGCTGACGCTGAGCTCACCGGCCTCGCCGCTTTGCAAACTGGTCATCACCAAATGATCGCCGTCATCGGAGCGGACAATAGAGGCGCGTACCGTGGTGTTGGCACTGGCGCTATTAATGGCATCACGAAGACCCGATAGGCTATTGTTTTCACTATCAATAACCACTGAGAAGCTAGCGCTGTCATTGCTAAAAGTCAGACGCCCCTCACCCACCGCCGCGTCGCTGTCGGTAAAGGCAGTACTGGCGACTTGATGGGTTTGAGCCAGACGCTCAACCGAGACCCGGTAACTGCCCGCCACGGCTTTTGGTGTGGCAGAGACGCTCATCTGCTCGGGCTTACCAACGCTGGTGGTGCGCGCACTCAAGCTGTCGGCATTATTGAGCTTATCGAGCGACTGACGAAAGGTATCGACACTCGATTGCAGCGAGCCAAAGGCCGAGAGCTTGGTTTGAGCCTTCGACTCTTTCGCGGCTAAGCGCGCCTCTGGCGCTGCGCGTTCGGCGGCCACGAGTTGCGACACCAGGCTGTTAACATCAATGCCATTGGCGCCGCTACTGGTAATGGTTGGCATGGCTCAATCCTCATTGGTCTGGCATGTGCACGGTACTGGCTTTAAATGAAGCAAGCTTTGTGCCATAGCATCAGGCTTCATCGGCAAATAAGCCGCCTTTGCCACTTTTCGCCACACTCGAGAGCTTCAGCACTTCCTCGCTGGGGAACTGCCGAATGAGGTCGCCCGAGTCGCTGTCGATGACCTTGACCACATCACGGCCACTGCTTTCATCGACAGAAAACTCGAGTTTGCGTTGTGCTTGCAGCTGCGCTTGCCATTGCTGCAGTAAAGCAGGGCTGACAGGCTCAGGCGCGGCCTTCGGTGCAGACTTGTCAACGACTGGCTTTGGCTCCGCCGCCGCCACAGACGTCGCGCGCTCTGGCGTGCTTTTAACTACGGTAAGGCTCGCATTCGATGACGTGTTTGCGGGCACATGGGCAATAGTCATGGCTAATCTCCTAGCAAGATTCCGTTTGACCGAGACGACAAAGAGGCAGCGAGTCGTGAGACCGGCTGCCTTTTGTTGGAGTCATGACGCCAAGCCCTGGGGACTTGGCGCTGACGCTCGGCCTTAACGCAGCAGGCTGAGCACACTTTGTGGCAGCTGGTTAGCCTGTGACAGCATCGCCACACCGGCTTGTTGCAGGATCTGACCTTTCGACATATTGGCAGTCTCGGCAGCGAAGTCAGTATCTTGGATACGACCGCGTGATGCGGAGAGGTTTTCCGATGTCGACTGCAAGTTAGCAATGGTGGAGCTGAAGCGGTTTTGCACAGCACCTAAGTTGCCACGCGAGGTGTTGACCTCAGAGATGGCTTTGTCGAGGTGAGCCATGGACTGCTGAGCGTTGGTGAAGCTCGACAGGCTCAGCGAACCGATACCTGTTGTTGTGGTTGCCGAACCCGCAGCACCGGCAGCAAAGCCACTGCTGACAACGGCTGGTGACGCACCGCCAACAGTGATGGTGCCCGAGCTGGTCAAGCTCAAGTCGCCCGTGACTTTGTCATAGGAGGCGCCAACACCGGTTTGTGACGACACACGGTTGATTGCTTCAGCCAGCTGACCGGCGCGCTCTTGTGCACTGCTTGCCGAGCCAATGGCGCCAATGCTCACGCCTGCTGCGCTGTCTGGGCCATCGATGGTGACATCACCAGCTGCAATGGCTGTTGCAAAGCCTGTCAGTGCTGAGGCGTTAACCGTAGCGGTGTTACGTGTCAGTGCACCACCCAATGCTGAGGTTTGCACGTTAGCGATCGAGCTGATGCCAATGGTTTCACCGGCGTTGGCGCCAACCTGGAACTGCACACCCGAGAAAGAACCATCGAGCAATTTCGTGCCGTTGAAGCTGGTTTGTTCGCCAACGCGTTGGATTTCTGACTGCAGTGCGGTGAACTCGGTGTTCAGCGCGTCGCGGTCGGCTTGCGTGTTGGTGCCGTTGGAGGCTTGCACAGCGAGCTCACGCATACGCTGTAAGTTGTTACCGACTTCGCTCAACGCGCCTTCAGCGGTTTGTGCCAGCGAGATGCCATCGTTGGCGTTACGCACGGCAACATTCAGACCACGGATTTGCGAGGTCATACGCTCGGAGATGGCCAGACCAGCTGAGTCATCTTTGGCGCTGTTGATGCGCATACCGGTCGACAGTTTCTGCAGTGAGTCGGCCATTTTGTTTTGTGAAGTGCTCAGGTTACGTTGAGCGTTCAAGGATGCCACGTTGGTGTTAATGGACAGGGCCATGATGTTTCTCCGTTTCTACCGTTGGTTACTGTGCGACCTCTGCCCAAATGGCTTTGTATCGCGGACACACTAGATATCGAACCGATGCTTGCAGACTTGAGGGGCTTTTACATTTGCACCACAAAAGCCTGCAGAGACTTACAAATAGTTGAACAATGACAGCCCTTGAACCTGCACATAGGCTTTCTGAGCCGCTTGCAAGCCACTGATTTGCAGTGATAAACGACTGTAAGCCTCGGCAATATCAATGTCTTCGTTATCGGCTTTTAGGGCCGATAACTGAAGGCTGCTACTGGCATTTGTTTCACTTTGCTGATCAATCTGATTCAAGCGCACACCAATACTGGTGCGTACATCGCTCAAATGGTCGAGGCCGCGATCGAGCACCACTAAGGATTTCGCCAAGACCTTATTGAGGCCATCGACGGTCGTTGTGCTGTCACTTAAGTTATAGGGCTCGGTGGGGTCTGCTGGCACGGTCGGTGGCACGACTGGCTCCAAGCCACCACTGCGGGGTGTTTCTAGGGCGGTGGCAATTTGGCTGAGTGCGGTAAACAGATCAATTTGCCCGGCCGCCACATCCGTGGCATTGGCAGGTACTTGCTGAAACACGGCCGCACCGGTATCGCCGTCGGCGACTTGCCGGCCCGGGCCAATACTGACCAAACGCTGCCCGGCATGGGTATTGGTCTGCACCGCTTGCGAGGCGTCATCAAAGCTATAGGGCGCGGTGTCATCTTGGTAGCCGCCAAATAAATAATGGCCATTGCCATCTTGGCTATTGGCGAGCTGCATCAATGATTTGACCTGCTCACGAATCTCTGCGGCAGTCGCGGCACGGCTGTCATTGCTCTGCGTGCCGTTATTCGCGCCAACGACCAGCTCGCGTACGCGCTGCAACACTTGCACGCTACTCGTCACAGCATTTTCTTCTTCGCGCAAGCGGCCATCAACCAACACCGACTGCTTATCGTATTGCGCGAGGCGATCCAAGCTGCGCTGCATGGCGAGGCTTTGCTGCGCGGCGACGGGGTCTTCCGAAGCGTTTTGAAAGCGCTTGCCGGTGGCGACTTGCTGCTGCGTTTTAGTCAGCTGTATTTGTTGCTCCATCATATTGCCGATGGATTGCCGGTAAATTTGCTGAGTTGAAATACGCATAGTCGACCTCCACCCTAACGCCTTAATTAAAGGCATTGATAATGGTTTGAAAAAGGGAGTTGGCGACACTCGCCACCTGTGCCGAGGCTTGATAGGCCTGTTGAAAACGCAAGATATTGGCGGCCTCTTCATCAAGGTTGACGCCACTGACGTCGTCGCGCCGTGCGGTGGCCTGTGTCAGCAGCGTTTGCTGAGCCGCGGCACCGACTTGTGAGCTGCGGGTGGTCGCCGCCACTTTGCCAAGCATGCTCTGCACGCCATCGCTGAGCGTCGCGGTGCCATTGACCAATACTTTTTTGTTCTCTAGACCCGCCATTGCCAGCATATTGCGGTTATCACCGGGCCCAGCGTTGGCGTCATTTGCAGCCGCCGCTATTTTTGCAGGATCGGTAATAGCGACCGCTACGGTTTTCGCCGACAGGCCCGTTGGTGCGATCAAAAACTCATCATTGCGCGCGGCACTGCCAGTGACCACCATCGAAAAGCCGTCAGCGCTCAATGGATTCGCGGCACTGCCATCGCCGCTTAAGCTCACCACCTGTTTATTGGTGGTGTTGCGCAATTGCCAACCGGTGTCGGTCTGAC
Organism: Paraperlucidibaca baekdonensis; assembly: GCF_003387535.1. Taxonomy (GTDB): domain Bacteria; phylum Pseudomonadota; class Gammaproteobacteria; order Pseudomonadales; family Moraxellaceae; genus Perlucidibaca; species Perlucidibaca baekdonensis. Next base: position 116,681 of record NZ_QUNR01000004.1, on the reverse strand, counting down.
TGAGCACATAGGCATCGCCGGTGAGCGCAAACGTATTGGTAGCGGTCACGCTCAGCGCGGCAGTGCCGGTATTGGCGCTTGAGGCTTGCGGCTCAATGGCCGCGATGCTGAATAAATCACCACCAACATCACCGCGCAAATCCGTGCCTTGCGCATGCTGATCGTTAAAGGCGCTCGCCAATTGATTGGCAAGCAACCCAAGCTGGTTGCGTGTCGGCGTCAAGACATCGTCACGAAACGCCAAAATCCCGCCTAATGAGCCACCCTCTAAGGCACTAGTAATCTCACCTTGACCGGAAAAGCTCACCTCCGCACGGGTTGGATCGAAGCGGTTGCCCGTCAGCGCTAAGGTATTTTGCTGGGTGCCCAAAACCAGTGGTTGGCCATTGCCGACAAACAAACTCATGGTGCCGTCTTTTTGTTCCAGCGTGCTCACGCGAACAATCTGATTGAGCTCCAGCACCGCGGTATCGCGCTGATCGAGCAAATCATTGGGCTTACCGCCCTGGCCCACGGTGCGGCTGATGCTCAAGTTTAAATCGGCAATGCGCTTGCTTAAGCCATTGATCTCGGTGACCGAGGCTGAAATACGCGCGTTGGTCTCGTCATTGATGCTGCTGAGTTCGGCATCAATACCTTGAAAGCGTGCGGTCAGCGTGCTGCTCGTGGCGAGTAGCTCGCGGCGCGCGGCTAATGATGAGGGGTCGGTGCTGGCGGCTTGAATGCTGTCATAGAACTTCGACATGGCCGGCGACAAGCCCTGATCGCTATCAGAAAGCAGCGTATCAATGCGGCCCGACAGCGAATGCAGCGTGTCTTGTTGGGCAAAACTCGCGGTGGTGGAGCGCTGCTGTACTACCGCGTATTGATCGTAGGCGCGCTGCACGCTCGACAGCTGCACACCGGAACCTAAGGTTAATGGCCCGAGCTGCTGCGGATTACGCGTGTTCATTGTCACCGTTTGCCGGCTATAGCCGTCGGTGTTGGCGTTGGCAATGTTATGGCTGGTGGTGGCCAAGGCGCGCTGATAGGTATTTAACCCCGACAGTGCGCTGCCTAACATATCGCTCATGAGTCATCCCTTGGCGGCTTGATGGCCGCGGCCTGTGCTGACTGGCTGTGCAGGCTGCTTTGTAGCGCGCTGCCCTCAGGTGCCAGTTGCTTGGCTATAGACTCTGCAAGGCCTATGCCACCTTGCTGGGAAAGACTCAAGGCGAGCTGGTTATCGAACATGCCCTGATAGGTTTTCATGGATTCGTTATCGAACAGGCCACCCTCGCCGACGGTCTCACGCATGCTTTTCAGCATCATGTTGAGAAACACCGACTCGAACTGGCGCGCCACCGGCATGATGGCCTCACGCGGCGACTCGGCGGCTTCTTTTTTCAGCGCCGCGAGGTCGCTAAAACCGTGGTAGTTGCTGCCAATAGACGAGGTCATGAGCGCGCTCCCTTAGATGACGATAAGCTCGGCGCGCAAAGCACCGGCTTGGCTCAAGGCTTCTAAAATGGCGACCAAATCGGCTGGCGAGGCGCCCACGGCATTGATGGATTTAACGATGTCATCGAGCGTCACACCTAAGTCCAGCGCAAACATACGCGGCTTGTTTTGATCGACAGCAATGCCGGTGTTTGGCGTGACCACAGTCTGGCCTTGCGAGAATGGCGCCGGTTGGCTGACCTGCGGTTTTTCATTAATCGTCACCGTCAATGAACCGTGGGTGACCGCCGCCGGCAGCGCCCGCACATTGCCACCAATGACAATGGTGCCGGTACGCGAATTGATCACCACACGCGCTGAGGGAGCGCCGGGTGTGACCTCTAAATTTTCCAGCAGCGAAATAAAGCTAACTTGCTGATTGCTGTCGATGGGTCCCACCACTTGCACACTGACAGCATCGAGCGCGCGCGCGGTCTGCTCGCCAAATTGCGCATTGATGGTCTCCGCGACGTGCTTGGCGGTGGTGAAATCAGGCCTGCGCAAGTTCAGCTGAATTAAGCCATTGGCCGCTAAGCTGCTGGGCGCGGCGCGCTCTACCGTGGCGCCATTGGGAATACGACCCGCGCTCGGCACATTGATGGTGACTTTCGAGCCGTCGGCACCTGAGACACCAAGACCACCGACCAATAAGCTGCCCTGCGCCATGGCATAGACCTGGTTGTCGGCACCGAGTAGCGGCGTCATCAGCAAGCTGCCGCCACGCAGGCTGCCGGCATTACCGATCGATGAAATGGTGATATCGAGAGTCTGCCCGGGCTTGGCAAACGCCGGTAAATTGGCGTGCACGGTCACCGCCGCAACGTTTTTCAGCTGCGGGTTGATGTTATCCGGCACTTGAATGCCAAAACGGCTGAGCATATTGCGGATGCTTTGCACGGTGAATGGCGTTTGGCTGGTTTGGTCACCGGTGCCATTGAGGCCCACAACTAAGCCATAACCAACCAGCTGGTTGTCACGGACACCAGCCACACCTGCCAAATCCTTGACGCGATCGGCCTGCGAGATGAGCGGCAGTGTCAGTAATGTGGCGAAAAAAACAGCTTTAATCAGGTTCATGGCGTCATCCTCACAAGGGTGACAAGACGGATTGGAATAATCGTGCCAACCAGCCCATCGAATTGGCATCATCGAGCACGCCCTTGCCGCTATAGGTGATGCGCGCATCGGCGAGCTTGAATGAGGGCACGGAGTTATCCGGCGCTAAATCGACTGGGCGGATGGTGCCGGAGACGCGAATAAACTCTTCGCCTTGGTTCAGCGTCAGCCATTTCTCGCCGCGCACGCGCAAGTTGCCATTAGCCAAGACCTCGTAAACCGTCACGGTGATGTTGCCGCTGAGGCGATTGCTCTGGCTGCTTTTGCCATTGCCGGCAAAGGCCGACTCACTGCTCAGGCTGGTGCCAAATACTGGCTGGCCGTTGATGGTCACCGGCGCGCCAAACACCGTGGGCGGCGTGACATCTAGGCTGGTGCTGCGATCGGTGCCGGTACTGGCCTGTTTGCTGGCCTCGGTGCGCTCCACCAGCGCAATGGTCAGCGTGTCGCCGACTTGGCGAGCGCGATGATCAAGAAATAAATTGAGGTTATGCCCGGCCTGAAAAATCGCCCCTGGCGTGGCCGCAGATGGTTGGGCTATTTGCGGCGCGGCTGGCGCCCACGCGGCATCACCTGGCGCGGCCATGAAATGTTGGCTGCAGGCGGTGCTCAGCAAGGCAGCACAGATAATGATGAGGTTTTTCACAGGCACACTCCTCCGCCAGCGGATGCTGGGGCTTAGCCATCACAGGCTTATCTCAGGTTTAGACGTTGTTGTTTAAGTACTGCATCATTTGGTCGCTGGCAGAGATGGCTTTTGAGTTCATCTCATAGCCACGCTGGGTCTCAATCATATTCACCAGCTCTTCCACGACATTGACGTTGGAGCCTTCGAGCGCACCCTGTTCGAGCGTGCCTAAACCACCGATACCAGCAGTACCGGTTTGCGGCGAACCACTGGCGGCGGACTCAACATAGAGGTTTTCGCCACGCGCTTGCAGACCGGCGGGGTTAATAAAATCGGTGAGCTGTAAGTTGCCGAGCTGCTGCGGCGTGGTTTCACCGGCGACCAGTGCGGAGACCACACCATCGCGGCCAATGCTGACCGACTGCGCACTGCTAGGCACAGTGATGCCGGGCGCAATGACATAGCCCGAGGCGGTGACCAGCTGGCTTTGCTCATTGAGTTTCAGTGAGCCATCGCGGGTGTAGCCGACCGAGCCATCGGGCATTTGCACTTGGAAAAAGCCGCGGCCATTGATCGCTACATCGAGCTGATTGCTGGTTTGGTTGATGCCACCTTGCGAGAACATTTTCTCCGTGGCCACCACGCGCACACCAGTACCGACCTGCATGCCGGTGGGCGCACGGGTTTGCTGCGAGGTCTGACCACCGACTTGGCGGACATTTTGGTAGAGCAAATCTTCAAACACCGCGCGGTCTTTTTTAAAGCCTGTGGTGTTGGCGTTGGCCAAGTTGTTGCTGACCACTTGCATGCGGGTTTGCTGTGCGTCGAGGCCGGTTTTGGCCACCCATAATGCGCCTTGCATAATCGTCTCCTGTGGCCAGCTCTGGCCGCTTATTCCATGCGAATCATGCGGGTGCCGCTATCGGACATGTCCTTGGCGGTCTGCATCATGCGCACTTGCATTTCGTATTGGCGCGATAGATCAATCATCGACACCAGCGATTCCACTGCACTCACATTCGATGACTCGAGGCTGCCCGACTGCAAGCGGGCAGTCGTGGTTGGCTCGCCAGCGGCGCCGTCTTTTTGGCGCATCAGGCCGTCATCGCCTTTCATTGCTTGCGACTCATCGAGCGTGACTAGCTTGATGCGCCCCAACGCCACCGTGGTTTCTGGGCCGGAACCCATGGGCACAATGGAAATCGTGCCGTCGCTGGCTAAGCTCAGGCTCTGGTACGGTGGCAGCGTAATCGGCCCGCCATCGCCCATAATCGGTTGACCAGCGCCATTGGTCAGTAAGCCTTCGGCGCTAATCTGCAGGTCACCGCGGCGGCTATAGCCCTCTTGGCCATTGGCGCCCTGCACCGCTAACCAGCCATCGCCATCCACGGCAACATCCAGCTCTCTACCTGTAGCAACCATCGTGCCATGTGCCATGGAGCTGGCACGATCCGCGCCCATGCTGTTGATTCGCGATGCAAATTGTCCGGAGCCGTTGATCTCATCGCTCAGTAGGGCCTGAAAATCGCCACGGAAACCCGGCGTATTGGCATTAGCCAAATTATTGACGGTCACCGTTTGCGCCATTTGCGTGTGCTTGGCGCCGGTCATGCCGAGATAGAGCATCTTGTCCATGTCAGTCCCCTACGTTGCTAAATCAATGCCTTAGCGCATATTAATGATGGTTTGCGTGACCTGGTCGGAGGTCGAAATCATTTGCGCGTTGGCCTGGAAGTTACGCTGCGCGGTGATCATTTCCACCAGCTGCGCGGTCAAATCCACATTCGAGCTTTCCAGCGCACCGGCTTGCAGCAAACCGAAGTTCGAGGTGCCGGCCTCACCCAAACGCGGGCCGCCGGAAGTGAACGTCTCGGCCCACGAGGTATCGCCTAATTGCTGCAAACCATTGGGGTTGTTGAAAATGGCCACGGCAATTTTGCCGAGCTGCTGCAACTGACCATTGGTGAAACGTGCCGAGACAATGCCTTTCGGATCGATGTCGATGCCGGTCATGCGGCCGGTGGTGAAGCCGTCGTTGAAGAGATTGTTGACGCCAAACTCATTGCCGTACTGGGTGGTGGCGCCAAAATTCAGCGTTAGCTCAATCGGCGCACTGCCGGTGCCGACATCGAGACCATCATAGGCAACGAGGGCGTTGGCGGGGTCCAAAATACCCTGCGGTGAGAACTCTAAAACCGAGAACTCTTGTCCGCCGGTGGTAACATTTTTACCGTCAAGATACAGGCGCTGCTGCCACATATTTGACTGTGGCATGGGGTCAGTGCCGCCTGCCGTGGGAAAACCTGCGGCCGGATAGCCAGGGTCTGTCGGTTGCAAATCCTGCGCACGGGAGAAGTACAACGTGGCCTGATGCGGCGCACCCAAAGTGTCATAAACCGTCATCGAGGTGGCGTGGTTGTAGGAATCGGGTTGATTTGGCGCAAACACCGGCTGCGATGGTGGGCTCACGTTGGCCGGCAAGTTGACGCCAACATCACCAAGCTCACTGGCTTTCGGTGGGCTCTCGGTGGTTTGCAGCTTCAGATCAGACAATGAACCCGTGGCAAAGCCGCCGCCATCGGTGGTTGGGAAAACTTGCAAACGCTGCAGATCGTTGTTCACAACATTGCCTTCACGGTCAACGCTAAAAGCACCGGCACGCGAATACGCCAGACCTTCACGACCAGACATGACAAAAAAGCCCTCGCCACTAATGGCCATGTCGAGGTTATTGTTGGTGAAATCGATATTACCTTGCGAAAACTGTTGCGAAATGGCCGCTGTGCGCACACCGGCGCCGGTAGCGGTCGCCGAGAGGTCATTGCTGGAGGTGGCGAAAACGTCAGAAAACAACGCCCGCGAGGATTTAAAGCCTGCGGTGTTGACGTTAGCGATGTTGTTGGCCGTCACTTCGAGGTGAGTTGAGGCGGCATTGAGGCCACTAAGGGCTACGCGGAAAGTCATGAGAAAACTCCTGGTTCTGAAGGTGCCGGCTTAGCCGACGGCTTTAACATCGGAAAGTTTGACGTTGCCCATGGGGCCTAAATCGAGTTGCGTGCTACCGCCAGACATACTCACGCTGCCCACCGTGGCTTGTACTGAGGTGGGCAGTGCTTCACTGGTGGAGCCGCGGATGGCCGTGGCTTTTAGCGTGTAATTGCCGTTGGGCAGCGCGAGGTTGTTGTTGTCGGTTCCATCCCATTGGAAGTTCAAGGTGCCGGCCGGTTGCGCGCCGAGATTGACCTGACGCACGAGCTCGCCGCTCTTCGTCAAAATATCGACACGGACATTTTGCGCCGAGGTATCGAGGCTGACCTGACCCGTAATCGGTGTGCCTTGGCTAAGTCCCACGGTCTCGCTGGGCACTAACACGGTTTTGCCGATTAAGCCGGAGGCATTGAGCCACTGGCTCGATGACATGGAGTTGGCCAAATCACTGATCGACTCCTTCATGTCATTGATGCCGGCAACGCTGGAGAGCTGCGCCATCTGCGCCATAAACTGCGTGTTATCGGTGGGCTTGAGCGGGTCTTGCGCCTGCATTTGCGCGAGCATGAGCGTCATAAAATCGCCCTGATCCAAGTCGCTCAAGGTTTTGCGGCTTTCGCTACCGCCAGCCGCTGCCGTGGCACCGGGATTGACGACACTATTGATTTGACTGAAGTCCATGACTTACTCCGGGCTTACTGTTGGCCGAGCTGCAAGGTGCGCAGCATCAGGGTTTTCGCGGTGGAAAAAATCTCGGCATTGCTTTGGTAGGCGCGCGAGGCGGAAATCATATTGGCCATCTCTTCAATGGCATTGACGTTGCTGCCATAGACATAGCCGTCTTTATCGGCCATGGGGTGGCCGGGCTGATAATGCCTAGGGATTTCAGCTTGGCTGGTCTCCACACCATCGACTTTGACGCCCACTTGCGTGGCGTCATTGGCATCGGCCATGAGCGTGGCAAACACTGGCTGGCGCGCGCGATAGGCGCCCTCGGCGGTGCCACTGACGGTGTCGACGTTGGCCATATTGCTAGCGGTGGTATTGAGGCGCAGCATTTGCGCATTCATGGCGGAACTGGCGATATCAAAAATACTCATGATTAGCGACCTCCAGAGATGGCGTTTTTCATGGATGAGAATTTGCCGCCGAGAAATTGCAGCGTGGCTTGATAGCGCACGGTGTTATCGGCAAAGGCGGCTTGCTCGCGGTCGGTCTCAACGGTGTTGCCATCGAGCGCGGACTGCATGGGAATACGGTATTTGATGCTGGCGGCCACATCGTTGGTGCTGCTAATACGCTGGCCCGACTCATTGATGCTGGTGCCATGGCTGCTGGCGCGCAGGGCCAAGTTGCCGCCGCTAGCAACAGCGGCGCGGTTTTCGCCCATGGCTTCCGAGAGCGCCGATTTAAAGTCGATGTCGCGCGCCTGATAGCCCGGCGTGTCGGCATTGGCAATGTTGGAGGCAATGATCTCGCTACGCTGCGCGCGCAAATGCAATGCCTTTTCATGCACCCCGAGTACGGAATCAAAACTAATGCCCATCGCTCACCTCCCAACGCCTTGTGCGTCTGTACGAGAGTGAATTAGCAATCGCCGTGCCAATGTTTATTTATGGTTTATTTTCAGTGCCTTAAACGTTGGTATGACTAGCAACACCGGCAGCGTCTCGCTACCATCAGCAGCCAACGTCAAGCCCTTGGCAGCGCCACATGACTGAATACCTGCTGTTAACGCTGGCGGCTTTTGCGGCCGGCGCGCTCAACGCCGTGGCCGGTGGTGGCAGCTTTTTGACGCTGCCCGCGCTGATTTACTGTGGCGTGCCGCCGGTCATGGCCAACGCCACCGGCACCGTGGCGCTGCTGCCCGGCTACGCTGCCAGCACCTGGGGCTTTCGCCAGGCATTACGCGAGCTCAAGGGCCTATCTTTGCCCCGCGTGCTGATGCTCAGTGTGCTCGGCGGCAGCCTCGGTGCCGGCTTATTATTAGTCACCGACAATCGCACCTTTAATCAGCTCATGCCGTGGCTGCTGCTCGCCGCCACCGCATTGTTTGCTCTCGCGCCGCGCTTATTAGCCAGTCGCCAAGGCCGCTCTGCCTCGCCAACGGTGGCACTGGCGGCGCTGACCGTTGTGGCTATTTATGGCGGCTACTTTAACGGCGGCTTAGGCATTTTATTGCTGGCCGCCTTGAGCCTGCTCGGTCACAGCAATCTCAATGCCATGAATGGCGTCAAAAATTTGCTGTCGACTGTGCTCACCGCCATTGCCGTGGTGATTTACGCTCTCGGCGATCTGGTGCTGTGGCCACAAGCACTGCTGATGATGTTGGCGGCAACTGCCGGCGGGTATTGGGGCGCGCGCGTGGCACAACGGCTACCCGCCGGCACGCTACGGCTCGGCATTATTGCCGTGGGCTTGGCCATGAGCCTGATCTTTTTTCTGCGCCTCTAAGTGCATTGGCACGTAACTTGTAAGCCTCTTTGCCAAACCGATGCCCTGTGGGGCGTCACTCATCGCGCAAGCCATGCGCGTCAGTTTGCTAAGAGGCCTTACGCCATGATGCATTTTCTCCGTCACGCCCTGTGTCGCACAGCAAGCCATAGGCCACGGCTGCGGCGCGCCGCCTGCTTGATCAGCGTCTGGCCCGTGCTCTTGATGCTAATCGCCAATCCCGCCATGGCGGCCTCGCAACGCCTCGTCGCCATTGGCGATGCCGCCGTGGCCTATGTGCAAGCCAATCATCCGTGGCAAGGCTTGCATGTGCGCCTACAGCCACCAGTGCTCGATGAGCGCTTGAGCCTGATGGCCTGCGCGGAGCCATTACGCGCGCTGCTGCCGGTTGGTGGGCGCATCGCGCAGCGCACCAGCATTGCCGTGAGCTGCCCGGGCAATGCCGGCTGGACCGTGCACGTCTCGGTGATTGCCGAAGCCCAAGCCGATGTCTTGGTGGCGCGACGTGCGATTGCTCGCCACGACAGCATTCGCCCCGATGACGTGATCCGTGCGCGTCGAGACATCACTCGCCTGCCCTACGGCTATGTGCAAAGCCTGCCAACTGAGCGTGCCCTGCAAGCGAAAATGGGCATTGCACAAGGTGCTGTGATTACGCCCAGCATGACCCAAGCCGCTGATGTGATCCGCCGCGGCGACCTCGTGGCCATTGAGCTTAGTGACACGCGCATGGCTATTAGTATGCGCGGTGTGGCGCTGGCCAATGCCGCTGCTGGCGAGCTGGTCACGGTCAAAAATTCACAGTCCGGGCGCACCGTTCAAGGCGAGGCCATCGCCAGTGGTCGAGTGCGCGTGCAATGAGCCAGCGTGACGCTAAAAATAATTGAAATAAGTTCTCAAGTTTCGCTCAAGCGGGCCGATAAGACGGAAGACCACCCCTATTTGGAGGATCTGCCGCCATGGTAGACAACATCAGCTCACTGCCGCCGAAGCGGCTTGATGTGGCCCGTAACGAGGCCACGAAATCCACTGATGCACTGCGTGAAAGCCGCGCAGCAGAGGCGTCAGCCCGAACCGAAGACACCAAGGCCACGAGCCACAGCGCGTCAAATTCGCTGGTGGATCGAGCCAAAGCCGCGGCCCATGAGGCCCCCGAGATTGATCGTCAAAAAGTCGACGACATCAAGCTGGCGATTGCCCGCGGTGAGTTTCAAGTAAACCCGAAAGCGGTGGCACAAGCCTTCGTCTCGATGACGTTGAATGCCACACGCGCATGACCTAACCCCTAGTGAGGAAATCGCCATGTCACTCCGAGATCCAGCCCTTTGGCTCAATGAATTGAGCGAATTATCCGGTCGTTTCAAAGATCTTTTGGAGCGTGAATTGGCGCATTTATCGAACTGGCCGGTGCTTAATCTGCCGGATTTCGCGCAGGCAAAAACCCAGCTCAGCCGTCAGCTAGAGTGTTTAGAAAGCGAGCGCGTGCAATGGCTGAGCAGCCAAGGCCAACGTGAGCGTGGTCGTTTGGCCATGCGCGAGGCATTGCATGCGTTGCCCAATGGCAGCCAGTTGCTGCACGTCTGGGAGCACGCGGTGAGCGTATTAAAGGCCTGCCAGCCGCTCAATCAACAAGCCGGGCTGAGCATTAGTTTATTGGGCCAACAAACGCGCCGCAGCCTCGATATTTTGACCGGCAACGCCGCCCTGCCCGCCACCTATGGCAAGCAAGGTCAGCAGTCCGGCGGCTATTTACGTGGCAGCCTCGGGCAGGCATAAGCCGGCTTGAGGCTGAGCGTTTGAGGCACTTTATTTATGCGAGTCGCGCCCAATCAGGCCGCCGTGGTGTTGCCGCCAACGGTGCAATCCTCGCTCGTCACGCCACAGCAAGCGGTGGGTCGCGTGATGCGCGTGGAGGTACTCGCTCAGCTGGATTTGCTGCGCTATAAACTGCGCACGCCAATGGGTGAGCGCATTGCCGAAAGCCGCAGTGCGCTGACGATTGGCGACAAGCTCAGCCTGCAAGTCATTGGCGGTGACGACAAACGCTTGCTCGTCGATAAGCTACCAACGCCAGCACAGCAGGCCAATAGCCAACTCAAAACATTTCTCCCCAAGCAACTCGATGCCAGCCGCTTGATGGCCCTGCTGCCGGCACTGGCCGCGCACGCCGAAGCGCCGGAAGGCGTGGCACGACTGTTGGCGCAACTGCCCACGCCGGCGCAGCTCATGCACGCCAATAGCCTACAAAATACATTAAAAAACAGTGGCTTATTTTTTGAACAGCAGCTTGCCGCGGGCATCATACCGCCCCATGGCGACTTAAAGCGGCAGTTATTGCAGTTACAAAATGACCTCAAGCGGCGCTTAACGCCCGAGGCTAGCAGCTCGTTAAATAGCGGCGGCAGCCCACATGCCGCCGGTAAAATCGATACCATTGCTCGTGCCAGTCTGCCCAATACGCTGCTTGATATGCTGGCGCAATCGATACCGAATTCGCTACTACACGCCCTCAGTCAAGAACTTGACGGGGTCTTGTCACGCTTAGTCAGCCATCAACTCATGCATGCCGGCGATGAGCAAAAGCTCCAGCAACACTGGCTCATGGAGCTGCCGGTGCGCGATCACGATGGCATTGATTTAGTCCAAATTCAGCTCAGTAAAGATCGCCGCGGGGCCGGCAAAGACACGCCGCAACACGCGCTCTGGAAGGTCTCCTTGAGTATTGCGTTGCCAGACTATGGCGCCATTGTCGCCACCTTGGCGCAGCAAGATGAGTGCGTGCACATCACCTTTCATGCGGAGCAGGCGCATGCCCATCGCTGGCTTAGCACGCACTGCTCGGCGCTACGCCAACGCTTGCAAGATTGCGGCTTAAGCGTTGGTCATGTGCAAGCGCAACGCGGCCTACCACACGATGACACCTTACCCACCAGCGCGCGCGGCGTGCTCACGGAACGCGCATGAATCATCAAGCCATAGCTCTACACTACGATGGCCAACGCGCGCCCCGCGTCACCGCTAAAGGCGAGGCCGAGGTCGCCGAGCGCATCATTGCGTTGGCGCGTGAGCACGATGTGCCGATTCATGAAGATGTGGCGCTGACTGGCTTACTTTCAAACGTGGCGCTCGATGACGAGATTCCGCTGTCATTGTTTGTCGCGATTGCCGAGGTGCTGGCTTTTACCTATCGCTTGAAAGGCAAAAGCCCAGAGCCCGCACCCGACCGGCACGACCGCCGGACATTTGACCATCCTAACGACTAAGCACCCACGGCTTATTGAGCCGCAGGTGGTTGATCGAGTGTTGGCGTCGAGATCGATGCACCGGCGGTGTCATTCGCGGCTTTTGAATCAACACGCACGGATGGAATCACCAACACCACGCGGCGATTTCGGTTGCGCCCTTGCGCGCTGGCGTTATCGGCTACCGGGCGGTACTCACCTACGCCAATGACCGCCAGGCGTTGCGGCGCAATGCCTTTTTCCATGAGCAAATGCACGACGCTAGCCGAACGCGCAGCCGAGAGCTCCCAATTCGACGGAAACGTGGCGGTATGAATGGGCACATTGTCGGTATGGCCCTCCACACGCACCGGGTTGGGGAAGCCGGCCAAGACGATCGCCAAGCGCTCCATGATGTGCATGGCCTGCTCAGACAGCGTGGATGTGCCGCTGGCAAACAAAATATCGGTTTGAATCTCCACCTCAATGCCCTGCGGCGTGGTGCGCACAACAATCACGTTTTTATCAATGAGATCCGCCATGGCAGCCTTCACGGCCTTGGCCATCTCTTCCACTTGCCCGGCCTTGGGATTCACACCACTGCCCTGCGCGCTACCCAATGGAATGCCGCCAGGACCCATGGCTTGCGGTCGACTCAGCGACGGCGCCATGGAAGTGAGCTTGGCCATGGCGTTGACATCGCCCACCTGCACAGGGTTCAGCGATTTTGGCGCGCCGTTAAAGGCTTCGGCCATCGACGCCGCCGCCACGCGGTACTTGCCTTCATTGACCGATGACACCGCGTACATGACCACGAAAAATGCCAGCAATAAGATGATCAAATCGCCAAAGGGAATTGCCCAAGCCTCGTGGTTTACGTGGTCTTCGTGCTTATGTTTTTTTGCCATCGTCCTTGCCCTTTGGTGCTGCGTGAACGACATAGCCCATTAAGCGTGCCTCGATATTGCGTGGGTTTTCACCCTGGGCGATCGACACCAGCCCCTCAATAAACATCATGCGCATCTTGGCCTGCTCTTTAACGTGGTACTTGAGCTTGTTGGAAAACGGTAGGAAAAAGAGGTTCGCGGAGGCAATACCATAAATGGTCGCCGTAAACGCCGCGGCAATACCGGCGCCAAGCTTACTCGGGTCGGATAAGTTGCCCATCACCGCCATCAAGCCCAATACCGCACCAACAATGCCGAGAGTGGGCGCATAAATACCCATGGATTCCCAGACTTTTGCCGCCGCTGTGTCGAACTCTTCGCTCGACTCCATCTCGACCTCTAAGGTGCCGCGAATGGTTTCCGGCTCACCGCCATCGACCAGTTGTTGCAGGCCTTTTTTGATGAACTCATCGGTTTCGCCGTCCACTTGCGACTCCAGACCCATTAGGCCGTCTTTACGGGCAATACGACTCCACTCAACAATTTTGCCAATCAAGGCTTCCATGTCGCCGGGTGGTGGCTTAAATAACCAACTGAAAATCTTTAAAGCGCGTTTAAACACGGGGCCTGGCGTATGAATCATCACCGCCGCAAGCGTGCCGACCAGCACGATCATGGCAGCCGCGCCACCCAACAAACCTTTCAGGCCAGCGCCTTTTAAAATAGCCCCAACCAGCAGCGCGGTGAAAGCCAGTACCAGCCCAGCGAGCGTCATGATATCCATGTGTGTGCGTCCTCTTCTGCAGCGCGCTTACGCGGCAACCTCAGTCCATTCGCCTAAGCGACTGCGCAGACGAAGTACCGCCTGGCTGTGAATTTGACTGACTCGAGACTCACTCACCTCCAGCACTTCGCCAATCTCTTTCAAATTTAAACCGCGCTCGTAATACAGCGCTAAAACCATTTTTTCGCGTTCCGGCAAGCCCGCGATTTGCGTCGCTAAGGCATCGGTAAAGCCGGCCTCAAGCAGCGCACCTAATGGCTTGTCGTGCATATCATCGGACTCGGGCGCATCGAAACCGTCTTCGCTGAGCTGATCGAGACTAAACACCCGCAAGCTGCCGGCGTCGCGCAATAAATCGTGGTATTCGTCGAGACTAACGCCCATCTCCTGAGCTACCTCAGCACCGCTGGCTTCTCGCCCTTTGCGATGCTCGACACGCCGCACCGCCTGGCTCATGTCGCGCACACGCTTGGTCAGCGTGCGCGGCGCCCAGCCCTCGCGGCGAACTTGATCGAGCATGGCGCCACGAATACGAATGCCGGCAAAGGTCTCGAAACTCGCGCCTTTATCGTGCTGAAAATGGCTCGCGGCTTCGAGCAGGCCCATCATGCCGGCTTGAATCAGGTCATCGACCTCAATGCTCGCGGGCAGACGACCGGCCAAATGGCAGGCAATTTTTTTCACCAGACCAGCGTGACGCATCACTAACTCGTCACGACTGCCCATGGCCACCGCTTGGTAGGCAACATGTGCGTTCATTAGGCGACTCCCGCTAGATTTGGCACCCCAAGTAGGCGCTCAACAAAAAACTCAATATGGCCACGCGCTTGGCTCGGCGGCGCCCACTGGTTCACCGCAGTGGCTAGGCGCTTAAAGGCGGCGGTGGCATCGGTGGCTGGGTAGAGCTCACTGACGGCACGCTGACGGCTCACGGCTTTCTTCAAAAACTCATCGCGCGGAATGGCACCGGCGTAGCGTAAATTGACATCCAAAAAACGCTGCGCGACTTCATTGAGGCGGTTAAAGACCGCACGGCCAGCACGATCGCCGCTGACCATATTGCTGAGAATGTTGAAATGGCTAATGCCGGCGTCACGCTTCAGCACTTTGATCAGGCCATAGGCATCGGCCAGCGAGGTGGGTTCTTCGGTGAGCACCACCAAAACATGGTTGCTGGCACGGCTAAAGGTCACCACAGAGTCTGATACGCCGGCGGCGGTATCGACGATCATCACGTCAAATTCGTCACCTAGCTCGGCAAATCCCTGCACGATGCGCGCATGTTCGCTGGGCTGCATTTCCGCCATCCGCTTGATGCCGGAAGCCGCTGGCACAATGCGAATGCCACAGGGGCCTTCCATTAAGATGTCGCGTAGATGAGCGCGCCCAGCGACCACGTCGGCCAAGGTTTGCGCGGGGCGCAGGCCCAATAAAATATCGATGTTTGCGAGGCCTAAGTCGGCATCCATGAGTAAAACGCGGCGGCCTAGTTTGGCGAGCTGGCAGGCCAAATTCACGGAAACATTGGATTTGCCCACACCGCCCTTGCCACTGGTGACTGCAATAACGTTTACCGGTTTCATAGCGCTTCCTTTTTGTCGTGTGCTGTGTCGGCATGCAAACGCTGCCGAATCAATTATTTAGGCGGTTAGGGCCGTGTTGGCATTGGCCGCTGGCGTTGGATTCATGCACTCGTCGGCTTGAACCAGGGTTTGTGCAATCAGCACGTCTATGTCTTTCTTTGCAGCATCTATGCCATCGGTCATGCGCGGGCTTTGATTAATTGCAGCAACCGGCAGGCCATAGTCGCCAAGCAACGACAACGTGGGAGCCAGGGCAAAGCTCATGTCGACACGCGTCAATGCCACGGCGCTAATGGGTAGGCCCGCACAACGGCTCATTAAGGCGCGCAGGCTGCGTGGGTCGGCGTCGGTCGGTAGCGCTAACATCACGTCGGCATCGGGTGCGCAGGCCAACTGCATGGCCAACGCTTTTAATGAGCCTTCGTTGCGCGCTTGCAGGCCGGCAGTATCGACAATCACCAGCCGTTCCTGGCTTAAGCGCGCCAAGGTTTCGCGCAGCTCATCGGGCGTGAAAGCGCTGTGCACGGGCACGTCGAGTACGCGACCCGCCGCGCGCAGCTGCTCTTGGGCACCGAGGCGATTGCCGTCGGTGGTGATTAAAGCGAGGCCGCCATGGCCGGCGCGACGGATATCTGACATCACCAGTTTATTGACGAGTGTGGTTTTTCCGGCACCGGCTGGGCCAACAATAAACACCACGCCTTGGCTTGGTAGAGCCGAAGTTTTGACGCCTTGCGCCAATGATTTGGCTAACGCTTCAGGCACAGATAGGCCCGCATTTACGGCGTCGTGCACGGCAGGCTTGCTGAGTAGCCAATGGCTGTCGAGGCCTAGTGCATCGCTCCATTGCAGCAGGTTATCGGGCAGTTGACCGACGCTGCTCACGCTGCTTTGGCGCAAATGGTTTTCTAGCCAATGGCGAATCGATCCGAGCTCTTGCTTGAGCGCCAATATGTCGGCTTGGGACTGCTGAGCTGGCGCAGCCGCTGTGGCGACAGCAGGCGCAGCGGCAGGCTTAGCAGCCGCTACTGAGCGGCCAATGGCCAAAGCACTGGCGGCCTGTAAGCTTTTTTCTAGGGATTGCTGATTGTCGGTATTGACCGCGCGCAGTGGCGTTTTTGTGGGCTTCTCAGCCGCGCGGGTATTGCGCATCAAAATATTGGCGCTATGGCCAACACTGGAGATCGACGCTGTAACGCCGCCGTCGCGGGCCGGCGTATCATCGCTCAGACCTAAATGACGTAAGTTGGATTGCCGGCGCTGCACTTGCTCAGGGGGAGTCACTGCCGAGGCCATGGCTTGCACGCGAGCGGCCTCGCTATCAACGGGTTGGCCCTTAGCATTGACCATGGCGCTTAAGTCGTCGCCGGTGGCAATAAACTCGACGCCATCAGCCACTTCGTAGCATGCCAAAATACTGGCGTCATCGCCCAAGGCTTCGCGAATCATACGCATGCCAACATGGCTGTTTGCGGCTTTGAACTTACGAATCTTCATCTTCTGCCCCTTACTCAATCACGGTGCGCCGCCTGTTTAGGCGCTCTGATAGGGTTAATGCAAAACTTAGGCCAACCCTACGCGACCGTTATTCCCCATGGTCGACACCAGGCGCACTTCCTTGCTATCAGGCACTTCGTTGTACGACAGCACATTGAGTCCCGGCACGCTGCGGCGAATAAACCGCGACAGCCACGAACGAATCGCCGGTGACACCAGCAGCACGGCAGGCCGGCCACTGAGCTCTTGCGTTTGAGTGAAGTCAGACAGGCCGTTTTGCAGTTTTTCCGCCAAGCTCGGCTCAATTCCGCCACCGCCACCTTTCAGCGAGTTCAATAGCAATTGCTCAAGGTCGGCATCGAGTGCCATGACAGGTAGCTCGGTCTCTAAACCATTGATTTCTTGCACAATCATGCGACCTAAGGCCATGCGCACGCCTTCGAGTAGCTCATCGGGGTTTTTCGTGCGCGGCGCTTGTTCTGCCAACGACTCGGCAATTAAACGCAAGCTGCGAATAGACACGCCCTCTTTCAGCAGGTTTTGTAGCACGCGCACCACCACACTCAGCGGCAGCTGCTTCGGCACCAAGCTCTCCACCAGTTTCGAATCGCTTTTCGCCAGTCCATCGAGCAGTTGCTGCACCTCCTCGTGGCCAAGCAGCTCATGCGCGTGTTGCTTGATGACTTGGCTTAAATGCGTGGCCATTACCGTGCCGTTGTCGACCACGGTATAGCCAAGGGTTTGCGCTTGATCGCGCTGCAACGGGTCAATCCACACCGCCTCCATGCCAAATGCCGGGTCGCGCGTGGCCGTGCCACGAATCTGGCCATGGACTTGACCGGAATTGATGGCCAACTCGCTGCCCATGACGATCTCGCCCTGCGCCACGGTGTCGCCAAGCAAGGTGATGCGATAAGCGCCAGGCGCTAAATCGAGGTTGTCGCGGATATGTACCGACTGCACCAAAAAGCCCAGTTCTTTCGAGAGCTTTTTACGCACGCCGGTAATGCGGCCAATGAGTTCGCCGCCCTGCGCGCGATCGACCAAGGGAATCAGGCGGTAGCCCACTTCCAGACCGATGACATCGGTATTGGTGACATCATCCCATTGCAGCTCGGTGGGTTCTGCCGCTTTCGCATCGCCAGGCAGTCCACCAGTACGCGACATAGCATCACTGCCATCGAGCACCTCCGGCTCTAGGGCTTTTTGCTGCATCAGCCAAGCGCCGCCGCCACACGCCGCCGCCATTAATAAAAACACTAGGTTAGGCATGCCCGGGATGACACCCATAACGCCCAATACCGCCGCCGCCAAATACAACACACGGGGGCTGGCCAGCACTTGCTTGACCACCTGCGTGCTCATGTCTTGGCTGCTGGAGATGCGCGTGACGATGACCGCAACGCCAATCGACAACAGCAGCGCTGGAATTTGCGCCACCAGACCATCACCAATGGCGAGCAGCACGTAATTATTCGCGGCCTGCGCAAACGACAGATCGTGCTGCAGCATGCCAATCGCCAAACCACCGAAGATGTTAATAAACAAAATCAAGATGCCGGCAATGGCATCCCCGCGCACAAACTTGCTGGCACCGTCCATGGAGCCATAGAAATCGGCCTCCGTGCGCACGTCCTCGCGGCGTTGGCGAGCTTGATCTTGCGTCAACACGCCGGCGTTTAAATCGGCATCGATGGCCATTTGTTTGCCGGGCAAAGAGTCCAAGGTAAAGCGCGCGGTCACTTCCGAGACTCGGCCAGCACCTTTGGTCACCACCATAAAATTGATGATCACCAAGATCGCAAAGACCACGATGCCGACCGCAAAATCGCCGCCAATGACAAAGGCGCCAAATGACTCAATGACATGGCCCGCGGCACCGGGACCGTTGTGGCCATCCATCAGCACTACCCGTGTCGATGCCACGTTGAGGCCCAAGCGCAGCAGCGTGGCGAGCAGCAAAATAGATGGAAATGAGTTGAAGTCCATGGGCCGCTTTACATAGACCACGGCAAAAATAATGATCAGCGACAAGGCGATATTGAAGGTGAAAAACAGATCCAACAAAATCGGCGGAATAGGAATCACCAGCATGGCCAGCAGCGCCATGATCAGTAATAAAATGCCTAAGCCGTTACGCGTGAGG
Source organism: Paraperlucidibaca baekdonensis (assembly GCF_003387535.1). Taxonomy (GTDB): domain Bacteria; phylum Pseudomonadota; class Gammaproteobacteria; order Pseudomonadales; family Moraxellaceae; genus Perlucidibaca; species Perlucidibaca baekdonensis. The sequence goes on along the minus strand of NZ_QUNR01000004.1, from coordinate 97,898 downwards.
GTCTGAAATATCTCGCTGGGGTTCATCATTAAATCCTGTCAAATAGCTATCGTCGACTACGGGACTGGGTGCGTCGGGGTAGTCGCCGCCGAGGTCTTCCCACTGCCGAAGCTGGTAGACGTACGTCAGTATCTGAGCTACTGCAAGATAGAGGCCAGAAGGGATTTCTTGATCTAAATCAGTGCTAGCAAAGAGTGCTCGCGCCAAGCGTGGCGAGGCCACCAGCGGCACTTTATTGGCTTTACCAAGGGCGCGAATGCGCGCAGCGACTTCATCGGCACCCTTAGCGACAACAATTGGCGCACCGCCGCCAGACTCGCGATAGCGCAGCGCCACGGCAAAATGCGTGGGGTTGGTGATGATGACATCGGCCTTCGGCACTTCCTGCATCATGCGTTGACGTGCCGCCGCCTGCTGCAACTCACGGATTTTCGCTTTTACCTCAGGCTTGCCATTGGCCTCTTTATGCTCGTCCAGAACCTCCTGACGAGACATCTTTAACTGTTTGTTAAAGCTAAAGATTTGCCATGGCACATCGATCAAGGCGATGACAATGAGCGGTAAGCTGACAATCAAGAAAAACCACAGCAACATGCCACCACTTTGGCGCATAGCCTGCTCAGCATTGTGGCGGCTGAGTTCCAAAATTGACGGCGTCATATAGCTCAGCAAGCCGTAAGCGGCCGCACCAATAAATACGACTTTTAACAATGACTTGCCTAATTCCACGAGGCTTTTGGCGGAAAATACTTTGCCAATACCGGTGATCGGATTAAGCGTCTCGAGCTTCAGATTGAGCTTAAACGTCCAGCCGCCAAGGGCCACCGAAGACACCAAGGCGGCGGCAAAGCACATCGCCATCAATGGCCACATCAGCAACAGGCCATCGACTAATAAACTGTAGAAAAAGCCTGGCAATTGCGCGGGGTCTTGGCTGGCTAATACCGCCGGCGACAATGACACCGTCAATAAATTGGCGAAGTCGCGGCCCATCTGCGGCCCCCAGGCAAATAGCGTTACAGCGGCCACCAAGGTGACCAATGCCGTTGAGAGTTCACGCGAGCGCGGCACTTGGCCTTTTTTGCGGGCATCTTCTAATTTTTTCGGGGTCGCCTCTTCGGTCTTTTCGGCGCTGTCATCGGACATCCGAGGCCTCCATGAGCACGCCGCCTTGGCTCAGTGCCGATGACAACAAATCCTCTAGCGCCGGCGTCAACGTCGGCAACACCTGCGCAATGACCACAAAGCCGACCATCATGGTGATCGGAAAGCCCACCGCAAATAGGTTCATCGAGGGCGATGAACGACTGATCACGCCCATGCCGACCTGCACGACCAGAAGCGCAATCACGGCTGGCAGCGCAATGCGCATGGCTGCCGCAAACATCGCGCTGATGCTTTTCAGCAGCACTTGCACCGCATCAGGGGTCAGCGATAGCGTGCCGGGCGGCCACGCGATAAAGCTTTTCATCAGCAGCTCTAAAAAGGCTAAATGGCCATTGAGTGCCATAAACAGCAGCAAGGTGATGAGCATCAGAAACTGACCCAACACCGGCACGGGTGTGCCTTGTTGCTGGTCAATCAAGGTCGCAAAGCCCAAGCCCATGCCGGTGGCGATGATTGAGCCGGCAAACATCACCGCCTCAAACGCCAGCTGCACCAAAAAGCCTAAGCAAATACCAATGAGTAGCTCGTTGGCGGCCATCAATAAGCCGTTTAGGCTCAGTGGGTTGAAATCGGTCAATGGCGCCGTGCCATTGGCTAACACCATGGGTGCCATCATGGCGCTGATGGTCACCGCCAGCAAAATGCGAAATGGCCCCGGCACGCCTTTGCCGCTAAATAATGGCGCCGATAAAATCGCGCCACTGATGCGGCAAAAGGGCAGCCAAAACGCCGCCAGCCAGCTCAACAGTTGCGCGTCATTGACGGCAAAGTTCATCGCCCTAACCCACCAAATTCGGAATCATTTGGATCAATTCGCGGGTGTAATCAACGAGCATGCGCAGCATCCACGGCCCGGTCAGACCGAGCACCACAATCAGCACAATAAGCTTCGGAATAAAGCTCAGCGTCATGTCTTGAATTTGTGTGGCGGCCTGAAACATACCGATGATTAAACCGGCCGCCAGCGCCGCCAATAGCAAGGGTGCGGCCAGCAATACGGTGACGGTCACGGCTTGGCGACCGATCTCAATAACGGTATCGGGTGTCATGTTGCCCCCATGTGAAAGCTCGCCGCCAATGAGCCCATGATCAGGCTCCAGCCATCGACCAAGACAAACAGCATGATTTTAAAAGGCAGCGAAATCATCATCGGCGACAGCATCATCATGCCCATGGACATCAGCACGCTGGCCACCACCAGATCGATCACCACAAACGGAATAAACAGCAGGAAGCCAATTTGAAAGGCAGTTTTTAACTCGCTGGTGAGAAACGAGGCCATGAGAATCGGAAATGGCACGTCATCGGCGCTGTCCATGGCTTTCACGCCAGCAATCTCAGCAAACATGGCGATGTCGGCTTCGCGGGTTTGCTTGAGCATAAAGCCGCGAATCGGACCAAAGCCTTTTTCCACCGCCGGCGCAAACGCCAGCTCATCGTTCATGTACGGCACCACGGCGTCGGTGTAAGTCTGCTGCAACACCGGACTCATGATAAACAGCGTCAAAAACAGCGCGGCACTGAGCAGCACTTGGTTCGATGGCGTCTGACCAGTGCCCAAGGCTTGGCGCAAAATCCCCAAGACAATAATGATCCGCGTAAATGCTGTCATGCCGAGCAAAATCGCCGGCAGCAGCGTGAGCGCGGTCATCATGGCGAGCAGCTGCAAAGACACCGAGTATTCGCCCGAGCCGGCGGTACTCACACCAGGAATGCCAGTCGGTGCAGCCAGACTCAACGCCGGCAAGGCCGACAGCGCCACTATGGCGAGCCAGCGCATCATGACGAGGCTCCAGGGCGACGCACACCTTGCGCGGCCAAGACACCACGCAGCTGCGACATAAAATCAGGTGCTGATGGCGCTGATACCGTGGGCTCTGCCGCCGCTGGGGTGTCACCACGCCAGCTATGCAGTGGCCGAATGCTGCCGGGTGTGCAGCCCACTAAGACGTTTTCATCGCCCACGCGCAGCAGGATCACGCGCTCTTTTAAGCCCAATGATAATTGCGCGGTGACCTGCAAAGCGCCCTCGCGCGGCGCTTGAATGCGCTGAAAGCGACGAATCATCCACGCCGCCGCCAACAGCAACGCCACCACCACCACCAAGCCTAAAAATACCGAGATCACATTCGCGCCAGACAGCGGATCTTTCGGGGTCGCCGCGGCATGCGCCGTGCTGGCACACAATCCAGCACTAACCATAAGCGGTGTGAGTAGGCGATGGCGGAGAGTCATAACATGTCCTTAATGCAGGCGGCGTACGCGTTCTTCGGGACTCACCACTTCGGTGAGCATGATGCCAAACTTATCTTTGACAACGACTATCTCTCCACGAGCAACAAGCGTGCCATTAACCAACACATCGAGTGGTTCGCCGGCCATTCGGTCGAGCTCGATGATCGCGCCCTGGCTGAGCTTGAGCAGATCGCTAATGCTCATACGCGCCCGACCCACTTCAATCGAGACCGTGACATTGACGTCTAAAATCATGTCTAGATTGACGTTCGGCGCACTCGCCGAGGCCGCCGCGGGCTGGCTTTGCAGCTCGCCAAAGGCGGCAGCTTGGACTTCATCATTGTCGGGAATTTCGTGTTCACTCATGACATCTCTCCACACTCAAAGGTATTAATTACGGCGGTTAAGTGCCGGATATATATGACGTATTTTGGCTGACAGCTGGCCGTGATGGGTGCCAAAGGTGGCGCTCATCAGGGCGTGACCCTCAAGCTGTAGACACACATTGGCGGGGTTATCGATCGGTAAAATATCGCCAACTTGTAAATTGCAGACGCGCTTGAGGCTGACTTTGCTGTCGCCGAGTTTCGCCACCAGCGTCAGTTCGCTGTCTTCGAGGCCGGCCATCAGGCGTGACCGCCATTGCGCGTCGTGCTCTTGACGCGTGGTGCGTACCACGCCGCCGAGGCTGTCACGAATTGGGTCAATCGCCGCCCACGGCACCACTGACCAGAGCTCGGCCTCTTGCTGGCCGACTTGCACGGTAAAGCGAGTGACCATCAGGGTGTCGGTTTGTTGGAGCTCATCGACAAAACGGAAGTCGTGGTAATGCTCATCAATGCGCGGCGTTATGTTGACGGCGGTGTGCCAGGCGGCGGTGATATCGGGCAATAAGCTCGTGGTCAGGCGCTCCATAAAGCGCGCCTCAGAGGGCGAAAAATCTTGCGCGCGCACATGCTGTGAGCGCCCACGTCCACCATAGAAATGATCGACAAGCGAAAACACTAGCTCCGCCTCAAAGGCCAAGTAAATCGGCGCGCCCAAGGTGTCAGATTTGATGCTGACGATGTAGGCCGGGGCCGCCATGCTGCGCATCACCTCGGCAAATTTCATCACCGCAATACGATCGGTGCGGACACTCTCAACACTCGGCACCCATTGACGAATGCGCTGTTTAATACCCTCAGCCAAGCTCGATTGCACCTGCGACAGCGCCGGAATAAGCCGCGACACGGCATACTCTTGACTGGCAAAGTCATACTTTTCGCCGCCACCGCTGAGGGTGTCGCTGTCGTCTTTGACCAAGCCCTCCGCGCCCTCGCCAATCAGCGCATCAAGCTCTTCTTGCTCGAGAATATCGCCCATGATGCGCTCCTTATTGCACCACGAACTTGGTGAAATACACGGCCTCAACGCCGCCACGACCGGTATTTTCGCTGAGCACGGCATTGATGCTGGCAACCAATTCGGCCTGCAATGCCTCGCGAGCTTCAGGAGTGCTAATGGCCTCACGGGTTTTCGCGCTCAACAACATCAAGATGTCGTTGCGAATATGCGGCATGACTTTGCTTAAGCGATCACCCGTGCTGGTGTCGCGATACATCAGATTGATTTCTACTTGCAGAAAGCGCGTGGCAAAACCGTCTTCAATATTGACGGTAAAGGCCGGTTCCATGGGGAAATACACGGGATCAGCGACCACCGGAGCCGGTGGCGCCACGGGGGCGGCGCTTGCCGGCGCGCCCTCTGGGGCATGACCGCCGCCGAGGCTGCCGGTGACAAATAATGTGCCACCAATGGCTGCTGCCAACAGCACCACAACGCCCACCCCAATCATCAACATTTTTTTCATCTGCAACGTCCTATCGTTATCGAGCCGCAATGGCCTGGATAACTAGGGATTTGCAAATGCTGTGCCAGTCGTTAGATATTCTTTAAATACAATAAAAATCAGCTAGTTATGAAAACAGCGCAGGCATGTCAAAAAAATGACAGGCGCGAGTCGTCAGGCTTTTGACCCCACCGCGGCCATCACATCGGCCATCGACGATAAGCGCGCCAAAACGCGCTGCGCCAAGACATCCGGTGAGCCTTGCTCATCGACTGCGCCCAGCTCAAACGCTGCTCGCGGCATGCCATAGACCACGCAGCTGGCCTCATCCTGACCAAAGCAATACGCGCCTTTGGCTTTCATCGCGGCCATGCCTTTGGCACCATCACGGCCCATTCCGGTCAGCAACACGGCGGTGGCGAGCTTGCCGAGCACCTCGGCGGCGCTATCAAACAGCACATCGACCGCCGGACGATGACGATTAACCTCCGGCCCCTCCGATAACACCACTTTGTAGGTGCCGCCGGTAACGCGCTCTAGCAACATATGGGCATTACCCGGCGCAATATAGACGCAGCCGGGTCGAATCACCTCGCCAGCCACCGCCTCTTTCACGTGTACCTTGCACTCATTGTTTAAACGCGTGGCAAAGCGCTGCGTAAAGCCCTCGGGCATGTGCTGAACAATCAATACCGGCGGCGAATTAGCGGGCAGCTGATGCACAAACTGCTTGATGGCTTCGGTGCCGCCGGTGGAGGCACCCAAACAAACAATATGATTGAGCGGGAATTTTTGTGTCCCTGTGTTGGCATGCTGCGCTTTAACAATACTCGGCTGTACACGCTTGAAATGATGATTGGCCTCTGAGGCGATGCGAATTTTATTGGTGATTTCCGCAGCCATGCTTTGCAAATCTGCGCGGCCTTTGAGCTGGCGCTTACTAATAAAGTCCATCGCGCCTAAGTCGAGTGCATGCAGCGCCAACTCAGAATCAGCATCACCGGCACTGGAAATCATCAACACGGGTAATGGGTTTAAACGCATCAGACGCTCTAAAAAACTGATGCCATCCATACCCGGCATTTCAATATCTAGCGTCACCACATCGGGCTGCAACTCGCGGATGAGTTTGCGCGCGGTATCGGTCTCGGGCGCAGTCGCAATCACGCGCATATCGGGTTGTCGATTGATGATCTCTGACAGTAAAAGGCGCATCGCCGATGAGTCGTCCACCACCACCACACGAATGGGCTGTAAAGAAACCGATGACGCTACAGAAGGAGAGGTCATTGTCTTATCCTAGTTTTAGGTTTGCCCGATAAGCCATCTCAATACGAGCGACCTTGGGGTTATAGTCAGTTTTCAACTTGCGCATTTTCACGCGGCCACTGTCTGGAAAAAAATACAACTTGCGCGGGTAGACATCCCCTAAATTACAGGCCGTGATAGGAATACCTTTCTCCTCAAGGTACTCCACCACAAAGGCGGCATTGTCTTCACCAATATCACTGGCACTGAAGCCGCGCAGCACGCGGCCACCGCCGAACACTTTCGCCTCAAGCGAGTGCTTGAGTGCACCCTGTGCCAATACGCGCTCTATCAATGTATCCATGGCGAAATGGCCATAACGCATGCAGTCGATCTCGTCGCCATGCTCATCGGCACTGGCGGCCAACATAAAATGATTCATGCCACCAATACGTGTGACGGGGTCCCAAATCACCGCAGAAACACAGGAACCCAGCACGGTAGCAATCACCACCTCACCGCTGGCAACGAAAAACTCACCTGGCATGATTTTAATGACCTCCCGTTTGAATTGATGGTCATAAAATTTAGACGTTGCTAGGTAGGCCTCACCAACTGAAGCGTCATAGCGCGGCCGACGCCGCGGTGTTGACATCAGTCATCATCCTGCACGCTTGAGGGAGGACTGCAGCTCATAAACGGTCTTGCCACGCAGGCGAAACAGGTCATTTAAGTGCAGCAATGACTCCGAGTGCCCAACAAATAGCTGCGACTGGTTGTGCATATACGGAATAAACTTTTCCAGCACTCGTCGCTGAGTATCTTTATCAAAATAAATCAACACATTGCGGCAAAACAGCGCATCGAACTGGCCGTTGATTGGCCATTGATTATCGAGCAAATTCAGCGGCAAAAAAGTCACCAGTTCACGCACTTCTGGGCGCACACGGACTAGGCCTTCGTTGCTGCCTTTGCCACGCGCAAAATAGCGTAAGTATTTCGGGTCTAACTTCTCAATACGATCGTTGCGATAGACACCGGCATCGGCTTTCACCAGCACACTGGTGTCGATGTCGGTAGCAATAATTTCCACCGGCGGATTTTTGCCAAATACTTGTAAGGCCGTCATCGCCAACGAATACGGCTCCTCGCCTGTAGACGCGGCACTGCACCAAATGCGAAATGGCCGCGAGCAATCGGGGCGCTGACGCATAAACGCATCTAAAATCGGAAAATGGTATTCCTCTCGAAAAAAGGCCGTGAGGTTGGTGGTCAGGCTATTTACAAAGGCTTCCCACTCACTCGGGCTTGTCTCAATCAGCGTGAGGTATTCGCGAAAGGTTTGGATACCGGTGGCGCGCAAACGACGAATAATCCGCGAATACACCATGTCTTGCTTAGTATCAGCCAGCTTGATGCCGGCATGATCGTAAATCAGTTTTTGAACTTGACGGAAATCGCCTTGATTAAACGAAAACCCGGCTTCTTTGCCATCGACAGTAACAATCCGTTCGTTATTGGCTTTCACGACTCGCCTCTCCTTGTTACACCGGCCGGCCCTATTGCCAGCCGGTGCACACCTAACGACCTGTTAGGAGGGTGTTACTTAGAACTCTTCCCACTCATCATCGAGCTGGGCGGCGGCAGAGCCACCCACGGCTTTCGGTTTGGCCGGTGCTTTGTAAGCAGCGGCTTTCATGACTGGCCGCACGGGCAGACGCTCGACTTTGCGTGAGCCACCACGTTCGCGACCATCAATGCGGAACACACCCACGGCCTCGGTGAGGTTGCCGGATTGATCTTCCAGCGATTGCGCAGCAGCCGCAGCCTCTTCCACCAACGCGGCGTTTTGCTGCGTGGTCTCATCCATCGAGGTGATGGCGCTGTTGAGCTGCATAATGCCGGTGCGCTGCTCTTCCGATGCCGAGGAGATATCGTTCATGATCGACGCCACTTGCTGCGTAGAGCTGACGATTTCCTGCATGGTTTGACCGGCGGTTTCCACCAGCTTGTAGCCGTTGGAAACTTTCGCTACCGACTCAGAAATCAACTCTTTAATTTCTTTTGCCGCCGAGGCGCTGCGTTGTGCCAAGTTCCGCACTTCGCCCGCCACCACCGCAAAGCCACGACCTTGCTCACCGGCGCGCGCGGCTTCCACCGCGGCGTTGAGCGCCAAGATATTGGTTTGAAAAGCGATGCCATCGATGACGTTGATGATCTCGGCGATTTTGCTCGATGACTCGGCAATCGCGCCCATGGTCACTACCACTTCGCTGACCACACGGCCACCGCGATCGGCAACTTCCGAGGATGTGCGCGCTAACTGGCTCGCCGTCGTGGCGTTATCGGCGTTATTGCGCACGGTGTTGGTTAGCTCTTCGGTGCTCGATGCCGTCTCTTCCAGGCTAGCGGCTTGCGACTCGGTACGACGCGACAAGTCGGCGTTACCAGCGGCAATCTCTTTCGCTGCACCGTTGATGGCGTCGGTCGCTTCAGAAATCGTGGTGATGATTTCTTTCAGCTGCGCCACGGTGGCGTTAGCGTCAGTTTTCATCTGCGCAAAGGTGCCGCGGTATTCACGATCAATGGTCTGCGTGAGGTCGCCTTTAGCGAGCGAGTTCAGCACGCGCACCACATCTTCCAAGCTCTGACCAGTGGCCTCAACAAGATCGTTGAGGTTATTAGCCAGTGCCAAGAAGAAGCCAGACTTATCTTTTGTTTCAATGCGCTGACTGAAGTCGCCGCTAGAGGCTGCCTCGACCATAAACGAGACCTGCTCTTCAGAGCGCACCTCCAAAGTACGGTCATTCCACTGACAAACACGCCCTAAGTATGTATTGGCCTTGTCGACTACCGGGCGTGTACTTAGGCGAATATTGCGGCCCGCCAGGATACCGTCAGCGGCTTTCGCTTGATCGAGTTTGCCAAACGTAATGCGCTTGAGCTCAGGGTCATCTAATGACTCGGTAATGGGCTTATTGAGCAGTGCATCGACTGCTGAGCCACTGCCGTAAATACCTTCAAAGAGCTGGCGTGCGGCCTGGTTCAAATAAATCAGGTTATTTTGCTCGTTCGACACAGTCACGGGCATGCTCACGCTGGCCAAGGCAAAGCCCATGCGCTCGGCTTCATCAGCCACACGGCGCGTGTCAGCCATGTCGAAACGCAGCTTCACGAACATCGACTTGAAGGCATCGGTCATATCACCGATCTCATCGCGACGATCACTTTCAACGGCTAAGGACAAGTTGCCGTTAGTAATTTCGACCATCTGCTTACGCACACGCTCCACCGGCTGCACAATAACTTTGTAAGTGCGGAACAGCATGTAGGCAATCAAGATAGCGCCGAGCAAAATCAGTATCGAAATACCGCTTTTGTGCGCCGTGTGCAGTGACATCGCGTCAATATAGCTTTGCTTGGCGGCTTCATTTTTAATATCGAAGACTTGATTAAGTGTTGAGCCAATGGGGTCGATACTGCGATAGAGCGCCCCATCGAAAGCATTTAAGCGACCAGGCGCGGCGCCATTCAAAACGCTCAAAGCCGACTGTAGCCTGACAATATCAGCATCTGCCTTTTTCATTTGAGCGCCAGCTTTTTCGAGCAAGTCTTGAGCAGCGGGTGAGTGATCTAATCCATTCAATGCTGTCCAGTTTTTATCAATGCGCTTGATAGCCGCATCAATACCGGCATTAGCCGCCTCAGCTGTCATAATCCCAGCATTGGTTTTATTGACTGCATCGATAATATCCACCGCATAGTCCGCTTCAATAGCGGTAATGAGGCGATTACCTTCCATGCGTTGCTCAACAACCTCGCGCAGGTCGTTTTCACCATCGGCAATGCCGCTCCAGCCTAAAAAGCCGACCATTAACCAGAGCACCAAGGTTGCTGTGAAAACCAAGCTCATCCGTTTTTTAATCGTCATATCATCCAACCGTTGTAGTAGGCCTTTTAAACCGCCAAGCATGATTCGACCATCGCTGAGGGTCGCTTTAGTTTCTTTATTGCGCATTTGCCGATACAGCGTCTCAGCGCTCTCGACCAGCTTACGATCGGGGCGTGTGCGCACCGACATATAGCCGGTGATGGTGCCGTTGCTCCACATCGGCGTGGCATTCGCCGTTACCCAATAGTGGTCGCCGTTTTTGCAGCGGTTTTTCACCAAACCCGACCACGATTTGCCAGACTTTAGCGTCGTCCAGAAGTCACGGAAGGCCTCGGGCGGCATGTCGGGATGGCGCAGAATATTGTGTGGCTGATTGCGCAGTTCAGCCTCGGTATAACCGCTCATTTCAATAAATGTGCGGTTCATGTAGGTGATATTGCCCTGCATATCGGCTTGCGACAGGATGAACTCACCCTCTCCCAAAAACCGCTCAGTGCCTGTCACCGGTAAGTTATTTCGCATGATCTTTCTCCTAATAACTCAAGCTGCGTCGGCACTGGCCGTCGTGGGGGTGTTGATCAGCGCCATCTCTGGACTACTCATCAAGGCTTCAATGTCCATGAGAATCACCATGCGCTCATTGAGCGTGGCAAGCCCACGGATAAACTGTGCGTCGAGATCGACACTGCTCAGGCTCGGCGCCTCACGAATCTCTTCGGTTTCGAGCTGAATCACATCCGACACGCTATCGACCACCACACCCACCACGCGGGTGTTGAGGTTCAAAATAATCACCACGGTAAACGCCGTGTAATCGGCATTCCCGAGGTCAAACTTCATGCGCAAATCAATAATCGGCACAATGATGCCGCGCAGATTGATCACGCCTTTAATGAACTTCGGCGCATTGACGATGTGCGTGACGCGCTCATAGCAGCGAATCTCCTGCACCTTCAAAATATCAATGCCGTATTCCTCAGCGCCGAGGGCAAAGGTCAAAAACTCCTGACCCGTACTCGACTTGGTGTTGTCGCGTTGCAAAATATCCATCGTTTATCCCCTAGACAGCCTGCGCCATCGTTACTGCCGCCATACCATGCCGACGACCAAGGCGTACGGCTTCCGATACATCCAAAATCATCGAAACACTGCCATCGCCCATGATGGTTGCCGCCGAGATGCCAGGCACCTTGCGGTAGTTCGACTCCAAACTCTTAATGACCACCTGACGCTGGCCTTGCAGCTCATCGACAAACAGCGCCGCGCGACCACTGTCGGTGTCGACAATGATCAAAATGCCTTTTTCTGGTTCGGCATTTTTCGGCTCAATATTGAACACCTCATGCAGCGCCACGAGCGGCAAATACTCACCGCGCACCAGCACTAAGCGGCCTTTGCTGCCATCGTGACCGACCAGCCCTTTGAGGTCTTTCGCTATGGGCCGCAGCGATTCAATAATCGCCGTCAGCGGCACAATGTAGTTGTGCTCGCCAATGCCCACGGCCATGCCATCCATAATCGCCAGCGTTAGCGGCAAGCGAATGGTGATGGTCGTGCCCTGCCCCTGCACCGACTGCAAATCGACACGGCCACCGAGGTTTTCGATATTTCGCCGCACCACATCCATGCCCACGCCACGGCCCGAGACATCGGTCACGGTATCGGCGGTGGAAAAACCGGGCGCGAAAATCAGATTCCAAATTTCCTGATCGCCGGGGTTATCGCTCAACGGCAAATTGCGCTCGCGGGCTTTCGCCAAAATGCGATCGCGATCAAAGCCTTTGCCATCATCTTGAATTTGGATGATGACGCTGCCGCCCTGGTGATACGCCGACAGTGTCAACACGCCCTTAGCTGGCTTGCCAGCCGCCGTGCGCTCATCGGGCAGCTCAATGCCGTGATCGACGCTGTTGCGGATTAAATGCGTGAGTGGGTCAGTAATTTTTTCAATGACGCCGCGATCGAGCTCGGTAGATTCACCAAAGGTGCGCAGCTCAATTTGCTTATCGAGCTTGCCGGCCAAGTCGCGCACCAACCGTGGGAAGCGGTTAAACACCGCACTCACTGGCAACATGCGAATGCTCATCACGGTTTCTTGCAGCTCACGGGTATTGCGTTCGAGCTGTTGCAAGCGCTCCAGCAAGCGCTCGGCTTCGGCACTGCCATCATTGAGCGGGCTTTGCTCGGTGAGCGCCAACATAGACTGCGTAATGACCAGCTCGCCAACCAAGTTGATGAGCTGATCGACCTTTTCCACGCTAACGCGAATCGAAGAGGACTCGGCGACTTTCGCCACCGCCTTTGGTTTGTCTGGCGTCTCTGGCGGCGCTGCCACAGCTTTGTCAACGGCTGCCGGCTCTGGCACTGCTTGATCTGGCGCATCGACGACGGCATCACTTGCCGCTTCAACAGACGTCTCATCCGCCTCAGTTGGCGCTGCCACAGCCGGCTCTGACACCACAGCTAAGGCCCGCACGCGCGCGCAGAGATCATCGATCACTGCTTGCTCGACCGCTTCCCCGCCTTGGTGTGCAGCCAACTGCAGCAGCAACACGTCGCGCGCCTCCAGCGTGATATCGACCATTTCTTCGGTCAATTGCAACTCGCCTTTGCGCGCTTTATCGAGCAATGTTTCTAAGTCGTGGGTGACCGCGGCCATGTCGGGGAAGCCAAACGTCGAGGCACTGCCTTTGATCGAATGCGCCGCGCGGAAAATTGCATTCATTGCTTCCGGGTCGGGCTGCTCACGATCAAACCCAACCAGCAATGTTTCTAGACTGGCCAGGTGCTCAGACGCCTCTTCGAAGAAGATGGCGTGAAATTCACTCATGTCCATGTCTATTGTCATACCGCCCCCAGTAACCCTAAACCCAAGAAGCCTGTGCCGTAGCCATCAATGCTCACGTCAAAGCCCACCTCACCACCGGCTGGCCGTTGGGCCATGCGCTCGGGAAGGTCCTCGGGAGGAAAAACAGTCGTGGTTAATGTCACGCGCACGCCATCGGTATCGGCAAATAAGCGCGACAAGACATTAAGTACTTCAGCGAAAATTTCTTGCAGACCTTCATCTAAGGTGCCGGCTTTGATGGACTCTTGCGCCATAGGGGCAGGAATCAAGGCAAAGGCCGCCGCCGAGTTGGCAGCAAAGGCAACATCACTTTCGCAGACCGCAATGTCGGTCGCTTCGGTGGAACGATAGAAGCCTAAAATCGGTAAGCGATCTGGAACAGTGGCCGGCGTTACTTTGACTTTGCGGCGTAAAAACGTCGTCAAGGTCATTGCAACGGCATCAGCATTTGGCAGCGACTGCATGCGACTCTCCTTAGCCTAGGTACTTATCTAGGGCACGCTCAAAGTCATCGGGCGTAAACGGCTTACCAATGAGAAAAGCCGCGCCAGAGCCTTCTGCCAAGGTACGCATGTCGTGACTGACTTCGGTGGTCACAAAGCCAAAGGTGGTGTCGATGCCTTCTGAGCGGATTTTTTGCAGCACTTCGATGCCGGTCATGCCAGGCATGTTCCAGTCGGAGATAATCAGCTCAGGATCTTCTTTATGAATGGCGTCGTAGGCTTGGGTGCCGTCGGCGGCCTCAACGATTTCATGACCCTTAAAGCCGGCCTGACGCAGCATGTGGTTGATAACCAAACGCATGGCTTTGCTGTCGTCGGCGATTAGTAATTTCATAGCGCGGTACCTGTTTAGCTCGATAGGTTGATCGTGCAACCTTTGTCGGCCGGTATCTGTCGCGCTTTAGTGATTAGGCGGGGGAGTTCTTAGGAGATTTGCTGCCGAATGTTACTGGCGTGTTGCAACGCCAGTAACTTCGTAAAAATTATCGGACTCAGCGGTCATATCTTAGCGTTGCACCATGGTTTGCGCGCCCTTCACGAAGTTGGCTTTCGCCTCCGCCGCTTCGTCATCATCGAGTGATGGCATGGGGTGCGGAATAGTCACGCCTTTCAGGCAGGCCTCGCGGGTTTTGATGGCATCGAGCCAGCGCCGCAGGTGCGGCAGCTCATTGACCGAGACACCCGACCATTTGTAGGTCCGCACCCAGCACCAGTTGGCAATATCGGCAATGGAAAAGGCGTCACCGGCGAGCCATTCGCTCTCGCCCAAACGCCGGTCGAGCACTTCAAACAAGCGCCGCGATTCATTTTGGTAACGCATGATGGCGGTGGGAATTTTTTCCGGCATGTAGCGGAAAAACACATTGGCCTGTCCCATCATCGGGCCAATGCCGCCCATCTGGAACATCAGCCACTGCAGACACGCCATGCGCCCACGCACATCAGTCGGCATCAGCTGGCCAGTTTTCTCGGCCAGATACACCAAAATAGCGCCCGACTCAAAGATGGTGATCGGCGCGCCGCCATCGGTCGGCGCGTGATCGATGATGGCGGGAATGCGGCCATTGGGGTTGATGGCCAGATACTCCGGCGCCTTCTGCGCCTGACTCATCAGATCAATGGCGCGCACCTCGTAGGCCAGCCCCAGCGCCTCGAGTGCCACGGAGACTTTCCAGCCATTCGGTGTCGATGCGGTAAATAACTCAATCATACGTTGCCCCTTTGTCGTGAGGGGCAACATAGCAAGATTTAGCCGCGCGCGTCAGTAGGCAACTTGTGCGCCCACGGTCAGCGTCCAGTCTTGTTCAAGCTGCGTGCCGTTGAGGTTGCGATACACCGGCGTCAGCACCTCCAGGGCCACACGCTTGCCTTTCAGGCCAGGACTGGTACCCATGAGGTTAACCCCAAAGCCAATATCAACCTGCTCGCCGCCGTAGTTATCGGGGTTGGCGGTCTGAATCGGCGCGCGAATAGCGGCATCCATACCGTGAATGCGATCGCGATGCGTTCCTTTCACCCGCAATGACGTGCTGATCCACGGCGCAACGGCATAGGCTCCCCAGCCGGTAATGCTGTGCTGCGCCCCCAAGACATAGCCTTGATCATTGCGCTTCTCTAAAGGCAAACGACCCAAATACTGCGCGCCCCAACCCCAGCGTTGATGCTGACTGGTGTAGGTCAGGCCGGGCAGGAAGTCATAAGTGCCAGAAGCAATTTGCATGGCATAGGGCACGCGCAGACGCGGCATAGCACCCGTAGGCGCTAGCACCGTGTCTTCATTTTTAATGGTCCCGGTCGGCAGACTCACGCCAATATGCGCATGCACTTGGCTAGCACCGTGCGTGTAGAGTCCTACCAAGGCGCTCAGGCTGATATCGCCTAAGCCATTACTTTCGGTGCTGAACTCGCCAAGCACCTTGGTGCCATTAGGCCCCGTGGGAGAAGGTCCCATGTACGTGATGTGATCCATGCTGTTTTGCAAATACGGCACCATAGCCATCAGCGTGACGCGATCGCTGAGACCGTACATGGCACCGAGCATGTGCATGTCCATAGTCATTTTTTTCGGCACCACGCGCACAGTGGCCGGGCTGCCATTGGGATTGGCCACCGTGGTGACAATCTCATCGTTACTAATCGAATCGGTGCCTTGGCGGTTGCCTTCCATATTCATGCGCATAAATCGGTACGACCACATGAACTCGCCCTTTCCGTGGCGATGATCGCCCATCACGCCAATTGGCGCATGGCTGAGCACCCCGCCGTGGCTCGCATGTGCTGTGTTTTCCGAGGCACCATGGTGTGTACCGGCGGCAAAAACTGGCAGACTCAGGCTGGCAAGCGCAAGCGCGCACAGGGTTCGGGGAAATAAAGGTGCTGGGGCTAAAGTCGTCATGGCAAATCCGTTGTTATTTTGACGCTACCCTACTCACCCCGCTTGCAGCTGACAACGCAGATGGCCAGCACTGCGACAATATGTCGCACCTAGGCCGGAAACCACCGCCGCGTGCGATTTGCCAAGGCCACCAAGCTCAACATCACCGGCACTTCCACCAAAACACCCACCACCGTGGCCAGGGCCGCTCCCGAATGCAGGCCAAATAAGGCAATCGCCACGGCCACGGCCAACTCAAAGAAATTCGAGGTGGCAATCATGCAGGCCGGCGCGGCAATACGATGTGGCAGCTTCATCAGCCACGCGGCCACATAAGCCAAAGCGAAAATGCCATAGGTTTGAATCATCAACGGAATGGCAATCAGCACCACGCGCTCTGGCTGCGCGAGTAATGTGTTTGCCTGAAACCCAAATAGCAGCACCACCGTCGCCAACAAACCACTAATCGACAGAGGCTTAATGCTCGCCAAAAAGTCATTTAAGCGAGCCTCACTGCCAGAAGCCAGCAGCCAGCGCCTAGTCAACACGCCGGCCACTAACGGCACCACCACATAGAGCAATACCGACAATAACAAGGTGTCCCAGGGCACGGTAATGTTGCTGATGCCCAGCAACCAGGCAGCGATTGGCGCAAAGGCAATTATCAAAATCAGGTCATTTAGAGAGACTTGTACCAAGGTGTAATTGGCATCGCCTTTAACCAAATGGCTCCAGATAAATACCATTGCCGTGCACGGTGCCACGCCCAGCAAAATCAAACCGGCTAAGTACTCGCTCGCACTCTGCGCATCAATCAAATCGGCAAAAATGACTTTGAAGAACAGCCAGCCTAGCGCTGTCATGGTCAAAGGCTTGACTAGCCAATTAATCACTAGCGTCAAATACAAGCCTTGTGGCCGCTGACCTACCGCTTTTAATGAGGCAAAATCTACTTGCACCATCATGGGGTAGATCATCAACCAAATAAACACCGCCACGGGCAGGTTCACATGCGCGACTTCAAGCGCTGCAAACCACTGAAATAGTGCCGGAAAAGCGCTCCCCAAGATCACCCCAGCCGCCAGACACAAGGCCACCCACAGCGATAAATAACGCTCAAAAATGCCCATGATTTAATCCGCCACGCGCTGCAGCTCAGCGCGCAGCGCCTGCTCAGTGAGCTGCTCAAAATTGCTGGCCAAAAGCGCCTCGATGCGCGCGCTGATGGTGTCCATTACCGCAAAAAAGGCCGCCGGAGCCTCCTCAGCACCCAGTTTCGATGGATCCGGCAAGCCCCAATGCACCTGAATCGTTTGGCCAAACCACACCGGGCAAACCTCACTCGCCGCGCTATCGCAGACGGTCACCACGACATCGGGCTGCATCGACTCAAAATCATCCCACGATTGGCTTTTCAGGCCCTCACAAGCAATGCCACGCTCAGCTAAATACTTCAGCGTGAGTGGATGCACTTCGCCGGCAGGCTGGCTACCCGCACTAAAGGCTTGAATACGCCCTTGCGCCAGATGATTGGTGATGGCTTCGCTCAAGATGCTTCGGCAGCGATTATGTGTGCAAATAAACAAAATTTTCATGGCTAGTCTCCTGAGTGACAGCACAGTGAGCTTCGTTGTGGACGCTCATTCATGCCCTGCAATCTCGTCTCATCATCGCGTAACGCCTGACCATAGGCAGCTGCCGCCAGCGCAATAATCTCGCGCGCCCACACCGGCAGTTGTGGATCTACTTGGTAATACACCCACTGCCCGGCTCGCCGATCGCTCAACAAGCCGCACTGGCGTAATTGCGCCAAATGCCGCGAAATTTTTGGCTGGCTTAAATCCAGCGCGCAGGTGAGCTCACAGACGCACAGCTCGTGCTCCTGATTGATGAGCAACATCAGTCGCGCGCGGGTATCGTCGGCTAAACACTTAAATAGCGTTATCGGGGTCAATGAGGTCGTCATGGCTGTCGCTGCTTCGTAAGACCATCACTTTATATCTGATTTTCCATATATATGGAATAGCAGATATAAAGTGATCAATTAAGTGCTCAGGCTACAAACGAAAAGGAGAAATCTTAATGAGTGGCGTCCCCACGGGGATTCGAACCCCGGTTACCGCCGTGAAAGGGCGATGTCCTAGGCCTCTAGACGATGGGGACATCGAACACGGCAATGCGTGGGAGGCAGCAGCGGAAGCTGCGGCGCGGATGTTAGGGAGGCGGCTATTGTGCTGTCAAGCGACAGCCGCTCAGCAAAACCATCGCGCGCAGGCTAGGCGCTACCAGCAGCGGCTTTCAGCGACAACAATAACGATGAACCCTGCCATTCGCGCGGACCGCCCTGCTCGGCATCGCGCACTAAGCGCACCAGTTGTTTATTGACCGGTGCCTGCTCGCCCAAGCGCTCCGCCAAGCGCACCACCTCGCCATTGATCCAATCGACTTCCGTGCGGCGACCCGCCTCAAAGTCTTCCCACATGGATGATCGTGCCAATGGGTCAATTTCCAGCAGCTTGTGAGCCAAGCGAGAGAACAAAAAGTCCGGCAATGACATCAAGCGTGGAATCCATTGTGGCGCCAATGGCGTGAGTCGTGCCGGCGTAATATCAGCCTTCTTAAGCAAGCCGAGTAACTCGCGCTGCGCCATCGCCAAGCAGCGCCGATACGCCCACAGCGATAACTCTTCTTTTAATGGCCGGTTTGACAAGGCGTTGATGGGGTTGTTGAGGTTGAGCATCAGCTTTGCCCAGAGCACTGAGTTCATATCTTCTTGCCATTGCAACGGTAGCTTGGCTTTGGCAAAGGGCGCCTCAATCAGCGCTTGCAGGCCTGGCGCCTGCCCGACCGCTAAATAGCCTTCGGTGCCCTGATGAAACACACCCGGTGCCCGACGCGCGACATTAAACGGCACCATCCCGGCCACGACCCGACAACGCGGCAAACCACGCGCCAACGTGGCGGCATTATCGATACCATTTTGCATGCTCACCACCCACGTGCCGTCGCGCAAATGTGGCGCTAGGTCGACTGCTGCTTGGGCACTGTCAGCCGACTTCACGGTCACCAGCACCACCTCCACTTGCTGCAATGCCGATGCATCGGTGGCCAGCATGACGTTCGTCAACGCATGTGTGCGGCCTTTGTAGTCGCTGATCGTCAGCCCATGCGCGCGCAGTTCATCACGGCGCGATGCTCGGCCAACCAACACCACCTCGGTATGTGCTGCCATCAAGCAGCCACCCAAATAGCAGCCCACGCTACCCGCACCAAAAATCCCGATAACCGCCATCAATGACTCCAGCTCGTAGATGCTCTAGGCCTTGTTATATCGTAGTATCGCAAAACTTACAGCGCCCGCCGGCCGATGTCGCGGCGTAAATTTCGCTCGATCGACAACAAGGTAGGAAAAATGGCTAACGTATCGCGGCAAATTTTGGTGACCGGCGGCAACAGCGGCATTGGTTTGGAGATGGTCAAAGCCTTTGTCGCGGATGGCCACGAAGTGGCTATTGCAGCGCGCGACTTGGCGAAAACCATGGCGGCCATCGACAGCCTTCGCGAACAACAGCCAAACGCTAAGCTGCACGCTATTGCGCTCGATCTCGCCGACTTCACGCAAGTCGATGCCGCTGCCTTGACGGTGCTCAGCACCCTACCCGCGCTCGACACCGTCATGCTCAATGCCGGCAGTTTTACCAATGGCTTGCGCCAGCTCGACAACGGCCTTGAGAGCATGATCGGCACCATGCATTTTGGTCACTTTAGACTCATGCAACACTTGTTGCCAAGCCTGCATAAAGCAGCCTTGGCGCGCGTGGTGGTGACCAGCTCCGTCGCGCATTGGGCGGGGCATTTAGACGCCGAGCGCTATGAAAACCCATCACGCTACTGGAGCGATTTCGCCGCCTATGGCAGCGCAAAGCTCGCCAACTTGGTCTATGCACGCG
Organism: Paraperlucidibaca baekdonensis; assembly: GCF_003387535.1. Classification (GTDB taxonomy): domain Bacteria; phylum Pseudomonadota; class Gammaproteobacteria; order Pseudomonadales; family Moraxellaceae; genus Perlucidibaca; species Perlucidibaca baekdonensis. Next base: position 77,850 of record NZ_QUNR01000004.1, on the reverse strand, counting down.
CCTTAGCCGCTGAGCTACAAGGCAGCGCCATTCGCGTCAATGCCTTTCACCCAGGCGGCGTGGCCACCGGTATTTGGCGTGAACTGCCAGGACCGGTGCAATGGCTCGTCGACAAAGTCCTCATCAGTCCCACACAGGGTGCTGACACCGCCGTCTGGTTGGCACTTGCTGATGACGCCGCGCACCATCACGGGCAGTATTTTGTTCGCCGCAAAAAAGCCATGACCTCCAGTGAATCAAAAGACCCCGCCGTGGCCGCCACGTTAATGGCCGCCAGCGCAGCGATTGCCGGGATTTAAGCGCTTAAGGCTTTTTCAATATCGGCCACCAAGTCCTCGGGCTTGGTGGTTGGCGCATAACGATCAATGACTTGACCATCTTTGCCGATGAGAAACTTGGTGAAATTCCATTTGACCTTTTTACTGCCCAATAAGCCCGGTGCGGCGTGCGTGAGGTGTTGAAACAGCGGGTGCGCATCGGGGCCATTGACATCGATTTTGGCAAACATAGGAAACGTCACGCCATAATCTAGGCTGCAAAATTCGGCGATTTCACTGTCAGAGCCAGGGTCTTGGTTGAGAAATTGATTGCATGGAAAGCCCAGCACCACAAACCCTTGGTCACGAAAGCGCTGATAAACCGTCTCCAAGCCTGTAAATTGCGGCGTAAAACCACACTTGCTTGCGGTGTTAACGACCAACACCACCTGACCAGCGTAGTCTTTTAACGACACGGCCTGGCCATCAATACCTTGTGCTGAAAAATCACCTAATGTGTTCATGCAACCTCCTATTAAGCGCGCGTCATGCGCTGCTGTGCCGTGTTCGTCTTGTCTTTAGGATTGGGGCTTTAATTGCAGCGAAGCAGAATTAATGCAATAGCGCAGGCCCGTGGGCTCAGGCCCATCGGGAAAGACATGGCCCAAATGCGCATCGCAGGCCTGGCAAGTCACCTCAACGCGCACCATGCCATGACTGACATCCCGATGCTCCGCTACCGCCGATGCTGCCTGCGGCGCATAAAAGCTTGGCCAACCCGAGCCCGAATCATACTTTGTTGCTGAATCAAAAAGCGGCTCGCCACAGCAACTGCATAAGTAGGTGCCCGCTGTTTTGGTGGCATTATATTCGCCAGTAAACGGACGCTCAGTGCCTTTTTGTCGGGTGATATGAAACACCTCAGGGCTCAACGCTTCTCGCCATTGCGCCTCGGTTTTTTTGGTCATGTCGCACTCCTTATGTGTTGGTCAGCGCCAAGCAGCTGACGCGCGAACCGTTATAACCGATGGTTTTATCACGAATGTCTGGCTAGGTGATGAAAACAGTCGTGCCAGCTATCAACAGCTGTGATGATTTGCTCTAGAATGACGGCTTAATTTGATGGTGTGGGCGCTCATGGCTATTTCAAAATCGCTGAAACTTAAAGATGTTTGCTACGACATTCGCGGGCCTGTATTGAAAGCCGCCAATGCCATGGAAGAGCAAGGCCATCGCATCATTAAGCTCAATATCGGCAATCCAGCACCGTTTGGCTTCGAAGCGCCACAGGAAATTCTCTCGGATGTCATCAGCAATCTGCCTAATGCCGTGGGCTATTGCGACTCCAAGGGTCTGTTTGCCGCACGCAAAGCCGTGGTGCATTACTACCAAACCAAGGGCATGCTCGGCGTCGATGTGGGCGATATTTATATTGGTAATGGCGTCTCAGAGCTCATTGTCATGGCTATGCAAGCGCTGCTGAATAACGACGATGAAATGCTCGTGCCGGCGCCCGACTATCCGCTGTGGACCGCTGCCGTGACACTTTCCGGTGGTAAAGCCGTGCATTATCTGTGCGATGAAGACAATGGCTGGTTCCCCGACCTCGCCGATATAGAGCGCAAAATCACCGCAAAAACCCGCGGCATTGTGGTGATCAACCCCAACAATCCCACCGGCGCGGTGTACTCAAAAGAGATTCTCGAGGGTATTGTGGCGTTGGCGCGCAAGCACGACCTCATCATTTTCGCCGATGAAATCTACGACAAGATTCTCTACGACGAAGCCCAGCATACGTCCATTGCCACGCTCGCCAATGACTTGCTTTGCGTGACCTTCAACGGCCTCTCGAAAAGCTATCGCGTGGCCGGCTTTCGCTCCGGCTGGCTAATGGTCAGCGGTGCCAAAGCGCAGGCCAAAGACTATATCGAAGGCTTGGATATGCTCGCCTCCATGCGTCTATGCGCCAATGTGCAAGCGCAATTTGCCATCCAAACGGCGCTGGGCGGCTACCAAAGCATCAATGACTTAATTCGCCCCGGTGGGCGCTTGCATGAACAGCGCGAGCTGGCGTGGCAGCTGCTCACCGATATTCCCGGGGTGAGCTGCGTAAAGCCCAATGGCGCGCTGTATTTATTTCCGCGCCTCGACCCGGCCGTGTACCCGATTGCCGATGACCAAGCGTTTATCTTGGAGTTACTGAAAGCCGAGCGCGTGTTGTTGGTGCAAGGCACCGGCTTTAACTGGCCAACGCCGGATCATTTCCGCGTGGTGTTTTTGCCGCATCGTGAGGAGCTCACCGAGGCAATTTCGCGTTTGGCGCGGTTTTTGGCGGATTATCGCCGCCGCCACGGCACCGATTCAGTGGCCAGTTAGTCATTAACGTCGGACAAACAGCGTGTGGCGGCAACACAGGCTCTGCGTCTCGATACAGACCGACACAAAATAAGCGTTTGATGACTTGAAATCGTCATCGGGCGTCCATAGATTAACTAGTGATTTCAATCAAAAGGAGCTCAAAAGCCCATGTTACGCATCTTCTTGTTCCTGCTCACCAACTTAGCGGTTTTGGTGGTTGCTGGTGTTGTGCTCAGCCTGCTTGGCGTGGGGTCGACGCATGGCGCAGGCAATACCTTGCAATTGGGCAACTTGCTCATCATGTGCTTTGTCTTCGGCATGGTTGGCTCGCTGGTCTCGCTATTACTCTCGAAATGGATGGCGAAACGCTCCATGGGCGTGCAACTCATTGAGTCGCCACGCTCCAATGAAGAGAAATGGTTATTTGATACCGTCTCTGAGCTGTCGCAAAAAGCTGGCATTAAAATGCCCGAAATCGGTATTTTCCCCAGCTACCAGTCCAACGCATTTGCCACTGGTTGGAATAAAAACGCAGCTTTGGTGGCGGTATCGTCAGGCTTGTTGCAACGCATGAACCGCGATGAAGTGCGCGCGGTGCTGGGCCACGAAATCGGTCACGTCGCCAATGGCGATATGGTGACGCTGTCGCTGATCCAAGGCGTGGTGAACGCTTTTGTGATGTTCTTTTCGCGCATCATCGGCAACTTTGTCGACCGCGTGGTGTTTAAAAATGAAGAAGGTCCGGGCATCGCTTACTTCGTGACCAGTATCATTGCCGACATTGTCTTGGGTATTTTGGCCTCGACCATTGTCATGTACTTCTCGCGCTATCGTGAGTTCCGTGCCGATGAAGCCGGTGCTCGCTTGGCCGGTCGCCAGTCCATGATCAATGCCTTGCGCGCGCTGCAACGCGAACATGAGGTGCCCGACCAGATGCCGGCTGAGATGACTGCAATGGCAATCACTTCTGGCAAGCGCGAGGGCTTTAGTGTGGCGTCATTGTTTATGTCGCACCCGCCGCTGGAGAAGCGCATTGAGGCGCTGCAGAATATGCAGATTGCTTAAGGTGTTTTGTGGTGAATTAAGGCCTGTCTTTTGATGGGCCTTTTTTTATTCGCGGGGCGGTGGCTAAGCGCTTGAGGAGTTGCTATTGACGGTGCTGAGCCAAAGCATTTGGGGCACCACGCTGCGCTATGTGCGCCAAATGCTTTGGTTCAGCACCTGCGATTGTGGTGGATTCTCCTACTGATTTGGCTCAGCACCTGCGATTGTGGTGGACTCCCCACTACCGCTTTGGCTAAGGGCCGCAACACCCACTGACGTCTATCGGTTGGCGGCGAGATGGGTTGGCTCACATAGCGCAGCGTGGTGCGCCAACCCATCTCGCCGCCAACCAACCCACAAGCCGTTAAGCCGACAACGCCGGATAATCCGTATAACCCTCTGCCCCACCACCATAAAACAACGCCGGGCGCTGCTCATTGAGCGGTGCATCATCGCGCAGACGCTCCGCAAGATCGGGGTTAGCAATGTAAGGCCGGCCAAACGCAGCGGCATCGATCAGCGACTTCGCCAACAAGGGCTCGGCTTTGGCCTTCGTGTAGTTACCGGCACCAATAATCACGCCAGGGAAGCGCGCACGCAACGCAATGCGGAAGCGCTCATTAAGCTGAGGGCCACCCGCCCAATCTGGCTCAGATAGATGCAAATAAGCAATGCCGCGCTGCGCAAACTGCTCGGCCAAATACAGACCCATGGCCTCGCCTTCGGCATCATCGAGGGCATTGAAATTACCCATTGGCGAAATGCGTACGCCAACGCGGTCGGCATCCCAAGCCGCGATGGTGGCGTCGAGCACCTCCAAAGTCAGGCGTGCACGATTTTCTAAGCTGCCGCCATAGGCGTCATCGCGCTTATTGCTCTCAATAGACTGAAACTGATGCAGCAAATAGCCATGCGCGGCATGCACTTCAACATAGTCAAAGCCGGCCTCGCGTGAGGCATGAGTGGCGTGTGTGTAGCTCGCCAGCAGCTCAGGAATCTCAGCGAGTGCTAATGCGCGCGGCGTACTGCAGGGTACGCGCTCGGGGTTACCATCGGCGCCGAGCACGGTGGTCTTGGTCATCGCGGGCAGGTCAGAGGCCGAGACTGGCGGCTGATTATCAACCTGTAGGCTGCTGTGCGAGATACGACCAACATGCCATAGCTGCATGGCAATACGACCACCAGCCTCATGCACGGCGGCGGTGACACGCTGCCATCCGGCGACCTGCTCCGGCGAATAAATACCCGGCGTTTGCATATAGCCTTTGCCCTGCGGCGAGACCTGCGAAGCCTCCGTGATGATCAAACCAGCACTGGCGCGCTGCGCATAATAGGTGATTGATAACTCGCTCGGCACATCGCCGGCACTGGCACGCATGCGCGTCAGCGGCGCCATAATGACGCGATTGGGCAGCGTTAACGCGCCCATGGTTAGTGGCTCAAACAACGCACTCATAACTTGCTCCGAAAATCAGCAATGCGCGTTTCGCATTGCCGGAAAAATGTAATAAATCAGCGGTTAACCTGACACCGAATACAGCGCCGCTTGCTGATAACCCGTGGTAATAGGCCAAAGACCCGACCACGCGCGATCCAACTCAACGTTGTGCGTATCTAAGCGTAAAGGTCGTCCCGAGAGTGCCGTTAGCTTGGCCGGCGTGGCTAAGACCTGCAATGCATCACGGCCTATTTTTTGTAGCAAAGTTGCAGTCAATTGCTGATTACCACGACCAATGAGACTGCCCTGGCCACCCGTTGGTGTGATGATCACGCGCAACGATTCGCGCTGCGCGTGTTGCCATAAATCCTCAGCGGTGGCGTCTGCTAATACCAGTGCGCCATCGCGCACTAAATCAAAGCCTAACAAGGTATTCGCCACACCCAGCGCCGCCGCCACTGCCGCCACCGTGGTGCCTGGGCCAAGCGCGTAAAGCTGACCACTGGGCATCGACTCGGTCACATCAGCGGCAATTTCTGCCACCACTAACGCCTCCACCTCCAAGCCCGAACATTTCACCTGTTGCAATTGATTTGCCGCAATGGGCACGCGCATTTCGCCAAAATGCTTGGCGATAACACGACCTTTCTGCAAGGCCGCCTCATCGATGTCGCGCACCTCGGCGGTATCCAGCGCCACCCAGCGCCCCTGCTGAAGGTCAGCAACCACTGTCGCGGCGGCTTGCGGATTAATCGCGAACACGCCCGAGTGCATTTTCACGCCCGCCGGCAAGCCAAGCACCGGCAGCCGCATGCCAATCGCATCGCAAATATCGCGCGCCGTGCCATCGCCGCCGGCAAAAATCAGCAAATCCACACCGGCAGCAGCAATAGCACACGCTAGCGCCTGTGTGTCTGCCGCTGTGCTGGGCTGCTCAACCGCCACGCTGACGGCCTCAAAACGCAAACCCGCTTGCGCTAACACAGCGCCTCCTAAGGGTCCATCAACACTGACCCATTGCAGGCTCAGCGGCTCAGTGGCTAATGCCTGCAGAAATTGCGCAACACGTTGTTGTGCCGGTGCATCACTGCTCGCGACTTGCGCATGTAAGCTGTTGCGCACCGCCGCCGGTAAGCTATCGCTGCCTTTCAGCGCCAACGGCCCACCAACGCCAGCGTAAGGGTTAATCAATAACCCTAGCCGTAAACTCGGCTTATTCGGTGTTTCTGAAACAGTCTGAAATGATTTCATAGATGGTTACATTTAACGAATGAAAGTCCATGACGCACTAAGGGGTACTGATTATATTGAACTCAAGGAAACGCACGAGGTGCCCCATGAATACAACGACTCAACATCACAATGACAGCCATCAATACAGCAATGCTTTTCAATTTGCTGCACTGGTTGATGATCAAGGCCGTGAAATTGCGATCACTGAAGAAATGATTCAGCAGGCCTGTGCCGAGTTAGCCAAACGCTGCCATTTCCCCGATAGCCGCCAAGCCGCTTAAGTTTGTCGTGAGCCATCATGGCTCACGCGCTACAGGCCACACCGCGTAACTCGCGGTTAACGTTAACGCCTCTTCGCCCGCACACTCAATAATCACCGCCACACTCACTCGCCCGCGGCCATGACTGGCAATGCGCGCTTGTAGCCCCGCTAAATCCTCGGCTGACGGCAACGTTGCCACCGCCTGAAAGTCACCCATCACGGGCTTTGTGTATCGCGTGTGTGACTCCGCCGCCGCCACCCAGCACGGCACATACGCCGCCCTAGCCCACAACGTTAATGCCGCCCAACCAGTTACCGTTGCTAACGTCGCCAATGCGCCCGCAAACGCTGTGCCCTTATCATTGCTATTCGGTGCCAATGGCGCCGCGATCGTTAGCGTTTGGCCATCCCAATACGTCAACTCGGTGGCCATATAACTGAGCATGGGGATGGTATCGCGCACGTCTAGCCAATGGCCTTGTGCCTGCTGCAGTGTTGACTTCGTCACAGCGCGGGCCATTGCGACCACACAGACTTGGGGGCGGCAGGCGCCGCTTTATCGGCGACGGCACTGCCCACATAAATCAACCCACCAATGCGCTCATGCGCCGCCAGGCCGAGTGCCGAGCAAACATGCGTATTGGTGGCCATATCGCCCGTGCGCCACATGCCGGCAAAGCCTTGTGCATGCAAGGCCAACAGCAAATTTTGCACCGATGCACCCAAACTCAACCACTGCTCCCATTCAGGCACACCGGGGTGATCTTCAATACTTAAGATCGCCACAATAATCATCGGCGCACGCTGCGGCATTTGCCGAAAACGCTCGCCCTCTGCGGCTGCACGTACGGGGTCTTGCTGGGCAATAGCGTCCACGAAAACAGCACCAAGCTGCGCCAAGCCATCACCGCTGATGACTAAATAACGCCATGGCCGCAACAGTCGGTGGTCGGGTGCGCACGCCGCCGCCTCAAATAAACCCGCCAGTTGCGCAGCCGAAGGCACGGGCAACGCCAAGCGAGGCAATGAGCGGCGTGTGTGAATCGCGGTTAAGGCATCCATAGTCGTCTCGTCTTAGCGGGTTACTTGCGCCACAGCAGCGTCAGCGTTGCCGGCCTGCGCGCTGATCGCCGTGAAGCCGCTGTCAGCCTCTTGCATGACGCGCTGCATGAGCGTCTCACAACTGGGCACATCGTCAATGAGTCCTTGCGCCTGGCCAATCAGCTGCACGCCGCGCTGATGATCGCCGTCGAGAATCGCGAGGCGAATACGCTCCACGGCCGCGGCAAAAAAACTCAGCTGCAGTGTGGCCAATGCGCCATGACGGCGAAAATTGGCAACCACCTGACGCACCGGCGTGCCCTGCTCACGCATGAGCTGTAATGCCGCCCATAGTGCGCGCCACGGGCTCATCGGCTTGCGCGCCGCGGCTCGCGCAGTCGGCGTATCCATGATGCGGCAAGCCATGCCATCGAAATTCGCAGTGTAGAGCGTGTCGCTCACTGACTTTGTCGCAATCAACTCGCGGGTTTTTGCATGCACTGGGCTTTCCTGCGTCATCGCCCAGCGCGTGCCCATGGCCACGGCATCCGCTCCTAATGCCAGCGCTGCAACAAGCCCCTGGCCAGTGGCAATACCGCCGGCGGCAATAATAGGTAGCGTGCTGACGCGCCGAATTGCCGGCACCAGAACCATCGTGGTGACATCGCCACCGTGTGCCGCGGCTTCATGGCCCGTGACTAATAGCGCATCGGCGCCATCGCGCTCGGCGGCGATGGCATGGCGCTCGGTGACCACTGTGGCAATCACTTTCCCACCATAGGCATGTGCTCGCTGGCACAGCCAATCGCCCTTGCCCAACGAGAAATTAATCACGGGCACCCGCTCATCGAGAGCGACTTCCGCGTTTTCATGCGCACCCGGCATGATCAGCGCCAAGCCCACGCCAAAGGGTTTATCGGTCAATGTTCGGGCGCGCTGAATTTCCTCTCGCGCCAGAGCCGGGCTGAGATGACCAATTTGAATAAGCCCTAAACCACCGGCATTACTCACCGCCGCGGCGAGCTCCGCCGTTGACACATAGGTCATACCGGAGCAAATCTGCGGATAACGAATGCCAAATAGCGAGGTGATTCGGGTCTGCCAGCGCATAAACACTTACCTAATAAACGCGCTCAAGGCACGGGGCGGCGGCCACTCAAGGCGTGTGTGAGGGTATTGCCATCGACAAATTCGAGCTCCCCCCCCATGGGCACGCCATGGCCAATGCGGCTCACCGTGAGCGGCAAAGCGCGCGTGGCTTCACGCAAATAATGCGCCGTTGCCTCGCCCTCAACCGTGGCGTTGGTCGCAATAATCAACTCAGTGATACTGGGCTGATCGCGCAGACGCGAAATCAATTGCGGCAGCCCGAGCTCCTGCGGACCAATACCATCCAACGGTGATAGGCGCCCAAGCAATACGAAATAGCGGCCACGAAAACAGCCGCTTTGCTCCAACGCGATGACGTCCATTGGGCTTTCGACTACGCACAATGCGCCATCATCGCGGCTCCCATCTTGGCACAAACGGCACACGGCCTGCTCCGTCAACATACGGCAGTCGCGGCAATGCTCCACGCGGTGCAACGCGCTTTCTAGTGCCTTTGTGAGTCGCAAACCGCCGGGACGTTGCCGCTCCAATAAATGCAAGGCCATGCGCTGCGCTGACTTTGGGCCAACACCGGGAAGAATCCGTAGCGCATCAATCAGCTCGCTGATCAGAGGGCTGAGCATGGCTTAGAACGGCAACTTAAAGCCAGGCGGCAGACCCAAACCACTGGTCGCTGCACCCATGGCTTCTTGGCTAGCGGCCTCGACTTTACGTACCGTGTCGTTAACGGCGGCGGCAATCAGATCTTCCAGAATGTCTTTGTCTTCGCTCATTAAGCTGTCATCAATGCTGATGCGCTTCACGTCATGCTGACCATTCATGGTGACTTTGACTAAGCCCGCGCCGGCCTCGCCATGAATTTCGGCAGCGGCTAAATCAGCTTTGGCGGTTTCCATTTTCTTTTGCATTTGCTCTTGCATACGCTGAGCTTGCTGCATCATTTGCTGCATATTCATAAAAATATCTCTGGTTACTGGTTAATGCGTCAAGGTCAGCGACTCAGGAATTAGTCGCGCCTCAAAGGTACTTTCTAATGCCTTCACCACGGGGTCGTTGCGTAGGGCATCTTCGGCGGCGGCTCGGCGCGCAGCAAGCAAGCGCTGTCGGCGCTGAATCGGCGTCTCCACCTCTGGATCGACCATCGACATATGAATGGCTTGCGCGGGAAAATCCCGCGCTAATGCCTGCTGCAGTGGTGGGAATGCTTGTCCGCCCGCGAGCATTTGAAACTGTGGCGCTAACCGCAGCTCCCAGGCGCTATTGGGCTGTTGATGCAAATACGTGTGGCGCGCGAGATTCAGCGGCGCACCGGTGAGGCCAGATCGCTCAACCCATTGCGCCCAGGCTTCGGCAGACCAGTCGCCGGCCATTAAGCGAGATTGCGGATGCGCATCGGCAACCTCGGAGGCTGGTGTATGCGCTGTCGGTGCGGCAACAGGCGCGACAACAGGTGCAGCAACAGACGCAATGACAGGCTCAGGCATGGATACGGGGGCCGCAGTCACGATGGGTGCGGCCTGCACCGATGGCACGACGGACACCGCAGCGCCCGCTTTCTGCGCATCGCTACTGCCGGCAGGACTCGCGCTTGGCGAGCGCGTATCAGGACGGAAGCTGAGCATGCGCAATAACGTCATCTCAAAACCCGAGCGCGCATCAACGGCTAAGGGCAAATCGCGACGCCCATGCAGCGCCATTTGATAGTAAAGCTGTAAGTCCTCGGCGGTGAGTGCCTGCGCAATGGCTAACAGTCGCTCGCGGTCGCCCTCACTATTATCAATCGCTTGTGGCACGGCTTGCGCCACGGCCAAACGATGCAAGACACTAATGAGCTCGCTGATCGCGCCAGCAAAATCAATACTTTGCTCGGCCATGCCAGCGACCACGGCGAGCACCGCCGCGGCATCGTGAGCGAGCAAGGCATCGAGCACACGAAACACGACGTCGCGATCAATACTGCCAAGCAGTGTGCGCACATCTGCCTCGACCAAGGCGCCATGACCAAACGCAATGGCTTGATCGGTCAGCGACAAAGCATCACGCATGGAGCCCTGCGCGCCGCGCGCCAATAGCCACAATGCCGCATCATCGGCAGTTATTTGCTCAGCCGCCAAGACTTGCTGCAAATGGCCAACCACACGCTCCGGGGTCATGGGCTTTAATGCAAACTGCAAACAACGCGATAAAATCGTTATTGGCAGCTTTTGCGGATCGGTAGTCGCTAACAAAAACTTCACGTGGGGGGGCGGCTCTTCCAGGGTTTTCAGCAGGGCATTAAACGAATGCCCAGACAGCATGTGTACCTCATCGATGAGATAGACCTTATAGCGCCCGCGCGTGGGGGCGTACTGCACGTTATCGAGGAGCTCGCGCGTGTCTTCGACTTTGGTTCGCGAGGCCGCATCAACCTCAATGAGGTCAACGAAGCGACCCTCATCGATTTCACGGCAGGTGCTGCATTCGCCGCAAGGGTTCGCGCTGATGCCAACTTCGCAGTTTAAGCAGCGTGACAAAATACGCGCGATGGTGGTTTTGCCGACGCCCCGCGTGCCGGTAAATAAATAGGCGTGATGCAGGCGATTTTGCTCAAGCGCATGACTCAACGCGCGCGCAACCACCTCTTGCCCTACCAGCTCTTGAAAGCAGCGCGGGCGATATTTACGGGCTAGGACGTGATAGCTCATAGCGACGCATCTCATGAAAAGGATCTGCAGCTATCGTAGCGGATGCATGAGTCGACCCCAAGCTTTTCTGCGACTTTCCCACGCGCTGGCCTTGCTCTATGACTCATCAGTCGCTACCGTCTGCATCGGATTTTTATTTGTGACGGATAGCTCATGGTATCTCCCGCCCATCGCGTTTCGCGTATAGCCAATCAAACCTATCGGCGCGCTGGCAAAATTATCAGCGGCTCGCCTTGGTGGCAGCATTTGCCGGAAGATTTTTCGCAATGGCAAGATGACTTCACGCTTAGCGGCACAGCAAAACTCATGGTCGCCGGCACCAAGCAAATCGACAATGTGCTTCGCACTGGGCTCGCCACCATGGCCGGCCTGCTGGCCATTCCGTCCACACTCAAACCCACACAAGTGGCCATTGATCGCGAGCAACGCGGATTTTATGAGGCCATCGCACGACAAGGTGATGCCGCGCGTTTTTATCAGCGCCCCGCCCGTGGCGTGACGCTACGCAAACAAAAAACCACCTGCTTGCAATACCGCCTGCCCTCCGGCCACATCGACTTACTGTCTTTTGATAGCGCCTTCGAGCCGGTCAACCCGGCATTGCGTGCCTCCTACGCGCGGCACACCCGCAATGCCACGGCATGGGCGGAGCATTGGCAGCACGGCGATAGACCGCGAGCCACCATCATTGTTGTGCATGGCTTCACCGCCGACCCGTATTGGCTCAATAGCCGCTTTCTCGCGATGCCATGGTTCTACGAGCAGGGCTACGATATTTTGCTGGTCACACTGCCCTTTCATGGCAAGCGCCAAGGACCCTTGTCGCCATTTAGCGGACACGGCTATTTTTCACATGGCTTTTGCCACATGAGTGAGACCATGGCACATGCCATTCACGACATTCGTGTCTTTATGGACTATTTGGAAGATCAAGGCGTGCCACAAATGGGCGTCACCGGCATTAGCTTAGGTGGCTATACCGCGGCACTGCTCGCGTGTGTGGAGGATCGACTGGCATTTTGCGTGCCAAATGTGCCGGTGGTGAGCATTATGGATATCATGCTCGAATGGTTTCCCACCAGCATCATCGTGCGCACCGGCTTAAAGCTCGCCGGCATGAGTATTACCGATGCGCGTGCCGCCACTGCCGTACAATCAGCCTTGAGCTTTGCCCCGAAACTGCCTCGCCAACGACTGATGCTCATAGCCGGCGCTGGCGATCGCTTAGCGCCGCCAAAACATACCCACATACTCTGGGAGCATTGGCAGCGCTGCCGCTTACATTGGTTTCCGGGCAATCACCTCGTGCACTTCGACAAAGGCCGCTATTTGAAAGCAATGCGCGGCTTTATTCGCCATATTGGCTTTTTGCCATAAAAAAGCCGCCTCAATGGCGGCTTTTTTATCGGGTCACTTACTTTTTCAAGCGTGAACCCAGCGACTTCAAGGTGTCACCAATTTCACCGACCATGCCATCAACCATGGACTTCAACTCATTGGCTTTTTCTTCACCGGCGTTACGCATTTCTTCAAACTTGCTATGCGCGTCGGCTTGGAGGCCTTTCAGATTTTCGATCTGCTTATTTAGCTCAAGCTGCAAATCAGCGCCAGCACCTTCAGCGCGGGCTTTTAACTGCTCTGTTTGAGCTTTCCACTCGTTAAGTTGAGCGCTCAATTTCTTTTGATAAGCATCGACATCAACCATGATTAACTCCGTCCAATTAAAAAGTGGATGCTTGTTATACCCTCTGACACCGCCTTGGCTCAAGTTATCTGCTCAGAAAACGTAACGCAGAAAGGCCAGCTTGCCGACCAGTAGCGAAGCAGGCAGTGAGCAAATAGCCACCGGTTGGCGCTTCCCAATCGAGCATTTCACCGGCAAAAAACACGCCAGGATAGCGCTTCGCCGCTAGCGTTGGCGTGAGCTCCGTCCAACACAGTCCACCGGCTGTACTAATGGCTTCGTCCAACGGTCTTGCCTGCGTGAGCCGTAATGTCAGCGATTTTATTGTGCTAATGAGCGCTGCAGCATCCGACCAATGACCACGCGCCAGCGTATCGCGCACCAAGGCTGCTTTCACACCCGTCAAGCCCATGCCCTGCCACTGCCGAGTCAGGCTGTGTTTCGGGTTGGCGCGTTGCTGGCGCGCTAGCAATGATGCGTGGCTCTGATCGGGCAATAGATCAAGCACAATATCGGCAACGCCATGAGACTCAATGCGCGCGCGAATCATCGCGCTGTGGGCATAAATGACACCGCCCTCAATACCCCACGAGGTGACGACGGCCTCACCCCGTTGGACTTCGTCGAGCCAAGGCAGTCGCAACGTAATATTTTTCAGCGGACTGCCCGCCAGCGCTTGCGTGGTCGCACTGTGCTGGCAATGAAAGCCGCAGTTGGCTGGCCGTAAGGGTTGCATAGCAAGCGGCGCCAGCCACTGCTGCCAAGCACCATCGGAACCGAGGCGTGACCAGCTCGCGCCGCCCAATGCCAGCACGACCGCCTGCGCCTCAATTTGTCGCGGCCCATCGGCTGTTTGAAAGTCCAACGTGTAGCCTTGTGTGGCGTTGGCCACGAGGCCCACGCAGCGATGGCGCGTGTGTACGTAGACACCGTGCCCGCGCAGACGATTGAGCCAGCGTCGCAGCAATGGTGCGGCTTTCATTTCGATCGGAAAGACACGCCCGGAGCTGCCCACAAACGTCTCAATACCCAGCGCATGCACCCACTCGCGCAACGCATCGGCGCCAAACTCGGCGATGAGCGGCGCGAGCGGCGCCTGCGCGTCGCCATAACGGCGCAAAAATGGCTCCGCTGGCTCACTGTGCGTGATATTCAAACCACCAATGCCGGCGAGCAATAATTTCCGGCCAAGCGAGGGCATGGTGTCGAAAATAGCGACGGCAATACCCGCTTGCGCGAGCTGCTCAGCGGCCATCAGACCCGCAGGACCACCACCAATGATGGCAACAGGGATCATAAGAAAGTGCTAGCGAGAGGTTGGGTGGCAACCCTACCAGCCCGGCCTCGGCACCAACTCGACAGCGACCGTTGCTTCCTTCCGGACCTGGCGGGATTGACTGTTTTATCGTGCGAGGAGACCGGCAGGGTCACCATAGCGCGTGAGGCGCGGAGCCTTAAGCGAGGCAGCAGTATAGAGAAATCATCTGCGCCTGCAAAGGCACTGACGGGCTTAATTGCCGCGCTCGTCATGAAACTCGTCGAGCGTTTGCTTAAGCACACGCATGACCTGCGGCGAGTTGACCATTTCCATATGACCAACGCCTGGTAACGTAATATTTTGGCCATAGTGGGGCGCCACCATCGAGGTGTTTTGCGGGGCAACAATGGTGTCGTGCGGTGACCACACGCTGACAAATGGAATTGGGCATGGCGCGGCTTCTACTTCACGCAAGAGTTCCATCGCCCAAGCATTACGACGCGTTAATTGCGCGACAATAGGACCCAGACCTTCTTTGCCCTCTGCCAGCACCGTGCCACTAAACGGCGAGCCTACCGCCACGGCTAGCGCGGCCTTGGGCATGCCGCCAAAGCGATGCAAATACAGGCGAATCACCAAGCCACCCATGGAATGACCAAGCAAGATCACGCGCTTTGCGCCGGTATCGACCAAGACTTCCTCGACAAAGCGTGCCAAATGCTCGGCGTTTTTCTCCACGCTGTGAAAAATTGGCTCAGGGCTCACCGCATACACTTGGCCATAGCCCTGCTTAATTAAAAATCGGCGCCATGCCCACAAATAGCCGCGATTGGTGAAAAAGCCAGGTACCAAGACAATCGGCTCACCGCGATGCATTGCGCCCCGCGGTGGATTGGTCGGCACCAACCACGGCTCCAAGGCAAACAAAAACGGATAGGTCAGTAGCGCCGCCCACCATTCGCGCAAGAGCATGGCCAGCGTCGTGAAACAGCCGATTTCGTGCTCAGCCCGCAGCGGCGAACGGTGTTTATACGTCGGGATGACATTGCCCATGACCATCAGCAAACGCAGCAAGGCAAACACGCCAATACAGCTGAGCACTACGCTCAGCAGCGAGCCACCGAGGCCTACCGCCACCGTCGCAATCAACACATAGAGCAGCAGCTCAATCAGCAATGCCTTTAAAAAGCCACGGCCATGACCGCTAAATCCTTGCTCGGTAATCATCTCAGTGTCTCGTTATTTTGGGTCATCGGCTTGCTGGGCAATGGTCTCCCGCAACGCCACCTGCAACTGCGAATGCCAGCGCACCACGCGCGGCCACAACGCCAAGGCCAGCATGAGCACCAGCACCAGCACCGCAACGAATAAATGCAGCGGCGGCAAAATAATCGAGCTGAGTGCCGAGATCAATAGCAGCATCGCCACCAATGACGCGGTCGGCAATGCGCGCGCAAACAAACGGTGCAAGGCCACGCGCGATGGTGTCGTGGCCACGCCGACACCGAGCTCAGTGAGAATCATCGCCAGCGCCTCCAGCTTGCGGTAGGTTGCCACCATAAATGGCATGGCAATAATCAAGAGCGCTGCCCAAAACACCGTGCTGTGCCAGTCTGGCGGCAGCAGCGCCATCCATTGCGTGATATCGCTGTGCGCCACCAATGCCGCGCCCGCCAAAAACAAGGCGGCAATCACGCAGAAGTTCAGCACCACATGCAGCAATATGCGCCGAATAAACGCCGA
The DNA here is from genome assembly GCF_003387535.1 of Paraperlucidibaca baekdonensis. Lineage (GTDB taxonomy): Bacteria > Pseudomonadota > Gammaproteobacteria > Pseudomonadales > Moraxellaceae > Perlucidibaca > Perlucidibaca baekdonensis. The sequence continues at coordinate 61,738 of NZ_QUNR01000004.1, read as the reverse complement.
CACCTGATTTTCCTGCGCGCTTGAGCCTATGCTGCCGAGCCAATTCTCATAGGCCGTGAGGCTGCCTTGCAGCGAGTTCGGCACTAAATTGCGCAGCGTCGACGCGGCGAAGTCTGAGTTTTTAATCAAATACGGCGTGAGGATGGTCGTTAGTACCGACACCGACACCACCACAGGGTAGAGAAAGCCGCTGGTGACACCAAGCGTGACGCCAAGGCTGGCAATAATAAACGAGAACTCGCCAATCTGTGACAGGCCCATGCCGACCTTGAGTGAGGTGCGCGCATCATGCCCGGTGGCAATGGTGGCAAGCGTATTGGCGGTAGTTTTACCAAGCACCACCACGGCCGTAATCACCAAGATAGGCAACCAGTATTCGACCAGCACACTGGGGTCGACCAGCATGCCAATGGCGACAAAGAAAATCGCCGTAAACATATCGCGCAAGGGCTCGACCAAGCGCTCAATGACATGAATCTCTTTCGACTCGGCAATAATCGCGCCCATGACAAAGGCGCCCAACGCCATGCTATAGCCGAGCTCCACCACCAATAAGCAAAAGCCAAAACAGAGCCCCAATACCGACACCAAGAGCATCTCTTTGCTTTGATAGCGCGCCACCACCGACAACAGTCGCGGCACCAGCAGCAGGCCCAGCAGCAGCGCCACCACCAAGAAAATACTCAAGCGCCCGAGCGTATTGGCGACACTGCTCACACTCACTTCGCCGGTCAGCGCGAGGCCGGACAGCAACACAATCATGGCAATGGCGAGAATATCCTCGACAATCAGCACGCCAAAAATGAATTGCGCGAAACGCTCGCGCTTGAGCTTGAGCTCATCTAAAGCTTTGACAATGATGGTGGTGGATGAGATCGAGACCATGGCGCCTAAAAAGATGGCGTCCATCTCGCTCCAACCAAAGGCGCGGCCAAGGCTGTAGCCGGCCCAGAGCATGAGGCTGATCTCCGCCGTACCGGCAATTAACGCCGTGCCGCCGACTTTTTTCAGCTTACTCACATTAAACTCAAGGCCTAATGAAAACAGCAAAAACACCACGCCCAAATCAGCCAGCGTTTGGATGGTGTCGCGGTCGGAAATCAGCGGAAATGGTGGCGTATGCGGGCCAATGATGATGCCAGCGAGGATGTAACCGAGCACCACTGGTTGCTTGAAACGGTGAAAAACTAAGGTGATAAACCCCGCCACCATCATGATGATGGCGAGGTCTTTCAAGAAGGCTTCGGTATGCGTCACGCGGCGACTCCCATCCCGGCTAATACAGCCGCAAAGATCGAAGTGTAACCGATTGCTTTAGCTGACCGTAGCACCCCAGGTGGTCATCAGCTGCTGAGTGGCGCGCGCCGCACGCTGATCGCGCTCGGTAATGGCTCCGGCGTCGTGGCTAAACCAGCGTACCGTGGCCTGCGCGTAGCCGAAGCTTACCTCGGGGTGATGATCATTGCGCTGCGCCCAGGCCATTAGCTCAGTGACAAACCCCTGCACGGCATCGAAGTTGGCAAAGCCCATGGCGATATGCAAGCCGTCATCGCGCGTTTGCCATTGCGGCCACAGCGTGTTCATGCGTCTTTTTTCAGGGTGCGCAACACCGCCTGCGGCTTAACGGCACGATGAAAAGCCTTCTGCTCAGGCATGCGCGCATGATCGCTGAGCGGAAACAGCTTGGTATTGAGCGATGAGCCGCCATCAACACACAGACAAGCACCCGTGGTGTAAGACGCCGCGGGCGATAAGAAGAAGGTAATGGCGCTGCTGACTTCGTCTTCATCACCCATGCGGCTTGAGGGAATAGTGCCGCGCATCTGTGGCACCACGAACTCAGCAAATGAGGGGTCGTAGCGGTCCATGCCGCTGGAGGCAATAAAACCTGGCGCCACGGCATTGACGCGCACGCCAAACGACGCCCACTCCACCGCAGCCGTTTCGGTAAAGCTCAACATGCCGGCGCGAGCGGCGCCGGAATGGCCCATGCCAGGCATGCCGCGCCACATATCGGCAATGATGTTGACGATCGAGCCGCCGTGCTCGTGCATGGATTGGTTCAAGACCTCGCGGGCCATCAAAAAGCCGCCGGTGAGGTTGCTGTTGACCACGGCATCCCAGCCATTTTTCGAAATGCGCATGAGCGGTGCTGGAAATTGACCGCCGGCGTTATTGACCAAGCCGTGAATGCGGCCGTGTTCCGCGACAATTTTGGCGACCGTCTCGCGCACATCGGCTTCTTGGCGAATATCGACACTATAAAAGCTGGCCTTGCCGCCATCTTCAATAATTTCCGCTTGCGTGGCTTCTAGACGCTCCACATTACGGCCAATAAGCACCACATTGGCCCCCAAGGCGGCGAGTTCGTGCGCACAGCAGCGGCCAATACCAGAGCCGCCACCAGTAACAAGATGAGTTTGGCCGGCAAATAAATCGGCACGAAAAGCAGAACGATACGACATGAGTAATCCCTATGTGACATCCGTTGACAGAAACGGTTGGCGAATGACACAAGTTCGTGACTGGAAAGTCAAGGACAGATGCGTATTGAGCGTGAAGAATGTGGCGCGTAGCCCAGAAACAAAAAAGCCCGACTCTGACGAGCCGGGCTTTTCTTGTGTGGTGACCCCACGGGGAATTGAACCCCGGTTACCGCCGTGAAAGGGCGATGTCCTAACCGCTAGACGATGGGGCCAAAGTGGTGGAGCTTAGCGGGATCGAACCGCTGACCTCTACAATGCCATTGTAGCGCTCTCCCAGCTGAGCTAAAGCCCCACGCTTCAAACAGCGACTGGGTGCTTGCTGCTGTTCGAGGCGCGCAGTTTATTGAGCAGGCCAGATGCTGTCAACACTCCTTTTGCATTTTAATGACCATATGCACACGCTTTGCACAGTTCGCGCTGTATTTGCTTAACACGCGAGCAAAACACGCGTAAACCGCCTAAAAAATACCCGCCGACAGCCCCGCCGCCATGCCCATGCCAAGCTCACGCGCCTGCTCGACAAACTTAAGCTGCCAGTCGCCACGACACGTCAGCGGCGCTTGCGCCCATTGCCAACGCAAGCCGGTGACTATCGACTCAATGGCGCGCCGCGTGCCAGTGCCATCGGAGCCTGCGCGAATCAGCAGCGCACAGGCCAAGCCCTGCTTATGCTCGAGCACCGAATAATAGCAGCGGTCGAAAAAATCCTTCATGCCACCACTCATATAGCCGAGATTCTCGGGCGTAAACAACACAATGCCATCGCAGGCTAGGACCTGCTCGGGCGTGGCCTGCAGCGCCTCGGCCAGCACCACCTGGACATCGTCAATAGCGCTGTCATTGGCGCCTGCCTGCAAAGCGTCGACCAAGGCCTGCATATTGGTTGATGGCGCGTGGGCAACAATTAATAGCGTCTTCATAAGCCCTCCTCTGTGTTGCAGGACTAGACATACTGCAAGGGTAAGGCCGTGGTGTCGACCACGCGGCGCATGACAAAGCTCGAATGCACACCGCTGACCCCGTCGATGCGCGTGAGCTTATTGAGCAAGAAATCCTGATAGCGATCCATGTCCGGCACCACCACTTTCAGCAAATAATCCGCGCTTTGGCCGGTGATCAAGTAGCACTGCTGCACTTCATTAAAGCCTGAGACCGTGGCCTCAAACTGCGCAAATCGCTCGGGCGTGTGCTTATCCATGCTGATTTGAATCATCACCGTGAGGCCTAAGCCCAAAGCTTTCGGCGATAGCAAGGCATGACGACCGGTAATCACGCCAAGCGCTTCGAGTTTTTGGACGCGGCGCAAACACGGCGATGGTGAGAGACCAACACGTTCAGCAAGCTGCAAATTACTCAGCGAGCCATCGGCCTGTAAGAGCGCCAAGAGGTGTTTGTCGAATTTATCCAAATTGTTTTGCTTATCATTCATTGCACTATATTTATCTATTAATATTTAATTTTAAGCAATATATCACTAATTAAGCCGCTATCAAGCACACTAAAGCACAACAATTGCGCCGATACACGCCTACACTAAGCGCCATACCCTGGATTATTGAGGACATCATCATGGCATTTGATCATCGCAAGTACCGCCCTGCTCCGGTGCTCGCGCGCCCACAGCGGCAATGGCCAAACCAGGTCATCACGCAGGCGCCACGCTGGTGCGCCGTGGATCTGCGCGATGGCAATCAAGCCTTGGTGAAACCAATGACCGTGGCGCAAAAAATTCGCCTGTTTGAATGCTTGGTGCGCTGTGGCTTTCGCGAAATCGAAGTCGGCTTTCCCGCAGCGTCACAGCCCGATTTCGACTTTGTGCGCGCGTTGATAGAACAGCAGCGTATCCCCGATACGGTGACCATTCAGGTGTTAACGCAAGCGCGCCCCGAGCTGATTGCGCGCACCTATGAGTCGTTGCGTGGGGCGCCGAAAGCCATTGTGCATGTCTATAACTCCACCTCAAAAATCCAGCGCGAGCAGGTTTTTCAGACCGATGTCGCCGGCGTCAAAGCCATTGCCGTGGCCGGTGCGCAGTGCGTAGCCGAACACGCCGCCCAGCATCCAGAGACACAATGGACGTTTCAATATTCGCCAGAGAGCTTCACCGGCACCGAGTTGCCGGTCGCCGCCGAGGTTGTTAATGCCGTGATTGAGGTCTGGCAGCCTGCACAAGGCCAGCCGGTGATCATCAACTTGCCGGCCACGGTGGAGATCAGCACGCCGAATGTCTTTGCCGATAGCGTGGAGTGGATGATTGAGCACATGACCCAGCGCGCGCATGTCTGCGTATCGTTGCACACACACAATGATCGCGGCTGTGGCGTTGCCGCGGCGGAACTTGGCGTGATGGCCGGTGCCGATCGCGTCGAAGGCACATTACTCGGCAATGGCGAGCGCACCGGCAATATGGACTTGGTCACCATGGCGATGAACCTCTACAGCCAAGGCATTGATCCTGAACTGGATTTATCCGATATGCGCGACATCATTGAGACCGTCGAGGCGGTCACTGAAATCACCACGCACCCACGCCACGCCTATGCTGGCGAGCTGGTGTTCACGGCGTTTTCGGGCAGCCATCAAGATGCTATTCGCAAATGCTTAAACCGCCAGCGCGCGCCGGTTAGCGCGGCGTCGCCGTGGGATGTCGCGTATTTGCCTATCGATCCGCGTGACTTAGGCCGGCGCTACGAGGAGGTCGTGCGCATCAACTCGCAATCGGGCAAAGGTGGCGTGCTGCATGTGCTCGAGCAACACGTGGGCATCACGCTGCCGCGCTGGATGCAAATTGCCTTCTCCAAGCGCGTGCAGGCGGCGGCTGAAGCCAGCGGTGGCGAGATCGACGCCAGCCGCATTGCCCACTTGTTTGATGAGCACTGCTTGAATGTGCCGACAGGCTGGCAGGTCAGCGACTACCAAGCGCATCGCCGCGATGGCCAAGTCCGCATCGAAGCCGAGGTCGGCACGCGGCATATTGTCGGCATGGGCGATGGCGTAATCTCCGCGGTGATCAATGGCTTAAGCCAATATGCCGGCGTGGCGGCCAGCGTGGAGCATTTCGATGAATTTAGCTTGAGCGATAACACCGCCGCCGAGGCGCTCGCCTGCGTGCAAATTCGTCAGGGCGAGCGCACAATCATTGCCAGCGCCATGGCCAATGACACCACCTTGGCGAGCATTCAAGCCGTGGTATCGGCTTGGGGACGACTGATTACCGAGACGACACAGGCCGCCACCCATGAACCCAACGCTGAACACTGCAGTGTCTAAACCACAGCCCAAGCAAGCAACTGCCGTGACGCTGCGCTACCACTGCTTCGATGGCGCCGCTGGCCGACTGCTACTAGCGGTCGGTGACGCAGGTATCGCCTCAGTGATTATTAGTGCAAGCGATGAGGAGCTGATCGCCGGCCTGCAGTCGGAGCATCCCAAAGCTCAGTGCTTGCCGATGAGCGCCGATGAACAACGCGCGCATCAAGCCACCGCGAAAGCCATTGCGGCAATGAGCAAAGGTGAGCCGGCGACCATCGCCCTGCCCTTAGCCTTGCCCGGCACGGCGTTTCAGCAGGCGGTATGGCAGGCGCTGTGTCGCATCCCGCGCGGGCAAACCATTAGCTATAAAGCGCTAGCGGCGCAGGCTGGCCGACCGAAAGCCATTCGAGCGGCAGCCAGTGCTTGCGGTGCCAATCCCATTGCCTTGGTCGTGCCCTGCCACCGCGTGGTGGCTAGCGATGGAGGATTGGGCGGCTACAAATGGGGGGTTGCCCATAAAGCCGAGCTGCTGCGGCGCGAGCAGCTCGACTAGCGTTTTATGGCGAGGTTTAGCCTTCTGTAGAGGCCTCAACTAGCGACTCGCCCCGGCGAAATGCCGCGAGCTGTGCCTCCAGCGCCTTCGCCTCTTTTTTCGACACACCACCAAGCACTGCAATGGCATCGCGCAGCCGCGCGCGCGTCATGTCCGGCCCCATGATGGCCATCGCCTCCATGATCGGCGGCGCCGATGGCGAGCCCGCCATAGCGACAAAAAATGGCGCCATAAAGTCGCGCATTTTCAGCCCTAGGGCTTCGCTGAGGCGCTGCATCAGCGCAGAGATGGTGTCATGCTCCCAGCGCTGCAACACTTCAAGCTCCCACAAGCTCAGCTGCAAGAGCTGTTTGATCTGCTCGGGCGAGAGCTTCTTATGCTGCAATTTTTCGGCGCTGAGGCCCACCGAGCCGGCAAAAAAGAAACCCGCCCAATCCACTGCTTCCGATAGCGTTTGCACACGCGTTTGGATCTGACTGGCCACGCGCGCCAAATACGCTGGCGTGACCCATTGCTGAAAGGCTGCGACAAAATCGGTCGCTGGCAAGGCTTTAATCCACTGGCCATTGAGCCAAGCGAGCTTTTCGACATCAAAAATCGGGCCACCCAAGGACACGCGCGAGACATCAAAGTGCGTAATCATCTCGTCTAAGGTGAACTGCTCACGCTCATCTGGCATCGACCAGCCCATGCGGCCGAGATAGTTCACCAATGCTTGTGGCAAGTAGCCCATGCGCTCGTAATAAGTGATTGATGTGGGGTTTTTGCGCTTCGAGAGCTTGGATTTATCCGGGTTGCGCAGCAGCGGCATGTGGCAGAGCGTGGGCATATCCCAGCCAAAATAGCGGTAGAGCAGCTGATGTTTCGGTGCCGAGCTAATCCATTCCTCGCCACGCAGCACATGCGTGATTTGCATTAAATGGTCATCGACGACATTAGCCAAATGGTAGGTCGGCAAGCCATCAGCCTTCATTAAGACCTGCATGTCGACCTGTTCCCAAGCGATCTCAATCTCACCGCGCAGCATATCGGTGAAGGTGCATAGGCGCTCGCTCGCGGGCGCATCGGCGGCAGGTCGTGGCACGTTTAGGCGCACCACCGAGGCCTCACCAGCACTTAGGCGTTGGGCGACTTCAGCGGAACTTAAATGCAGGCAATGACCATCATAGCCAAGAGAAGTCTTGGCGGCGGTTTGCTCAACACGCAGGGCATCGAGGCGCTCGCTGCTGCAGAAGCAATGAAAAGCATGACCTTGATCGATGAGCTGTTGCGTGTGCGCGGTGTAAATCGCGCTGCGCTCGCTTTGCCGATACGGCGCGTGCGGACCGCCAATATCGGGGCCCTCATCCCAATTCAGCCCCAGCCATTTTAGCGACTGCAAAATCTGCTGCTCCGACTCTGGCGTGGAGCGCTGCTGATCGGTGTCTTCAATGCGTAAAATGAATTGGCCGCCGTGTTGGCGCGCAAAACACAGATTAAACAAGGCGATGTAGGCAGTCCCGACATGCGGATCACCGGTAGGCGATGGCGCAACGCGAGTGCGAATAGGCAATTGGGCAGAGGTCATAGCGAGGCTTCAATGAACAGAATCGAGGCCGGCAGTATAAGAAAAAACGCCGCCGCCTGCTTGGCTTTCAGGCGGCGGCGTGTGGCTTTTTCGACTAGCCTCTAGCGCAACGGAGGCCTTGGCGACAAGCGCGCACGGGCGGCCTCACTGCGTTGCGTAGGCGAACTCAAGGCCTGATTCACCCCTTGCGTGATGCTGGCCAACAAGTCGGTGACAATGGCCGGGCTGATCGCCCCGCCGCTGGCGCTTTGAATCTCTTCTAGCACACCGGTGAGTTCTGCGGGCAACAGCTCCGTCAGTAACAATGGCAGCTCGCTATCCGTGCAGTTGCCTTCGTTTTGAATCTCGTCGTCGTTTTCACTGTTGACACCGGGTAAGCCGGTGGCGACCCATTCATTGATCAGCGCCACGGCCTCTTTGTGCATAACACTGCGGGCGATTGGCGGCATACGAATACCGGCCTCTGACGAACTGACGCGGAAATTCAGGATCGACGAACCCGGGCGACTCAAGACGATATCGTGCTTGAGATTGCCCGAACCACGCCCGGCAGCCACGGGTTTTTTACAGATGCCATAGCGCACATCAACTGTGCGCAAGCTATCGAGCGATAGGCCCGAGTTCGACGCGCCGCCATTGGGGTTATGGCAATGCATGCAGTTAACTTCCAAGTAGGCACGCACACGCTGATGGACATCGCGCGGACTATTGGGCATCGGCATACCCGCACCACTGCTGGGAATTTCCATGACCGCCACCGCCGGCTCTCGCTCAGCAGGCATGCCGGTAAGCCAGCCTTTTCGGGCCATGAAGGCTAGCTGGTTTTCACCACTGCGATCTTTATTGATACCACGATCTAAGTTACGCGCTTTCGGACCAATGGGCGCGGTGCCCAAACGATCGTCGCCGCCATGACAGGTGATGCAATTGAGTGCCGCTGGAGGCGCATAGCTCGGCGCTGAGCCGGTGTAACGGACGCGCTCGCCATTGATCTTTACATTTGGATTGGCATCGAGGTAATCCCACTGCACCGCGACATTGCCGCCGGCCAGACTGAGCTTGGCGCTAGTGGGTTTGCCATCAGCTCCTTGCTGCCAAATATACGGCAGACCAACCCAGGTCTCACCCGCTGCGGTGTTGCGTTTAATCAGCAAGCGTGTTTCAACAATATGCTCACGCAACAGCGCGCCCTGGGCATCTTCCGTGCGGAACGTGAACGTCTTGGCAATCACGGTACCGACCGGGAACTTCAAGCCTTCGGTGACACTGCCGGTGCTAAGTTGATCTTGATAGACGGCGGGTTTAACGCTGCCTTGACCATTGGGCGGCAGGAAGATCACCCGATACTTGCTGGAGTAATCGGAAAATAGCGTGCTATTGAGCTCATAGGGCATCACGCCCATACCTTGTCCGCCTTGCGTGGGGTCATTGGCGACTTTAAACAGGCCGTATTGGCTCAGCTCGGGGCAGTCGTATTTAGCTAATGCAGCCCAGTTCACCTGACCGACCGGCCCAGCGCCACACACGCGCGCGACCTCTGCGGCTGCAGGCGCCTGTTCTTCAGCGACGATTTTATAGGGCAAATCCAAAACCGGCAGTGGCCTATCCGGCAAGTCGCAATTATGCGGCACCGTACTGGAACTGCCAGGCACAACAATTTGCTGCACTAACTCAGGGCCGAGGTCGGAGCGGTTCAGGCCGGCATTGAGAAATGGTGTGTTGAGCGGGTTGAAATCATGCTGGTTATTGCTCAAGCACAAGCCATTTTCAGGCTTTTTCAAGGCGCCGGCTTGGTCAAACTTCCAGGCGTTGAATTTGCAGTTAGGCTTCATGTCTGGGCGGTCGTAATTAGGACGACCACGCTCATCAATACGCGCCTCGTAGCGATCTTCATTGGGGTTGGGCTGATCGAGACGAATACCGTCTTTGTCGGTGGGATATTCGGTGCAGTCATTGGGCATATCTTCGCCGCCATCCCAAACAATATCCGCACCACGGCCTTGGTTTTTCAAACGCAATAACAGCGGCAAGGCTGACGCCACGCCACGATTAGCATTGGGCAGTTGCGGGTTATTGCCATTGCCGGAGAAGCGGTTGTTATGAATCTCCACACCTTCAGGGAAGTAGTCATAACGCAGGTCAGGCTCATTGCGATCAACCAAACCATAATTGACGACGGCAATGCCCACGGTATCGTTGTTTTCAATGTCGTTGTCGTAGATTTCCAGCTGGTCGGAAGCCAATACCAACATGCCCGTGCCGCGCGGCGTTAGGCCGACGATATTGCCCAGCGGCGCAAAGTTTTCGGTGTTGTTATTGAAGGCTTTATTGCGGCGCACCACATTTTTTTCGCCAAATTGACGCAAGTTCGGCAAGTCGAAAATCAAGAAGCCACCAGTATTTTTCGTGGCCACGTTATCTTCAAACAGCGCGCGATAAGTGTTTTCAAACTCAAAGCCGGCGACGTTATAGGTGGCCAAGCAGTTGCGCACAATGACATCGCTGGACTGGCCGACATAAATGCCAGCATCGGAGGCACCATGCGACTCACAGTCCTCCATTAAGACATGGCGGGTTTCTACCGGGTAGAGGCCATAAGCGCCGACATCGGAGCGTGGTGTGTAAGCAGGATCATTTTCATCGCGGCCGGCCGCGTCGTGCCACCGCGTACGCACATCGCGGATGGTGATGAATTCGGAGCGGAACACACGAATACCGTTGCCGGGCGTGTCTTCAATGGTAAAGCCTTCGAGCACCAAACCATCGGCCATGGTGGCGTTGATGCCTTCGGCACTGTCGCTGTTGGCGAAATTGAGGATGGTTTTGTCTTTACCGGCACCTTTCAGCGTGATGCCGCGCTTGCTATTGACCAATAAGCCCGTGGGCATCTCAAAACGGCCTTCGCATAGCGACACGGTGTCGCCGGCGCGGGCTTGAAAGAGCTGCGAGAGAATTTTATCGCGTGCATTGGCATCGGGCTCGATGCACGGAGCTTGGTCGCGCGATTGCGGCGGCGTAACCACCGTAGCGCTAGCTGGTGAGCTAGATGAGCCACCACAGGCGGATACTAGGCTAATAGAGACCAGCAAGCTGCTGACCAAAACATGACGAAGGCAATTCGACATAACGGCTACTCTTTTTTTATTTCTTATGAGCAGCAATATACATCATAGGTGAAACTTAGGAATACCTAATTCACACAAAACGCCCTGTCATCTCTGCCAAAACTGTGGCAAGGATGACTTAAGCGAAGCGCTGCATGAGCTGTTGCGCCAACGCGACATCGGCGGGTGCCAGCTCAACCATGGCTAAATGCCCGATCGGTAGCCAGTCGATTTGATCATGCACACTGAGCACATACTCAAGATCTGGCAGCTCCGTAAACAGGCCAATCAGCTCAATGCTGCCATCGGCATAGTCATACTGCGTGCGGGCAAATTCCTCGCCAATAATAGCGGCGACATTGAGCTCTTCGTGCAGCTCACGCGCTAGCGCTTGCGCATCACTCTCGCCTGCCTCGACCTTGCCACCGGGAAACTCCCACAGCCCCGCTTGACGCTGACCAATGGCGCGGCGCGCCACCATCACTTGACCGTCGCGCAAAGCGATCGCGGCTACCACTGAAATCATGTCGCCTCCTGGCTTATTGACGGCTTTCAAGCCAACGCGCCGCCTGCGCGAGAGAGGCACTTAATGCGGCCGTGGTGGTATCAAACAGTGCCTCTATTTGCTCGGTGTCATTGGCACTAATGGCCAGCTCCAGCTGCAGCGCGACATGAGCAAAACGTTGCGCGCCTAACGAGCCTAGCGAGCCGCGCAAACTATGCAACAGGCCCGATGCGCGTTCAACATCGCCCTCACGCCAGGCCGCTCGCACCTCATTGATCGGGGTCACGTTGGCACGCACCGCCTTGGCAACAATACTGGCCAATGCATCGATGTAACCCTTATCGTTTTGTGCCAAGGCGACTAACGAGGAGACATCAAAGTCTGGTAAGCGCTGCTGCAATAATGGCCGCTCACGCAGCGCCACGGCACCCACTGACTGATGGGTAGCGGCCAACGGCGACGCCAATGCTGCCAGTATCGTTGTCATCATTTGCTCATAAATGATGGGTTTAGCAATAAAGCCGTTCATGCCCGCCGCCAAATAAGACTCTCGCTCACTGTCGAGCACGCCGGCGGTCATCGCTAAAATAGGACCACGCCACTGCTGCTGTTGGCGCAAATGCTCCGTCGCCGTGAGGCCATCCATCACCGGCATTTGAATATCCATTAAAATCAAATCAAAGACCACCGACGCCGCCGCTACGGCCTCAACAGCCTGCTCGCCATGCTCAGCAATATGCACATCGGCTCCAGCTTGCATGAGCATTTGGCTGGCCACAAAGCGGTTAAGGGCATTGTCCTCGACTAACAATACCTGCTTACCCGTGAGTGGTTGTGCAACCACATCGGGAATGGCTAAAACCTGCTCGCCACGCTGATTCGCCAGCGCTTCATGCAATGTATCGAACAAGTTTGAGCTGGTAACCGGCTTCACTAAAACGGCATCAACCTGCTCCGCCTCAACACTGGCTTGCAAATCACTTTGCTGAAACGCGCTCACCATGATGACCATTGGCCAGGATGAATTGGGGTGTGATTGGCGTACCGCGGCCATGGTTTCCAAGCCATCTAAACCGGGCATTTGCCAATCAACCACGAGCACATCGAAGGGGTTATTGGCGGCTTGCGCGCGCGCAATCACCGCCAATGCATTGTGGCCACTGATAACGCCGGTGGCGTGCCAGCCCCAGCTCTCAATGGCTTTGCACAAATACTCGCAACTGGTGGCGTTATCGTCGACCACGAGAATGCGCAGATCCCCGAGCGTCTCTGCACGGCGAGAGCTATCGAGCGCCAATTGCGATGCGTGTAACGGCACTATCAAACTGAATTCCGTACCAACCCCGTAGTCGCTGCGTAGCTGTAACTGGCCGCCCATCAGCTCCACTAAGCGCTTGGAGATCGCTAGGCCCAAGCCAGTACCACCAAAACGCCGCGTAATCGATGCATCGGCTTGTGAAAATGGCGCAAATAATCCCGCTTGCTGCTCGGCAGTCATCCCAATGCCGGTGTCGCGAATGCGAAAGCGCAAACACTCGCCCAAGTCATTATCGCGATGGCGATCGACCAATAACGCCACCTCACCCGCCTCGGTGAATTTAATCGCGTTGCCGACTAAATTGACCAAGACTTGCTGCAGGCGCTGCACATCGCCAACGTAGTTGGTCTCTACCTCTGGCTCTAAGCCAATGATCAACTCAAGCGACTTGTGTGCGGCATTCACCGACATGATCGTCGCCAACACATTGAGCACATCATTTAAGCGAAATGGCGCCTCCACTAAGGTCATGTGGCCGGCTTCAATTTTCGAGAAGTCTAAGATGTCATTGAGTAGCGTCAGCAACGACTCACCGGCGCCGCGTAACATCGCCATGTATTTGGTTTGGTCGGCGCTGAGTTTGGTTTTTCCAAGCAAATGCGTGATGCCCAATACCGCATTCATTGGCGTACGAATTTCGTGGCTGATATTGGCGACAAACGCCGATTTGGCCTGACTGGCCACCTCGGCTCGCTCTTTCGCCACTTGCAGCTCGGCGGTGCGATCGAGGACTTGCTGTTCTAGGTTGGCGTTGAGTGCCAACACCTCGGCTTCGGCGGCTTTTTCGCGGGTGATATCGCGCAGACTATGGGCAATGGCGATGACATCGCCGCCAACGTCACGCACTGGCGACAAGGAGTAGGAAACAAAGATCAGCTCGCCATCGCTGCGCTCTCGACTGGTGACAAAATGCGCCACGCTGTGACCCTGACTAAGCGTCTCTTGAATACTCGCCGCCTCGGCATCATCTGGGCAAATCAAGGCGTTCAAGTCACAGCCTGTCGCCTCATCTGAGCTGTAGCCAAACAGCCGGGAGGACGCCTGGTTCCAGCTCAAAATCGTGCCGGTCAAGGTCGTCACAATAATCGCGTCGCTGGCACTAGCCACGATGGCGGCCTGATGATTTCGCTGCAAATCAATTTGCTGCTGGCGGCGACGAATAAGAAGATAGAGCTGCAAGAAAATAGCGCTAACAACCGACACGATGATCATGCTGAGCCAGATGGTTTTTCGAGCGGCTAATATGCTGTGATCAATCGTGGCTTCATCGGCCGTGATGAAGAACACCAGGTCATAAGCCGTGCGACCATCCCCCACTTTCAACACACGCTTGGCGACACGCAAAACATGCGAGTCATCGGTTTGCCAAAGTGAAATACCGCGCAGCTGTGCCACGTTTTCCGTGCGTGGGCGCGCCATATCTTGCCAGCGGTAGCGTTGGCCTAAATCAAAACCATAGGTCTTATGGCGGTCTGGGTGCAAAATAAAATCACCCGAGGTGTTGGTGACATAGGCCTGGGCATACTTCGGCAGCTTGGCCTTTACAGCAGCCAAAATATCTTGGCTATTATAATTCACCACCACAATGGCATAGAGCTCACCATTGGCATGAAAAACCGGCGTGGCCATGCGCACAACCGGCGAATGCGGTTCTTCCACTTCGCCAAACTCACGATTGAGATTAAACGGCGAAATATAGATCTCATTGCGCTTGAGTTTCAGTGTCTCCTGAAAGTAGCGCATGTCTTCTTTTACTTGCAGCTGGTCGCCAACGACTCGCTGCGATTGTCCCTCGCGCCGATCCACGCGCACCAACTCCCTGCCGCCATTTTGCACGCCAATGAGACGCACCTGTAGCAGGCTGGGATTGGTCTCAAGATAGGCCCCATAAACATCGGCAAGTTGTTGAGCCCAGCGTGCGCTACTGAGCTGCGATTGCGGATCAATGCCTTGGTTAAATGCCGCACGCGTCATGCCTTTAACGGGCGGTAGCCGTGACAAAAAGCGCACGTCATTGCGCAGCGCCAGTAAATGGCTAGAGAACTGTTCTGTGCGGTGCGCACTCATTCGCACCAGTGCGGTGTTGAGCTCTTGGTCGGCGGTTTTCCGAGCGCGGCTATCCGATATCACCATCGCCGAAATAGTCACCACGCAGAGCAACACCACTAACGCTAACCACGCCGTGACTCGAGATGACGGTTTATGCCATTGCAACGCAAGCATATCTTTGCCCTATTGCGCCGGCCGTGCTGGCGCCAATGAAGAAAATGATGTGCTTAGAGTACCTACTTCAGGGCACTGGTGTGCAACTAAGCTTAGACTTCCTGTCGTTAAACTGTTGTCTTTATTAGGCTGCGGCATTGTCGCTGTGCTAAAACATTGAGGCGGCATCTAGACCGTCTGTTAGGAGAAAAAAAGATGTTAAGTTTAATTTTAGTGGGCCTCGTGGCCGGTTGGCTCGCCGGTGTGCTGATGAAAGGCGGCGGCTTTGGCATCATTGGCGATATTGTCGTGGGCATTGTCGGTGCCGTGCTAGGTGGCTATTTATTCTCAGCACTCGGGCTCTCTGCCGATGGCGGCTTCGTTGGCCGAATTATTGTCGCCACCGTCGGTGCTGTTGTGCTGATTGCCATCATACGTTTTGTAAAGCGCGCGTAGCGGTTTTCCATCGTGGCCACACAAGCTCGTGCGGCCACGACTTATTGATGCATGGAGGCGCGGCGTATGCTCCAGAGCAAGGCCACACCGACCAACAGTGCCAACGACAACAATCCGACAACGCCCAGCCAGCCGTAGCCGTCCCAAGCTACTCCAGAATACGTGCCCAATATGCTGGCACCCAAGTAATAGCTCATCAAATATAACGACGCCGCCAGGGCTTTATGTTGCCCCGCGCGCTGCCCGACCCAACTACTGGCCATCGCGTGGGCACCAAAAAAGGCAAAGGTAAACAGCGCCACACCCGACATCAGCCAGATCACATTGGGCAGCAGTGACAAACACAAACCCAGCAACATAGCCAACCACATCCACGCCAAGGCAGGTGCTCGCCCGAGCTGGCGCGTGAGTCGACCTGACCACGCAGAGGCTAAAGAGCCCGGCAAGTACAGCAGAAACACGCCACCAATAGCCGCTGAGGTAAATGAAAATGGCGGCAATTCGAGGCGAAAGCTCAAGTAGTTATAGAGCCCCACAAAAATACCGAGCAATAAAAACCCGGTGATATACAACGCCCACAAAGTAGCATCGCGGGTAATCGCACGAAGCGCGCGCATAAAGGCTTGACGGCCTGCGCGAGACCACGGCAAAGCGCGCGCTTGAAACTGCTGCGAATCCGGCAAAAACCACCACATCAGTAATGCCGCCACTAGGCCAATAGCACCAACCAAGGCCACGGCATCCGACCATGGCCAATGCTCAGCAACTAAGGCCGTGGCTAAGCGCCCGCTCATGCCGCCCAGCGCGGTGCCGGCCACGTAAATGCCCATCACCGAGCCGACCGCGTTGAGCTCAACCTCCTCACCAGCATAAGCCATGGCGGTCGCTGGCAATCCGGCAAGCGCCACGCCGGCCAGAGCGCGCAAGATCAGTAATTGCTCAGGGTTTTGGGCCCATGCGGTGGCGAGGGTTAACAGCGCTGCTATAAAGAGTGAGGCCACCATCACAGGACGACGGCCAAAGCGATCGGCCAAGACACTGGCAGGAATTAAGGCCAAGCCCAACGCCGCAGTGGCAGCCGACAAAATGACTGAGCTTTGTGCCGGGCTAAGCTGCAGGTCGCGGGCAAAGTGCGGCAGCAAAGGTTGTGGCCAATACAGCAACCAAAAGGTTGAAAAGCCACCCAGCAATAAGGCGCGCGAAACCTGCCGGTAGCCTGGCGAATGCTTAGCGAGCGGCGTCACGGCGCGCATGCATCACAGGCACTCAAAGCGCGGCTAGGCCACGGGCGCAGTCGGCCTTAATGTCCTCGATGTCCTCTAAGCCCACGGCAATGCGAATCAAGCCCTCACTAATGCGCGCAGCTGCTTTCGCCTCAGGGCTCAAACGTCCATGCGTGGTCGAGCCGGGATGCGTGATGGTGGATTTGGCATCGCCCAAATTCGCGGTAATCGACAGCAACTGCGTGGCATTGATAAAACGCCACGCCGCTTCGCGGCCACCCGCCACTTCAAATGACAAGACGCCGCCAAAGCCGGTTTGCTGACGACAGGCCAGCGCATGTTGCGGATGCGACTTCAGGCCGGTGTAATGCACGGCGACTACTCCCGCTTGATGCTCTAGCCATTGCGCCAAGGCTTGTGCGTTTTGCGTGTGCGCCGCCATGCGAATACGTAATGTCTCCAAGCCTTTGAGAAATACCCAGGCATTAAACGGGCTCATGGCCGGGCCGCAGGTGCGCACCACGCCAACGATATCAGCGATCAAGGCCGCCGAGCCGACCACCGCGCCACCGAGCGCACGGCCTTGGCCATCGAGGTATTTGGTGGCGGAATGGATAACTAAGTCAGCGCCGAGCGCTAAAGGTAACTGCTGTGCCGGTGTGCAAAAACAGTTATCGACAGCGAGCAAAATGCCGTGTTTGTGCGCCAATTCAGCTAGCGCGGCGATATCGACCAACTCGCCGAGCGGATTGCTCGGCGTCTCAATAAAAAACAACTTGGTCGCCGGCGTAATCGCTGCCTCCCAAGCCGCCAAATCGGCGAGCGGCACAAAGCCTGTGCTGACACCGAAATTACGCGCGTACTTATCAAACAGCACATTGGTGGTGCCAAACAGGCTTTGCGACGTCACGATTTCATCGCCGGCCTTCAGCAAGCCCAGCACGGTGGCCAAAATCGCAGCCATGCCAGAGCTTGTTGCTACGGCCTTTTCGCCGCCCTCGAGTGCCGCCAAACGCTCTTCGAAGCTGCGCACCGTGGGGTTGGTGTAACGCGAATAGACATTGCCCGGCTCAGAGCCATCGAAGCGAGCCGCGGCCTCTTCGGCTGAGGCAAAGACATAGGAAGACGTTAAAAATAGCGCCTCGGAGTGTTCGCCATGATCACTGCGAATATTACCGGCACGTACCGCCAGCGTATCAAAGCGCGGGGTTGAATCGTTCTGCGACATGCCGGTCTCCGGATCAGTTATTCGCCGTTGGATAGGTCAACAAGGTTAGGCCCTTGTGGCACTTTACGCTTGGCGCCGTCGCTGCGCGAGACTTCCAAGGCCGCTAAATACGACTCGTTGATATCGCCAGTGACGTAGTCGCCATCAAACACTGAGCAATCAAAACGCTCAATGTCAGGGTTACCCTCACGCGCCGCGGCGATTAAGTCATCGAGCTTTTGATAAATCAGCGCATCGGCACCGATGAGCTCGCAGACCTCTTGCTCGCTGCGGCCATAGGCAATGAGCTCGTTGCGAGCCGGCATATCGATGCCGTAGACATTAGGGAACTTCACGGCCGGTGCGGCAGAGGCGAAATAGACGTTTTTCGCGCCAGCATCACGCGCCATTTGAATAATTTCGCGACAGGTCGTGCCGCGCACAATCGAGTCATCGACCAGCAGCACATTCTTGCCCATAAATTCGAGCTCGATGGGATTGAGCTTTTGACGCACGGATTTTTTGCGCTGACCCTGACCGGGCATAATAAATGTGCGACCAATGTAGCGATTTTTCATGAAGCCCTCGCGGTACTTCACATTGAGCTGATTGGCCAACTCCAGCGCCGACGTGCGGCTGGTGTCGGGAATCGGAATCACCACATCAATCTCAAGGTCAGGATGCAGCTCGCGGATGGTATTGGCGAGCGTTTCACCCATGCGCAAACGGGCTTTATAGACCGAGATATTATCGATGATGGAGTCTGGCCGCGCGAAATACACATGCTCAAAAATGCATGGCGAAAACACCGGTTTATCGGCGCATTGGCGGGTGTGCATATTGCCTTCGTTATCGATGAAAATCGCCTCGCCCGGTAGCAAGTCGCGAACGATACGAAAGCCCACGGAGGTGATTGCCACCGACTCGGAAGCAATGATGTACTCCTTGCCAGCGGGCGTGTCGCGCTCACCAAAAATGATCGGACGAATGCCAAACGGGTCGCGAAAGCCAACAATGCCATAGCCGGTAATCATGGCGACCACGGCATAAGCCCCCTTGCAGCGCGTATGCACACCGCTCACGGCGGCAAAAATATCATCGATGCTGGGCACGATTTTGCCGCGAATTTGCAACTCGTGGGCAAACACATTGAGCAGTACTTCGGAATCAGAGTCGGTATTAACATGGCGCAAATCGGAGCGATAAATGTCTTTCGCCAAGGCCTCTGAATTAGTCAGGTTGCCGTTGTGCGCGAGCGTGATGCCATAGGGCGAGTTGACATAAAACGGTTGCGCCTCGGCCGAGCTCGATGAGCCCGCGGTGGGATAGCGCACATGGCCAATGCCATAGTGGCCAGCCAAACGCAGCATGTGGCGCGTATGAAAAACGTCGCGCACCATGCCGTTGTCTTTGCGGAGAAATAAGCGATGGTCATCGCTGGTGACGATGCCGGCGGCGTCTTGGCCGCGATGCTGCAGCACCGTGAGCGCGTCATAAAGTGCCTGGTTAACCGGGGCTTTTCCGGCAATGGCAACGATTCCGCACATGATGACCTCACAAGCTTATTGGCTAGCCGACTCGCTAGCAGTTGGGGAGCGAACCGTAGCAATCGCCTTGTCTTTCAGCTGGCGTGCAAGCGATTCATATTTCAAGATTGCGCGCGGCAGTTGCGCCTCGCGAAACCACACATCTTCTCGAATAAACGGTGCCATCAGCATCAAAGCAATCAGGCAGAGCACCACGCCGCGCAGCACACCAAAGAGCCCGCCGAAGAAACGATCCAATAAGCTTAAGCCGCCCGCGCGCAGCATCATGCTGATGGCATGACCGCCCAAGCTGCACACCACTAATGTGCCCAAAAACAGGCTGCCGTAGGACATCACCAGCCGAACCGAAGGCGTGCTGACCCACTGTGCTAACCAAGCGGCCATTGGCTCGTTGTACGCGCGGGCTAAATAAATTGCTAATACCCAGCCAGCCAAGGCAATTGCCTCGCGCACCAAACCGCGCGAAAATCCGAAGATCAGCGACAGTGCAAGCACAACCAAAATAACAATATCTGCCGGGTGCATAAGCTCAAAAATCACAGACGAGAGGCAAAGGCCAGATGGCGCGCATCATATCAATTGCAACATGCGCCGTCATGGCCTTAGGGGCGGTAGGGAAGAATAAAACCGTTGAGTTTTAGTTCACTGTCATTGCGCAGACGCTCTTTCAGCGACTCGGCAATGGCGCGATCGAGCTCGGGACCCACACTGATCTTATAGGCGCCATTTATATTGGTGGCCGCCGCACGAAAGCCCCGTTCGCGTAGGCGTGCAACCAGGTCGTCAGCACTGGCTTTCGAGCTTAAGCTGGCGACTTGAACGACCCAAGCATCCGGCAAAGACTTAGCTTTCGGCTCTGGGGCTGGTTTGGCTTTCGGCTCCGGCACTGGTTTAGCTTTTGGCTCTGGAGCCGACTTGGTCACTGCTTTTGGCGCCGGCGCCGGCTCAGCCACTGGCTTGGCTTTTGGGGGCGGCGCTACCTCAGGCTCGGCTAAGCGAAAGCGCTCAGGCACTGCCTCAGTTGCCTCAGGAGCAGCACGAGTGGCGGGCTGCACTGGATAAAACGTCGGCTCGCCATGACTTTCCGCAATATCGGTCTCCAGTGTCGCGGCTTGATCTTGCAAAGCCGGCGCCAAATCGCCGGCTGTTGGCACCGTGGGCTTGGCTGGAATCTCAGGTGGCTGCAAGGCCGCAACGCCTGCGCCTTCGAGCACCATTGGTAGAAATAAGACGGCGGCAGCCACCAACACCACACCCCCTAAAACACGCTGCCCAATCACCCTATCCATACGCTACTCACTGAGTGCTAGCACGGCCGAAACCGTGTAAAACGAACCGAAAACCACGACACGATCGTCTGCTGTGGCGAGTTGTCGTGCCTGAGCAAGTGCCGCAATGACACTCTCGTGTGTCGACACAGCGGCCAACTGTTGAGTCTGTGCAACCGACGCGAGAGCCGCCGCTGTCTGACCTCGCGCGCCCGACAACGTCGCCAAACACCAGACATCAACGGCATCACGCGAGCACGCCATAACGCCGGCGGCATCTTTATCGGCGAGCATCGCTAACACCGCAATGGTGCGTCCCGGTGCGGCAAGCGGCGGCATGTGTTGCCAAAGAAACGCGGCGCCATGGGGATTATGCGCAACATCGAGCCACAATGCTGGCATGGATGTGCCCGGTATAGAGGCAGGCCATGGCAGTGATTGCATGCGCCCAGTAACTTGCACCGCGCGCAAACCTTCCGCGACTTCAGCCACACCAACGCGGCACGTCGAGACATGCGCCAACGCCTGCAATGCGGCAATGGCCGTGGCGGCATTGTCCAAGGCTACGCGCGGCAACGGCAAAATCCAGTCGCCGTATTGCCAAGCACCCTGCTCAGCTTTCACTAAAAAATCGTAATCCACGCCTTTACGCGATATCGCTGCACCGAGTGCTTGCGCGCGCTGCAACAGCTCGGCGTGCGGCTCACGCTCGCCTAGCACCACGGGACGCCCAGCGCGCATAATGCCTGCCTTCTCGCGGGCAATGCTGGCTAAATCATCACCCAACCAATCGGTGTGATCCAAGCCAATATTGGTAATCACAGCCACCGTCGGATCCACCAGATTGACGGCATCTAGGCGACCACCCAAGCCCACCTCCAGCACCACTAAATCTGGCGCTTGGCGTTGAAACCACCAAAGCGCCGCTAAGGTGGTGTGCTCAAAATACGTCAGTGACACATCACCACGAACAGCCTCAATGGCGTCGAGCGCGGCGACTAAATCGTGGTCTGAAATTAAGTGTTCATTGCAGCGAATGCGTTCGTGAAAATGCACCAGATGTGGCGATGTATAGCTGGCCACGCGCCATCCGACAGCCTG
This sequence comes from Paraperlucidibaca baekdonensis, assembly GCF_003387535.1. Lineage (GTDB taxonomy): Bacteria > Pseudomonadota > Gammaproteobacteria > Pseudomonadales > Moraxellaceae > Perlucidibaca > Perlucidibaca baekdonensis. Next base: position 39,949 of record NZ_QUNR01000004.1, on the reverse strand, counting down.
AGCGATCGCGACAATTGTGGCGACCGTTGAGCCTTTGCCATTGGTGCCGGCGACCGTGATGACGGGGCATGCAAACGTGGTCAAGGTGAGCCGATCAGCTACCTGACCAATGCGCGCCAAGCCCAGATCAATGGTGCTAGGATGGCGCTGCTCGAGGATGCTGAGCCAATCGTTGACGCACTGAGCGCTGGTCATGGCGAGCTCATCGCTCTGGCTGCTGGTGCGAGATATGCTCACACCGGAAAGTGCACGAACTTTGCTAACAACCGAAACAGACTGTCGCGCATTTCGTGGCGATGGATAATGACATCGACGGTGCCGTGCTCAAGCAAAAACTCGGAGCGCTGAAAGCCCTCTGGCAGTTTTTGGCGAACAGTTTGCTCGATCACACGCGGGCCAGCGAAGCCAATTAACGCATTGGGCTCAGCGGCATTGATGTCGCCAAGCATGGCCAAGCTGGCCGACACACCACCATAAACCGGGTCAGTGAGCACCGAAATATACGGCACGCCGGAAGCTTTCATGCGCTCAAGCGCGGCTGACGTACGCGCCATTTGCATCAATGAAAATAGGGCTTCTTGCATGCGCGCACCGCCAGATGCGGCAAAGCAAATCAGCGGCATATTGTGCTTTAGGCAATACTCAGCGGCCAACACAAAGCGCGAGCCGACCACTGAGCCCATGGAGCCGCCCATAAAATCGAATTCAAAGGCCACCACCACCACAGGCAGCTCGTTGATACTGCCTTTCATCACCACCAAAGCGTCTTTTTCGCCGGTGTTAGCTTGGGCATCGGCAAGCCGGTCGCTGTAGCGCTTGGAGTCTTTGAACTTCAAAATATCGACTGGCGATAGTGCCTCGCCTAGCTCTTCGCGGCCTTCTGCATCGAGCGTTAAGTTAATCCGCTCGCGCGCGCCAATGCGTAAATGGTGCTGGCACTTGGGGCACACATGCTGATTGCGCTCAACCTCTGCCTGATACAGCGCCGACTCACACTTCGGGCATTTTCGCCACAAGCCCTCAGGCACTGCCGCGCGACGCTCGCCCGACGCTTGCGCACCAACATTTGGCAAAATGCGCTCTAGCCAGCTCGAACTCATCTAAGACTCCTTGTAAGTCAGCGTAAACTGACTTGGCCTGTTTAGGCTTGATCAATAGCGGCACGCAGCGGCGCTAAAATAGCCGCTACCGCCGCTGGAATTTCTTCGGGCGCATGCGCTAAATCGCCCATGCACTGCACTAAGACTGAACCCACCACAACGCCATCAGCGACACGCGCCACGGCAGCCGCCGATTCAGCATCCTTGATACCAAAACCTACGCCAATCGGCAATTGCGTGAGACTACGCAATTGGGCGATACGCGCACTCACGGCCTCAACATTCAGCGCGGCTGAACCCGTGACGCCATTGAGTGACACATAATAGACATAGCCGCTAGCCGCCGCGGTAATGCGCGCCGCACGGGCCATGGTGGTGGTGGGCGCGAGCAAATAAATGGGGTCAATACCAACACGCGCGTACTCCGCCATCAGATCGTCGGCTTCTTCCGGCGGCATATCGACCGTTAATACGCCATCGATGCCGGCCGTTGCGCAGGCATCGGCAAAGGCGCCATAGCCCATCATCTCGACCGGGTTAAGATAGCCCATCAGCACAATCGGCGTGATGGCATCCTGGCGACGAAACTCGCTGACCATGGCCAGCACAGTACGCAATGACACGTGACGCGCTAAGGCGCGCTCATGGCCAAGTGTAATGGTCGGGCCATCGGCCATGGGGTCGGAAAATGGCACGCCGAGCTCAAGCACATTAGCGCCTGCCGCGACCATGGCATGCATGCAGGCCACGGTGATATCTGGCGTTGGATCGCCGGCAACAATATAAGGAATTAAGGCTTTTTTGCCCGAGGCTTTAAGTTCAGCAAAACACGCAGTCAAACGGCTCACGCATTAACCCTCTTGATCAATATTGGCGACGGTCATCAAGTCTTTGTCGCCGCGGCCAGACAAGTTAACGATGATGATTTGGTCGCTGCGCATAGTGGGCGCCAGCTTCTCCACATAGGCTAAGGCATGGCTAGTCTCTAGCGCCGGAATGATGCCTTCCGTGCGCGTTAGGCGATGAAAGCCGGCCAGCGCCTCGGTGTCATTAATGGTCACGTATTCGGCACGGCCAATATCTTTGAGCCAGCTATGCTCCGGACCCACGCCCGGGTAGTCCAAACCGGCCGACACCGAATGCGTCTCGATGATCTGACCGTCGTTATCGCTCATCAAGTAGGTGCGGTTGCCGTGCAGCACGCCCGGACGACCGGCGTTGAGTGGTGCAGAGTGCTGGCCATCGCCGGCACTGACGCCATGCCCCGCCGCTTCCACGCCGTAAATTTTCACCGACTCATCAGCCAAAAACGGGTGAAACAGGCCAATGGCATTGGAGCCGCCACCAACACAGGCCACCAAGGCATCGGGCAATTTGCCAGTCTGCTCTAAGCACTGGCGCCGCGCTTCCCGGCCAATAACCGACTGGAAATCGCGCACCATCATGGGGTATGGGTGCGGACCAGCCACCGTGCCAATGATGTAAAAGGTGTTATCGACGTTAGTCACCCAGTCGCGCATGGCTTCATTAAGCGCATCTTTTAATGTCTGCGAGCCCGAGGTGACCGGCACCACCGTGGCGCCAAGGAGTTTCATGCGATAGACATTAGGCGATTGGCGCTTAACATCTTCAGCGCCCATATAGACCACGCACTCCATGCCCAAACGCGCGGCAATGGTGGCGGTGGCAACGCCATGTTGACCCGCACCGGTCTCCGCAATGACACGCGTTTTGCCCGACAGCTTAGCCAGCAAAGCCTGGCCGATGGTGTTGTTAATTTTGTGCGCGCCGGTGTGGTTTAAGTCTTCGCGCTTGAGATAAATCTGCGCACCACCGAGCTCGCGACTCCAGCGTTCAGCATGGTACAGCGGCGATGGTCGGCCAACGTATTGCGCGAGATCGTGATCGAACTCCGCGAGAAAGTCTGGGTCGTTTTTCAGACGCGCATAAAGCTGGTCGAGGTCATCGAGTGCGGCCATGAGGGTTTCGGAAACAAAGCGCCCGCCATGTATACCAAAGCGCCCGCGGGCGTCTGGAAATTGGGCAAAATCTACCGGCTGCGGTGCATTCATGCTGATTGAACTCCTGCCATAAAGGCATTTAATTTGTCGGCACATTTGATGCCTTTCGCTGACTCTACGCCACCACTGACATCCACAGCATACGGCTTGGTGGCACGGATAGCATCGCCGACGTTAGCCGCGCTTAAGCCGCCTGCCAACACCACACGATTGGACAGTTCGTGCGGTACTTGCTGCCAGTCAAACACCAGCCCCGTGCCGCCATGCTGAGTGGGATGCCATGCATCGAGTAAAATAGCGGCAGCCGAGGGAAACTGCTGCATGCGAGCTGCCACATTGTCATTCGCTTGAACACGCAGCGCTTTGACATAAGGGCGTAGAAATTGTTGGCAAAATGCCTCTGATTCATCGCCGTGAAATTGCAGCAAACTTAACGGCGTAGCGGCGAGCGTGGCGTGCACGAATTCAGCGGAGGCATCGACAAATAAGCCCACGGTTGTCACAAATGGCGGTAATTGCGCAATGATGGCTGCCGCCTGCTCTGCGCTGACCGCGCGCGGACTCGGCGCATAAAACACAAAGCCCAAGGCATCAGCGCCAGCGGCGATGGCGTGCAGGGCATCTTCACGACGAGTAATGCCGCAGATTTTCACGCGAGTTCGATGAGATGCAGGCAGCGACACAAGAAATACCTAAGCTAAAATCTGCCAGCGAGTGTAACAAAGGCCATGCCTTGTGGCACGGCCTAAGCCTAGGTTTTAACGACGATTGCGGACTTTATCGATCAAGAAAAAGGCCAGCAAAATAAGCGCCACCACCAGTATCATAAAGCGCGCAAAAAGCTGATAGGGCTTCAACGTGCTGACCACCGGCTCCTCTATTACCGCCTCGCCAGTGACCATAGCTGCCGCCTCACCAGATAATTCAGCCGGCTCAGCAACCATCGCGGCGTCATCGGTCAGGCCTGTTTCGCTTTCAACTGGGGTGTCATCAGACATCGCAGGTGTTGTCTCATCTGCAGCGGCTGCTTCACTGGCGGCCGACTGGGCCCGAATCATGGCCTGCTGATCTAATGCGGCTAGGCGCGCCTCAAGGTCTGTGACCTGTGCTTTAGCCGCCTGCAACCCTTGCACCAATGCGGCACGCTCTTGCTCTGCGTCATCAGCCATATCGGCGCCAGTAGCGGCCATGTCAGCCAATGCACTGGGTGTTGCTTGCTGAGGTGCGGCCTGTGCCGAGGTAGCCGAACTCGACGCAACGCGCGCGACCGGGGCTGACGGGTCATATGATTTGGCACGTGGCGATGGCGCGACTTTCACGATTGCACGCGGCTTAGTTGGCACAGGCGCAACGGTACGCTCAGGCGCTGGCTGTTTCGCCGCAATCGGCTGTCCGCCCAATGTTGCACCGACCTGTTGCAAGCGCCCCTCACCGGGTGTGCGAATGTCCACTAGCAACGTCACCGGGTCATCTGTCACGGCGGCGGTTGAAGTGGCACGCGCCACCACACGGTAGTCAGGGAGTGTGATCATTTGGAATGTCACACTGTTGGCCCAATCCGGGCGCGTCAGGCCAAGGCGCGAATAATCCGCCTCGCTGGCCACACGCACTTGCACCTCACTGGCATAAGCCACTGATAAACCAGATAGCGCAATATCCATGCGTAATGGCTCATTGGGCGCGGACCATGCTGACATCTGTTCGACTGAAAAGGCCTGCGCAACGCTGCTAAAGCCGAGCGACGCTAATACCAAACAACTGATTTGTAGAAATTTGTGCACCGTGAAGCTCCCTTTTTATATGTCGCTAATTTGTGTGCAGTAAACGCGCAAAATGCCTGCATGCCAAGACTTGAGTGACAATTCTCACCATTTTCAGACGGATACGCTCAACAAATGCTACCGACAAGGCCATGCCGACAGCCAAGTCGGACCGAGACTATCGCGCGGTAATGCCTGAGCATAATGCGCGTCGACAAAATACAAGCCATCGGGTGGTGCTGTGATGCCGCCCATGCTGCGATTTTTGCTCGCCAACACGTCGGCGGCCCATGACGGCTCGGCATGGCCTTGGCCTATCGCAAACATGACGCCGACGATATTACGCACCATGTGATGCAAAAATCCATCGGCCTGAATGTCTAGGCGGATGAGCGGGCCGCGCTGCTCGATATCAATAAAATGCACATCGCGCACGGGGCGATTGGATTGGCAAGCCACGGCGCGATAAGCGCTGAAGTCGTGACGGCCGAGCAAGAGCTGAGCAGCCGCTTGCATCGGTGCAAGATCGAGCGTGTGGTAATGCCACGTCGCCCGACCTGCCAAATGACTGGAGCGCCGCGGGTGGTTGTAAATGATGTAGTGATAGCGCCGCGCTGTGGCATGAAAGCGCGCATGAAAATCATCATCAATGGGTGTCAGCCAGCGCAGCGTGATGCTTTCCGGCAAGCAGCTATTCACGCCCATGAGCCAGTTACGTTCGCTGCGATTAGCATCACTATCAAAGTGCGCGATCATGCCAGAGGCATGCACACCGGCATCGGTTCGTCCGGCGCCATGAATAATGACAGGATGGTTGGCCACTCGGCTAATCGCCGCCTCAAGCGTGGCTTGCACGCTTGGGACGCCGATTTGCTGCGTTTGCCAACCACGAAAAAAACGGCCATCGAATTCAACGCCGATGGCATAGCGCTGCGTAGTCAACGGAGCGACTAGCCGATACTGTTGAGCAGTTCTTGAGCGCGTACGCGTTGATCGCTCGAGCCGCCCTCCAGCACACGCTCTAATAGCTCGCGTGCGGCATTATCTTCATTCATGTCCAGATACGCCTGAGCCAGGTCTAAGCGCGTTTGAAAGGCTTCAGCATCGCTGTCGCTGAGGAAATCGTACTCCTCCTCTTCCGCAGGGGCTGCATCGTATTCGCCTAGCGCGGCGGCAGACGGCGCTAAATCAGCAAAGCTGTCATCAAATGTATGCTCAGCTGGCGGCTCAACAGCCACGGGCGCTTCGGGTGTTGCTTCGACTACCGGCTCTGTGCGGGCCGCTTCGTGATCGGCCACTTGACGCTGCGCACGTTGGCGCAACCAAACAACGAGAAGCACTAGCCATAATGCTGCTGCCAATAACCACCACAGCCAGGTATTGTCTGATGCTGTCGCAGGCTCATCAGCGGGCGTTGGGGCGGCCTCCTCTAGAGACGGCGTCTCGCCGCGATCAAACGCCGCGAGACGATCATCTAATACCGCCAAACGCTGATCAGCGGCAGCGCTTTCTTGCGTTAATGTGGCTAGGCGCTGGCGTAACTGATCGCGAGTCGCCAACGCATCAACACGTTCACGCTTGGCATCGGCGAGTGCAGTGGCAACATCCGCTCCGGTATCGGCCGTACCGGCAGCCTCACCCTCGCCTTGACCCGGTGCAATAAGTGTAAGGTTCGGCTCATCAACGGCTTCTGGCTCAGCGGTTTCAGGCGCAACAACCACGGGATTGCTGACGCGTTGTGCTTGTTTGAGCGCTTGACGATACCAGCGATTCGACTCCGCCTCAGTTGGTACATCAATGGTGGCCGGGTCTGGCAGCTGCAAACGCACATCGGCACGCAGCTGGTTGATGCTGCCATCGATAAACGCCTTAGGGTTGGCCTCACGAATGATTTGCTGACGCTGGAATAAACTCAGGTCTTGATCCCATTCGCTGGCAATTTGGCTCAGCGTGTCGCCGCGGCGTACAGAGATTGGGCCACTGCGGGTTTGCGCAGGTCGCTCAACAATGGGCACGGGAATATTAGCTGCTTGCGCTGGCTGAGTCGCAATGACATTGCCCGACTCCGCTGGCATCGGCTCTGGAGTCACTGGCTGCGTCGGTATCACGGTGGATTCTGCGATGCTAGGTACCGAGACAGCATCAGCCGTTGGGGTCTTGCTGGCATCTGCTAAATTAACCGCGACTTGTTGAAGTCGGACATTGCCCGGCCAACTTAGCTGTACCAGAAAGTTTTGCGCCGTCGCGGTTGGCAAAATGGGTGCTTGGCCGCGCACCACGAGTTGGCCGTTGTCGTCACGTTGCGTGGTGAAACGCATTTGATCAAGCCACACCGGACGCTGCATGCCTAAAAGGGCATGATCGGCGGCGGTCGCAGGCGTAATTTGAATAGCAGAGTCGCTAATGCCATCGGTGTCGATAACCGCAATATCGACCACTAAAGGCTCACCAATGGCCGATTGTGGGCGAATGTCACCAACGGAGACCGCCTGAGCCGGTGTCGTAAGTATCAGGCCGAAGGCCACAAAGGCGGCGTACTGCAAGCCGTGGCGCATGGAAAATCTCCTTGGTAATTCGCTACTTATAAACGCGATAATGCCGCCTTATGGCACATTCATCAAGACGTTAAGGACCGGCCGCACCAATCCCGCGCGGATGGGATCGGCAACGATCCACAGCGAACCTCGGCGATCCGCCAGATTTACGCGGGCAATGCTGACGCCGTCGTGATCGGCACCATCGGAGACTGGGCTGGGTAACTCACTGGCTTGAGCAGGCATGACTTGCGTATGCGCTAGGCTTGCCAAGCGTTCGCTTAGATCATTCGGCATAGTCGCAGAGCTGTGCCAGCGAAGCTGCACCATGGCGCCGAAAAACAGTGGCATGACGATCTGCTCAACCGTGACGGCCGCGGCTAAGTGACTCAACGCCTTTTCAATCCGACGCTCTCGGGCCGTACGGCCGCTGCTATCGCGTTGACCATCAGCCAAGAGCACATTGAAGGCGATTTGCTGCGGCCAAACACTGGGTTCAATGCCACGACCATTGAGCAGATTGCCGGTTTGCGCAGCGAGTTCTTTGACGCCGGCCTTGCCGCGCAAGGACACCGACGACAGCGCGGTGATGGCCAGCTCAGTTAGTGGTGCGTGTGCAGCCAGCACATCGAGCACGGGCTGGCAAAGCGCAGTGAGCGGGTCATCACAAACGATCAATAAATCGCTCGATGTAGCCTCGGTAAGCGCCACGGCACGCGGGTGCGCGCGCAAATGACCCGTGGCATCCCAGACGCGCACGCCGGCTTGCAAAAGCTCGGCAGCGAGTTCATCGGCAACATCGGCCGGCACCGCCAAGATGGCTTCGCTCAAGTCATCGAAGCGGTCGCTAGCGAGCTCTTCAACGACCTCCACAGCAATCGGCTTGTCGCGAAACACGCGCGTCTCTTCGCTGGAGGCAGCGCTGGCAAACAGACGCAAACGTCCAACGAACGCCGGTTGCGCCTCAAGGCCATCGAAAAAAGCGCGGCCAACCTCGCCCGTCACACCAAATAAACCAATCGACTGCGTGATAGCGGCCATTTGTGTTTAAGCTCCTGTCTGGGCGTTTTCACGCGCCAGCAAAATGCGCAACATACGGCGCAGCGGCTCTGCAGCACCCCACAATAATTGGTCGCCAATAACAAACGCCGAGATGTATTCCGGGCCCATATTGAGCTTGCGCACACGACCCACACCAATCGCTAGCGTGCCGGTAATCGCCGCTGGCGTGAGCTCAGCCACGGTGTCATCGCGGTCGTTGGGCACCCATTTCACCCAGTCATTACCACGACGGATGATCTGCTCGATTTCATCGAGTGGTAGGTCTTTTTTCAGCTTCAGCGTCAGCGCGAGGCTATGGCAACGCATGGCGCCGATACGCACGCAGAGACCGTCAACCGGCACGGTGGTGTCTGTGCCGAGAATTTTGTTGACCTCGGCCTGGCCCTTCCACTCTTCTTTGGTTTGGCCATTGTCGAGCTGCTTGTCGATCCACGGAATCAAACCACCGGCCAACGGCGCGCCAAAAAACTCGCGCGGCACATCGTTGCGAATGGTGTTGGATACTTTCCGGTCGATCGCCAAGATCGCTGAAGATGGCGTGTTGAGCTCCTCGGTCACGGCGTCATGAATCACGCCCATACCGCGCAATAACTCGCGCATGTGATTGGCACCGCCACCGGACGCGGCTTGATAAGTCATGGAAGTAACCCAGTCGACCAAGCCGGCTTTAAATAAACCACCCACACCCATCAGCAAGATGGAGTTGGTGCAATTACCGCCAATGAAATTTTTCACGCCGTTGTTAAGCGCCGTCTCAACCAGACCATCGTTGACTGGGTCGAGCACGATCACAGCATCGTCTTCCATGCGCAGCGTCGAGGCGGCGTCGATCCAATAACCAGCCCAACCAGCAGCACGCAGCTTCGGAAACACCTCGCTGGTGTAGTCGCCACCTTGGCAGCTAATGATGGTGTCCATGGCCGACAAGGCGTCAATGCTGTGAGCATCTTGCAGCACACCGGCGTCTTTATCACCGAAATGCGGGGCAATGCTGCCCGGGCTTGATGTGGTGAAATAAGTGGGATCGATGTGGTCGAAATCTTTTTCGGTGCTCATGCGCTGCATCAACACCGAGCCCACCATGCCGCGCCAGCCAACTAAACCTACTTTCATGTTCGTCTCCTAAATAGTGAGTAAGGACGCCACCACGGCATCGCCCATGGCTTGCGTGCCGACACGGGTGGTGCCTTCGCTGAAAATATCGGCCGTGCGCAAGCCTTGATCGAGTACACGACCCACCGCCGCTTCAATGGCTTCAGCGGCCTGCGGTGCCTGCAGGCTATAACGCAGCATCATCGCGACCGACAAAATCGTTGCCAGCGGATTGGCAATGCCCTGCCCAGCAATATCCGGTGCGCTGCCGTGGCACGGCTCATACATACCCTTTTGCTGCTGATCGAGCGAGGCCGATGGCAACATGCCAATCGAGCCGGTAAGCATGGCGGCTTGGTCAGAAAGAATGTCGCCAAACAAATTGCCAGTGACAATAACGTCGAACTGTTTTGGCGCGCGCACCAGCTGCATGGCGGCGTTATCGACATACATATGCGACAGCGACACATCAGGGTACTCGGCGGCGACCTCAGTGACCACCTGCTTCCACAGCTCGGTGACCTCTAGCACATTGGCTTTATCGACCGAGAGCAGGCGCTTGTTACGTTTTTGCGCGAGCTGAAAGGCCACATGGGCAATGCGGCGAATCTCCGACTCGCTATAAATGTCGGTGTTAAAGCCTTGACGCTCGCCATTCTCAAGCGTGCGAATGCCGCGTGGCTGGCCGAAATAAATACCGCCAGTAAGCTCACGCACAATCAGCAAATCCAGACCCGAGACAATCTCAGGCTTGAGCGATGAGGCCGCGGCCAACTGCGGATACAGCAAGGCGGGCCGCAAATTGGCAAATAAATTCAGCTCGGCGCGAATCCTCAGCAAGCCGCGCTCGGGACGAATCGAACGCTCAATGGCATCCCATTTTGGCCCGCCAACGGCACCTAGCAAAATCGCATCGGCTTGGCGCGCGGCATCGAGCGTGACATCGGGCAGCGGCACACCGTGCGCATCGATGGCGGCGCCGCCGAGCAATTCATGATGCCAGCTTAAATTCAGCGCAAACTGCGTATTGACCTGCGCGAGGACTTTTTCCGCCTCGGCGATGATTTCTGGGCCAATTCCGTCGCCGGCAAGTAGCACAATGTGTTGACTCATGATGCGTGATTCCTCTGTGGTGAGCCGGCCCTTCAAAGCCGACTCAAAATAGTCGCTAACCGGCGCTCAGCGAGCCAGCGCGTTAAATACCCAGGGCCGCGCGACCTGCGCTTTAGCCTCAAAGGCCTTGATGGCCTCCGCGTCTTGCAAGGTCAGGCCAATATCATCGAGGCCATTAAGCAGGCAATGCTTACGGAAAGCATCGACCTCAAAACCAAAGGCCTCACCGCTAGGCGTGCGCACCTGCTGGGCGGCTAAATCGACCGTTAAGGCATAGCCCTCAGTGGCGTGGCACTCGCTAAATAACTGATCGACTTGCGCCTCAGTGAGCACCACCGGCAATAAGCCATTTTTGAAGCAGTTATTGTAGAAAATATCGGCAAAACTCGAGGAAATCACCGCGCGAAAACCGTATTCGTCGAGCGCCCACGGGGCATGCTCACGCGAGCTGCCGCAGCCGAAATTCTGCCGTGCCAACAACACTTGCGCGCCTTGGTAGCGCGGCAAGTTCAACACGAAATCCGTATTAATGGGGCGCGTGCTGCAATCTTGACCAGGATAGCCTTCATCTAAATAGCGCCATTCATCGAACAAATTCACGCCAAAGCCGGTGCGCTTAATCGACTTCAAAAATTGCTTAGGGATAATCTGATCGGTATCGACATTGGCGCGGTCTAAGGGCGCCACCAAGCCGGTCATTTCAGTAAATTGTTGCATGCGAAAGCTCCTGGGGCCGATTAAAACGAACGGACATCGACAAAATGACCGGCAATCGCCGCAGCGGCCGCCATGGCGGGGCTGACCAAATGCGTGCGTCCGCCATTACCTTGGCGACCTTCAAAGTTACGATTTGAGGTCGATGCACAATGCTCGCCGCTGCCGAGCTTGTCGGCGTTCATCGCCAAGCACATGGAACAGCCGGGCTCACGCCATTCAAAACCGGCATCGATAAAAATCGTGTGCAGGCCTTCGCTTTCGGCTTGCTGCTTGACCAAGCCAGAACCGGGCACCACCAAAGCTTGCTTGATGCTGCTCGCGACTTGACGACCTTTCGCCACCACGGCGGCGGCACGCAAATCTTCGATGCGAGAATTCGTGCACGAGCCAATAAACACGCGATCTAACTGAATATCAGTGATCGCCTGACCAGCGCGCAAGCCCATGTATTCATACGCGCGCTCAAACGAACTGCGCTGCACGGCATCGACCGCATCGGCCGGTGTCGGCACGCTGGCAGTAATTGGCACGACCATTTCAGGGCTAGTGCCCCAACTCACTTGCGGCGCAATCGCGGCACCATCCATGACCACGGTAGTGTCGAAGACGGCATCAGCGTCGGAATGCAAGGTCTGCCAATAGCTCACGGCATCGGCCCATTGCGCGCCCGTGGGGGCATAGGGGCGACCCTCAAAATAGGCGATGGTTTTGTCATCAGCGGCGACCATACCCACGCGTGCCCCGGCTTCAATGGCCATATTGCACACGGTCATACGGCCTTCCATGCTCATGTCGCGGAAGACTTGGCCACCAAATTCAATGGCATGGCCATTGCCGCCGGCGGTGCCGATTTTCGCTATGATGGCCAACACCACATCTTTCGCCGTCACGCCCTCGCCCAGCACGCCATCGACACGCACGAGCATGTTTTTGCTCTTTTTCTGAATCAAGCACTGCGTGGCCAAGACGTGCTCGACCTCGGAGGTGCCAATGCCATGCGCCAAGCACGCAAAGGCACCATGCGTGGCGGTGTGCGAGTCGCCGCAAACCACGGTCATGCCCGGCAAGGTCAAGCCCTGCTCTGGCCCGACCACATGCACAATGCCTTGGCGAATATCATTGATGGTGAACTCGACGACGCCAAAATCGCGGCAGTTGTCATCTAAGGTTTGTACTTGGATGCGCGAGGTCGTATCGGCAATGGCAGCCACACCGCCGGCGCGCTCAACGCGCTCGGTCGGCACATTATGGTCGGGCGTAGCGACATTGGCATCTAAGCGCCAGGGCTTGCGGCCGGCCAACTTCAAGCCTTCAAAGGCCTGTGGCGAGGTGACTTCGTGCAAGAGTTGGCGGTCGATATAGATCAAGCTCGAGCCGTCGTTGCGGCGCATCACTTCGTGGTCATCCCACAATTTGTCGTATAAGGTTTTGCCGGCCATGATGCCCTCCTGTCTTAAGATGCGAACTTTAAGCTAGCGCATCGAATAAATCCAATTTATAGTTTTCATATAAGCCATAACGAATTGGAATACCTATGGACACCGCGCTCTGGCGTGCCTTTGTTGAAGTCGCACGTCATGCCTCATTTTCGCAAGCCGCGCAGGCACTGCACATCACACAGCCGGCAATTAGCAAGCGCATCAGCCAGCTCGAAGCGCAGCTAGACACACCGCTGTTTGATCGCGTTGGCCGGCATATTAGTCTGACCGAGACCGGCCTGGCGCTGCTGCCGCGTGCCAGCGATTGGCTGCATGAGCTCGATGATATGCAGCGCCACGCCCGCGATGTGGCGGCCAGCGCGCAGGCGCCATTGAGCGGCACCCTGCTGCTCGGCACCAGCCATCATATTGGTTTGCACCGGCTGCCGCCGAGCTTGCGGGCATTTAGTCACGCCCACCCCGCCGTGAAGCTCGATATTCGTTTTATTGATTCCGAACAGGCCTATGAGGCCGTGCGCAGCGGCGACTTGGAGCTGGGCATAGTCACGCTGCCGCCGGTGCCCGATGCACGCTTGCTGAGCGAGGTGATCTGGCCTGACCCTTTATGTGTAGTGGCGGCGGTGAATCATCCCTTGGCGTTGCAAGCCGCCAGCACAGGGGCCATTGCGGCAGCAGATTTGGCCTTGCACGAGGCCATTTTGCCGGCCAGCAATACCTTTACGCGGCAAATCACCGAGGCTATGTTGGCGCGCGAAGGCTTGCAGCTGCAGGTGAGTTTAGAGACAAACTATTTGGAGACCCTGAAAATGATGGTGTCTATTGGCCTGGGCTGGAGCGTGCTGCCAGCAAATTTATGCGATGACGACGTGGTGGCAATTGCTGTTAATAACGTCGCGCTGTCGCGCGATTTAGGCGTGGTCTATCACCCCAAACGCGCATTATCGCGGGCGGCGCGCGCCATGTTGGATTTGCTGCGTGAACAGTCTGCAATGGGTGCATCGACATGAGTCAATCGATCAGTTTTGCCAAACACACGCGTTTCTTAACTCGCGATGGTCTGACCTTACGCGCTGAACACTGGGGCGATGCCGACGCACCGTTGGTGGTTTTAGTGCATGGCTTTCCTGACACGCCACAGAGCTGGTTTGGCGTTGCTGATCGGCTGGTTGCGGCAGGATATCAAGTGCTCATGCCTTGGCTGCGCGGCTACACAGCGGCCAGTGCCATGCGCTCGGGCAGCTATGATTTACTGAGTTGCGCTAAGGATTTAAACGCCTGGTGTGACGCACTCGGTCAGCGCCACGCGCATCTAGTCGGGCATGATTGGGGCGCGGTACTGGCGCAACTCGCGGCGCATCAACGTGGCGACCCATCGGTTCAGTGGCTGAGCATCAGCCTACTGGCGATCCCTGCTTTTTACCCGCTGCTGAACAGCCTAAATGCTCTACCGAGCGTGCCCAAACAGCTCAAGCTCTCGTCGTATATGGCGCATTTGCAGTCAGCACACGCGTGGCGATGGGTCAGTGCCCGTCATGCTGCTTGGGTCGAAAAAACCTGGCGGCGGTGGTCGCCAAGCTGGGCTTTTAGCCGTGATGACATCGCATCGGCGCGCACCGTGTTTAGCCAGCCTGACATGGCGTGGGCCGCCACGCGCTATTATCGCGCGCTATTTACGCCGTGGCAGGCCAACACGCGACAGGCTTACGCGCTGATGAGCCGCGCCATTACGCAGCCGCTCTTATTGCTCGCTGGGCGCGATGATGGCTGTATGCACGCCGACTTTCATCAGCGCTTAGCCCGCGGCTTGGGCACCAATGCCACGAGCATCATGCTCGACGGCCTTGGGCATTTTTTGCAGGCAGAAAGTCCGCGCATAGTGGCTGATGAAATTCTGGCGTTTATTCGCGCAGTCGATGGCCTGTCAAGCTAATACCGTATCGGCACACATCGTTTGCGACACCAATACCGCGCTAGGCGGCAGCCGTTTTACCACCGCCTGGAAACGCTAATCGCCATATCTTCCACGTGGTAGTGCCGTACTGGCGCCAAAACGAGGCGCTATTGTATGGCAAGCCATAACGCTGCGTGAGGGCCTGAATGCGCAGCGCCACCTCCGGGTAGCGATTGCTCGGCATATCGGGAAATAAATGGTGCTCAATCTGAAAGCTCAGGTGCCCGGAAAGGATATTAAACAGCGTGCCGCCGCGGATATTGCACGAACCCATGAGCTGGCGCACATACCATTGCGCACGCGTCTCACCAACAATGTCTTGCGGGCGAAAATGCGCGACACCATCAGGAAAATGACCGCAAAAAATGATGATATTGGTCCACACATTGCGCAACGTGCTGGCCGCCATATTGGCGAGAAAAATCAGGCCAAAGGCGCTTGAAGCGGCCGCTAAACTATCGACCTTCAACAGCCAACCAGCGATAGCCGCAAGCGCTGCCGCAAACAGCGGCCAAGCAAAATAATCTTTGCGCAACTGCCGGTAGGCTTTGCGCAAAAAGCGCTGAAATAGCACCTTGCGTGGGCCGGCATTGGTTTTATCGGCCCAAATAATATCGTTGAGACCCACGCCCCATTGGAAAAATAGCGCCAAGATAATATTGCTAATCGGCTGCGATAAATACTTCGGCTTCCAGCGCTGCTCAGGTGTTACGCGCATTAGGCCGTAGCCCACATCGGGGTCTTTGCCGATGACATTGGTCCAGGTGTGATGCACGACATTGTGCGAGTGAATCCACTGATCCGACGGCCCGACGTTATCCCATTCCCAGGTATTGGATTGGATGGCCGGATCTTTCATCCAATCCCATTGCGCGTGCATGACGTTGTGGCCGATCTCCATATTTTCCAAAATCTTCGCTAGGCCCAGCAGCAGCGCGCCCAACCCCAAGCCCGCCAGCAAGGGCGTCCAGCCGCTGTGCGGCATGCCCAATGCGGGCAAAAACCACAAACTAAAAAGCATCAGGTAGCGCCCGCCCAGAGACATCAGGCGTTCGGCGCGAATAAGCCGCGTAATGTATGCCCGATCGCGCGCACCACGACTAGCAAACACCTCATCGCGAATGGCATCGACCTCGCGGCCAAACTCCTCGATTTGCTCAGCACTTAAGTGCGTGGGAAGGCTCATGGTCTTACTCCTATTGGTCCAGTTCGCAGTCGCCAGCGGTGGCGCAAACACAGGTTTGCACAACACTGCCAACATCACTAATGAGTTTGCCAGTGCGCAAATCGCGCACGGCGCCGCCAAGCAGCGTGGTATTGCAGGTATGGCAAATGCCCATGCGGCAGCCATGCGGCGGATTCAGACCAGCCTCCTCGGCCACTCGCAACAGCGGCATATCATGGCTGGCATCGATGTCGGTGGCGCTGCGGCGAAAGCGCACGCGGCCACCCACGGCATCGGCCGGGATGGCTGCGAAGTCGGCTAAAAAGCGCTCAATATGCAAGTATTGGCTACGCCCGGCGTTGTCGAAATGCTGCTCAAGGGCGGCCATCAAGCCCGGCGGACCACAGGCGTAGACATCACGCGTACGCCAATCGGGGCAAAGCTCGTCGATCTGCTCGGCATTAAAATAGCCCTTACTCTGCTTCAGCTCGCCATAACTGTGCGTATGAATTTCATGCAGCGTATAGCGCGATTGCGTGCGGGCCATGGCACGCAGCTCGGCGGCAAAAATCACATCGAGCTCATGCGGCGCGTAATGCATGTGCACGGTATCGGGCAGGCGATCACGCGCGATCAAGCTTCGCAACATGCTCATCGCCGGCGTAATACCACTGCCCGCGGTAATAAACAGTGGCAGCACCGGCTGCGCATCGGGCAGAAAAAAATCGCCCTGCGGCAAGCCAATGGGCAAGTAATCGCCGACTTTGATATTGCGCACAATATGCGGTGAAATTTTACCATCGCTAATAGCCTTCACGGTGATGGTAAAGGCGTCGTCGTTGCGCTCCGGCGCCGATGAAATGGTGTAGGTGCGCGTGAAGTGCTCGCCATCGATGGGAATGCCTACGCGCACATGCTGACCGGCGCGATGGCTGCGCCAATTTAAACCCGGCTTCA
This sequence comes from Paraperlucidibaca baekdonensis, assembly GCF_003387535.1. Classification (GTDB taxonomy): domain Bacteria; phylum Pseudomonadota; class Gammaproteobacteria; order Pseudomonadales; family Moraxellaceae; genus Perlucidibaca; species Perlucidibaca baekdonensis. The sequence continues at coordinate 23,038 of NZ_QUNR01000004.1, read as the reverse complement.
GCGTTAGCGTGCGCGCATCTTTGGTCTCATCCCACACCTTAATGACCCGCGCTTGCAACTTGCTTGTAGACCACAGCGGGTTCACCAGCTCGACATAATGCGAGGTGCGCAACGGGAATGCGAAGGAGTCGATGGCGCGCATCAGTTGCGAGGTGAGCGTGGGCTTCGGCGCAGATGGCATAGTGTGGCTCTCCTTTGCTCAGCTCACGACACATTCGCAGGCCAAGACAAAAGAGAGTAGCGCGCGATGCCGGCGCCGCGCACTCAACATCCGCGAGTTTTCAGCGCTTTCCGATAAGAGGCAGCCTGATTGCGCATAAACAGCGGTTATAGCGCTGGCGGCAACTTCACTGGCACACCATCAGGCTTGATACGGTAATCAATACGCACATTAAACGGCTTGCCAGTGTTGCGATCGAGAATGTTGGAAATACCCTCGTAACGCAGCAATGACTTGCTGTCTAGGCCATAAATAACATCGAGCGGATCGACCAAAAAGCGCAGCAAGGAGTCGGGCTCAATGCGCACGCGAATCGCCTTTTCGCCGGCGAAATCGAGCGTGCCTTTAGGGATGGCTTTGAAGCGATAATAGTCGCGCCGACCAATCACCACCAAGCTCAAATCGACACGCTTGCCCGCCTTAAAATTGCCCAGATTATCGACCAACAACGCGTTGAAGCCCGAGTCGGCGGCGAGGTTTTTACGACGCGCAATACGCTCGGTTTTGACGTCGTCATCGCGCTTGGTCTCGACCGTGATGGCCTTCGCATCGATTTTTGTCACGGCATCTTGGTAGCGCCCGCCACCCAGCGTGAAACGCACCATGGGAATATACGGATCTTGGCTAAAGTCCAAGGTCTTATCGCCCATATAGCGGCCATCAGGGGCATAAAATTTCATCACGCCCGATAACCAGCGATCACCATCAAACTGATGCTTATGCACCTCGGTGTAGCGGTATTCGCCGGTTTCTAAATCGGTGGCATAGCCGTAATAAGTGCGCGTCTCGGCCTGCGTCAGCGGCGCAAACAGCGTAGCAACTAACAGCCCGGTGACGGCTAGCGCACGTATCATTAGTGGTCGATGCGGCATGAAAAACTCCTAGCGCTTGCTAAATAAATAGTGACCCACACCCCATTCGCGACCTTGCTCGTAGCCAAACAGCTCCGCCACGGCCAGATAAAACATGCGCCAGCGTTGAAACCAAATCGCCGCTTGATCGGCGCCGTAAGTTTCCACCAACAGCGGCATCAAGGTGGCGCGCTGCGCATCCATGCCGGCCAACCAATGGTTCGAGGTTTTCTCATAATGACGACCGTCGACCCACCATTGCGTGTCGAGCGTGAGGTCATCTTGAAAGTTCGCGAACAGCGTTTCACTGGGCATGATGCCGCCAGTGAAAAAGTAGCGTGTCATCCAGTCATCGGCCTCTTTGTCTTCAAAGAAATAGGCCAAATGACGGTGCGCAAAAATATGCACAAAGAGCTTGCCGTCGGCCTCTAGCCAACGCGAAATTTTCGCTAACAGCAGGCCGTAATTGCGCATGTGCTCGAACATTTCGATGGACATCACGCGGTCAAAACCGGGTTCCAACATCGCACCGGCGTTGGAAGTCGCGGGAAAATCAAAATCGACGATATTGCCGGTCAGAATGGTCAAATTAGTGATGCCGCGCTCACGCGCCTGGCCTTCAATAAATTCGCGCTGACCGTTGGAGTTCGACAGCCCCACGATGGTCGAGTTCGGGTAGCGCTTCGCCAGCCACAACGACAGCGAGCCCCAGCCGCAGCCCAAGTCTAAAATACGCATGCCATCGGTGAGGCCGGCGCGCTCAGCGTAGAGGGCGAGCATCAGCTCCTCGGCCTCGGCCAGCGTTTCATTGCCGGTGGGATACAAGCAGCAGGAGTACTTTAAGCACGGGCCTAAATGGCGATGGAAAAACGCCGCTGGCACTTCGTAGTGCTGCTCATTGGCGGCTTGCGTTTCAATGGCAATGGGACTTTGGCGCAGGTCATCGAGCAAGGCTTGGCGGCGTATGCTGGCCATTTCGCTATCGAAAGCGCCCTCGTCGACTAAGCGTTTGTGCATCAATTTGCGCATGCCATAACGCGTTAAGCCATCGGGAATTAAGCCACGTTCACACAGGTCAATCACATCCATTACCGCTCTCTCTTGTTGTTCATCTAATAACGTCGGCTCCGTGAAGCCGACTCTGGGTAAAAATTATCGTTAGCCGCGCTTCGGTGGCCATGGAATTAACGCACTGGTGGTCGCCATGTAATCGGCATAGCCCGGGCGCGACTTTGCCGCTTGCGCCTCGGTCAACGGTAGGCCCGACATGCGCGTCAGCAGCCACGCCATAATCAGCGCTGGCAACACGCTCAAGCCCCACCACGGCCCGCCAAACGCCAGCGGCACATAGGCCAACCAGTGCAAGCATTCAAAAAAATAATTCGGATGGCGCGAGTAATACCACAAGCCTTGCTGGCAGACTTGACCTTTATTGGCCGGGTTATTACGAAAGGCATTGAGCTGCTGATCGGCAATATGCTCGCCAATCACGGATACCAGCCAAATCACCACGGCGAGCACAATGGCAAACGTCGACACCGGCGTTTCGCGCACAGCGACCACCCAAAAACCCACAGATAACAGCAAGGCCATCAGCACTTGAAATTGGAAAAACCAATACATATTCCACGCGGCGCTATCGCCCCAGGATTCGCGAAAACGCGCATAGCGACCATCTTCGGGCTGGCCGTGATTGCGTTGCCATAAATAGCAGCCCAAACGCAGGCCCCAGAGCAGCGCCAGCACGCCCATCACGCCTCGGCTCAGCCAGTCGCCTTGGCCCAAGAGTGCATAAATGGCACCGGTGGCGCCTAGGCTCCATGGCCACACGGCATCGACAATGCCGGCATTTTGGGTGCGCAGCTGCACCGCCCAGGTAATCGAAAAGGCGATGACCATGAGCACCGTGGCGACTAGCACCGGCAGGAGTTCATCAGTCAGCATGGGAGGTCTCCACGGGAGGCGTTAATGGCGGCGCGGCGGCCTGAGCGGGCATGGGCGGCAGATAGCTCGCGAGAAAATCGGTGGCGGCACTGAAGCTGCCACCGGGCGCGACAGCAGTCAAAATATGGCCATAAAACCAGCGCGTATAAAGCGTGACAGGCACATCGACGGCGTCCAAAGCGGCTTTCAGTTTCTCGGCTTGCGAGTAGGCCACGAGGGTGTCGAGGCGGCCATGATAGAGAAAGTGCGGCGGCGTTTGTGCGTTGACTTGCGCCACTGGCGACGCCTCTGCCCAGAGCTTAGGCGCTTCATCGCGGGCTTGACCGAGCAGGTCTTTGACCATCGGTGACTTAGGCCACACGCGCAGCTCCGCCGGCGTGCCGCCGGCGATCACCGCGACAATCGGCAGCGCTTGCGGCTGCGTTGAGATCAGCGAGGCCAAATGCGCGCCCGCCGAATAGCCCCAAACCGCGATCTGCTCAGTGGCCAGACCATGCTCAGCGCCATGCGCTTTTAGCCAGCGGATGGCCTCGCTCATGTCATCGAGCTGTGCCGGAAAGCGTGCCTGCGGGGCGAGTCGATACGACGCCGCCAAGGCCGCATAGCCGCTGCGCTGCAAATGCTCGGCAATCTGTTTCACATAGCCGGCATCGCGGGTGCCGCTATTCCAGCCACCGCCGTGGATCAGCAGCACCGTGGGAAATGGCCCACGGCCATTGGGGCGATAGAGATCAGCGTCTAAGGCCGCCGGCCAGCTCGGCGAGCTAAAGCGCAAGGTCTCGGGCACGGGCAGCTCCTGGGCATAGGCCGTTAATGAAAAACCGCTGAATAAAATAGCGCTCACTAGCACACGTTGAATCAGACACAGCCATCGCATAATCGTTACACTCGCTGACATGGGTTTATCGGTAGCGCGCACGCGGGGCGCTTAGTTTAGGTTGGCATCATGACACGTAGAACGCTCGTTACCGTAGTTTTGCTTGCTTTGCTGTTGGGCTCGATGAGCGCTTGCAGCCCATCGCCACCGGATGCAGACAGCGGTTTTCAGAACAATTACCCCGGGCGTGAGCCACAATGGCAAGACCTTATTGGCTGGGCCTGGGAGAGGCTCACCGGGCCGGCCATTGTTCATAATGACGCCGCCGTGCCATGGCAGGCCATTGATCCCGAGCGCTTCAAGACAGCGGCCAATGGCCTGCGTGTGACCTGGCTAGGCCACGCCACGGTGCTGGTGGAAATGGCCGGCAAACGCCTACTCACCGATCCGTTTTTTTCCGAACGCGCCTCCCCGGTGCAATGGCTCGGCCCTACGCGCCATAAAGCCCTGCCGATCGCCGTGGCCGACCTGCCGCATATCGATGCCGTGCTGATTTCGCACAACCATCACGACCATTTAGACCCGGCCAGTCTGCTGGCGTTACAACACCAAGCCGGAGGCCCAGCAATTTTTTATGTGCCCGCCGGTGATGGCGCGTGGCTGCGTGAGTTGGGCCTGACGCAGGTGATTGAGATGCACTGGTGGCAAATCAAAGCGCTCGATGGTCTGCGCATTCATTTTGTGCCAGTGCAGCATTGGAGCCGACACTTTCTCAAGCGCGCGCGCAACGAGAGTCTGTGGGGCGGTTTTGTGCTGCAGAGCGCTGAGCAACAGCTGCTGTTTGCCGGCGACACCGGCTATTCCAAAGATTTTCGCGATATTCGCCAGCGCTTAGGCGCGATGGATGTGGCTTTGCTGCCCATTGGCGCCTACCTGCCGCGGCCATTAACGCAGCGCCAACACATCAGCCCCGATGAGGCAGTGACAATTGCTCATGATGTGGGGGCGCGCGTGAGCCTGCCGATTCATTGGGGCACGCTGGTGCTAAGCAATGAGCGCATCGAGCAGCCCGCCGAAGACTTAGCACTCGCACGCCAAGCGGCAAATCTGCCGGCTGCACGCTTTCCGGTCTGGGGCATTGGCGAGAGCGTGGTGATTTCGGATAAACCGCGCTAGCGCCCAGACGCGCTTGGCCTTAGGCTTTCGCCATTGAGAAGATTGGGGAGCACGCATGGCAGGCCACGACAACATCAGCCCAACGGCACATTACACCGGCTATGTCTGGGTCGCCCATGAGCTCTCGCACCCGTCATTTGCCACGCTCAAAGGTCAGGCGCTGTATGCCGCTTTGCGAGCGCCGCAATGGCTATCGGCACGCACCGGCGGGCCGACCATGGATGCCATCTTGTTGGCTCGCCATACGCTCATCGACTTACAGTTAGAGCGCGCCATCGCCAGTGGTGCCATTACGCAGGTCATTGAAATTGCTAGCGGTTTATCGCCGCGCGGCTGGCGCTTTGCGAGTCGCCACGGGGCCGCCATTGACTACATTGAAGCCGACCTGCCGGCCATGGCGCAGCGCAAACGCGATGTGCTGCAAAGCGCCGGCCTCGACAGCGCTAATCATCGCGTCGTCGATATCGACGCCTTTGCCGACGACGGCGCGCTCAGCCTAAATGCCTTGATGAGCTCGCTCGATCGGCGCAAAGGCACAGCCATTATTACCGAGGGTCTGCTCAATTACTTTCCCACCGAGTCGGTGATCGCGCTGTGGGGGCGTATCGCTCAGGCACTGTCGCGCATGCAGCGCGGCCTGTATTTATCGGATATTCATCTCGGGCATTTGGGCGACGATGTAGCCAGTAGAGCCTTTATTGCGATGCTCTCGCGCTTTGTCCGCAGTCAGGTGCATTTGCATTTCGATGGCGAGGTCAGCGCCGAGCAAGCACTCGAGCATTGTGGTTTTGGCAGCGCACATTTATTGCGCCCGCGTGATTTCGCTGAGCGCCTGCCCCATTGTCGCGCCAGTGGGGTTAACCGCGTGCGTGTTATTGCCGCGCGCAATGGGCGCTGGGACTAAGTCCGCGCGCTTAGGCTGCGCGGCCATAACGCGCGGCCGTGCTCATCAGCACAAACGCCATCACACACAAACCAGCCGCCGCCGTGAAGACCCACGGCCCGGTGTCTGGCGCCCAAACCATGCCAACCCACCACGAACCCAGCGCCACGCCCGTGCCCCACAGCATGCTGTAGATCGCCTGACCTTGTCCTTGATTGCCATCGCCAAAATAGCGATACACGCGCGCCATGGCCGCGGCATGAAAGGTGGCAAAACTCGCCGCATGCAGCAGCTGCGCCAGCCAAATAATCACCACGCTATCAACAAACTGGCCAATCAGAATCCAGCGCAACGCGGCTAACAACAGACTAATGAGCATCAAGCGATACTCACCGACCCACGGCAAAAATCGGTGCATCACTAAAAATATACCGACCTCGGCCAGTACGCCCACGCCCCATAACCAGCCGATATGCGAGCGTGAATAACCATGCTCCTCGAGGAAGATGCTGTAGAAAGTGTAATACGGCGCATGCGACAGTTGCAGCAGAAAATGCGCTAGAAAAAAACTCCACACGGGGGTGCGCTTCAGTGTTTGCCACACACTGGCCTGCGCTGCTTGCCGCGTCGGCGTGGCAATATCCGGCACCCAAAGACTCGCCAACCACGTGGCGACCGCACACGCTAAAAGCGCCAATGGCAGTGCGCTCACCGGGTAGTAATCAAAGGCCAAGCCTAAGCCTGTGCCGGTGACAATAAAACCTAGCGAGCCCCACACTCGCACCTGACTGTAGCGCGCGCGCTGATCGCCAAGATGCGCCATGGTGACCGCTTCAAACTGCGCCAAAATGGCATTTTGGAAGAAGCCATAAGCCAACAGCACCGCGGCTAATGGCCAAAACTCACGCGCAATAAATACGCCCAGCCAGCCAACACAGATCATCAGCGCGCCGATGCGCACTAGGCGCAAACGCTGACCGGTGGTGTCAGCAATATAGCCCCAGAAATTCGGTGCGATGATGCGGGTTGCCATCACCACCGCCATCAGCTCGCCGATGGCAGCCGCGTTAAAACCGAGGCTCTGCAGATACAGGCCCCAATACGGCATGAAACCGCCAATGACGGCAAAGTAGAAGAAGTAAAACGCGCCCAGCGCAACAAACGGTGGGCGTGCTGCTGAACTCACGGCGCCTGCGCGGCGATCACCGGCGTGCTGCATTGGACACGGGCATTTTGCGCACGATGACGCAGCGCATGATCGAGCAAGACAATCGCCATCATGGCCTCAGCAATGGGTGTCGCGCGCACGCCCACGCAGGGATCGTGACGGCCTTTGGTGACCACCTCAATGGCCTCGCCGGCGAGATTAATACTGCGCCCCGACGTGGTAATACTCGACGTGGGTTTCAGGGCAATACGCACCACCAAGTCTTGGCCGGTGGAGATGCCGCCAAGCACACCGCCGGCATGGTTGCTGAGAAAGCCATCGGGCGTGAGCTCATCGCGATGCTGCTCACCGCGCTGATTCACCACCGCAAAACCATCGCCAATTTCCACGCCTTTGACGGCATTGATACTCATCATGGCATGCGCCAAATCAGCATCGAGGCGATCAAACACCGGCTCGCCCCATCCCACTGGCAGGCCATCAGCAAACACCTCAATAGCCGCACCAATGCTTGAGCCTTCGCTGCGCATGCTCAACACCAAAGCCTCCATCTGCGCCACCGCATCGCGATCACCGCAGAAAAACGGGTTGTCGCGGACATAATCCCAGTCGCAGGTTTTCGCTTTAATGTCGCCAATTTGCGCCACACGGCCGCGAATACGCACACCAAAATGCTCACTCAACACCTTACGCGCAATGGCACCGGCGGCGACGCGCATGGCGGTCTCGCGCGCACTCGAACGGCCACCGCCGCGATAATCGCGAAAGCCATATTTGTGAGTGTAGGTGTAGTCGGCGTGAGCCGGTCGAAACGTATCGGCAATATTGCCGTAATCTTTCGAGCGCTGATCGGTATTTTCAATGACCAGCGCAATCGGCGTGCCCGTGGTTTTGCCCTCAAACACGCCGGATAAAATGCGCACCACATCGTCTTCGCGACGCTGCGTAGCAAACGACGAGGTGCCCGGTTTGCGGCGATCAAGATCACCCTGCAAATCGGCCTCAGTCAGCGCCACACCGGGCGGCACCCCATCGACAATCGCAGTTAAGGCTGGGCCATGCGACTCACCAGCGGTCATGACGCGAAAGACTTGTCCTAGGCTATTTCCGGCCATCAGATACTGCTCTCAAAAGTGGCTTGATGTTCACGGCACTCGGCTGCGCTTAAGACAAACACGCCCTGCCCGCCGCGAATAAAGTCGACCCAAACAAAGGGCACATCGGGGAAGGTTTGCTGCAAGGCCCATTGTGAATTACCGACCTCGACCACGAGCACGCCATCGTCGGTGAGATAGTCGGCGGCTTCGGCCAAAATACGCTTGGTAATGTCGAGGCCATCGACGCCGGAGGCCAGGCCAAGCTCTGGTTCGCGTGTGAACTCCAGCGGCAAGTCGGCCATGTCTTCGGCATCCACATAGGGCGGGTTGCTGACAATTAAATCGTAGCGCTGGCCGGGAAGTTTATTAAACACATCCGACTCAATAAGGCCAACGCGCTCGGTAAGTTCGTGATGCTCAACATTGAGCGCCGCCACACTCAGGGCATCGATAGAAATATCGGTGCCATCGACAATGGCCTCGGGAAACTCCATCGCGCAGGCAATGGCAATGCAGCCGGAGCCCGTGCACAAGTCTAAAATGCGCTGCGGCTCAACACTTAGCCACGGCAAAAAGCGGCTCTCAATAAGCTCGGCGATCGGCGAGCGCGGCACCAACACGCGCTCATCGACATAAAATGGCAAATTGGCGAAATACGCCAAATTCAATAAATACGCTAATGGCGTGCGGTCATTGACTCGACGCTTTAACACCTCGGCAATGGCCGCGCGCTCGCTCGGCAGCACCACGGCATCGATGATTTCGGCATCGGCAGACCACGCCAAATTCAGCGTTTGCATGACCAGTGCCGTGGCCTCAGCAAACGGGTCATCGCTGCCATGGCCTAAATGCACGTCACAGCCACGAAAGCAGCTCACGCCAAAACGTATCCAGTCGCGAATGCTGACTAAGTGTTGTTGCGCCTCCGCGAGTACTTCATCAGATAGCATTAAGTCATCAGATAGATCGCTCACGCGCACTCCTTAGCCATCCGGCAATAAATTCGCAACCCGTGTAGGCTGCTTGGGACTGATGATTTTATACTAGCTAGCGCTTCAGGGTTAGCCCCACTGGCCCGTGCATACCATGGACATTGGGCATGACTTGGTCAACGAGGATAGTTATCGATGAAAGATCCGCTGCTCAGCGCGCTAAAACGCCAGCTCAAGGCCGAGACGGCCGTGGTCTCAGCGGCAACGCCGACTAAACCGGCACGTATGCCCGAGCTCAGTGAAGAGGAGCTATTTGCGCGCGCCATGCACGGCGCCAAGCGCATTCATGCCCCCGCGCCACCACCACGCCCCACGCGACGCCCCACGCCCAGCCCGCAAGCGCTGCTGCGTCGCGCCCAAGCCGAGGGCGAGCTTGAACGCATTGATCAGCCACTCTCAGATACCGTGGCGCTGCTCGCCAGCGTAGCGCCAGAAGCCATCCTCGCCTTTCGCCAACAAGGCCTGCAGCCGCGCCAATTCGATCAGCTCAAAGCCGGCAAGCTCAACTGGCAGGCCGCCGTGGACTTACATGGCTGCACGCTCGATCAAGCCCGCGAGGCCGTGCTGAACCTGCTCGATAACTGTCAAAAAGAACACCTACAGGTTGCCAAAATCGTCCATGGCAAAGGCCTGATCAACGGCCAAGCGGTCTTGAAAAGCGCGGTCAATGGCTGGCTCAAGCAACTGCCGCAAGTGCTCGCGTTTAGCTCAGCCATCCCGCGCGATGGCGGTACCGGCGCGGTGGTCTTGCTGCTCAAGCGCGATCGCCAAGCACGCATCGACCCAAGACTCGACAAACCCGAGCCGCTGTAGGCTTTACTCATGCGGCGTTAATCGCTAGCGTGCAGGCTCACTAGATCACACGAGAACAACCATGGAAAACGCCTACGCAGATATTATCCGCGCAGTGGGTGAAGACCTGGGCCGTCCCGGCCTGCTCGACACCCCAAAACGCGCTGCCAAAGCCTTCAAATACCTCTGCAAAGGCTATGAAGAAGACCTCGACACCTTAGTTAATGGCGCGGTATTTCCTTCCGACAACGACCAAATGGTGTTGGTCAAAGACATCGAGCTGTATTCGCTCTGCGAGCACCATCTGCTGCCGTTTATCGGCAAAGTGCATGTTGCCTATATTCCATCAGGGCAAGTTTTGGGTCTGTCGAAAGTGGCCCGCATTGCCGATATGTATGCGCGTCGCCTGCAAATCCAAGAAAACCTCACCAAGCAAATTGCCGATGCTATTCAGCAAGTGACCAACGCGCGCGGCGTGGCGGTGACCATCGAAGCCAAGCATATGTGCATGATGATGCGCGGTGTGGAAAAGCAAAACTCGGTAATGAAAACCTCGATTATGCTGGGTATGTTTCGCGAAAATCCGCAAACGCGAAACGAGTATTTGGCGCTCATTAATAGCTAAGTTGTGCCGACACACCGTCGCCTAAACCGGCTCTGCGGTTTACAGCGACGGTAATCTCCCCTAGGGTAAAAAAGCGACTCATTATTGAAATCAATAACCTAGTCAGCTCCCCCCTTGGTTTGGAGAATTTCTCATGGAACACTTTTCCCTCGCCGAGCGCCTGCAAGACACCCTCAGTGGTCAAGTCCCCGCCATCATTGGCGCGCTCTTGTTACTGCTGGTGGGTTGGATTGTCGCGCTCATGGCTGCGGCATTGTCACGCAAAATATTGACCACTGTTGAGCTTAACGATCGCGTGCGGCGAAGCACCGGCATCGACGCCAACTTAGAAGCCATCGTTGCGCGTATCGCCTTTTGGTTTATTTTCCTCATCGCACTGATTGCCAGCTTCAATCTGCTCAGCCTGTTTAATGTCTCCGCGCCCTTATCGAATATGCTCGGCGAAGTCATGACCTACTTGCCACGACTGGTCTCAGGCTTGGTGCTGCTGGTGGTCGGCTGGGTGTTGGCCTCGTTGGTGCGTACCGGCATTACAAAGTTACTCAACTCCACTTCGGTTGATGAGCGCCTCAGCGCCGAAGCCGGCATGCGGCCGATTAGCGAAAACATGGGTCATGTGGCCTATTGGCTGATTTTATTGATGTTTCTACCGCTGATTTTGGGTGTACTCGATCTCGATGGCCTCATGCAGCCGGTGCAGAACCTCATCGATAACTTACTGACTTACTTACCCAATATCATTGCTGCAGCGGTGATTGCCGTGGTCGGTTATGCCGTGGCGAAAGTCGTCAGCGGCATTGTGAGCAACCTGCTCGGTGCCACACGGCTCTCTGACGCCGCGGCCAAAATAGGCCTCAGCGACAGTGTCGACTTGGCAAAGGGCATCGGCAGCGTGGTGTTTTTGCTGATCTTTGTGCCGGCATTAATTTCCGCGCTCGACGCTCTCGGCATTGAAGCGATTGCCGGGCCGGCGAAAAACCTGCTCGATCAATTGGTCTCCGCCGTACCCGGCATCATTGCCGCGGCACTGATCATTGTGCTGACTTACTATGTGGCTCGCTTTGCAAGCGCCTTCGTGACCCGCCTTATGGCCAGCGCAGGCTTCGATACCTTGCCAGAGAAAATTGGCATGGGCCAAGCGCTAGGCGACCGCTCACTATCGACTGTCATTGGGCAACTGGTGATGTTTTTCGCCATGCTGTTTGCCAGCATTGAGGCCGCTCATCAGCTTGGCTTCAGCGCCGTGAGCCAACTCGTCAGCGCCTTTATCGTATTCGGTAGCGATATTTTGCTGGGTGCAGTGATCTTACTGGTTGGCTTTTGGCTGGCAAATGTCATTGCGGGTGTGGTCGCGCAAAACAACCGTAGCGATAGCGCCTGGCTGTCTGGCCTGGTACGCACCTTGGTGATCGGCCTTGTGATTGCCATGGGCTTACGTGCCATGGGCATTGCCGACTCGATCGTCAACTTAGCCTTTGGCTTAACGCTCGGCGCCGTGGCCGTGGCGTTTGCCCTCGCCTTTGGCTTGGGTGGCCGTGAGGCCGCGGGTAAGTTGCTTGAGCGCTGGACATCGCGCCAAGACGACTAACGCAAACGCTGGTGTGGCTACTGACTGCCACATCAGCACCCCCACTTACGGCGTAGCCGGTAGAATCACTTTCGCACGTGCCAACGCGCCAATCAGTGCGCCTAAAAATGTCAGCAACAACCCCATGGCCGATGCAGGCGTCAGCAGCTCACCGAGCCATGCAACCGCTAATAACGTGCCCGCCACGGGTACCGCCGACATAATCACCGCCACACGTACGGCGCCGAGCAATTCGGTCGCTTTGGCAAATGTCCACATCGCCACACACACCACAATGCCGCCTTGGTAAAAGCCTTGCAGCGCAATATCACCCCAACTCGCCTGCGCCAACGCTTTGGGCAAAAACACGACATACACCGGCACATACACCAGCAGGGAGAATGCCACCACACCGAGCGTGACGTCGAATGCGCGCGTTTGCCAATAGCGCAGCAACACGGCAAATAATGACCAACACAGGCTGGCAGCAAGAAACATCAGATCGCCAGGCAGGCTTTGCCAACTCGCACCACGCATCATGGCAACAAACAGCGTGGTGACGCCGGAAATAATCAGCGCCAAGCCCAACATGCGCTGCAAGCTCGGCATTTCGCGCAATAACATGAGCGCAAACAGTGTAGTGAAAAATGGCAAGGTGCCAGCAATCAATACCGCACCGTGGTTGGCCGGCGCGTAATGAAAGCCGCCATAAGCAAATAAGGGATAACTAATGCCCGCCAACAAAGCAAAGCTCAATGACTGATACCACTGCAGCTTACGTTTGGCGGGATTCAACAGGCGTGGCAACCACCATGGCAACAAAATAGCCGCCGCGAACAGTGTGCGCAGTGCCGCCACATCAAACGGTGTTAGCGGGCTTTGCCCACCAACGCGTGAAATAATCACGAAGCCAGACCAAATGCACACCGTGGTTAATGCAAAAAGATAGCCTTTTTCAATTGCTTGCAGCGCGCGCATGACACAACCTCGACCTGTCGTAGTAATGACTACATCAAGCGGCCGAGTGTACGCGCTCGCCTACTCGTTCGCGCTCAGACAAAACCTACTTTAGTCGCGATTATTTAGCGCGCAATGGCACGCCCCATTCTTCCAAAACAAATAGTGGGCCAATCAGCAAAAATACGAGGTCGTCGACAAAGCTTGGCTTCGCGCCTTCAATATTATGACCCACCAGTTGGAGCGCCCAAGCTGCAATCCACGCAATGGCCGCTGTCCACACCAACGGCAAGCTCGACTGTTCAACGGCCATGATCACCGCGATAGATACCGCCAAAAATGCCGCCATAGCGGCTACGGCACGCCAACCCAGACGGCTATAAAAGCCAATGATCATGAGCACAGAGGCCACGGTGGCGATATTGACAAACGGTGCCCAAGCCGCCTCCACGCCCAGTAACGCCGCGCTTAGGGGCCAGCCAAATGCCAACGAGCTAATCAAAATTACCGGCACGCAGAGAAAATGAATGCGTTGATTACTGGGGTGGCGATGAGTTTTGCCGTATTCGTTGAGAAATTCGCTAATGGAACGCATAACAGCCTCGATATGTTCGTAGTTATAGGTATGAAACTACGCCAAAAACCCCATGGCTGTCAGCTACTTGAGTGATTTTTTCGATAAAATGTCATTCTGACAATTGACGATGTCATATTTCTTGTGGAATAGTGCGCGCACTTCATCACACGCAGGAGTCTGCCCATGAATGCCCCGCTCACCGCTTCGCCCGTCTCGGCCACGACTGTGCTGGACGCTGTTATTGTTGGCGCTGGATTTTCCGGACTGGGTATGGCCATTCGCCTCAAGCTTGGCGGCGTGGAAAACTTCCGTGTCTTTGAGCGTGGTCACGATGTCGGAGGCACCTGGCGTGATAACACCTACCCCGGCTGTGGCTGTGATGTGAAATCAGCGCTCTACTCTTACTCATTTGAACCGTGGGCCGAATGGTCAAATGACTACGCCAAACAAGGCGAAATTTACAGCTATGTGCGTCATTGCGCGAATAAATACGGCATGTATCCGTTTATTCAGTTCAACACCGCGGTGACTGGCGCGCGCTACGACGCGAGCAGCGGCCATTGGCAGGTGAGTTTAAGCAGCGGCGAGACGGTTACCGCACGCTCGCTGATCACCGCACCAGGTCCTTTTGCTGACCCCAAGCAACCCGATATTGCCGGCCTCGACAGCTTCCAAGGCAAGACGCTGCACACCGCGCGCTGGGATAAATCAGTCGACCTTAAAGGCAAACGTGTTGGCCTCATCGGCACCGGCGCTACGGCGGTTCAAGTTGGCCCAGCGATTGCCGATGACGTTGCCAGCTTGACAGTGTTTCAGCGCACGGCCAATTGGATCATGCCACGCATGGATCGCGACATCAGTGAAGAAGAGAAAGCCATCAAGCGCCGCTCACCGTCGCGCATGCTGGCCAGCCGCCTCGGGGTGTATTGGTTCAATGAGCTAACCGCGCCGTTTTTGATTTTACGCTACGACCTGTTTAAATCGCAGCCACAAAAGCTGGCCACCAGCTACCTCAAACACAAAGTCAAAGATGCTGCCTTACGCGCCAAGCTCACGCCTAATTTTAAGTTTGGCTGCAAGCGCGTTTTGGTGTCGAGTGATTGGTATCCGACCATGCAACGCGAGCATGTGCAGCTCGAAACCAATGGCATCAGCCACATTTGCGAGCAAGGCGTGATCACTGCCGACGGCCAACTCCACGAGCTCGATGTGATCATTTTGGCGACTGGCTACGAGGTCCGTCACACCGGCTCACCCGTGCCCATCACTGGCCTTAATAACACTCAGCTCAACGATAAATGGCGCGATGGCACCGAGGCCTATCAAGGCATTAGCACCGCGGGCTTCCCGAACTTGTATTTCTTAGTTGGCCCCTTCACGGGTCCAGGCCACACATCGGTGATTGCCTACGCTGAAGCGCAAATTGACTACGTCTATCAGGCGCTGAAATTAAAGGCCGAGCGTGGCATTAAGGCGCTATCGGTGAAGCCAGAAGTTGAAGCCGCGTTTGTCAGCAGCATGGACAGCCGCAGCGAACACACGGTATGGAAGTCTGGCTGCGCCAGCTGGTACTTAAGCCCCAATGGCCGCAACAACACGCTCTATCCCGGCTTAAATGCCGAATACCGTTTGCGCATTGCCCGCTTTAACCCCAGTGACTATGTGCTCGAATGTGCCACTGACGGCCTACGCAAAGCCGGCGTGCGCGACCATCTACATACCGCTTTAACCGCCTTGCGCGGCTAAAAATGCGTTAATGGCATCGGCTACGCGCTCGGGGCAGTCATCGAGATGCAAATGATGACCGCCTTCGAGCGCCACCTGCTCAAGCTGTTTGAAATGCGCTAGGCGCTGCGCGTATCGCGGTTGATTTTTTCCCAGCGTATTGGGCAGGCCTTGATCGCCGGTAATCAGCAGACACGGCGCCGTAATGGCATCAATGCAGGCCAAAACTTGCGCTTCGCTATAGCGCATCAATGAATTTAAGCGCAGGCGCTTATCGGTGCGCCAACGCAGCTCGCCGGCCGCTGTTTGCCTCAATGCACGTTCGCACAAGGCGCGTGAAGCGCGCTCACTGAGCATGCCCGCGACACCGTGACGGCGTGCCGCCACAGCCTGGTCAATATCAGCAATCGGCTTTCGGCTCGGATTATAAGTCGCTAAATTTTCTATCGCCGCGCGCGTATCACGTGCGTAATTGGCGGGATCGGCTGAAATCGGCCCCAGGCCATCGATCAATATCAGTGCCTTCACGCGCTCTGGAAAAATCCCCGCGATGAGCATTAACAGCCCCGCGCCAAGCGAATGTCCGAGCAGGATCAGCGGGCCATTATTGGGCGCAATATGCGCCATGGCAGCATAAATATCGTCGAGGAAATCGGCATTGTGATAACGCATGCCCGCCGGGCGCGGATCGCTTAAGCCGTGACCTGGTAAATCAAGTGCGTGGATGGCATGACCGCGCAGCCGCGGCGCTAGCTCATTAAACGTGCCGGCATTATCCATCCAGCCATGCACGGCCAAAATGGGCAGCGCCGCTTCAGATCCAGGCCAAATTTTCACGGCTAGCTCGCCACGACCCCAAGCTTGGCTAATACGATACTCGCTCATGACGCGCGATGGCGTGGCTGGCTGCTATGCGTGCCGGCATGGATCGCGAAAATATGTTCCCGCACACGCGCCGCCGTTTGCGCCGGCTGTTCTAATGGAAACATGTGATCGCCCAGCGTGATCTCTAGCGGCACGCCTTGGGCCTTCGCCAATTTCGCCATATTGCCGCTGCGTAAAAATTCGCTACTGGCGCCAGTCATCACCACCCGCGGAATGGCCAATGGTCGCCAATAACGCCAGGAATCGCTCGGCGTATGACGAAACATCTCAACCTCGCGCTCGGGCTCGAATGCCAAGCGCACGCCGTCACCATCGGGCACTAAACCATGGGTCATATAACACTGGAAACTGTCATCGCTAAAGGCTTTAAACAGGCCTTTATGGCGTAATGAATCGTGCATCGCTTGCGCGCTCGGCCAGCTCGCACGTCGCCCTTTGCTGCGCCCAGCCGGCGTGATGCGATCAATCTGGCCAATGGCTTTCATCATGCCCATGAACATTCCTGCTAGTGGGTTAATGGTCGCCGGGTCCATCAAGATGATGCCTTGAAATAGGTTCGGGTCGCGATGTGCGGCGATCAACGAGCACATGCCGCCGAGCGAATGGCCAAGGGCGATCACCGGGCGGCCATCGGCCTGTGACCGAACGGAGTCAGCGAGCTCATCACCCAGGCCATGCCAGTTTGGCGCAATCGCATAGCGTGGATTATGACCAAGCTTGGGGATAGCAATAATATCGATGTCGTCACCGAGGGCCTCGAAAAACGCCCCGTAACTGCCGCTGGGAAAACCATTGGCATGACCAAAATGCACCAGCGGTCGCGTTGATTGCGTCATTGCCGCACTCCTCTGTGCTGCCGGCGCGCGTATCGTGCAGCGCCAGCAGCGGTGTTTGGGTTGGTAGAAAGCTCGCCGAATTACAGCTTTTGTATCGTCATGCCCAATGCCGCAACTTGCTCAGCCGCTGCCATGGGCGCAATAACCGCTGTGTGCGCGAGCTCCGGCTGCAGATACTCGCGCGCCACGCGCACGATGTCCTCGGGCGTCAGCGTCAAGAGCTTCTCGCGTAATGCCTGACGGTCAGCTAGGCGACGGCCATAAAGCTGCTGATGGAAATCTTGACGCGCCTCGCCAGCTGGCGACATGGGCTTATCGAGATCGGCAAATAAGCCTAACAATACCTCCTCTAAAGCCGACGCAGGCAGCGGCTGACTGTGTAGCCAGTCGAGGCTGGCGTCGAAATCGGCCAAGGTCTCGGCCAGGCGCGGGTCGCGGTAGGAAAAGAAGCGAAACGCGCAGCTATTGGCGTCATAGCTGGCGCCGCCACCGTAAGCGCCGCCCTGCTCACGAATGGCTCGATGCAAAAAGCCATTGCGCAAAATACCGCCGAGCGCCATCAACGCAGGGGCATCGGCATGACCACTGGGTACGGCCGGATACGCACGCGCACAAAAATGCACCTGCGTTTGCGTTAGCCACGCCTCATTGACCCGCTCGCTCGCCGTGGGCCACGTCATCGGCTCGGCACTGCCTGTGCGCCGCATCGCCCATAATGGCTGCGCACTTTCAATGGCCTGCGTTAACACCTCAGGCTCGGCAATCATGAGTAATTGGCGCGGCATGGAGAGCACCAGCTGATGCATAGCAGCCAGCTCTTGCGCTAAGGCATTGAGCGCCTCGGGTGTGGCGGCGCTGGCATGCAGCTCGCGTAAAAAACGAATGCCAAAAAGGCCACCATGGCGCTGCTGAAACGCCGCCAGCGCGCTCATTGAGCGAGAAGCCGCGCCCATGGCTAAGGCATGACCTTGGCCTGTAATACTGCCTTCTAAGCGGCCTTTTAACTGGGCTAGGAGCTCACCGATGCGGGCAGTTTCATCGAAGCGTTGGGCAAATAAACTCTCATCGACGAGCTGCTGAAAGGCGTCTTGGTTATAGCTCAATGCTTTGCCGCTGACGATCAAGTGCGCCTGCGCTTGTTCGGCATTCGTGCGCGTTGTGCGTGCTGATAAGCTCATGCGCAGGCCGCCGGTAACGGCACTTTGGCGCTGCTGCAGGGCTTTGTAGTCGTGCGAGCCCGCACCCAGCTCGGCAAACACCGTGGTGTAGAGCGGTAAAAGTTGAGTTTGGCGCGGCGAGAATGCCGGCAAATCGATGACGATTTGCTGGTAATACAGGCCATTGGTGCCTTGCGCATAACGCGTTAAGGGGTGCTCGGCCAGGGTGCTGAATACGGGTGCGCGCTCATCGGTCAATGCCTTGGCTTGCACCGGCACATCCGCCAACGTGACTTTCGGTAGCACGTCGGTGTTGGGCGCTTCATTTTGGCGACGCAGCAATGCCTCGGTTTGCTCGCGAATCGCGGCACAATCGGCTGGCGTTAATTGCGCACGCTCAGCGGCAAGCTGGCTGGCTTCAAGCGCATCGCGGCGAGCGGACAAATGGGCATCGGGGCGTAGCGTCAGACGCACACGATGTGGATTATCGAGCAGCAGCTTTTGCACTAAATTGGGTACAAAGCGTGGGTCTTTAATGAGTTCGCGCAGACGCGCTAAGGCCGGCTCAACCTGCCATACGGCTACGGGATCGGCCTCTTGTAACGCCGGGCTCAGGCCATTAAGCAGTAACTGCAGGCCGTAGGGGTAGCTGTCACCACCAATTTCACGCTGACTTAACTCAAACTGATGCAGGACTGCCTCCACATCGGCGAGTGGTACGCCATCACGCGCCACCTGCGTCAATGTGGCCAAAATCATCGCTTCAACGGTCGCGGCGTGCTCAGGCTCTGAGCCTTCTAAGCCGCACAAAAACGTCATTTCGCGGCTATTGTCATCTACGCCGCAAAGCCCCGATGGCGCTTGACCAAGGGCACTGGTTTCGAGCGCCGCTCGCAAGGGTGACGCGGAGTTCTCCAGCAGCACCCCGCTTAAAAGGTGCGCCTCAAAACGCGCATCGGTGTCGCTTGCCGAGCCCAGCAACCAGCCCATGACATGATGTGTTTGAGGGCCTTCAACGCTTTCAGGCGCATACGCCGTGTCCACGCACAGCGGTGCCACAAGGCGCTTTTCATCGCGGCCTAATACAGGCGTTGCAACATCATCAAAGCGCGCCAAGGCCTGTGCTTGAAAGCGCGTTTGCAAGCTCAGCACGGACTCATCGCCAAAGGTCATAAACACGGCATTGGAGGGATGGTAATGACGGCGATGAAAGGCCAGCAGGTCATCGTGTGTGAGGTCTGGAATGTGCGCCGGATCACCGCCGGAGTTGTTGTGATACGTAGTGGTTGGAAAGAGAAACTGATTGACGGTCTCGTAGAGCACGCTATAAGCCGAGCTCATGGCACCCTTCATTTCGTTAAACACCACACCTTTATAGACCAGCGCGGCATCGTCG
Source organism: Paraperlucidibaca baekdonensis (assembly GCF_003387535.1). GTDB lineage: Bacteria > Pseudomonadota > Gammaproteobacteria > Pseudomonadales > Moraxellaceae > Perlucidibaca > Perlucidibaca baekdonensis. Next base: position 3,373 of record NZ_QUNR01000004.1, on the reverse strand, counting down.
TCGGCGCTGGCAAACTCGCGGCGAATGCCTTCTTGGGCGAAATCCAAGGCATCGAGGTGCGGAAAAAAAGCGGCGTCTAAGTACACGCTGAGCAGGTTATCGAAATCTTGCTTATTGGTGCTGGCAAATGGGTAAGCCGTCCAGTCACTCGCCGTAAAGGCATTCATAAAGGTGTTTAACGAGCGACGGATCATTAAAAAGAAGGGGTCGCGCACGGGGTATTTTTCTGAGCCGCACAATGCTGTGTGCTCGAGAATATGCGCCACGCCGCGCGAGTCTTCGGGCATGGTTTTAAACGCCACTAAAAATACATTCTCGGGATTATCGGCGGCTAAATGCAAATGCCGCGCGCCGGTGACGCGGTGGCGATATTCGGCAAATGTGGCCTGCAAGTGCGGTAACTCAACGACACGCAAGCATTCGAATGCATCGTGTGCGGACAAAGCCGAGGGCACAGACTTACTGGCCAACGGGGGGCGCTCAGCAATAGCAGTGACAGATGAATTCAACGCAGCCTCCAAAGAAATTATCGTGACAAATAACCTACAGCAGCATGCCTTTTTTGCTGCTCAGCACGGGTGAACAAGGGCTCGACGCATGGTAGCATCGACGCTTTATATTTGTCGGTACTGTACGCGATTATGGCCATCAACCCGAAAATCAGTCGTCTGAAAGCCGCCCGTGAACAAGCCAGCAGCTATGGCGAGTGGCGCGAAACTTCATTAGAGCTCGACGCCCTCACGGGCTTCGACTTATGGAAAATTGAGACGGCTTCTAGCCATTATCACCACGAGCTATTGCGCGATCGGCTGCTCACGCTGCGTCAGTGGCAGGCCACGCATAACCATAAAATGTTGATCCGCGCGCTGCGCGAAGGCCTGCATCACGATCTCGGCAATATGGGTAATCCCATGCTGTTCACGCGCACGCATGTGGGCACCAAGCGCCTCATTGAAGACTTTGTCTCGCAAGTCTGCGCGAGCATGGAATATCTCTGCGATGCCGACATTGAACACTTAAGCAATGACGAAAAGCTGGCACTGTTTGAAGATATTTTAAGCAGCTTCGGCCGCCCCGCTCTGCAGCTCTCCGGTGGCGCCACACTTGGCATGTTCCACATTGGCGTTTGCAAAGCGCTCGATGAGCACGGCTTATTACCCACTGTCATTTCAGGCTCCAGTGCCGGCTCGCTCGTCGCCTCCATGCTCGGCACCCACACGCGCGAAGAAATGGAGCCATTTTATGATGGCGATGCGCTCTATAAGCATGCCTGGAGCTGGAACAAAATCAGCGATGGCCTGCGTGGCAAAGGCTTTGCCAATCAGAAGCAATTGGAAACGTTCATACGCCAAAATGTCGGTGAGATGAGCTTCCAAGAGGCCTTCGAGAAAACCGGCCGCCACATCAATGTGAGCATTTCGCCGGTGGGCACGAACCAAAAATCACGCCTGATGAACGAGCTTACTTCGCCGTATTTGTTGGTCTGGAGCGCGGTACTGGCCTCTTGCGCGGTGCCTGTGCTATTTCCACCCGTCACGCTGACCACGAAAGCCGCCGATGGCTCGCACCAGCCCTATATGCCGCTGGAGCGTTGGGTCGATGGTTCCATGCGCAGCGACATGCCACGCCGCCGCCTGATGCGGCTGTACAATGTGAATTACTTTATTGCTAGCCAAGTTAATCCGCATATTGTGCCGCTACTGGCGTCGGAGCAGCGCCGCTCGGGCAAGGCCAATATCAGCTCGCTGCCCAAGCGCATCCTCAAAACCCAAGCACGCATGCTCGGCATGGGCACCTTACAAACCATTCACGACAACTCGCGTAATGAAGTCTTGCGGCAAATGCTCAGCCACGCCTACACCATGATTTCGCAGAGCTATCATGGCGATGCCACCATCGCACCAAACGGTTATACGCGTGAGCATTACAAGCACATGCTGCAAAACCCCACGAAAGAATCAGTGATTTGGTTCCGCCAGCAAGGTGAGCGCGCCACGTGGCCGAAGATCGACCAGATTCGTACACAGTCGCAAATCAGCATCACGCTCGAGCGCTGCATCGCACATTTACGCCAACGCAAAGCGCATAATTGGCACGAGGCCGAGGTTCGCGCGATTGTGCGCCAAGAAAAAACACAAAAACTGGTAAAAACTTGAGCAGTTAAACGCAAACGGTATTGCCCTTGGGCGGGTGTGCCCCTAAACTACGCCTCGCTCGCACAGGGTATGCCTTGTTAAGCATTTGGGTCGTTAGCTCAGTTGGTAGAGCAGTTGGCTTTTAACCAATTGGTCCCGCGTTCGAGTCGCGGACGACCCACCACTACACTGTTGATTTATCAACGAAAAAAAGACGCTCTGATGAGCGTCTTTTTTTTGCCTGTGATTTGTGCCCTTTTTGTGCCTCTTTTGTGCCCGATCCTGTTAGCGCACTAAAAATCAACCTTCAATAAATTAGCCATGCCTCGACCAATTGGTTTTTAGAGGCACAGCCCTTTCTTACTCAGCTTTAAGCCTCTTTGTTCTCTTTGATGTGAACCATCAAGTCTGAAATCTCACAATCAAAGTAAGTACAAAGCTTGTCTATAACTTCGCTAGTGCAGTTGTAGTCATGAGTGTTGGCAATTTTTGTCAGCGTACTTCTGTTAAGGCCCGTCGCTTCCGCAACCTCCCCCATCGTCACCAATCTCTTCTCCGCAAAGCCTTTATCAGCCATCAGCTCGCGCAGCCGGAACCGTATCATGTTGCCTCCAGTATGAATATGTTGCTCAAAAGCATTAATTTATGTTGACACGCGGCAGACACTGCGTACTATAGGTGGTGAATGTTGCTCACAAGCAACATTTTCTCAAACCAAGCAATTAATGATGACGAGGGTATCACCATGCACGAGTACATAACAGTAGAAGAGTTAGCGACCAGAACTACCTACGCAAAAGAAACAATTACGCGCGGACACATCGCAAGGCTCTTGATAGAGGGCATTCACTTCGTAAGACCATTTGGAGGTAAGAAAAAATTGTACATCTGGGAAAACATTGAAAAAGAAATGCTGGGTGGCTTTAACAAAGTCACAGCAATTCCAATGGCAAGAGGAGGTGCATTAAATGGCACACGTTAGTTATCGAGTAAGAAAAGAAACGGGCAAGTTTGTATTTGATGTGCGTATTGGCGGATGTCGAGTTCGACCACAGACAAACTTAAAAGCTACCAAGGCCAATGAGCGGCTAGTAGAAGGGCTAGCTAAAAAGATGAACGCGGAGATAGAGGTTGGCACTTTTGGAGGGTGTCCTAGACTTTGTGTAACCGGTCTACCAAGCGACACTGTCGCATCAGACCGGAGACACCATGAGCAAGGACAAACCCCCCATCAACGA
>NZ_QUNR01000003.1 GCF_003387535.1 Paraperlucidibaca baekdonensis | reverse complement strand
TCGTTGATGGGGGGTTTGTCCTTGCTCATGGTGTCTCCGGTCTGATGCGACAGTGTCGCTTGGTAGACCGGTTACACAAAGTCTAGGACACCCTCTTGCAAAAGCGTACTAACTGACCCAATTAAACCTGAACCCGGGCTATCACAACGCCAACGCAATCTTGCAGAAACCTACTCCATTAACACGCTATCCCTGATTGAAGACCTTCTTAGAGGCATCTTCAAAGGCGATGATTTCAACATTCAAGAGTGGCAAAACTTACGTCTGCAGCTACTTCGTCAGCCCACACTGAGCGAACCTTCAGCCGATTGCCCGCAGCTGTACCTACATGCACCTCAATTACCATATGGCTTCAGTGGCAACCTCGATGCTCAGCCGAATTGGAACAATAGAACCAGGCGCGACCTCAAACTATTTGATGCGGCATTAACCCCCACAATGGTTGGAGAGGTTGAATGCCAACTACCGCTACTTATGCGCAATGCAGTTATCCAAAAACACTTTATCCGTAACGAATTTGCCACAAGATGGCTCGATCAACCGTGGGTTATGACACCAGCTGCTTATCAAAATATTTATAAAGGTGCATTAGGCGAGGAGGCAATTAAAGCACTGCTAATTGCCTATGATTTTACAATTGAAGAGCTACCTAATACGGTCTTTGAGCGCTTCGATTTTATTGCAGTCAACAAGCAAAATTTGCGCATTGCCATTGATGCTAAACATTGGGCTATCGGCAACGAAGCACATCACCATGAGCAAAAAATTAAGCTCATGAAGGCTCACTGCAACATCCATCATTTTGCCTACATCAATCTCATCGGTAGTGAAAACTCCACAGTCGAGTTTGTCGATGACTTCCTCAAGCCAAGCAAGCCTAACTTCAGCACCTTGATAGTTCCTGGTGTCATTTATGCTCGCTCGGGCGCGACGCTAGAGGCACATATAGCGCCACTGCAGACCTGGACTGGAGCAACCCAATGATCACTGTATACACGTCAATGATTGATACCGAACTAAATTACACCGAAATAACCAAACGCTTTGACTTCATCGCAATTTGGCCTCAGGACTTTGGACAAGAATCATCTAATGAGCGTCTAGTGGATTTGATAACTAGGCTATATCGCCTAAAAGACCGCAACTTTTTGGCTATTGCCAAAGACACTTATCGCAGCAAGCGCTTTGTGGCACTAGTCGCCAAAGGCCAAACCATAAATTTCACAGATGACAGTGTTGCCGTGAGAGCGCTTCATGGTGATGACTTGCCCGCCCCCTGGCTCATATTAAGCCTACTGACGAATGCCCTCCCAACACAGCTGATTATGAATAGCCAAAGACCATCGCCATGGTTTTTGGCAACCAAACTAAATTATGTTGTAGAGCATAAAACTAACAAAAATGGCTTTAGCGAGATTATTTGTTGCAGAGTTGAGCCCGCCACCTGCCAGGGCATTGGCGGGCAACATATAAAGCCGAGTAGCACGACCTTTAGCTCACGAGAAGCTCACTTCTTCAATGATGGCTTAGTCAGGCGCGCACAAAATCAGCCTAGTTTTAATCTCGATAACGCAAGTCAGTTACTAGCTCGCCAAGGTGCTGGGGCGTACATCAACATCCCTCTATATAAGGGGGAAAAATCACGTGCACCAGCCTATGAAGTCTCGGCTAAGTCTCCTGAGAGCTTTCAACGCACTCGCTTAGGAACGTTAGCGATATTTTTAAATGATTTTAATCAAGCGTATAGCGACTTAGCAAAGATAACGCTAAAAACATTTGAGGCTGAGCGAACCAGGCTCAAGAAGAAAACGATAGATACCAGCTATTTAGAGCTAATGGCTTTATTACAAGGGCAGACTATAAATCTCATCGACAACAGCGAAGACACGACAGCGGCCTCAACGTTGACTGATGCACTGGAGCACCGTGGTTATCAAGTAGCTACGAATACACAGCCAACGAATGGACTCAATCTACACCTCATCAAACCAGAGGCATTTTATAAAAAAAATAAACTACCTGATCCCTACCAGCAGCTACGCGAACAATATCCAGAGGCTGTAATTCAGTCTTGTACCGACGAGTCAGTGCATAGTGGCAATAAACATATCTTTGATGTCGCATTAACTGAGCTACTAGTGAAATGGGAAATCGCTCAAGGTAGGCTCATTGCTAACTACCCTAGCCTGCCTGCCGAACTTATTTTCATGACGGCAAGCAAGCACCCAGATAAGAACAAAAATTCCTGGATTTGGTTTTGCTCACAAGTCATTGAGCAGGAGATTACTCTTTGGATAGCGGACCAAGCTGAAACCAATCTCATCCTTTCCTGTGCAACGAGCGGTCAATTTAATCGCCTACAAAACAGTTATCGAATGCCATATGTCATCTATAACAGCAAAACAGAGCAATTAATGTTGCTTGAAGACACACAAGCTCTTTCGATACCAGATCATAAAAGCTTGGCATGCATACTCAACGAAATTGAACAGGCCCGGAAAAAAACTGTCCCCGTAGCACTCGTACATGAATTTCTCAATGAGCATCCATTGGGTCAAGATTTAGCAGAGACACTGCAGCAGTTATTGGCAACCGCTATAGATGGTCAGCTCGCCGCAACCGATGTGGCAAACGTGCATCATAAGAGCAAAGCAGAGATCGCTTTTCACCAGCATCTAGCCTTGCATGGACATCAGCTCAACACATCACTACGAGGAAAGGATGGCCCTCTTGGCAGTGTTAGAGATATTTGGTTGGTTCCAGATCAAGGGCTTTATTGCACAGGCTCAAAAGACTCACCGCAGCAACTAACGGAGAACTTTTCACATATTTATCATTTAGACACCGCAGGCGAGAGCTTTCCTGACTGGTTTATACCGTCACTGCAGGTTTGGCATATTCGACATCGCAATGCGACGACTATCCCATATGTGTTTAAACATCTTCATGAGTTCCAGCGCCAGCAGCTAGCTTCAGTTGAAGATGATGGTAACAATGCTTAAACATTTCAGTACCATCGAGACACGAGTCTACTCAGAGCAATTATTTTAATAAATGGAGCTCTGTTACAAAAAATAACAATTATTTAGGCGCCTACCTTTTTTCTAATCAAAATTTTCACCTGAAGCCCGCCGGCTTGCATGAACACTGACTTCATTCAAAAATAGTTTGTCAACTCGGGTTGTTAGAAAAATATGTTTTTCTATCTCGCCTAGTCTCGCCTAAATTTTCTTTTTCAATTCAGCAACTTGAGCATCTTCCGCACACATAAAAAAGCAGGTAGCTTGATGCTTCCAATCAATGAGGAGCAAAAAAATGAAGCACCCAGACTACGCCACAATTGCAAAATTGAAGGACATCTTAGGTCTTAGTGAGTCAACGCAATGGAGAATGCGCAAAGACGGGAGGCTAGCCTTTTTTAAAATTGGCCGAAGCGTTCGATACAAGTTATCGGAAATACTAGAGCAGCTTGAAGCAAGATGACCCTAGTAATTGTAGCTTTAAAGGAACCATTGAGCCCGCTCCTGTGGGCTCAATGGTTTAAAAATAAGCCTTATTGCCCACAACCTACTCCTTAAAAAACTCCATTACATCGTCAACATTCGAGGTCACCACTGCATGACTTAGGAAAAATAAACACCGTGGGCACCGCAAACCCTCGCCCTATGCCACCTAAGCTGTTTAAGCAGGCTGCTTAAACACCGGCCTTAACCACAACTAAATTAGCCAACAGCCATAAATTGCTTGTACCTACTTATTCGTTAGCAGCCCAGCTCAAGCAGATGCAGCAGCTAGAATCTCCGCTTTAGCAAGTAAGTCTGGCTGCCCTGCACTTGTCTCTGCCTCAACTATGTATGGTTTCATAATTCTTGCCACCTCTTGAAATGCCAACATCACCACCGAGTTGCCAAACTGTTTGTAGGCGCGAGTATCGGATACTGGGATTCGGAAAGTATCTGGGAAGCCCATAAGTCGTGCACACTCGCGGGGAGTCAAACGACGAGGGTTAGCGTCGTGACCACGGTCTACAAGAATTTCTGAGCCATCTTTATAGTAACGAGCAGACAGTGTGCGCGAGATCGACTCAGAAGTGACTAAGCCAAAGCCAAAGCCGTTACCTTTGGCGCGATGCTTCGCCGCATAGCCTTGTAAATATGCCCAAAGCTTATCGCTAAGAATATACTTATCACACGCTCTACCCAGTTGATGGTCAAAGAAACGATCCCCATCCCACTCAAGTAACGGCTCTGTGCCATCGGTACGATGCAGTATGTCCTTCATGCGTAGCACGCCCTTAGCTGGAAGCTGAAGTGCCTCCCACGTAAACGGTGTCGGATCGCGGAAGCCCACTAGGACGAGACGCTCGCGGTGCTGCGGAACAAAGTGTTGGCCATCTAAAATGCGAAAGTGCAGCTGATAGCCAAGCTCTTCTGTCAGCACTCGCTGAATGACATCAAAAGTACGTCCTTTGTCATGCGACTTGAGGTTTTTCACATTCTCTAACATGAAGGCACGTGGACGCTTTTCTTTAATGATGCGTGCTACATCAAAAAATAAAGTGCCTTGCGTCTCATCAGAAAAGCCATGAGCTCGACCCAACGAATTCTTCTTGGAAACCCCAGCAATTGAAAATGGTTGGCACGGAAATCCCGCTAGCAAAACATCATGATCTGGAACGTCCTTTTCATGAAGCTGGGTGATGTCACCGTTCAGGCTATGGACGCTTTCAGGATAGTTTCTAAGGTAGGTTTTCTGAGCATAACTATCCCACTCACTCGTAAAGACACACTCGCCTCCGATGGACTCGAACGCCATACGCAAGCCACCAATGCCAGCGAACAAATCGACAAAGCGAAATTCGCTAGGGCCGCGCTCCCTATCTAGGGGCAGCATTAGTTGCTTAAGACTGTTAATGATATAAGGCTTTGGCTCTGTCTCTCGTAGCTCCCAGCGCCGGATAGTTCCAGCATTTACACCCAATTCATCAGCAAGCTGTTTATGCGTATAAGTGCGCAAAGCCTTGGTCAGATAGTGGTAGATTAGATCGTTACTCATGCAGACCTCAACGCTGGGAACTTTTTCTGCATACTGCACGAGCATAGACACACAAGCAACAGAAATCTGTCCTTATGAACAGTATAATATGGACCGCAACAAGGCTCACTCGTAGGATCGCTAACCATGGCAAATAAAAACCCTCAGCTCTCAAGCACCGCACAAACAGCACCCCCCTTTGTGCAAGAGCCAACGTTGCTGCTGTCCAAGCTGCTCGATCATTCAGATGCAATTTTTGTTAAGAAACTGTCGCTAAACGACCGCGACTGGTCACGGCTACCAAACAAGCATCAAGCTGGGGTTTATGTACCGCCTGCCGAACGCGAAGGTGGGTTTTTCCCGCCGCTGACGATCAAAAATAGAGAGGACGCTAGCACAAAGGAAATTCGTGAAGCTTTCTTTGAGATTGAATGGATCGATATTAGTGAGACCAAAAGGGCACGCCTTGTAAATTACACAAGCAAAGGGCAAGAAACCCACCTCACTGGCCTGCCAAAGCCTGCATTTCGCGCTTTAGCGCCCGCCTCTCTTTTGGTCATTGGGCGATGCAATGGCAAATACCAAGCGCTGACACTGGACTCAAATAGCGAAGGGTACGAGCTGCTTGACGACACCTTGTCACTAGCGCCCGATTTTCGCTCAGGGCTATTTGTCATGTCGTCAATTAAGAGCTCTCGAGAAGAGAAAACGCTTACCTTTATCGAAGATGCAGTAAAGGCCTACTTCGATGGCTCTATTGTCGCGCTGGCCAAAAAATACGAAGTCATGCCGAGCACTGTTGATCTTGCTTCAGCAGCCCGCGCACGCTTCATGATAGACAATAACTTAAGCACGCTTAACCCATTCGTCATGGCTAAGCCTGGAGATGCCATCCGTGAAATCAGTCGTGGTGTGGAGTACGAGATATTTAAGGACCTTCAGTTAAGAGGAAGGGCTCTTCAGCTGATTCGCATAATTCTAGGCGACGATCCTAAAGCACATACCGCCGAAAAAGCACTTCGTGCCATAGTAGTTGAATACCCAAAAATTGATGCCTTGTTGCTTTCTGCCGCTCAACAGCGAAAGTCACGAGCAGGATACTCATTTGAGCACCACATCGAGGCCATGATGATCGATGGCGGAATTCCATTTCAGAAGCAGGTGGTGATTGAAGCCAAGAAAAGACCTGACTTTATTTTGCCATCACTCAGCCTTTTCAATGAGACTGGCAGAGCAGTAAAAGAAGCCTTGGTACTCAGCGCAAAAACGACATTACGTGAGCGCTGGAAGCAAGTCAGCGGGGAAATGAAAAACTGCGACCTTTACCTTGCCACAGTCGATGAAAATATTGCTGCAAATGCAATCGAAGACATGGCCTCTCAGGGAATTCTGTTAGTGGTGCCAGAGAGTCTAAAAAACTCTGACACCACCGAGTATAAAAAGCAGACTAACGTGCTTTCATTTAAGGCTTTCTTCGAAGATGAAATTGGTAAAGTGCGTTGGCCGTTGTGGGTAGCTAGAGGGCTTGCACAAGCCCAATGATGCCTTAGCTCCGGCAGCCCCGAAAAACTTGAAGCTGTGTCCGGGATTAGCTGACCACTACATTTTGTCCTTTCTCATAACCAAGCAAGAACAAAAAACCTTCGACTTCCTTTGTTTTCGTTCCTGCTGGAAAATGATTTGTGCAGTCGTATCCCATTTCTACCCTTGATGCTTAACGCCTGAGCTCAGGTGCGTTTGCGGCGACAGGTGCTTTTGCGGAAGCAAAAGTGCGTGGCGGGGTAAACGTCACCTGCAGCGATTTGTTAGATTTCCGCTGCGGCATCGAAATCACCCTCCGCCATTTCAGAGTTGATCTGAAGAACTTCTTCCTCCACAGAGTCGAGAAGTCCTCTCATTGGCTCAATATCTTCGGCCGAATCGAAAATGTACCCGATATATGCTGACAAGGCCGATAGGACAAGCAGCGGAACCATCACAAATTGATTAGGATGGGTGTCGCAATCGTGGTCTCGAAGTACCAGGGAGCCATCTTCCTCTTCTTCTAAATAGTGCATCAGCAGGCTTGGCCACGTTCCGTGGACATGATGCGAGCCCAAGCGCTGCCCCACAACGTACATAAGCCTTTTTTGTCCGAGATCAGAAACCATTGCCGCGGTATTTGGGAGCTTTTTGGTCTCGGAGACTTTGTCTTCAGTCATCTCGGCTAATGCCATATGACGCTCAATGGACTTGAGCATTCTTTGCTCAATTACCAAGACTTGGTTTTCATCGCGGTCGGCGATATTGCCACGTATCTCCGCCGACAGTTCCACCTCTGTTTTGAGGCCGTCTGCGAGAAATCGGTTGAACGCATCTTCTGTACCCTTGTGGCATAGCCACATGACCTTCACACAAGATTCAAAGATGCATCGATCCAGCAATGCTGTGGTTTCGCCGAAGCGGCCATTGTGTGACAAGGCGATGTTGGCCAGCATTAACCGGGAACAGCGATTCAATAGACCAGTCAGTACGGAGTATTGAATTTGCGGAAACTCCCTAACTGCCGGTGACTCTTTCTCAATCAGTGCGAAGAAAATGCAGAGATGGGCTATGAACTTGTACCACTCGAACAGCATTGGCATGAAATCACCGGACTTGCGCCACTTCTCGATCTCGGCGTCGGAAAATTTCGGAGGATCTGGTATCTGCATTTGTTCCACTATGGCACCCGGAAATCTAACGCCTGAATTCAGCGGCGTTTGAGGCGACGCCTGTTTTTGCGGAAGCAAAAATGGGTGGCGGGTCAAACGTCCGCAGCAATGATTTGTTAGGCACGTGCCGCATAGATGAGCACAAATAAGCAACTGAAGAAAACCAATCCTGAACCCAAATGTAAGACGTACCGAGCTAGCCTGAACTGTGCGACAGATACCCATATGTCGTAAAGGCATTCAAACGCCATACTCTCGTCACCTGGGTCCAGGCCTGTATTGGGATTCACTTTCCCTTGGTCTCGGCGAGTCCAGGCAATTCGAGCTTGATGCCTGAAACGGTGGAGCTTCCAAAGGTTTGTCACAACCGGGAGATCAAAAAAATCGTCTAGCACCGTTGGCAAATCTACCCTTATGACGTGTGAGCCAAGATCTACAGGAATTTCTGGATTCTTAAGCGTGAAGTGATGGGAATTTCCATCTAAAGCTTTCCTCTCCTCTTTTCGCGGAAGAAACGCCCAACGTCTCCAGCGCTTTTGCTGAAAAATGTCTTCGAAAAAGATTTCTACGTGTGTATGTACACGATCTAGCAGGTCACGTTCCCAGGCCCCAGCTAGCGCACATAGAGCTGATCCAAACGTGGCGAGAATTGCACCAGACGCCAATAGACCAATCAACGTTTCCCGAGATTCCGGTGCCGATACTACAAACCAAGCCGGTGCCAACGACAATATGTAAACAAGTGAGAGCAGTTTGCGATGAATACGCAGCGGTCCTGAATCGACCGTTGTCATGTCTGGGCGTTCTTCGTCGCCGGTTCGTTTTTCGTTCATGTTTGGTATTAGTGCCTAACGCCCGCCATCAGGGGCAAATTTGGAGTGAAGCCGAAGGCGTAACGGAAAATTTGTCCCTTGCATGGCGTTGTTAGGTAACAACTTCTTTGGATTTTGTTGCCCGGGCTTCTTTGAGTATTCTAATGCCGCCCCTGATTACTACGGCGGATATTATTGCCCCTATGACCAAATCTGGGTATCTGCTGCCGAGAATCCAGACCAAAGCGCCAGAGCAAATGACGCCAATGTTGGCAATGACATCATTTGTGGAGAAAATCCATGATGCACGCATATGAACTCCACCATCTCGATGTTTGTAGATGAGTTTTAGGCAAGCAATGTTAGCCACTAATGCAAGAAGACCAACTGACATGATTAGTATGCTTTGAGGTTCGCTCCCATACATTGAGCGACGTATAACCTCGAAAAGGACTCCAAGACCGAGAATGATTTGGAGTGCGCCGCTGACACTTGCTGCTTTTGCTTGCTGCGAAATGCCTTTACCTACAACGTAAAGTGAAATTCCGTAAACGGTAGCATCCGCGAGCATATCCAATGAATCTGCGATAAGACCGGTTGATTGGGCATATAGGCCTAGCGCTGCTTCAACAACGAACATTACTCCATTGATAGCGAGTAGATAGGTCAGGGTAGTTCTTTCTAGCTTCTCTGCTTGCTCTGTGCCGCAGCCGCAATCTGACATGGTTTCGGTACCTATTGGTTGGTGGGATTTGTTACCTAACGTTTGGTTAAGGGGCGGGCTTTAGCCCGTCCCAGTGAGCGGAGCGAACGATTTGAACCACTTGTTAGCCCCCCACTACGTATACCTTGGAGTGCCAAGCATACTTGTAATTCTGATTCTGTCTTCTAGGTCATGACTTTTAGCAGCGCTTCGAATTGCAGCAATATCTAATTCCGATAGAGATGGACCTAGGTATATTCTTTCGATGAGTTGAGGAATATCGAACTCAACATTCACGCCTTGCTCGGGTACTACAACACCAAATTCCTCCGCCATACGAGCAGAAATTGCTAAGCGAAATTCATTTTCCCATGAGAAAGCCATGTGCTTGTACCAGAAGCGCTCTAGCATGTTTATGCGAAGGCGCTCTTTAAGTAAGTCTACATAGTTTACGTTTCCAGCCCAAAGCTCTTCGTGGCCATACTCTGGTTTTAAGCGAAAGGGTTTAGCCGCGGCGCTAATACGGCTAGGGGTTGTGCGTATAGCGACTCCTTTCCACTCGCCAGCATAGAGTTGCCACATAGCATCACTCTCGTAATTTGCTCGGTGCCAACAACTAACTTTTGTGAGGCGCCTTAATTCTTCAAAGGCACGTTCATCATGCACAATCTCAGCATAACGTGGATCAATTGGGAATCCAGCAGGTAGGACTGCAACAGCACCCTCGAAAGGATCAGCGAATTGCCTTGCTGACGCAAAATAGAGATGGCTCGACTGTAGTAACTCCAAGAAGCGCTCTGTTTTGAAATAGCGCCAGAGTGGTTCGTTCATGTCGAGTTCTTGGTTGCCGATGATTCGCAAATTTACTCCTGCTGGGGGCTAACGCCCGCATTTGCGGCTGGCTTGGAGCGCAGCGGAAAGCCAGTCCGACAACATGCGCTTGTTAGGGGCATTCTGCCTATACTTAAACATTGTTCACACCCCATTTCTCGCTGCTTTAATATCAAGCAGGTTTATCTGATTTATTTTGTCTTTATGAATGACAATTGTGAGTCTTGCTGGATATTTGAAGCGCATCTCGCTAATGCGAAATGTCCAAAGCATGATTTTCAAAAGGTCTTCATCACTTATAGTTTTGTGGCCTTTTATTCGTGTGATTCCCGATCCGAATATTGGTGTTGATACGCTTTGCTGAGCGTAAACATTATTAACCTTGTCCCAGAAATTTATTAGAAACTCTAAATATTCAGGCATTGTAAGTATCGCTTTATTATCCTTGTCGAATTTAGAGAATGCTGCCAGGAGGTAACTCTTGTACATACAAATCGTGCCAATTTGAAAGCGACTTCTCTTGCCATTCGTTCTTCTTTCATTGATCCCAATAATTTCACTCTGGTCAAATGCATAGCTCTCAATATACTTATCAAGATCTTCGACTGATCCCTCAAGGTGATTTTGAATAAAAATTCCATTAAGAGATTTTTCAGATATCAACTTGTTGTCTACTTGGGTATCAAAATACTCATTAAACGCGATTGCTTTTAACCCCTTCTCGCTGAAGATGTCGCCAACTTTTATTGTTACATCGCTACCTTCGACCTTTATATCTATATGGTTTAAGGTGTTGGACCATATCCAAATTACAACATAAATTACCAATAGTACGGTTATAAAGAGCCAGCCATAAGCAGTTCGGCACCCTTCAGGAATATCTACAAATAACACTACCAACGACAAGGTTGCACTAATGGCGGACGTAATTTTTAGAAATGTTTCAAATACCCTTTTGTCTATGAAACTTACTTTTGACATAATTTTATATTTCCGTCTTAAAGACTCAAGGGTTGTACCGATATATTTTTGGGTCAGTCTTTGTAGATAACATAAAGTCTTCGTCGCTCAGCGCACTCTTAATTAGGCTTTGCTTGAGAGGGACATGCAGAGTAGGAACATTGCTCATGGAGTCTCTAAAAACAGGCAATTTGTCCCAAAGTTTTTTCACGGATGCCTTTAGTGAGCCATTGTCAAGAAGACTCTCCTTAGAGTCATAATCTGGATAGATAACTATAACTGGGAGCTCTTGATCATTTATCCCATAGTCTATTTCTTCTCGAAGAGCTCTGGAGCTAACAGTATTCGAGCTGAGGAATAAAACAATATTTTTTGAACTCCTCAGACGCTCTCTCAGCCTAGGCTTCAATGTTGTTTCCCAGTTACTGTCATCGCGAACATTGTAGGTCTTGCCATGACTATCGAAGAACGGAAATGATGCATCTTTTCCTTTCCATGCTCTCAGCATGTTGTAGTAGCAAAAATCCTTGGTCGCATGGGCTGCAAGCGGGCTAGCATCAAATGGCTCTGCAACATAAAAAGCCACGTAATTCCCATTTCGATATGCCATGTGTCCTCCAAATGATTTCAATGCTTAAATTTTCTAGGGCGTAAACTGGCCCCTAACGCCTGAATTCAGCGGCATTTGAGGCGACGCCTGTTTTTGCGAAAGCAAAAATGGGTGGCGGGTCAAATGTCCGCTGCAATGATTTGTTGGGCGACAACGGCACGCGCTTGCAGTTAAAAGACTGCTGGGCCTTCATGCTTTTGTGACCAATACCGAACCACACCCAATCATAAGTGTGCCACCCAGCTTTCTTGGCAGGTCTGACGATACCTTGTGCCTAAGGCTTTCAACAATTCTTGAAGCAAATATTGCATAGGTCAGCTTCACGCCGCCAACTGTGACGATGGTAATTAAACCGATGGCCACGGCCTCACTTAGACCGACCTGTTTCATATCAATCAAGGTTGGAAAAAGGCTGGCATAAAACAAAATTGCCTTAACGTCGCCAAGCGTCAGGAATATCCCCGCCAAAAAATCCGCAACGTAAGAGGCCTTGCTTGTAGGGATACTTTGAGTTTCCAGCGATGATTTGGACCTGAGAATTCCAACCCCCAGCCAAATCAGGTAAATGCCACCACAATATTTCGCAACAGAAAATAACGCACCAAGCCACTCAGCCAAGACGCTCATGCCGACCAGTGCCATTGCGACAAAAATTAAATCACCTGCCACGATGCCCAATGCAGAAAACACCCCGCTGGCCCTTCCCGAGCTGACTGACCTAGCCACCACGAGCGCGACACTCGAACTTGGCATTGCGGCCAATGGCAGCATTACTAAGAAAAGCGTTAGTGCTTCAAATGTACCCATGGCCGATGCATCTACCTCTATTAAGTGTTGAGTATAGAAAAGATCGGAATAACTACACCAGTTCCAAAGGTGTTAAGCAGTTGCCGCCCATCGCCTGAGTTGGGCGGCATCAGCTCCGCGGTCAAATTCAACTTGAGCAAGGGGAAGGCCCCAAGAGCATCAACATCATACAAACGCCTCTTAAGATTTATTGACCTGATTCGAAGGGTTTCTGCAGCTCTTCATATCCGCCCACAATAGAAACAACTGTGTCACAGACAGGACTCCCGCCGCAGTAATAAGAAGCAAAGACATGGGCTGTAAGAACTCGTTATAGCCCGTAACAAATAATGCCGTATGTAGAAGCAATGTAAGCAATCCAAGCGCTACGAGATAAATGTGCGCCAAGTACATCCTCTGGGATTGTTTCACCACGTGACGAAAAGCCATAAAGACACTTGCGATGATGGGAAGATTCAACAAAAGATTGATCTGATTGCCCCCAGGAATTTTAAACATATTCCATTCGTGCCAGAACGCAGCATCAATCTGGTGAACACATAACACCGTCGCGTTTAGGAGAAAAATCACCTCAAGCCATTGCCTTGATGACATTTGTATTTCCCGATCATGAAAACCGCCAACGTACGGTGATCATTGGTCAAGTTCAACTACCTCTTAGGTAATGGCGCCCAACGCCCAGCTTAAGCCGCGGGCCCGCCGGAAGCGGGACCGTCGGCTTGAAGCGTTGGTTGGGCATCATTTCGGCCAGACATTACTGAAATCCATCTTGACTCTGATGCTGTTCTCGAAATCCATAATCTGCCTTGCACAATCGATTTTCCCCCACCAGCGATCAACGGCATATTGGTTGATGGAGTCGCGGTAGAAGTACAAATTGCTTCCGATCTTCTGGTCCTTGTTGACAGGCGCCAGCACGCAGGCGAGACCTAAAGCGAAAATTGTGCTCTCAGGTAGAGTCAAAGACTGCGCCTCGATGTTCACCATGAATTGATGACGCCCCTCTGCGACCTTAACAGTGATGCCGTACCCCTCCGGTAGCTCATCCCCATGCGCTAGGTTGCAGCGGAATGTCTCGTAGACGATATCTTCGAACTTGACCCCGAGGTTGCCCTTAGCATCCTTGAAGGGAAATACCGTCTCCTTCAAGTTGATGCCACCGAACATGATTTCGATGATGTCTAGGTTGTCGGAGATAAATTTCCGAAACCGCTTACCCACCTTATCAATCTCGGGGTAGGTCTTCTTTGCCGTTCCATCCACGGCTAGACAGACGAACAGCATTGCCTTTTCAAGGTGCCCGGTATCACAGGCGTCCAGGGACTGTTTGATGTGCTCGGCGATTTTCATGATGCCCAACGCTCCTCATAAACGGCGCCATAGCGGAGTGGCATTTGCGCATAAAATGGCGAAGCCATGCGCAAATGACACGGAGTCTATGGCGTCCGTTTTAATGGGTTTGTTAGCTGATTTTGGAACCACATAAAGGACACTTTGGTTTAGCTGCATTGATTGCTTCCGAATAGCTCATCTGAACCGCCTTCTCTACCTGATTTGAAACACATTCAAGATTGCTGAACGTCCATATACCATATGACGAATAAGGATTATCCTTTTCGCGGTACGAAGCTGATGCTCTATGACCACAAGAGCATTCAATCTCTTTTATCTCCGCCACGTAAACCTCCCTTTATCGATGCTCAATTATGATATCGCTATCTCTTCGCTCGTCTGCGCGAATGAAAGCAGGATGGTCTTCGTCAAGGCAGCGGAACTCTAGAACTGTTTCACCTGCTTCATTGAACCATCTATCGTTTGTCATGTTGGATTGCAGTAATCGCTTACCTTGTGACATGCAAAATTGACCGGCTTCCTGAAAAGCCATAGTTGTTGACTTTGTAGTTCCACCACAAGCAGGACAGGCGACGGTGCTAATCATGTAGGAATCAGGCCCGGTGGGAACAATATCACCAGTCATAGTACAAGACACAACTAAGCCAACAATTGGCAATAAAAGTACTTTCTTCAATGGTTCTCTCCTTTTTTACATTTGACAGATTATAAAGCTAACGCCGCATTCAGCGGCTTGTCCGCTGCAATGCTTTGTTATGCGAACTATTAGCCAGCAGCACGAGCTTTAATGCTCTGAATCACTTTTTCTCGAAACTCTCTATGTCCATGCGTTGCTCTAGGGTGAGCAATTCTAAAACATTCAATATTTGAAAATTCGTCGTCAACTGGCTTAAACTCCCAGTATTTCCCAGATATAACTTCGCCATTTTCATAGCCACTAAAGTGCTCTTCGAATAGATCCCTTATTACTTGATCAACACCAACAAAGCCAGCAGCAAAAATAATCACGTCTGGCCTCAAGCACCTTATCTGAGCGGCAAGAAGCTTTTTAGAAACTTCTGTTATTTCTTTTAGCTCATTTTTCGGGCGTGTTCTAGGGCTTTTTTTGTTGTAATCCCAAGCAAATAAATTCCCATAAATAATTGACTCAGGATTAACTTCAAGCTCCTTCGCCAGCCGAAAAAAGTACTGCTTAAAACGACTTCGAGTTTTTGTAATAACTTTCCCATTCTTACTCACTGGTAGATGTCTTTTGTAACGCCCAGTGGCCTCTTGCACAAGATCGGAAATTTTATTATTTTCAGCAAACTCTGCTACACGCTTAATTGTGTTTTTTTGATTGTCTGTATTCCAACCAGCAGTTTCTCGGCCAACCAACATTATTTTTAGGCTAGAGCTCCAGTATTCATCAAATGGGACAGGCAAGAATACACCAGAGTACTTATCTTCATTATGGTTAAATGAGTCAAATTTTAACTCTTTTAAAATCCTGCCATACTCATCAAGCAGCGCCTCCATTACGAGCCTCCTTTGGAAAGGTGAGTTGAGCCTTCTGGCAACCACTCAATACTCAAATCACCACCACCGAAGCGAACAATCCCTTCTTTTTTTGGTAGCACATTACATTGGCCTCGGTGTGCAATAAAATCATCTAAAAGCTCAATCAGATGCAATTTGAAACCAGACTCCGTAACCTGATCGAAAATATCCTCTTCAAGTGTCCAAGAGGTGCCACTCAAGCGGTCTTCATCATCTTCAGCACAGAAAACCACCTCACCTGTAACTTTCACAATGTCTGAATGTTGCTTAGCCAGCATGGCAAGGCGTGCTGCTTCAAAGTTTTTATCGAAATTCGACATAAATTTTCCCTTTTGCTTTTTTCAGCTTACGCCACTCAAACGACAGAATGTGTCGCAGAAGCGCATAACACCGTGCTCTGGGGCAAGCCGAAGCATAGCGTAGGCTTGTCCCTAGCAGCACTTTGTTAGGCATTAACCGCTGCTTCGATGGCAGCAATCAGATCATCAAACTCACCATCGATTTCCTTGATATATTGCTCAATGGCTACTGTTCTAATAACGCTCTCTTCAGTCTCGGCTTCTTTAGCAAGGCACATGGCATATTTATGATGATCCGTAACCTGATCTCTTTGTAGAATCCAGTCCACATCAAGACCATACTTCTGCTTGAGAAGGTCTTTGACTTTTAGGTGCTGAAAAACCTCTTTCTCTGGTGGAAGCTCCCCAGGAAACGAATACAATGCCTCTTGTGGTGCAGATCCCACATCCGCGTCTCTGACAGCTATGGCTTTCTTTCCCGTCTTATTTAGTACACGCACCGCCTCACGGACTGCATCTTTGTCACCGATGTCATGAATCGCAACTGCTTTAAGAAGCTCCTTCTTCTTGATACGTATTATTTCTGTCAGCAATACCTTAGCAAAAATATCTTCAACACAAACATCGAGCTGCCGTACATGGCCAGATGACAAAATTGAGCGCACTTGGTTAGACGAAATTTTATTTCTTATATCAACTCCATTCTCATCCCGAAGAATCAATTTTCTAGATTCTGATGGAAGAGCGTTAATTATTACACTGGAGTGCGTTGACAGGATTATTTGGTGGTGCCGTCTATTACAGACATCTAATAGATATTTTGCAAACTCATGCTGAGCACTCTCATGAAGTGAAGTTTCCGGCTCTTCTAGAATGAAAAGACTTTGCTCGGGTGCATTTTCAAGCTTATCGACCGTATAAAGAACTCTCCCCTCTCCAAAGCCCATATTGTTTTCTGAGTACGAATACCCAAGTCTTGAAGCAATACCAACTTCTGACTCCTTTCCCCTATGAGAGAGCCCTTGGAACGTGACATCATCATATTTATGGCCAATTATACGAGCCATTTTCTCGATAACTTCCGAATCAATATATCTCTTCTCCGTAAAGTGGAGATTTGCCCCGCCATAAACACTTAGATCTCGACGCTCTACTTTCGGTATATAAACTGTGAAGCCAACATAGTAGCAATGTCGTTCTGGCTGTCTTTTATAGCCAGACCATGCAGAGTTTGCTCGCGATATTGTTACTTCTTGCGGCTTTCTATGATCATCAGTTTCATAGAAATAAATCACCTTTGCACCGTCAGATATTGGTTTTGGGTCAGCAGGTGATATTGGGAAGAAATCTTTTATGTACAATCTTTTGTATTCGACGGACGTCGAGGGCTTCTTATAAGCACAGATTGCTAACTGGCCCACAGTGCTTTTGCCTGCGCCGTTTAGCCCTGAAACTACAGTTATCGGAAAATCAAGTTCAAGATCAATTGAATTGATCCCCCTGAAACCGTCAATATGAACCTTTCTTAAACAGGGTCCAAAGTTTGCATAACGATTTTTTTCAACATATTTCGATTGAAGTTTTTTGGCTATATCCGCCACAATGACTCCTTATTTGCCTAACGCTTGAGTTCACAGGCGTTTGAGGCGATGGATGATTTTGCGATAGGAAAATTAGCCAGCGGGTCAAACGTCCTGTGCAACGATTTGTTAGGCGGCAGTCCTCCACGACCCCGGAACCTCACCCGAAACTGCCCACACGGACGTAGTGTTCTACCACCGTACCCTCGGCATCAACTGGTGCCAGCGCCGTCCGATACGTGGCATCTGTCCGGAGGCTGACGTATAATAAGTCCAAATACAAATACTAGGAAAGCCCATGACCGGATTCATTGCAGTGTTGCTTTACGTGGTGTGGATGCAGTTGCTCACGCTGGCTTACGCATTCCCTCGCGTGCCAATGGCGCTGTTCGGAGGTCGTAAGTTCTCAGACTGGGAACGCGCTGAGGTTAACCGCGACCCGGCCTTCATGGTTCGTGCCAAGGGCGCGCACCTGAACTGCGTGGAAAACTTTCCGCTTTTCGCTGGCGTCGTGGTGGTTGCCGCGCTCATGGGCAAGAGCCCCGTGGTAGATAGTCTCGCGATGTTTATCCTGCTTGCGCGCCTGGGGCAGAGCCTGTCACATCTCATCAGCACTGCCCCGGCGTTTGTGCTGCTACGTGCCACCTTTTTCCTTGCCCAGGTCGGCATGATTTTCTGGATTTGCTTTCAGCTCATCGCCTGATTTTTCCCCCAGAAGGGGGCGCCTGGTACAGGACATCCCGTGATAATGGGACAGAATCCGGCCGCCTAACGCCTCACATCAGCCGACCGAAAACCGCGCAGCGGTTTTTGGGTCGGCTGGATGTGTTTGTTAGCTTTTCTTCTTACTTTTCTTGTCAAGCAACTTTCTCATGCTGTCGGTAAATCCTTTTGAGGCAGCCTTGCTTGCAGCAACTTGGTTCACCAAGAAAATGAGTATCTCACGACAAGTTTCTGCATATTCTAAGCACTCTTCGTCTGACTCAGCATGCAGACCTTCACTAAGAGCAGAATGTAGTGCCGATAAAGGATTCATACCCTCTGGCCTTAGAATTGGTGGTAATAAGTCTTTTACCAAGTCAATTTTTTCTTGCGTGACTATTGTTTCTTTTGTTTTTGCTAATGCATCTTGGTATTCAAGAAGTTCTGAGTCAGTTAAGAGTTCTGCAATTTCGTCGAGAAGACCATCAATGATTTCTTCAACTATTCTCCGGTAATAGCCAAAAGCGCCAATACCATATCCTTGCGATTCGCAGACTAACCCCTTTCGGTAATACCCAGAATGTTCTCCAAGTAGCTTTTCAATATTAACATCGCCTTTTATTTCCCAAGACGGGAACTGACCCACCTTCATTAGCCACTGTTTATCATCGGCTACTTTTATATAGAAAACACGCTCAAACTCTTGGCAATGAACACACAAGTACACCATGCGAAAAACAAGACCCTCTACAGGGTAATTGCTGTACTCACAGTTTTCCCAATATTTGTTAGTCATTACAAAAGTTTGATTAGAACTGCATTTCGGGCATTCCATATTTATCTGAACTACAGGAAGCACATCAGTTCTTGGCGGCAACTGAGTCACTTTGAATTTTCTGTAAAGCGAATATTCTTCTAAAAACTTCTTATATGGCATTGTTTTTCGGTAACTCCATTTATAAAGCTAACTTAGTTTATACCGCAGGGTTGCGGTGTAATAATTTTGATCTGCTGCATAAGACGGGGTAGCGCAAGGAAAGTTCAAAGGCATCAAAGCTTTGGAAACTTAAACACAACACTCCTTGCCATCAAATACCGCACATTCTGTGTCCTAAAGCATGCCATGCCATTTTGTAGGCGACAATCTCGCTGCATAACAATATTAACTGGCGAAACTAAGAAACTGTGACTAGCTTTAACTACATGATTCCACAAGGAAGCGGAAAGTCATGTCATCAGCAGCCCCAGAAAAAGACCGCATCTCTGCCCCACCATCATTGCTAGAGCAAGTGCGCCGCCGCGTGCGCGCTAAGCATTTGAGTCGGCGTACTGAGCAGGCGTACACGCACTGGATCAAGCGCTACATACTCTTTCATCAGAAGCGACACCCGAGTGATATGGCCGCCGCTGAGGTTGAAGCATTCTTATCGTGGCTAGCGACAGATCGCGAAGTGTCGGCCTCGACACAAAATCAGGCGCTTGCCGCATTACTGTTTCTCTACAAGGAAGTGCTGAGTTTAACGCTACCTTGGCTAGACAATATCACCCGAGCTAAACCGCGTGTACGACGACCTGTTGTGCTATCGCATCAGGAAGTGAGTGCCTTACTGACACACATGCATGGAGTCACGGGCCTTATGGCACGCTTAATTTATGGCACTGGCATGCGCCTCATGGAGTGCTGTCAGCTGCGCATCAAAGATATTGATTTTCATCAGCGCGAAATTACCATTCGTGCGGGCAAAGGCGGCAAGGACCGCGTGACCATGTTGCCGGCCAGCTTGGCCCCCGACTTACAAGCTCATATCAGTAGCGCTCGCCGCTTTCATGATCTAGATCGGCTCAATAACGAACCGGGCGTTTCCATGCCTGATGCACTCGCGCGAAAATATCCTAGCGCACCGACCAGTTGGACATGGTTTTGGTGCTTTCCAGCAGATCATCTGTCGACAGATCCAGTGAGCGGCATTCGCAGGCGGCATCACCTCTTTGAGCAGGCCGTGCAACGCGCGATCAAGCGTGCGGTGCAGGCAGCCGGTATTGTGAAGCCAGCGACCACGCACACCTTACGGCACAGTTTTGCGACTCATCTACTTATGGGCGGTTACGATATTCGCACGGTACAGGAACTGCTGGGCCACACCGATGTGTCCACCACCATGATCTATACGCATGTGCTGAACCAAGGTGGTCGTGGGGTTATTAGTCCACTGGACAGTTGCGTTGGGCACGCTACCGCCACTCAGTTGACGTAGTGCAATGAGCGCGGCCCATCCTTGGAGTCATTGCGAAGAAGGTGTTTGATTCATCCAGGTCAGTAAACTGGCGAAGGTGGTGTGCGGCCGCACTCCCTGCGAAAGCTCCAACTAATCTGTAGCAAACAACCTTTCATTTTGACAAGCAGAGTTTCTATGCCACTAGCACTTACTAAGGACCATAATCAGGAGATTCCTCCGGCTCAAAACTTTCATCATCCAAGTCATCCCGCGACACAGAGTCGCTCGCTGCGCCATCGACAGTTAAAGGACCTCTAGCATCGTAGTCAGCTATGGTAGTTAAATCAGGCTCAGTCGACTCATAATCAGCAAATAACAAATCATCGATTAACTGAATTGCTCTATCGTATAAGATTTCATCAAAATACCTATTCACGTACCTAGCCTGCTTTTTAACTCGACACTGTAGTGAAAAAATAAGCGCTTGCCGTGACTCTGCCAATCGTGCTTGACGAGATAAATGAAACGCTCTGCTTTCCATCATAAGCTTTTCGTAATAATCAGCAGAAAAGTCAAAGTCTTCTTCGTACGCAAAGCCAGCAAGCCTGTACTTCTTCTTACTATTGATATCCTCAATAGTGATTGAGCTACTTTTTATGCTCTTCACCTCGTAGCCATAAAAGTTGTAAAATTCGAATAAATTCTCTTTTGATTTGACTACGCCAGAATGAATGTCACGCATTGCGAGATCATGCAATCGATGTAACTCAATTTTACTTGTGGCAGGAAGCTTTTCGCCCAGGATCAAACTTCTTTTATTAACTGGATCAAGGGGCGTATCGTAACCATGAAGCACATCAAAAAAGTCTCGAAACCTTGACAGGAAATAATGGTCATATTTTTTATCAAGAAAATTGATATTTTTCCCGGAAACAAGATCGACACAGGGAATAACGAAATTTAGTTCCACATGGTCTTTATCAGTGTGTTTTACCCACATAAAGTTGACTCGATTTTCAGGTAAACCAGCACATGACAATAATTGAAAACCCTGTGTGATTTCGTTGATTTTTCGGTCATCAATATTCTTTCCCTTTAGGCTTATTACTCCTGAAACATAACTCTTTTTTAACTTTGAACTATCAATAATCGAGGCGGTTAGAGCCGGAAGACCGGAAATAACACTCGCACCCTCGCGCTCAAACTGTCGTCCGAGTAAATAATTGATGCAACCTCTGCCCGTTCTTTCGCTAGTATTGAAAATTTTAATTATCATTTTTCCAGACTCGACATGATGTTTGTCAGCTGGTGAATATCGTCGCAAACTGCCTTGAAGCGCTGGTTGAACTCATTACTAGTGTAGGTATCGCATCTTATTTTTAGCGACTGTAAGGCTTCATAAACTCTACCCAGAGCCAGCAACAACTCATGATTATGTTCGATAGTACTTTGACGACTTGTAGGCTTGCTGCGTGGACCAACGCCAGCGGCATGCAGCAGTACACGTCGTGCCCATGTCGCCACTTGCCGCTCAGGGCAGGCGTCCAAAATAGCGCTTTCTTCATCATCGTCGAGCGCTATCTTTAGTCGGTTTTTTCGCATGACCAACTCCTGTTTGTGCTGGTATGCCCGACCAAATCAAGTGAGTCTTGAGGGCCCTCTGCTATACCTTGTTGACGCCATCAGACTGCCCCCAGGATGGGGGAGCTGTCAACATCCAGGATATTGTAAGCAATTGATTCATATCGTATTTTATGGCGCCATAAGCGTTCAGATGACGCCAGTAGCGTTCAAAATTAAATAGGATTTTTTTTCATTGGAAACCCGCACCAACGACGAAAATTCGTCGTGCTGTTATACCGTGACGCTATATGACTACTCGTGAACGCTCATGAGCACTCAACAGCTAGCAACAAGCCAAATGGTGGGAAAATTGGTGGGAAATTAAATTTTTGGGAAGCCCAGAAACGCTAAAACCCGCTGTTTAGGCGGGTTTTAGGCGACTCATCTGGCGGAGAAGGAGGGATTCGAACCCTCGATACGGGCGAACCGTATGCCGAATTTCGAGTCCGGTGCATTCGACCACTCTGCCACCTCTCCGAAGGAGGCGAAATGTAGCGGATGCCGCCGCAAAACTCAAGCCCATAGGCGCTTAAATGGGTACTTTATCGACAGCATCGGCGGCTTTATCGATGCCCTCGTCGGCAGCCTCGAGTGCCTCATCAACACTGTCGCCGACAACCGGCACAACCGACACCACCGCGCCAACAACCGACAACGCCGAGCCGGCAACCCGCATGGGCATGGTGACCAATTTGGTGAGCAGGCAACCACTGAGGCTAGTCGCTAAAAGCGCCACCACCAGCAAACGCATCGATGTTTTATTTGGGAGCATGTAGCACCTCTTCTTATGTCATGAGCTAAGGCTCAGTCAATCACCAGGCCCAAGCGCGCGGCGACTTCTTCATAGGCCTCAACAACACCGCCTAAGCCTTGGCGGAAGCGGTCTTTGTCGAGCTTTTTCTTGGTGTCTTTATCCCACAGACGGCAGCCGTCTGGCGAGAATTCATCACCCAATACAATTTCACCATGAAACAGACCAAACTCCAGCTTGAAATCGACGAGTAGCATTCCGGCGTCATCAAACAGCGCCGACAGCACGGTGTTGATCTTCAGCGTGAGCTCCTGCATAACCGTGAGCTGGTCAATACTCGCCCAGCCAAATGACACGGCGTGCGAGGCATTGATCATGGGGTCGCCAAGGGCATCATTTTTCAAAAACAGTTCAAACGTGGGTGGATTAAGCGCTTGGCCCTCGGTCACGCCCAAGCGACGCACTAAGCTACCAGCGGCATAATTACGCACCACACATTCCACCGGCAGCATCTCAAGGCGCTTCACCAGCGACTCATTGGGCGACAGCAGCTTTTCGTGATGCGTGCGAATGCCAGCGGCTTCCAGCTTCTCCATGATGAAGGCATTGAAGCGATTATTGACCATGCCTTTACGGTCGAGCTGTTCGACTTTTTTGCCATCGAAGGCGGATGTGTCATTACGGTATTCAATCACCACGCGATCAGCATCATCGGTTGCGAAAACAGATTTGGCCTTGCCGGTGTATAACAAATCGCGCTTTTCCATCAGAGTCTCCGCTACCTCGGTAAAATGTTAGAGCCAACGAACCTGCAAGGTGCCGAGCAAATTACGCGACAAATTGACCGGGGCTAGCGTTTCTTCATCGCGCTGCAAGCTAATCACATAGGCTTCAGTGGCGCGGATCATGCGTAACTGATAATCCTGCTCGGCAATGGTGATGTAGACCAGGCCTAACGATTGATTACGATCTTTAATGGTCACATCGATGGCTTTGAGTGTTCGGCCAAGCTCATCCCAAACGCGCTCACGCGGACCCACCACACGCAGCTCAGGCACGCCATTGCCATCGGTACCGAACTTCACCGGCGTGCGACCAGGCGCTGCCGGCAGTGCGGCCATATCGACGCTGACTTGGGTCTTCAGTGTCGGCGGAAATGGCGCCTCGGCGGGTGCCTCGACTGCTGAGGCGGCCACTTCTGGCACCGGATACAGCGGCGTGATGGGTCGCGTGGAAACATCGGCGGGGATGTTCAGTGGCGGCGTGCTCTGCGCATCGACATACGCCAAGCTGCGATCACGAAAAAAACCGCTGCACGCCGGCAGCACAGACAGCGCTAAAACCACACACATCAAACGCTTCATGACAACACTCCAGAGGCCACCAGGGCGGCTCGAACACGCGGCTGCGCCTCTTCCGAGAGCACGGTTAATGGCAAACGAATACCCATCTCGATGCGGCCCATTTCGGCCAAGGCCCATTTCACTGGAATCGGATTCGCTTCAATAAATAAGGCGCTATGCAGGGAGCTGATGCGCTCATTTTCAGCATGCGCGCGGGTGGCATCGCCAATGAGGGCGGCCTCGCAGGCCTGCGCCATGATTTTCGGCGCGACATTGGCGGTGACCGAAATATTGCCTTTGCCGCCAGCCAAAATCAGGTCGATGGCGGTGGCGTCATCGCCGGAATACACCACCATGCCATCGCCCAATAAATCGATAAGCTCGCGGCCGCGATCCAGATTGCCGGTAGCATCTTTAATGCCAACGATATTTTTTACACCGAGCAGGCGCGCTACCGTGTGGTTTTGCATATCCACACCGGTGCGGCCCGGCACATTGTAGAGAATCTGTGGAATATCAACGGCTTCCGCCAAGGCTTTGTAATGCAAATACAGGCCTTCCTGAGTCGGCTTGTTGTAATACGGCGTGACCAGTAGCGCGGCATCGGCGCCGAGCTTTGCGGCCTCACGCGTTAAGACAATGGCTTCGCGCGTGGAATTTGCACCAGTGCCAGCAATCACCGCCACACGGCCATCAGCCACTTCAATGACTGTGCGAACCACCGCCAGATGGTCTTCGACCGACAATGTCGGTGACTCGCCCGTGGTACCAACCGCCACGATGCCGTGCGTGCCTTCAGCAATATGCCATTCGACCAAGCGTTTGAGGGCTGCCCAGTCCACCGAACCATCTGTTTTCATGGGGGTGATAAGGGCAACTAAACTACCAACAATCATGCGGCTCTCCACTGGCATACAAGGCATAAACAATCAGCAATAGTAACGGCCTGAGGCACTTAGTCACAAGACATACAGAAATGAAAAAACCCCCAGCCTGTACGGACTGAGGGTTTTATAATTTGGAGCGGGTAACGAGGCTCGAACTCGTGACCTCGACCTTGGCAAGGTCGCGCTCTACCAGCTGAGCTACACCCGCAAAGACGATGGCGTCTTAGTGTGGCGCGGATTCTAGACAGGCCGCCAGCCGCTGTCAACACAGACTACACGCTATTTTTTCTTGTCCAGCTGCAGCGCTAATTGCTCAATCACGCGCGTTAGGTTATCCATGCGCTGCGTAAGGGATTCGATATCTTTTTGGCTAGGAATGCCCAGACGTGACAGCGTGCTGCTGAGGCGATCATCAATGACGCGCTCGACCTTTTCACGCGTATCGCTGGCTTTCTCGATGACTTTATCTTTGATTTCCTCGGCAGCGTTATCGGCGAGATCACGGGTTTTATGCTCGAGCTCCTCGCCAATTTGCACGAGGTTATCAAAGAGCTTGCCGCCCTCTTCTTCGGCCCGAGAAAACGCGCCTAAGCCGGCGAGCCAAATTTGCTGGGTGTATTTGCGAAGATCTTTTGCGGGTGAAAGCTTGAGTCGGCCACGCGCCGACTGCTTTGTGTCATGTGTCATAGGCACCTCATATCAAACAATAGTGTGGGGCTTTTATAGGCCAATCATCAAGAGCCATTGCAACAGACCTGCAACACCCCCGAGCGCAGCCCCCAAGCCAATCAAAATCCATTCGTCTTCTTTAAATGCCGGCCGCAGCAGCTCCTGAAACGCGCGATTGCTCATGGCCTGTAGGCGCTCACTGAAGACATTATCGATAATTTTTGAGCGCTCCTCGGAGAAGTCTGCCGCGGTAATGGAGTCTAACGACATGGCCACAGCACGATCAGTCACGGAGTTCTTTAAATCCACATAGGCCTCAGCACCCATGGCAATTTGCAGCGCCGCGCGAATCACTGGCGAGTCTAATAGCGGCCGTAAATGCCGTTTCACAATGGCGCGCGTCTTTCCCGCTTGTGGGCCAGTCAGCACTTCCACCATGAGATTACGCAGATTGATAATTTCCGCTGTGGTTAGCGCCGATAGCTTACTAGCGACCTCGGCTTTGCGGCGCATAAACAACCCGTGCAGATGCAGCGGCCCCCAACTGATCGGCTCCACGGGGCGAAAAATCAAATTCAGCGCCAGCCAATTGGTCAAATAGCCCACCACAAAGCCGCCGAGCGGCAGCAGCCACGGCGCCGGATAGACACTAAAAATCAGCAGTTCCAGCAGGCCAAACAAAAACCCAAAATAAGCGCCCGAGCGCACCACAAAACGCAGCTCTTTGGCGCCAACCTCCGTAAATACGCGCACCACCAGGGCTTTATTGGCGCGCATCATCCGCACCACCATATCGCGCAGATCCACCAGCTGTTCAATATTCGCCGCCATATCCTCAACGATATTGTCCATGACCTCCGGCAGCTGCCGTCGCGTGCGCGCATAGACACGCCGACGCACCATCAGCGGCACGCGCTCCCAGAGCACGGCGTGATTTTCGCGCATTATCTCATCAATATAGTCTTCAAGGCGCTCATCAATATTGGCAGCAATGTGCTCGGCGATTTTTTCCGGCTCCATGGCCTGAAATAACTCAGATAAATCCGCCAGCTTCGCCAATGCGTTATCCACAACAATGCCCGCCATCTTGCCCGACTTTGCCGGCACAATGCCCTGCCAGCCCAAGCGCAGCGGGCGAAAGCCGACAAACTCGATGGGTTTGAACGTCATCGCCAAGGCCAGCCAGTTGGTTAGCCAGCCAACCAGCGCCGCCACCAATGGAATCGCCAAAAATAACGGGTCATGGGCATAATCAAGCCCCGCAGCAAGCCAGTCGTTCATCTATTTCCTGTGAAAATGGGAGGCATTGACGCGAAAAATCACGCAGTATTGTGCTAATAAGCGCGCAGTATACACAGACGCTGCAAGACCCGACTGCGCCCGAGGCAGGCCCATGACCGATAACAATAACTCCAGCACGCATTTCGACGACGCCGACCACACCGACACGCCGCCTCGGCTCATTACCGAGCTCAGCTTGGGCGTGGTGGAAAGCCTGCTGAATGCCTGCATTGAGCACGATGACACCACGCGACGCCAGGTGCTATCGCGCGAGGGCCTGGTGGTGCGCGTAAAAACCAGTGACCCGGCACTTACTGCTTACCTCCTATTCACCGCGCAAGGCATTGAGGTCAGCAGCCGTAGCCCCGGTCGTGCCAGCGTGCGCATTAATGCCTCACTGCTATCGTTGTTGGGCGTGCTCACTGGCCAACAACGCCTCGATAACCCCGGGCGTATTCGGCTTTGGGGCGACAGCGACGCGGTGAACTGGCTGGTAGAGCTGCTGCAAGAGGCCAATGTGCGCTCGTTGTTTACACGCTGGTTGCGCGAGCACCTCAACATCCAAGAGCTCTGGCAAAAGATTCGCCGCCACGACCCGAGCTGGATCAGCGACCTCATGCCCATGCCCGGCATGTTGCGTGAAGCATTGAGTGAAATTCGTGATTTGAAGCAGGCGCTTGCCGCGCAAGAAGCCGCGTGGGCGGCGCGTGAGGCGGCGTGGGCCAAGCAAAAACGTTGGGATATGCTGAGCGTCGCCGTGGTCTTGCTGGCCTTACTCGCCACCTTGCTGCCTGGCGACACGCTGGGTGCGCGACTAGCCGGCTTGGGGCATAGCGAGCTGATGGCCATCGCGCTAGGTATTGCCTTGGTGTGTAGTCGCGCGTGGCGGCGCTAAACGACTCGCTCAGTCGCTGGCCACTTTGCGGCGCTTAAGCCAGGTTTTCATGCTTTCGTTAATCAATTCGCCACCGGAGCGCGCCGCCTTCCAAGTGGACTCGCGCAAATCTTCGTCTTGTCGCGTCTCCGCCAAGCTTTCGATCATCGCGCGTTTGACACGGATCTCCACCGTGCGCGCTAATGACTCATGCAGCGCGTCAATCTCACGCGACCAAATTGACTGTCCCTGATTCAGCAGCCACCAGCGCGCCACTCCTAATGTCAGCGCACTCGACGCAAGCGCAGTGATTATCATCGCCAACCAAATCATCTCGTATCCTTAGTGTTCACCTGTTAGGCGGGCAATAAACTGGCGCAAATCGCTGCTAACTTCAACCGCTTCGGGCTGATACTTGCCCGCTGCTTGCCCCAAGCCCGGCGCAATAATCTCGATCGACAACACCCGCACCTCGGCCAAATCGTAGGCATCACCGGTGGTCAGCGTGCCCTCAGCGATCCACGCATACAGGCTCGCAATTAACGGCATGTGGCTAACCACCACCAAATCCTCAATACCCTCGCCGGCTAATAACGACAGCGCTTGCTCGGCACGCAATGGGTCGCTTTCAGGCGCCAATGAGGGCTCGCACTGCACCGTGTCTAGCCCCAAGGCCTGACTCATTACCGAGGCCGTGTGTTGTGCGCGCAGCAAGGGGCTCGCCACCACACAAGCCGGCCCAGTGATTTGTCGGCACAGCCAATCCGCCACATCTTGTGCTTGCGCCCAACCCCGCTCGGTCAGCGGGCGTTCTTCGTCGCGCTCGGCATCCAGCGATGCCTCTGCGTGACGCACTAAATACAAACGCATGGCTTATTCCTCACCGGGCTTGGGCAGGACAAACTCCACATCACTACTTTGGCTGGCGAGCATCATGGCCAGCACCACGTCATAGAGACTTTTACCGTTGTAAATCACATCATATAAGCCGTTGACCAGCGGCATCCGGATGCCCATGGCATCGGCTTTGTGCTTCACCGTGTGAATGGTATTGATGCCCTCGGCCGTTTGTTCCAAATCCTCAACAATTTCTTCCAAGCTCTGACCCGAGCCAATCGCAAAGCCGACTTGGTAGTTCCGGCTCAATGACGACGAGCACGTGGCGAGCAAATCACCGACCCCAGCCAAGCCCAAAAAAGTCAGCGGATTAGCACCCAGGTGCACAGCAAATCGGCTCATCTCGGCCAGCGAGCGTGTCAGCAGCATGGCTCGCGTGTTTTCGCCGAGCTTATGCGCTGCCGCAATACCCGAGGCCACCGCATAAATATTTTTCAGCGCGCCGCTGAGCTCCACGCCATAGACATCGGTATTGGCAAAGACGCGAAAAAAAGTGCATGACAACGTTTCATGCACAGCATCGCGTAGCGACTCATCGGCACTCGCCACCACAGTGCCGGCAATTTGCTTGGCCATAATCTCTTTGGCAAGGTTTGGCCCGCTAATCACGCCAATGCGCTCTAAACCCGAGGCCTCACGCAAGATCTCACTCATCAGCGCAAAGCTATCTTTTTCCACGCCTTTGGTGGTGCTCACCAACATATGATCGGGCCGAAATGCCGGCTTGGCGGCAGTCACCACGGCGCGAAATGCCTTACTGGGAATCGACACAAAAATCAGATCGGCAGCAGCCACAGTGGCCAATAAATCGTCGCTAAACTTAAGCTCTGGAGACAACGCAAAGCCCGGCAAATACCGCGTGTTTTCATGGCTGGCGCGCATATCGGCAAGCTGCTCGGGGTCACGCAACCAAAGCGTGGTGGCATGGCCATTGCTGGCGGCTAAGTTCGCGATAACGGTACCAAAGCTACCGCCACCTAACACAGCGACTCGAAGCGTCGACATAAAAAATCCTCAACAAGCGCCCGTGAAGAAAAGCACTGTACATAAAAAAAGGGCATGAGGAGTATACCCATGCCCTTTTTGCAAAAACCGAATTCTGTCGGACGATCCGTCAGAATCTCTGAGCTTAAGCGTTTAGCAAGCGCTGCACGCGGCGCACATAAGCGGCGGGATCATCGAGCTGAGCGCCCTCAGCCAATGCCGCTTGATCTAAGAGAACAAGCGCTAAGTCGCTGAAGCGCGCGCTATCGGCCTCTTCAGCCAAACGGTTAATGAGCTTATGACCGGGGTTAATTTCTAAAATTGGCTTCACCTCGGGCATTTTTTGCCCCGCCGCCTCCATCAACTGGCGCATTTGGAAGCCGGGATCGAATGAATCGAGCACCAAACACGTGGGCGACTCGCTCAGACGCGTGGTGGTACGCACGCTTTTCACACGCTCGCTCAAGGCTTTTTGCAGACGCTCAACCAGCGCTTCGGCTTGTTTGGTATCGGCCTCGCTGACTTCGGGCTCATTGCCTTCGCCGGCAATAGCACTGAGATCGACCTCGCCCTTGCCAATATGCTGGAACTTCTTGCCGTCGAACTCGGTGAGATGGCTCATCATCCATTCATCAATACGATCGGTGAGCAACAACACTTCCACGCCTTTTTTGCGGAATAGCTCCAAATGTGGGCTGTTGGCGGCGGTCACATAATTTTCGGCGGTGACGTAGTAAATCGTGTCTTGGCCCTCTTTCATGCGGCCAATGTAATCGGCTAATGACACCTCGGCCTTGCCCTCGCCTGTGGTGCTCGACGCAAAGCGCAGCAGGCCGGCAATTTTGTCTTTGTTGGCAAAATCTTCCGCCAAGCCTTCTTTCAACACTTGGCCAAAGGCGGCGTAGAAAGTCGCGTATTTTTCCGGGTCGCCTGCGAGCTTGCTGAGCATATCGAGGCTGCGCTTGGTGAGCGCGGCTTTCATCGAATCAATAATATCGGATGATTGCAGCAGCTCACGCGAGACATTCAATGGCAGGTCGTTGGAATCGACGATGCCTTTAATGAAGCGTAGATAGAGCGGCAAAAACTGCTCGGCATCATCGCGGATAAACACGCGTTGCACATAGAGCTTGAGGCCGCGCGCGCCATCGCGCTGATACAAATCAAACGGCGCACGACCGGGCACAAACAGCAATGAGGTGTATTCGAGCTTGCCTTCGACCTTGTTGTGGCTCCAGCTCAGTGGATTCTCGTAGTCGTGGCCCACGTGTTTGTAAAAGGCCTGATAATCCTCGTCGCTAACTTCGGTGCGCGGGCGAGTCCACAAGGCTTTCGCCTGATTCACCACTTCCCAGCTATCGGCCTCGTCATCTTTCTCGGCTTTTTGCAGCAGGTGCACGGGCAGCGCAATGTGCTCGGCGTATTTGTTGATGATGCTGCGCACACGGAACGCTTCGGCAAACTCTTGCGCCGACTCGCGCAAATGCAAGGTGATGCTGGTGCCACGCTCGGCCTGCTCAATGGACTCCACGGTAAACTCGCCGGTGCCCTCAGACTCCCAGCGCACCGCTTCATGGCTGGCGGCATCGGCACGACGCGTGGTCAATACCACGCGCTCCGCCGCCACAAACGCCGAGTAAAAGCCCACACCAAACTGCCCAATGAGCTGGCTGTCTTTTTTCTCATCGCCGCTTAAGTTTTTCATGAACTCGCTGGTGCCCGAGCGCGCAATAGTGCCGAGGTTGGCCACCACTTCATCGCGGCTCATGCCAATGCCGTTATCGCGCAGCGTCAGCGTTTTGGCCTCAGGATCGACACTGATCCAAATGCCCAGCTCGCTGTCATCGCCCAGTAACTCAGGCTTGGAGAGTGCTTCAAAGCGCAGTTTATCGGCGGCATCGGAGGCGTTAGAGACCAACTCGCGGAGGAAAATTTCCGGATTGGAATACATCGAGTGGATCATCAAATGCAGCAGTTTCGAGACTTCGGCCTCAAAGCCACGGGTTTCTTTTTTATCAGCGGCGGGTTTATCGGTGGCGGCAGTCATGGCAGCTCCTGGTTTAGGTGAGCGCTTTGTGGCGGGGCCATTACAAAGCACAGAGAATAGTTGCGCGCTCATGCACGTGAGCGATTGCTTTAGATATAAGGTCGATTACGAAAATCTCAAGGGCAGATAAAAAGAAGCTAAACCGTGGACAAAAAACACCGCTGCCGTTTGTCTAGAAATCAAACAAGCGTCTTGTTTTGTGCATGAACAATCGGGGTACACTCCATGGCGTCGCTGGTTGCTTGACCAGCAGGCATGTTCTCAATGATTGAGGGGTATGACATGAAAAAATTACTCGCCGTGGCCTTAATGGCCGGCATGGGCTCGATGAGCACCGTCGCTTCCGCTGACCAAGATGTTGGTTGTGGTGTGGGTACGATTCTGTGGGCAGGCCAATCAGGCTTAATTCCTAAAGTCCTCGCCGCTACAACGAACGGCACGTTTGGTAACCAAACCTTTGGTATTTCCACTGGCACATTAGGCTGCCAACAAAGTGGCGTGATCACCTCACGCGTGCGCTTAACCATGTACACCGGCTCCAACATTGAAAAACTCGCTCGCGATATGTCGGTTGGCGAAGGCGAAAGCCTCAATGTGCTCGCCGACTTGATGGGCGTGCCAGCCACCGATAAACCGG
The DNA here is from genome assembly GCF_003387535.1 of Paraperlucidibaca baekdonensis. Lineage (GTDB taxonomy): Bacteria > Pseudomonadota > Gammaproteobacteria > Pseudomonadales > Moraxellaceae > Perlucidibaca > Perlucidibaca baekdonensis. The sequence goes on along the minus strand of NZ_QUNR01000003.1, from coordinate 432,292 downwards.
CGTTTTTCCAAGCCACACGCACGCACTTCGGCACTATTTTCGCGCCAGAAAATGTCACCGCCGGCCAAGTCCTCGATGCCCTCAATGGCGTCATGGCAGCCGACAGCACCTTAGCAGGCTACGTGAAAGCGTGAGTCTCGCTAGCGTCATGAGAACCCTGCTTCGGCGGGGTTCTTTTATTTCGGGGCTGATGCTTTGCCTGTTGCCCGCCGCGCAGGCGCAACACCACCGTGTAAGCCCCCTCCCCAGCCTAGAAGCGCTAGCCAGCACACCCTATTGGCAACGCTTATTGCGCGATGCATCACCGCAATCGGCAGACTACGCAAGCCCGGTCACCCTCAATGGCTTTTTTCTCAGCCCAACAGGCGCCGAAGATGCGCTCGCCGAGCTTCGCGCCACGCTCACGGCACTCGCCAACGAACCTGATGCCAGTTGCCGCTACCCCGGTCGCCACGCCTGGCTGAGCCAACAGCGCCCCGACCTCGCGGCCCACTGGCCAAGGCCTGACTGCGCCGAGCTCAACACCTGGCTCAAGGGTCTCGATGCCTCGCAAGCCACCCTCGTATTTGCCAGCGACTACTTAAATAATCCGTCATCGATGTTTGGCCACACGCTGCTGCGCATCGATGCCGCCAGTCAACATGACGACACTCGCTTGCTGTCTTACGCCATCAATTATTCCGCGCAAACCAACACCAGCAATGGCTTAGAGTTCGCCGTAAAAGGCCTTACCGGCGGCTATCCCGGCGCGTATTCTTTGCTGCCGTATTATGAAAAAGTGAAGGAATACAACGACTGGGAAAGCCGCGACTTATGGGAGTACGAGCTCGCCCTCACGCCGGCCGAAGTCCGGCAAATGCTCTTGGTATTTTGGGATTGGCGCGGCATAACCTCGCCGTATTATTTTCTCAGTCGCAATTGCAGCTATGAGCTGCTCGGGCTTATCGAGATGGCCCGCGACGGGCTCGATCTGCAATCGCAGTTTCCAGTCGCCGCCATCCCCACCGATACCGTGCGCGCCGTACTCGCCACCGATGGCCTGCTCAAGCGCGTGACGTGGCGCGCGGCGAGCGGCACGCAACTACGCGCCAGCCTAGCGCGCAACGACGCCATGACCAATGCTGCCGCCGCCAAGCTCAGCCACAACGCTACGAGCGCTACAAACGCCACGCAGGCGCTCACGCCGCTGCAACGCGCCCGCGCGCTTGAAGTGGCCTATGACGACTTATACGCCCGCCATGTGAACCGCAAAGCCACAGCAGACGCCCCCGCGCAGCTACGCCAACTACTCACCGCCCGTGCGGTCATCGACGTGCCGCCTCAGCGCGTCACGCCACAACGCCCACACCATGACCCCAGTCAAGGTCATGGCACCGCGCGCATCAGCGTCGGTGGCGGCTATGACCATCAAACCTTCACCACCCTAGCTATTCGTCCGGCCTACCACGACTGGCTCGACAGCACCGTGGGCTATCGCGCCGGCGCGCGCATCGACTTTTTAACCGGCCAACTGCGTGCCGACCGCGACGGCCTCAGCATCGAACAGCTCACGGTGGTCGGCATCGACTCGCTTGCGCCCATCAACGCACTCAGCACGCCGCTATCGTGGTCGGTGCGCCTGGGGCTCGATCGCCGCTTAAGCGATGAGGCCGGCCCAACGCGACATTCGGCAACCACGCTCGAAGGGGGCGGTGGTATCAGCGTGGCGTTAGGCAAAACCCTCTGCTTTAGCCAATCGCACAGTCATTTGCAAGGTGGCGCAGCACTTAGCGATGGCTGGGAGGCCGCCACCGGCGTGCGCGCCGGCTGCACCGGCAGTTACGCAAGTCAAGGAGCGGCTAATTGGCGCTGGCTGGTCGAGACCCGCTCGCTCTATGCACTACCCGCAGCGCGCCTGGATCACGAACTGCGAAGCGCCGTGCAATGGAATGTTGCCGCCAATCAGGCCATCTCAGTCGGCCTAAATCGCGAATGGCGAGCCAATGCCTTGACCACGTTTAGCCTGCAATGGCATCAGTATTTTTGATTCGCTGTCAAATCGGCTACCATACTGCCCAGCCAAATGGCCTCACACACCCCATAACCCCATAGGTTTTTTATGCAAATTGCTCAAGACAGCGTCGCCCTCATCGACTACAAACTCACCAATGATGCCGGCGATGTTATCGATAGCTCAGAAGGCGGCGCACCACTGGCCTACCTGCACGGCCACAGCAACATCATTCCGGGCTTAGAAAAAGCCTTAGTTGGCAAAGTCGTTGGCGACAGCTTAAAAGTCATCGTTGAGCCAGCTGAAGGCTATGGCGAAGTGAACCCCAGCCTGCTCGAAACCGTGCCGCGCAACTTGTTCCAAGGCGTCGATAACATTGAAGTGGGCATGCAATTCCAAGCGCAAACCGCGCAAGGCACGCAAGTCATCACCGTGAAAGCAGTCGATGGCGAAGAAGTCACCGTCGATGGCAACCACCCGTTGGCCGGCCAAACATTGCATTTTGATGTGACCGTGACCGAAGTGCGCGAAGCCTCCGCCGAAGAGCTAGAGCACGGCCACGTGCATGGCGTTGGTGGTCATCAGCACTAAGCTTATTAGCTTTAAATGCTTAAAAAAACGCCCCGATTTCGGGGCGTTTTTATTTCTATTGATACCCGCAAATAACGCTAATACTGCAAATCAAAAGCACTAATCTCCTGCACCACGCGCGCGGTCTGCGTGTGGTGCGGGGCATGCCCCGTGTGCGGCAATAACACGACTTTCGCCTGCTTAATCACCGGCACCACGCGGCGGCCGTGATTCCAAAACGGCACCAAGATGTCATCTTCTCCGTGAATAATCAGCAGCGGCAACGTCACCTCGTCGTAACGCGGACTCAGCAATTGCATATATTCATTGAGCTGATTCATATCGCGCACATTGCGCTGAAAGGTCGCTGGACGCAGCGCCAAGGCCACGGCAGCTCGATCTAAATGCCCCTCAGGCATGGCATCGGGGGTGAATACTTCCTGCACATTATTGGCCAAAACCAATGAGCCCAGCGGGTACACCATGGTCCACGCAAACAACGGCCCAATGACGGGCTTATCGCCAATTTCATAGGTCCAATTCAACGGTCCAGCCCAATGCCCCGCCACGCCACTGAGCATCACGCCACCGCGAATGCGCTCAGGAAAATGCACCATGGCCGCCATAACCACTGAGCCGGCCCACGAATGCCCCAAAACCACTGGCTTTTCTACGCCGAGTTGCGCCGCGGCCTTAAGTAACAAGTCGGCCACTTGGGTTGGGTCAAACCAACCGTCACCCGGTGGCGCATCGCTATAACCATAGCCGGGTCGATCAAAGGCAATAACACGATGCGTTTTCGCTAGCTCCGGCAAGATGCTGCTGGTGAACTCCTGCAAGTTCGAGCTCGCGCCATGCACCAGCACCAAGCCTGGGCCATCGCCCGCCATTACATAGTGGAGCGTGATGCCATCGACCGTGATGAACTGCCCAACCGGCGGATGCTCACGCTCAACCCACCATTGGCCAATGCCGGTCCACACCAACAAACCCACCAATAGAGCAGCCAACACCGCAATAAAGCCCGAAAAAATAGACATGCATTTGCTCAACAGCACAGAAGATACAGTTTAGTCACTCAGCGTTGGGAATTATTACACAGCCACAAAAAAGCCCGCTTACGCAAAACCTAAGCGGGCTTTTAGCATCACCGCATGACTTATTTCCAGCCAGTCAGCTCAGCAATGGCCGCACCCAGCATGGCGGGGTTCGACACGGTTTTTACGCCAGCGGCTTGCAGCGCAGCGAATTTTTCATCGGCTGTGCCTTTACCACCGGAGATGATGGCGCCAGCATGGCCCATGCGCTTGCCTGGCGGTGCAGTCACACCGGCAATGTACGAGGCCACGGGCTTGGTCACATTGGCCTTGATGTACTCAGCGGCTTCTTCTTCAGCCGAACCACCAATCTCACCAACCATGATGATGGCTTCGGTTTGCGGGTCGTTTTGGAAGAGCTCCAGCGCATCAATAAACGTCATGCCGGGGATGGGGTCACCGCCAATGCCGATGCAAGTCGACTGGCCAAAGCCTAGGTCGGTGGTCTGCTTCACGGCTTCGTAGGTCAAGGTGCCGGAGCGCGACACAATGCCAACTTTACCGGGCAAATGAATGTGGCCGGGCATGATGCCGATTTTGCATTCGCCAGGCGTGATGATGCCGGGGCAGTTTGGCCCAATCAAACGCACACCGCCTTTACGCACGATGTACTCTTTAACAAACAACATATCGATGGTCGGCACGCCTTCGGTAATACACACCACCAACTCAATGCCAGCATCCACGGCTTCTAAAATCGAGTCTTTGGCAAACGCGGCGGGCACATAGATCACCGAGGCGGTGGCGCCGGTTTTTTCCACGGCTTCGCGCACGGTATCAAATACAGGCAGGCCCAAATGCGTGGTGCCGCCTTTGCCGGGCGTCACGCCACCGACCATTTGCGTACCGTAAGCAATGGACTGCTCGCTGTGCATGCTGCCTTGCGAGCCAGTAAAGCCTTGGCAGATGACTTTCGTATCTTTGTTAATCAGAACACTCATGTTCAGGCTCCCACAGCTTTAACAACGAGCTCGCCTGCTTCATTGAGCGAGGCGGCTGGAATGATATTGAGTCCGCTCTCACGCAGTTTTTGCGCGCCGAGGTCGGCATTGTTGCCTTCCAAACGAACCACCACCGGCACTTTCACGCCGACTTCTTTCACTGCGCCAATGATGCCTTCAGCAATCATGTCGCAACGCACAATACCGCCGAAAATATTGACCAAAACGGCCGCTACGGAATCATCCGACAGGATGATTTTAAACGCTTCAGTGACGCGCTCTTTGGTCGCACCGCCGCCGACATCGAGGAAGTTCGCGGGTTGGCCGCCTTTGAGCTTAATCAAATCCATGGTCGCCATGGCCAAGCCAGCGCCATTGACCATGCAGCCAATGTTGCCTTCGAGGGCCACGTAGTTTAGTTCCCACTCCGCGGCACGACGCTCACGCTCGTCATCTTGCGATGGGTCGTACATGGCTTTGAGTTTGGGGTGACGGCCCAGGGCATTGGAGTCGATGACGATTTTCGCATCGAGGCAATGCAGGTTGCCTTCACTGGTGATGACCAATGGATTAATTTCCAGCAGCGCCAGATCTAGGTCGGTAAACATTTTGCCTAAGCCCATGAAAATCTTCACGAACTGTTTCACCTGATTGCTGTCTAGGCCGAGCTGATACGCCAGCTCGCGGCCTTGGAAAGCTTGCGGGCCAACCAATGGATCAATGGCAGCGGTCAAAATTTTCTCGGGTGTCTCGTGCGCGATTTTCTCGATGTCCACACCGCCTTCGGTGGAGGCCATGAAGACAATGCGGCGCGTGGCGCGATCGACAACGGCACCTAGGTACAGCTCTTTATCGATGTCGGTGCAGTTTTCCACCAAAATCTTCGAGACCGGCTGGCCTTTCGCATCTGTTTGGTAAGTCACTAAGCGCGTGCCGAGCTTTTCGCGGGCAAAGGCTTCCACTTCGTCTAAGGTTTTCACCAGTTTCACGCCACCGGCTTTACCGCGACCGCCAGCATGAACCTGGGCTTTAACCACCCAAACATCGCCACCAATACGCTCAGCCGCGGCGCGTGCTTCTTCCGGTGTGGAGGCTGCGAAGCCTTTGGATACCGGCAGACCATAGTCGGCAAACAGTTGCTTGCCTTGATACTCGTGCAGATTCATCGTGAGATCACCACTCGTTGTGTTTAACCTAGCAGCGCTAGGCTTTTGCCCACCAAGCCTCTGGCGGAAATGAACCGGGGCCACATAAGGCCCCGATAAGTCTAATTACTTGCGTTTTCGTTGGATGGCGTGAATGGCGCGGCCATCGACCGACAGCGCAGCTTCATGCACCACTTCCGATAAAGTCGGGTGCGCGAAGCACATGAGCTGCAAATCTTCCACACTGGAACCAAACTCCATGGCGATTAAGCCTTGGTGAATCATGTCGCCAGCGCCTGGGCCAATGATGTGCATGCCCAGTAGACGGTCGGTTTTCGCACAGGCAACGAACTTCACGAAACCGGCGTTGTCATCGGCGGCGAGCGCACGGCCATTGACCGCAAAGGCAAACTGCCCGGCTTTCACTTCATAGCCTTCGGATTTAGCACGCTCTTCGGTGAGCCCCACCCACGCCACTTCGGGGTGCGTGTAGATCACCGAGATCACCAAGTCATAATTAAATTGCGCATGATGTCCGGCGATCAGCTCAGCGGCCATCACACCCTCTTCCATGGCTTTATGCGCAAGCATGGGGCCACGCACCAAGTCACCAATGGCGTAGACGCCGGGTACTGAGGCGCGGCAATGATCGTCGACATGGACAAAGCCGCGCTCATCGAGCGTAATGCCGGAGTCGGCGCTGACCAGGCCCGTGGTCACTGGGCGACGGCCCACGGCGACAATGAGCTTGTCGAAGACTTCAGAGTGCTCACCGTTGTCGTCAGTAAAGGTCACGGTCACTTGCTGATCGTTGACTTCTGTGCCGGTCACTCGCGCGCCCAAGCGGATGTTGAGGCCCTGCTTGGTGAAGATTTTTTTCGCCTCTTTCGAGATGGCTTTGTCGGCAATGGTGAGAAAGTCATTCATGGCTTCCAACACCACCACTTCAGCACCTAAGCGCGACCACACCGAACCTAACTCCAAGCCAATGACACCGCCGCCAATGACGCCGAGCCGCTTAGGCACTTCGGTAAATTCGAGCGCGCCGGTGGAATCCACGACAATGTCATCGACCAAGGGCGCGGCGTTGATTTCAATCGGCTTCGAACCAGAGGCCAAAATCACGTGTTCGGCTTCAATGATCTCAGCCTCGCCCTCATGCGGCGTGAACTCTACGCGCTTGCCTGCGAGCAGCTGCCCACTGCCTTGCAACCACGTAATGCCATTGCCTTTGAGCAGGCCGGCAATACCGGTGGTGAGCTGATCGACGACCTTATCTTTGCGCGCCAACATGTCGGGAATATCAATTTTCAAGCCATCGAACTGAATGCCGTGCTTTTCATAGCCGGCCTTTAGGTCGTGATACTTGTGCGAGCTATCAAGCAAAGCTTTCGATGGAATGCAGCCGACATTGAGGCAGGTGCCGCCGAGCGCGGGCTTGCCCTTGTGTAGGCGACGCTCGATACAAATCACCGATAGCCCAAGTTGGGCGGCACGGATGGCGGCTTCATAGCCGCCGGGGCCGCCGCCAATGACGACCACATCTGCGCGTTGACTCATAATTTCTCTCTACCGTTAAGTGAGCCGACGAGTCGGCTCTGTGCATCCGTGGCTTAGATTTCCAGCAATAATCGTGCGGGATCTTCGATTAGTTCTTTCATGGCCACCAAGAAGCTCACGGCCTCTTTGCCATCGATGAGGCGGTGATCATACGACACCGCCAGATACATCATCGGCAAAATCACCACTTGGCCATTCACGGCCATGGGTCGATCTTGAATTTTGTGCATGCCCAAGATGGCGGTTTGTGGCGGGTTCAAGATCGGCGTGGAGAGCAGTGAACCAAACACACCACCGTTGGAAATGGTGAAAGTGCCGCCGGTCATATCATCGATCGACAATTTGCCATCGCGGGCTTTTTTACCCAGCTCCATGATGGTTTTTTCAACTTCCGCCAAGCTCATGTATTCGGCATTACGCAGTACCGGCACCACCAAACCACGATCCGACGACACGGCCACGCCAATGTCGTTGTAGCCGTGATAGACAATGTCATTGCCGTCGATAGAGGCATTCACAGCGGGGAAGCGCTTCAAGGCTTCAACCGCGGCTTTCACGAAGAACGACATAAAGCCCAAGCGTACGCCATGGACTTTCTCGAACTTGTCTACGTATTGCTTACGCAGGTCCATGATGGGCTTCATGTTGACTTCGTTGAAGGTCGTCAACATGGCGGTGGACTGCTTAGCTTCAAGCAGACGCTCGGCGACTTTCGCACGTAGGCGGGTCATGGGTACGCGTTTTTCAACGCGCTCACCCACGGCCATGGCCACAGGAGAGCTAGCGGCAGGTGCCGGCGCGGCACTGGCGGCTGGCTTGGCATTTTGCACATCAGACTTGGTTACACGACCACCTTTGCCGGTGCCTTCCACACTGTCTAACGACACGCCGCTTTCAGCGGCCGCTTTGCGCGCGGCAGGGCCAGCTGAGCCTGTGGACTTCTCGGCTTTGGCATCTGCAGCTTTCGTGTTTGAACCTTTGGACTCAGCGGCTTTAGCGTCGGATGCTTTACTGTCTTTTGCATCACTTGCGCCACCTGCTGCGCCTTCGGTGAAGTGAGCCAACACCTCTTGCGACAACACCGTATCGCCTTCTTCTTTGAGGATTTCGCTCAAGCTGCCATCGGCAGGTGCAACGACTTCGAGCACGACTTTATCGGTCTCAATATCGACAATGAGCTCGTCACGTTTGACGGCCTCACCAGGCTTTTTGTGCCAGGTGGCCACCGTGCCATCAGCAACTGATTCGGGGAACACCGGGGCTTTAATTTCCACACTCATGGGTTTTTTCCTTATGACTCGGCGGTTAATTAGACGGTTTTGCCGCCCAGGGCATCAGCGACTAAGGCCGATTGTTCTTTTGTGTGCAAATACATGGAACCACAGGCTGGTGCCGCCGAAAGCGGACGACCCGCATAACGAATGGTCAACTCGGGCTGCCACTGACGCACCACACGCTCAAGATTGTGTCGCGTGTTATACCAAGCGCCTTGATTCATTGGCTCTTCTTGGCACCACACCACGTCATTGACCTTGCTGTAGGGCTCTAAAATTTCAATCAGACGTTTATCAGGGAATGGATAGAGCTGCTCAACGCGTATCAGCGCAACCTCAGTCAGGCCCAATTCACGGCGCTTTTCAAGCAAGTCGTAGTAGACCTTGCCACCGCAAATCACCACACGCTTAACGTCTTCCGGCACCAGGCTGTCGAGTTCCGGCAGCACGGTTTCAAAGCGGCCATTCTCTAATGCTTCCAATGGCGAGGTGGCCAACTTATGGCGCAGCAAGCTTTTTGGCGACATGACAATCAATGGTTTACGCAATGGCCGCACCACTTGGCGCCGCAGCAAATGGAAAATCTGCGCCGGTGTAGACGGCGTACAAATTTGCATATTGTGCTCAGCGCACAGCTGCAAGAAGCGCTCAAGGCGAGCTGAAGAATGCTCAGGTCCTTGGCCTTCAAAGCCATGGGGCAGCAACATGGTCAAGCCACAGAGGCGCTCCCACTTGGTCTCGCCGCTGGAGATAAACTGGTCGATCACCACTTGCGCGCCATTGGCAAAGTCACCAAATTGCGCTTCCCAAATAATCAGCGCACTGGGCGTGGTGGTGGCGTAACCGTATTCAAACGCTAACACCGCCTCTTCTGAGAGCAGCGAGTCATAGAGCTCAAAGCGACGCGGCATGCTGCTTATGTGCTGAAGCGGCACAAACGGCTCGGCGTCTTTTTGGTTATACATCACCGCATGACGATGCGAGAACGTGCCACGACCAACGTCTTGGCCCGTGATGCGAATCAGGGTTTCGTCATCGAGCAAGGTCGCATAGGCCATGACCTCCGCGGCGCCCCAGTTGAGATCGAGATTACCCGACCACATGCGTTGGCGATCATCGACCACTTTTTGCACTTGGCGCTGCACCACAAAGCCTTCGGGCAACTGACCCATGCGCTTACCTAGCTCAATGAGCTTGGCCATGGGCACGCCAGTATTCCAATCATCGACTACGCTGTGATTTAGGTAAGGCGTCCAATCCACAAATAAGGATTTGTTGGGCTCGGTGACCAGCTGCTTCACCACGCTTTTACCAGCCTCGAGCGCCTTCCGGTAGCGCTCCACTAAGTCATCAGACACGCTGGCTTCGACCACATTTTGTTCGGCCAAGCGCTCGGCATAGAGTGCGCGTGTGGTCGGCAAATTGGTGATCACTTGGTACATTTTTGGCTGCGTGGCAGATGGCTCGTCGGCTTCGTTGTGACCGCGACGGCGGTAGCAGTACATGTCGATGACCACGTCTTTTTGGAACTCCATGCGGAAATCCAAGGCCATTTGCGTGGCGAACAATACGGCTTCGGGATCATCGCCATTGACGTGGAAAATCGGTGGCTGCACCATTTTTGCCACACCGGTGCAGTATTCGGTCGAGCGCGCGTCATCAATACGGCTGGTGGTAAAGCCGACTTGGTTATTAATGACGATGTGAATGGTGCCGCCCGTGCGATAGCCGCGCGTTTGCGACATCTGGAAGGTTTCCATGACCACGCCCTGACCAGCAAACGCGGCATCGCCATGAATGCTAATGGGCATAACCGCACGCCCCACACGATCGCCACGACGATCTTGGCGCGCACGCACCGAGCCTTCAACAACCGGCGAGACGATCTCGAGGTGCGAGGGGTTAAATGCCAGCGCCAAATGCACTTCGCCACCAGGTGTCATCACATTTGATGAATACCCTTGGTGGTATTTAACGTCGCCAGAACCACTTTGGTTAAAGGTCTTACCGGCAAACTCATCAAATAGGTTCGCGGGATTTTTACCGAGAATATTCACTAAGACGTTGAGACGGCCACGGTGGGCCATGCCAATAACAACTTCTTTGGTGCCATAGCTGCCGGCGCGCTGAATGAGCTCGTCGACCATGGGAATAAAGGACTCTGCGCCTTCTAGACCAAAGCGCTTAGCACCGGCAAATTTGGTGCCGAGGTATTTTTCCAAGCCCTCTGCCGCCGTTACCTGCTCAAGCAGATCTTTCTTGGTGTCGGCAGAAAAGCCCGGCTGGCCGCGCTTGCCTTCAATGCGTTGCTGAATCCAGCGCTTTTGCGCGGTATCGACAATGTGCATGTACTCAATGCCAATGCTGCCGCAATAAATGGCATCCATGGCATCGACCATTTCGCGCAAGGTGCACTCTTCTTTGCCAATCGCGAGGTTGCCGGTTTGAAAAACCGTATCCATGTCGGCGAGTGATAAGCCATGCGTGGCAAGGTCTAAATCGGCCACATCCGGGCGCGGCATGAGGCCAAGCGGATCGAGTTTGGCGCGCTGATGGCCGCGATTTCGATAACCCGCAATAAGCTGCAAAACACCGACTTGGCGGCGATCATGGCCACTGCTGACGCTGCCCGTAGGTGCTGGCCGTGAGCGGCTGGAGTTTTTTGCTAGCAATAAAAATTGTTCACGCACGCCCTTGTGGGGCGTATCGATGCTGATGCCATCGACGCGGGGAAGTTTTTCGAAATAACTGCGCCAATCATCTGGCACGTCATTGGGGGCGACAAGGTATTGCTCGTACAGCTCTTCAACATAGGCGGCGTTTTCGGCAGAGAGTTGAGAGGTATTCAACTGCCGTAGCATCTGGCCTTCTTGCATGATGATTTTCCCAAGCGGAGGTGCGCAAGGCGATTGGCACGATGGTTAACCGCCGCCCTCCTTTTGACTGTCACCGTAACGCCCTTTTAAGGCATTACGACCCGCATATAGGCGCTTGTTAAGCGCGGTTTATGCATACACTGCGTGGGGCAGTCTAGCGCGAATACTCAGGGGGTTAAACCTCTACTAAAGTGTGAATTTGTTAAATTCCGACTAAAGGCGAAGACAGCCGATAGAAACAAAAAAGGCCCTAATCAGTGCTGATTAAGACCTTTATTGATGACACCTGAAGCTTAGGAGCCTTCGGTCAGGAGCATATTACGAATATGCCCAATTGCCTTGGTGGGGTTTAAACCTTTCGGACACACACTGACGCAGTTCATGATGCCGCGGCAACGGAACAGCGAAAACGGGTCGTCGAGCTTAGCTAAGCGCTCGGCGGTAGCGTTATCGCGGCTATCGGCGAGAAAGCGCCAGGCTTGCAACAGTGCCGATGGACCGAGGAACTTCTCTGGATTCCACCAAAACGATGGACAGCTGGTGGTGCAGCACGCGCAGAGAATGCACTCGTACAAACCATCAAGCTTGGCACGGTCTTCTGGGGTTTGCAGGCGCTCAATGGCTGGTGTCGCCGTGTCATTAATGACAAACGGCTGCACTTTTTCGTACTGGTTGTAGAACATGGTCATATCGACCACCAAATCACGAACCACAGGCAAGCCCGGCAGTGGCTTAACAATCAGGTGATTGCCGCCTTTGGTGGCTTGTGAAATGGGCACGATGCAGGCCAGGCCATTTTTGCCATTCATGTTGAGGCCGTCGGAACCACAAACGCCCTCACGGCATGAGCGACGATACACCAAGGAATCATCTTGCTCTTTGACCAAGTTGAGCACGTCGAGAACCATCAAATCGCGACCTTGGGTGTCGATCTGATAGTCCTTCATGTACGGTTCGCGATCCGTTTCTGGGTTGTAGCGATAAAGGCTAACTTTTAGCATGATGCACCCCTATTAGTAAGTACGCGCTTTGGGCTGGAAGGTTTTCACCTGCTTCGGCGCAAAGTTCACGGCACGCTTGCTCACCGTTTGTGATTCGGTGTTGAACAAGGAGTGTGCCAACCAGTTTTCGTCATCGCGATCTGGATAATCTTCACGGCTATGCGCACCACGTGACTCGGTACGTGCTTGTGCCGACAGCGCCGTGGCTTGTGCGGTTTCGAGCAAGTTATCGAGCTCTAAGGCCTCTACACGGGCGGTATTGAAGGCATTAGATTTGTCACCCAAATGCGCTTTGCCAATACGCTCGCGCATGGCCGCAACAGCCTCTACGCCAGTGTCCATGTCATCGCCACGACGGAAAATACCGAAGGCTGATTGCATGGTTTTCTGCAGTTCTTTGCGCAGTGCAGGCACAGACTCGCCATTCACTGAGCTATCCCAACGCGCCAAACGCGATTGCGCACGCTCAACATCGGACTCGCTTGGCTGACGCTGATCCATGCCTTGACGCAATGCATCTTCAATGTGCAGACCCGCCGCGCGACCAAACACCACCAAATCGAGTAATGAGTTGCCGCCGAGACGGTTAGCGCCGTGGACCGACACGCAGGCGATCTCACCCACGGCATAGAGACCGGGGATGATCGAGTCTTTGCCAGAGGCATCGGTACTGATGGCCTGACCGTGCACATTGGTGGGGATACCACCCATCATATAATGGCAGGTGGGAATGACCGGAATCGGCTCTTTCACCGGATCGACATGCGCGAAGGTTTGCGCCAATTCGCAAATGCCAGGCAAACGGCTGTGCAGCACGTCTTTGCCGAGGTGATCGAGCTTCAGGAACAGGTATTCGCCATCGGGGCCAGCACCGCGCCCTTCACGAATTTCCAGCGCCATCGAACGAGCTACTACGTCACGCGAGGCGAGATCTTTGGCATTCGGTGCGTAACGCTCCATGAAGCGCTCGCCATCTTTATTGAGCAGATAACCGCCCTCACCACGACAGCCTTCGGTCACCAGCGTACCGGCGCCGGCGATGCCGGTGGGGTGGAACTGCCACATTTCCATATCTTGCAATGGAATGCCGGCGCGCGCGGCCATGCCAACGCCGTCGCCGGTGTTGATGTGGGCGTTGGTGGTCGATGAATAAATACGACCCGCACCACCAGTAGCAAACACCGTGGCTTTCGATTTGAAGAACACCGTCTCACCGGTAGCGATGTCCATAGCGATAACGCCACAAACAGCACCGTCTTGGTTACGCACGATGTCAAGCGCTAACCATTCGATGTAGAACTTGGTGTTGTTTTTCAAGTTTTGCTGATACAGCGTGTGCAGCAACGCATGGCCGGTACGGTCAGCAGCGGCGCATGTACGTGCGGCTTGACCACCTTCACCAAAGTTTTTCGACTGACCACCGAATGGACGCTGGTAAATACGGCCCTCTTCGGTACGCGAAAACGGTAAACCCATGTGCTCAAGCTCAAACACGGCTTGCGGGCCCACCGAGCACATGTATTCGATAGAGTCTTGGTCACCAATAAAGTCGGCACCTTTAACGGTGTCGTACATATGCCAGCGCCAGTCATCATTGGGATCGGCTGATGCAATTGCACAGGTGATGCCGCCCTGCGCCGACACCGTGTGTGAGCGCGTGGGGAATACTTTCGAAATCAAGGCAGTCTTGAAGCCTGATTGAGCCAACTGCAGTGATGCACGCATGCCGGCACCGCCGCCGCCCACGATCACTGCATCAAAATTTACGGTACGCATCTTAGTCATGATTTAGCTGCCCCAAATGATCTGAATGCCCCAGATGATGACCACAAACAACGCGATCGCCATGGCCATTTGCACAATTAAACGCAGCACATCGGCTTTCGGGCCCATCTGCAACGAAGTCATGTAGTCGGTCAGTACCGTCCACATGCCAATCCACGCATGGCCAACAAAAGACAAGAGCGCTAGCAGCGTGAAAATGCGCATGGGCGTTGTCGTCATGAAGCTGTGCCATGTGGCGTAATCAAGGCTAGGATGCGCAATGATCCAAGCAAATAACCAAACCGTGTAGACAGCTAGAATGACAGCACTGACACGCTGTGCCAGCCAATCGGACAAACCCGAACGAGAGAAACTTGTTGCACTTTTCATTAGAACATCACCCATACAAAAACGGCGGCAATGGCAAAGGCAGAGGCCACCAGTGTGGCGGTTGCGAAGGCGCGTCCACCTTCTAATGTTTCAGCAAAACCCCAGTCCATAATCAAATGCTTGATGCCGGCAAGCAGGTGATAGACCAAACCTGCAAGCGCAATAAACAGCACGATTTTCGCAACCAAGCCATTGAGTAGGTCTTTGGTGGCGGCAAAGCTTTCAGGCGAGGCTAACGAGCAGCTCAGCAGCGCGAGCAATCCCGGCACCACAAAAAACAGCAAAATGCCTGATAAGCGATGGAAAATGGAGGCTACGGCCACTGGCGATTTAAGATTAACTTCAATGACAGTAGCCAACGAGAGATTGACCGGTCTGTTATTTTTCACAGAGAGCGTCCTGTTGGTCGAGCCCTAAAGGGCGTGGCAGATGGGTGCAGTTTCCTCTGGCTAAGCGCTTGAAAGGCAAGCTGAATTGCTTAAATTTTGAGCACTTAGCAGATTGGCTCGAAAGTATAATCCCGCACAGATCGTAATACAAACCAGCGTTGGCGCTATTTCACAGACAAAAGTAGAACAGGCACCAACAGCGCATACGACTTCAGTCGAAGAGGTTTACACGACATGGGCTATTTTATTGACAATTTATGCTCGCGGTTTAAGCTACCTGCGCAACCCACACTGGGCTGTCCCCATGATGTCTTCTTTCTTGATGCTTGCGCCCAGCGCGTTGGTTTAATTTGATGACGCTGGTGCAGCCCCCGCTGAGCGCTGAACCCCTCTTCAGGAGACCGTGATGACGGCCAAAACCGCGACGTTAACCATTGGCGATGACACCATCAACCTGCCTATTTCATCAGGCACATTAGGCCCGGATGTTGTTGATGTTAAAGATATTTTAGCCAAAGGCTACTTCACCTATGACCCCGGCTTTATGGCCACATCGGCATGCGAGTCGAAAATCACTTTCATTGATGGTGATAAAGGTATCTTGCTGCATCGCGGTTACCCCATCGGTCAACTCGCTGAGAAGGCTGAGTATCTCGAAGTGTGCTACCTGCTGCTCAATGGCGAATTGCCAAATGCCGAGCAAAAAGCCGAATTTGATCATTTGGTGACAAACCACACCATGCTCAACGATCAATTCCGCAAGTTTTTTGAAGGCTTCCGTCGCGATGCTCACCCAATGGCCATCATGTGTGGTGCGGTTGGTGCGCTGTCCGCGTTTTATCACGACAACCTAGATGTCAATGATCCGAAGCATCGCGAAATCACGGCGATTCGCTTGATTGCCAAGATCCCCACCATTGCCGCCATGAGCTACAAATACTCATCGGGTCAGCCCTTTGTTTATCCGCGCAATGATTTGGGCTATGCCGAAAACTTCTTACACATGATGTTTTCTGTGCCTGCCGACGTGGATTACAAGGTCAACCCCGTTTTGGCGAAAGCCATGGATCGCATCTTCACGCTGCACGCCGATCACGAGCAAAACGCGTCCACATCGACTGTGCGTTTAGCAGGCTCCACTGGCGCTAACCCTTACGCTTGTATTGCAGCGGGCATTGCGGCGCTGTGGGGCCCTGCTCACGGTGGCGCCAACGAAGCCGTGCTGAAAATGCTCGACGATATTGGCTCCGTGGAAAACGTGGCTGACTTCATGGAAAAAGTGAAGACCAAAGAAGTCAAACTGATGGGCTTTGGTCATCGCGTCTATAAAAACTTTGACCCGCGTGCCAAAGTCATGAAGCAGACCTGCGATGAAGTGCTTGCCGCACTCAACATCAACGATCCGCAACTCGCCTTGGCCATGGAATTAGAGCGTATTGCCTTGAGCGATCCCTACTTCGTTGAGCGCAAACTCTATCCGAACGTCGACTTCTATTCCGGCATCATTTTGAAAGCGATCGGCATCCCCACCTCGATGTTCACGGTGATTTTCGCCTTGGCTCGCACCGTTGGCTGGATTTCGCATTGGCTGGAAATGCACAGCGCGCCATACAAAATTGGCCGCCCTCGCCAACTCTATACCGGTCACACCGAGCGTGACTTCACGCCGCTAGACAAGCGGTAATACGCTCAGCCACAAAAAAAGCCGCGATTATCGCGGCTTTTTTGTGGCTTCATATTTAATGGTTCACAGCTGATGGCGCCGTAACACTCAGCGATTCAATAGAGCAGGCTGCCATTGGCCAACCGTGACCGTGGCCCCGGCCTCACTCACACAGGCGCTAGCAAACACATCTTCGGCATGATCACGGCAAGCACCGCAGCAAGTCGACACGCCGGTGCGTTGCTGTAACGCGTCAAAATCGGCAACGCCATCGCGGGCAGCTTGGGCAATGGCTCGATCGGTGACACCGTGGCAAAGACAAACATACATGGGCGCAGCCCTCAGCAATCATGTTGATGACGCAAGTATAAATGCGATGGATTCGTATTTGCAAGTACCGCGTACTATGTGGAGTTGTGGCTCGGCAATTCGCCCTGTTACGCTCAACCATCATTTCATGGAGTCAGTGACATGGCAGCAGTTGCCTTTATTGGGCTCGGGGTCATGGGCTTCCCCATGGCAGGCCATCTGCAGCAAGCAGGTCATCAGGTCACGGTATGGAATCGTACGTCTGCCAAGGCCGACGCATGGGTTGCTCGCTATGGCGGCAGACAGGCCAGCAGCGCGCGTGAAGCCGCCGCCAACGCCAACATTGTACTCACCTGTGTTGGCCGCGATGAAGACCTCGCCGAGGTCGTGCGCGGCCCAGAAGGCATTGGCGCTGGCCTACAATCCGGCGGGCTGATCATCGACCATTCAACCGTGTCGGCAACCATCACACGAGCGTTAGCAGACGAGCTCGCCAAGCAAGGCATTGATTGGGTGGATGCGCCAGTCTCCGGCGGCCAGCAAGGCGCTGAAAATGGCCAGCTGAGCATTTTTTGTGGCGGCAGCGCAGCCGCCGTGGCGCGCGCCGAGCCCATCTTAGCCATCTATGCGAAAGCGCAGGCGCACATTGGTGCCTGCGGGCAGGGTCAGCTGGCGAAAATGGTCAACCAAATTTGCGTCGCCGGCGTCATTGAAGGCTTAGCCGAAGGCATGCACTTCGCGCAACAAGCAGGTATCGATGTTGCCAAAGTCATGCCACTCATTGGTCAAGGTGCGGGGGCCTCTTGGCAGTTGCTCAACCGCTATGAAACCATGTTGGCCGATGCTTATGAGCACGGCTTCGCGGTCGATTGGATGCGTAAAGACCTAGGTATTGTGCTCAACGAAGCCCACGCACTCGGCCTCACGCTACCCGCAACAGAACTAATCGATGGCTTTTATGCCGATGTGCAAGACCTTGGCGGCGGCCGCTGGGATACCTCCAGTCTCCTGCGACGCTTACAAGAAAAATCCCGATGAAACGATGACAAACGCTGACCAATGCGCTTCAATCGCTTCACCACCAACCCCAAGAAAAAAGGACACGTTATGATTCGCGCTACCCTGCCTAAACTGGCAATGACCTTGACCGCCGCTGCTGTATTGGCCGCCTGCAACCCCTTTGGTGGTGCTTCAGTGGAAACAGAGTCCGAAAAATTTAGCTACTCCGTCGGTGTCGACATTGGTAAATCGCTTGAAACCATTCGCGATGACCTCGACATGGCCGCTTTGAACAAAGGCTTAGATGATGTCATGGCTGAAAACGAGCTGCTGATGGATGACGCTGCACGTCGCGAGATCCAAACCGTGGTGGCTCAAAAGCTGCGCGAAAAGCACATGAAAAAACAAGCCAAAGAAGCCGAGTCAGCCGTCGCTGAGGGTGAAACATTCCTCGCCGAAAATGGCAAAAAAGACGGCGTGAAAACCACGGCCAGCGGCCTGCAATACCGCGTTTTAACAGCCGGCACGGGTGCTCAACCGAGCGCTGCAGACACCGTCACCGTGCATTACAAAGGCACATTGCTCAATGGCGACACCTTCGATAGCTCCTATGATCGCGGCGAACCCGCAACCTTCAAACTCAATCAGGTCATTCCCGGTTGGACTGAGGGCGTGCAGCTGATGAAGGTCGGCAGCAAATATGAGTTTGTCATTCCCGCGGCATTAGCCTACGGCGAGCAAGGCGCGGGCGGCAAAATTGGCCCCAACCAAGTGCTGAAGTTTGATGTTGAGCTGCTCGATATCAAAAAATAAGTCGCGCCTGCAGCAGCGCAACCGTTAATGCGCTGCTAAATGCCATAAAAAAGCCCGGTTAGTAAGCCGGGCTTTTTTTATGCACCATCAGGCGAGCGCGCAAAGCACCCGCCCTACTCGGCTTATCGCTCGATGATGGCGACCACGCCTTGACCACCGGCAGCGCAGACTGAGACCAAACCGCGGCCCTTGCCTTTTTCGCTCAGGATTTTTGCCAGCGTGCCAACGATTCGACCACCGGTGGCAGCGAATGGGTGACCCGCAGCCAATGACGAGCCATTGACGTTGAGCTTGCTGCGATCGATCGAACCTAAAGGCGCATCGAGCCCTAAGCGCTCTTTGCAAAACGTAGGATCTTCCCAAGCTGCTAGCGTGGATAATACTTGCGACGCAAAGGCTTCATGAATTTCATAGTAATCAAAGTCTTGCAGCGTTAATCCACGACGCGCCAATAAACGCGGCACGGCATAGGCTGGCGCCATCAGCAGACCTTCTTTCTTGTTCACGAAATCGACTGAAGCCACTTCGCCATCCACAAAGTAGGCCAAAATGGGTAGATTGTGCGCTTTCGCCCAGTCTTCGCTGGCCAACAGCACCACCGAAGCACCATCGGTCAATGGTGTCGAGTTGGCGGCGGTCATGGTGCCGGTTTCACGATCACCAAAGCAAGGCTTGAGGGTCGCGAGCTTTTCAATATTGGAGTCTGGGCGCAGGTTTTGGTCGCGCTTTAGGCCCAAGTATGGGGTGACCAGGTCATCGAAAAAGCCGCGCTCATAGGCTGCGGCTAATTTGTGGTGGCTGCTCACCGCGAGCTCATCTTGCGCTGCGCGTGGCACTTGCCATTCGGCGGCGGTGATGGCGGCGTGGTCGCCCATGGCCAGACCGGTGCGCGGCTCGCCATTGCGCGGCACGGCAGGAATCAAATGCTTGGGACGAATTTTCGACAAGGTTTTCAGCTTGGCACCGGTGGTTTTGCCACGGTTTACTTCCAGCAAAATGCTACGCAAGCCTTCGCTCAATGCAATCGGTGCATCCGAGGTGGTATCGACACCGCCGGCAATGCCCGACTCGATTTGGCCGACAGCGATTTTATTGGCGACCAAAATAGCGGCTTCCAAGCCCGTGCCGCAGGCTTGTTGAATGTCATAAGCGGTGGATTCTGGCGCCAGTTTGGTGCTCAGCACGCACTCGCGAGTTAGGTTAAAATCACGGCTGTGCTTCAGTACGGCGCCGGCAACGACCTCACCCACACGCACGCCATCCAGCTTGCAACGGCTCACGAGGCCATCGAGGGCAGCGGTGAGCATGTCTTGGTTGGAGGCGGTGGCGTAGACGCTATTGGAGCGGGCAAACGGAATGCGATTGGCGCCAACGATGGCGACCTTGCGTAATGTGGTCATGTGAAGACTCCTGTAGAAAACCCCGACACGCTAGCACAAAAGCCGGACAAGCCATTGACCAAAATGCGCACGCACGCCGATAAGCGGGCAAATACAGCGGCTCCGAGATTTGCTAGGCTGCGCGCCAAGCCTTTGCTGCGCGCGAAAAAGTGCTGAGCATGTTGCCAAACGGCATTATTTATCGATGAGGATTTTGTTATGAGCGATCGTTATATTGATTTTGTGAACTCCCCTTTTGGTCAACTGGTCGCGAAAAATCTCGGCCTGCCCAGCCCCACGCCATTAGATCGTTATGATGCCAGCGCGCCTGTGGTCAATGGCACGGTGCTATTGGGCGCCGCCGCTGACAGCGATTTAACGCCGGCTATTGCTAGCGTGCTGAAAAATATTGGCGCCAACACCAGCGCATTTTTCGATAGCGGCGTGCACGAAGCCGCCGCCAGCGCTGACTTCAACGCCCAAGCCTATGTGCCCAGCGCCGACGACAATCAAAAATTCAAAGCCTTGGTGTTTGATGCCTCGGGCATTAAAACCAGCGCCCAACTGAAAGCGCTGCACGACTTCTTCAGCCCAGTCATTCGCAAAATGGCCAGCTCCGGTCGCATCATCGTCATTGGCCGCACACCTGAGCTGCTCGACGACGCCAAATACACCACCGCACAGCGCGCCCTCGAAGGCTTCACCCGCGCCATTGGCAAAGAAGTGAAAAAAGGCTGCACGGCGCAGTTGATCTATGTAGCGCCAGGCGCCGAAGCCAACCTCGAATCCACGCTGCGCTTCTTTATTTCGCCAAAATCTGCGTATGTGTCGGGCCAAGTGGTGCGCGTGCAAGCCACTGCCATTGCTGGCGAGACACCAAATTGGGCACAGCCGCTCAATGGCAAAGTGGCACTGGTCACTGGTGCGTCACGCGGCATTGGCGAGGCGATTGCGCAAACCTTGGCGCGCGATGGCGCCCACGTGATTTGCCTCGATGTGCCGCAGCAAGAAGCTGACCTGCAGCGCGTGGCCGCGAGCATCAATGGCTCGGTGCTGGCACTGGATATCACCGCTGCTGACGCGCCAAAGACCATCGCCGCGCATTGCAAAAAGGCCCACAAAGGCTTGGATATCATTGTCCATAACGCCGGTGTCACGCGCGACAAAACCTTGGCCAATATGAAAGATCAGCTCTGGAATATGGTCATCGACATTAACTTGTCGTCGGAAGAGCGCATCAATGACGAGCTCATTGCCAAGAAAATCTTGCGCGCCAATGGCCGTGTTATTTGCGTGTCATCGATTTCTGGCATCGCCGGCAATATGGGCCAGACCAACTACGCGGTGTCGAAAGCCGGCGTTATTGGCATGGTCAACAGCATGCAGCCGATTTTGGAAGCCAAAGGCGTGACCATCAACGCCGTGGCGCCAGGCTTTATTGAGACACAAATGACCGCCGCCATTCCGTTTGCCATTCGTGAAGCCGGTCGCCGCATGAACTCGATGTCACAAGGCGGCTTGCCGGTGGATGTTGCCGAAGCCATTGCCTGGTATGCCAGCCCCGCCTCCAACGGCGTCAACGGCAACATCGTCCGCGTCTGCGGTCAAAGCCTGATCGGCGCTTAAGGAGAGGCGTTATGTCGATGATTGAAATGCAGGATGCGCCCAGTGCCTTGAGCTTTTACGCGAAGGCCGTGCTCAACGGCTTTAGCGCCAAAGGCGGTGCACTGCCAACGCTGACCGTGAGCCAACGCGATGTGCGCATTGATCGTGCGCATTTGGCGAATTACAACCGCGTCTGTGGCTTCGCATTGCGTGATACCTTGCCGTCTACCTATGTGCATGTGTTGACCTTTGACCTGCAAATGCGCGTGATGACCGACAAGGCCTTCCCATTTGCGCTGCTCGGCCTAGTACATATCAGCAATACCATCACGCAGCACCGCCCGGTGCGCGCCGATGAAACATTGCGCTTTACCAGCACAGCAACCAACTTGCAGCCGCACGACAAAGGCGCGACCTTTGACCTGCTCAATCAAGCGTTTGTTGGTGATGAACTGGTGTGGGTCGGCGTTTGCACGTATTTGCGCCGCCAAGCATCTGGCAACTCCGGCGCCAAGCCGCGCGCCGCCAAGCCCGCTGCAGCCGCTAAGCCCAGCGCCAATGCAATGTGGTCTGTCCCTGCGGATATCGGTCGCCGCTACGGTGCTATTTCGGGCGATCGCAACCCCATCCATATGTATGCCGTGACCGCCAAGCTGTTGGGTTTCCCTCAAGCCATTGCGCATGGCATGTGGACTAAGGCGGCGTGTTTGGCGGCGATGGAGTCGCTGCTGCCAGAGGCCTACACGGTCAGCGTCGACTTTAAATTGCCCGTGTTGCTGCCCGCCAAGGTGGCCTTTAGCAATGCGCTCAGCAACGATGTCATCCACTTTGCTGTGTCTGATGCGCGCAAGGGCAAGCCCCATCTTGCTGGCACGCTCAACGCGCTAGTCGCGCCGAAAGCGGCAAGCGAGAAAGCCGCTGCTAAGCCAAAAGCCGCCGCTAAGCCAAAGACTGCTGCGCCAAAGACAGCTGCTAAGCCAAAAGCCGCATCGAAACCAAAGGCCGCCGTTAAGCCGAAGATCGTTAGCAAGGCCACTAAGGCCTAAGCGGCACCAACCAGCCGTGGGTATGTTCGGGGTGACTTAAGCGCGTCAGTGTGAGCGCGAAAGCCACCTCGAGCGCCGCCACATAGCCATCATGGTGAACTGGCCCCGCCCACAGCACACGACCCTGCCCCATCACCAGCGCGTGGCTAGCAAACGCGCTCGGTGCATTCATGTCATGCACACTCGCCAGCACCGTTGCACCCTGCTGCGCAGCGTCTTGGCAGGCGTGAAATACGCGCTGCTGATGCGGCCAATCGAGTGCCGCCAATGGCTCATCGAGCAGCCATAAACGCGGCTGATCGGATTCGGCGAGCCTCAATTGCAAGGCAGATCGTGCCAACATCACCCGTTGCTGCTCACCGCCCGACAAGGTCGGCCAACGCCGCGTCATTAATGCTGCGATGTCCCATTCTGCGATAATCGCGTCTAAGCAGTCCGCTAAGCGAGGATGCGCCCCGCCCCAAGGGTAGGCCGCCATGCGCACAATCGCCGCCACCGACAGCGCGGCCATCAAATGATGGTGCTGTGGTAGCACGCTACGCTGCTGCGCCCAGCGCCGGCTATTCCAGCTCGGTAGCGCCTCGCCATGCCATTGCGCACAGACATTGGCGGCGGCTTGGTCGGGATCAATACCGCTTAGATGCCGCAACAAGGTCGACTTGCCGGCGCCATTGGCGCCTAATATGGCCCAGCATTCGCCCGCGCGAAACACTAACTCAGGCAGCGTCAGCACCGGCGTATCGCGTGCAACGTATAGCTGTTGCGCGGAGACGATGAGCGCACTCATCGCTGCCACCGTTGGCGCAAAATAAACAGGAAAAATGGCGCGCCAAACAACGCCGTCAAAATGCCCACCGGCAACTCCAGCGGCGCCATCAACGTGCGCGCCAGCATGTCCGCGATAACGGCCAAAAGCCCGCCAATCACGAGGCTCGCCGGCATGAGCTGGCGATGCATACAGCCAACCAATCGGCTGGCGATATGCGGTGCCATCAGGCCAATAAACGCAATGCTGCCGGTTTGCGCGACGGCCATGGCCACCACCGCCGCACTGGCCCAAATGACCTGGCGACGAAAGCGCCGGACATTTAGCCCTAAATGCCCCGCCTCACGCTCGCCGAGCAGCCAAATATCGAAGCTTGCACGCTGGCGCAGGCCCCAGCTAATCAGGCCGGCGAGCACCACGGCATTGGCGATCAGCAACGGCCATTCGGCGTAGGCAAAGCTGCCCATCAGCCAAAAGCTGCCGGCGCGCAGGCCGCTATCGGGAGCCATAATGAGCAGCAGTTGCGTGGCCGCCGACAACACCGCATTGAGCGCGATACCCACCAGCAATAACGCCTCGGCCTGGAGCTGATAGCGCCGCGCCATGGCCAGCACCACCATCAATGCCAACGCCGCACCTAGGCATGCCGCCAGCGGCAGCAAAAACA
Source organism: Paraperlucidibaca baekdonensis (assembly GCF_003387535.1). GTDB lineage: Bacteria > Pseudomonadota > Gammaproteobacteria > Pseudomonadales > Moraxellaceae > Perlucidibaca > Perlucidibaca baekdonensis. Next base: position 408,048 of record NZ_QUNR01000003.1, on the reverse strand, counting down.
CATAAGCGGCACCGAGCAGCAAGCTCAGCACTGCCGCCAAGCTCGCGCCCGCACTAACGCCCAATAACCCCGGCTCAACCAAGGCATGACGAAATAAGGTTTGTAGCCACAGACCAGAAACGGCGAGCCCCGCGCCCGCCATAAACGCCAGCACCACACGCGGCACCCGCAACTGCCAAAAAATGCTGTCGCCGAGGGCGCCGGCAGGCAAGTCATAGGCGAGCGCCATGATCACAGTCGCCGCCACGCACACCAGCAATAGCAGTGCCCGAAGCGGCTGTTGAGATGAAATAACGGCCATAAAGGCGCCATGCAATAAAATAGGCGCCAAGCATAGGCGGCGGCTAGCAAGCGGTCTACTGTTGTACTACGTTTGATCAACTAATGAGCAACAGAGTTGACTAAAGCAGGGCTTGTCAGCGTCGATACGAGAGTAGAGAGTAAGTATTAACCGCATGGCCGCTGGAGGTCAGCATGAATACGCCCATCACTTCAAAAAATACTGCCTTGGTTTTATCAGGCGGCGGCGCGCGTGCGGCATATCAAGTGGGCGCCCTACAGGCCATCGCCGAGATCATGCCCGACCGCTGCGGTAACCCCTTCCCGATTATTTGTGGCACATCGGCCGGCGCACTCAATGCCACTAGCCTCGCCGTTCACGCCGCTTGCTTTCAGGAGGGGGTCAATGCCCTGCGCGAAGTCTGGGCCGGCTTTCATAGCGCCCAGGTCTATCGCACCGACTGGGCTGGCGTGCTGTCGGGCGCGTTTCGCTGGCTAACAAACTTAGCCTTTGGCTGGTTTAACCGCGGCAAGCCGGTGTCATTGCTCGATAACGCACCGCTGCAGCAATTACTTAGCCAGGCGCTCGATTTCAATCGGCTGCCAGCGTCTATTGAGGCGGGGCATTTACGCGCCTTATGCATTACCGCCTGTAGCTACTCGCGGGGTGACTCGGTGAGTTTTTATCAAGGCGCCAGCGACTTAGACAACTGGGCACGGGCGCGCCGTCGCGGCATGCGCTGCGACATTGGCATTGAACATTTAATGGCCTCCAGCGCCATTCCTCTGCTCTTTCCGGCCGTCAAGTTACAGCAAGAATATTATGGTGATGGCGCATTGCGTCAGCTCGCGCCCGTGAGCCCGGCGCTGCACTTGGGTGCCGAACGCATCTTGGTGATTGGTTCGGGCATGCAAAGCCCCGAGCCCAAACGCTTTAAACGCAGCGGCTACCCCAGCTTGGCAGAGATTATTGGCCACATCATGAGCAGCTCATTTACCGACAGCCTGGAAATGGACATCGAGCGTTTGCACCGCATCAATAACACCGTCAAGCAGCTGCCTGCCGAAGCTAGCACCACGCTGCGGCCTGTTGACTACCTCGTGCTCAGCCCCGACTTAGCCAGCATTGAAGAGCTTGCTAGCCAATACGCCAGCGCATTACCACCGGCTATTCGCAGCTTTGTGCGCGGCTCCGGCATGTTTAAACGCAGCGGCTCGAATGTGCTGAGTTACCTGCTCTTCGAAACCGATTACACGCAAGCATTAATGGCACTTGGCTACCGCGAAACGCGCGCGCGTGAGGTCGAATTACGCGAATTTCTGCGGCCTGCCGACGCGCCACCCAGCAATGTCTACACGCTGCGCCGCGACAGCCAACGCAGCTCCTAAGCGCTTAAACAATCGGCGCTGACGAGTCGCGGCTTTTCGCCGCGCGCCGACGTTGCAAGCCCTCTTGCGCGGTAGAGGCCACCAAACGGCCATCGCGCGTGTAAATCAAACCCCGATTCATGCCCTTGGCGCTCGAGGCCGACGGCGCATCCATGTGGTAGTACAACCATTCATCCATGCGCGCCTCGCGGTGAAACCACATGGCGTGATCGATGCTCGCGCATTGCATTTCAGGCTGCATAAAATGCGCAGCATGCGGCAACATGGCGGTGCCCATTAAGGCGAAATCCGAGGCAAAAGCGAGCATGCATTGATGCAAAAATGGGTCATCGGGCAGCGTCATTTGCGACTTCATCCAATGCCCACGTACTGGCTCTTGCGGCTTCACATCGAAGGGGTTGACCGGATCGATGGGGCGCAACTCAATGGGACGCTCCACTTCTAGCATGGCGCGGTGCTTTTCCGGCACATAGGGCGCAATCATGCGGCGCAAATCGAGCTCACTGGTATAGGCCTCGGGGCCCTCCACATCGGGCATGGGCAGCTGATGGTCAAAGCCATCTTCCTCGGTCGCAAACGAGGCCATCATGGTGAAAATAATTTCGCCAAACTGAATAGCCTTGACCGTGCGCGTGGTGAAGCTGCGGCCATCACGCACTCGCTCAACGGAATAGACAATCGGTGACTTCGGGTTTCCCGGACGCAAAAAATACGCGTGTAATGAGTGCGCAAGCAGGTTGTTTTCGACTGTGCGCCCTGCCGCCATCAACGCTTGGCCCAAGACCTGTCCACCAAAAACGTTGTGTCCAAAGTAATCATGGCTGCCACCGCGAAATAGATTGACCTCCAAGTTTTCCAGATCAAGCAGTGCTAATAACTCATGCATCACCACAGACATCGCAAACTCCTTTGGTCGGTTACACGCGAAAATAAGACAAAAAGCGCATTGGCTTACGTGCGTTTGTTCGGCTTTTGTTACACTCGAGCTCGATTTTAACGCGTCACTGTATATTTTGGACGCATGATTTTGCACAGGATGCCTGCATTATGCTGAGATTTCTCGGTCTCGATCGCTTTTTCCGCCTCATTATTCGCGGCCTGATGTATCTCTGGGTGCGCGTGCAGGTCTCTCCACACGACCTAGAACTGCTTGGCATCGACCCCAATCGCCCCATTTGCTATGTCCTACAAAACCGCTTGTTATCGAGCGTATTGGTACTCGATACGGAAATGCGCAATCTCGGTATGCCGGCCGCATTAAGTTCGATGCGGCGTTTTGGTCTGCGTGAAAAGCATTCCTTAATTTGCCTGACGCAAGAGCATCGCAACCCGTTGGCGAAGCCTCGCCACGCGCACTCTCCGCGCTTAGTGTCGCTGATGGATGCAGTGTTTGAAGACACCACGCTCGATGTGCAGCTGGTGCCGGTGACCATTCTCTGGGGGCGCTCGCCCGACACCGAGAGCTCATGGCTGAAAGTGCTGTTTGCCGATTCATGGGCCACGCCATCGGCGCTGAAGCAGCTCATTACCATCATGCTGCATGGTCGCCAAACCATCATGCGCATCAACCCGCCGATCTCCTTACGCCAGCTCTGTGATGACACGCAAAGCAGCGAGCGCAGCCTGCGCAAAGTCTCGCGCGTGCTGCGCGTGCATTTTCGCCGCCAACGCACCGCCGCCATTGGCCCGGACATGTCGCACCGACGCACCATGCGCAGCGAAATCATTGGCTCCGATGTGGTGCAAGCGGCAATTGCTGTGGAAATGAACAGTCGCCAAGTCAGTCGCGACGTAGCCGAGGCGCGCGCGCGCATCTATGTTAATGAAATTGCCTCGGACTATTCGTATCCGGTGATTCGTTTCTTTGAGCTGTTTTTAAACTGGCTTTGGACACGGCTTTACAACGGCGTCACGGTCAATAATTTCGAGGTGATTGAGCAGCATGTGGCAGATCATGAAATTGTCTATGTGCCCTGCCACCGCAGCCATATCGATTATTTGCTGCTGTCTTATGCCATCTTCATACGTGGCTATATGGTGCCGCACATCGCCGCCGGCGCGAACTTAAACATGCCGGTGGTGGGCAGCTTATTGCGCCGAGCTGGGGCCTTCTTTTTGCGCCGCACCTTCAAAGACAACCCGCTCTATGGCGCGGTGTTTAATGAGTACCTGCACCAAATTTTAAGCCACGGCTACCCCATGGAGTATTTCGTGGAAGGCGGCCGTAGCCGAACTGGTCGCCTGCTGCCGGCCAAACTCGGCATGATCAATATGACCTTGCGCAGTTATCTGCGCGACAACCACCGACCCTTGGTGTTTATTCCCGCCTATATTGGCTATGAAAAACTCATGGAAGGTGGCACTTATATTGGCGAGCTGCAGGGCAAGCCGAAAGAAAAAGAAAATATTTTTTCGCTGCTGATGTCTATTCGCAAGCTAAAAAAAGTCTTTGGCCGCGTGCATTTGAGTTTTGGCGCGCCCATCTACTTAAATGAACACCTCGACGCGCATATGCCAAATTGGCGCGAGCAAGGCCCTGCTGCCGCTGACTCCGCCGAGTTTGCGCCAACCTCCATGGCATTGGGTCTGGCCATGAGCACCGGTATCAATAACAGTGCGGTGATCAACCCCATCAATTTGATCAGCTTGGTGCTACTGTCTACGCCCAAGCACGCCATTGATGAGGCGCAACTCGCCGAGCAAGTCGCGCTCTATAAAGCGCTGGCACTCGCTGTGCCTTATAGCGAGCGCCTCACCATGACCGAGCTTGATGGCCCGGCCATGGTGGCCTATGGCGAGGAGCTGAAAATTCTGCAGCGCCGCAAACATCCGCTCGGTGACTTGCTGTATTTGCACGAAGAAGATGCCGTGCTGATGACTTATTTCCGAAATAACACGCTGCATGTTTTTGCGCTGCCATCGCTGATTGCCGTGCTGCTGTTGCAACGTGGCGACATCTCGCAAGAGGAGTTGCTAGGCCGTATTAAGTCGGTTTATCCCTTCTTAAAGTCTGAGCTCTTTTTGCGCTGGCATGACGACGAACTCGAGGCGGTCGTCGCGCAATACGTCAACAGCATGATCGAACTGGGTTTGGTGCTACGAACAGCTTCTGGCTGCCTCGCGCCGCCGAAAGTTAGCAGCGAAAACTATGCGCGCCTGCATATTTTAAGCCGTGGCCTGCGGCAAACTTTGGTGCGCTACCACATGACCGTGACCATTTTGAACCAACGCGGTACCGGCAAACTCACGCAGCAGCAGCTTGAAGAGCTCTGCCATTTGCTCGCCCAGCGTTTGTCGTTTGTGCGTGAATTTAGCGCTCCAGAGTTTTTCGACAAGGGCCTGTTTAAAGGCTTTCTCGATACCTTGAAAACCCTGGGCTTCATCCAAATTTGCAGCCAAGGCACGCTAACGTTCGACAAGCGTTTAGATGGCCTCGCGCAAGAAGCCTTAGAAGTGCTGCCCAGTGGCATCCGCCAAGCAATTTTGCAGGTCACGCTGATTACCGACGATGCCGTCAATACGGCGCTTGCTGCGCTCGAGGCCAGTAAGGAGCGCAAAAAACAGCGCGCCTCGGCGGCCAAAAGCAACGCCTAACGAAAAAGCCCTGCGAGTCAGGGCTTTTTTATGGGCGATTGCTTGGCAGCGGCTTGGGCGTGTAGAGGTCAAAGCGACTGCTTTGACCAAGCAGGCGTTGATGCGGCGGCTCACCATTTAAATCGGGCGCAATGCGCGGGCGCTTGACCACCACGCGCTTGGTGGCCACTGCACGGGCAAGGTCCAAAAGCGCATCGGCATCGAGGTCGCTGCCGACCATGTGACGAAATGCCCACATGTCTTTTTTCACCTTCGCAGACTTCTCGCGATGCGGAAACATGGGGTCTAAATACACCACTTCTGGGCGACTCTCGGCGGACTGCTGCGCCATCGCCGCCAATGCACTGTGGGCATCGATGCCGTGCAGCGTCAGGCGCTCAGCCGTGGCTTGCAGTGCTGGCGCAGCGTGGGCGCGGCGCAAGCCATCAGCCAATAAGGCGTGCACAATGGCTGAGCGTTCAAACATGTCCACGGTGGCACCGAGTGAGGCGAGAATCCAGCTGTCACGGCCAAGTCCGGCGGTGGCATCGAGCACGCGTGGCGTGGCGCCTTTACGCAGACCACAGGCGCGTGCAACGGACTCGCCGGCGGCATGGCCATGTGATGTGCGGCGCTGCAAGGCGGCATCAGCAAAATCGACACGCACCGGACCGGGCAATGGCGTATCGCCGGTTTGCAGCGCCAAGCCCTGATCATCGTAAATGAGCACCGCGTCATCGGTATTGAGCGCACTAAAGACGTGGCGGCGATGCTGCTGCTGGCCGCGCGCATCACGCGGTTGCGCGGGCCAGGCCGCGTGAAAACTCGCCCCAATAGCCTGCGCCTGTGCCTGTGCGGCGCCCGCCTGCGCCTCATGCAGGCAATACAGCTTCATGATGCCCAGTTAATCCAGCCGGCACCGGCTGTGGCAAAAATGAACAGGCCAAAGGCAATGCGATAATACGCAAACACCGCAAAGCCATGTGTGGAGACAAAGGCCACCAAGGCCTTCACGACCCATGCGGCGACCAAAAAGGCGGCGACAAAACCAATGGCAAACACGGGAAAGTCGGCCATGACAAAATCCGTGCGGTGTTTATAGACCGAGTACACCGTGGCACCGATCATGGTGGGCACAGCTAAAAAGAAGGAGAACTCCGCGGCCGTTTTGCGTGACAGACCCACCAGCAAACCACCGATGATGGTCGCACCGGAGCGCGAGGTGCCCGGCACCATGGCCAAACATTGGGCAAAGCCGACCTTAAGCGCGTCTTGCCAGCGCATATCATCGACCTCTACCACGCGTACCACATGCTCGCGGCGCTCGGCCCAGAGAATCACCAAGCCGCCTAAAATCAGCATAAAGGCAACAACAAAGGGACTAAATAAATAGTCGCGAATGATGCCGATGGCAAAAAAACCGATGACCGCTGCCGGCAAAAATGCCACCAAGATATTCACCACAAAACGTGTTTCCACCGGTTTGCGCGTGAAAAATCCGTTGCTGACACGCACGAGCCGTTCACGATAATCCCAACACACCGCCAAAATCGCGCCGAGTTGAATAGCAATTTCAAACACCACGCGCTTATCGTGCGTCCAAAAGTTCATCAGCTCGCCGGCCAAAATCAAATGCCCAGTGCTGGAAATCGGTAAAAACTCGGTGAGGCCTTCAACAATGCCCATCACCAAGGCTTGGAAATACAGTAAATAATCCATCATGTGTCCTTGTCAGCGACCGCGCAGACGGCCGCCGAATACGCCTGATAAAACGCCGGCGGCATGCGCCGAATACGCCCTTGAGCAATATCGACACAGACGAAGTGCGTGCGGCCACGGAATACCGTTTGGCCATCGCGGCGGCGAATAAATTGGTAGCAACGATGCGTTGATAATTTATCGACATCGGTAAGCCACGTTGCCAGCACCAGCTCATCGTGCAAATGCGTGGGCTGCAAATACGACAGCTCGTGTTGGCGCACCACCATGCCGTGACCGGCCGCTTCGTAGTCGCTAGGGCCTAGGCCAAGCGCGCTCGAATGAGACCAGGCAACAGCCTCAAGCCATTGTAAATACACGATGTTATTGGTGTGGCGCATGACATCGATGTGTTCAGGCAAGACCGTGACCTGTAGCGTATGCGGGTTAGACACATCAAATATCATGACTGGCGCCCCGGCAGCTTTTTCCAAACATCATCGCGCAAATACACCGGCAAGGCCTGCTCGGGGGCAAGCGCTGGATGCCGGGCGAGATGGTCAATGGCCAGCGTCGCCACATCGACCGCGCTCGGCGCTAAATCTGGGTATTGATGCGTGATGTCGAGTTGAGCCGCCAACACATCGGCATAACTGCCCCACGCGCTGCCGACACCCACATAACTACCCGATACCCAACTCGACGGTAGTGCCTCAGGCTTGCAGGCAATGACATCGTCGAGCGCCTGCATTAAGCCCTGATGCTGGGCAAACACACCGGCGTAAATCTCGCCCATGCGCGCGTCAAAGCTGGCCATCACGCGATCAACACCGCGCTCGCGCCATGCCGCTTGCGCAAGCGTGCGCAGGCTACAAATGCCCACCATGCCAACATCCGCACCGAAGGCTAGGCCCTGCGCTACCGCCGCACCGATGCGCACGCCGGTGAAAGCACCAGGGCCATTGGCATAAGCAATGGCATCAAGCTCTCTCAAGGACCAACCCGACTCCGCGAGCAGGGCATCGATCATTGGCAAAATACGCTGGGTTTGCTCGCGTGGCGCGTGCACATGGCGAAATAAGGGCTCGCCAGCACCGCTCGACAAAGCTGCCGAGCAATACTCCGTGGTGGTTTCAATCGCCAGCAACTTCATGTCTGCGCAGGCTCCAAAGCATTAATAAATTCAAAAAACTCTGCCACCACCGTGGCCTCTCGCGTGCGCCGCATGGGCGGTAGGCTTTGCAAAAAAAGCTGACCGTAGGGCCGCCCGACTAAGCGCGGGTCACAGACCATGAGCACGCCGGTGTCGAGCACATCGCGAATCAAACGCCCTGCGCCCTGCTTCATGGCAATAATCGCCGATGGCAGCTGATACGCGACAAAGGGATTTTGCCCGCGTGATTTATAGGCATCGAGGCGAGCGGCCATGACCGGATCGGCTGGTGAAGCGAACGGCAGTTTATCAATAATCACCAATGATAGCGCCTGACCGCGCACATCCACGCCCTCCCAAAAGGCCCCGGTGGCGAGCAGCACGCACTGTTCTGTGCTGGCAAAGCGGCGTAATAGTTCGGCTTTTGGCTGCGTGCCCTGCACCAAAAAGGTGAAGTCGAGCTGCTTGGGTAGCCACTCAGCCGCCTCTCTCAGTGCCCGATGTGAGGTAAATAAGAAAAAGGCGCGGCCTTGGCTGGCTTTTAACACCGGCATGGCGGCTTGCAGCACGCCACGGGTATAGTCCATGGCGCCCGGATCAGGCAGCCCGCGCGGCACATAAAACAGCGCCTGCTGCTCATACGCAAAGGGGCTGGGCAACTGAATCGCTTCAATGCCATCACTCAAGCCGAGCTGCTGACGAATATGGCGGAAATCCTCACGCACCGCCAAAGTCGCTGAGGTAAATACCCAGGCCATCGGTTCTTGATCAATGAGCGCGCGAAATGGCTGCGAGACCTCCAGTGGCGTCCATTGCAGCACAAAGCCTTTGCGGAAGGTTTCAAACCAATGCACTTGGTTGTCGGGCGTGGTGCCGGTGAGTTCTTCAAACGCTTTGCCCAACTCCTCGGCACGCCGGTGGCAACTGTCTAGGCCTTTGCTGCGGTCTTTCAGCGCCGCCAGACTATCGAGCAATGCCGACAGCCCTAAGTTCACCGCGGCAATGGCCGCCGGCATATCTGCCTGCTCGCAGACATCGGCCCAAATGCCTTTGCGCGAGTCCTCGCCGAGCAACAAGCGAAACTGCGCTAAGCGCGTCTCAATCGTCGACACCAAATCATTGGCGCCGCGTAAATCACCGCCGGCGGCCAAGATTTCGCGCAACGTATCGGCGAGTAAATCGTTGATTTGCCGGGATGACAAACTCTGGCCAAAAAACATCGCGGCGGTTTCCGGCAGCTGATGCGCCTCATCAAATATGACGGCATCAACCGCCGGCAATAACTCACCAAAACCGCGATCTTTTAGGGCTTTATCGGCAAAAAATAAATGATGATTGACGACAATAATGTCGGCCTCGGCGGCACTTTCGCGGGCTTTCATGAGCGGACAATCATCGATTTTCGGGCACTCTTGGCCCAAACAGTTATCGGCGGTGCTGGTCACTAGCGGCCAAACCATCGAATCTTCAGCAATGTCGATGAGCTCAGCAATATCGCCCAGCTGCGTCTTGCCCGCCCACGCCGCCACGCGCTGCAGGTCGTGCACGACCTGCTTGCTCTCCAATTCACCCTCGGCGATATGCTGCTCGAGCCGGTAAGGACATAGATAATTGCTGCGGCCTTTCAGCAGCGCCGTACGGATCGGTTTCGCCAACAGCGCGCGCACCTGCGGCAAATCGCGATGAAACAGCTGATCTTGCAGATTGCGCGTGCCCGTCGAGACCAAGGTTTTTTGCCCTGACAACACCGCCGGCACCAAATACGCAAAGGTTTTGCCCGTACCAGTACCCGCCTCGACCAAGAGCTGTGACTTGGCCTTTAGCGCTTGCTCAACGGCCAGCGCCATGGCCACTTGCGGCGCGCGCGGCTGATAACCCGGGACCTTCTCAGCAAATGGCCCCTCTGGGCCAAGCGCATGACGCACATCAGAAAAACTCATGGCTGCGCTCGCCAGCCAACCACCCTAGCCTGCCTCTCTGTCATTGTCTCATCCTCAGCCTGGCGCACGCCGCGCCCATTCGCCCCAATTAGGGTGCCTGTGAACTGAGTAAAGCAGCTTGAGCCGATGTTTGCTCGCCAATGTGCGTCAGCGTGCCATGCGCTTGTTCGCTGGCAATGGCGCTTAAACGCGGCGACAGCAAAGCATCCATCATATCGATGTGCAGAGCGTGATCATTGAGCGCACCAATATAGGCGTAGCGACCGCCACCGGCGTGCTGGAAAATCTCACGATTTTCCTCGGCAATCTCCTCCAGCGTCTCCAAGCAATCAGCAGAAAATGCGGGGCAGACGACATCGACCGAGGCCAGTTTGAGCTTGCCCCACGCCTCCAGTGTGGCATCGGTGTAGGGCTTGACCCACTCTTGCAAGCCGAAGCGCGACTGAAAGCTCACACACCATTGTTCATCATGCAGGCCTAACTCGCGCACCACAGCCGCCGCCGTGGCACGGCAATGCTCGGGGTAGGGGTCGCCCTTGTCAGCATAGGGCTGCGGGATGCCATGAAACGAAAACAGCAGCTTCTCGGCCTGACCATGCGCCGCCCAATGCGCCTTAATGGACTCGGCCAAGGCGCGGATATAGCGCGGGTGGGCGTGGTAATCGCGGATGATTTGCAGCGATGGCAGACGCCGTTGCTGCGGAATCCAGCGCGCGATTTGGTCATAGAGTGGCGCGGTTGAGGTCGCCGAGTATTGCGGAAATAGCGGCAGCACTAGCCATTGATCGATGCCTTGGGCATGACACTGCGCCATCGCATCACGCATCGATGGCTCGCCATAACTCATGGCCGGCAATACCGTGATATCGAGCTGCGGATGGCTTGCCGACACGCGAGCCTGCACCGCCGCCACTTGCGCCAGCAAGGTCTCGCGCATGGGCGACTCATTGGTCCAAATGCTGGCATAGGCTTTCGCTACGCGCTTAGGCCGCAACGGCAAAATAAACAGCCGCAAAATAAAAAACCAAATCAGCCGTGGCACTTCAATGACGCGCGTATCGCTCAAAAACTCGCGCAAATACGTGCGCACTGCGGCCGCGGTAGGCGCCGTTGGCGTGCCTAAGTTGGCTAAAAAGATAGCGACTTTGGTGCGCTCGGTGGGCGCAGCAGGGCTTTTTTCACGGCAATAACACGATTCATTAACACAGGTCATGGTGGCATCTCTGGCGCTGATGGCGGGGAGTTTAGCGGCATTTTGCTAGCCCAGAAACACTAACGCCGCACAGAGCGCGGCGTTAGGTGACAAGCATTACACGGGCTTAGCTTAACGCCGCGAGCATGCGCTGGGTGATGTCCTCGACCGAGCCAACACCTTCCACCAGATGATATTTCGCGGCATTTGCCTCAACACCATCGCGGGCTTGGTAAAAGCCCACCAACGGCTGCGTTTGCTCGTGATAAATGCCTAAGCGTTTAGTCACCGTAGCTTCGCTGTCATCGGGGCGTTGCACCAAGTCTTCGCCGGTGTCGTCATCTTTGCCGGCCACTTTCGGTGGATTATGCGTGACGTGATAGACACGGCCCGAACCCGGATGCACGCGGCGGCCCGATAAGCGCTGGATGATTTCGTCATCGGCAACGCGAATTTCCACAACGTGATCGATCGAGACACCGGCATCGATCATGGCCTGTGCCTGCACAATGGTGCGTGGGAAGCCATCAAACAAAAAGCCGGGCGCGCAGTCAGCCTGCTTAATACGCTCTTTCACCAAGCCAATGATGATGTCATCAGACACCAAACCACCGGCATCCATAACTTTTTTCGCGGCAACGCCGAGTTCAGTGCCGGCCTTCACAGCCGCCCGCAGCATATCGCCGGTGGAGATTTGCGGAATGCCATAACGGCTCATGATGATCTGGGCCTGCGTGCCTTTACCGGCACCTGGCGCCCCCAGAAGAATAATACGCATCCACTCTACTCCCTATCGCAAGGCGGCAAGGATACCCGCCCAAGCCGCCATTTCACAAGACTTTCGCGGCCGACCTGCGACCAACGGATTATCGCGCCGTGGCGGCCTCACTGATGCGTAGGCGTACGACCTGATCACTGCCCTGCTGCACCGGCACCGCCACGGCCTGCCAGCCCGGCCCGGTGGCATCGCCGGTGGTGGAGATTTTCGCGGAGATAATCACCTCAGCAAAGGCGCTCAACGGTCGTGCACTATTTAAACTGTGCCTGTCGGTGAGCGTCACGCGCATCGGAAACTGACCAATGGGCTGGCCCACGGCGGCAATCGGCATCGGCAGACCGGCCGGTTCACGGGCAAAAATAAACAAGGTGGCATCGGCCGGAATCTCGCGAGCAATATCAGGGGCCACACTGACCTGCATCTGATACAGCGCGTTGCTGTCTGCCGGCGAATCAACCGTTGCGCCCGCCTGCGCCAATAAAGCATCAATGCGCTGATCGGCTGCCGAATCGGCGTCAGCCATGGGGCGCTCAGCGCGCAAGGCTTGCAGCTTGGTCAGCGCCGCAATGGCAGTGGCGTTATCGCCTGCGCGCAAGCTGCCCATGCCGAGCATCAGTAGTGCGCCTTGATGGTTTGGCTCACGCTGCAAAATGCCATTGAGCAAGTTGGCGGCGAGGCTATCCATCGCGCCCTGCTGACTCATGATCGCGGCTTGCACATACGTCATCGCCACCTGGATGTCATTGGGGTTGAGCTCCACCGCGCGCGCTAAGGCCTCGCGCGCCGGGCCTAATTCGCGGGCTTGCATAAAGCCGAGGCCTAACGTGAGCCATGCCTCGCCATTAAATGGCTCGGCCTGCACTCGCCGCTGCAAGGCACGCATGAAGTCCGGCAAGCTGGCATCGGGACCTTGCGCACTCATGGCCTCGCCGGCCAGCAAGGCATCGATGGTTGGCGCCAAGCGCTCAGCGTTATGCACATTGCTCGCTAAACCAGGGTGAATAAACGCGCCAAGCCAAAGCGCCACGCTGGCGGCCGGTACCAGTAACAACAGCACTAAGGCCAAGACACCAACACGCATGGGTCGCAGACCCTGCTCAGCGACATGCTGATTGTCGGCCAATAAACCGCGATCAAGCTCCAACTTAAGTGCCGCATAGGTATCTGCGGTGATGCGCGAGGCCATGTGATCGGCGTTCAACTCCGCCAATCGCTCATGATAAATTTGCTTAGATAACGCCTGCACACTCCGGCCCGTCACCGCTAAACCACCGCGCAATGGCCACAGCAGGCAAAATGTCGTTGCCAATGCTAGCAGCACGCCCACCAATACCATCGGGGCTAGTGTCATGTACTCCGCACTCAAACCCATCATCCTCGGCGCTCCTCAGACAGCACGCGCTGCAACTGCTCAGCTTCTTGCGCAGATAGCGGTTTCGACTTCGCCACCACCCCGCGCGTTCGCCGCCACATGATAAAGCCGGCAACCAGCAACAACACAAATGGGCCAAACCACAGCACATAGGTGCTCGCACGCATTGGTGGTTTGTAGGTAATAAAGTCGCCATAGCGGGTGATTAGGTAGTCGCGAATCTCGCCATCGCTTTGGCCGGCCTTGACCTGCTCATAGACGCGATCCTTCAGGTCGCCCGCCAAGCCGGCATCTGAGCCCGCAAGGTTGGTGTTTTGGCATTTTGGGCAACGCAGCTCATCGATGAGTGCGCGGTAGCGCGTCTCTTGCAATGGCGTATCAAAGTCCCGCACATCAATGGCCGCCTGAGCGCCGGCACTAAACACCGCCAATAGCATCATCAACGCATATTTCATGGCAATTGCTCCTGCTCAAACTCAGCGACAAGCGCGTCATAGCGCGGCTTCAGCTCGGTCTGCCACGCCTTCGGATCGAGCACACCCACGGCGCGATAGCGAATGATGCCGTTGGCATCGACCAGATACGTCTCGGGCGCTCCATAGACGCCAAGATCAATACCGAGGCTGCCATTTTCATCAAAAATGACCTGATCGAAGGCATTACCGTTATTGACCAGCCAGCCCAGAGCCGCCTCCCGATTATCTTTGTAATTCACGCCAATAATGCGCACACCCTGCGCTGACAACGCCAATAACACGGGGTTTTCCACCAAACACGAGACGCACCAAGTCGCCCATACGTTGAGCAGCGTGACGTGGCCTTTCAGTAGCGTTTGGTCAAGTATTTGCTCGGGCTCCGCCAAGCTTGGCAGGCTAAAAGCAGGCACTGCTTGGCCGAGTCGCGCGGAGGGTAAAAATGAGGGATCCGTGCCATTGCGACTAAACAGCAATACCGCCAGCGCTAAAAACAACGCCAACGGCACAGCGAAAATCAACCAACGTGATGCGTTTTTCATGCGCGTGCTCCCGCCGCTGCTCGCGCAGGCGCGGCTTTATGACGGTAGCGCTTATCGAGCATCGACATAAATGCGCCAAGCGCCATAACCAAGGCACCAAACCACATCCAGCGCACCATGGGTTTGACATAGACCCGCACCGCCCACGCGCCGTTATCGAGCGGCTCGCCCAAGGCCACATAAACATCACGCCACAAGGTGCCGGTGATGGCCGCCTCGGTCATGGGATTTTGCTGCACGCGGTAAATACGTTTCTCCGGATGCAAGACCTCCGACCACAGCCCCGAACTCAACACTAAGGTGCCGCGCTGCGCGGTGTAATTTGGCCCGCGATGATCCTTCACGCCATCGAAGCGGAAGTCATAAGCACCCACAGACAGCACCTCACCGGGTGCAAGCCGTACATCTTTTTCTACACTGTAATGTGACGTGAGTGCCACACCCAAGACCACCATGACTAAACCCAGGTGTCCAAGCTGCATGCCCCAATAACTGCGAGTGAGCTTCTGAAGGCCGGCCCAGCGCGTGCGTGCATGACGGGTTTTCATGATGATGTCTTCAAGCAAGGCACCAAGCACCCACGCCGATAGACCAATGCTTAGCGCCACCAACCACGGCACATCGCCATAGATCAGCCATGGCAAACCGATTGCCGCGACCACGGCGGCAATGGCAACGCGCCAAAGCGGTAACAAACGCTGGCTGAGCGTGTCGCGCTTCCAGTTTAGGTGCGGGCCAATGGCCATAAACACCATCAGCACTAAGGTCAGCGGCACAAACAGCACATTGAAATACGGCGGGCCAACCGAGATTTTGCCCAAATCCAAGGCATCGGCGAGCAGCGGAAACAGGGTACCGAGCAAGACCGTCACGGTCGCCGTGAGCAAAAATAGGTTATTGATCATTAAAAAGAAATCGCGCGACACCGTGGTGTGACGGCTTTCGCTTTGCAGGCTGTGACCACGCCAAGCAAAGAGCGCCAGTGAGCCGCCCACAACGACAATCAAAATCCCTAAAATATACAAACCGCGAGATGGATCGGAGGCGAATGCGTGCACTGAGGTGAGCACGCCTGAGCGCACTAAAAATGTGCCGAGCAAGCTCAATGCGAAGGCAATAATCGCCAACAGCACAGTCCAGGCTTTAAACACGCCGCGCTTTTCAGTAACCGCCAATGAGTGCAGCAAAGCTGTGCCCGCTAGCCACGGCATAAACGAGGCATTTTCCACGGGGTCCCAAAACCACCAGCCACCCCAGCCGAGCTCGTAATACGCCCACCACGATCCGAGCGCGATGCCTAGGCTCAAAAATGCCCATGAGGCCAATGCCCAAGGCCGCGACCAACGCGCCCACGCCGAATCCAAGCGGCCATTGAGCAGGCCGGCGAGCGCAAAGGCAAAAGGTACGGCAAGACCGACATAGCCCATATACAACATGGGGGGATGAAAGATCAGGCCGGGGTCTTGCAGCAGCGGGTTGAGGTCATTGCCTTCAATGGGGAAGTCAGGCAATAGGCGATTAAACGGGTTGGAGGTGAACAGCACAAAGCTCAGCATGGCCGTGCTGATGAGGCCCAAAATGGCCAGCACGCGCGCAGTCATCACCAATGGCAAGGCTTGCGAGAAGCGCGCCACGGCGGCGGTCCAGCCCGCCAGCACCAACACCCAAAGCAGCAATGAGCCCTCGTGACCGCCCCACACCGCGGATATTTTATACCACACCGGCAATAAGGTATTGGACTGGCGCGCCACATAATCAACGCTGAAATCATTGAGCAAAAATGCGGCCGTGAGGCCTGCAAACGACAACGCCAAAAGCGCAAATTGCGCGTAGGCAGCCGTGCGTGCGATCGCCTGAATACGCGGCTCACCACGCACCACACCAAGCCATGGCAAAGTGCCTTGCAACAAGGCCACCACAGCGGCCAACACCAGTGCAAACTGACCCAGTTCAACCCACATAGTTACCCCCCATAATGGTCGCGCAAGCGCACAACAGGTCGCCATCATACCCACGCCACCGGCGCTGTCCAGCAACACCGCTTAGTCAATCCACTTCATTGTTGTTAACGGTTTGTGGCACCTAGCAAACACATTTGGAAACAACTCTACGGCCAATGGGTAAGTTTTATGCCAAGGTGCAGTTGCTACCATGGGCCAAGCAAAATTCATCAAGGAAATTTATGAGCGACGTTCATCAACAAAGCAGCTTCAGCCGCGAGGAACTCATTGCCTGTGCCCACGGCGAACTGTTTGGACCAGGTAACGCCCGCCTGCCTTTGCCCAATATGCTGATGATGGATCGCATCACCCACCTCGCGCGTGATGGTGGCTCGGCCGGCAAAGGCAAAATCATTGCCGAGCTCGATATTCACCCTGATCTGTGGTTTTTCCAATGCCATTTTGAGACCGACCCCGTGATGCCCGGCTGCTTAGGCCTCGACGCACTCTGGCAACTACTTGGCTTTTATCTGGGCTGGCGTGGCAATCCTGGTCGCGGTCGCGCACTCGGCTGCGGCGAGGTGAAATTTTTCGGCCAAGTGTTGCCCACCGGCAAAACCTTGCGTTACGAGCTCGATGTCACGCGGATGGTCGAGCGCAAGCTGATCATGGGCATCGCCAATGGCCGCGTGCTACTCGATGATCGCGAGATCTACACCGCCAGCGATTTAAAAGTCGGCCTCTTTACCAGCACCGATCATTTCTAAGCAGGAGCTCGCCATGCGTCGCGTTGTTATCACCGGATACGGCATTGTCTCTTGCTTAGGCCACGACACCGAAACCGTCAGACACAGCCTGTTCAACGGCATCTCAGGCATTCGTGCCAATGCAACATATACCGAGATGGGCTTTCGCAGCCAAGTCAGCGGCTCCATTCGTGATCTTGATCTCGACGCACTCATCGATCGCAAAATGCGCCGCTTCATGGGCGATGCCGCCGCCTATGGCTATGTTGCATTGACTCGTGCCATCGACATGGCGGGATTGACACCAGAGCAGGTCGTTAACCCGCGTACCGGCTTAGTCGCTGGCTCCGGTGGCGCCTCCAGCACCAACCAAGTCGCCGCTGCTGACATCGCTCGTGACAAAGGCGTGAAACGCATTGGGCCTTATATGGTGCCGCGCACCATGGCCTCTACCCTGTCGGCATGTTTATCGACGGCGTTCAAAATCAAAGGCGTGAATTACTCCATTGCCTCAGCTTGCGCGACTAGCGCGCACTGCATTGGCCATGCCGCGGAACTCATTCAGCTCGGCAAACAAGATGTGGTGTTTGCCGGCGGCGGCGAAGAGGAAGCTTGGGAGGAATCGTGTTTGTTTGATGCCATGGGCGCCATGTCGAGCAAATACAACGACACACCGGAAAAAGCTTCTCGCGCTTATGACGCCAACCGCGATGGTTTCGTGATTGCTGGTGGTGCCGGCATGGTAGTCGTCGAGTCCTATGACCATGCGGTAGCGCGTGGTGCCACGATTTTGGCGGAAATCATTGGCTACGGCGCCACATCCGATGGCCATGACATGGTCGCGCCCAGTGGCGAAGGTGCCCAGCGCTGTATGGAAATGGCGCTGCAAAGCGTCGACACACCCATCAA
Organism: Paraperlucidibaca baekdonensis; assembly: GCF_003387535.1. Lineage (GTDB taxonomy): Bacteria > Pseudomonadota > Gammaproteobacteria > Pseudomonadales > Moraxellaceae > Perlucidibaca > Perlucidibaca baekdonensis. Next base: position 390,064 of record NZ_QUNR01000003.1, on the reverse strand, counting down.
CTACCTGAATACCCATGGCACCTCGACACCCGTTGGCGATTTGGCTGAGCTGAAAGCCATTCGTGCGGTGTTTGGCGATAACGCGCCGCACATCAGTTCCACGAAGTCACTCTCTGGTCACTCGCTCGGCGCGGCTGGCGCGCAAGAGGCAATTTATTGTCTGATCATGCTGGCCAATGATTTTGTCACGGCCTCAGCCAATATTGAGACGCTAGACCCTGAGGCCGAGGGCTTGCCGATTGCTCTAAAGCGCATTGAGAACGCCGGCTTGAAAACCATCATGAGCAATAGTTTTGGCTTTGGCGGCACCAATGCCAGCTTGGTATTACGGAAGATTTAAACGCCAACCAGACAAATGTTACAGTGCGCACTGTCAAAATAGATTGACCGCTGAAATGAAACGCCTTAGCTTAAGACACGGTTTATTTCAGCGAGTCACATCATGTCTGTTCAACACCACGATATTTTGATTATTGGCGCCGGCCTGTCCGGTATTGGCGCTGCTTGCCATCTCAGTCGTCAGTGCCCAAACAAGTCCGTCGCTATTTTAGAGCGTCGCCAAGCCATGGGCGGTACCTGGGATTTGTTTCGCTACCCCGGCATCCGCTCCGACTCCGACATGTTTACCTTCGGCTATAGCTTTAAACCTTGGATAGAGTCGCGCGTATTGGCCGATGGTCCGTCCATCAAGCGCTACATGAGCGAGACCGCTCGCGAATACGGCATTGATAAAAAAATCCGTTACGGCCGCCAAGTCATCAAATCAAATTTCTCCACAAAATCTGGCCTATGGACTGTCGAGGCAGTCGATGAAGCCAGCGGTGAAAAGGAAAAATACAGCGCTAATTTCCTCATGGTGTGCACTGGTTATTACAACTACGACAAAGGCTTCCGGCCCGAGTTTGCCAACGAAAAAGCCTTTACAGGCGAGATCGTGCACCCGCAATTTTGGCCTGAAAATCTCGACTACACCGGCAAGCGCGTGGTGATTATTGGTAGCGGCGCAACGGCCATCACCTTGTTGCCAACCATGACCGATAAAGCCGCGCACGTGACCATGCTGCAGCGCTCGCCGACCTACATTATGTCGGTACCGGCGATAGATCCGGTGGCGCGTACGCTGCAAAAGGTATTGCCGGAAAAAGCCGTTTATCGCATCAATCGCATTCGCAATATCGGCCTGCAGCGCCTGCTGTTTCAAGCCGCCCGCAGTCGCCCCGCCGCCGTGCGGCGCTTACTTTTAGGCTTGGTGAAAAAACAGCTCGCCGGCAGCCATATCGACATGAAACATTTCACGCCCAGCTATGCACCGTGGGATCAGCGCCTGTGCGTCGTGCCCAATGGCGACTTATTTCGCGTGTTACGAGAAGGCAAAGCCAGCATCGCCACCGACCACATTGAAAAGTTCACCGAAACCGGCATTTTGCTGAAATCCGGCGAAGAAATTGCCGCCGACATCATCATCACCGCTACTGGCTTGGATGTGCAAATGGCCGGCGGCATGACGCTCAAGGTCGACAATAAAGCCGCGCCCATCAGCTCGCGCCTGACCTATAAAGGCGTGCTGATTGAAGGCGTGCCCAACGCGGCGGTGGTGTTTGGCTACACCAATGCCTCCTGGACGCTGAAAGCCGATTTAGCGAGCGAGTACGTGTGCCGTTTGATGAATCACATGGATGAGCATGGCTATCGCACGGTGGAGGTCCATGATCACGATAACTTGATCACCGAAGACACCGTGCTCGGCAGCTTAAGCTCTGGTTACATCAAGCGTGCCGCTGATCGACTGCCGCGCCAAGGCTCGAAATCGCCATTTCGTGTGGTGCAAGATTATCTGCGTGATGTACCGTTGATGCGCTTTAAACCCATCGACGATGGCTACTTGCAATTTGACGGTCAACCCGCACGCGCCGCCAGTGGATTAAGTCGTGTGACTGCACCACTACGAGCCGCCTTTGGTCGCAGCTAGAGGCCGTTTGCACAAACGCTAGCGCAAGGCGCTCAAGCACTCGTCATGACAGACACTTGAGCGCCACCACGTCATTGCCAGCCCAAACACACACCACTCGATGGCGCTGCCAAGGCGGAATGTTTTGCGCCTGGCACCAGTGCTTCACGCTCTGGCTCGGCCCCTGCGCATTGGGGCGATAACGCTCACCGCCACGCCGCGCCGCCAGCCGCCACGGCCGACTCAATAGCCCGGGAAGCAGCGCCAAAGCAGGCGCCTGAAATAGCTCCGCTAACCGCCATTCGCATCCAGCCCAGAATAGCGGCTGCTGCGGATCTGGCCAGTCTATGCCCTCCGGCAACGCTGCCAACTCGGCATCATGAAGCACATACAAACGCTGCTTATATCGCCGCAATGACCAGCCGGCCCATGCCAGCTGCGGCTGCGCATCGGCGCGTGCCAGCACTAACTCCGACACCACACGCGGCCAATAGCGCTTGGGCAATGACGGCGCCTGAGCACGGCTCAACCAGCGCGCAATTAGGCTCTGATGCACGGTCTGAGGCAGGGCCATCAGCGCCAGCATATCGAGGCTTGCGGTGCGCTCATCGAGCAACGGCGCGAGGGCATTATCGGCAAATATATCAAGTGCTTGCGCTTGCTCGGCAAGCTGCTCAGCGGCTTGCGCTAATTGCATCGAGGCGCCGGGCCAGTGCTGCTTTAGGCGCGGCAGAATGTCGTGGCGCAAGGCCGTACGGGCAAAGCGCGGATCATCATTGGCGGGATCATGCACGGCAGATAAATCGCTATGCTCAGTGCCCTCTAGGCAATGCATGAGCTGCTGGCGCGACACACTCAACCAAGGCCGCCAGCGCCGGCGTGCCGTGCCATCAGGCAAGCGCCAGATGCTCTCGGCGCGCATGGCCGCCAAACCTTGCAAGCCGGCGCCGCGCATCAGTCGGAGCATCAGCGTTTCCGCTTGATCGTCTTGATGGTGCGCCAAGAGCAGCGCCTCATCGGCCCGGCAATCGCCGATCAGCGCTTCGTAGCGTGCCGCACGCGCAGCCGACTCCAAGCTGGCCTGCGCACTCACCTGCACACGAATGACGTTTGCCGGTACCGACAGCGCCCGCGCTTGCTGCAAGGCCTGCGATGCCCATGCATCGGCATCGGCATGCAGGCCGTGATGGATATGCACGGCTCGCAGGCGGTAATTAAGTGAGGGGGCGATGTGCGCCAGCGCCATGAGCAGCGCCAATGAATCCGGCCCAGCACTCAGGGCCAGCACGAGGCCGCGAATGTGCGGGGTGTCGAGTTGCCGCGCGCGCAGAAACGCGTCAAGCGCGGCCACCGGGTTCATGCGCTGGGCAGCTGCTCGGTGTTGCCGTAGCTCATTAGGCGCTCATAACGACGACCGATCAGCGCTGAATGATCTAGGCTGCGGAGCTTTTTCAGCTGGCTGCGCAACGAGTTGCGTAAGTTATCCGCCATTTTGTCCATGTCGCGATGCGCGCCGCCCAAGGGCTCAGCCACCAGATCATCGACAAAACCTAAGGCTTGCAAGCGCGAGGCCGTCAGGTTCATGGCCTCAGCAGCCTCAGGCGCTTTCGCCGCGGTTTTCCACAAAATCGACGCACAGCCTTCCGGTGAGATCACCGAATAGGTGCTGTATTGCAGCATCAATAAGCTATCGCAGACGCCAATCGCCAGTGCACCGCCGGAGCCGCCCTCGCCGATCACCGTGGAGATAATCGGCGTTTTTAAGCGCGACATAACCGCCAGATTTTTAGCAATGGCTTCGCTCTGGCCGCGCTCTTCGGCATCGATGCCTGGATACGCGCCGGGCGTGTCGATAAACGTGAAAATGGGCATTTTGAAGCGCTCGGCCATTTCCATCAGACGAAGTGCTTTGCGATAGCCCTCAGGGCGCGGCATGCCAAAATTACGGCGCACTTTCTCGCGCACATCGCGGCCTTTTTGATGGCCAATAATCATCACTGGCTCGCCCATAAAGCGCGCGGTGCCACAAATCAGCGCAGCGTCATCGGCGAAACTACGGTCGCCATGGAGCTCATCAAAATCAGTAAATAAGCGCTGCACATAATCCATGGTGTAAGGACGGCGCGGGTGCCGCGAGATTTGCGAGACCTGCCAGGAGCTGAGATTGGTGAAAATATCTTCGGTGAGGCTGAGGCTTTTTTGGCGTAGCCGATATACTTCATCGTCGATATTTAAGCTCGTGCCACTACCGACCTGCTTAAGCCCTTCAATCTTGGCTTCCAGCTCGGCAATGGGTTGTTCGAATTCGAGGTAATCAGGATTCATGAATCGCTCTCATTAACTATGCGCCGAGTGTAGCCGACACAGCGCGGCGCGCAAACCTGCAACTTAGTAGAGTATGCGCACACTGTCGTGGCCTAGGCGCTGGCGCAATCCGCGCAATAGCGGATCGGTGAGTTTTACCCGCCACTGCTCGCCGCCCATAAAGGTCGCTTGCGCCGCCGGATGTTGCACGCGAAAACGCAATAACGCCCCGTCATCTGAGCGTTGTGTCATCAGCCATTCGGTCAGATCGTGAACACCACGCAGACCCAGCGCCACAGGCACGGTTAGCTCCAGACCCTTGCTCAAGCGCGTGCGCGCATCGACTAAAGGTTGAATATGTTTGGCCACGACTTTCAGCGCGCCGACATACTCATCCATCGATACTTCTCCTTCAATGACCAGCACACTATCCGTGCTGAGCAGCGGCCGAACGTGCTCCAGCACCTCATTAAAGACGGTGACTTCAACTCGTGCGGTACGGTCATCGATGGTCAAAAAGGCTCGCGAGCCGCGCGCGCCTTTCATGATGCGATGGCCCATTAGCAAACCCGCCACGGTGGTATTTTGGCCACGGCGCGTGGGCTGCAAATCGGCTAAGCGGCAGGTCACGAGGCGCCCTAACTCAGCTTCGTATTGATCGATCGGATGGCCGGTGAGGTAGAGCCCGAGCGTTTCTTTTTCGGCCTGTAGGCGCTCATCTTCGCTCCACTCCATGGCCTCGGCCCATTCGCCCGAGGGCGCGGCCTCAACGACATCACCAAACAGGTCGACCATGCCGCAGTCATCGTTGCGGGCTTGCTGCTCGGCGGCCGCCACGGCATTTTCCAGCGATGCCATGAGCACGGCGCGATGCGCACCTTGGGCATCGAGCGCACCGGCACGAATCAAGGCCTCGAGTGCGCGCTTATTGAGCTTGCGCAAATCGATGCGGCGGGTGAAATCAAACAGATCCTGAAACTCGCCATCGGCTTCGCGAGCCGCCAGCAATGAGGCCACCGGCCCCTCGCCAACACCGCGAATAGCGCCGAGACCGTAGATCACCTCGCCGGCGTCATTGGCCACAAAGCGATAAGCTGATTCATTGACGCTCGGCGGACGAATGCTCAAGCCCATGGCGCGACATTCTTCAATAAACACCACGATTTTGTCGGTATTGGCCATCTCCGACGACAGCACCGCCGCCATGAACTCGGCGGGATAATTCACTTTCAGCCATGCGGTTTGGTAGGACACCAAGGCATAGGCGGCCGAGTGCGACTTGTTAAAGCCGTAGCCAGCAAACTTTTCCATGAGGTCGAAAATGCCGCCAGCCTGCGCGGGATCAACACCGCGCGCACCGGAACCTTCCATGAATTTGACGCGTTCTTTGGCCATCTCCTCAGGCTTTTTCTTACCCATGGCGCGGCGCAACATATCGGCGCCACCCAGCGAGTAGCCTGCCAAGACCTGGGCGATTTGCATGACCTGCTCTTGGTAGAGAATGACGCCATAGGTGTTTTCCAGCACCGGCTCCAGCTCAGGGTGCGGGTAGGCCACATCGGCGCGACCATGCTTACGATTGATGAAGTCGTCGACCATGCCCGACTCCAGCGGCCCCGGTCGATACAACGCCACCAGCGCCACCACGTCTTCAAAGCGCGAGGGCTTGAGCTTTTTAATAAGCTCCTTCATGCCGCGCGATTCGAGCTGGAAAATCGCCGTGGTTTTGCCCTCAGACATGGTGCGATACGGCACCGGGTCATTGAGCGGAATGCGGTCAATGTCGATCGCCGCCTCGCCGCGCCGCGCGCGCTTGGCGTTAATATCTTTCAATGCCCAGTCGATGATGGTGAGCGTGCGCAGACCCAAAAAGTCGAACTTCACCAAACCGACCGACTCAACATCGTCTTTATCGTATTGGCTGACCCATTTGCCTTCGTCGTCGGTGTAGACCGCAGTGAAATCGGTGAGCTTACCCGGCGCAATCAAAACACCGCCGGCGTGTTTACCCACGCCGCGCGTGATGCCTTCGAGCTTGAGCGCCATCTCCCAAATTTCCAGCGCGTCGTCGTGATCGCTCATTTCGGCAACGCTGAGCAATTCCTCGAGCATGGGCTCTTGCTGACGGGCCTCTTCGAGCGAGATACCGGGCGTGAACGGAATCATTTTCGAGATGCGATCGGCCAAACCATAGGCCTTGCCGAGCACGCGCGCGACATCCCGCACCACCGCTTTCGCAGCCATGGTGCCAAAAGTGATGATCTGCGACACCGCGTGGCGGCCATAATGATTGGCGACATAATCGATGACGCGGTCGCGACCTTCCATGCAAAAGTCGATATCAAAGTCGGGCATCGAGACCCGCTCAGGATTCAAAAAGCGCTCAAACAATAGGTCGTATTTGATCGGATCTAAATCGGTAATCAGCAGCGAATACGCCACTAACGAGCCGGCGCCTGAACCTCGCCCCGGCCCAACCGGCACGCCGTTTTCTTTCGCCCAGCGGATAAAATCCATGACGATGAGAAAGTAGCCGGGAAAGCCCATTTGATTAATGATATTGAGCTCAAACTCCAGCCGCGCCTTGTATTCGGCCTCAATGCTCGGCATGTCTTCGCGCGTGCGATCAAAGAGCTTATCGAGGCGTTTTTGCAGGCCCTCATGCGAGAGCTGCGAGAAATACTCGGCCATGGTCAGGCCCGGTGGCACCGGGAAGTCGGGCAGATAGTTTTTGCCCAAACTCAAGCTCAGGCTGCAGCGCTTGGCGATCTCCACGGTATTGGCCAAGGCCTCAGGAATATCGCTAAACAGCGCCTGCATTTGCTCGGTGGTTTTGAAGTATTGCTCGGCGCTGTAGTCGCGCGGGCGGCGTGGGTCATCGAGGGTATAGCTTTGCGCAATACTCACCCGCACCTCATGCGCCTCGAATTCCTCCGGTGTCAGAAAGCGCACATCATTGGTCGCCACCACCGGGCATTGCAGGCGTTCAGCGAGCGCCATTGCGGCATGCAAATGATCCTCTTCGCCATCGCGGCCGGTGCGTTGTAACTCCATATATACCCGCGATGGACACAGCGCCATCCACGCACTCAGGAGGCGATCGGCCTGCGCAATATCACTGCCAATAAGCGCCTGACCGACATCACTGCTGCGGCTCAAGAGAAAGATCAGGCCCTCATGGCGTGCGCTTAAATCGGCATAGGCCAATACCGGCCGACCTTGCTCTTGGCCGGTAATATAGGCCTGCGAGATCAGCGCCATCAGGTTTAAATAGCCGGTGTTGTTGAGCACCAAGGCGGTGACTAGGCTCACGGCATCGCCTTGGCGAATGACTAAATCCGCCCCAAAAATCGGCTTAATAGCCTTTTTTTGCGCGGCTTTATAAAACTTCACCAAGCCGTAGAGGTTCATCAGGTCGGCCATGGCCACGGCGGGCATCTCGGCGGCTGCCGTGGCTGAGACTAAGGCGGGGATACGGACGATCGAGTCTTGCAAGGAAAACTCTGAACGCACGCGTAAATGCACAAAACCGGTCATGTCGCACTCATCAATAAACACTGACGCACCGGCGCAAAGGAGCGGCGGTGCTGAGGTAAGGGGCCAAGCGCGGCGAGCGCGCTCAAGTGCGCGGCGGTCGGATAGCCTTTATGGCGATCAAAGCCATAGCCCGGATGTTGCGCATGCAGCGCGGCCATCTCGGCATCTCGCGCGACTTTCGCGAGAATGCTCGCCGCGCTAATTTCAGCGACTTTACTATCGCCTTTCACCACCGCCTCGGCTGTCATCGGCAATACCGGGCAGCGATTACCATCAACCATCACATGGTCGGGCTGAATGCTCAGCGCCGCCACCGCACGCTGCATGGCGAGCAAAGTGGCCTGCAAGATATTTAGCGCATCGATCTCTGCTGGCTCGGCACGTCCTAGCGCCCAGCACAGTGCATCACGCCGAATAGTCTCGGCCAAGGCCTCGCGCTTGGCCGCCGTGAGCTTTTTCGAGTCGGCCAAGCCGGCAATGGGCTTGCGCGGGTCCAAAATCACCGCCGCAGTGACCACGGCGCCAATCAATGGCCCACGGCCCACTTCATCAACCCCGGCGACTAGGCTCACGGCACGCGCACCGGCTTCGCGAGCAAGGCACTGATGGCCCGTGCGCCGGTGACACTGGCATTGGCCGCCAATTGCGCATGAAATTGTTGGAAGCTGCTCTGTGTCTGGCTGATGCGCACGGGGTCATTCAGCCAAGCCAGCACTTCCTTGGCGATGTTGTCGGGATTGGCTTGACCCTGCAATAGCTCCGGCACCAGACGCCGACCAGCCAGTAAATTCGGTAGGCTAACAAACGGGATGCGCACCAAAAAGCGCGCAATCAACCAGGTCAGCCAATGCAGGCGATAGGTCACCACCATGGGCTTTTTCAAGAGCAGCGCCTCGAGCGTGGCGGTTCCCGAAGTCAACGCGACGATATCGCTAGCGGCCATGACCTCGCGCCCCACGCCCGCCCCACGCTGCTGATCAAACACGCGAATGGGCAGCTCCGGGTAGCCGGCCACCAGCGCATCGATATCGGCGCGGCGCTCGGCATTGATGGCGGGAATCATAAATTGGCAGCCCGGTCGCTGCGCATGAATACGCTGCGCCGCATCGAGCAACAACGGCAGCATGCTGGCCACTTCACCGCGGCGACTGCCGGGCAATAACGCCAGCCATTCGCCACCACCAATACCGAGTCGCTGACGCGCGGCCTGGGTGTCATTGAGCATCGGCAGGCTATCGGCGAGTGGATGGCCAACAAACACGGCATCCACCGCGTGTTGGTCGTAGAAGGCTTTCTCGAATGGCAACAGACACAGCATCAGGTCAACGCTGGCGCGAATGCCATGTACCCGACCCTGCCGCCACGCCCACACCGACGGACTCACGTAATGCACGGTGCGCAGGCCTTTGGCCTTCAGTTCGGCAGCAATACGCAGATTAAAATCAGGCGCATCGATGCCAATAAAGACATCAATTTTTTGCGCCAGCAAATGCGCGATAAGTTGATCTCGAATACCAAATAATTCACGCAAACGACCCAGCACTTCGACCAAGCCCATCACCGATAAGCGCTCCATGGGCACCAGCGTCTCGGCGCCTTCGGCGAGCATTTGCGGGCCGGCAATACCGATAAATCGCGCCTGCGGATACTGCACTTTTAAGGCGCGAATGAGATCGGCACCGAGCGTATCGCCAGAGGCTTCACCGGCGACAATGCCAAAAACGGGGGACTTAAGCGTCATCGAGATACTCGTAAGATCGGCGCCACATCACCGCGCCCCAAGCTGCACGCAGGCATGACGCGAGCGCCTAAAGCCTTAGCGCGCAATACCACGCGTGGAGGCGCGCAGGGTATCGATAAACAGCTGGATTTCGGGTGCATCAACAGCCAACGCCTCGAGGACTGGGTACGCAGCGTCGAGCGTCAGGCCATCACGGTAGACCGCTTTATAGGCTTTGCGCAGCGCATTGAGCGTTTGTGATGACCAGCCGCGACGCTTGAGACCCTCAAAGTTCATGCCCCGCGCCTCAGCGGGGTTACCGCTGGCCATGACATAGGCCGGAATGTCTTTAAACAGCGTGGTGCCGCCGCCAAGCATGGCATGCGAGCCAATGCGGCAGAACTGATGAATACCGGAGTTGCCGCCAATGATGACGTGATCGCCAATCACCACATGACCGGCGATGCCGACATTGTTAGCGAAAATGCCATCGTTGCCGATGATCACATCGTGGGCGACATGGGTGTTGACCATTAGCAAATTACGGCTACCGATCTTGGTCAGGCTTTGATCCTGCACGGTGCCACGATGCAGCGTGCAGGATTCGCGAATGATGTTGTCATCGCCGATCTCCAAGCGCGTCGGTTCATCGCGATACTTTTTGTCTTGGCAATCGCCGCCCACCGAGGCGAATTGGTAAATGCGGTTACGCTCGCCAATCACCGTTGGGCCGCTAATGACCGCATGCGGACCCACCCACGTGCCCGCGCCAATCACCACGTCGGGACCGACAATGCTGTAGGGACCGATGCACACGTCATCGGCAAGTTCGGCTTTGCTATCGACAATGGCGGTGGCGTGGATATCTGTCATAGGGTTTGCTCGGCAATGATGATGTCGGCACTGGCGGCTAATTCGCCGTTGACTAAAGCGCGGCAAGAAAACTTATAAATATGACGGCGCGACCCGGTCGCCACCGCTTCGAGTATCAGCTGATCGCCTGGCACGACTTGACGCTTAAAGCGCACGTTATCGGCGCCAGCAAAGACGTATAAATGCCCGGTTTCTGGACTTTTTTCATAGGTATAGAAACCCAACACGCCGGCAATCTGCGCCATCGCCTCGATCATCAAAACACCGGGCATAATGGGCTTGGCAGGGAAATGGCCTTGGAAAAACTGCTCATTGATGGTGACATTTTTATAGCCAACAATGCGCTTGCCCTTCTCGATTTCGGTGACACGATCGACAAATAAAAATGGGTAACGCTGCGGCAAGTAGTGCATAACCTGCTGAATATCCAACATATTTCTCTCCAAATGCGCTGAGCGAATGGCTCAGTCACATGCCGACCAATCCTAGTCGCGGTTTTTTTCTAAGCGCTGCACGCGCGTCGCCAAGTCATCGAGGCGGCGCAGACGAACAGCCATTTTTTTCCAGGCATCGGTGCGGTCAAAAGCCGTACCCGAGGAGTACGAGCCAGGCTCCGTAATGGATTTAGTGACCATGGTCATGCCGGTGATTTGCACGCCATCGCAAATTTGAATATGACCCACCACGCCAACACCACCAGCCAAAATGCAATGCGCACCAATCTGCGTGCTACCGGAGATACCGCAACACGCAGCAATTGCCGTGTGCGCGCCAATAATCACGTTATGGGCGATCTGCACTTGGTTGTCGATGATGGCGCCAGTATGAATCTCGGTGTCTTCCAACGCACCCCGGTCAATGGTCGTATTGGCGCCAATATCGACATCATCGCCAATGACCACTGCGCCGAGCTGAGCAATTTTGCGCCACTGACCGCGCTCATTGGCAAAGCCGAAGCCGTCGCCACCAATAACCGCGCCGCTGTGAACTTGCACCCGGTTGCCTAAGCGACAATCGTGATAAATCACCACGCGGCTACGGATGCGGCAATTCTCACCGAGCACCACGCGGTCGTGAATGACGCTGCCAGCCTCAATGAGGCTGCCGGCGCCAATCACCACGCCATCGCCAATGACAACCTGCGCACCAATACTGACGCCCTCGCCAAGCACCGCGCTCTCGGCCACCACCGCACTGTTGTGCACGCCCGCCGCAGGCTGAGGCGTGCGATCAAAACGATGCGATAACGTCGCAAATGCAAGGTATGGATTGGCCAGCAGCAAGGCGTTGCCGGTGAAATCACCGAGATCATCGTGGCGCAGCAATACCGCCCCGGCTTGCGTGGCGGCAAGCTGACTGCGGTATTTGGGGTTTGCCAAAAACGCTAACTCGTGGGGTGCTGCGGCGGCCAAGGTATTCATGCCCTGCACGCAATGATCAGGTTCACCGCGCAATTCAGCACCAACGGCTGCGGCGAGTTCGCCGAGGCTAATGCCGGCAGCCGTCATGCTTACTTACCTGCGTTTAAGCGATCAACCACGCGCTTGGTGAGGTCGAGTTCTGGCGTCACATAAACCGCGGAGCGGCGATCCAAAATGATGTCATAGCCGCCGGATTTGCGTAGATCATCGAGAATGCCTTCAAGGCTTGGCAATAAACGCTTGAGCAAATCTTGCTGGGCTTGTTGGGTGCGCTCTTGAACTTGCTGAATCAGTACATTGAACTCTTGGGCTTTTTGATCGGCTTGATCGCGCAGCGCTTTTTTGCTGCTTTCCGACATGGTCGCGCCTTCTTTTTGGAAACGCTGCTCCATGGCTTTGATGTCATTGCGCAGGCCATCTAAACGATCACGCTGCGGCTTCATGCTGGCATTAAGCTTTTCTTGTGCAGCGCGCGCGGCATTAGAGGCCAGCAGCGCAGCTTCACGATCCAACATCGCAATTTTGGTGCCGTCGGCGGCCATGACCGGCATGGCGGAAAACACCGTGGCACTTAGGATGACGCTAGCTAATAGTTTTTTCATGTCGCTTAGAATCCTTGACCGAGTGAGAATTGGAAGACTTGGGTGTCATCACCGTCTTCGTCGTTGAGTGGCTGCGCGATGGCAAACGTGAGCGGCCCAATGGGTGTGATCCATGACAAACCCAGACCTACGCTATAGCGCAAATTATCGAACGATGGCTTGAAGTCTTCACCATTAAAGCCTTGGATTTTCGTGTCGAAAATATTACCGGCATCGAAGAAGGCCAAGGTGCGGACTTTGTTATTGTCTTCAATAAATGGCGTGGGGAAGATCAGCTCAAAGCCTGCTTCAATTTGCACATTACCGCCAATAGACTCAGCCGGCGCGTTGTTGAGCAAGGTGGCAGGATTTGTGAACGTATTTAACAAACGACTGCGTGGGCCCATGGAGTTGTCGCGGTAACCGCGCACCGAACCGAAGCCACCGCCAAAGAAGTTGCGATAAAACGGCAGATCATCGCCGCCGCCGAGGCCATCGCCATAGCCTAAACGCGCAAAGCTGCGACCCACCCAACGGCCAGAAACGGGAATGTAGCGCTGGGCATTGTAGGTGAGCTTGTAAAAAGCAATGTCACTGCCTGGCAAGCCCATTTCCACCGCGGCTGTTTGTGAGCCACCAGCCGTTGGGAAGACACCGCGGTTAAGCGTGTTGCGCTGCCACGAGGCGCTACCTAAATAGGTACCAAAGCTGCTGCCATTTTTCTGGTCAAAGTTAAACACCACCTCTGAGGGCTGAACGCCAACCTGCACATCGGTGATGTCATAGCCTGCCGAGAAACTAATCGTTTCAGTTTCATCAATGGGGTAGCTGAAGCTGATGTTGCCGCCCAAGGAGTCGGTGGCGTAGTTGCTGATGTTTAAATTATCGAACTTGGTTTGACGCAAATAGACATTAAAACCGCGGCTAATGCCCTCTGGCGTAAAATACGGATTTACATAAGAAAAATTATAGGCATCACGAATATCTGAACGATTTAGGCCAATCGATACGCGATTACCAGTGCCTAGGAAGTTGGTCTGACTAACGCTGGCACCGAACACCAAGCCGGCGTTTTGCGAGAAACCGACGCTTGCCGAAATCGACCCCGAGGGCTGCTCGGTGACAGCGACATTGACATCGACCTGATCGGTCGTGCCCGGCACACGCACATTTTCACTTTTGACTTCGCCAAAATAGCCTAGGCGCTCTAGGCGCACTTTCGACAGGTCAATTTTCTCACCCGAGGCCTGCGCGCCTTCGAACTGGCGCATCTCACGACGCAGCACTTGGTCATCGGTTTTTAAGTTGCCGGTGAAGTTGATACGACGCACCGACATCACCCGATTGGGGTTGATGTAATACACCAGTTTCGCGGTTTTGTTGGCATCATCGAGCTCAGGCACGCCTTGCACATCGGCAAATAAATAGCCTTCACGACCCAAACGACGACTGATGATATCGCTGGTTAAGGTGACGATTTTTTGCGAATAAGTCTGGCCAGGCTGCGTCAACAACAACGGCTTCAGATCGTCCTCAGGGACAGGAAACTCACCGGCCATGCGCACATCGCCGACTTTATAGAGGTCGCCCTCTTTCACGTTGATGTCGATATAGACCTGGTCTTTATCGGGCGACAAACTGACTTGGGTGGAGTCGATATTAAAGCGCAAATAACCACGATCTAAGTAATAGCTGCGCAGTGTTTCAAGGTCGGCGCTGAGCTTTTCGCGCGAGTACTTATCATCGCCATAAATAAATGACAGCAGATGGCTCGATTGCAGCTGCAGCTGTTTCAGCAACTCGGCATCATCATAAACATCGTTGCCATTGATGCTGACACGCTTGATGCGCGCGGTGTCGCCTTCTTTGATATCGATGGTGACAGCCACACGGTTACGCGGCATTGGCTTCGCCGTGGCGGTAACGACCGCACCATAGCGGCCTTGGGCGGCGTATTGGCGCTGTAATTCGAGCTTGACCTGATCGAGTGCAGCGCGCTTGTAGACCTCGCCCTCACCCAGGCCAATCGACTTCAAGCCTTTCAACAAGTCCTCTTTACCGATGGACTGGTTGCCTTTGAGCTCAATGCTGGCAATGCTTGGGCGCTCCACCACACGAATGATCATGTCATCGCGCTCGCGCAGCACCTGAACGTCTTCAAACTGGCCCGAGGCAAACAGCGCACGCACGCTGTCGGCGCTCCGCTCATCGGTGAGCAAGCTGCCACTCGATACCGGTAATAGCGCATAAACACTGGCAGCAGAGAGACGGCCAAGGCCTTCTAGGCGAATGTCATTAATGACAAAGCTTTGGGCGTAAACAGGGGCACTGACCACGGCCGCGGCCAAGGGCAATAAAGAAAAAACGGGCCACGATGGCCGAAGCGGATTGATCACTCAAAAATTCCCATCAAAACAAGCGGCGTATGTCGTTTAAAATGGCCAGCAACATGACACTTCCCATGATGACGACCCCAATGCGTAATCCAAGCTGCTGCACGGCCTCCGGTAACGGACGGCGCCAGACAGCCTCAATGGCGTAATACAGTAAGTGCCCACCGTCTAACACCGGAATGGGCAGCAAATTTAACACCCCTAAGCTCACACTCAACAGCGCCATGAACCCTAACATGGCCTGCCAACCAATATCAGCGGTTTGGCCGGCGACTTTAACAATGGTGATCGGGCCACTCAAGGCATCGACGCCAATCAGGCCGGTGACCATTTTGCCCAATGAGCTCAATGACAGGCTGATCAAATGCCCGGTTTTTGTCACCGCAGCGGTTAACGCGTCAATCGGGCCCAGGTTGGCATTGCGGCGATAATGTGCCGGAATATCAACCGGTGCCTCTACAACGCCAATGCCCAAACGCCCGCGCGAACCGCTCATGGCAGAGCGATCAAGCTCAGGCGTGACCGTCAACACGAAGGTCTCGTTGGCGCGCACGAGGTCCCACGTCATGGCATTGTCGGGGCTGGCAACAATGGCCTCAACGATCTCTGCCCATTGTGCAATGGCTTGCCCATCGATGCGTAAAATTCGGTCGCCGGCCTGCAGTCCAGCGCGATCTGCTGGGCTGCCGGGCTGCACCACACCAATGACCGGCGGCATCACCGGCGTCCAAGGCATCATGCCGAGCTCTCGATACGGATCGGCGTCAGAGCTACTCAGGTATTGATTGAGCTGCAGCGTTAGTTGCTGCGCGCTCGTCGCACCACTCGGGCGAACCTCAAGCGTCAGCGCCCCCGACTCACCCATGTGATCGATGAGCGCGTAGGTGGACGACTCCCAGTTGTTAACTGAGCGACCGCCAATACGCAGCAGTTCATCACCTGGCTGCACACCGGCCATGGCCGCCGGGCTGTCCGGCAACACACGGCCAACGATCGGCTTTAAGCCGCCATCGCCCTGCATAAACAGCACCCAGTAGAGCAGCACCGCGAGTAATAAATTGATGGCCGGACCGGCGGCGACAATGGCCATCCGCGCCCACACCGACTGGCGATTAAAGGCCCGCGCTTGCAACGCTTCCGGCACCTCGCCCTCGCGCTCATCAAGCATCCGCACATAACCACCGAGCGGAATCGCTGAGAGGCGATACTCCACGCCATCACGCGCGGTACGACGCCAAATAGCGGGGCCAAAACCAATAGAAAACGTCAGAACTTGCACACCGCAACGGCGCGCCACCCAAAAATGGCCGAACTCATGAATGGCAATAAGCGGCCCAAGTACGAGGATGCCCGCGAGAACAATAGTAAGTATCGACATTTACGTGTCCTCGTTAATCACTGGCCAGGGCTGATTGCGCCGCGATATAGCGTGTCGCGCAGGCGCGGGCTTCTTGATCGGCAGACAAGATAGTAGCTAATTCGCTCGCTGGCCGCACGGGCATTTGCTGCATAACGGCCTCAATGACCTCGGCAATGCCTTGAAAACTCAGCTCACCGGCCAAAAACGCGGCGACGGCCACCTCATTGGCGGCATTGAGCACGCACGGCCATGTGCCACCGGCGCAAATGGCCTCGCGCGCTAAACGCAAGCAAGGGAAGCGCGTGCTATCTGGCGCCTCAAAGCTGAGGCTGCCCATGCGCGTAAAATCCAGCGCTGCCACGCCTGAGCTGATGCGCTCAGGCCAGGCCAAAGCATGGGCGATGGGCGTGCGCATATCGGGCTGGCCCATTTGCGCTAACACCGATCCATCGGCGTAACGCACCATGGAATGAATAACACTTTGCGGGTGCACCACGACCTCAACTTGATCGGGCGTTGCTGAAAATAGCCAGCACGCCTCAATCAATTCGAGGCCCTTATTCATCAAGGTGGCGGAGTCGACGGAGATCTTTTGACCCATGCTCCAGTTCGGATGCTTCACGGCTTGGGCGGGCGTCACAGCGGCCAATTCAGCAGCGCTGGCCTGCAAAAACGGCCCACCTGAGGCAGTCAACACTAGGGAATCAATGCCAGTGGCGGTCAAACTGACGGGTGTGCCATTCGGCAAGCATTGAAAAATGGCATTGTGCTCTGAATCTATGGGCAACAAGGTCGCGCCATGCTCAGCCACTGCCTCCATAAAAATCGCGCCCGACATCACCAAAGCTTCTTTATTAGCGAGCAATACGCGCTTGCCAGCACGCACTGCCGCCAACGTCGGCAATAAGCCCGCGGCACCGACAATAGCGGCCATCACGGTATCGACTGCTGGCGCTGCCGCTACGTCTGCCAGAGCTTGCGCACCATAGCGGACCGTGGTTGCCGCGGCGCCATCTCGCAGCAGTTCTTGCAAGCGCTGCGCATCCGAGGCCGTCGCCACCACCGCCACCTCAGGCTGCCATGTCTGGCACAGTGCCGCGAGCGCATCAACTTTGCGATGGGCTGTCAGCGCGTAAACGCGATAGCGGCTGGGGTGGCGCGCCAAAACGTCCAACGTGCTCTGACCAATCGAGCCGGTTGCACCGAGTAGGGTAATACGTTGCGGCGACTCAACCGATGTGGGCATGAATTAAAAGCCGCCCGCCAACCACCAGCCGGCCATAAACACAGGTGCTGCCGCTGTTAGCGAATCGATGCGATCGAGCGCGCCGCCATGACCCGGGAAAATGCGACCCGAATCCTTAATGCCGGCACGGCGCTTGGCCATCGACTCAAACAAATCACCGAGCACCGATGCTAAGACAGTCAGCAGCGAAATACTCATAAACAACATGGCGCGGGCCATGTCGAGCGACAAGTAAATCGTGACACCAGCAATAATCAAGCTGGTCAGCAGCAGCCCGCCATACAGGCCTTCGCGGGTTTTTGCCGGGCTAACATGCACCGCTAATTTAACGCGACCAAAACGCCGCCCCGAGAAATACGCGCCGGTATCGGCACCCCAGACCAGCAGCAGCACATACATCAACCACCACGGTGATTGCGCGTGCAACGCCACCAAGCCGGCCCACGTGGGCAGCAGCAACATTAAACCGATCAGCGCCATGCGCCCACGCCCTGCCCATTGCGCGGTCTGCTCGGGGTACCGCATGACCCAGCCCAAAGCAAACAGCCAGGCAAATGAAGCGGCGACCATGAGGAGACCGGTTTGACTACTGAAGTCTTGGCGTTGGAAATAGGCGATGCCCATCGCCACCAAGGCAAGATAGCCAAAACGCTGCGCAAACGAGCGCAGCTGCATGAGGTTAGTCCACTCATAAGCGGCGATCAGCACCAACAGCGCGGCAAACACCGGAAAAGCGCCATAAACGCCGCCGAAAACACTCCACAGCACGATCGGTAATAACACCAGCGCTGTAATCACTCGCTGCTTAAGCATGAAAGGCCTCTATTTGTTCTGATGTTCGGCCAAATCGGCGCTGACGCTGGGCAAAATCTGCCAGCGCCGCCTGCAACTGCTCGTCGCCAAAATCTGGCCACAAGACATCACTAAAATACAGTTCGGCATATGCCGCCTGCCACAACACAAAATTGCTGATACGCAGCTCGCCACCCGTGCGAATCAATAAGTCCACGGGCGGTAGATCGGCCATTTCTACTGCAGCCCCTAAACGCTCAGGGGTGATATCGGCGGCGCTTATCTCGCCATTAGCAACCATGACACTCAGGCGCTGTGCGGCTTGTGCAACATCCCATTGGCCGCCGTAATTCACTGCAATAACCAAGGTCATGCGCTGATGCGCGGCTGTTTTTTCTTCGGCTGCACGCATGCCCGCTTGTAGCTCTGCCGAAAAGGCCGAGCGATCGCCAATAAATCGCAGACGAATACGCGCGCGATCGAGCTCTTGCACGCGGGCATCGAGGGCAAATAAAAACAGCTGCATGAGCGCCGCCACTTCATCGGCCGGCCGGCGCCAGTTTTCACTGGAGAAGGCAAATACCGTGAGCACATCCACCGGCGCTTTCGCGGCCAGCTCAACCACCTGGCGCAAGGCTAGCTCGCCGGCACGATGGCCTTCGTTGCCCGGCAGCTCTCGGCGCTTCGCCCAACGATTATTGCCATCCATGATGATGGCAATGTGGCGTGGCAACGCGGCGAGGCTATCAGCCGCATCGGGGGCAGCACTGTCTGTGGGAGGCTGTGCCGTCATGGCTTAGACCTGCATCAACTCAGCTTCTTTAGCGGCGAGCATCTGATCAGCCTCCGCTACGGATTTATCGGTGATTTTTTGCACCTCATCGCTGGCGCGACGCTCATCATCTTCGGAAATTTCTTTTTCTTTTTGCAGCTCTTTGATATCCGCCAAAGCATCGCGACGAATATTACGAATCGCCACACGCGCACCTTCAGTCTCTTGGCGTGCGAGCTTCTGCATATCTTTACGGGTTTGTTCGGTTAGTGCGGGCAGCGGCACGCGAATAACATCGGCAGTGACTGGATTCAGCCCCAAATCCGAGTTGCGAATGGCTTTATCAATGGCGGCGATCATGGTCCGCTCATAGGGCTGCACGAGCAAGGTGCGTGCGTCATCGACGTTGACGTTAGCGACCTGCATGAGCGGCGTATCGGTACCGTAATACGGCACCATGACGTCTTTGAGCATGGCTGGATGCGCACGGCCGGTACGGACGCGGCTAAACGCCTGCTCGAGCGAGTCCAGCGATTTTTGCATGCGGACTGCACAGTCCTTTTTAATGTCATCTAGCATGTGAGCTCCAACTCAACGAGTCACCAGCGTGCCCTCTTGCTCTCCCACCACGAGATTGAGCAAAGCACCTGGCTTATTCATATTAAAAACACGTAACGGCATATTGTGATCACGGCACAAGCACATGGCGGTTAAGTCCATGACACCGAGCTGCTTGGCCAATACTTCATCGAAAGTCAGCGTGTCGTATTTCACGGCATCAGGAAACTTCACCGGATCGGCACTGTAAATGCCGTCGACCTTAGTGGCCTTAATAACGATGTCGGCAGTAATCTCAATACCGCGCAAGCAGGCGGCGGTATCGGTGGTAAAAAATGGATTACCGGTGCCGGCCACGAAGATGCAAACATCGCCACCGTGCAAATGCCGCACAGCTGCGCGGCGGTCGTAATGATCGACCACACCGCTCATTGGGATCGCCGACATCAGACGCGTTTTGATGTTGTTGCGCTCTAACGCATCGCGCATAGCAATACCATTCATCACGGTGGCAAGCATGCCCATGTGATCGCCGGCAACGCGGTCAAGACCAGCTTGCTGCAACTCTGAACCACGGAATAAATTACCGCCACCCACAACAATGCCAACCTGCACGCCAATACCCACGAGCTGGCCGATTTCTAAGGCCATACGCTTGAGCACTTTGGGGTCAATACCCACTTCCGCCTCACCAGCGAGTGCCTCACCAGAGAGCTTCAATAAAATACGTTTATGGGCTAAGCGTTGGTCAGTCATCGTCAATAAGCCTCGATAAATTTCGCGTCATGCGCAGCAGAGAGCGCAGAGTTTACCGCAAAAAAAGGCCCCATTGAGGGGCCTTTTTCATGTCACTGACGAGTAACTTACTGGCCAGCAGCTGCCGCAGCTTGAGTTGCGGCGACTTCAGCAGCGAAGTCGACCTCTTGCTTCTCAATGCCTTCGCCCACTTCCAAGCGAATAAAGTTCGTCACAGTCAGACCGGCTTTGGCCAATACCGCACCAACTTTTTGGTCTGGATCGATAACAAACGCTTGATCAAGCAGCGACACTTCGCTTTTGAATTTCTTCAGCGTGCCTTCCACCATTTTTTCAACGATGTTGGCAGGCTTGCCTGACTCAGCTGCCTTAGCTGAGGCAATTTCATGCTCTTTGGCTAACACATCAGCGGGGATGTCATCCGCATTGACCACCAAGGGGTTGGTCGCGGCCACATGCATCGCCACTTGCTTGGTGACTTCTTCGTCGGCTTTGTCGAAAGCCACAATGACGCCAATTTTCAAGCCATGCACATAGGTCGCCAGGGCAGCGCCCTCAACGATCACGGCGCGACGAACCTGAATGTTCTCACCAATTTTTTGCACCAATGACACGCGCGCTTCTTCTACGCTCACGCCGTCATAATCCAATGCCGAAATTTTCTCTGCATTGGTTTCGCGAGCAGCCAGTGCCAACGCAGCCACTTTGTTGGCGAATGCCGAGAAATTGGCATCACGCGCCACAAAGTCGGTTTGGCAGTTGACTTCTAAAGCAATAGCAACACCGCCTTCGGCGGCCAAAATAATGGCGCCTTCAGCAGCAATATTGCCGGCCTTTTTAGCGGCTTTGGCCTGACCTGATTTACGCAGGTTATCAATAGCCAGTTCAATATCAGCACCGGCTTCTTGCAGTGCTTTTTTGCACTCCATCATGCCAAGACCAGTACGTTCACGCAGTTCTTTCACCAGGCTGGCGGTAACTTCTGCCATGGTTTATCCCCTTAATTCTTAAAACACATTACTCAGCAGCAGCGACTTCCACAAAGCCATCGGCTTCACGACCAGCACCTTGTGTGGTGGCGTAATCACGGCCTTCAATGATGGCATCGGCCATGGCGCTGACATACAGCGTGATGGCGCGGATAGCGTCGTCGTTACCGGGAATGACATAGTCAATGCCGATTGGGTTGGAGTTGGTATCAACCACACCAATGACGGGAATGCCGAGCTTACGGGCTTCAGCAATCGCGGTGGTTTCGTGATCAACGTCGATAACGAACATGGCATCGGGCAAGCCGCCCATGTCTTTAATACCACCGAGTGATTTTTCTAATTTTTCCATTTCGCGGGTGCGCTCCAGCGCTTCACGCTTGGTCAGCTTGGCGAAAGTACCGTCAGCGATTTGCGCTTCGATGTCTTTCAGGCGTTTGATCGACTGACGAATGGTTTTCCAGTTGGTGAGCATGCCGCCCAACCAGCGGTGGTTTACATAGGGCATGCCAGCGCGAGTTGCTTGTTCAGCAATGATTGGCGCGGCGGCGCGCTTGGTGCCGACAAACAAGACTTTGTTTTTCTGGCTGGCCAAACGGTTGACGAAATTCAAGGCATCGTTCAATGCAGGAACGGTGTGCTCTAAGTTGATGATGTGAATCTTGTTACGCGCACCAAAGATGTACGGTGCCATTTTGGGGTTCCAGAAGCGGGTCTGGTGACCAAAGTGTGCGCCTGCTTGCAGCAGTTCGCGCATGGAAACTTGTGCCATGAGGTGTTACTCCGTTGGGTTTTAAACTTCCATCGACCCCAGAATACCGACCCACCTTTCTCAGTGGGCACCCGGTAGCTGTGACGGCCGATGTGCTTATTTGGATTTCGCGCTTAACCATCGTGCGTGAGGGCTGTATCCTATACGCCGTCCACGCCATTTGCTCAATTGCGGCGCGCTTTATACCATAGCCGCCCCGAGCGCTCAACTGCTGCATTCGCCCGCCCGCGATGCCTACGGAAAAACTATGACTACGCTGATTAAAACCGCCGACGAAATTGCCAAAATGCGCGTTGCCGGGCGCTTAGCCGCCGAGGTGCTGACCATGATTGGCGCGCATGTGAAACCGGGCGTGACCACCGATGAGCTTAATCAGATTTGCCATGACTATATTGTCAATGTGCAACACGCCACTCCAGCCCCGCTTAACTACCGTGGCTTCCCAAAAAGTATTTGCACGTCGGTCAATCACGTGATCTGCCACGGCATTCCAGCCGAGAAAAAAGTCCTCAAGGATGGCGACATTATCAATATCGATGTCACCGTGATTAAAGATGGCTATCACGGCGATACCAGCAAGATGTTTTTTGTCGGCAGCTCCTCCGTGCTGGCCGAGCGCTTGGTGAAAGTCACACAAGAATGCCTTTATAAAGCCCTAGCGCTGGTAAAGCCCGGCTGCACGCTCGGCGATATTGGCCATGTCATTGCTCAACACGCGCAGGGCCAGCGTTTCTCGGTAGTGCGTGAGTATTGCGGCCATGGCATTGGCGCGGTATTTCACGAAGAGCCGCAGATTTTACATTATGGCCAACCCGGCACCGGCATGGCGTTGCAAGCTGGCATGACCTTTACCATCGAGCCGATGATTAATGCCGGCACGCACCACACCAAATTACTGCCCGATGGCTGGACCGTGGTCACCAAAGATCACAAATTATCGGCGCAATGGGAGCATACCCTGCTAGTTACTGAGACCGGCGTGGAGGTGCTGACCGCGCGCCCAGACGAAGACCTGAGCTTTCTCATCGAGCACGCGGCATGAGCGAAGCCCTCGCGACACTCAACCCAGCCCAGGATAAAGCCCAGCTCAAAGCCGCCCTAGCGCAGCTGACGGAACGCTTTGATGAGGGTCGCGATGTGCGCTTGCTGGTGCGCGAATGGGCGGCGGCAATTGATGAAGTCCTGCGCGAGGCATGGATATCGCTAGGCCTATGTCAAGCCGCCGAGCTCAGCCTGCTCGCCGTTGGCGGTTATGGCCGTGCCGAGTTGCTACCGCAATCCGATGTCGATGTCTTGGTGCTACACCGCCACGACCATCTCGATGAGTCGCTGCAAGCGGCGGTTAGCCAGTTCATCACGTATTTGTGGGATCTCGGTCTCGATGTTGGCTCCAGCGTGCGCTCGCTCACTGACTGCGTGCGCTTGGCCACCGACGACATCACCATTGCCACCAATCTCATGGAGTCGCGCACGCTAGTCGGAGATGCCGCGCTGCGCGATGACATGCTGCGCGTCACCGGGCCCGATCAGCTGTGGCCTGGCAAGGCATTTTTTATTGCCAAGCGCGATGAGCAAATGGCTCGCCATGCCAAGCATAACAACACCGAATACAACCTCGAGCCGGACTTAAAAAACGCCCCCGGGGGCCTGCGCGATATTCAAACTATTGGCTGGGTGGCGAAACGTCATTTTGGCGCCGACACCCTGCGCGGCCTCATTGACCACGGCTTTTTAACCGCCGCCGAGTTTGATGAAATTGATGCCTGTCAATGTGTGCTCTGGCGCTTCCGCTTTGCCCTCAACAAGATCAGTAGCCGCAACGAAACGCGGGTCTTGTTTGATTATCAGCGCCGCCTCGCCGAGCTCTTTGGCTACACCGACACGCAGGCTAACCGCGGCGTTGAGCAGCTCATGCAGGATTATTATCGTGCCGCCACGCGTATTTCCATGCTCAATGAGCTGCTGCTGCAATACTTCGAAGAGGCGATTTTAGGCCACGCCGAAAACGACGAAATCATCCCCATCAATAATCGCTTTGAGATTCGCGATGGCGCTATTCAAGTCACTAGCGAGGATGTTTTTCGGCGCACGCCATCGGCGCTATTAGAGGTGTTTGTGCTGCTCGGCGAACGGCCCGAAGTGCATAAAGTGCGTGCCAGCACCATTCGCCTGATCATGCAGCACCTGCCCTTAATCGATGATAAGTTCCGCAACGATATTCGTCATAAGTCGTTGTTTATGGAGCTGATGCGCTGTCGCACAGCGCTCTTTTCATCACTGCGTAAAATGAAGCGCTACGGCGTGCTCGGGCTTTATATTCCGGCCTTCGGCGCCATCATCGGTAAGATGCAGTACGACCTCTTTCACATCTACACAGTCGATGCGCACACGCTGTTGGTGCTGAAAAATATGCGCCGTTTTCGCTACGCCGAGATGGAGGAGCGCTTCCCGGTGGTCGCTAATGTCGCCAATAATTTGCCGAAAATTGAGTTGCTGTATTTGGCCGGCTTATTTCATGACATCGCTAAAGGCCGCGGCGGCGATCATTCCGAATTAGGCGCGGTTGATGCCTACGATTTCTGCATTAGTCACGGTCTCGGCAAATGGGATGCCAGCTTAGTGTCGTGGCTGGCACTGAACCATTTGGTGATGTCGGTCACCGCGCAGAAAAAAGATGTCTCCGACCCCGATGTGATCAACGAGTTCGCGCAAAAAGTTGGCGACACCGTGCATTTGGACTACCTCTACGCGCTCACTGTGGCCGATATTTGCGCCACCAATCCGACGCTGTGGAACTCATGGCGCGCCTCCTTGCTGCGCCAGCTGTATATGCAAACCAAACAGGCGCTGCGCCGCGGCCTCATCAATCCGATTGCTAAGCAGGAATGGATTGCGCAGACCCGCGACAACGCCACCGAGATTTTGCGCGTGCGCGGCATCGACTCGTTGGCAGCTCAGGCGCTATGGGAGCACTTGGGCGATGACTATTTTCTGCACGAATCTGCCGAAGATATCGCCTGGCATAGCGAGGCCATGCTGGCGCATTCGCATGATGACGGCCCGCTAGTGCTGGTGCGTGAAAACCACAGCAGCCAATACCACGGCGCCACGCAAATCTTCGTCTACACGCGCGATATGCCGAATCTCTTCGCCGCCACCGTGGCTGAGCTCGATCAGCTCAACCTGACGGTCATGGATGCGCGCGTCATTACCTCCACCAGCCGCTATTCGCTCGATAGCTATGTGGTGCTCGATGAGCATGGCCAGCCCATTAATGATGCGGTGCGCCTGCAACATATCGGCGCGCATTTGCGTGAGGCCTTAGCGGAGCCCGATGAGTTCCCCACGCTGGTGCAGCGTCGCCTGCCGCGTCAGCTCAAGCATTTCGACGTGCGCACCGATGTGCGGCTCAGCAATGATTTGGCGAACCAGCGCACCGTGGTGGAAATTATCGCGCTCGATAGGCCCGGCCTGCTGGCACACATTGGCCGGATTTTTATGGAGCATAAGGTCAACCTCCAAAATGCCCGCATTGCCACGCTTGGCGAGCGCGCCGAAGACGTCTTCTTTTTGACCGACAGCGAGCAGCAACCGATCTCCGACCCCGAGCTGTGTGAGCGCTTGTGTGATGCGCTGCGCAGCCAACTTGATGCACGCTAAACACTTAACTTTTGATGAGCGTCATATGAACCCTGATTTAGCGCGGCTACATCCCTACCCCTTTGAAAAACTGAGTAAGCTTTTTTCCGGCCACAGCGCACCAGCGGGCATCAAGCCCATTGCGCTGTCGATCGGTGAGCCACGCCATCCGGCACCGGCTTTCGCGGTAGACACGCTGCGTGATGGCTTAGCCGGCCTATCGACCTATCCGAGCACCCTCGGCCTGCCAGTGCTGCGCGAGGCCATTGCCGACTGGCTCGTGCAGCGTTTTCACTTACGCGGCGTCGATGCCGCCACGCAGGTCTTACCGGTCAATGGCACCCGCGAGGCCTTGTTTGGCTTTGCGCAGGCCGTGGTCGATCGTCGCGCCGAGCAACCTGTGGTGCTGATGCCCAACCCGTTTTATCAAATCTACGAAGGCGCGGCGCTGCTCGCTGGCGCTGAGCCACACTTTCTTTCCTGCACCGGCGCCAATGGCTTTCAGCCCGACTTCGATGCTGTGCCCGAGGCCATTTGGCAGCGCACGCAGCTCATCTATCTGTGCACACCGGGCAACCCCACCGGCGCATTGCTCGATCTTAAGACCTTGCAAAAACTCATCACGCTCAGTGACCGCTACGGCTTCGTGATTGCCTCCGATGAGTGCTACTCCGAGATTTATCGCGATAAGGCGTGCCCGCCACCAGGCCTGCTGCAAGCCTGCGCCGCCATGGGCCGTGATGATTATCGCCATTGCGTGGTGTTTCACTCGCTCTCGAAACGCTCAAACTTGCCCGGCCTACGTTCAGGTTTTGTTGCCGGCGATGCCAGCGTGATGAGCGCCTTTCTGCGCTATCGCACCTATCATGGCTCGGCTATGCCCGTGCAACATCAGCAAGTTTCCGCAAAGGTCTGGCGCGATGAGGCCCATGTGCGCGACAATCGCGCCCGTTACAACGCCAAGTTCGCCGCCGTTTTCGACATTCTCGACCCCGTATTGCCCCTGCAACAGCCAGAAGCTGGCTTTTATTTCTGGGCCAAAACACCGGGCTCCGATGAAGACTTCGCCCGCGAACTGCATGCCCATTGCGCCGTGACGGTACTACCGGGCCGCTATTTAGCGCGCGCCGACAGCGCTGGCGACAATCCCGGCGAAGGCTATGTGCGCATGGCCTTGGTGGCCAGCCTCGAGGAATGCATCGAGGCCGCCGAACGAATTCGTGACTTTTTGACGCGCTAGTGCGTGTCGCTATTTTTGGAGATGACCATGAGCTTAGCCCAACTGATTGAAGACGCCTTTGAGCGCCGCGCCGACTTTTCGCCATCAAACGCGCCACAAGATGTCCGCGATGGCGTCGAGCAAGCATTGGCCATGCTCGACAATGGCAGTGCCCGCGTTGCCGAGAAAATCGATGGTGACTGGGTGGTTAACCAGTGGCTGAAAAAAGCCGTACTGCTGTCTTTCCGCCTCAACGACAATATTCCCGTACCTGCCGGTGGCGGCATGCAGTTCTACGACAAAGTGCCGACCAAATTTGCCGACTGGAATGCCGCGCAATTTGAAGCCTCGGGCATTCGCGTGGTGCCGCCCGCTGTCGCTCGTCGTGGCAGCTTTATCGCCCGCAATACGGTGCTC
The DNA here is from genome assembly GCF_003387535.1 of Paraperlucidibaca baekdonensis. Classification (GTDB taxonomy): domain Bacteria; phylum Pseudomonadota; class Gammaproteobacteria; order Pseudomonadales; family Moraxellaceae; genus Perlucidibaca; species Perlucidibaca baekdonensis. The sequence continues at coordinate 362,767 of NZ_QUNR01000003.1, read as the reverse complement.
ATGCCGTCTTATGTAAACATCGGCGCCTATGTCGATGAAGGCTCGATGGTTGACACCTGGGCCACCGTCGGCTCCTGCGCGCAAATCGGCAAAAATGTGCATCTCTCCGGCGGCGTTGGCATTGGCGGCGTGCTCGAACCCCTGCAAGCCAACCCCACCATCATCGAAGATCACTGCTTTATTGGCGCTCGCTCAGAGGTGGTTGAAGGCGTGATTATCGGTGAGGGCTCGGTGCTCTCGATGGGCGTGTTTATTGGCCAATCGACACCGATTTATGACCGCGAAACTGGCGAGATCAGCTATGGCCGCGTGCCTGCCGGCTCGGTGGTCGTCGCTGGCTCATTACCGCGTGATAACGGCCGCTACAGCTTAAATTGCGCCATCATTGTGAAGAAGGTTGATGCGCAAACGCGCAGCAAAACCAGCATCAATGACCTGCTGCGCTTAGTCGACTAAGTCATCATTTACACAACTCATCTGGGGCGATCTGAGTCGCTCCGATATACTGCCACGCTGTATTAATCGCTGAGGATTCGCGCGCATGTCGCTGCCTGAACATCGCATGACTCACCTAAAGGCCTTAGAGGCCGAGTCAATTCATATCATCCGTGAAGTTGCTGCTGAGTTTGACAACCCGGTCATGCTCTATTCCATCGGCAAAGACTCCACTGTGATGCTGCACTTAGCGCGCAAAGCCTTTGCGCCCGGCAAGCCGCCATTTCCGCTTTTGCATGTGAATACCACGTGGAAATTCAAGGAGATGATCGAGTTTCGAAACCGCATGGCGGCCGAGGCTGGCATGGAGTTGATCTCGCACACCAACCAAGAGGGTGTGGCGGCGAACATCAACCCGTTTGATCACGGCAGCTCGAAATACACCGACATCATGAAAACTCAGGCACTGAAACAGGCCTTGAGTGCCCATGGTTTCGATGCCGCTTTTGGTGGTGCCCGCCGCGATGAAGAGAAGTCGCGTGCAAAAGAACGTGTGTATTCCTTCCGCGATAAAAACCATCGCTGGGACCCGAAAGTACAGCGCCCTGAGCTGTGGAATCTCTACAACGGCCGCATCAATAAGGGCGAGTCGATTCGCGTGTTTCCGCTGTCGAACTGGACCGAGCTCGATATTTGGCAGTACTTATATCTTGAGCAAATCGAGATCGTACCGCTGTATTTGTCAGCACCACGGCCGGTGGTGGAGCGCGATGGCATGTTGGTGATGGTCGATGACGAGCGTCTGCCCTTACGTGAAGGCGAAGTGCCGATGATCAAAAATGTGCGCTTTCGCACACTCGGCTGCTACCCGCTCACCGGCGCGGTGGAATCCAACGCCGCCACCTTGCCCGAGATCATTCAAGAGATGCTGGTGACACGCACTTCTGAGCGTTCCGGTCGCGCCATTGATCACGATGAATCGGGCTCGATGGAAAAGAAAAAACGCGAAGGCTATTTCTAAGGCCGGGAGCCGACATGATTATTGAACACATCGATAATATTGAAGATTATCTGCACCAACACGAACACAAAGACATGCTGCGCTTCATTACCTGCGGCAGTGTCGATGACGGCAAATCCACGCTGATTGGCCGCCTGCTACACGACTCAAAAATGATTTTTGAAGATCAGCTTGCCGCCATCACGCGTGATAGCGCTAAGCATGGCACGACGGGTGAAGTCGTCGATTTGGCGCTGCTCGTCGACGGCTTGCAGTCCGAACGTGAGCAAGGCATCACCATCGATGTCGCCTACCGCTTTTTTGCCACCGATACGCGTAAATACATCATTGCCGACACCCCCGGCCACGAGCAGTACACGCGCAATATGGCCACCGGCGCCTCGACCGCCGATGTCGCGATTTTGCTCATCGATGCGCGCTATGGCGTGCAAGTGCAAACTCGTCGCCACAGCTTTATTTGCTCGCTGCTGGGCATCAAGCATTTTGTCGTGGCCATCAACAAAATGGATTTGGTCGACTACAGCCAAGCCCGTTTTGACGAAATCAAAGCCGACTTTGAGGCTTTTGTCGCGCCCTTAAACGTGCCTGATGTACAGTACGTGCCGATGTCGGCGCTGCTCGGTGAAAATGTCGTCAATGCCGGCACCACCATGCCCTGGTATAGCGGCCCGACCATGCTGGCGCTGCTCGATGCACTGCCCATTCAGCGCGATGAAGCCCTCGCCGCCATGCGTCTGCCGGTGCAGTACGTAAACCGTCCAAACCTGAATTTTCGGGGCTTCTGTGGCACGCTCGCCGCCGGTCGCGTCACACCGGGCATGGCCATTAAAGCGCTGCCATCGGGTAAAACATCGACAGTGAAATCGATTGTGGTCTGGGAAGGTGAGCTCGCTGAGGCCCATGCAGGCCAGGCCATTACGCTCACGCTCACTGACGAGATTGATATTTCGCGCGGCGATATGATTGTTGCCGCCGATGACACGCTGAGCATGGCACATGGCTTCGATGCGCACCTGGTGTGGATGCACGAGGCGCCGCTGCAAGTCGGCAAAACCTACGACTTCAAAATCGGCACCACCTTCACCAGTGGCCGCATCACCGAGATCGTCCATCAAATTGATGTCAACACGCTGGCGACCAGCGCCGCCGAGCAATTACCGCTCAATGGCATTGCGCTGTGCCGTGTGCAGCTCACGCGCGCGGTGGCCTTCGATGCCTATAAGCAGTGCCACGCTACCGGCAGCCTGATCATCATTGATCGCCTCAATAACATCACCGTTGGTGCCGGCATGATTCATGCGCGCCACGAAGGCATAAGCCACTCGGACGCGCCGGTGAGCGCGAGTGATCGCGAACAGCGCTTAGGCCAGGCCGCGGTACGTATTGTCCTTGAGGCCAGTGGCGCGCAGGCGCTCGCTGAGCAGGTCGAATCGGCACTGTTTGCCGCCGGCGCACTGCCCGCTATTGCTAGCGACAGCGCCGTTGTCGCGGCACTGCAAGCCGCCGGCCTGATGGTCATTGTGCCGGAGGAAGTGGTCGGCGAACGCAGCGTGCGCATCCGTGATGCGGCGGAGGCCATCGCGCCACAGCAGCTCGCCAGCGGCAATGCTGCAGCGGCCGCCGAGGTCGTGGCCTTGCTGCGCGCACAGGGCTTGTTGCACTAAGCCATGCTCACACTGATTGGCATTAAAGCCTGCGATAGCATGAAAAAAGCCGTGGCGCGCCTCGAGCAGAGCGCCACGGCCTACCACTTTCGTGACCTCAAAAAGCAGCCGCCCAGCATGGATGAAGTGCTGCGCTGGCACCGCTTTGTCGGCGATACGCTGCTCAATAAGCGCGGCACCAGCTGGCGCAAACTTGATGCCGACGCGCAAGCGCAGGCCGCAAGCGCTGAGGGCATCGCGGCGCTGATTGTCGCCAACCCAAGCCTCATCAAGCGGCCTTTGCTTGATGCTGGCGATCAGGCGACCGTGGGGCTCGACAGCGCGCTGCTGCCCGAATAAGTCATCAGCGCTGTCAGCGAAAACGCAAGCCAGTCGTCATCTCTACCACGCATTTTGTTTGGAGAGATAGATGACCGCCTCAACACGCCGCACACCAACACTGATCAGCCCATTAGGCTTTGCGCTTTTAATGGCCAGCGTGTCACTGCCGAGCTTGGCTGATGACAAACCGCTCATGCAGCGCGTGGATTTTCAAACCGAGGTCAGCCGCGTTTTAGCCAATGATTTACTGCGCGCGACATTGACCATTGAGGCCAATAATTCAGACCCCGTGGCGCTGTCAAAAACCCTCACTCAAGCGCTCAATGCCGGCCTCAAGCAAGCCAAAAGCTACCCCACGGTGACGGTCAGCACCGGCAATCAAAGCAGCTATCCGGTCTATACCCGTGCGCAAAAAATTGAAGGCTGGCGCGGTAAAGCGTCGCTTGATCTTGAGTCAACTGACTTTAAAGCCGCCAGTGCATTGATTGCCCAGCTGCAAAGTCAAATGCAGTTACGCCAAATAGATTTTGTCGTGGCCGAAGAGACTCGTCGCGCGCTTGAAGACTCGCTCACCCGAGAGGCCATTGCCGCATTTCGTGACAAAGCCGCGCTAGTCACCAAGTCTTGGGGCGCTAAACGCTACGAATTGGTGCAGATGAGCGTTGGTTCAACCGGCAATGACTATCGCCCGCCCATGATGGTGCGCGCGATGGCCATGAAGGTCGAATCCGACAGCATGCCCGCGCAAAACCTGGCCGCCGGTGAAAGCCGCGTGCGCATTACCGTCAATGGCAGTATTGCGCTCAGCCAATGAGCCGCACTAGTCACGATGCAGGGCAATAAAAAGCCACGTATCGCGGTTGCGCGCACGAAAACAGCCGTCGGCCCGCAGATACGCGACGCCGGCGGCAGCCATCTCCCAGGCCATGCCCTCATCTGCGGCAAACGCCTCATCGTCAATAAAGCACGCGTAATCGGTCACCGCCTGCAAACCCTTTAACACCGCGGCGCTATCGCGGGCTGATGTCGGTAACTTGGTGTTTGCCCAAGCCCATTTCCAGGTCTCCTGAGCTGCCGCATAGGTGCCCAAGGCCGTGATGCGAAAGCGCAAACGCTCACCGGCCGCGTCGCTAAACGACACCGTCTGCAAAGTGGCATCGAGCTTCCAGCTGAGGCTGGAAAAATCACCCTGTGTTGCCACAAGCTGCGCTTGCTTGTCCCCTAATGCCTGCGTGCAAGCCGCTAAGTAGGCATCGAATTCATCCGCATTCATGAGCTCGAACGTCCCGCCAGCAGCGCATCACGGCGCGCGGTTAACATCAGCGATTTCATGTCTTCCACGGCCTTGCCTAAGCCGCTAAATAGTGCTTGCGCGATCAAAGCATGGCCTATATTGAGCTCATGAAAAACCGGTATGGCGGCAATCGCCTGGGTATTGTGAAAGTTCAAGCCATGACCTGCATTAACGACGACTTTACCGGCTGCGTAGTCGGCGGCCTGATGAATACGCTTAAGCTCAGTGGCGACCTGCTCCGGCGTTTGCGCGTCGGCGTAAGCACCTGTGTGCAGCTCAATGGTGGGCGCGCCAGCACGGATAGCGGCATCGATTTGTGCCGGCTCAGGATCAATAAACAACGACACATCCATGCCTTGGCGGCCCAAGCGCTGACAAGCAGCGTGCACACGGTCAAAGCCGGCAACAATATCTAAGCCGCCCTCGGTGGTCAGCTCTTCGCGCTTCTCAGGCACTAAACAAATATGCGCCGGTCGAATTTCCTCAGCAAACGTCAGCATCGCCTCGGTAACGGCCATTTCGAGATTCATACGCGTTTGCAGCACGTGCGCCAGTAGGCGCACATCGCGCAGCTGAATGTGTCGCGCATCTTCGCGCGGATGCACAGTGATGCCATCAGCACCATGTGTTTCAGCCAACAACGCCGCATAGACTGGCTCGGGATAGCGGGTGCCCCGGGCTTGGCGCAAGGTCGCCACATGGTCAATATTGACGCCCAATAATAATTCGCTCATGACGCGTTCTCCGGCTTGGCGCTTTCTTGAAGCGCGGCAAATAAATCACGACTTTTTAATGGCTTGTCGCCCAATAATGGCTGCAAAGCACTGCGATACAGCACTTTTGCCAGGCGCATACGCGTTGGTGTCGATAGGTCTTCGGCATCGACGGCCAAAATATCCGCACCCAAACACGCCCCGCGCTGCCCCATACGAGCCGGCAACCAACCATGCTCGGGGTAATACTGATAATACTGATCGGGCAGCAATGGCGTATCGCTATCCGCGGCGACCGTATTGCTGGCCCACTGGCCCATGGCGTCGAGCAGCTGACGCTCAAACTGCCGCAAGATGGGCGCGATGTCATCGGCATTGGCTGCCTGCAGCTCGCTCAAGGCGCCCAAGGCACCGGCGTAGGCAACGAATAGCTCTGGCTGTGGCAGCTCACGTGGCAATAAACGCACTAAGAGCTCGTTGACATAGAGCCCCGAAAACAACGCGCCGCCCTGCAGCGCTAAGGCCGGCGCGGTACTTTCCAAAGCCGCCACCGCGCGCAGCTCACCATGGCCGGCTAGCTGCAGGAAATAAGGCTGAAATACGCAGGGCATGTGTTGGCCTTTGCGCCGCGCACCCCGCGCAATGGCACTGACGCGCCCATAATCAGGCACAAAAAAATCCACCAGCACACTGGTTTCGCGATACGCGCGCGCATGCAATACATAGGCAGGAAACCACGGCGCGGCGTTCATATTCAGTCGCTGCTATAGCCCAAGCTTTTCAATGCGCGCTCGTTATCAGACCAGCCGCCTTTAACTTTGACCCACAGCGACAGCATGATTTTGCGGTCAAACAACTTCACCATATCGAGACGCGCCTCGGTACCAATGAGCTTGAGCCGGCTGCCGCCATCACCAATGACAATTTTCTTTTGGCCCTCACGCTCGACCAAAATACAAGCCGAGATACGCAGCAGCTTGCCCTCTTGCTTGAACTCCTCGATCTCCACCGTGAGCTCATAGGGAATCTCTTCGCCGAGCTGACGCATGATTTTTTCACGCACCATCTCAGCCGCTAGAAAACGCTGCGAACGATCGGTGATTTGGTCTTCATCGAAAAATGGCGGCGACAACGGCAGGCGCTTACCGACAGTGGCATGGAGCTCATCAACATTGTGGCCACGCAGGGCCGACACCGGCAGCACATCGGCAAAGTTCATGCGCTTCGAGAGCTTCTCAATGGCCGGCAGCAGCGCAGCTTTATCATCAACTGTATCGACTTTATTGATGACTAAAATCACCGGCAGCGCCGTTTTCTGCAACTTCTCCAGCACCAGCTCATCGTCTGTTGTCCATTTTAAGGCATCGACAACGAATAAAATCACATCAACATCACGCAGCGCCGAGGTAGCCGCCCGATTCATATAACGGTTAATGGCCTTGCGCTCTTCGCCATGAATGCCGGGCGTATCAACATAAATTGCCTGCACCAGATCACGGCTGACAATGCCCAAAATACGGTGCCGAGTGGTTTGTGGCTTGCGCGAGGTAATCGACAGCTTTTGCCCCAGAATATGGTTGAGCAAGGTCGACTTGCCCACATTGGGCCGGCCAACTATCGACACATAGCCGCAACGGTAGTCGCTTGGAAATGCTTTTTTAGCCTCGCTGCCGCCAAAAAACGCATTAATGACGTCGTCATTTGCCATATTACTGTCCTGATGAGGGCGACGTTGGCCCCGTGCGTAAGCCCAGTTTGGCGGGCGGTAAGAGTCGTTGCAGGGCGGCATTAGCCGCTTCTTGTTCGGCGTAACGGCGACTAACGCCACTGCCTTCGGTGCTAAACGCGGGCTGCCCAGCTTGGGCCGGCACATCGCAACGCACACAAAAAAACTGATCGTGAGCCTCACCAGTCACCGACAATACCTCGTATTGCGGCAGCTCCAAACGCCGCGCTTGCAACCATTCTTGCAAACGACTTTTCGGATCTTTGAGGCTATCACCCACAACAATATGGCTGAGTCGATCGCCATACCAACGCTGAATATGCGTCATCATGGCCGGCAGCGGCTCACCGTCACGGTGCATCGCGCCAATGACCGCCTCAACGGTATCGGACAAAATCGATTCACGACGATAACCGCCGCTTTTAAGCTCGCCCGAACCCATGACTAAGTAATCACCCAATGACCATTCACGAGCAATAATCGCTAGGCTATCTTGCCGCACCAGCGTGGCTCGCAGACGTGACAGCCGGCCCTCGTCTTCTTGTGGAAACTGCAGAAATAAACTATCGGCCACCACGAAATTCAGCAGGCCATCGCCAAGAAACTCAAGGCGCTCGTTGTTGCGGCGACCCGACACACTGCGGTGCGTGAGCGCTAAACGCAACCAATCCAGATCCTGAAACTGGTAGCCAATGGTACGCTGCAGTCGCGCGAGGGCATCGGTCACTGAATGCTGCCGTTGTGCGAGAACGTTGGCCAATGCAGGCCTGGCTGTTTGTGCAGCCAAATATAAAACGCGCGACCAACAATGAGCTGCTCCGAGACCGGCCCCCAAAAGCGGCTGTCATTGGAGTTGTCGCGGTTATCGCCCATCATAAAATACGAGCCGTCGGGCACGGTGTAGCGCCACTCAGAACCGGCAGGTTGCATGCCCGCCTCTTCACGCGTGAAATGCCGGCGATCACCGAGCTGCTCAAGATAAATAGCCTCTTCCGGTGCCGCCTCAGCGCGCGCCGGCTGCAGCTCACGCGCCGCCTCAGCGCCATTGATATACAACACTTCATTGCGGCTTTCGACTAGGTCGCCGGGCAACCCAATGACGCGCTTGATGTAGTTAATCGAGGGCTGCGCTGGGAAGCGAAAGACCATGACATCACCGCGTTGCGGCTCACCCAGCGGAATAATTTTGGTGCCTAACACCGGCAGGCGTATGCCATAAGCAAACTTATTGACTAGCACATAATCGCCAACCTCAAGGGTCGGAATCATCGAGCCGGAGGGAATGGTAAACGGCTCGGCAATAAACGAGCGCAGCACCCACACCACTGCCAGCACGGGAAAGAAACTATGCGCCGTTTCAAATAACCAAGGCTCGCGCAGGATGCGAGCGCTGGCCTCATTTGGCAGGACTTGGCCAGCATTGGCGGCCTGTGCTTGAGCCGCTTGCAGGCGCTCTTGACGGCCCGGCTTCAGCAGCAGCGCATCAAATGCCCACAACGCACCACTGATCAGCACAGCCAGGGTCAGCACTAACGAAAAATCAATATCCACGGCGTAACCCCAGGGTCATTTATCCACTTTCAAGACAGCCAAGAAAGCATCTTGTGGAATCTCCACATTGCCCACTTGCTTCATGCGCTTTTTGCCTTGTTTTTGTTTGTCCAAGAGCTTGCGCTTACGGCTCACATCGCCGCCATAACATTTCGCCAGCACATCTTTGCGCATGGCCTTGACCGTTTGGCGAGCCACAATTTGCGTGCCAATAGCGGCTTGAATAGCCACGTCAAACATCTGCCGCGGAATCAGTTCTTTCATTTTTTCGACGATCGCACCGCCACGGTAGCGGGCATTATCGACATGGCAAATCATCGCCAAGGCATCAACGCGCTCGCCATTGATTAAAATATCAATACGCGCCAAACGCGTGGACTCAAATCGCACAAAGGTGTAATCGAGCGAGGCATAGCCACGCGAACACGATTTTAATCGATCAAAAAAGTCGAGCACGACCTCGCCCAGCGGCACGTCATAGGTCAATGCCACTTGCTTGCCATGAAATAACAGACTTTTTTGCACGCCACGCCGATCTTGGCAGAGCTTGATGACATCACCGACATAATCGGGCGGTACTAAAATATGACACTCAGCGATGGGCTCGCGGAAGTCTTCAATGGAGCCCGTATCGGGAAGCTTTGAGGGGTTGTCGACGTACAGCACTTCGCCCTTTTTGGTCTCAATTTCATAAACCACGGTAGGCGCGGTGGTGAGCAGATCAAGGTTGTACTCACGCTCCAGACGCTCTTGCACGATTTCCATGTGCAGCATGCCCAAAAAGCCACAACGGAAACCAAAGCCTAACGCATCGGATGATTCTGGCTCGAAAAACAACGCGGAGTCATTGAGCGTGAGCTTCGACAAAGCATCGCGAAAGGGCTCGTAATCATCGGACGTGATGGGGAACAGACCGGCATAAACCTGTGGCTTGACCTTTTTGAAGCCCGGCAGCATGGCCACATCGGGCGTGGTATTGAGCGTCAGCGTATCGCCCACAGGGGCACCAAAAATATTTTTAATGCCGGCAATAACAAAGCCCACTTCGCCGGCATACAGACCATCGGTTTCGGAATGCTTGGGGTTAAAAACACCGACACTGCTGACAATATGGTGCTGGCCTGTGCTCTTCACCAAAATTTTATCGCCCTTTTTGACCTTGCCGTTTTTCACGCGCACCAAGGACACCACACCCAAGTAGTTATCGAACCACGAGTCAATAATCAGGGCTTGTAACGGGGCTTCACGGTCACCCACGGGCGGCGGAATACGTGCCACCAAGGCTTCCAAGACCTCCACCACACCAAGGCCAGTTTTGGCACTACATTGCGGCGAATCGAGCGCCTCAACACCAATAATTTCTTCGATCTCTTCACAGACACGGTCTGGTTCAGCCTGTGGCAAATCGATTTTGTTGAGCACCGGCATAACTTCCAAGCCTTGCTCAATGGCGGTGTAACAATTCGCCACCGACTGCGCTTCCACGCCTTGCGCGGCATCGACAACCAAGAGCGCACCCTCACAGGCAGCCAGCGATCGACTCACCTCATACGAAAAATCGACGTGACCGGGGGTATCAATAAAATTGAGTTGGTAACGAATGCCATCGGCTTGGCTGGTGTAATACAGCGTCACCGAATGGGCTTTGATGGTGATGCCCCGCTCGCGCTCAAGATCCATGGAATCAAGAACTTGCGCCTGCATTTCACGCTCAGTTAGGCCGCCGCAAATTTGAATAAAACGGTCAGCGAGTGTCGACTTGCCGTGGTCGATGTGCGCGATGATGGAAAAATTACGAATATGCTGGATGTCAGACACGAACACTCACCCATTAGGGGGTCAAAAATTGAGGGCGTAGTGTAGCTGATTCGCCAGTCGGCGACCAAAAATAGCGTCGCTCGGTGCCGATATATTCTGTGCCGAGCCGCGAGGCGCGAGTCGGCACAGGTCATACCGCTACTCGTCAGTTGCTGCCTCTAGCCGCAACGCAACAATTTGCGTCATGCCGCGACGAGTCACACGCAAAGCCACCGTGGTGCCGGGCTTGAGCTTACGCACAGCAGCAACAAACTCACGGGCATCATCGATCGCCGTGGTGCCCACCTGCGTGATGACATCACCCGGACGCAAACCGGCATCAGCACCCGAGCCTTCCACCACTTGCACAATCAGCGCTCCGCCACTGACTTTTAATTGCTGCTTCTCGGCCGGCTGCAAATCGCGCAGGCGCATGCCAAGGCGCGATAAATCAGGGCGATCAGGTGCAGTTGCCGCCAAATCATCTTCGGGAATCGCTTCAATCGTGATGCTCACCGTTTGCGCTTTACGCTCACGGAAAACCGTCATGGTGTAGCTTTTACCGACGCTGGCTCGACCCACAGCCTGCGGCAGCTCAGCCGATAAACTAATGTCATTTCCATCGAACTGCGTGACGATATCACCGGGCTTCAAACCGGCTTTATCCGCCGGTGATTTCGGCTCCACGCTAGCAATCAAGGCACCGGCTGGTCGCGGCAGGCCATAGGCATCGGCGAGGTCTTTGGTGACCTCTTGAATCGCTACACCGAGCCAGCCACGACTGACCTTGCCCTTTTCGCGCAGCTGCTCAACCACTTCCATGGCGACATCCATGGGGATGGCAAACGACAAGCCCATGAAACCGCCCGAGCGGCTGTAGATTTGCGAATTAATGCCCACCACTTCACCGCGGCTGTTAAATAACGGGCCGCCAGAGTTACCCGGGTTGATGGCAACATCGCTTTGAATAAACGGCACGTAGGCCTCACTCGGCAGCGCGCGCGCTTTCGCACTGACAATGCCCGAGGTCGCCGAATAATCGAAGCCAAACGGCGAGCCAATGGCTAATACCCAGTCGCCAACGCGTAAATCGGCAGGCTTACCAATCTGCACAATCGGTAAATCCTTGGCGGCAATTTTTATCAAGGCAATGTCGGTGCGCGGATCCGTACCAATGACTTTTGCCTCAATTTCGCGGCGATCATTGAGACGTACCATGACTTTATCGGCGCCATCGATGACATGATTATTGGTCAGCACATAGCCATCGCTGCTGATGATAAAGCCCGAGCCAAAAGACTGTTGCACGCGTGGCTGCGTGGGTTGCGCCTCAAGGCCATAAAAACGCCGCAAGAGTTCTTGAATATCTTCATTACCGCTGTTGGATGAGCGCTTGCTCTTCGTGGTCGAACTGATATTGACCACCGATGGGCTGACATCGGCCACGATATCGGCAAAGTCTGGCGCGGCATCGGCATAGCTGGCACTAGCCATGACCGAGAGCACAGCCGCCAGGCACCAACGGCTCACAGGTTTCATCATTTGCATTCGCTTGATCTCCTCGCAGGGCGGCTCGCCAATCGCGAGCATAGGCCGATAACGCCACCAAGCTTAATCGGCTGACAGGCATTCGCCTAGCGTCAATAGTCGTCAGAATTTTCTGGCGAAATGTCCGTTGTTTAGCCGTGACAGACCAGCAGAATGTGTCATCATTCGGTCACTTTTTTCCAGTGACAACGCCATGGCCACCAGTTTTTCTTACGATGTGTTGATCATCGGCGGCGGTGCAGCTGGCCTCACGCTGGCGCTCAACCTTGATGCGTCCTTGCGCATCGCGATGATTTCAAAAGCCGCGCTCACCGAAGCCAGCACCTATTACGCGCAAGGTGGCGTGGCCGCCGTCGTTGATGCGTCTGACTCGGTCGACAGCCATGTCAGCGACACACTCGTTGCTGGCGCTGATTTGTGCCATGAAGACGTGGTCACACATACGGTGGCGCATGGTCCCGAGGCCATTGATTGGTTGCTGGCTCAAGGCGTGCAATTCACCCTCGATGACAGCGATCATTTGCACCTCACACGCGAAGGCGGGCACTCGCATCGACGCATTATTCATGCCGCCGACACCACCGGCCAGGCTATCTCGAAAACGCTGATTGAGCGGGTGCTGGCCTGTGCACATATTGATTTGCTGGAGTCGCGTATTGCCGTGGATGTCATCATCGATGATCACGCGCGTGCCGCTGGCGCTTATGTGCTCAATAAAGACAGCGGCGAAGTAGAAACCTTCAATGCCCGCTTCGTGGCGCTCGCCACCGGCGGTGCTAGCAAGGCCTATCAGTACACCTGCAATCCCGATGTGGCGACGGGCGATGGCATTGCCATGGCGTGGCGCGCCGGTTGCCGGGTCGCCAATATGGAATTCAACCAATTCCATCCAACCAGTCTTTACCATCCGAGCGCAAAAAACTTCCTCATCACCGAAGCCATGCGCGGTGAAGGCGCGGTATTGCGTCTGCCCGATGGCGAGCGTTTTATGCCGCGCTTCGATGCGCGCGCCGAGCTTGCCCCGCGCGATATCGTGGCGCGCGCCATCGACTTTGAAATGAAGCGCCTCGGTCTGCGCCACGTCTGGCTCGACATCACGCACAAAGATCCGGCGTTTATCACCAGCCATTTTCCGAATATCTACAACACCTGCTTGGCGCAAGGTATTGATATCACCAAAGACTGGATTCCGGTGGTGCCCACGGCGCATTTCACCTGTGGCGGCGTCATGGTCGATCTGCACAGCGAAACCGATATTGCGCATTTATTTGCTATCGGCGAGACCTCATTTACTGGCTTACATGGCGCTAATCGCATGGCTAGTAATTCGCTGCTCGAATGCTTTGTGTTTGCCATGTCGGCGGCCAAACGCATCCACGCCCTGCTCGATACACCGGCGCCGCCAGCGAGCCCGCCGTGGGATGCTAGCCAAGTCGGCAATCCCGATGAAGACGTGGTGATTTTGCACAACTGGGATGAGCTGCGGCGCTTTATGTGGGACTTTGTCGGCATCGTGCGTACCACGAAGCGCTTGGAGCGTGCACTGCATCGCGTCGAGCTGCTACAAGCCGAGATCAATGAGTATTACAGCAATTATCATGTCTCATCGAATCTGCTCGAGCTGCGCAACTTGGTGCTGGTCTCGGAGCTGATTATCCGTAGCGCGTTGGCGCGGCGGGAGTCGCGGGGTCTGCATTACACGCTCGACTATCCCGAGCGTCTTGCCAGCGCTGACGATACGATTTTACAACCGGACGACGCCGCCACAGCACATTAACGCGTAGGTGTCGCCAGTCCTCGGCGCTGAGCTGGTCGCGCCAAATGGCCATACGCCAGTGCCTAGGCGTGTCTCGCAATGAACCATCGTCAGATGGCGTAGTATCGACTTCCAGCACGTCATCGGCGCGCTGGCGAAAGCTCAGGCACAACAAGCCCGGCCAGTCGCGCACCGGGCCATCGAGCTCAGCCAAATACACGCGGCCCTGATGGTCGGTGAGCCGCCAGCCGCTGGCGGCTTGTTGCAAAATAGCAATCTCGCCACTACTAGCAGGCCGGCGCCAAAACCACCGCGCCTGCAAAGCAAAGGCACTATATGCGGGCAATAAATACAACAGAGGCACATGCCCGGTGAGTGGCGCTAAAGCCAGCAGCGCCAGCACCACAAGCCGCCACAGGCGCTCACGGCGCGAGGGCATGAGCTCACAAGGTGTGCGCCAACTTAGCCAAGATGGTGCCGATAAGCGCGCGATAGTCGCTGTCGTCGGGCTGGGTGTATTGCATAAACCACGCCAAGAGATCGACGTCTTCTTCGGCCAATAAGCGCTGAAAAATGATTTGCTCCGCTTCTGGTGCATCACGGTAGTGATCCTCCATATAAGGCTCTAAAATCACATCGAGCTCTTTTAGGCCGCGTCGGCACTGCCAACGCAACTTACGCTCGGCTTCACTAAATGGCCGCGTCATGGAAAACCTCTGCAAACTGGCGTATAAGCGCGGCAGTATATAAGAGGTAGTAGCGCCACGGCTAAAATGCCAATGCCGTGATGCCATTTTCTCACTGATGATCAGGAGCGCTTTGCCCATGACACACCCCTGCCCTAGCCACGAACACCGTCTTGCCATTGCCCATGAGCGCGCTAACGCTGCGCTGAGCGTTCCGCTGGCGTGGAGCAGCCTACAAGTCACTGGTCCTGATGCGCACACATTTTTACAAGGCCAAATGAGCTGTGACATGAAGCAAGTCACCGCCGAGCAAGCCAGCCTGGGCTGCCTACTGAGCTTAAAAGGTCGCATCGAAGCCAGCGTTATTGTCGTGCAAGGCGACGCGGGCTATGACTTGCTCATGCCCAGCGCGCAACGCGAGACAGTGCGCAGTCGACTGGCCAAATACGCGGTTTTTTCAAACGTTACATTGCAGCCGGCGCAAACACACATCACCGGTCTTCTGGGCAACTCAGCCTTGCCCAAGACACTCGCGACCACACCCTATGCCACGCAGCAAACCGCCAACGGTCAGCTCATTCGTTTGCCAGGCCTGCATCGCGGCCTACGCCTTCAGGATGAACCGGCGACCGCCGCGCCCGACAGCGCTCAAGCGGCGTGGCAGGCCGAAGCCATTGTCAGTGGCGAGCAACACATTGATGAAACGATGAAAGATTTGTGGCAGCCACAAGAGCTCGACTACCACCGCCTTGGCGGCGTGAGCTACCAAAAAGGCTGCTATATGGGGCAGGAAATTGTGGCGCGCTTGTACTTTCGTGGCCAGCTGAAAACCGGCTTATGTTGGCTGCATGCGCCATGGGTAGACACCGATGCCTCGCTCGAATGGCCGGTGATGGCCGACGAGAAAGCCGTGGGTCGCGTGCTGAGCTTGGCGTGGCCAGATACACAATCCATCTGGCTTTTGGCCAGCGTGCGCCTCGATGCCGAGGCGTTATATTGGCAGCTTGCCAATGGCGAACGCGTTGCGCTCAGCCGTGAGCCCTTTCAGCGTCACGAGCTGATCACGCCGCCCGGCTAGGCGCTATTAGCACGCCGCTTACGACAAGTCTGCCAATGGCTGGCTCATACCGGCTGGTAGCGCGTAATGAGCGGCAATATGCTCAGCACTCACCTCGGCCAATGTCGCCGGCTGCCAGCGTGGGCTGTGGTCTTTATCGACCAATAACGCCCGTACGCCCTCGGGAAAGTCGGCATGCAGCGCGCACTGCGTGGAGATAATCCACTCTTGGCGAAAGACCTCAAGCAATGACAGGTCACGGCTGTTATGCCATTGCCGCCAAACCAGCGCCGCACTGGTCGGCGAGCCTGTGCGGTAAGTGCTAATGGCTTTCGCCAACCAGCTATCTTCAGGCAGATCTTGCGCGCGCCAGGCGGCATCTAGCGCACTGAGCTGCTCATGCGCACACAGCGACTCAATGGCCTCACGGCGCGGCTCGACTTGCGGCGCGGGCAATTCGCTTAAGGCCAACTGCGCGAGCACCGCCTCAATGTCCTGACTCACGGACTCGCCCGAGAGTTGCTGTAGCGCATCGAGCAATGCCTGCCATTGCGTGGAGGCCACGGCATGCGTTGCTAGGCCTAAGTGCAGGGCATCGGCGGCATTAATTTGGCTCGCGCCAAGGCCTAGAAACAAGCCCACACGCCCGACAAGACGCGACAAGATATAACTGCCGCCGACATCGGGATACAAACCAATGCCAATCTCGGGCATCGCCAGGCGCGATGTCTCAGTGACCACACGGTATCGCGCGCCCGCAAACAACCCCATACCGCCGCCCATCACCACGCCATTGCCCCAGACCAGTAATGGCTTGGCGTATTGGTGAATGTAGTAGTCCAGACGGTACTCGCGGGCAAAGAAGTGCGCCGGCGCCATGGGATCGCCCTCACCAGTGCGTGCCGCCTGCGTGAGATCACGCACATCGCCGCCGGCACAAAAGGCGCGATCGCCACGGCCACGCAGCAGCACCATGGCAATACGGGCGTCATTCGCCCACTGTTCGAGCTGCGGCAATAACGCCTCAACCATGGCTAAGGTCAGCGCATTGAGGCTACGTTCGCTGTCGAGTGTGGCGATGCCTAGGTATTGGCCGTCGACCATGGCTAGGGTGTCAAAAACAACGGGTGATGCGCTCATAAAAGCTCCTAAAGTGCTGCCCAATCAATCGCCGGGCTGTGCTGTGCTCGCAACAAAGCATTGGTTTGTGAAAAATGCCGCGAGCCAAACCAGCCGCCGCGATTGGCCGCTAAGGGAGAAGGATGTGCGGCGGTTAAAACGTGATGACGCTGACGGTCAATGAGCTGGCCTTTACGCTGGGCATAACCACCCCACAGTAAGAACACAATGCCTTCGCGCTGCGCATTCAGCGCGGCAATCGCGGCATCGGTAAACTGCTCCCAGCCTTGTCTCTGGTGCGATGCGGCCTCGCCTGCACGCACCGTCAACACGCTGTTGAGCAGCAGCACACCTTGCGCCGCCCATGCCGATAAATCGCCCGAAGTCGGTGCAGCGACCTGACAATCACTGCTGATTTCGTGAAATATATTGCGCAATGAAGGCGGCAAGCGCTGACCATTGGCCACCGAGAAGCTCAGCCCATGTGCCTGGCCTTCGCCGTGGTAAGGATCTTGGCCAATAATCACCACCCGCACGCGCGCAAATGGCGTGGCATGAAAAGCCGCAAAGCATTGCGCACTGGGTGGAAATACGCGGTGGCCTGCTTCGCGCTCAGCGCGTAAAAAATCGCGCAATGACTGCATATAGGGCTGCGTAAACTCATCGCCGATGTGCGCCTGCCAGCAGGCAGGCAATACCGCTACCATAAGCCGCGCATTTGGTAGGCCATGGCCTCGCGCACCCAGCCCGGCCGATGCGTGGCGGTGCCATGAATGAGACCTTCATATTCCACGCGGCGCACCGCCCCGAGCAATGTTCGTGCAGCTTGTTCGTCATTAGTCAGCTGAAAGCGCGCTAAACACGGGAGCAATAGCCGTATCCACGCCAGCGCCATATCGCGCACCGCCGCTTTTAATTCGGCATCATGTAATGCCGCATACCAAAAAGCATATTCCATGACCAAATGCTCGCGATGGTCATGCAACCGTAGCTCAATAAACTCCGTGGTTAATTCCACTAAAATCGTCTCAAGCTCTTCACGATTGGCGTCAGGCGGCAAAGCCGCTAGTTCGATCTCCGCGCGCTGCCAAAACGGCTGCGTAAACTGCGCCAATGACTCGTGCGCAAACAGCTGAAATGATTCGACCAATAGCGCTTGAATGTCTTTGAAGTAGTAAGTGGTAGAGGCCAGCGGCACGCCGGCCGCTTTCGCCACCGCGCGATGTTTCACACCACGCACGCCGTCAGCCAATACCACCTGCCACGTGGCGCGTAATATGGCCACACGGCGCTCTTCACCACGGGCTTGGCGCTGTACGGTGGCCGAGGTTTTGGTCTCGGTAATGCTACTTGCAGTCGGGGATGATGTCATAGCGCGCTAAAATATAAGAACTCAAACACAGAAACAAGAAAGGGCCCCGAAGGACCCCATCATGTTCACCGCGAAACCATTACTTCTGGATGCGGAACTCAACGCGGCGGTTTACTTCACGGCCGGCTTCGTTGTCATTGCTCGCCACTGGGCGGGTTTCACCGTAGCCCACGGCTTGCAGACGATTCGCTTCAATACCATAACCGATCAAGTAATCGCGGACTTCGTTGGCACGATCACGCGACAGTTTGAGGTTGTAGGAATCGCTACCACGGTTATCGGTATGGCCAGCAATAGTCACGCGTGCCGAGCTATCGGAACGCAGGAAAGCCACGGCATTTTCCATCAAGCGCTGGGCATTGGTGGTTAAACGAGCTGAGTCAAAGTCGAAGGTAATGTCGCGCATCACCAAGGTTTGCTCGATGACGCAGCCGTTACCGTCAACTTTAGCGCCAGCGGGTGTGTTAGGGCACTTATCAGCGGCATTGATCACGCCATCACTGTCGTCATCAACGGGCTCCGGCTCTTTGATCACTACGCGCTCAACGGGCACTTCTTTGATGACCACTTTCTCAACCGGCACTTCCTTAATGATGACTTCTGGCTCAGGCGTTTTGCCGATAGCCATTTCCAAGCCTAGGCCAGCACGGTAGTCAATTTTACCTTCGCTGCCGCCTGTGTCTTCATTGTAATCGTCGTAGACAGCGCGCAACTCACCGCGTAAACGAAGGCCGTCGAAGCCGAGAATGCTTTTAGTGAAACCGACACCGATATTGGCGTATGGCGACACTTCATCGCGGCCTGGCACGTCGTTATAGACGCCGCCAATACCAGCGAGAATGTAAGGTGTGAACTCGGAACGTTGACCGAAGGCGTATTGCAGATCGACGCCTAAGCCTGTTTGGTAGAAGTCCGTACCATTGCTCGTGCCCGTCTCAATGGTGTCACCGAAGAACTGACCTTCAACCCACAGGTTATCGTTAATACGCTGACCAACGGCGGCTTGATAACCGAAGCTATCGCCAGACTCGTTGCGCGGTGAACGGTCTTTGTCGGCACGCATATAGAAACCACCGAAGTAGACATAGTTGTCGTACGATGAGCCGGTTTCTTCATCGGCCGCAACCGCAGTACCCGTGGCAGCAAGCACAGCCGCCGCCAGAGCGCCACGGACTAACAGAGCAGACTTAAACGATGTAGTCATGATTATTCCTTGTAAATAGTGCGTGTTATCAATATTTGTGTCGCAAGGTTAGCCGAAACTGACCATGCGGTATACCGTTGATATACAACAAACCAACAAAAATCCCAATGTCATTGGTCAGTCTTTGCGTTGCTGATCTGACTTCAGCGTGGCAAGTAGCGCATCCATTCGCTCACCTAAGTAGCGCTGAGTGGCCTTCTCCATGGCAGCTGAAACCTCCGCGGCCACCGCCATATCGGCGATTGGACGCAAACGCCAAATCACCTCAGCCATATGCGGCACTTCGCTGGCGGCAGGCATGGCATTTTTGCCCTGCGGCTCAAAGACGTGACGCACCACCAGCTGCAATAACGCATTGGCGACTTGCTCCACATTGCCACGCACGCCGGCCAAAATATCCAGCAAGTCGATCAGCGGCACGCCGAGTTTTGCCAACTCAACACCGGCATTAAATAAGCGCGGGCTGGGCACTTTAAAGCGCGGGCCATCGATCATGATGAGCTTTAAGCTGGCGGCTTTGGCAAGCGCTTCCGGGCTCATTTGACGCGGAAAAAATGCCATCAGCTCATTGAGCTCGTAATAGGCCGGCACATCTTCAGACCATGGCGAGGTAATGGCCTGCTCCAGTCCTAACAACTGGCGCAGGTCGTGGCCCTTTTCCCAGGCATCAATGAGCTCAGCAATATTGCCCAAGCTATAGCCGCGTGCCAACAAGGGGCCAATGACGCGTAAGCGCGCCAAATGCGCATCGGTATAAATGCCGGTGCGGCCGCGAATCTCGGGCGGCGGAATTAAGCCTTTATCTTGATAGGCGCGGACATTGCGCACCGTCATGCCGGCGGTTTGCGAGAGCTCATCGATGGTGAACTCGCGCGACGGCGTAATGACAGGAATGGCATCACTAATGGACGCGGGAATGGGTGAATCAGTCATCGGCCTCTGCTCAGCGGGCAAGTCGTGTGAATGCGCCTTAGCTTACGCCAAAGCCTCCATGCGAACAAAGAAAAAGACCCGAGCGGTTTAGGCATCGGGTCTTTTTGAGCGGGCTTGATGCAATTGCCATCAAGCCCTGCACACATCGAGTGAATTACTCGAAGGTTTTGCCACTCGCGGCCATGTCACGCAGCAGTTGCGGCGGCGTGAAACGATCACCAAATTTCGCCGCGAACGCATCAGCGCGCGCAACAAACTCCGGCAGACCAACATAGTTGATGTACTGCAACACACCGCCAGTCCATGGCGCCATGCCAATACCGAATACCGAACCGATGTTGGCATCGGCCACTGAGGTCAACACACCCTCTTCAAAGCAGCGCGCCGACTCAATGGCTTGGCGATACAAGAAGCGCGCTTGCAGCTCTTCAAACTCGCTCTCGTCAATGGCGACTTTATCTGCCTTGGTAAAGGTCTCAATGAGGCCCGGCCAGATGACTTTTTTGCCACCTTCTGGGTAGTCGTAGAAGCCTTTACCCGCCTTTTTACCAAAGCGACCAAACTCATCCATCATGCGATCGCTAATGGCGTTGGCCGGATGATCTGGCAAGGTTTTACCTTCTGCAGCCAAATCTTTCTCGGTTTGCACGCGCACTTTGCGACCCAAGTCCAAGCTCACTTCATCGGTAATAGCCAAGGGGCCAACCGGCATGCCGGCTTGCGCAGCGGCCTGCTCGATGCTGACCGGATGATAGCCTTCACCGACCATGGCCATGCCTTCCATAATGAATGTGCCGAACACGCGCGAGGTGAAGAAGCCACGTGAGTCATTGACCACGATAGGCGTTTTGCGAATCTGCAAGACGAAGTCGAAGGCTTTAGCCAAGGCCGCATCGGAGGTTTCATCACCACGGATGATTTCCACCAGGGGCATTTTGTCGACAGGCGAGAAGAAATGCAGACCGATGAAATTCTCGGGCTTTTTCGACGCCTTCGCCAAGCCAGTAATGGGCAAGGTTGAGGTGTTCGAACACATCAAGAAATCGGGCAATGCATTGGCTTCTGACAGCTCGGTGGCTTTGGCTTTCACCGCGCGG
This sequence comes from Paraperlucidibaca baekdonensis, assembly GCF_003387535.1. GTDB lineage: Bacteria > Pseudomonadota > Gammaproteobacteria > Pseudomonadales > Moraxellaceae > Perlucidibaca > Perlucidibaca baekdonensis. The sequence continues at coordinate 341,473 of NZ_QUNR01000003.1, read as the reverse complement.
TCTTCAAATACTGCTTCCACAACAATATCGCAGCCGGCGAGATCGGTGTGGCTATCGGTGGTGCTGATCAGCGCCAGTGTCGCCTCGGCTTTGTCAGCGGCCATGCGGCCTTTGCTCACGCGCTTGTCGAGCAGGCCTTTGGTGTAGGCCTTGCCGCGCTCAGCCGCTTCCACGGTCTGATCGAGCAATACCACTTCGATGCCGACCATGGCGGAGACATACGCAATGCCCTGACCCATCATGCCAGCACCCAAGATGCCAACTTTCTTAGCCTTCCACACTGGATACGTGTCTTTGCTAGGGCGCGAACCGCCGCCATTGATCTTCTGTAAATCGAAGAAGAAGGCTTTGATCTGGTTTTTCGCCTGCTTGCCGGTCGCGAGCTTAATGAAATAACGCGACTCAATCGTCAGTGCGTTATCGAAGCTGACCTGAGCGCCCTCCACCACAGCCGACATAATGGCTTTTGGCGCAGGATAGTTGGCGTTTTTGGTTTGCTTACGCAGGTTGGCAGGGAACGCAGGCAGGTTCATCGCCAACGCGGGTGTTGATGGTGTGCCGCCGGGCATTTTATAGCCTGACTTATCCCAAGGCTGTTGCGCATTGGGGTTGGCTTTAATCCAAGCGCGGGCTTTCGCCAGCATGTCGTCAGCATCGGTGGCGAGCTCATCAATCAGGCCGGTCGATTGGGCTTTTTCAGCCTTCATGCGTGGGCCCTGCATGAGCACGCTCATCAAGGCATTTTGAATGCCGAGCATGCGTGTGACACGGGTCAGACCGCCGCCGCCGGGCAGCAAGCCCAGGGACACTTCGGGCAAACCGAACTCAGCTTTGGTACCGCCAATGGCGACGCGGTGATGACAGGCCAGTGCAATTTCCAAGCCGCCACCGAGCGCCGTGCCATTCATGGCGGCGACAACGGGCTTGCCCAACGTCTCTAAACCACGCAGTTGGCGATGCATTTCTTTCAATTCTGCGGCGAGCTTCGGCGCGTCTTCTGCAGTGGCTTGAATCAATAAACGCAAATCACCACCGGCGAAAAAGGTTTTCTTCGCCGACGTTAAAATCACACCGGCTATATCATTTTTCTCAGCGATCAGGCGATCAACAGTCTCACCCATGGATTTTTGGTACAAGGCGTTCATTGTGTTGGCCGACTGGTTCGGGTCGTCCATCGTTAAGACGACGATATTGTCGGCATCTTTTTCCCAGCGAATGGAGCTCTGGCTCATAATCGTTCTCTCAATAATGTGTTGCTGGCTGCTTCACGCAGCCGGCAAAAAGCGATGCGCTTAGACGCGCTCAATGATGGTGGCAATACCCATGCCGCCGCCGACGCAGAGCGTCGCCAAGCCGCGCTTCAAGCCACGACGCTCGAGCTCATCGAGCAAGGTGCTTAAGATCATGCAGCCGGTGGCGCCGAGTGGGTGACCCATGGCAATCGCGCCGCCATTGACGTTGGTGATGTCATGCGAGATGCCCATGTCTTTCATAAAACGCATGGCAACGGCTGCAAAGGCTTCGTTGATTTCCCAGAGATCGATGTCATCGGCCGTTAAACCGGCTTTCGCTAGGGCCTTGCGCGCCGCCGGTGCGGGACCGGTGAGCATGATGGTGGGATCAGCACCGCTCACGGCAGTCGCTAAGAAACGCGCGCGTGGCTTGAGGCCGAGCTTTTTGCCAGTGGCTTCGTTGCCAATCAGCATCAGGGCTGCGCCATCGACAATGCCGGACGAGTTAGCGGCGGTATGCACGTGGTCGATTTTCTCAATCCAATGGTATTTCTGCAGCGCCACGGCGTTGAAGCCGCCCATCTCACCCATCATCATGAATGACGGTTGCAGGCCGGCGAGTTTTTCCACTGTGGAATCGGGCTTGATGAACTCATCTTCGACCAATACATCGAGGCCGTTGATATCTTTCACTGGCACCACAGAGCCGTTGAAATAGCCTTGCGCACGGGCATTGGCGGCGCGTTTTTGCGACTCCACGGCATAGGTATCGATGTCGGTGCGGCTAAAGCCTTCGAGCGTGGCGATCAAATCGGCGCCAATGCCTTGTGGCACAAAGCCGGTGTCTAAGTTGGTGGCTGGGTCCATCGCCCAGGCGCCGCCGTCGGAACCCATGGGAATGCGCGACATGCACTCAACACCGCCGACCACGACTAAATCTTCAAAGCCGGAGCGTACTTTCATGGCGCCCATGTTGACGGCTTCTAAGCCGGAGGCGCAGAAACGGTTGAGCTGAACGCCAGCGGTTTCGTGTGGCCAATGCGCGGCGAGCGCGGCGGTTTTAGCAACGTCGGCACCTTGATCGCCAACGGGGGTGACGCAGCCGAGCACCACGTCATCGACGTGATTGATAAACTCAGCGCCGTTGCGCGCTTCTAACGACTTCATCAAGCCAACGACTAAATCAACCGGCTTGGTGGTGTGCAGTGAACCGTCTTTCTTACCTTTGCCACGCGGAGTGCGTACGGCATCAAAAATCAGGGCTTCCGTCATGATGGAATGTCCTCGTTGTATGAAAAAAACACGCCATGACTTCATAGTCAGCAGCGTGATCTAGACTGTCGGACGAATAGCGGCATGACACAATGACTGAAGACGACATTATGGCTGACGAAAACACTCAGCTTGATGCGTAATAAGCCCAGAGCACTTGGCAAGCTGAGCGCACTGAGTTACAAGTGCGTTATTACTTTTTTAAATTAGAAAGGTTTGGCCTGTAGCGCCAACACTGTGCGGAGATAACCATGAGCGACGCAAGATTTACCAGTTTTCGCGAGTTTTACCCGTTCTATTTGCAAGAACACAGCAACCGAACCTGTCGGCGCCTGCATTTTATTGGTACCACACTCGTACTCGCTCTGCTTGTAGGCGTCATGTTGACCGGCCAATGGCTGTGGTTATTCGCTTTCCCAGTGATTGGCTACGGTTTTGCGTGGGTCGGTCATTTTGTCTATGAGAAGAATCGCCCGGCTACCTTCAAGTATCCGATCTACAGCTTTATGGGCGATTTCGTGATGTACAAAGATATTTGCATGCGGCGCTTGAGCATCTGACCCCAGCGTTGCTGCTTAGACCTGACGACCAAGCTCTGCAGCCGTTGGCCGCTTACTGGTGGTGGCGGTTTCCGATTCGCACAGCGTGGGATTGTCTCCACAAATGGGGCATTCGCCATCGCGCATACCTAAGCGATTCAGACCACCGCAGGAGCCTTTAATCGGCTCGCGACCATTCATCACGCCAACCGCCATGCCCACCACCACGAGGGCAATGACGACAAAACTGACAAGAAATAAGCTCAGCATAATTACTCCTGCGCACTTTTTTGAACCGGCAAATAGGGTGTGAATGCCGCGGAGTGACTTGCGTCGAACCCATCGGCTGTTTTAGCCACAACATAAGCCGCTAAACCAAGCTTATTGGCTGTTTGAATAGCCAGCTCAGGCGACAAAACACTGAGGGCTGTGGCCCACGCATCAGCAAGCGTGGCATCGTTATTGACCGGCGAAATAACGGTGACGGACACGCCATTATGCGTGATCGGCTTGCCCGTGCGCGGGTCAATGGTGTGTGAATAACGCACGCCATTACGCTCGAAATAATTGCGATAAGAGCCCGATGTCGACAACGAACCATCGCTCAACACCACTAACTGCTGAATGCCACCCTGCCCATCGGGTCGCTCAATGGCAACGCGCCATGGCGAGCCATCGGCGCGATTTCCGCGTGACTTCAACGTACCGGCCACGCTAACAAGAAAGTCACTGACGCCCAATGACTGCAACTCGCTGCTGAGTGCATCAACCGCAGCGCCCTCACCGACCGACGACAAATCAATAGTCACCGGTGCAAGTCGCTGGGCGCGTTCGTTTTTGCTCTCAAGCTGAACGTTTTGCCAACCTATTTGCGCTTTGGCACGCGCAGTGTCAGCGTCAGTGGGCACACGCGTGGTCTTACCCGTTGAGCCAAAACCCCACAGGTTCACCAATGGCGACACCGTCACGTCATAGGCATCTGCGGCCTGAGCAAATGAAGTCATTTGCGCGCTGACTTGCAAGGCACGGCTCAAGGCGTGCAATAGCATCGGGCTGACCGCATGCCATTCGCCAACACTGGCGCGATTAAAACGCATCAATTCAGTATCGGATTGATACGTCGACAACACGGTATTGGCTGCATCAAGACGTGCTTGCAGGCGTTGCTGCAACTGCTCGCGCGAGGTGTCTGTGGGCAAGGCAGCTAAGCTGACTTGCCATGCCATGGAATGATACGCCGTGCCCGACAGTCGAACACTGGCCACTTCGGCGCGTTGCTCAGTGGCCTCTGGTGTTGCGGGCTGACAGCCCAGCATGAGCATGCTGAGCACAAGGCTCATCCCTAACGTGTGTATGCGATGAGCCATGAACACTAACCCCCAAAGTCATCCAACAAGATGTTTTCATGATCAACACCTAAATCTTCAAGCATCTTAACAACGGCAGCATTCATCATGGGAGGGCCACACATGTAGAACTCACAATCTTCAGGCGCTGGGTGATTTTTCAGGTAGTTTTCCAGCAACACTTGGTGAATAAAACCGGTGTGGCCTGACCAATTATCTTCTGGCTGTGGCTCTGATAACGCCAAATGCCATTCAAAGTTAGGATTCGCTTCAGCCAGCGCATCGTACTCTTCGGCATAAAATGTTTCGCGCAATGAGCGCGCGCCATACCAAAAGCTGATTTTGCGTTGACTACCAAGGCGCTTGAGCTGATCAAACAAATGCGAGCGCATCGGTGCCATACCAGCACCACCGCCAATGAAGACCATTTCAGCATCGGTTTTCTTGGCAAAAAACTCACCAAAGGGTCCAAACACGGTGATTTTATCGCCGGGTTTCAGCGAAAACACATACGACGACATCTTGCCAGGTGCGATTTCGTCGAGCTGACGCAATGGCGGCGTGGCAATACGAATATTGAATTTCAGCAGGCCTTTTTCATCAGGGTAGTTCGCCATGGAGTAAGCACGAATGGTGGTTTCATCGACCTTTGATTTGACCTTAAACAGACCAAATTTTTCCCAGTCGCCACGATATTCCTCGGGAATATCCATATCGGCAAAATTTGCTTCATACGGCGGAATTTCGAGCTGCACATAACCACCAGCGCGGAAATTAACATCCTCGCCTTCAGGCAATTTGAGCACGAGCTCTTTAATGAACGTCGCCACGTTGTCGTTGGAGACAACCTCACATTCCCAGCGTTTTACGCCGAAAAAGGCCTCATCTAACTCGATTTCTAGGTCTTGCTTAACCTGCATTTGGCAGCCTAAGCGCCAGCCATCTTTGATTTCACGCTTGGTAAAATGTGGCTCTTCGGTTGGCAAAATATCGCCACCCCCAGACTTCACACGCACACGGCATTGGCCGCAGGTTCCACCGCCACCACAGGCCGATGATAAGAAGATTTTTTCGTCAGCCAAGGCCTGTAAAAGCTTGCTACCGCTACTGATCTCAAGGCGCTTTTCAGGATCTTCATTGATATCGACTGAGACAGCCCCCGTCGAGACCAGCTGCGAACGCGCTGCCAAAATAAACATCACTAGCAACAACACAGTGCCAGTGAACATCAGCATTGAGAGGATAATGACCAGTTGGGTGGACATCGTGTTACCTCCTTAAAGTTGAATGCCGGAGAAGGACATGAAGCCAAGTGACATCAAGCCTACCGAAATAAAGGTGATGCCCAAGCCTTCCATGCCACCGGGCACATCACTGTATTTGAGCTTTTCGCGAATGGCCGCGAGTAGCACGATGGCCAGCGCCCATGACACACCTGAACCGACGCCATACACCACGGACTCAGGTAAGTTGTAATCGCGCTCTTGCATAAACAATGAGCCACCTAAAATCGCGCAGTTCACGGTAATCAGCGGCAGATAAATGCCCAACGCGTTGTAGAGAGCTGGCAAGTATTTATCGCACGCCATCTCGATAACCTGCACCATGGCAGCAATAGTACAAATATAGGTAAGCAGCGACAGGAAGCTCAAATCAATGGCGCTGGCGCCCTCAAGACCCGTCCACTGCAAACCACCCTCTTTGAGAAAGTATTGCCACATCAGGTTGTTGACCGGCACGGTGATGGTTTGCACCACCACCACCGCCATGCCCAGCGAAAACGCCGTGGTGACCTTTTTGGAAATCGCCAAAAACGTACACATGCCCAAGAAGAAGGCCAGCGCCATGTTCTCAATGAACACCGAGCGCACAAATAAACTAAGGTAATGCTCCAACATAATGTCTCTCCTGCCTTAGTGCGTCGGGGTCGCGCGCGAATTCGGCGCAATGCGGAAATCAGCGGCTTCTTGTTGATCGGTTTTCCATGAGCGCAGCGCCCAAATAATAAGACCAATCAAGAAGAATGCCGATGGTGGCAGCAGCAACAAACCATTAGGCACATACCAGCCGCCATTGCTCACGGTCGGCAGCACCGTCAGGCCAAAAAACGTGCCAGAGCCTAAGACTTCACGTACCAGCGCAACGAGGAGCAGCAGCGCCGAATAGCCCAAGCCATTACCCAGGCCATCAATAAAGCTCATGGTGGGTGGGTTTTTCATGGCAAAGGCTTCGAGGCGACCCATGACGATACAGTTGGTGATAATCAGACCAACAAACACCGACATTTGCTTCGCAATACCCGGCGCAAAGGCGCGCAACACCTGATCAACAATAATTACCAGTGTGGCAACGATCACCATTTGCACAATAATGCGAATCGAGTTGGGGATAACGCTACGAATAATCGACACGAATAGGCTGGCAAATGCCGCCACAGCAGTCAGACCAATCGACATCGCCAAGGCGGTGTTCATATTGGACGTAACAGCAAGTGCGGAGCAAATACCCAGCACCTGAAAAATGACCGGATTCGTGTTGAGGATCGGGCCTAATAAAATCGATTTGACGGGGGCTTGATCGGACATGATTACACTCCTGACTCGCGGACTTTGCTTAGGAATGCTTTAAAGCCTAAGTCGCCCATCCAAAATTCAACCATATTGCTGACGCCGTTACTGGTCAGTGTGGCACCAGAAAGTGCATCCACTTGGTATTGTGCATCGGGCTTTGCTGGATCCACACCGCCTTTTTTAAGTGCCAGTTGTGGCTCGCCTGCCGGCCCATAAACATGCTTACCAACCCACTGTGCCTGCCATTTGGGATTGTCGATTTCACCGCCCAAACCAGGTGTTTCCGCCTGATCAGTAAAGGTAATGCCGGCAACGGTATTGGCATCTTTTTCAAGCACCAAATAGCCATACATGGTCGACCACAACCCATAGCCCGATACCGGCAAGACCAAGCGGCTTAGCTCACCTTGATCATCGCGCAGCACATAGACATCGGCTTTTTCGGCACGACGCTTAATGTCGGCGACATCTTGCTCTCCGCTTAAGGCCATGGAGCTTTCGGGCTGCTTGGTGGCTTTGCGCTGGTCGTAGCGATCGTCGAGATCAATGCGCGTGTAGGCACCGGTATTGAGATCAACAAGATAGCGCTCAAATTGCTGGAACTTCGCGCCGACTTCCTCAGCATCACCTTGGCCTTCCGACAATACACCGGCGGCGGCTAAGATTTTGCGCTGTTTATCGAGCGCTTGGTTCGCTAGCTGGATGGGCTTCAGCATGGTCACGGCAACCGCTAAGGCCACCGAGCAGACCACCGACAGTACGAGTGCTACGGTGATGGTTTTGACTTGAGATTCATTAGCCATTGCGTGCAAGCCTCCGGTTAATGTTGGACTGCATAACGAAGTAATCGATAAGTGGCGCGGTCAGGTTGGCGAACAAAATTGCCAACATCATGCCTTCGGGATACGCCGGGTTGACGATGCGAATGAGCGCGACCATGACACCAATGACGATGCCGAATATCCAGCGCCCGGTGTGCGTCATCGAGGATGAGACTGGGTCGGTGGCCATAAACACCATGCCAAAGGCATAGCCACCCAGCACCAAATGCCAATACCACGGCACACCAAACATCGGATTGGTGTCTGAGCCAATGGCATTAAACAAAGAGGTCGTTGCGATCATGCCAATGAGCACGCCGCCCATGATGCGGAATGAGGCCACGCGTGTGGTCAACAAAATCACCGCACCAATGGCAATGCCCAAGGTCGATACCTCACCCATGGAGCCAGGCACATTGCCAATGAACGCATCAAACCAGGTGATGGCTTGCAAACCGCCATCGCTCACGCGTTGCAGCGCCTCAATGCCCGCGGCTTTGGCTTGGCCAAGTGCCGTCGCGCCTGTCCAGCCATCAATGGCCTGACCCCAAAGCGCTGGATTCACCGCAGTCCAGACAGTGTCGCCAGAGAGCTGTGCGGGATAGGCAAAGAACAAAAACGCACGCGCTGACAGCGCCGGGTTGACGAAGTTTTTACCAGTACCGCCGAACACTTCTTTGGCAATCACCACACCAAAGGTGATGCCCAACGCCACTTGCCAGAGCGGTACGGTGGGAGGCAGCGTTAAAGCAAACAGCACCGAGGTAACAAAGAAGCCTTCATTAACTTCGTGACCACGCTTTTGCGCAAACATGACTTCCCAGAAACCGCCCACAATAAACGTGGTGAGATAAACCGGCACAAAGAAGGTGGCGCCATACACGAAGCAATGCCACAGATTGGTGGAATCAAAGCCGGCTAATAAAGAAATGACCCAGACCCGCCAGGCATCAACGGCCATATCCGGTGTGCCGCCAGGCACGTTATCGAGCACGGTCAGCGCTTGATTACCGATATTCCACATGCCCAAAAACATGGCCGGGAATGTCGCCATCCAGACCAAAATCATGATGCGTTTTAAGTCGATGGAGTCGCGCACATGCGAGGACGTGTGCGTGACCTGTTTTGGGCTGTAGAAAAATGTATCAACGGCCTCAAACAACGCCGCCCAGTTTTCGTGCTTGCCACCCTTTTGGAAATCAGGAGCCATCTGCTCGAGTTTATTTTTTACCCAACTCACGGCTTAACCCTCCTTCTCAATGCGGGTCAACACATCACGCAAGATGGGACCGTATTCATATTTCCCGGGGCATGCGTATGTGCACAGCGCCAGATCTTCTTCGTCTAACTCCAGCGCACCTAGTGCCACGGCTTGATCATCATCGCCAACGATTAGGCTACGCAGAAGCTGCGTGGGCAAAATATCTAGGGGCATGATGGCTTCGTAAGCACCCACTGGCACCATGGCACGTTCGGAGCCATTGGTGCTGGTGGTGAGTGCAAACTCACGTTTCAAAAACTTACCAAAATACAAGTTCAGCACCGAGCTGCGATGCGTGCCCGGACGAACATAGTGCAGCAACTCGCGCTCGCGGCCTTCCTCGAGTGCCGATACTTGCAGATGATATCGGCCTAAATACGCCTCAACGCCGCGTGCTTGCCGGCCAGACAACACCGAACCAGAAATGCTGCGGTTTTCCCCAGCGGCAAGCTCACCATCGAGCAGCTCAGTAATGCTGGCACCCATTTGCGTGCGCACCAGACGCGGCTCTTTGACAACGGGGCCGCCAAGGCTAATAACGCGTTGCGTGTCGAGACGGCCGGTGACAAAGAGCCGACCAATCGCCATCACGTCTTGGTAATTAAGATGCCAGGCTTGGCGTTGCACATTGACCGGCGCAACAAAATGCATATGAGTGCCAACTAGGCCAGCCGGATGCGGGCCAGAGAAGGTTTCGACTCGCGCTTGACCGGTCGCAAAGCTGTCTTCGGGCGCTTTCGCGACAATGACCGGCGCACCCAAGCGTGCTAACACCGCCAAACCGTTCACGAAGGCTTGCTCATCTTCGGCAATGACTAGCACTGGATTGACCGCGTGCGGGTTGGTATCCATGGCGTTGACAAACAGCGCCGATGGGGTTGTGCCAGGCACGGGAATCTTGCTGAATGGCCGTGTGCGCAACGCGGTCCATAAGCCCGAAAGACGCAGCTGCTCAGTCACCGCCTCAGCGCTTAATGATGCCAAAGCATCGGGACTGTGCGCAGTAAACGTCTCGGCTTCACCAGCCGCAGCATCGATATCGATGACCAATGACAAAAACACGCGGCGAGCACCACGATTTACTGCGCGCACGCGACCGCTAGCGGGGGCCGTGAAAACCACGTCGGGATTTTTCTTGTCATTAAAAAGCACTTGCCCGCACCGCACCATATCGCCTTCAGCAACAGACATGGATGGTTGTAAGCCGGGGTAGTCGCCACCCACAATAGCTACCGAGCGCACCGCCGGTGAGCGGCTGATGGCTTGCTTGGGCGCTCCAGATAGAGGCAAATTCAAGCCTCGTTTGATTTTAATCATGGTGTATTCCAGCGCGTTTTAACGAGTCATTGCCGGCACAAACTGCATGTGCACGACCCAATAATTATCTATATAAAAAGCTCAAAAGTCGCTGAACAGGGCTATATCAAGCCCTACTCAGCGTGCGCAGCTTAACCCTCAACAGGTAACGACAGGTAATGCGCGCCTGCAATTTGCTCAGCAATACGCATGACTTGGCAGCTATAGCCCATCTCGTTGTCATACCAAACATAGAGGTTGGCACGGTTGCCATTCACGATCGTGGCTTGCGCGTCAAAGGCACCGGCGCAACGCGAACCGATAAAATCGGTCGACACGACTTCGGTGGAGTTGGTGTAGTCGATTTGCTCACCTAAGCTCGAATGCAGCGACACATTGCGCAAGAACTCGTTGATCTCTTCTTTAGTCGCCGCTTTGTCTAGGTTCAAGCTCAAAATAGCCATCGAGACATTAGGTGTCGGCACGCGAATCGAGCTGCCGGTGAGCTTGCCCAGCAACTCGGGCAGCGCTTTAGCCACGGCCTTAGCTGCGCCGGTCTCGGTGATGACCATATTCAACACCGCCGAACGACCACGACGGTCAGCCTTGTGGTAGTTATCAATGAGGTTTTGGTCATTGGTAAACGAGTGAACGGTTTCCACGTGGCCAGAGCTAATACCGAACTCATCATTCATTACCTTCAACACCGGCGTGATGGCGTTGGTGGTGCATGAAGCGGCCGATAAAATCGTATCGGCATCGCTGATGGTGTCGCTGTTGACGCCATAGACGATATTTTTGATGTCACCTTTGGCAGGTGCAGTGAGCACCACGCGCGCCACACCGGCACATTTCAAATGACGGCCCAGGCCTTCGCTATCTTTCAGCTTGCCGGTGTTATCAATCAGCAAGGCGTCTTTGATGCCATAGGCAGCGTAATCAACGTCTTCAGGGTTGCTGGCGTAAATGACTTTAATGAAATTGCCATTAGCGATGATGGCTTCGTTTTCTTCATCCACCGAAATCGTGCCTTCAAATGGTCCGTGAATAGAATCACGGCGCAGCAACGAAGCACGTTTTTGCAGATCACCATCGGTGGTTTTACGCACCACAATGGCACGCAGGCGCAGGCCGCCTTCATTACCGGCTTTCTCAATGAGTAAGCGCGCCAAAATACGACCAATGCGGCCAAAACCAAACAGCACAACATCACGCGGCTCGCCTAAAGATTTCAGGCCAACACCAGGTGCCACGGCCTTTTCCACGAAAGCGCGGAGATCTTGACCGGCACCGTGCTCACGGAAATCAATGGCAATTTTGCCGATATCGACTTGGCAAGCGCCAAGGCCTAAATCTTTCACCATTTCTAGAATGGGAAAGGTGTCGACCACCGACAAATCGCCGGCAATCATGCGCACGCGGCGGTGGTATTTGAGGATTTGAATCACTGAGCGATTCACTAAAGCACGGCCAAACACCGAAATGATGACGTTGTTTTCACGGTGTAAGTCGCCAATCTGCGGAATCATGGATTCGGCAATGGCTTCACGATTTTTCCAGCGGCCAAAATGATCGGCTTGCAGGGCTTTAATGGTATCGACTGACACGATAGAGAACCTCTTTAGGGCATTTTTAGACGGGCGAAGTTTACGGTTTTACGCCGCGCAGGACTAGCACTGTGATCGCAAGCCCCATGGATTGCGGATAAACGGTAGACAAAAGGACTAGCTTAGGGCGTTTTTATCAGCCTCACGCCGTGTAAAAACAGGCGCGTCGGGGCGCGATAAGGCGCGATCATAGCGATAGCCATCGATGTCGTAGCGGCACAATTCCTCGGGCTGACGAATGCGCTCTTGAATCAACCACGCCGCCATTCGGCCACGCGCTTTTTTGGCAAAAAAGCTAATAATCTTAAATTGACCGTTTTTTTCATCACGAAACTCCGGCGTGATGATCTGCCCAGCGAGTTTTTTTGGCTGCACAGCACGGAAGTATTCTTGCGAGGCTAAATTGACTAGAAACCCATCAGACTGCTCGGCCAAGGCCGCATTTAATGCCTGCGTGAGCGACTCACCCCAGAACTCATAGAGATTTTTGCCGCGCGCATTGACGAGATCAGTGCCCATTCCTAAGCGGTACGGACGCATATAGTCGAGCGGCCGCAACAGGCCATACAAGCCAGATAAAATGCGCAAATGCTGCTGCGCCTCGGCAAGGTCATCGGCAGAAAAACGCGAGACATCGAGGCCGGTGTAGACATCGCCCTTAAAGGCAAACAGCGCCGGTCGCGCCTCATCATCGCTAAATGCGGGCTGCCAGTCGTTGTAGCGCGCCACGTTGAGGCTGGCGAGCTTATCCGACAGGTGCATTAGGCTGGCAATATCGGCAGGCGATTTGACTTTTAGGACGTCAATCAGCTCAGCCGCTTCAGCAACGTATTGCGGCTGGGTGGGCTGTACAAATGCTGGCAGTGGAGTTTCGTAGTCGAGTGTTTTGGCTGGCGACACAACAATTAGCATGAGCGCTCCATCGTGGCGAAAAAAACACAGCATAGTATAGTCACGGCCAAACTCGCTTTATTGTGCGAAGAAAAATCACGCCCGCCGCTTTTGTTGAGAACGATATGGCTTTGACCGACTCCGTTGCCCTGCCGATTATTGCCGACACCCCGCAGCGTCTGAGCGCCCGCGTGTGGCGCATGACGGCGGCGAATCCGAGCATCATGACCGGCCCTGGCACCAATTCGTATCTGCTGATTGGCGCACGCTGCGTGGCACTAGTCGATCCCGGTCCGGCCGATGCCGCGCATCATCAGGCCTTACTCGCTGCAGTCGCCGAAACCGGCCTGCCGCTGACGCATATCCTGCTCACGCATACGCATCGTGACCATTCGCCGGGCACCTCGGCGCTGGTGGCAGCCACCGGTGCGCGCGTCTGCGGCATGTTTCCACTCGCCGATGACCCCAGCCAAGATCGCGACACCGTGATCGATGAGACGCTGGTCGATGGCCAATGCTTCGATGCCTTGGGCTGGCCACTAGAAGTCATTCATACGCCCGGCCACGTCGAGAATCACCTATGCTTTCATTGCCCCGATGAGCATTGGCTGATCACCGGCGACCATATTATCCAGGGCTCCACGGTGGTGATAATCCCGCCGCATGGCCGCCTAGGCGACTATGTGCGCTCGCTCAATAAACTGCTGGGGCGTGGCATCAAGTATTTGCTGCCTGGTCATGGCAGCGTCATGCCAGAGGCCGAAAGCGTGGTCGCTGCTACCGTGGCGCATCGCTTAAAGCGCGAGCAAAAAGTCATCGATGCCCTCGCCGCTCACCCGCCCGCCAGCCTCGCCGACTGGGTGCCGATTGTCTACGATGATGTCTCGCCGAGCCTGCACCCCATTGCCCGATTTAGCTTGTGGGCGCACCTGCTCAAGCTCGCCGAAGACGGCGTGGTCACGGAGACCGACGGCATTTGGCAGCCAATGCGCTAAACTACCCGCCATCTGATTATCGCAAGGATTGTGTACATGGCTGATGACCGCCTAAAACGCTTGAAAACTGGCGCCTTTGAACGCCGCTTTTCGATCGCCAAAGCCTCGTTTGTGGCCGGATCGCGCATGGCCGCCTCGGCCGCCGGTTCGCTTTTTTCGGCGCCGGAAAATCGCGCCACGGCACGCCGGCAAGCCTTGGCCGAACAAGCCGAATACTTAGTTGGCGAACTCGGTCAGTTAAAAGGCAGCGTGGTGAAAATTGGCCAAATGATGGCGCTTTATGGCGAACATTTTTTGCCCGAAGAAATCACCTCGGCGCTGCACAAGCTCAACGACTCCACCGCCAGCCTCGAGTGGGCCACACTGGAGCCTATTGTGCGCGAGCAGCTTGGCAGTCGTTTTGATGAGCTGATCATTGACCCTGAGCCTTTGGGCGCGGCATCTTTGGCGCAGGTGCATCGCGCGCAACGGCGCAGCGACGGCGCCGAATTAGTGCTTAAAATTCAATATCCTGGCGTGGGCGATGCCATCGATAGCGACTTGAGTCTAGTCACCAGCATGCTGCGCCTAACCCGCGCTGTGCCGCAAACACGCGAATTCGACGAATGGCTCGATGAAGTGCGCATGATGATGCATCGCGAGGTCAATTATCCGCTCGAAGCCGAAACCACCCGGCATTTCCGTGATTATTTAAAAGATGACCCGCGCTTTATCGTGCCGCAGATATACCCCGAATATTGCAGCGACAAGCTCATTGTCATGTCGTTTGAGACCGGAGTGCCGGTTAATAGCGCGACCATCATGGCGCTGCCGCAAGCCCGCCGCGATTCCATTTCGCTGGCCGCACTAGAAGTCTGCTGCCGCGAAGTGTTTGTTTGGGGCCAGCTGCAAACCGATCCCAACTTCGGTAATTACCTAGTCAAACTCAGCGATGACGGCACTAGCGACCAAATCGTCTTGCTCGATTTTGGCGCGGTGCGCGACTTCCCCGATGAGCTTTTGAACCTCGCCCGCAACCTCACACGCGCCTGCTTTGATCGCGATCGCGAGGCCATGCGCGCGGCCATGACCGGCTTTAAGTTTCTCGATAGCTTGCAGCCCAATGTGCGTGAAGGCTTTTTGGATCTCGCCCTGCTCGCCTTCGAGCCATTTGCCGATAACGCCCATGTGCCGGCCGACATTCTCAACGCGCAAGGTCAGTATTGTTGGGCAAAAAGTCAGCTGCACAAACGCGCGGCCTCGCAGGCCGCACGCTCAGCCGCGAGCCGGCATTTTAGTGTGCCGCCGAAAGAGTTTATGTTTTTGAGCCGCAAACTCATGGGCGCTTACACCTTTATGACGGTGATGGATGCTCAGCTCGATGGCCGCAGTCTATTGGCTAAATACCTCTAAGCGTTACAGCAAAAAGGCCTCTTCTGAGGCCTTTTTAATGCGCTATAGCAATGGCGACAGTGTCTGCCAAACCCCAACGGCCAACACCGCCACACCGGCGATTTCCACCAACGCCAGCAAACCCATAAAGCCGTGAATCATGACACCGGGCAGATGCCGCTTGCCGAGCACATAGGGCTTGGCCAATTGATTGCGCGTGTCATTTAAATAGCCATGCACCATATAGGTGAATACCGCGCTGGCAAAGAAAAACAGCGGCCCGGCGGTGGCCCACCAGGTCATTGTCGGCGAAAATGGGCTTAGCGCCGCCATAAAAGCCACCAACAGCGCTGAAAATGAATACATCAGCGATGATCGGTGGGCAATATCAACATAATACGGTGCGCGCGATTGCGGGCTGGTGGCAATGGCCAAATACTTCCACAAACCGGTAAGCAAGCCGGTCATCAGCAAGCCACTCGCGGCTAGCAGCGCCAAGCTGATACTCGTGATTTGCTGCTCAGCACCTACTAATAAGGTATGAATGATAGGGAAGTCGTTTAAAGCCATAGTTTATTACTCATTTTTATCAAAAGGTTTTGCAAAGCGTCATATTGACCATTATCTTAGCGCGTGACTAACTAGTCGCCACCTCAGCAGCGTTTATTTTTTTGACGACCGCGCTTTATCGCCAGCGTCACCCCACCTCCTGCTGAGCGCCTTTATTTTGGAGAGAGACCATGCAATTTACCGAAGAACACGAAGCACTGCGCCGCACCACACGCCAATTTGTTGAAAACGACGTGAACCCACATGTTGATGCGTGGGAAGAAGCCGGCCGCTTTCCCGCCCATGAGTTGTTCAAAAAAATGGGCAACCTTGGCCTACTCGGCATTCATAAGCCCGAAGCCTTTGGCGGCTCAGGCTTGGATTATTCTTACAATATGGTGGTGACTGAAGAGCTCGGGCGCATTGCCTGTGGCGGCATCCCCATGGCGATTGGCGTACAAACCGACATGGCAACCCCAGCCATTGCCCGTTTTGGCTCCGATGAGCTGAAAGATAAATTCCTGCGCCACGCCATTAGCGGTGACATGGTCGCCTCGATTGCCGTCAGCGAAGTGCATGCCGGTTCGGATGTCGCGGCGATCAAAACCAAAGCCGTGAAAGATGGCGATGACTACGTTATCAATGGCAGCAAAATGTGGATCACCAACAGCTTGCAAGCCGACTTTTTCTGCCTGCTCGCCAACACCAGCGACGAAGGCCCCTACAACAATAAGTCCTTGATTATTGTGCCGTCGAAAACACCGGGCATCTCCTTCTCCAAGCCCATCGACAAGCTCGGCCAACGCAGCTCCGACACCGCGCAAGTATTTTTCGATGATGTGCGTGTGCCGCAAAGCCACGTGATTGGCAACGAAGGCATGGGCTTTATGATGCAAATGCTGCAATTCCAAGAAGAGCGCATTTTCTGCGCCGCCAGCGGCTTAGGTGGCATGAGCAAATGCGTTGAACTCACCATAGACTATGCCCGCTCACGGATGATCTACGGCAAACCGCTGCTCGATCAGCAAGTGGTGCATTTCCGCATGGCCGAGCTGATGACCGAAATCGAAGCCCTGCGTGGCATGACGTATTTGGCTTGCGAGCAACACATTGCCGGCGAAAATGTCACCATGCTCGCCTCCATGGCCAAGCTCAAAGCCGGCCGACTGATGCGCGAAGTCACCGACAGCTGCCTGCAATACTGGGGCGGCCAAGGCTTCACCTGGGACAACCCAATTGCTCGCGCCTACCGCGATGGCCGCTTGGCCTCCATTGGTGGCGGTGCCGACGAGGTCATGCTCGGCATTATTTGTAAAATCATGGGGACCATCCCAACGAAAAAGCGCTAACAGGCTCTTCCGCGGCGCCTACGTCACACGTAAACGCCGCAAATAAGCCAATGCCTACGCCGAAAGTCTTGCGAGACGGAGGCTGCGCCGTTAACTTAGCCGCCACTTTAGGCGGCTTTGTTTTAGCTGAACTATCCATTTGCAGGAATTTTTATGTCTACTCCCCACGCCGATGTCATTAGCCCACTCGATGTTGCCCGCAAACTGCCCGGCTTGCTGCTGAAAGCACCACGCATGATTAAAGGCCTGATCATGGCCAATAGCACCAACACGACCACCCCACTGGGTCTGGCATGGGCATTTGAAAAATCCACACAAGAAAATCCCCATGGCATCGCGCTGTATTATGAAGACCAGCAATTTAGCTATGCCGGCTTTAACCAGTGGGCCAACCGCATTGCCCATCACTTTTTAGCGCGTGGCTTGAAAAAAGGCGATGTGGCCGTGGTGCTCATCGAAAACCGTCCTGAGCTGCTGGTCACCGTTTTGGGTCTGGCGAAAATTGGCGTCGTTAGCGCACTCGTCAACACCTCGCAAACCGGCAAAGTCCTGACCCACAGCATCAATCTCGTTGAGCCAAAAGCCATGATTGTTGGCGCCGAGTGCGTACAAGCCGTCAATGACGTGGCCGCCGAGCTCTGCTTGCCGGCCGATCAACGCTACTGGTTTGCCGATGCGCCCACGCAGACAAAACCCGGTCGCGCGCCAAAAGGCTGGAAAAGCCTGGCCAAAGACATCAAAGACTGCCCCAACTACAACCCGCCAACCACGCAGAAAAACTTCCGCCCCGATGGCCTGTTTTACGTCTACACCTCTGGCACCACCGGCTTACCAAAAGCTGCGGTGTTTAATAACGGACGTTGGATGAAAGCCTATGGCGGCTTCGGCTACACCTTCAACTTGAAAACCGATGACGTGCTCTACGCCACGCTGCCGTTTTATCACGCCACCGCCATGGTGGTGTGCTGGAGCTCGGTATTGGCCGGCAACGCCGGGCTGGCCATTCGCCGCAAATTCTCCGCTAGCGAGTTTTGGGATGATGTGCGCCGCTACAACGCCAGCGCCTTTGGCTATGTTGGTGAGCTCTGCCGCTACTTGCTGGAAAAACCAGCCAGCGAAAAAGACCGCCAGCATCGCGCCACGAAAATGGTCGGCAACGGCCTGCGCCCCTCGATTTGGGGCGAATTCAAAGCCCGCTTTGGCGTCGAGGAAGTCGCCGAGCTCTACGCCTCCTCCGAGGGCAATGTCGGCTTCACCAACATCTTCAATTTCGACAACACCGTGGGCTTCTCGCCCATGCCCTATGCCTTGGTCAAATACGACAAAGAGGCCGAAGCACCGGTGCGCAATGCCAAGGGTTTGATGATTGAAGTCAAACGCGGCGAAGTCGGCTTGCTGATCGGCGAGATCACCGAGAAAACGCCATTTGATGGCTATACCGACAGCGACAAAAATGCCAAAAGCATCTTTAGTGATGTCTTTAAACAGGGCGATAAATACTTCAATACTGGCGATTTGATGCGCGAAATCGGCTTTCGCCATGCGCAGTTTGTCGATCGCACCGGCGACACCTTCCGCTGGAAAGGCGAAAACGTCTCGACTACTGAAGTCGAAAACATCATGACCGCGCACCCAGACCTGGCCGAAGCCGTAGTCTATGGCGTGGAAATTGCCAACACCAATGGCCGCGCCGGCATGGCCGCCATCACGCCACATGAAGGCCATGACGTTAATTTCGCGACACTGCTCAGCCACCTAAAAACTGAGTTACCCACCTATGCCGTGCCGGTGTTTTTGCGCGTGAAAGCGGCGATGGAAACCACCGGCACATTCAAATACCAAAAGTCTGGCTTAAAAACAGAAGCCTTTGATCCGGCGAAAACAGGCGGTGAGCCACTCTATGTCTTGCTGCCCGGCACCACCGAATATGTGCCCTTGACGGTGGCGATGCAGGCGGACATTGAAGCCGGCGCCTACCGCTTTTAAGCCACAACAAGATCACGACAAATGGCCTACCCTGAGTGCATCGGTTTGTGCTCAGATAGGTCTTTAACGTGAGGGGATAGTGCGTGAGGCGACTGACTGTGTGGCGTAAACGCATCGCCGCGGCCTTAGAGTGGAGTCCGGTCGACAAAGGCCTCATCCTCATGGCCATGGCCATCCCGCTGTATTTACAATACTTTTTGTGGTCGCTCTACGTCATTAGCCGGCCCGACAGCCATTCTCTGGTGCACACCGAGGTGGTCAAACGCGTCATGGAAGTTGAGCTATTGCTCATCGCCATCGGCTCCTTGATTGTCATTGCCGGCATCTTTTTGCGTCGCCGCCGCCCCGACTACCTGCCCTTTCAACACGCCACGCTACAGTACTACTCCTTAAGCTTGGTGCTGATGAGCTACTCGATTGGCACGCTATCGTTTCCGGTCGGCATTGTGCTGTTAGGCGCGCCAATCTTTGGCTTTATTTTGCTCAACCGGCGCGCCGTCTGGTGGGCCGCTGCATCAGCATTTTCGCTGCTCATGGCCTTGAGTTATGCCGCCGCCAGTGGCGATATCCCCTACGCGCCCAGCAAAGTGCCTCCCGCGAGCAGCCATGCCTTCACTTTTTGGATGCTCAGCGAGCTCTTTTTCGCCGCGCCCTTTCTGATTTTGATCACCTTTATGGCCGATCAAATGCTGACCTGGTGGCGGGATCGCGAAGATCAAATTCGTGAGTTAAGCCGCCGCGATGGCCTGACTGGGCTGGCCAACCGCCGCCATATTTTGAGTGAGGCCGATGCGGCCACGGCGCGCGCGCGTCGTGATGAGCAGCCCTTGGCGGTGGTGATTTTGGATTTAGACCATTTCAAACGCGTTAATGACAGCCATGGCCACGGCACCGGCGATCGGGTCTTAAAAGCCAGCGCCGAGCGCTTAAGCGCGGCCCTTCGCGCTGGCGACAGCGTTGGCCGTTATGGCGGTGAAGAGTTTTTGCTGGTGCTGCCCAATACCGACGCCAGCGAGGCACATGCAGTGGCCGAGCGCTGCCGTTTAAGCCTGCAAGCGCTGATCGTCCATAATGATCAAGGCCTGCGCGTGCCCGTGACGGCGAGCTTCGGCCTGACGCTGTTAAGCCCGACCG
Organism: Paraperlucidibaca baekdonensis; assembly: GCF_003387535.1. GTDB lineage: Bacteria > Pseudomonadota > Gammaproteobacteria > Pseudomonadales > Moraxellaceae > Perlucidibaca > Perlucidibaca baekdonensis. The sequence continues at coordinate 321,254 of NZ_QUNR01000003.1, read as the reverse complement.
ATAGCTCGGTCAATGCGGCCATTGGCCGAGCCGATGAAGCGCTCTATCAAGCCAAAGGCCATGGCCGAAATCGTGTTGAAACGCTGTTAGCTGGCTCCGGCATGGTGCCCAGTGATGCTTTTAGCAAAGCGCCGCAGGCCTAAACCCGCCGCTTAGGACTTATTTGCGCGTGCTGTCATGACCGTTGGCAATGGCCGCTTGGCGCTTAAGGCCAGCTGAGCGAAACCAGCCCAAGGCCTTGGCACTGCTTTGCGGAAACATCCCTGCCGCGCGCGCCGTGGCACCCCGCCACGCCGGTAGCGCGATTTCCATGGGCCGTTTGTCCATGACCGGGCCAACAATGGCATCGACCACTTCCTCGGCACTCAAGGCACGCGGCCCCGAAAAAGTTAGCGCCGCTTGCTCACGGCCTTTTTGCACATCGAGCATGGGGGTTTGTACGGCATCGGGGCATACCGCCGTGACGGCGATGCCCTGCTCCGCCAGCTCCATGGCAATGCCCAAGGTATAGCCGCGCACAGCAAATTTGCTGGCGCTGTAAATGCTCAGGCCCGGCACCGGCGAAAGCCCTGCCAGCGAGGCGATATTAACAATATGGCCGCGACCGGCCGCGCGCATGTGCGGCAGCACGGCTTGGCAGCCAAACATCACGCCCTTCACATTGATGTCGATTTGCCAATGCACATCGTCGGCCGCTGCTTCATGCGCCCAGTTATCGCGCAAGACACCGGCAACATTGGCGAGCATATCGACGCCGCCCCAATGCGCCACAACCTCGGCAATCAGCGCCTGCCACGCATCGGCATCGCGTACATCGAGCGGACGTATCAGCAGCTGCTCGGGGCTAGCCGCCGAAAGCGCCGACATGGCCTCGGTATGGATATCGCAGGCACAGACTTGATGGCCCAAGCCAAGCAAACGCTGCGCCAACGCGAAGCCAATACCGGAGGCCGCCCCCGTGACAACGATAATCACGAGGCTAGCTCCGCCGAATGGGTTAGTGTGCCATAGCGCAAATTGCCCACCGTCACGGTCGGCGCTGTGCTTGGGAACAGCCAAAATGCCATCGCCTCCGATGACGGCGCGACATTGGGAAAGCGCGGATCACGCACACTCGGCCCGGCAATAGTTTTCTCAGCCACCATGGAGATGTACTGATCCACCACATACTCTTGGGTATTGCCGTTGATGATGATTTCCGCGCCGGTCTGTTTGGCATAGGCCGCCAAGCCCGGAATTTTCGAGAATTTTGGCTCATAGGCATCGAGGCTGACGCCATTTTCGCTGGTGACAAACAAGCCGCCCTCAGTATGCGCGACAATCGAATGGTTGCCTTCGGTATGGCCTTTGCTGCGCACCAACGCCACCGAGCCATCGCCCAAAAAGACGCTGTCGTCGAGCAGCACCAGTTTGTCGTCGGGCACATCAGCAATGCCACCCGGGCAATACCATTGGTTGTGCCACGGCAGCAGGCCTTTGGCACTTTCCCATTCTTCGCGCATGATCAGCAGCTTGGCGTTGGGCAGCAAGCCGGGGCGATCAGCGCTACCGAGCCAGCGCGTGACATTTTGCGTGTGCAAATGGTCATAGGTGATGTAGTCGATGTCTTCGGGCTTCAGGCCGATCTTCGCGAGTACGCCGAGCACGGTGTTGGGCGTGCGCACCATGAGGCTATCCATGACGCCGGTCAGAGGTCCGGCCATGGCGTCGAGCTGCGCGAAAAATGGCGTCTCGCGCTGATGCTCCCAATCCGACGGGCTCACTAGCAGCGTCTTCAGGCCCTCGCTGCTATCGAACTGAATGACAAACAGCCGGTTGCACAAATGCACAAACGGCGTTGGCCGTGTGAAGGCATTGAGGTAGGCAAACTTCGCCGGATACGGCACGCGCACCAGCTCGAAAGATTCGTAGTAGCGCACGGTCGGTTTGGCGAGCATGTCACGGCGGAAATCGCCAGCGGCAGCGCGCGTGTCTTCCACGCGCGACATCGGTTGCAGAGCGCGGCGGCTGCCATCAAAATGCGAAATCGGGGTCATCAAACTCATGGCACAGCCCTCGGTTGGCGCTGCTGCCGATGCATTGGCAGGCGTGGCGTTGTATTTGCTTAAAATCAGAGAAGCCACTATATTTCGGACAAGATATCTTGTCAAAACAACAAAAACGTATGCCGACCGATAGCACTATCGACCCAAAAACCACCGCCCAACGCCCAGCCGCCACCCGCGCCTATCGCGGGGCTAGCGCATCGGCGCGCGAAGCTGAACGCCGTCAACGCTTACTCGATACCGCTCTCACGCTATTTGCCAACCAAGGCTATGCGCGCACGCCCATTGAGCAACTGTGTGCCGAAGCAAAAGTCACTGCGCGGCATTTTTATCAGCTTTTTGGTAGCCGCGAAGGTTTATTAAAATCGCTGTATGGCCAGCTCATGGCCGACCTCAAGGCGGCATTATTATCGGCGCTGTCGGCCACGCAAGCCGAGCTCAACGAGCAGCTCCCCTTGGCCGTGCGCGCCCTCGTGGAGCACTACCTCAATGACACGCGCCGTGCCCGCGTGGGCGTGCTCGAAGTCGTCGGCGTGAGTGCCGACATGGAGCGTCTGCGGCGCGCCGCCATCCATGACATGGCCAACTTGATTGCGCTATACATGGCGCAACTCGCCGCGCAAGGCGACTTACCGGCGCGCAACTACCACCTCACCAGCATCGCCATTGTCGGCGGCATTAATGAGCTCATGGCTGATTGGCTTACGGCCAGTGAGCCGCCGAGCGTGGCCGTGCTGACGCTGGAAATCAGTGATTTTTTAACCGCTTTAGTGCATGGCAGCCACCACCTGCCACAACGCGAGATTGCTTTATGACAACTCTGTGCATCACCGGAATTGGCGGCTTTATTGGTCTGGCCATGGCGCAGCGCGCGCTCGAATTAGGCTGGCAGGTTCAGGGCATTGATATCTCCGCGCAAGCGGCATCCCGAGCGCAAGCCATGGGCGTGCCCGTCGTGGTTGGCGGCATCAATGACCGCGAAGCACTGGCTGACGCCATGCAAGCAGCCGATGTGGTGTTTCACACCGCCGCGATTGTTGAGGAAGATGGCGCGCGCGAGGACTACGAGCGCATCAATGTTGAGGGTACGCGCACGGTCTGCGAGGTCGCACGCGACGTCGGCGTGACACGCCTCGTGCATTTATCGTCCGTGATGGTCTACGGCTTCGATTTCCCGCCCGAGATCTCCGAATCCGGCCCGCTCGATGGCCAAGGCAATGTCTACAACGACACCAAACTCGACAGCGAACGCGTGGCCATGCGCTTCAATGACCCCGAGCATGGCTTCGGCGTCATCGTCATTCGCCCCGGCGATGTCTATGGTCCCGGCAGTATGCCGTGGGTCGTGCGCCCCATTGAGCTGCTCAAACAAGGCGTGTTTATGCTGCCGGATTTCGGTCGCGGCGTGATTAACCATGTGCACGTGGAAAACCTCATCGATGGCGTGCTGTTGGCCATTAAGCACGATGCCTGCGGCGAGGCATTTAACCTCACTGATGGTCTGGCCACGCCGACCCGGGTATTTTTTCAAACCCATGCGCTGATTGCCGGCAAACGCTTGCCCATAGCGCCAACCTGGCTGCTAAAGTCGACTCTAATGGCACTCGGCCCGATCTATCGCGCGCTCGGCAAAAAGCCGCCCGCGAGCCCCGAGGCGATGAAATTTCTCTTGCGTAAGCACCGTTATTCCATCGCCAAAGCGCAGCGCCTGCTCGGCTATGCGCCGCGTATTCGCCTCAGTGAGGGCATGGCCGATTTGCTCGCCGATGCCACGCTCAATCCCAACAAACCCGTGGCGAAAGCCAAGCCCATCTTGAAAGGTTATTGATCATGGCACTCTTTGCTCCACGCATCCGCGATGCCTTGCTGTTTCATGCCGTATTCTTTGTGGTGGCGATTCCACTGGCATTAAAACCCAGTGTGGTCGGTCTGAACTTGGGCGACCTGCTCATGCTACTGGTCGCCGGCTATGTCGTTGCGCTGCCGCTGGTGGGCCTGCTGCGCGGCCATCGCGAATGGGTGGCGCTGTGGTGGTTTTTGCTGCCGCTATCGATGGCCCTGCCCTGCGCCGATTGGATGCTCGTGCAAAAAATGGGCACGCTGCATTTCCCCGATCACGGTGCCCCACGCCTCGGTGGCGCCGTGCCCATCTACTTTCTCGGCATGTGGTTGATGCTGCTCTGGCCGCTATGCTGGATCAACGCCTACGCCCGCTTCCCGCTATTTAATGCCGCCATCATGGCGCTGATTGCGTTCACTGTCTGGGAATGGGCCGCGCGGCCGATGGCACTCTGGCACGCCCAAGACGTGCGCCAGTTTGAAGGCTTCGCACTCTACCCGCTCATCCCCGAAATGTTGCTCGGCGCTGGCGCTCTGTGGATGTGGCAAATCCAGCGTAACCGTCCGTGGCTCTCACAACTCGCTGGCGCGCTATCGGTGGCGGTTTTCTACGCCGGCGCGCTCTCGCTGTCATTACTCTGGATAGGCTAATCACCTCACGCGCATCACTTGGAGACACCCATGTTAATCAAGCAACCGTTTACCCTGCCCTGCGGCGTCACGCTGCCCAACCGTTTGTGTAAAGCCGCGATGACCGAAGGCGTGGCCGATGACCATCTGCACGCCACCGCGCGCCATGCCACACTCTACAAGCGCTGGAGCGATGGCGGTGCTGGCCTGCTGCTGACCGGCAATGTGCAAATCGATCGGCGCGTGTTGGAGCGCCCCGGCAATGTTGCCATCGACCCCGCACCCGCCAGTGGCGATGCCGAGGGCATGGCACAGCTGAAAGCCTGGGCCGCCGCTGGAACCGCCAATGGCAATCAGCTGTGGATGCAAATCTCCCATGCTGGCCGCCAATCGCCGCGCTACGTGACCAGCGAGCCGATGGCGCCATCGCCAGTACAACTCAAATTGCTCGGCAATTATGGTGCGCCGCGGGCGCTGACTGAGGGTGAAATTCTCGACTTCATCGAGCGCTTTGCACGCGTGGCGCGCGTCGCCAAAGCGGCTGGTTTCACCGGGGTACAAATTCACTCGGCGCATGGCTATTTGCTGTCATCGTTTCTCTCGCCGATCACCAATCAACGCACCGACCAATGGGGCGGCTCGCTAGAAAATCGCGCGCGCTTTTTGCTGCTCGCCATTCGCGCCACACGCCAAGCCGTGGGCGCTGAATATCCGATTGCTGTGAAGCTCAACTCCGATGATTTCCGCAAAGGCGGCTTCAGCCACGAAGACTGTTTGGCCGTGGTGCAAATGCTCAATGCCGAGGGCATCGATCTGCTGGAAATCTCCGGCGGCACCTATGAGCAGCCAAAATTGCTCGGCCACACTGGCAGCAATGACACCGCCGTGCCACAACGCGAATCCACGCAACAGCGCGAGGCCTACTTCCTCGACTACGCGCGCGCCATCCGTCAAGTCGCCACCATGCCGCTGATGGTCACCGGCGGCTTCCGCAGTACGGAGGTCATGGAGGCTGCTCTGGCCGATGGTGTTTGCGATGTCATCGGCCTTGGCCGCCCCTTATGCAGTCATCCTGATACGCCTAAGGACTTGCTGAGCGGGCGCATTAGCCGTGCAGTGACTTTTGAGCATGAACTAAAGCTCGCCGATAGCGGCATATTCTCACCGACCAGCTCGGTACTGCCGTTAAAACTGCTCAATGTCTTGGGCGGGCAAGCCTGGTATTACCAGCAAATATTTCATCTCGCCGATGGCAAAACGCCAGATACCGAGATGGGTATTTTGAAGGCGTTTGCTGCGTATTATTGGGATGAAATCACCACCGCGCGCCGTGTCAAAAAGGCGGCGCAACGGCGCTAAACTCACCTTAGCAATCGCGCGAAAAAAGCCGCTGCTCCTCGCTTAAGCAGCGGCTTTTTATATTTGCTAGCCCACTGTGCGCGTAATGCTTCGCAGCGTCACTAACTCTTCGGCAGAAGTCGGATGAATGCCAATGGTGTCATCGAAAATCGCTTTCGTGGCACCGGCTTTCATGGCCACGGCAATGCCCTGCACCAACTCGCCGGCATCGGGGCCAACCACGTGGCAGCCGAGCACCACATCGGTATGGGCATCGACAATGAGCTTCATGAATGAGCGCTCGCCGCTGCTCGATAACGACAACTTCATGGGCTTAAAGCGCGACTCAAAGATGTGGACGCGACGGCCCTCAGCCACGGCCTGCTCCTCGCTAATACCCACTGTGCCGATATTGGGCAGGCAAAACACCGCCGTAGGGATAAGCTGATAATTCACCGGGCGGTACTCATCGGGCTTGAATAAACGCCGCGCCACCGCCATGCCCTCGGCCAAGGCCACCGGCGTGAGCTGCAAGCGCGCAGTGGCTTTTTCAGTACCTGCGCCAGTGCCCGCGTCCGTACCTGCGTCACCAAACTCATCGCCAATGACATCGCCAATCGCCGAGATGCTCGGCTCGGCCGTCACATACTGCGCATCCACGGCAATCGTGCCGTGCTCAGTGAGCTGCACGCCGGTGTTTTCCAGGCCGAGACTATCGAGCATGGGGCGGCGACCCGTGCCATAAAACACCGCATCAACGATGAGCTCGCGGCCATCCGCCAGACTCGCGCACAGTCGGCCATCGGCGGTCTTCGCCAAGGCCTTAATGTCGGTATTGAGCTGCACATCCAGACCACTCTCAATGAGCTGATCACGCACATGCTCGCGCACGCCCTGATCGAAGCCGCGCAAAATTAAATCACCGCGGTAGAGCAAGGAAGTTTGCGCGCCGAGGCCATGAAAAATCGAAGCAAACTCCACGGCAATATAGCCACCACCAACCACCAAAATGCGCTTGGGCAGCTGCTCCAAAAAGAACGCCTCATTGGAGGTAATAGCCAGTTCGCTGCCCGGAAATTTAGGCACCGACGGCCAGCCGCCCGTGGCAATCAGAATATGTGCGGCGCGAATTTGCTCGCCATTAATCGCCACCGTGTGCGCATCAAGCAAACGCGCGTGGCCCTCATAAAGTGTCACGCCGCTGTTGCTCAAGAGATTCTTATAAATGCCATTGAGCCGGCTAATTTCGCGGTTTTTATTGGCAATGAGGGTGGGCCAATCGAACACCGACTCGCCGACCTGCCAGCCAAAATCGTTGGCGTGATTCAGCGTGTCGGCATAGCCCGCGCCATAGACCAAAAGCTTTTTCGGCACACAACCGACATTGACGCAGGTGCCGCCCAAATAGCGGCTCTCTGCCACCGCCACGCGCGCACCAAAACCGGCGGCAAAACGGGCGGCGCGGACACCGCCAGAGCCAGCGCCAATGACAAATAAATCAACATCGAAAGTCATAAAAAATCCTATAAAGACTCAAGTGCGGTACGCAAGCGCGCCACCGTGCGCTCGATATGTGTGAGCTTATCGAGGCCAAATAAGCCGATACGAAAGGTCTTGTAATCGGCCGGCTCGTTGCACTGCAAGGGCACGCCAGCAGCGCATTGTAGGCCCAGCTCAATAAAGCGCTTGCCGGTGTGAATGGCGTCGTTGTCGGTGTAGCACACCACCACGCCGGGCGCTTCAAAACCGCGGGCGGCAACGCTGCGAAAGCCATGCTCCGCGAGTAAGGCCCGCACTTGCGTGCCGAGTGAGAGTTGCGCCTCACGCATGGCCTCAAAACCACGATTTTGAGTCTCGTGCATGGCACAGCGGAAGGTCATCAGGGCATCGGTGGGCATGGTGGCGTGGTAGGCGTGACCGCCATTTTCGTAGGCCTGCATGATCTGCCGCCATTTCGCCAAATCACCGGCAAATGAGCTGCTCTGTGTTTGCGTCAGACGCGCGCTGGCGTGCTCGCTGAGCATGATGAGTGCCGCACACGGGGTCGCCGACCAGCCTTTTTGCGGTGCGCTAATCAGCACATCAACACCGATCTCGCGCATATTGACCCAGAGCGCACCCGAGGCCACACAATCGAGCACAAACAGGCCGCCGTAATCATGCACGGCAATAGCGATGGCGCGCAGATAGTCATCGGGCAGGACAATACCGGCGGCGGTTTCCACATGCGGGGCAAACACCACGGCCGGTTGCTCAGCGGCAATGCGCGCCACCACGGCATCGATAGTCGGCGGTGCAAACGCCGATTGACGCTCACTAGATTGCGCTTCAGCCATCAGCACGGTGGTGCTTTTGGCGATGCGCCCGGTCTCTAAAATCTGACTCCAGCGATAACTGAACCAGCCATTACGAACAATCAGGCAATGCGCATCGTTGGCGAACTGACGCGCCACCGCTTCCATGCCAAAGCTGCCACCGCCGGGCACAATAATCGCGGCGTCGGCGCTGTAGACGTTTTTTAAGGTCACGGAGATATCGCGCATGGCCTCTTGAAACACCGGCGACATGTGGTTGAGCGCGCGGTCAGTAAACACCACCGAATATTCAAAGAGCGATGGCTGTAATGGCTTGTTCACAGATTTTCCTCATACTGCTAAAAAAGAGCTCACCCATATAGCCTTTGCTGCAGGCTCGATGCAAGCTGGAGATTATGTCGACACGCCGTTTCGCCCCCACCCTAGGCCAGATTTTTAGCCATTTTCTCTGGCTAGGCTTTACTGCTTTTGGCGGTCCCATCGCACATTTGGCATATTTTCGCGCCAGCTTTGTGGCGCAGCGGCGTTGGCTCAGCGATGCGCAGCTCACGGAGCTCATTGCTCTGTGTCAATTTTTGCCCGGGCCCACGAGTAGTCAGGTCGGCTTTGCTGTTGGCTACCACCTCGGTGGCTGGCGCGGTGCCGCGCTGGCGTGGCTCGGCTTTACCTTGCCTGCCGCCTTACTGATGACCCTCGCCGCACTCGGCATCATGGCGATTGATGGCTTCGCGCCAAGTCTATTGACCGGGCTCTTAGCGGTCACCGTGGCGGTTGTGGCGCAGGCTATTTGGGCGATGGCTAAGCAACATTGCACCAGTACTGGCCGGCTTATTCTCATGCTCGTGGTGGCCGCAGCGTGTTGTGTGCTGAGCTCAGCACCAGCGACCGTCACGATACTGGTTATTGCTGGGGTGATTGGCAGCCTCAGCTTTCATACTCAAGCACATTCGGCCAGCACGGCCATGCTGCGCGCACCGAGTCATGGCGTGGGTCTGGCGCTGCTGTGTGTGGCCGTGGCCTTGCTATTTAGTTTGCCATTGCTGAGCGCGCTGTCGCCGTGGTGGGCACTCAGCGACAGTGTCTACCGTGCCGGTGCCTTGGTATTTGGTGGTGGCCATGTGGTGCTGCCGTTATTACAGGCCGAACTGGTTGACCCCGGATGGCTGAGCCTCGAACATTTTTATGCAGGCTATGGTCTGGCACAGGCGGTGCCCGGGCCATTGTTTAGTCTGGCGGCATTTATTGGCGCCAGCGTGCCGGCACTCAACGCGCCGCTACTGGGTGCTGCTTTATTACTGGTCATGGTGTTTTTACCGGGCTTGCTTTTGGTCATGGGGCTATTGCCTTTTTGGCGGCACTGGCAGCGCCAACCTCGCGCGCGCGCCGCCGTCATTGGCCTCAACGCTGCCGTGGTGGGCTTGCTGGCAGCAACCTGGTTGGTCAGCATCGTGCCGTATGCCCTCGTAGATTGGCGCTCAGCGGCGTTGAGCCTAGCTGCCGGCCTCCTGTTGCTGTGGGCAAAATGGCCAATAGGACGCGTGGTGCTCCTGACGACCAGCGTCGGCGTGCTCAGCAGCCACGCAACCATTGCATTTCTGCAGCAGCTTAGCGCTTAAGCACCGACAATAATTGCTCCCGCAACCACGCCAACGCCGGCTCTTGCTCGCGCGGGCGGTACCAATAGGCGTGTAAATCCAGCGCGGGAATGCTCAGCGGCATGGCCATCACGGCGAGGCCGGAGCTTAAGCGAACTTGCCGGCGTGGCATGGTGAGCAGGCAGTCACTGGTCGCCACCAGCTTGCAGGCGGCCTCATAATGCTGACAGCGCAGCACCACCTGGCGCTCATAGCCGAGCTTTGCCAAGGCCATATCCTCCACCGCCCGCCCCGTGCGGCGCGACGACACAATGACATGCTGAGCGGTCAAATAGGCATCTGCGGTGAGCTCCATGGGCGCACGTGCCACTACCACAAAATCATCACTGGCAATGGCCTCATGGGCGATATCAGCGGCCACTGGCTGCGCCACATCGATGGCGATATCGAGCCGACGCGCCGCCAAATCGGTGCGCAAACTGCGACGATCCAACCGCACACTGGCTAATGCCGCCGCCGGTAAGGCCTCGCGCAGCGAGCGAATCAACGGCGGTAGTAAGCTCGGCTCTAACTCATCGTTCATGGCAAAGGTCACCGCGCTGATGTCGCGGCTCGGCTGAAAACGCAGGCGACTGGCGGCGGCCTGACTCAGCAAATTCAACGCCGCTTGAATGTCGGGCATGAGTTGCTCGGCCAGGGCTGTGGGCATCACGCCTTGGCCATCACGAACAAACAACGGGTCATTGAGCGCCACGCGCAAGCGACCAATGGCATGGCTAACTGCCGACTGACTCAGGCACAGTAACTCGGCGGCGCGCGTGAGATTGCGCTCGCGATAGACCACGGCAAACACGCGATATAAATTCAGATCTAAGCGGCGGGAGTCATTCATTTGATTCATCACTCAGCATGATAAATATTCATTAGCTGCATCATACCCAGTGGTCTAGCATCAGGGCACTGTTTCCGGAGAAGACCTATGCATTTCGAACTCAGCGAACGCGGTCAAGACTATCTCGCGCGCGTCAAAGCTTTTATGCGCGACCACATTGAGCCCATCGAAGCGGATTTTTGGCGCGACGTGCAGGCGCTCAACCCCGATGGCAACTGGCGTAACTGGCAGCATCCGCCCGTGCTTGAGGCGCTGAAAGCAAAAGCCAAAGCCCAAGATCTGTGGAACTTGTGGATGCCCGATGCCGAGCTCGGCGCCGGTTTGAGCATTGCCGAATACGCGCACATCGCTGAGCAAACCGGACGCAGCCTGATGGCGCCAACGGTGTTTAACTGCAACGCCCCCGACACCGGCAATATGGAGGTGCTGTGGCGTTATGGCAGCGAGACGCAAAAAGCCCAATGGCTGACGCCGCTGCTCGCTGGCGAAATTCGCTCGGTATTTTGCATGACCGAGCCCGAGGTCGCCTCCAGCGATGCCACTAATATGCAGGCCACCGCCATTGTTGAGGGCGATGAGATTGTCTTAAATGGTCGCAAGTGGTGGTCGAGTGGCATTGGTGATCCGCACTGCAAAATCGCCATTTTCATGGCACACACGCCCAATGCCGAGGCCAGTCGTCACGGCCAGCATTCGATGGTCTTGGTGCCGCTCGATACGCCCGGCGTTGAGGTGCAGCGCATGCTGCCGGTGTTTGGCGATTTCGACGCGCCGCATGGCCATGGCGAGGTGACATTTACCGATGTGCGCGTGCCGGTCGCGAACTTTATTGGCGGGCCCGGACAAGGCTTTTCCATTGCCCAAGGCCGCTTAGGGCCAGGCCGTATTCATCACTGCATGCGCTGCATTGGTGCAGCCGAAAAAGCTTTAGAGCTGATGATCGATCGCGGCTTGGCGCGCACCGCATTTGGCAAGCCGCTGCTGAACTTGGGCGGCAATCGTGAGCGCATTGCTGAGGCGCGTATTGCCATCGATCAAGCGCGCTTACTAACCCTGTATGCGGCCTGGAAAATGGACGCCGTTGGTACCTTTGCGGCGATGACCGAGATCTCCGCCATCAAAGTCGTCGCGCCGAATGTGCTGCAAATGGTCGTTGATATGGCCATCCAGCTCCATGGTGGTGCCGGCGTCTCGCGCGACACACCACTCACGGCTTTTTTTGCGCAAGCCCGCAGCCTGCGCTTGGCCGATGGCCCCGATGAAGTGCATAAAGGCGTGATTGCGAAAATCGAAATCGCCAAGCGCGACTTTAAAAGCTAAAGCCTATTCGCTATGACAGTCTGGCGCCATGGCGCTAGACTCCCAACACTTCGACCAAGCAGTCACTTATATGAGCACAGTTCAACGCGTTTTCATCACCGGCGGTGCCAGCGGCTTAGGCCGTGCGCTGGCCTTAAATTACGCCCGTGCCGGATGGGCCGTGGCGATTGCCGATGTCCACGATGGCCGCGGCGCCGAGACATTGCACGAGCTGCATGAACTGGCCTCGTCAGCCGGCACACCCACCGCCTATGCACCGCAGTATTTCCACGCCGATGTTCGGCAAGAAGCCGACTTACAAGCCGCCGCCGATGCCCTCGATGCCTGCTGGCAGGGCATCGATGTGCTCTATAACAACGCTGGTGTCGCGCAGGCTGGCGCCATTGACGATGTGCCATTGAGCGACTGGCAATGGATTATCGACATCAATCTGCTCGGCGTGGTGCGCGGCTGCAAAATTTTCACGCCCAGCTTTAAGCGCCAAGGCAGCGGCCATATTGTCAATATCGCCTCCATGGCCGGCCTGCTCGATGTGCCGCGCATGGCGTCTTATAACGTCACTAAAGCCGCCGTGGTTGCGCTCTCCGGCACGCTCACCCACGAGCTCATGAGTGATGGCATTGGTGTCAGCGTGGTGTGTCCGTCATTTTTCCAAACGAATCTTGAAGACACCATGCGCGCCACCGATGCCGGCCTACAAAAGATGATGCATAAGCTCTTGGCGAGCGGCAAACTCAGTGCCGATGAGGTTGCGCAGCGCATCATCGAGGGCGTCGCGAAAGGCCAGCAATACATCCTGCCGCATGAGTCTGGCGAGCGCTTATGGCTGATGAAGCGCTACCTTCCCAATGCGCTGTATCGCTACGTTTTCCAACGCAGCATGAAACGCATGAAACCGCGTAGCCAACGCTAAGCGCGCTTGTCGACTGCATTGGCCACTCACTGACGAGGCTTACCATGGCATTGATTGATACCGGCGGCGCTGTGCGCGCTGGCGAAGATTTAGACACCGCCGCCATCGATGCGTGGCTACGCGGTCATTTGAGCGATTTAAGCGAGGGCCTGCCCGAGGTCACGCAATACAGCGGTGGCGCCTCAAATTGGACCTATCGGCTGAAATACGCCAATTACGATCTGATTGTGCGGCGCCCACCGGCCGGCACTAAAGCCAAATCGGCGCATGATATGGTCCGCGAATATACCGTGCAGGCCGCGCTCGCTGAGGCCTATCCGGTAGTCGCCAACATGGTCGCGCTGTGCCAAGACGCCAGTGTCATTGGCTGCGATTTTTACGTCATGCACCGCATCGAAGGCATTATTCCGCGCGCGAATTTGCCGAAAGAACTGAGCTTGAGCCGCGAACAGGTCCGCGAACTTTGCACCAACACCCTCGACCAACTCATCGCTCTGCATCAGGTCGATTATCGCGCCGTGGGCTTGGAAAAGCTTGGCAAAGGCGATGGCTATTGCAAGCGTCAAGTCGATGGCTGGTGCGACCGCTACGAAAAAGCCCAGACCTGGAATGTGCCGCGCTACACAGGCATTCGCGCGTGGCTGAAAAAACACACGCCCGCCGATGTCAAAACCTGCATCGTGCACAATGACTGGCGCTTCGATAATGTCGTGCTCGACCCCGCGAAGCCAACTCGGGTCATCGGTGTTCTAGATTGGGAAATGGCCACGCTCGGCGACCCGCTGATGGAACTGGGCAATGTGCTGGCCTATTGGATCGAGCCGACAGATGGCGGCATTTTGCGTAAAACGCGGCGCCAACCCACGCACCTCGATGGCATGCTCACACGCCGCGAAGTCGTGGATTATTATCAGGCGAAAACCGGCATTGCCATTGAGCATTGGGCGTTTTATGAAGTCTTTGGCCTGTTTCGTGTGGCGGCAATTTTGCAGCAGATTTACTACCGCTATTACCACAAACAAACCGACAACCCTGCCTTCAAACGCTTTTGGCTGGTGAACTGGGCGATCTGGCAGCGCTGCCGCCAAGTCATTAAAGCGGATGGTCGCTAAGATGCCGGCACTGACCTTAATTCGCCATGGCCAAGCCTCCTTTGGCGCCGCCAATTACGACCAACTCTCCGCCCTTGGCTACCAACAAGGCACGCGCCTCGGCGAGGCCTTTGCTGAGCGCGGCGAATCGCCCACGCGGGTGTTTATTGGCGGCATGTTGCGGCACAAACAAACCGCTGAGGCCTGCCTGCAGGCCGCCGGCATCCAAGCTGAGCTAGTCGTGCACGCGGGCTTTAACGAGTTTAACCATGAGCAAGTGCTGGAGCGTTTCGAGCCGCGCTTTGCCGACCGCGCCGAGTTCGCCAAACTGCTCGCCAGCTTCGATAACCCGCATCAGGGCTTTGCCAGTTTGTTTCGCGCGGCCCTCATGCGCTGGGTCGATGGCCATCACAACAGTGACTACGACGAGTCCTGGCGCGACTTTCAAGCCCGCTGCAATGCGGCCGTGAGCGACACCTTTGATTATTTAGGCGATGGCGAAAGTGCTTGGGTATTTACCTCAGGCGGCTGTATTTCGGTGGTCGCCCAAGCATTGCTTGAGCTCAGCGACGCCACCGCGCTGAAGGTCAATTGGACGCTGGCCAATGGTGGCCTCACACAGCTCAGCCAGGGCCGGCTCGCGCGTCAGCTCATCAGCCTCAATGAACATGGCCACTATGCCGGCCGCCACCGCGCGCTACTCACCTACCGCTAACTTCTGGATATTTGCTATGCGTAAAACCATCTTAATTACCGGTGCCAGCTCCGGTATCGGCGCCGGCATGGCCCGCGAATTTGCTGCACAAGGCGCCAATCTCGCACTCTGTGCCCGCCGCGTCGAACGCCTCGAGTCCTTGCGCGATGAACTCATGCAAGCCCATGGCGTAAACGTCAGCATCCGCGCGCTCGATGTCACCGACTACGCGCAGGTCTTTGAGGTGTTCGAGGCCTTTGCCGCCGAGTTCGGCAGCCTCGATCGCATCATCATCAACGCCGGCATTGGCAATGGCCGGCGCATTGGCAAAGGCCATTTTGAGATCAACCGCGCCACGGCTGAGACCAACTTCATTGCCGCGTTGGCGCAATGCGAGGCCGCCGTCGGCATCTTCCGCCGTCAAAACGCCGGTCATTTGGTGACGATCTCCTCCATGAGCGCGCGTCGTGGCCTGCCCAAGCACCTGACCACCTACGCCGCCAGCAAGGCCGGCCTCGCGCATTTGAGCGAAGGCATACGCGCCGAGTTGCTCGATACGCCGATCAAAGTCACCACGGTATTTCCCGGTTATATTCGCACCGAGCTCAATGAAGGTGCCGGCAAGCTGCCGTTTGAGGTGAGCGCCGAGGTCGGTGCGCGTGCCTTGGTGCAGGCCATTAATCGCGAGCCGGGTAGCTGCTCGGTGCCGAGTTGGCCGTGGGCCGCCATGGGCTTGCTCATGCAGCATTTACCCTTGCGCTGGGTCAGCAAACTGAGCTAAAACCACTAACGGCGGCGTAACATCGCCGCCGCATAATAATAAAAACACCGTGGCAGCCCCGCGGGCCACAAGGACTATTCTATGAGCGCTCGCCCCTTTTTACTGGCTGTGCCGGTTGTCATTATTGGCTGGCTCACGCTCGCCCCCACCGCGGTAGAGCCGGTGAGCTGGCAGCCGCCAGAGGCGCCCTCGCAAAAAACCGGCAAATTCAAAGCCAATGATGACCTGCGCGATATCCAGCGCATTGGCGACCTTGACCTACACGGCCCCGAAGCGCTCATTCGCGACGACGAAGGCTTTCTCATTACTGGCCTGCACGATGGCCGCGTGGTACGCACCAGCCTCGATGGCAGCGCCCTGAAAGTGCTCGGCAACACCGGCGGACGCCCACTCGGCCTAGCCCGTCACCCCGATGGCCGCTTAATCATTGCCGATGCTCTGCGCGGATTGATTGCCCTCAACACCGACGGCAGCATCAGTGAACTGAGCAAATCCTCAGACAACCTCGCCTTCAAATTTGTCGATGATGTGGTAATTGATGAAGCCGGCCGCTACGCCTATTTCAGTGACGCTTCAAGCCGCTGGGGCTATGGCGACGATGGCGCCGCCATCATGGAGCACGGTGGCGATGGCCGCCTACTGCGCTACGACTTCGACACCGGCGAGACCATCACGCTGATGGCCGGCCTTGAGTTTGCCAATGGCGTCGCGCTCGGCCCCAATGAAAACTATGTGTTGGTCAATGAAACCGGCGCCTACCGCATCACGCGCGTGCATTTGCGCGGTGAAAATGCCGGCAGCCACGACGTCTTTATCGACAACCTACCCGGCCTGCCGGACAACTTAAGCTTCAATGGCAGCGACCGCTTTTGGGTGGCGCTCTACACACCGCGCAACCCCTTGCTCGATGCCTTCGCGGATTATCCCTATGTGCGCAAAATGATTGTGCGCGCCATGAAAATCTTGCCAGCACCCATTGCCCATCGCGCCATGATCATCGGCCTCGATACCCAAGGCGATGTTACCGCCAATCTGCAAAACAGCAGCTCCGATAGCTACGCACCAATCACCACCGTGCGCGAATACGACGGCTGGTTGTATTTGGGCTCACTCAAGCAAAATAGTTTGGCACGTTGGTCGCTGGCGAACTTGCCGGCGTCTGCAAAAGCCGCTAGCGCGAAGTAGAAATCAACGACTTATCGACTGTTTTCCCCTGCCCGCAGGTTATCCCCAATTGCTGTGGATAACTTTGTGGGCAAGTCCGAGGATAACCAGCCAAATCCCCACAGCAAGCGGCCTCTGATCGTTTGACGATTTTTTCAACGAATACTTATTGGCAAATAAAATCAATCACTTAGATCGTTTGAGCAGATTTTCAACGACTTACACAGCGTTCGCTCAGCAAATGCACTAAAGAGGGGATGACATGTGCACAACATTCGTGCATTGGCCCGTCTAAACGCTTAAAAATGCAGCAAAAAAGGCCTCACCCTGCCACGAGCAACTGTGATCGTAGCTGAGCGATCTGATCGCGCAGACGACCAGCCTCCTCAAACTCCAAGTTTCGTGCACTCGCCAACATGGCTTTCTCAAGCAGCGTAATTTCGCCGGCAATGGCCTTTGGATCGCGCAAATTCACCAAGCTGCCCGGACGTTCACCGCCACGTTTGCCGCGTTTGCCACCGCCATTGGCTGCGGCCGCACCAGCATAGGTCTCCAAAATATCGCTCACCGGTCGCATCACGCCTTTCGGCACAATGCCATGCTCGAGGTTAAACGCCAGCTGCTTATCACGCCGGCGCTCAGTCTCCGATATCGCCCGCTGCATGGAGCCGGTGATGCGATCGGCATACAAAATCGCCTTACCGTTTAAATGCCGCGCCGCGCGCCCGATGGTTTGAATCAAGGCGCGCTCAGAGCGCAAAAAGCCTTCTTTATCGGCATCCAAAATCGCCACCAATGACACCTCGGGCATATCCAAACCCTCGCGCAGCAAGTTAATGCCGACCAGCGCATCAAACACGCCCAAGCGCAGGTCGCGGATAATCTCCACGCGCTCCACGGTGTCGATATCGGAATGCAAGTAGCGCACCTTCACGCCATGCTCGTTGAGGTATTCGCTTAAATCCTCCGACATGCGCTTGGTCAGCGTGGTCACCAGCACGCGCTCATTGACCGCTACGCGCGCATGAATTTGCGAGAGCAGATCGTCGACTTGCGTAGTCGCCGGGCGAATCTCGACTTCGGGGTCGACCAAGCCCGTGGGTCGCACCACTTGCTCAACCACGGCCTCGGCTTTTTCGGCCTCATAAGGCCCGGGCGTGGCGGAAACAAAAATCGTTTGTGGCGAAATACGCTCGAACTCAGCGAACTTCATCGGACGATTGTCCATGGCCGATGGCAGGCGAAAGCCATAGGTGACGAGATTGTCTTTGCGCGAGCGATCGCCGTTATACATGCCGCCAATTTGCGGCACAGTCACGTGCGATTCGTCGATAAATAGCAGCGCCTCAGGCGGCACATAATCAAACAAAGTGGGCGGCGCAGATCCTGGCTCACGACCCGATAAATAGCGCGAGTAATTCTCAATACCCTGGCAGTAACCGAGCTGCTGCAGCATCTCTAAATCAAATTTGGTGCGCTGTTCAATGCGCTGCGCTTCGAGCAATTTGTCATTGGCGCGATAAAATTCAACGCGCTCTTTGAGCTCCAGCTGCACCGACTCAATGGCCCCAATGATGCGCTCTTGCGGCGTCACATAATGCGTTTTCGGGTAAATCGTTACGCGCGCCACCCGCTGACGCGACTCGCCGGTGAGCGGATCAAACCAATAAATCGATTCCACTTCTTCGTCGAAAAGCTCAACACGCACCGCCTGCGCATCGGACTCGGCCGGATAAATGTCGATGATGTCGCCGCGCACACGGTAGCAGCCGCGATAAAACTCGATGTCATTGCGCGTGTATTGCAACTCTGCCAAACGCCGCAATAGACCGCGCTGATCAATACGATCGCCGCGGGCAATATGCAGCAGCATTTTCATATACGACTCAGGGTCACCGAGGCCATAAATCGCCGACACCGTGGCGACAATAATGGCGTCGCGGCGCTCAAGCAGCGCGCGCGTCGCCGACAATCGCATCTGCTCGATGTGCTCGTTAATCGCGGCATCTTTCTCAATAAAGGTATCTGACGCCGGCACATAGGCCTCGGGCTGGTAGTAGTCGTAATAACTGACGAAGTACTCGACGGCGTTATTCGGGAAAAATTCTTTGAACTCACCGTAGAGCTGCGCCGCCAAGGTTTTATTGGGCGCCATGATGATGGCCGGGCGCTGCATCTGCGCAATGACATTGGCCATGGCGAAGGTTTTGCCCGAGCCAGTGACCCCCAGCAGGGTCAGATGGCTGAGGCCATCGTGCAGGCCTTCCACTAAGCCGGCGATGGCCGTGGGCTGATCACCGGCCGGCTGATACCGCGAGACCAGCTGAAATTCGCCCTCGGGCGTAGGCCGCTGAGCTGTCGTGGGCGTTGAGGTAGATTCAGCATGTGACATAGTCAGCGTCTCCATTTAGCCCACTAGTGTAACGCCGACCGCCCTCAGCGTGTCTAAAACACAGACAGCACAGATGCCCAACTCAGGAGTGACTCATGAACCGTCGCGATGCATTGAAAACAACCTTCTTAGGCAGCGCCGTTGTCGCCGCCGGTGTATGGCTAGGCAAACCCTTGGCCCATGCCGCCGGCTTATTTCATGACGACAGCAAAGCGCTCGGCCGCTTGGCAAAACCGGCAAGCTTTTGGCGCGGCAAAGTCAGCGATAAAGCCTGGGCAGTTCTGTTTGAAGAAAATACCGAGCGGCCCGGCTCAAGCCCATTAAACGATAACAAAGCCGCCGGCACCTATGTCTGCGCCGCGTGTTATCAACCTATTTTTAAGAGTGCCGACAAGTTCAATAGCGGCACGGGCTGGCCGAGCTTTTTTGATGTGCTGCCAGCATCGATCGGCACCAAAGAAGATCGCAGCTTATTTATGTTGCGCACGGAATATCACTGCAGTCGCTGTGGCGGTCATCAAGGCCATGTCTTTGAGGATGGCCCAGCGCCCACCGGCCTGCGCTATTGCAACAATGGCCTAGCGCTGAAATTTATCGACGCGGGCAGCGCATTGCCGACTTTACGAGGGTAGTTCAGATGACATCATGGAAAAAATATCCGCTGGCCTTAGCCGCCAGCGTTGCCTTTATGCTCAGTGCCCAAGCTGAATCGCCCGCTAAAGCACCTACCACAGCAACAGCCATTTTCGCCGGTGGGTGTTTTTGGTGCAGCGAGGCCGACTATGAAAAGCTCAAGGGCGTTAGTGAAGTGGTCTCAGGCTATATTGGTGGCACCACGAAAAACCCCACCTATGAGCAAATCTCCAGCGGCGACACGGGGCACTATGAGGCGGTAGAAGTATTTTATGACCCTGCCGTAGTGAGCTATAACGCATTGGTGAGCTATTTCTGGTCGCATCACAACTACCTCGATGGCGGTGGCCAATTCTGTGACCGTGGCTCGCAATACGCGCCCGCTATTTTCCCGCAAGGCGCCGAGCAAATGGCTATTGCGCGGAAAAATCTCGCGGCCTTTCAGCAGCGCGTGACAGGCAAAATTGCCACCAAAATCATCCCGGCCACGACCTTCTACACCGCCGAGGCCTACCATCAGGATTATTACAAAACCAATCCGCTACGCTACCAGTACTACCGCCTCTCCTGCGGCCGTGATAGCCGCATTGAAGCGCTAAAGGCTAAGCTGAAGCCGGCAAATTAGCCGCTTACAGCCGACGCGCAATAAGTGCAGCAAGGCGCTCGCGTACCTCGGGCGCCATGTCGGCCGGCGAGGTAATCAGCCCGGCATCCAATGCGGTGTGCGCCGCTGACTCAGGCCAACGTGCCGCCAATAAGGTAATGGCCTTGGCCACCACCGCCTGCGCTTGCTCAGCATTGCGCATCAAATTCATGATCGCCATATTGGCGTTTACGTGCGCTTCTTTCGGATGCCAGCAGTCGTAATCAGTGACCAGCGCCAGCGTGGCATAGGCCATCTCGGCCTCACGCGCCAAGCGCGCTTCCGGCATATTGGTCATGCCGATGATGTCGGCGGACATGGAACGATACCAATGTGACTCGGCCTGCGTGGAAAACTGCGGCCCCTCAATGCAGACATACGTGGCGCCCACATGCAGCGCCACATCGGCCGGTTTCACCGTCTG
Organism: Paraperlucidibaca baekdonensis; assembly: GCF_003387535.1. Taxonomy (GTDB): domain Bacteria; phylum Pseudomonadota; class Gammaproteobacteria; order Pseudomonadales; family Moraxellaceae; genus Perlucidibaca; species Perlucidibaca baekdonensis. Next base: position 300,545 of record NZ_QUNR01000003.1, on the reverse strand, counting down.
CACAGCCTCCGCCAACACGCTCTGCAAGGCCAAACAGACCGGCTCTGCCAGCGACACATGGGCAATGGCGCCTTGGCCGAAAAAGCTCTGCGCGCGCTGCTTGGTCAGATCAATGAACTGACTCGGCAAGACCATATCGAGCGGCTTTAAGTGTTCCTGCAACGAGCCCACCGCCGACACCGCGATGACATATTCCACACCCAGTGATTTCAGCGCATAGATATTGGCGCGATAAGGCACTTCGCTGGGCAAAAACTTATGGCCGCGGCCATGGCGCGTGAGAAACGCCACCGGCACACCGCTGAGCTCGCCGGTGACAATGACATCGGAGGGCATGCCAAACGGCGTGTCCACCACGTGCTCTTGCACTTGTTCAATGGCGGCTATCTGGTACAAACCGCTGCCACCAATGACACCTATACGTGGCTGAGCCATGACGTCTTCCTTATGCGATAAAAACAGCCTGCACTTGTACCACGCCAGTGCCGCCGCAGACGAGGCCGGTCTAGCTACCGTTTGTCTGCGAAATAAACAGTGCGCGTGATTGTGTCTGTAACAGCTAGGCCTTAGCGTGCGTCTATGCTTTAGTAGCTCAGAGCTCGCACCCATAATTACAGGAGCCCCCATGCTCGCCACCTTGCCACTACTCGAAGCCACCGACTTTCCGGCCATCCGCCGCGGCACGCTCGACACCCTGCAAGTCAATCTCGGCTATAAATGCAATCAGCGCTGCCTGCATTGCCACGTTAATGCCGGCCCCACGCGAACGGAAATGATGAGCGATGAGCTGTGCGATTTGATCCCCGAAATTCTCACGCGCCATCAGATTAAACAGCTCGACATCACCGGTGGAGCGCCCGAGATGCACCCGCGCTTTCGTGATGTGGTGCGCGCTGCCCACGCCCTCGGCGTGCAGGTCATCGATCGCTGCAACTTAACCATTTTAGATGAGCCCGGCCACGAAAATACCGCCGCATTTTTAGCCGAGCATGGCGTCATGGTCGTGGCCTCCATGCCCTGCTACAGCGCCGACAATGTCGATAAACAACGCGGTGATGGCGTCTTCGATAAAAGCATCAAAGGCCTGCAAGAACTCAATGCCCTTGGTTACGGCGTGGATGGCTCTGGCCTCACCCTCAACTTGGTCTACAACCCGCAAGGCGCGAGCTTACCGCCCAATCAGCAAAGCCTAGAGGCCGACTACAAACGCGAGCTATTGGCGCACTTTGGTATCGTCTTTAACCAGCTCTTTACGGTCGCCAACATGCCCATTCAGCGCTTTGGCAGCACCCTGATTTCCAAAGGCCAATTTCACGACTACATGGATCTGCTTAAAGCCAACTATGCCAGCGCCAACCTCAAGGAAGTCATGTGTCGCAGCACCATCAGTGTGGATTACGAAGGCTCGCTCTATGACTGCGATTTCAACCAGCAGCTCGGTCTGCGCTTACCTGGCGAGGGCACGCCCAATTTGCGCGACTTATTACACGCCGACTTCACCAACAACCCCATCCACATCGCCGATCATTGCTATGGCTGCACCGCTGGCCAAGGCAGTAGCTGCGGCGGCGCCTTAAACGATTAGCGCCCATCGGCGTTAATTGATCACCCGTTCCCGAGTAGTTCCTTATGAAAAAATGGCTGATTGCCACCGCCTTTATCGCGGTCATTGTTGGGCTCCAACAGTCCGGCATTTTGCATGTACTCAGCCTCGATGGCCTGCGCGAAAGCCAAGCGCGCTGGGCAAGCTGGCAAGCAGAGCAACCGCTGGTGTTTGCGGGTGGATTTTTTGCGATATACGTCGCCGCCACGGCCTTATCGCTGCCCGGCGCGGCGATTTTAACGCTCGCTGCCGGCGCGCTGTTTGGTCTGGTACAAGGCACCATTTTAGTGTCGTTTGCCTCCACGCTCGGGGCGACCTTGGCGTTTTTGCTCTCGCGCTATTTATTTCGCGATAGCGTCCAAGAAAAGTTTAGCGCGCGCTTAAAACCCATCAATGACGGCATCGCCCGCGATGGCGCACTGTATTTATTCACACTGCGTTTGGCGCCGGTATTTCCGTTTTTCCTCGTCAATTTGCTCATGGGCCTCACCCCGATTCGCGTCTGGACCTACGCTTGGGTCAGTCAGCTTGGCATGCTGGCCGGCACCGTGGTTTATGTGAATGCCGGCACGCAACTCGCCCAGCTCGACTCGCTGCAAGGCATTGTCTCGCCGACCATGCTCACCTCCTTTGCGCTACTGGCGGTGTTTCCGTTTATCGCCAAGGCCATCACACGCTGGCTGCAGCGCCGCAAAGTCTATGCGCGCTGGCAAAAACCGACTCGCTTCGATCGCAATTTAATTGTCATCGGTGCTGGCGCAGCGGGCTTGGTGAGTGCCTATATCGCCGCCGCCGTGAAGGCGAAGGTCACGCTCATTGAGGCGCATAAAATGGGCGGCGATTGCCTGAACTACGGCTGCGTGCCTAGCAAGGCCATCATCCGCAGCGCCAAGCTTGCCAAGCAAATGCGCCACGGCGAAGACTATGGCCTCGAGTCGCAGACCGCGCGCTTTAGTTTTCGCGCCGTGATGGCCCGTGTGCATGCCGTCATCGCCGCCGTGGAGCCACACGACAGCATCGAGCGCTACACCAATTTAGGCGTCGATGTGCGCGTCGGTCATGCTCAGCTCATTGACCCATGGACTGCTGAAATCACTGGCCCCGATGGCAGCAAAGAGCGCTTGAGCGCGCGCAGTATTATCATTGCCGCCGGTGCGGCGCCGTTTGTGCCACCGCTGCCGGGCTTGGCCGATGTCTGCGTCACCAGCGATACGCTATGGGCAAAATTTGCCGAGCTCGACCGCGTGCCCGAGCGCTTGGTGGTGCTCGGCGGCGGGCCCATTGGCTGTGAACTCGCGCAAAGTTTTGCCCGCCTCGGCGCACAGGTCACGCAAGTGGAAATGGGCGATCGGCTATTGGCCCGCGAAGACACCGATGTCTCCGCCTATGCCCTGCAAAGTCTGGTGCACGATGGCGTGCAAGTGCTCACCCAACACAAAGCCCTGCGCGTGGAAGGCCACGAACTCGTGGTCGAGTTTCAAGGCGCTGAACGGCGCATTGGCTTCGATGAAATCATCTGTGCCGTTGGCCGCGCACCGCGCTTAACGGGCTATGGCCTGGAGACTTTGGGCATCCCCACCGCGCGCACAGTCAGCACCAATGACTATTTAGAGACGCTCTACCCTAATATCTATGCCGCTGGCGATGTTGCTGGGCCGTACCAGTTCACCCACACCGCTGCGCATCAGGCCTGGTATGCCGCGGTCAATGCGCTATTTGGCCGCTTCAAGCGCTTCAAGGTCGATTACCGCGTGATTCCTTGGACCACGTTTATTGACCCGGAAGTGGCGCGTGTCGGCCTCAATGAGCAAGAGGCCGCTGAGCAGGGCATTGCCGTGGAGGTCACGCGTTATGGCATCGATGATCTCGATCGCGCCATCGCCGATAGCGCCGCCCACGGCTTTGTCAAAGTGCTCACCGTGCCGGGCAAAGACAAGATTTTGGGGGTGACCATTGTCGGTGAGCACGCCGGCGATTTGCTCGCCGAGTACGTGCTGGCCATGAAGCATGGCCTGGGCTTGAATAAAATTCTCGGCACCATCCACACCTATCCAACCTGGGCGGAAGCCAACAAATACGCGGCCGGCGAATGGAAACGCGCGCACGCCCCGCAAGGCCTGTTGCGCCTGGTGGCGCATTATCATCGCTGGATGCGAGGTGGCGATTGATGAGCGAGCGCACTGCACTGTCGATCATCGTGCCGGTGCGCAATGAGCACGCGGATATCACCGAGATCATCGCTCGACTGCAGCATCTGCGCGAGCTAGGTGCGGAGCTGATTATAGTCGATGGCCAGAGCCATGACGGCACGCCCGAGCCACTCAAGGCAGCCGGCTTTCAGGTGTTCAGTAGTCGTGCTGGCCGGGGTCATCAACTCGCACTCGGTGCGCAAGCGGCCACGCATGACAACCTGCTCATGCTGCACGCCGACAGCCTATTGCCCAACGATGCGCTAACGCTAATCAACCGAAGTTTAGCCACTGGCAGCGCCTGCTGGGGTCGTTTCGATGTACACATTGCTGGCACCCTGCGCGGGCTGGGCATGGTCGCCGCCTTCATGAATTGGCGCTCACGCCTGACCGGCATCGCCACCGGCGATCAGGCGCTGTTTATGACCCGTGCCGCGCTCGCGGCGGCCGGCGGTGTGCCCGAACAAGTACTGATGGAAGATGTGGAATTGAGCCGACGCCTCAAACGCTTGAGCGCGCCAATCTGCCTACGCCAACGCGTCACCACCTCGGGGCGGCGCTGGCAGCGCGACGGCCTGTGGAACACGATTTGGCTGATGTGGACGCTGCGCTGGCGCTACTGGCGCGGTGAGTCTGCCGAGGCCATTGCGCAGGCGTATTATCCATCCTCGGGGAAGTCACAACCATCAACGGTCAAACCATGAATACAGCGCTCATCATCTTCGCCAAAGCCCCACAACCCGGGCTATGCAAAACCCGCCTAAACCCGGCTCTAGGCGCTAAAGGCGCTGCCGATTTAGCCGCGCGCATGCTCGCCAGCACTCTAGCGTTTGCTAGTGAGGCCGGCTTTGCCTCCGTGGTCCTACGCATGGCGCCCGACCCTACTAATGGCGCTTGGCAAGACGTGAGCATCCCCGCCGGCACGCAGTGCTTAGCACAAGGCGATGGCGACTTGGGCGCGCGTATGCAACGCGCCGCAGAAGCCGCGTTGCTCGACCACGACGCGGTGCTCTTGGTCGGCACCGACTGCGTGGAGCTCGACGCCGACTGGCTGCGCGCCGCTGCCGCCGCACTCGCCGACCACGATGCCGTGCTGCACCCGAGCGACGATGGCGGCTACACCTTGCTCGGCCTGCGCCGCAGCCACGACTCGTTATTTAGCGAGATGCCCTGGAGCACCGAGCAGGTCGCCGCGCTGACCCGCGAGCGCCTCGACGCCTTAGGCTGGCGCTACGCTGTGCTCAGCATCAGCCACGATATCGACACGCCCGATGACCTGATTTATCTCCCCGACCATTGGCCTTTGCCAATGATCGGCTAACGCGAGCCTTACACAATGCCTATTGCCAAACACTCAGCCGCCCTCTTAGCCATCAGCCTCATGGCGCCTGTGGCCCACGCTGATGCCATTGCACTCAGCGCTTTCGCTGAGCCCGCCGACAGCGTGCCAGCGCCATGGCAACGCGTGGTCGTCAGCGACAAGCTCACGCCCACGGCGTATCGCGTCAGCCGCATCGATGGCATCACCGGCATCGAGGCCAGCGCCGACAATTCCATGGCGCTGATGGGCCGCGAAATCACCGTGGACCTCACCAAAACGCCCGTGCTGTGCTGGCGTTGGCGCATCGATGCGCCCTTGAAAAACGCCGACATGGCGAAAAAATCCGGCGATGATTACGCCGCTCGCGTCTATGTGGCGCTGCGCATCCCGCCGGAAAACATGAGCTTTGTCACGCGCGCCAAACTCAAGCTCGGCCGCACTATTTTCGGCGACCACGTGCCCGACGGCGCGCTCAATTATGTTTGGGATAACCGCTACCCCGTAGGCACTTCCAAGCCTAATGCCTACACCGATCTGACGCGCATGATTGTGGTCAATTCAGGCGCCGCTAAAGCCGGTCAATGGGTGACTGTGCGCCGCGATTTAAGCGCCGATATTGCGCAGTATTTCCCCGATCAGGACGCCAAGCCGGTGCTACTGGCCGTGGCCTCCGACACCGACAATACCGGCGAAAAAGCCCATGCGTATTTTGCCGACTTCCGCCTGACCTCACGTACTGACCAGTGCAAAAACTAATGCTAACCGGAGCCTTTTTATGAGCAGCGAAAATCAAGCCACCCTCGATGTCGTGCAGGACTATTACGGCCGCCAACTGCAATCGAGCGCCGATCTGAAAACCACCGCCTGCTGCGATTTCTCCAGCATGCCGGGCTGGCTGAAGCCTCTGCTCAGCAATATCCATCCAGAAGTACTCGCGCGTTACTACGGCTGCGGCCTGGTCTGCCCACCGCTACTCGAAGGCTGCCGCGTGTTGGATTTGGGCAGCGGCACTGGCCGCGATGTCTATGCGCTGGCGCAGCTCGTTGGCGCCAGCGGCGAGGTCATTGGTGTCGATATGACCGATGAGCAATTGGCGGTGGCAGAGGATCATCGCGACTGGCATGCCGAGCAATTTGGCTTCAACAATGTGCGCTTCATTAAGGGCTATATTGAAAAGCTCGATGAGCTCGGCCTCGAAGACGCCAGCTTCGATGTCATCGTCTCCAATTGCGTGATCAATCTCTCGCCCGACAAAGACGCCGTGCTGCGCGAAATCCAACGCCTGCTAAAGCCCGGCGGCGAATTTTATTTTAGCGATGTCTATGCCGATCGCCGTGTGCCCGACGCCGTGCGCGCCGATCCAGTGATTTATGGCGAATGCCTCGGCGGCGCCTTGTACTGGAATGACTTCGTGAATCTGGCCAAGCGTCACGGCTTTGCCGACCCGCGACTCGTCGAAGACCGACCCTTAGCGATCACCGATCCGGCCATTGCCGCCGTGACTGGCGCGCTACGCTTCTACTCGGCCACCTATCGCCTCTTTAAGCTTGATGATTTAGAGCCGGCCTGCGAAGACTATGGCCAAGCGGTGATTTATCGCGGCACAGTAGCCGACTGCCCGCATGCCTTTGTGCTCGATAAACATCATCTGATGGAGACCGGCAAAGTCTTCCCAGTCTGCGGCAATACCTGGTTTATGTTGCAGGACACACGCTTTCGCGAGCATTTCGAGTTCATCGGCAATTTCAACACGCACTATGGCCTGTTTACCGACTGCGGCGGCACGGTGCCATTTGATGCCGGCACCGCGAGCGGTGAATCAGCGCCGGCGAGTTGCTGCTAAACCGGCGCGCCTGATGTAGGCCAGCCTTAATGCACATAACAGGAGACTGAGATGATCATTCGCGCAGTGCTCGCCGTGCTGAGTCTCAGCCTCAGCGCAACCAGCCTCGCCGCCGATAATAAGCTCGTGCTCACCGGCTCCAGCACCATCGCGCCGTTGGCTTTGGAAATTGGCCGGCGCTTTGAGTCGCTCAATCCCGGTGTGCGCGTGGATGTGCAATCGGGTGGATCCTCGCGCGGCATTGCCGATGCACGCAGTGGGCTGGCCGATATCGGCCTAGTCTCACGCGCCCTGAAACCGGAAGAAGCAGACTTAAGCGCGCATCTCATCGCGCGTGATGGCATCACGGTCATCACGCATGCCAGCAATCCAATAAAAGCGCTGAGTAAGCAGCAGATCATAGACATCTACACCGGCAAGATCAGCAACTGGAAAGCGGTTGGCGGTCGCGATCAGCGCATTACCGTGGTCAATAAAGCCGAGGGGCGCTCAACGCTGGAGTTATTTACGCAGCATTTTGGCCTGAAAAATCCGGATATCCGCGCGCAGGTGGTGATTGGCGACAACCAACAGGGCATCAAAACCGTGGCAGGCAATCCCAGCGCCATAGGCTATGTCTCCATTGGCACCGCCGAATACGAAGCCGAGGTCGGCACGCCGATTCGTTTATTGCCGCTCAATGGCATCCAGGCCTTAGTCGCCAATGTCAGCAATGAACGCTTCCCGCTGGCGCGCCCGCTTAACTTGGTCACCAAGACAGCACCCACTGGCTTAGCGAAGCGCTTTATTGATTTTGCCCAGTCAGCCGCCGTGCATGACATTGTCCGGGATCAGTTTTTTGTTCCGCGCTGATGCCGCGCTCGCCCTCAGCACGCGCGCGCTGGCACTCTGGTCGGCGCTGTTGGTGCTGTTTATTGCCGGCTTTTTATTACGCGAAGCGTGGCCGATCTTGACCGATGGCCATTGGCAGGCGTTTTTCACCAGCGCCGGCTGGTACCCATCATCGGGCCAATTCAATCTCTGGCCCATGCTCGTGGCCACGCTTGCCGCCAGCCTTGGCGCCATGCTCTTGGCGCTGCCACTGGGCGTGGCCTCAGCGGTGTTTCTGTGCTTCCACGCGCCCACGCCAATCGCCAATGGCTATCGGCGACTAATCATACTGCTCGCTGGCATCCCCTCGGTGGTCTTTGGCCTCTGGGGCCTGACCGTGATGGTGCCGCTGATCGCCGACATCGCCCCACCGGGCGCGAGCTTACTCGCTGCCATGCTCATTCTCGCGCTGATGATCCTGCCCACGGTCGCGCTCACCAGTGAAGCCGCATTGGCCGCTGTGCCGGCAAGCTATGCCCATGGCGCCTATGCCTTGGGCCTAAGCCGCGCCACCAGCGAATGGCGCGTGCTCGTGCCCGCTGCCCGCGCCGGCATTTTAAGTGGGGCGCTACTGGCGATGGGCCGCGCGCTTGGCGAGACCATGGCGGTGCTCATGGTCGCCGGCAATGTCGTGCAACTGCCCGGCAGCCTGTTTGATTCCGTGCGCGTGCTCACCGCCAATATGGCGCTGGAAATGGCCTATGCCACCGGCGAGCATCGCGCCAGCTTGTTTGTCACCGGCTTAGTCTTGATGGCGCTGGTCAGTGCGCTGGCGTGGTGGGCACATCGTCACGCGTCGGCAGAGGTGGCAAATGCACACTGACGCTACCGTGAGCGGCAGCCGCCTCATCTCGGCACTACTCTGGCTCTGTGCACTCAGCATCAGCGGCGTCTTCGCTTGGATACTGTTCGATATCCTGCGCTTAGGCGCTGCCCATTTGAGCCTCGACTTTTTGCTCAACGAACCCACCCGCGCCGGGCGCGCTGGTGGCATCGCGCCGATCATCGTCTCCACGCTTTGGGTGCTAGCCATTGCCCTCGCCGCGGCGCTGCCACTCGGCCTTGGCACGGCACTCTGGCTGCACAGCTTCGCGCCCGCTGGTAGCCGCTTATCGCGCGCGGTGCGACTGCTGCTCGACATCCTCGCCGGCGTACCGTCTATCGTCTTTGGCCTGTTTGGTGCCGCTTGTTTTTGCCTGTGGATGGGTATGGGATTTTCCATCCTATCGGGTGGACTTACCTTGGCCTGCATGATCTTGCCGCTACTCATTCGCAGCACCGAAATGGGCCTGAGCGCCGTGCCAGCAGACTGGCAGCGCGGCGCCTATGCGCTCGGTCTATCACGCACGGCAACGCTGCGCACGGTGCTGATTCCGGTAGCCATGCCAGCGATTTTAGCCGGGCTCATGCTCAGCATCGGGCGCATATTGGCGGAGACGGCGGTGCTGCTTTTTACCAGCGGCTATGTCGACCGCTACCCCGAGTCGCTATTCGACTCCGGCCGCGTCATGGCACTGCATATCTATGATTTATCGATGAATGTCACCGGCGGCGATGCCAATGCCTACGCCACCGCCTTAGCGCTGATTGGCGTGCTACTGTTGGTCAATGGCGCCGCCACAACGATTGGTACTCACTGGTTACGCGGGAGCATACGCACATGATGGCAACCCGTATTGGCGAGCTCGTCGAAACCCAGGCCTGCTGCGAACCCAGCGCGCATTTGTCGCTGCGCAATGTCAGTGTGCGCTACGGCGAGCAAACGGTGCTATCGGAGGTCAGCTTAGACATTCCGCGCGGCTGCATCACCGCGCTAATCGGCCCCTCCGGTTGCGGCAAAACCAGCCTGCTCAGCAGCCTCAACCGCCTCACCGACCACCTGCCCGACTGCCATGTGGGCGGCACTATTTGGCTCGATGAGCAGCGCATCAGCGCGCTCGATGCGCTGCAGTTACGCCGCCGCATTGGCATGATTTTTCAGCGCCCCAACCCCTTTCCGTTTAGCGTCCATCGCAATCTCGACTTGCCATTACGCGAGCATGGCGTGCGCGACAAAGCCGAGCGTGAACGCCGCATCGAACAAGCCCTACGCGATGTCGGTTTATGGAACGAGATTCGCGACCGCCTGCAGAGTTCCGCGCTGCGCTTATCGGGCGGCCAGCAGCAACGCCTGTGCATTGCCCGCGCCTTGGTGTTAGCGCCTGAAATCCTGCTGATGGATGAGCCGTGCAGCGCGCTTGATCCCCTGTCGGCCAGCGTGGTGGAGGATTTGATTAAACGCTTAAGCGGTCGCTATACGGTCATTATTGTCACGCATAATCTCGCGCAAGCGCGGCGGATTGCCAACTACACGGCGTTTTTCTGGACCCGCGAAAGCCAAGGTTGCTTAATTGAATTTGGTGCTTGCCAGCAGATCTTTGAGCAGCCCACCGATGCGCTCACGGCGGCCTATGTGGCGGGGCGTAGCGGCTAAAGTCCAGAGCGGACACTCGCTGCTCAGGTATTCACCACGGACCAATTCTGCTAGACTTCCAGCCGTTTTTTGACCTGCTTTACTGCCCTCTAAAGACCATGCCCAAAAGGCCAAGGAGTCGTCTGTGGATATTCAACTGTCGCAACGTGTGCTCAGCATCAAGCCCTCACCCACCCTCGCCGTCACCAATAAAGCGGCTGAATTAAAGGCAGCGGGTAAAGATATTATTGGGCTCGGCGCTGGTGAGCCTGACTTCGGCACGCCTGAGCATGTAAAAGCCGCGGCCGTTGAAGCCATTGCCCAGGGCAAAACCAAATACACCGCAGTCGACGGCACACCGAGTTTGAAGCAAGCCATCATCGCCAAGTTCAAGCGCGACCAAGGCCTCGACTACGCGGCCAACCAGATTCTGGTGTCGTGTGGCGGCAAGCAGAGCTTTTTCAATATGTCTTTGGCGCTGCTGAATGCCGGCGACGAAGTCATCATTCCGGCGCCGTATTGGGTGAGCTACCCCGACATGGTATTGGTCGCCGAAGGCAAGCCAGTCATTGTTGAGTGCCCACAGTCGCAGGGCTACAAAATCACCGCCGCGCAGCTCGAAGCGGCCATCACGCCGAAAACGCGCTTGTTGGTGCTGAACTCGCCGTCAAACCCGACCGGCATGGTCTACACTAAGGCCGAACTGCTGGCGTTGGTGGACGTGCTGCGTAAGCATCCGCAGATTTTGGTGGCCACCGATGATATGTACGAGCACATCATTTGGACCGCTGAAAAATACGAAAATATCGTTACCGTGGCGGCCGATATGTACGATCGCACCATCGTGCTCAATGGTGTCTCGAAAGCCTACGCCATGACCGGCTGGCGTATTGGCTACGCGGCGGGCCCGGCAAAACTCATTGGCGCGATGAAAAAAGTGCAGTCGCAATCGACGTCAAACCCCACCTCGATCTCGCAATATGCCGCTGAAGCCGCGCTCAACGGCCCGCAAGATGTATTAGTGCCTATGGTCAAAGCTTTCAAAGAGCGCCACGACTATGTGGTGAAGACCTTAAATAGCATTGAAGGCATTTCCTGCTCCGCTGCCGATGGCGCGTTTTATGCCTTTGCCAATGTGGAAGGCGCGATTGCCAAGCTCGGCCTGGAAAATGACTTGGCGTTTTCCGAGCATCTGCTCAACACCGTGGGTGTGGCTGTTGTGCCTGGCTCAGCATTCGGTCTCGATGGCCATATGCGCATCTCCTACGCCACCGCGCCTAGCGTGCTAGAAGATGCGTTGGGCCGTATTAAGAAGGCTATTGAAGGCTAAACGCTGCACTCAGCGCCCATGATGGTGGCTTCATCATGGGCGCCTGCTTTATCGGCCAAATTACTGACATCAAGATCAGCCAAACGACCCATCTAAAACCTATCAGCAACAGCCATTATGGTGTTTTGTTTTAGGACACAAACACTATGCAGCTATTCAAACTCTCTTTAATCCCTGCACTACTGCTGGCCAGCACAGCACATGCCGATAGCCAATCGTTGTGGACGGCGTGGTTCAATAGCGCCAGCATTAATGAGCAGTGGAAGTTCATTTCAGACGTGCAAGTGCGCAGCGCCGATAAAGCCGAATTTGTGCAAAATGTCCTGATTCGCCCGGGCTTGAGTTATGCATTAACGGCCAATACCGATATCGCCGCCGGTTACGCTTATATTGGCAGCTACAGCCCCACAGTGCCTGACACCACCGAACATCGCTTATGGCAGCAGCTGGTGCACCGCCACGATGCCGGTCACGGTCGCCTACAACATCGTTTTCGCCTAGAGCAACGTTTCATTGAGCGCGCGTCAGCAGGCGATATTTACAGTGACCGACTGCGCTATTTTGTCCGTTACACGCAGCCGCTCAGTGCACAGAGTGACTACTTTGTGGCCGCACAAAATGAAGTTTTCCTCAATCTCAGCAATAAAGATTCGCTCAACAACCAAACCTTTAATCAAAACCGCGCCTACTTAGGCTTGGGAAAAAAGCTGTCGCCAACACTCAGTGTGGAGCTCGGCTACCTCAATCAGCGCATTAATGGTCTGAACTCCGACACCACCAATCACGCGCTGCAAGCGTCGCTTTCAACCTCGTTTTAATCGCTCGTCCAGGGCCGTTGCTCAGCTTTGGGCAACTGCCCGGTCAACTCACGCAAGCGCTTATAGAGTGCGCGTGTTTCCAGCAGATTCCAGACCCGTAAAATCACCTCGGTGATATCAAACGGTTTCGTCAGAAAATCATGCGCGCCCAAAGCCAATGCACGGTGGCGCGCATCACGGGCGGCATCCGCGGTCAACACCACCACCGGCAAATACTCACCGTCGCGTTGGCGCGGCTGCAGACGCGACAAAATCGTGTAGCCATCGGTGCCCGGCATGCGTAAATCGAGCAGCAGTAAATCGGGTGCAACCGTGTCGATCAGGGCCATGGCGCGATCAGGCTCGGTGCTGCTGATCAGATTCGTGAAGCCCTCTGCGGTGAGCACATCCTCAAGTAACTCAACATTGCGAATCTCATCATCAATGATCAGGATGCGGCTGTTTAGTAACGTCTCAGTCATCTGCCCTCTCCGAAATGCTTATGTTGGCTCAACACGCGGCAACACGAGTGTGAACGTACTGCCAGTGCCGAGCTCGCTGGCGACATGAATATCACCGCCCATTGCCTGCGCTAATTGCCGGCTAATGGTCAGCCCCAAACCTATCCCCTCAATGCCTTTATGAAGGCGCTCAAAGGGCTGAAAAAGTCGCTCCAGATCGGTGCTTGCAATGCCCTCGCCGCTATCACTGATGCGCACAACCACGGTCGCATCGATAGCCTCAATAGCCACACTCAGCGCCCCGCCAGGACGATTAAACTTCATGGCATTGCTGAGTAAATTGATGAGAATTTGCCGCAAACGCTGCTCATCGGCATAGACCGACAACGTGTCATCTAGCTGCGTATGCCACGCCGCTGTGCTGTGCGCTGTGGACTCGACCCAGGCCATGCAGTCGTGCAACAAAGCCGCCAGCGGCAGTGCACGCAGGCTCAGCTGTGGCGCGCGCAGCTCATGGCGAGATAAGTCCAGCACATCATTAACAAGCTGCAATAAGTGATCGCCGCTGGCCAAAATATGCCCGACTTGGCGCTGTGCCAACGGCGCTAGAGGCTGCCTCGCCAGCAACTGTGCATAGCCCAAAATGCCATTGAGCGGTGTTCGCAGCTCATGGCTCACGCGCGACAACATGTCGGATTTGGCCCGATTGGTTTGCTCAGCAGCGGCCGCCGCGGCATCGGCTTGGCGGGCACGCAGCGCCAACCACGCCGAAAATGCCATGCCCACCAACACCATCAGCAAGGCCACTAAAGACAGCACGAGAGCTTGCTGGCGCCAACGATCGGCAATGGCGCTACGCTCAGCAATGACGATTTCTTCGCGCCGCTCCATGAGCACCACTGTGGCGCGCAAGCGGTCCAATAAATTCTTGTTATCATTGAGAATTATTTGCAGCGTGGCGTCTCGATCGGCGGTAGTCGCTTGCGCTTTAATGACCGCCAAATTGGTGAGTTTTTCATTGATGAGCGTGGTGACTACCGCCAAATGCCGCTGCTGCTCGCTATCTTTAACCTTGCCAGAAAGCGCCTCCAACGCCGGTGGAATGCGGACGCGTGCAAGCTCATAGGGCGCAAGAAAGCTGTCTTTTTGTGTCAGTAAAAACCCGCGAATACCACTCGCGCCCTCAGCTAATTGTGCGTGCAAGGCATGGATTTGGCTGAGTACACGCAGCCCCAAACGCACCTGCATCTCGGCCTGTTTACTGGTTTGCGCACTCCACACCATGAGCACGCCAGCGCCAATCAGCAGCGCCATGGGCAGGAAAGTGGCCACCCAAATGCTCAATCGCCGCGTTTGCAAAAAGCGCCTCATAGGCCACTGCCCCCCAACTTGAGCTCAACCGCGCGGGCTGCGGCATGGGCTCGATCATCAAGCTGTAATTTCGACAATATATGTTCTATATGCGTTTTCACTGTGCCTAACGAGATGCCCAGCGCACTGGCAATACGCGCATTGGCCATGCCCTGTGGTAACAAGGCCATCACCTCTTTTTCACGCGCCGTGAGCAAATTTAGCTCTTGGCGCTGACGCTCAGTGAGGCGGCTGCGCCCACTGCCGGACTCTGTAAAAGCACAGGCCAAGAGCACCGATAACGTATGCAACGCTTGCTGCCAATGACTCTCGGGCGCCGCCGTTGCACCTGAAATCACCAGCAAGCCCATGACCTGCGAACGGCTCACCAGCGGCACAATCCATTCGTACCCGGCGGCTGATTGGCGCGCTAGCCACGGTGCCTCAATGTCTTGACGCAGTAACGGCTGCACCGGATAGCGTAGCAGCGATGAAATCCAGCCTTGGCTTGGCAAGCGCGTGCCATCGGGATAGCGCAATTGTGTGCCGGCAACTAGCTGCAAACGCGCACTGCTGTAGCGAAGCAATGCCACACTACTGGCGTTTAGCTGGTTATAAATTCGCTCGCACACTGCGCTGGCAACATCCTCCACTGGGTTCGCGCGCAACAGCTCGCTGACCTGCTCCAGTAACACGTGCCCCGTGGCGCTCTCGGTCTGCTGACGCAGCTGTTCACGCCACAATAAGACACTCTCGGTGCGCGGGTTGCTATCTGTCATGTGGCGTATTCTCTAGTCTGCTGATTGACTGACCTAAGTGTGTTGTTAAGAAACTACATTACCGCGGTCATTTCAAGAGATCGACACCCTGTACGGCGTCGTAGCGTGCCACGCAACATGAGGTGGCGGATTAAACCGGTGAGGCCATGGCTCGTGCACCCGCCAAAATCATGTAAACCATGGTGGCGGTTTGTTCGAGCAACTCCTGTTGCTGCGCAGGCCCTTTACCCACGGCCTGTGCGCCCATGCTAAATACCAAGCGCGTAATAGCCTTCGCCACCACCGTAGGCTCGTGTAGCTTTTGTGCATTGCGCGCCTCTAAGCGTATTAGGTCGCCCGTCAGCTCTTGCTCAAAATACTGCAGCTGCGTATCGACAGCGGCCTGATAACCCGCCGAGCCCACGCGCCCCTCGCAGAGCAGCAACTCCAAATAGCGCTCCTTGGCATTGAGCTGCTCAAAAAACACATTGAGTGACGTGCGCACCACGCTGCTGCCATCACTGATGCGCTGACGCGCTTCGCTAAAGACCAGACGCAGGCTGCTGCCGGCTTGGGCAATCAGTGCGATGCCGAGCGCATCGACATCGCGAAAATGCCGATAAAAGCTATTCGGCGCGATGCCCGCCTGGCGCGTGACCTCGCGCAGACTGAGTGTGGCCATGCTGCGTGTGGGGCCGATCAGCGCCATCGCCGCCTGAATCAGGTCATCGGCGCTGATGCTGCTCTTGCGCGCAGGAGGCGCGAGTTCGTCGGTGGTCATGGCGCGTCCTCGGCGGTCATCGTAAAGAAATAATTTTCACGCTTACTCAAGTGCTTAGTGTAGCGACTTATCGGTCATTTACAAATGTATAGACAGGTGCATAGACATTTGTATAGACAGTCGTATAATGACCGCATCCAGTGACCACGCGAGGGCTTATCATGGCCGCTCAACAGATCATCACCGCGCTCAAAAATGCCATTGCGCCAGCCGACGTCGCGGCGTTTTGGCAGGACCATGTCGCGCCCCTGCGCAGCGCTGAACCGCGCGGCAAAATCACCCACATCACGCCGGCCTCCGCACACGCCGTGGCGCTGACCATCAAACCCAATAAAGCCTTTGCTGGCTTTCGCGCCGGCCAACACATCACCGTGTCGGCAGCGATCAATGGCGCTTGGGTGGCGCGCAGCTACAGCCCAAGTGCGCTGGCCAGCGGCGAGCTGCAAATCACCGTGCAGCAGGTGCCGAATGGCCGTTTCAGCCATTGGGCGCAAACGCAGGCCAGCATCGGTGATTGGCTGAAACTCAGCGCACCTTATGGCGAGCTCGCCTGGCCGGCCAGCACCGCACCGGTCATCATGCTCGCCGCCGGCAGCGGCATCACGCCATTTTTAAGCCTGCTCAATGAGCCGCTGACACGGCCCACGCAGCTGCAGTATTGGGTGAAAACTCGAGAACACGCCTGCCATATAGACCAGCTCATAGCGTTGGCCGCGCGCGAGCCATTGTTTCAATTCAACCTGTACTGCACCGAGAGTGAGCAGGCGCCGCGTTTACATGCAGAGCATGTGGTCTCAGCAAGCACCACAGATAAGTCGCCACGCCCCGAGCTGATGGCCTGTGGCCCGGCCGGTTTTATCGCCTGTGCCGAGGCTATCGCTAGCGCTCAGGGCTTGCCGCTGCAAAGCGAGGCATTCTCATTGCCCGTGGTGATTAGCGATGCCACGCAGCTGGTTAATATCACGCTGGCGCGCAGCGGCAAGGTCGTGCAAGTGATCGCTGGCGAGCCCTTATTGCCGGCCTTAGAGGCGCAAGGCATCACGCCGGCCTCGGGCTGTCGCCGCGGCATTTGCAATACCTGCGCCTGCGGAAAAGCCAGCGGCGTTAGCGAAAACATCATCACGCAAGCCCGCCATGACGGCGATAGCCCGGGCTTGAAGCTGTGCATCAACAGCGCGCGCTCTGACTTAACCCTCAATGTGTAATACCTGATGGCGCCGCGTGTCTACTTAGCAGCGCGGCAATCACGACCACCACTCGCCTCGACGAGGAATGCTCCATGAAAACTCTGACGCAAACACAGTTACTCGAGCTCGAAACCACCTTCGATGCCATGCACAAAAAAGCCTTGGCCGATGTCGGTGAGCACGATGCACGCTACATTCGCCGCGTACTCGCCACCGTGCGCTACACCGGCTTTTTAGGCCGCGCCTGTCTGTTTTTGAGCTTCTTCCCAGTATTTTGGGTGATCGGCACGCTGCTGTTGGCTGTGTCGAAAATCATGGAAAATATGGAGGTCGCGCACAACGTGATGCACGGCCAATACGACTGGATGAACGACCCCAAACTCAAAGGCCAAACCTACGAATGGGACATCGCCGGCACCAGCGATAACTGGCGGCAATCGCACAACGTCATGCACCACACCTACACCAATATAAAAGGTGTCGACGACGACGTTGGCTATGGCATTTTGCGCTTATTTCCTGAGCAGCGCTGGAAGCCGCATTACCTACTGCAGCCCATCTACACGGTGATTTTCGCGCTGCTGTTTCAATGGGGCATTGCCATCCAAGAGCTACGTTTGGGTCGCGTGTTTACTGGCAAAACCAGCAAGGCCGAGTTTCAGAAAGAATGGCAGCCGGTGAAACGCAAAATGCAAAAGCAGCTGCTGAAAGATTATGTGGTGTTTCCGCTGCTCGCCGGCCCGATGTTTTTGTCGGTATTTGCCGGTAATTTCGTCGCCAATGGCATTCGCAATGTTTGGACATTTGTGGTGATTTTCTGCGGTCATTTCACCAAAGACGCGCAGATCTTCCCGAAAAGCGTGCTGAAAAACGAGAGCCGTGGGCACTGGTATTACCGCCAGATTTTAGGCTCCTCGAACCTGCGCGGCGGCAAGTTTTTCAACCTGATGACCGGCAACTTAAGCCATCAAATTGAGCATCATTTATTTCCCGATGTGCCCGCGCACCGCTACGCCGCTATGGCTACGGAGGTGAAAGCGACCTGCCAGCGCCTAGATATTCCCTACAATGAAGGCCGTTTTGTCAGCCAGTTTAGCCAAGTGCTGTGGCGCATTGTGCGGCATGCACTGCCATCATCGCCAGAAAAACGCTCTTTGAAACTCGCGCAAACCTCGTCTTAGACGCACAGTAGTCAACATCGCGCAGCGAAAAGCCCGTTAGAACCGACGGACAATAAAAAAGCCGTGGCCTATAAAAGGTCACGGCTTTTTGCTTGGCGCTTAGCTGACTAGATCAAAACGGTCGGCGTTCATCACTTTAGTCCACGCCGCCACAAAGTCATTGATAAATTTCTGCTGGTTATCATCTTGCGCATAGACCTCGGCGTAGGCGCGCAGCACCGAATTGGAGCCAAATACCAAATCCACGCGCGTCGCAGACCAGCGCTTTTCGCCAGTCGCCCGCGACACGATGTCATAGCTGTTTTTGCCAGTCGGCTTCCAGCGGTAGGCCATGTCGGTGAGATTGACGAAAAAGTCCGTGCTTAAGATGCCAACGCGGTCGGTAAACACACCGGCTTCATGGCCGCCATGATTACAACCAAGCACACGCATACCACCCACGAGCGCGGTCATTTCCCACGCCGTTAGGCCCATGAGCTGCGCCCGATCGAGCAATAACTCCTCGGCGCTCACGGCAAAGTCGTCTTTCAGCCAATTGCGAAAGCCATCGTGAACAGGCTCCAGCGGCTCAAATGATTCCGCATCGGTCATCTCGACAGTGGCATCACCGCGCCCGGCACTAAATGGCACCTGCACAGTCACATTGGTCGCGTGTGCTGCCTGCTCAATGCCGTAATTACCGGCCAACACAATGACATCCGCCACGCTTGCGCCATGTTGTGCGGCAATCGGTGTGAGTGCCGACAGCACCTTCTGCAAGCGCTCGGGCTCATTGCCCAGCCAGTCTTTTTGCGGACTCAAACGCAAGCGTGCGCCATTCGCACCACCGCGTTTATCCGAGTCGCGATAGGTGCGCGCGCTATCCCAAGCCGTGCTCACCAGCTCGCTTATCGACAAGCCCGTCTTGGCAATATCGGCCTTGATGGCATTGGCGTTAATGTTGCGTGGGCCATCGGGTATAGGGTCTTGCCAAATCAGCGATTCAGTCGGCACATCGGGGCCTATATAACGCGATTTTGGCCCTAAATCGCGGTGCGTGAGCTTGAACCAGGCACGCGCAAAAACATCGGCAAAATACGCGGGGTCCTTGTAGAAGCGCTCGGAAATTTTGCGATATTCAGGGTCCATTTTCAGCGCCATGTCGGCATCGGTCATGATCGGGTTTTGGCGAATTGACGCGTCTTCGACATCGACGGGTTTATCTTCTTCTTTAATGTCCACCGGCTCCCACTGCCACGCGCCGGCTGGGCTCTTTTTCAGCGCCCAGTCGTACGTCAACAGCAGGTAAAAGTAGCCGTTATCCCATTGCGTGGGATGTGTAGTCCAGGCGCCCTCAAGCCCGCTGGAGACTGTATCGCGGCCAATGGCACGGCTGCTGTGATTCATCCAGCCCATGCCCTGCTCATGGAGCTCGGCGGCCTCGGGAGCTGCGCCGAGCTTGGCAGCATCGCCATTGCCGTGGCATTTGCCCACAGTATGGCCGCCGGCAGTCAGCGCCACGGTCTCCTCGTCATTCATGGCCATACGCGCAAATGTCACGCGCACATCGTGTGCGGTTTTCAGTGGATCAGGCTGACCATCAACGCCTTCGGGATTCACATAAATCAAGCCCATCATCACGGCAGCGAGCGGGTTTTCTAAATCACGCTCGCCGGAATAACGACTCTTGTCGTTGTCGCTAGGGGCGAGCCATTCGGTTTCTGAACCCCAGTAAATATCTTTTTCAGGGTGCCAAATATCTTCGCGTCCAAAGGCAAAGCCATACGCCGGCAGACCCATCGACTCGTAAGCCACGGTGCCGGCCAAGACAATCAGATCGGCCCAGCTGAGGGCATTGCCGTATTTTTTCTTAATGGGCCACAGCAGGCGCCGGGCTTTATCGAGGTTGACGTTATCGGGCCATGAATTGAGTGGCGCAAAGCGCTGGTTGCCGGTGGCGGCACCCCCGCGACCATCAGCAATACGATAAGAGCCGGCGGCATGCCACGCCATGCGAATCATCAAACCGCCATAATGACCCCAGTCGGCCGGCCACCAGTCTTGGCTGTCGGTCATAAAGGCATGCAGGTCTTTTTTCAGCGCGGCGACATCGAGCGATTTGAGCGCGTGACGATAGGAAAAGTCCACGCCAAGCGGATTCGTCTTCACGTCGTGCTGATGCAGAATGTCGAGATTTAATGACTTTGGCCACCACGCGGCAGGGGTTTGCTCTGCAGTGGTATTGGCGCCGTGCATCACAGGGCATTGACCAGTGTTTGACATGCTAACTCCCTCATATTCACCATAAGAACTTATAACCTACTGCTAATTGGCCCGCATGGCTAACGCCACACGCTGATGAAGAGTCAGTGCGTATATAACTTTTAGGTAATCTGTGTTCTCTTAATGACTAATTTAAATTTTAATTGTTGAGGTCGAACAGCGCATGAAGTTTTCTAATAGCAACGACTTTATCGAGACCGTTCGGCAACAAAACCCTGGCCAGGCCGAGTTTATTCAAGCGGTCAGTGAGTTCATTGATAGTATTTGGTCGTTTTTAAAAGCAAACAGTCATTATGCTGAAAATAGCTTGTTAGAACGCCTAGTTGAACCCGAGCGCATTATGATTTTCCGTGTGTCTTGGTTAGATGATGCCGGCAATGTACAGGTCAATCGCGGTTATCGCGTGCAACATAATTCAGCCATTGGCCCGTATAAAGGGGGCATTCGTTTCCACCCCTCGGTCAATTTAGCCATTCTCAAATTTTTGGCTTTTGAACAAACCCTGAAGAACTCCCTGACCACGCTGCCTATTGGTGGCGGCAAAGGCGGCTCGGATTTCGACCCGAAAGGCAAAAGCGATCGCGAAATTATGCGCTTTTGCCAATCGTTCATCACCGAGCTGTATCGACATATTGGCTCCAACACCGATGTGCCGGCGGGCGATATTGGCGTTGGCGCACGCGAAGTCGGTTATATGGCGGGCATGTATAAAAAACTCACCAACCAAGCCGATTGCGTATTTACCGGCAAAGGCATGAGTTTTGGCGGCTCACTGGTGCGACCTGAAGCCACCGGTTATGGCGTCGTGTATTTTGCCAAATACATGCTGGCGGAACAAAACAAAACACTCGATGGCTTACGCGTGGCGGTGTCAGGCTCTGGTAATGTGGCTCAGTACGCCATCGAGAAAGCCATGAGTTTAGGCGCAAAAGTCATTACGGCTTCTGATTCCTCAGGCGTGGTAATCGACGAAGACGGCTTTACGCCTGAAAAACTCGCGTTATTGCAGCAAATCAAAAATGTCGAATACGGGCGCATCAGTGATTATGCCGAGCGCATTGGCGCAGATTTTAAGGCAAATCAGCGCCCCTGGCATGTCGCGGTTGATGTCGCACTGCCTTGTGCCACACAAAATGAGTTAGACGAAGAAGACGCCAAAACGTTGATTCGCAACAATGTGATCTGCATTGCCGAAGGCGCCAATATGCCCTGCACATTGGCTGCCGTGTCGCTGTTTGAAGACAACCATATTTTGTATGCACCGGGCAAAGCCAGTAACGCCGGCGGCGTGGCCACCTCTGGCTTAGAGATGAGCCAAAACGCCATGCGCCTGTCGTGGACGCAAGAGGAAGTCGATCAGCGTTTGCAAGAAATCATGTGCGGCATCCACCGAGCCTGTGCGCAATACGGTCGTCGCGACAATGGCTCAATTAGCTATGTAGACGGCGCCAATATTGCCGGCTTTGTGAAAGTTGCTAATGCCATGCTCGCACAGGGCGTGACGTAGAGAATTTGGCTGACAGGCCGCCAAGTTACAAGATCGATACCCATTGATACGACTTGAAACGCATCGCTGAAATAGTTGGCGCATGCTCAAGGCATGAACAGCTATTGCACACACTCACCGCCACGTCACGCTGCCCGCCCGCGCCAGCGCGGCGCGGTGTTGATGATGACAGCGAGCTTTCTCCTACTCGGCGTGATGAGCTTGGCGATGGTGGTCGACACCGGTCGGCTTTATGTCATTAAACGTAACTTACAACGCGTGGTCGATATCGCCGCCATTGAGGTGGCCGCGCGCGGCGGTCGCTGCACCGATGGCAGCGCACAAACCATTGCCGAAGAAAGCTTGGCACGCAACGGTTTCACTCTCGACAGCGAGCACCGACTCGCCCTTCCGCGCTGCGGCACCCTCATCATTGAAAATAATCTGCGCCAGCTCGACGAGGACAGCAATAGCAGCGCCGCCACCGCCTTACGCGTCGAGCAAGACACGCCTGCCAGCCTCATAGCCGGCGGCATCATGGGCCATGACATAACCTTAGCTGCCACCGCCACGGCCGCCGCGAGTGGCGGGCCATTAGCCATGCTGACGCTGCGCAGCACCTTGCTCAATGTCAACATCACGCAAAATAGCAAAGCTCAGTTGCTTAGCGACATTTTCGGTGGGCTGTTAGGCGGTAGCCTAGATATTAAAGTGGGCGCGTGGAATGGCTTGATTCATACCGACATCGATCTCTTTGAGTTTATGGATACACTCATGGTCAATCTGTCGCTCGAGGCCGGCAACTACGACGGCTTAATGACCCTGAATGTCAGCACCGGCGAGCTCATTCAAGCCGCGATTGATGTGCTGGAAACGCAAAACGGTGTGCCCAATACCACCATTCGCGCGCTAGATTCAATCGTCGCGCTGGATGCGATTTTATTGGCCACATCAACCAGCTCGAATCAGCTCAAACTCGGCGATATCCTCAGCTTGTCACCCGATGCCGATTACGATGGCGCGCAAGCCAAAGTGCAGCTCTACCAGTTCGTACAAGCCGTGATTTTATTGGCTAATCAAAACAACGCCATTAACGCGATCATCCCGATCAATGTGCTGGGCAACTCCATCGATCTGGCCATTAAGGTTATTGAGCCGCCGCAGTTTGCCGCGATCGGCAACCCCGAGGAAGCACGCGCAGAGGCGCATCTAGCGATCAACGACAGCCCGCATCGCATTTATGTGCGCTCGGCACAGCTGCGATTAGCCCTTAGCGTGACCTTAAGCAGTAGTCTAAGCTCACTGGTCAGCGGTTTAACTAGCGCCGTCAACTCACTCACTGGCTCGCTGACCGACGTGCTGAATAGCCTACTGTCTTTAAACCTAGGCTCACTGCTTATTGGGACTTATGACCAGCTAGACATCCTCATTTTGCCCTCGCCCATTCGTTTCGATATCAATCTTGATCTCGCCGGCGGCAATGCACGGGTTAGCGACTTCACCTGCCAAGGCAGTAGCCGTTCATTAACCGTGCCAACTGAAACCGCCGCCGCCACCTTGCGTATCGGCAAAATGGGCAACTCAGCCGCCGCCGCACGCGCGAATATATTTGCCTCCACTTCAGCACCGATTGTCGAGCCTATTGCATTGGTGGATTTGGGATTGAAAGACTGTACGCGCACTTTGATTTTCAACACATGCGGCGCACGCGTGCCGTTTGCGGCGGGCGGCCTCGGGCTGATGGCAGAGACACCTGTCTTGGGCAGTTCCGCCACCTTGCTTTTTCAAGCACCCGATGACGAAGACCTGCCAGAGTTAGGCACTCAGGGGGAGTTTCAGTCGGTCAGCAGCAGCCAGCTCATTAGCAGTCTCACCAGCACACTGGCCGGCCCGAGCATTAGTGCCTACGAGAGCAATGGCAACGGCATTGGCAGCGTGCTGATGCTGCTTGGCAGCACCATCAATAGCGTGGTGGCGCTCTTACAAACGGCAGTGAGCAGCCTATTGTCGCCACTGCTCGACCCCATCGTGACGCTCTTGCTCAATAACTTAGGCTTAGATTTGGCAAACACCGAGGTCTCCGCCAACCTCAGCTGCGACGCCAATCAGGGCGTGTCATTAGTGCGCTAACGGGCCTTTAACGCTGTCTCGATCAATGGCCAAGCCAAGCTCAGCAGGCGTGCCTGCGCTTGCGCATTAGGATGGATGCCATCGGCCTGCATGAGAGCCGGCACACCGCCCACCCCATCGAGAAAAAATGGCAGCAGCGCCGCGCCTTCCGCCTCGGCCACCGTGGGATACACCTGAGCAAACGCCGTGGTGTAGGCGCGACCATAGTTTGGCGGAATTTGCATGCCGAGCAGTATCACGCGGGCGCCGGCTTGGCGTGACTGGCGAATCATGCGCGCCAAGTTAGTTGCCATGAGCTTAGGCGGTTGACCGCGCAGGCCATCATTGCCGCCGAGCTCCAAGACCACCACCTCGGGGCGATGCTGCTTGAGCAAGGCCGGCAGTCGCCGCACACCGCCACTGGTGGTTTCACCGCTGACACTGGCATTAATGACCGTATGTTGCCCCGGCGCGCGCTGGCTCAGGCGCTGATCGAGCAAACGCACCCAACCCTGTTCAATGTCCATGCCATAGGCTGCGCTGATACTATCGCCCATAATCAAAATCGATGCGGCTGAGGCAGGCCACATGACCAAGCACAGCGCGGCTCCATACACGAATCGTAACCAGGTACGCATGACGTCAAACACTCCAAAATTTATTGAGACACGCCACCTGCAACAATCGGTCGCCGTGGAAAGTGGTCAGCTTCACATACTGACCGACATCAACCTATCCATCAACGCAGGGGATAGCGTGGCGATTACCGGCAACTCAGGCTCGGGGAAATCCACCCTGCTCGGCCTACTGGCGGGCTTGGATGTGGCGAGCCGTGGCGAAGTGTGGCTGGCCGGTCAGCAGCTCGGTGCGCTCAATGAAGACCAACGCGCCGCGCTGCGCCAACGCCTGATTGGCTTTGTCTTCCAGAGTTTTCAGTTGCTCCCGCATTTGAGTGCGCTGGAAAATGTCATGCTGCCTTTAGAGCTCGCCGGCTTACCCGCCCGCGACACCGCCCGGCATTGGCTTGCACGCGTGGGACTTGGCGCGCGCGAGGCGCATACACCGCGCCAGCTGTCCGGCGGCGAACAACAGCGCGTTGCCATTGCCCGCGCTTTTGCTTGCCAACCGCAGTTACTCTTGGCCGATGAGCCCACGGGCAATCTCGACAGCCGCACTGGCGCGCAGATTATTGAGCTGCTATTTGAGGCACATGCTGAGGCCGGCACCACGCTGGTGTTAGTTACTCACGATGACGCTTTAGCGGCGCGTTGCCAGCGCCAACTTCATCTCGACGCGGGCCGTCTTATGGCGAGTGCAAGCACATGACATTAGCCTGGCGACTGCTGCTGCGCGATCTGCGCGCCGGCGAGCTCATGCTCTTGGTCATGGCACTGATTCTTGCGGTGGCCGCGACCACCAGCCTGCGTTTTTTCAGTGCCAGCTTAGAGCTTGGCCTCACGCGCCAAGCCGCCAGCCTGCTTGGTGCCGACTTGGTGCTCGACAGCAGCCGACCCTTGCGCGAGGAGACGTTGCAGGCCGTCGATGCCCAAGGCCTGCAACGCACCACGGTGACTGAGTTCACCAGCATGATTCAATACAACGATGACTTTCAGCTCGCCGCCGTGAAGGCTGTTGCTGACGGTTATCCATTGCGTGGGGCACTACAAGCTCGCCGCGGTGAGCGTCTGTTGGCGGCGCAGAGTCTACCGGCCGCTGGCACACTTTGGCTCGATCAACGCTTGATGGCGCTGCTTGGCGTTCGTCTCGATGATCTCGTGCAACTCGGCGATAGCCAATTGCGGGTGGCGGCTGTGCTCACGCAAGAACCCGACCGAGGCGGCAATTTCTCCGCCTTCGCGCCGCGCGCACTCATCAATGCCGCCGATGTTGCCCGTGCCGGCGTGATATTGCCCGGCTCACGCGTGCAATATCGGCTCTTGATGGCCGGTTCCGCGCCGGCCATCCGCGCCATCAATGCCGAACTCGAATCTGAGCTGGCGGTGGGTGAGCGCCTACTCGATGTCGCGCGCGGTCGCAGTGAGGTCGGCACACCACTGGCGCGCGCCAGTGACTATTTGAGTATCGCCGGCATTGCGGCGGTGATTTTATCGGGCCTAGCCGTGGCACTGGCGGCGCGACGCTACAGCGAACGGCATTTCGACACCATTGCCTTAATGCGCTGCTTAGGCGCAAGCCGCCGGCGCGTACAGGGCATTTATTGGCGGCAGCTGGGCTTGATTTGGCTGGCGGCCATTGGTCTCGGTGCCGGAATCGGTGCACTTGCCTCACGGCTATTATTTCATGTGCTCGATAGCCTGCTGCCCAGCGCTGAGCTCGACTTCGCTTGGCAACGGCCATTGCTCACCGGCATTGCCACCGCCACACTGACACTCGGCGGCTTTGCGTTGCCAGCGCTCATTGGCCTCTTTCGCGTCTCGCCATTACGCGTGATGCGCCGCGAATTAGCGCCGGTATCCATGAGCTTTATCGCCGTCAGCGTACTCGCCTTGGCCGCCCTGACGTTGCTACTGGTGCTGGAAACTGGGCGTTGGCAACTAACGCTGCTATTAGTTGTCGGTGGCAGTGCCTTGGCTGTCTTGCTCATGCTGTTGCTGCGCAGTGTCTTGGGTCTCTTGCGTCGCGCATTTGGCGAGCGTGCCCTGCCCAAAAGCCTGCTCGGTTTGCGTGATATATGGCGGCAACCGCAGGCCTGCAGCGTGCAAATTTTGGCGCTCAGCATTGGTCTCACGGCCATGCTCTTGGTCACCAGTGTGCGCGGCGAACTCATCAACGCTTGGCAAAATAAACTACCCGAGCAAGCCCCAAATCAGTTTGCTTTAGGCATCGATGACACCCGCGCTTTTCGCGACACATTAACCGATGCCGGCATCCGTCTTGAGGCGCTCTACCCGGTCATTCGCGGTCGCCTCGCGGCCATCAACGATGCGCCAGTGCAACGCGCCGTTAGTAAAGATGAGCCGCGCCAAGAAGCCTTAAACCGCGAGCTCAACCTCACCGTCTCAGCCACCGTGCCGGCCGGCAATATCGTGCTCGATGGCCAGTGGTGGCCAACTCCAACACAGGCGCCATGGCCGGTCTCGGTGGAGTCTAAGCTCGCCGAAAAACTCGGCATTGGCCTCGGTGATCGTCTGCGCTTTAGTCTCGCCGAGGGCGACATCGACGCCACCGTGACCAGCTTACGACAAGTCGACTGGGACAGTTTTCAGCCTAACTTCTATATGGTGTTTCCACCCGAGGCCTTGGCGGATTTTCCAGCCACCTACCTCACCGCATTCTACGTGCCAGCCACGCAACGCCAGGTGCTCACCACGCTCATCAAGCGCTTTCCCACCGTGGTGTTAATCGATGTCGCCGCCGTCATGGGCCAAGTGCGGCAGCTGCTCGATAATGTCTCGCGCGCCATCGAGTTTGTTCTGCTGTTTGTACTCGCCGCTGGCGTGTTGGTGTTGCTCGCCTGTCTGGCGGCAGGCCAAGATCAGCGCCGCCACGAAGCAGCTTTGCTGCGCGCCTTAGGTGCTAGCCGTCGCCAGCTCATGCAGCGCGGATTATCGGAAATGCTACTCCTCGGTGCCCTTGCCGGCCTACTCGCGGCGGCCCTCACAGAGCTGATGACCGCCGTCTTATATATTTACGTGCTTGAGCTACCCCCAACGCTGCATGGTGCGCTATGGTTCTACATCCCGCTAAGCTCAGCCGCGCTCACTGGCAGCATTGGCATGATGGCCTTGCGCCGAATCTGGCGCAGTGCGCCGGCCACCATGCTGCGCGAAGTCTAAGACCAATGACCTACTACCAATGCCTAATATCGCGCTCTACCATTACCTAAAACGACTAAGGATACCGCTCATGAAATTCACGCTACTCGCGCTCACACTCGCCTTCAGCACCAGTGCATTCGCCGCGGCTGAAGCCGTTAAATCGCAAGCGCCCGGCTTTTATCGCTTCATGCTCGGCAGCAGTGAAATCACCGTATTAAATGATGGCACCGTGGACTTGCCGGTCGACAAACTGCTGCAACAGCCGCCAGAAAAGACGCTCGCCGCACTCGCGCAGCGCCATCAACGCGCGCCGCTGGAAACCTCGGTCAATGCCTACCTAGTGAATGCCGATGGCAAGCTCGTGCTCATCGACGCCGGTGCTGGCAGCCTGTTTGGTCCAACGCTGGGCAATGTCGCGAAAAACCTCGCGCTCGCCGGCTACACACCCGAGCAAGTCGATGAAATCTACATCAGCCACATGCACCCAGACCATGTCGGTGGCCTCACCCGCGATGGCCAGATGGTCTACCCCAATGCCACCGTTTATGCCGATGCCGCCGATGCGGCGTACTGGCTCAATGACGCCGAACTGGCCAAAGCGCCCGATGATAAAAAAGGTTTTTTCCAAGGCGCGATGGCCTCACTGAAGCCCTATCAAGCGGCTAATCACTTTAAAACCATTAGCGACAAAACTAGCCTGGCGGCCGGTGTTGTGGCTCAGCCCAGCCACGGCCATACGCCCGGCCACATGAGCTATGAAGTGCGCAGTGGCGACGCCAGCCTGCTGGTCTTGGGCGATATCATCCACGTGGCGGCTGTGCAGTTTGACCACCCCGAGGTCACCATCGGCTTCGATAGCGATGCCAACGCCGCGAAAGCGCAACGCATAAGCCTATTCAAAAGCGCAGCAAGCAAGGGCCAGCTCGTGGCCGCGACGCATTTGCAATTTCCCTCGGTGGGCTACATCAACACCGACGCGAAAGGCTTTCGCTGGGTGCCAATGAACTATCAGCGCCTGAAATAAGCGCCGTGATTCATTGAGCTTTTTCACTTCACGACCTTAACTGGAACAGCGCACATGAAGCTCGCCATTTCCGTTCTACTAACCCTCGTGGCCATTATTCATCTGTTGCCACTGGCAGGCGTGATCAGCAGCACTCAGATCGGTCGTGCCTACGGTATTGCCGTGAGCGACCCTAATGTCGCGATTTTGATGCGCCATCGCGCCGTGCTGTTTGGCCTGCTGGGCGCCAGCTTACTCGCGGCCGCTTGGCAGCCGGCGTTTCATGGCGTGGGCATAGGGCTAGGCTTCATCAGTGTGCTGGCATTTTTACTGATCGCATGGCGTGAGGGTGGCGTGAATACTGAGGTGCAGCGCGTGGTCATCGCTGATTATGTCGCGCTGGGCTGCTTATTACTGGCACTCGCCATGCATGTTTTGCAGAAATAACGCGTTTAGGCATGATAGTAATCGGCAGCATTAACTCGAATGTTCCGATCTCACCACAAAAACAATAGAGGCCATCCGCATGACAGCTGCAACACGTACCGCATTGATCACCGGCGCCTCAGCTGGCATTGGCGCCAGCTTTGCTCGGCAGCTCGCCGCGCAGGGCTTCACGTTGCTGCTTGTTGCTCGACGCGTGGATCGCCTCAAAGCGCTTGCTCAAGAGCTGATTGATGCGCACGGCATCGAGTGCAAAGTCTTTGCCGCCGACTTAACTGACGCGTCAGCACCGCGCGACATTATGGCTTATGCCGCCGAGCAAGGCCTGTGCATCGACCTGCTGATCAATAACGCCGGACTATCAGGGCATAAAAAGTTTGTCGATACGCCGTGGTCAGAGTTGGCCGGCGAAATTCAGGTCATGATCACCGCAGTGACTGAGCTCGCGCACTTAGTGGCACCGGCAATGATCGAGCGCCAATGGGGGCGCATCATCAACGTATCATCCCTCGCTGCCTTCGCACCGCCAGGCGAAAGTCTGTTGTACTCGGCAATCAAGACGTATGTGCTGATTCTGTCCGAATCGCTCGACATGGAGCTGAAACCACATGGCATCCACGTGACAGCGCTCTGCCCTGGCTTCACCAAAAGCGAATTTCACGATGTCATGGGCACGCGCCACACCGCCAACAAACTACCAGCCATCATGTGGCAACAGCCCGATGACGTCGTTAAAGAAGCCCTCGACGCGGTCATGCATGGCAAGCCAGTCTGCGTTCCCGGCCGCTTCAACAAATTTTCCGTGGCCATGATGCGGCCCCTGCCCGAATGGGCGAGATACCGCATAGGTAAGGTTGCTAACCCATTTAAATGATGTGAAAGCCTACCTATGTTTCCCAAGAGAGAAGAATAATGACCAACCTACAGCTCACCTCCACAATCACCGCCAACAACACATTGGAGCTGGCTATTCGCGACATCGCGATGCCTGAACCTGGCGACACACAGGTGGTCATCGACATGCAGGCCTGCCCCATCAACCCATCTGATTTAGGCGTGCTGTTTGGCTTGGCCGACATGAGTACCGCGCGGCAATCGGGCAGCGCAGATCGGCCCGTCATCACCGCTGATGTGCCGGCCAAATTCATCAGCGCGCTGAAGGCCCGCGTGGGAAAATCCTTACCCGTGGGCAATGAAGGCGCCGGCACAGTGATTGCTACCGGCGCATCGGCCGCGGCAAAAAGCTTGATGGGCAAAACCGTGGCGGTCATTGGGGGCGGAACCTATCGCCGCTATTTATGCGCCGATGTGCGTAGCTGCTTGGAGATGCCGTCAGGCACGACCGCGACCGCGGCTGCCTCCAGCTTTGTCAACCCACTCACGGCATTGGCCATGGTTGAGACCATGCGCGCCGAGGGCCATCAAGCTCTCGTGCATACCGCCGCCGCATCGAATCTCGGGCAAATGCTCAATCGCATCTGCATCGCCGACGGCATCGATTTGGTCAATATTGTCCGCAAGCCCGCACAAGAAACGCTGCTGCGTGACATGGGTGCCAAATACATCGTCAACTCGAGCGTGGAGAGCTTCCACGCAGACCTCACCGCCGCACTGGTGGCCACCGGCGCCACTATCGCCTTCGATGCCATTGGTGGCGGCAAAATGGCCAGCGACATCCTGACCTGCATGGAAGCCGCCGCCTCGCGTAACATGACCGAATACAGCGTCTATGGCTCCGATACCTACAAGCAGGTGTATATTTACGGCGCACTCGATCGTGGTGCTATTACGCTCAATCGCAGCTTCGGCTTTGCATGGGGCGTGAATGGCTTTCTGCTGTTCAACGCGCTCGGCAAGCTAGGCGCGCAAACCACCCATGCCATGCGTCAGCGCATTGCCGCAGAAATCAACACCACCTTTGCTAGTCACTACACGCATGAGGTGACGCTCGCAGAGGCGCTGCATTTGGACAATATGGCTCGCTATGCCAAACAAGCCACGGGCGAAAAATTTTTAATTAAGCCATCGAGGGCATGACGACATGACATCCACCATTGCATCCAACTGGCCGGCACGCGGCTTTATGCTCGCCGGGCTGGTCAACATCGTTGGCATTTTAGTCGTTACCCAAGGCTTGCAAAGCCCGACCCTCAGCAGCGCCGACCCAGCCGTCTTTTCATTTTTTGGCCTGCTCATGATTATGGTCTGGGGACTCGCCTACCTTGCCGCAGCCCCCTTCGCCAGCCAGTCTGTGGCCATTCCACTGGTGTTCGCTATTGAAAAACTGGCCTATACCGTGGCCTGGCTTCTGTGGCGTTCGAACACCACACCCGAGACACTCGAGGCCATCGTCGAGAATGACGTGCTCGGCGGCCTGTTTATGTCTTCCTATGGCATCAATGACGGCCTGTTTATGGTCTTTTTCTTGGCGGTTGCGGTGGTGAATTATCGGCGGTCTAGGCAGCGAAATTAAGCTTTTAGGATGCTCCTGAGCCGGCGAATGGCCATCCTGACATCCTCGCTGAGGCCATAGCCCCTACATGAATGCAGAAACAAAAAAGCCCCATTCGATGAATGAGGCTAAGTTGTTGAAATATATGGCTCCCCGAGCTGGACTCGAATCAGTGACCGAATGACGATATTTAGCTCAGGGATGGTTTGGAAAGTTACGAGTTCTTAAAAGTCTGCTAGCGCACTACCAGCAGCTATAGCCATCAATCGCCGGCGCACAATTGGCAACCGTCCGGCTTCTAAAACATGCCCTGGCAACGCTTGGCTAAAATCACGGTTACTTAGCAACGTCGTTAGCTGCTTTTGAAAATAGGCACGCAAATTAGCTGGTGCATGAAAGCACTCAGCGACTAACTCTGGCCGTCCTTCAATCACACCAACGATATCTTCGAGATCATGACTTGCTAGAAAGTCGCCATTGCCGCGCCCATAAAATGCTTCAAGCTTAGTGGCAATAAAGCATGGGCCGCTGATGACGCGAATAGTTATCTCATCATCTAATGCAATGCTCATGGCCGTTTCTGCTGCCAGCTCATACCACTTGTTGCTGAAGCCTAGGATGCTGCTATCAACCGGCATAACATCAAGAATCCATCCACCAGAAATCCAACGACACAGAGGTGCGCCTTCTGATTGATCTTCCTTAAAACCACGCTGCCGCAAAGCTTCACTTAATCGATAGTAGTCCGTGTGTGACTCAATAATTGTGATGACATCGACATCCTTTGTAGGCCGCACACTAGGAGCGGCTGGATCTGTTATTAGCAGCCCTGCAGTAACGCCGCCGACAAACACAAGCTGATCGGTTAAGTCGTCAAGCTGTAGCGCAACTTGGCGCATCATTTCTCGATTCGGATCAAAGCGCATAGGTAGCTTCGCTTAAACGCTGATGAATGAGCTCTGCTGCCAACTTACGCTCCCGAGCTCTACCACCTCGCAAGGCATCTGCTAGTGAAAGTAACTCATGTAGTTTTAGATCTCGACGCGCCGCTCCTGGAGCAGAGCTATACAAAGGTGAAAATGATAGGCCTCTTACCTCACCTTCTGGATCAGGCCAAACTGGCGGTAATTCATCGCTTTGGATTAGAGCAGATAAGCCAGGTCCAGCATGTGCAGTCGGAACGCCTCTGACTAGTCCTCCTAACTTCGGCACAAAGACGTAGCGCAGTCCGTGAACAAGAAACTCTTCTAATGCTGCCGCTACTGAACGCCCCTCTGCCATTAGACCTGCGTTATGAAGGCGCTTATCTGCCGCATGCACTTCGGAGACGCTCATACCTAATTGGATGGAACGGTCTTGATAAGTGAAGTCGACTGGAGGCTTAAGCAATGCGCCCAAGGCAACGACAACATCTTGTGGTTTTAGGCTCATAGATTTTATTCTTTATTCGCAAATCGCGAATAAAGAATATCAAAATCAGGGCAAATTGCAATGGACAGCGCTACATGTCTACGAGGACATAGGGATCCCAGTTCAAGCAACTCCGTCAAAGATCCTCAGCGAGCTAGCGAACAGCTCAACAAGCAGCTAAAACAAGTAAAAGATATCGTTGATAGGGAAATGAAAGCCTGAACGATGCAACTCGATCTAAAGCGATCAACACAAGGCAATAGAGAGCGTACATTGATTTGTGTCGATGAAAAGTGAGTACAGATTTTCAGAAACAAAAAAGCCCCATTCGATGAATGAGGCTAAGTTGTTGAAATATATGGCTCCCCGAACTGGACTCGAACCAGTGACCCAAGGATTAACAGTCCTTTGCTCTACCAACTGAGCTATCGGGGATCGTCGTAACGAGGGCGAATAATAGAGAGGACAAGCAGACTGGTCAAGCCATTGCGCGGCTATTTGCCGATAAAAACAGCAACCGCGCTCGCTCGGCTTAATTCCCACACGCTGGTGCTTGGCGCTGCTAGTATGACGCATGCAATTTTAGGTGCCGGCAGTTGAATGACGCTGAATTAGTCTCTTTGATGCAAGCCACTAGGCCTGCGCAACGCAACCGTGGTTTGCAACTAGCCATGCAACAGTATGGCGGCGCCATGCTCGCCACGGCGCGCGCCATCACGGCTAATCACGCCGATGATGCCGTGCAAGAGGCGTGGATTTCTGTGCACCGAGCCATTGGCGGCTTTGAAGCGCGCGCGAGTCTGAAAACCTGGCTGCTCCGCATAACCATGAATTGCGCCTACAACCAACTGCGTAAGCACAAACAGCACCTCTCGCTCGATGATCACGACAACCACACGGATCTGTTCGCCAGCGATGGTCATTGGCAAATACCCATCAAAGCCTGGACCGATGACAGCCCGGAAAAACTCCTCGAAGCACGCGCCATGAATGAATGCATTGAGCATCACATGGCAGGTCTACCCGATGGCCAGCGCGTGACACTACAGCTCACCGACTTCCAATCGGTCAATGTCGAGTCGATTTGCGAGCTGCTCGGCATCACGCCAAATCATTACCGCGTGCTGCTGTATCGGGCGCGGCTAAGCCTATTTAAAATGCTCGATCATTTTCAGCGCACCGGCGATTGCTAGACCGCTTTGTAATAAAACCTGCCACTGCTGCATCTATGCAGTAGACCTAGCCACCAACTGCTGATGAGTGCTGCCTTATGATGACCTGCCGCGATGTTTGCCAACACGCGCTGATGCCACCACAACGGCTCACGTTGCGTCAGGCCCTAGCGCGATTTTTGCACCTCATGCTCTGTGGTCGATGCCGCCTTGCATTGCGCCAATTTAAACTGATGCTGCAAACCACGCCGCAACGCCAAGACCCCTCACCCAGCCCGGCGCAAGTTAAGCGCTGGCTCGATGGCGTGACGGCCGATCGCGAAGATACGCCCTGATTATTCGTCGAACTTACTGCACTCCGAAGCACTGGGCTGATGTGTGCAGCGCGCGCGCTTCATTAAGCTCAGCATGACCGGATCGTAGACGCCTTGGCGCATCAGGTAGATGCGCGCCTCTGCAAGCATTTCGTCATAGCGCGCACGTTCCGCCGCCGGTAACTCAACCCAGCGCGAGGCAGGAATATCTTTCTCAGCGTCGGTCAGCAGCTCAAACAACGTGTCGAGATAGCTCAGGCCGAACTTGCGTAGCTCAGTCAGGCGCGCATCCAAATCGGGGATGCGCGGCAGCACCAAGTCGCGGCGCACCAGCACAGCCGCCGTGGCTTGCAGCAAGGGGTAATGAATCACGCCGCCCTTCTCGCCCATGCCTTTGGCGAGCTCCATGGGCTGATACGCCAAGGCTGGCGCCATGATGATATCGGCCTGGCCATTGTTGAATTTGCCCGCATAGGTGGTGAAGTCGGCGAGCACTGGCTGGGCGCCAAGACCTGAGACCATCTTCGCCATATTCGGCTCCCAATCGAGCACCACGATGCGCTTGCCAGCGGCCTTGCTCAGCGAGTTGATGTTGCGGTCGTTGACGTACACATAGACCGCGCCAATCGGCACGATAGCGGCGACTTGGTAGCGGCCATTGATGGCAAGAGAGGCCACCACCGGCTTGGCTAATTGCGTGAGCAGAGTTTTCATCTCGGCGTAATTGCGCAAATTACCAGGCGCATCGATGCTGCCTAAGACATTATTAAACTGCTTGGCACGCAGCGTCGAAATCGCCACCACATCACAGCGACCGGCCTTGAAATCTTCGGCGGCCACGCGCTCATCGGTGTAGGGGCGTATATCGGCGATCAGATTAAAGGCTTTCGCATACGTGGCGAGCTCGCGCGCAATGGCAACGACTTTGCCACCGGTGCCAAAGGGGTCAAATAAGCAGAAGCTCAGCTCCACGGGCTTGGGCAATGGCGTGGGCAAACCCAGCATACTCTTGGCAGGCAGCTTGGCTTTTACATCGGCCGCATCGAGGGCATACGCCGCAAGCGGCAGAGTCGCTATGAGGCCAGCAAGGCTTAAAGCCGGCAGAAACTTTCTGAAGGACTTATTCATCAAACAGGCTGCATTCTTCATTGTCGGGCTCGTGTTTGCAGCGCACTTTGCGCAGGAGATGCATCATGCTGGTGTCGTAAACACCATCGGCGGTCATTTTCAAGCGCGCTTCACGGAGCATGCGCGAGTAGCGAGCTTTTTCTTCTTCGGAGAGGTTAATCCAGAGATTTTCAGGCAGATTGGCATCGGCTTTTTTCAGGCGCTCCACGAAGGTATCAATGAAGCGCAGGCCGTAATCGCGCAGCTGCAGCATGCGCGCATCAAGGTCTGGAATCTTTGGCAGTACCAAGTCGCGACGCATGAGAATGGTGCCGGTGGCTTGCAGCAGCGGAAAGCGGATGATGCCGCCCTCGGTGCCAATGCCACGGTAGAGCTCAAGCGGGTAGAAAGCCATGGCCGGCGCGGCGATGATATCAACTTGGCCATTATTAAATTTGCCAGCAAAGGTGGTGATGTCGGAGGCCACCGGTTGCGCGCCAATGGCTGAGATCATTTTCGCCTGTGACGGATCCCAATCGAGTACAGCCACGCGCTTGCCGGCAGCTTTCTCGATGGAGTTGATGCGCTTATCGCGGGTCATCACGTAGAGTGCGCCAATCGGCAACACGCCAATGACTTGGTAGCGCCCAGTAATAGACATGGGCATGAAGTCCGGATGCGCGAGCGCGCGAATCAGCGTTTTCATTTGCGCGTAGCTGCGCACATTGCCCGGCGAGTCGATGCTGCCAACGATGCGATTGTATTGGCGCGCCCGCAAGGTGCTCATGCCCACCACATCGCAGCGACCGGCTTTAAAGTCATCGCTGGCCACACGCTCATCTTGATAGGTTTTCAGGTCGAGCTTAAGGCCAAACGCCAACGCATCCACCGCTAGGTCTTTGCCGGTTTGCGCCAACGGGCCATTGGCACCGCTGGGGTCAAACAAGCAGACTTTCAGCACCACGGGCGGGCTGAGCGGCGCGAGCTTGGCCGGCGCCGCGGCAAGCGAAGCGCTGCAGGCCATCAGTGCGCAGGCAGCTAGCCAGCGCCCGACTTGGCGTATTTCATCTTGCAATGTGTTGCTGCCCATACAGTCTCTCTTTTTATTATTAGTGCTGACTTACTTAGGACCCGCTGAATCAAATGGCTTGGCTTAGGCTGGCGCCGCGGCACGCCAAAAGCGTCGCAACAAACGCGCCGTCACACGCGGCGCTTCCACCATGGGCAAATGCCCAATGCCATTAAGCAACTTCTGCTGCGCCTGCGGAATCAGCTGCTGAAAAGTGGCCGCCGCCGACACGTGAATCACGGCGTCATCGACACCCCACACTATAAACGCGGGCCGTTCAATATCGACAAAGCTGGCCAAGTCCGCGGCCGGCGGCTTGCCGATCAGCTCACGAAACAAATGCTCATTGACGTGCCGACGCGTGACTAAATCCCAGCAGGCGCTGGGCAGTACCGCCAAGGCCAGTAAGCGATTGGCCATGACAGTCCGTAAGAGCCGATAAGCACCCCACATATTGTGCGCAATGAGGCCATTTTTGCCCTCGGCTAAACCGCGCTCAAACTCCGTGGTCTCGCTGCCCGCCACACCGGCGGCGTTCATCAGCGTCACGCTACGCGTGAGATCCGGGTGGCGTGCGGCCAATACGCCGGCAAATAGCCCGCCCATGGAACTGCCCACCAAATGCGCCGCGCCGAGCTTGCGGCGCTCAAACCATTGCGCCAAGCGCGCGACTTGCGCGTCCACCCCGTATGAGGCATCGGGGAAAAAGCTGCTTTCGCCCCAGCCCGGCAAATCGATCACAAAGACATGGTAGCGCCGCGAAATAAACGGCAGCAGCGGCAGCCAATTCTCTTTTGAGGCCCCAAAGCCGTGGAGCAAGACCACGGGCTCGGCACCGCGACGCCCGCCTTCGAGCCAGACCATGCGATGACCATCGATGCGTGCTTGTCGGCGCATGAGGCCGGTCAATGGCGCATGCAGGCGATTGAGCAGCGCCATGCTGTGCTGGGGCCGCCACGCGCGCACTGCTTGGGCATCTGGCACCTTGGCGAGCGCAATGTATTGCTCACCAATAACATCAATAAACTCGCGCTCCAGATGCTCCACCACAGCATCCTGTGGCTGGTGTTTTTTCGCGTCTTTACTCATCTTTTAATACACACTCAGCGGCCTCGCCTTGACTGCAACGCACGCGTTTGAGTAGCTTCATCATGCGTGGATCATAGTCGCCTTCTTGGGTCATTTGGATGCGCGCTTGGCGCATCAGCTCGACATAATCAGCCTTTTCGTTGGCCGGCAAATCCAGCCAATATTTCTCGGGAATGCCCTTCTCTTCGCGCTCCACATAGGAAAAAGCCTTGTCGATTTGCGTGTAGACAAACTCGCGCAACTTTTGGCCAACATCGGGCGGAAAGCGATCGTGGCGAATGATCAGCGCCGCACTCAACATGACCAATGGGAAGCGATAAATCGCACCCTTCTCGCCTAAGCCGCGATAAATCTCTAGCGGTTTATAAGCCACGGCGGGCGCGGCAATGATATCGACTTGGCCGTTATTGAACTTGGCCACGAAATTGATGATATCGGAGGCCACCGGCTGCGCGCCCATGCGCTGCACCATTTTCGCCTGCGACTTATCCCACTCCATGACCGCCACACGCTTACCGGCGGCTTTCTCAATCGAATTAATGGCTCGATCGCGCACCATGACATAAGCCGCGCCAAGCGGGATCACGCCCACCACCTCAAACTGGCCTTGCTTCATCAGCGGCGCCAAGGTTGGCGAGGTCAGCGTTGCCAAGGCTTTGCGCATGGCGTTATCGTTGGGGATGGCGCCAACAGCATCGAGACTGCCAACAAATTTATTGAATTGCTTAGCGCGCAACGTAGTCACGGCGGCAGCATCGCACTGCCCGGCTTTTAAGTCCTCAGCCGCCACACGCTCGTCGGTATACGCTTTGATATCGGCATTAATGCCCCACTTTTTCGCCTCCAACATATAGTCTTTGGCATAACCCACGGCCGGGCCATTGGCGCCGACAGGGTCAAAAATACAGATGGTCACCACGCGGTCTTTCATGGATTTGAGCGCTTGCGCTTGCTCAGCGGTGGGCTCCGGCAGTGCCTGTGCCGTGGAAGAGATGACCAGTGCGGCAGCGGCCAAAAAACGCGTTAGGTTCATAAATTACTCAGTGTGATGAGAGTCACAGGGTGTGCTGTTTTATCACAGATAACAGCCCTGGGTTATTTGAAGATTTTTTTACTCAAGCGCCCCGGTGCAGAGAGCACATTCAAAAAACTAATGGTATCGGTGACACCATCAACTTTGTTTTGAATATGCGCAATCTGGCTTTTAAAGGTATCGACATCATCGCTGATACCATCAACTTTGCTATTGAGATTATCGACCTGCGAGGGGATGCGATCCATGCTATGCACGGTTTGCATGATGCGATAGGCCATCACCAAAAACTCCAGCGCCGCACGAATCACCGCAAAGACAATAATCAGCGCTAGCGGAGTAATCACCAACATGACCATGCCCGCAATCGGCGACAGCCAAAACGCCAGCGCATTGAGCGCCGCAAAGACTAGCAGCGCCGCCAGCAACAGTAACGCATAAAACACCGGCAGTAGCTGCATGGTGAGGTACTGATGAAAGCGAAAGTCCATCAGGCCAGACAACAGCACCTTCACGCTGACTTGGCCAATCTCGTCTTTGTCTGTCATCCATACACTCCCCAAGCAACCGACACGCCAGTGCCACTAGCTGAGCGACTCGACGCGATAATGAGCGGCCTTAAAGTCGGCCATTTGTCGCGCGTATTGTGTCGCAAAACCGGGATACATAGTGGCATTAAATCCGGCATCTGTTAGATACCAACTTTTACAGCCCGAATTCCAATTGGTTTTCGCCAAGCGCCTTTGAATGCTCACGTTATAAGCCGCTTGCACCTCCGGCTTCACATCCACGCTGCGCCAGCCCTCACGCCGCGCCGTGGCGATGGTATTGACGATGTAGCCGATTTGCGACTCCATATAGACCAACGCGGAGTTATGACCCGGGCCCGAGTTCGGCCCCAAAATCATCGATAAGTTCGGATAACCCGAGATATTGACACTCTTATAGGCCTGCGCGCCGCGCGCCCACTCCTCGGCCAATACGCGCCCACCGATGCCGGTGATCTTAAACGGCGTGCCGGCTTTACTCACTTCAAACCCCGTGGCGAAAACAATGCAGTCGACCTGATGCTCAATACCTTCTGCCGTGCGAATGCCTTGCGGCGCAACCGTCGCAATCGGCCAGGTGATGAGTTTGCAATTAGGCTGCTGCAGCGCCGGATAATACGTGCTGGTCATCAGCACGCGCTTACAGCCAATGGTGAAGTCTGGGGTGAGCTGGCGACGTAGCCATTTATCTTTAACCTGTTGATGCAGAAACGCTGTGCTCAGGCGCTCCACCAGCCGCGTCATCGGTGTGTTCCAAATAAAGCTAAAGGCCATGGACTCATGGCCCCAATACAGCGCGCGGCGTAGCGCGTTTTGCACCGGCGGCAGCAGTTTAAACAAGCGTTTATTCCAACCCGGCGCGCGATAATCCATGCGCGGCAACACCCAACCCGGCGTGCGCTGAAATACCGTGACTTTATCGGCGACTTTCACCAATTCAGGGATCAGCTGCACGGCGCTCGCACCTGTGCCGACCACCGCCACACGCTTACCCGTGAAATCATAATCATGATCCCAGCGCGCACTGTGAATTTTGTGGCCAGTAAAGCTATCTAAGCCATTAATAGCTGGAAAGCTTGGGTTGGCTAAACCACCTGAGGCCATAATGACATGTCGAGCGTGGAATACTGCGCCCTCAGCGGTAGTCACCACCCACTGTGCCGCTGGCTCGTCAAAGCGTGCATCTACCACGGTGTGATTGAAGCGAATCAATGGCGCTAGGGCATAACGCTCAACCAGGTGATGCACATAGCCGAGAATTTCCTGACTACCTGAATACGCACGTGACCAGTTCGGGTTCGGCGCAAACGAGTAGGAATACAGGTTCGACGGAATATCGCAGGCCGCCCCCGGATAGGTGTTATCACGCCAAGTCCCACCGACTTTGCCAAAACGCTCTAGGATGACAATGTCATCAATACCCGCCGCTTTTAAACGAATCGCCGCGCCTAGACCACCAAAACCCGAGCCAATAATTAAGACGTCTATCATGCCGCCGGCCTCCACGTGAGTTCTTTCACCCAGCTAGGAATCGCTGGTAACACGCGCTTGGGGATGTAGTTGGTGGCTTTTACCAAGGCATCGACGGGCACATGGTAGAGGCGATTATTACGATTAGTTACCCATTCACCATGACGGCTAATGACCTGAAACCACGGGTTATTACGGCCTTGCTGTGTGCGTCCACCAATCTTTTTGAACTTCTTGATGGCCGCATACAGACTCTCTTCTTTCAGACCTAACTCAACAATATTGTCACGCATACGATTGAGCAGTGGCACATACGACAAGATGCCGAGTAGCAAGCGTGGGTCGCTCATGGTGGCGATCATTTTCAAGGTATTGCGATAGACCTTGCCGTGGCCTTGCAGCTCCAGCACATGAAAACCAACGCCCAAATGCCGTGACTCGTCTTCGTTGATATGCGCAAAAGCTTGGTGACAGATCGGGTCATCGACGGTGTCGAGCAGGAACTTGCAGAGCGCGCCATCGAGGGCGATTTCCAACATAGGAATGACCGAGCCTAGCGTCTCTAGTGGCATGTCATCGGCATAGCGATCCAGCCATTCAATGACCAAACGCAAATTGATGTTGGGCTCGGGAATCTCTTCACCATCGAGCATGCCCCAGCGTTTCATCAAGGCCATTTCGGCGTTGGCGTGGCGCTGCTCTTCGGCATGGAAATAGGTGTAGATTTCTTTCAAGGTGTCGTTGGGCGCTTTCTTCGCCATGGCAGCGAAGCCGCGCGCGCCCACATGCTCAATCCACATCAGATCGGCCATAAACTCCTTAAGCTTTGGCCATTGCTCCTCGGTAATGAGCTCAGCACCGGGGGCATCCCAGTCGATGTCGGCCAAGGCCCACTGACTGGATTTGATTTTTGCCAACATGGTTTCAAGGTTAATAGCGGCCATGATTTTTCTCCTTAGAGATGATTGCCGGCAAGGCGGTTGAGTAGGCCAGCGCCTGCGGTATACAGGGCGGGCGTGAAGCGTTTACTGCGCCAAATTAAGCGCGCATCGAGCTGCGGTAAGACATAAAGCTGATTGCGATCGAGGGCTTTTAATGTGTCGTTGACCACGCGCTCAGGCGTGAAGCCGATGCGTGCCATCAGCCGTTGTGCCATAGCCGCCGATGGCCCACTGATGCGGCCTTGTGCGGCAATATTGGTTTTCACCCACGTCGGGCAAAGCGCGGTGACATGCACGCCGGTGCTGGCCATTTCGGCGCTCAGGGTTTCGGTGAGCGCCAGCGCCGCGGCTTTGCTGACGTTATAGGGGCCCATTTTGGGAGCCGCGGCGAAGCTTGCCGTGGAGCAGACATTGATGATGCCGCCGTGACCTGCCGCTCGCAGCCGGGGCGCAAAGACATGACAGCCATGCACCACACCCCAGAGGTTAATGCCCAGCGCCCAGTGCCAATCGGCCATGCTCACTTCACCGATGGGCTGACCACCCACCCCAACGCCAGCGTTGTTTATAACGAGGCTTGTCGGGCCATCAAAAAAGGTCTCGGCCTGCTCAGCGAGCAACTCCACATCGACGAGCTGGCTGACATCACAGTAGACCGCTAGCGCGCGACCGCCCTGCGCACTGATGTGATCGGCAGTCGCCTGCGCGCTAGCTAAATCAATATCCGCACACACCACACAGCCTTTTTTCGCGGCAATAGCCAACGCAAACGCACGGCCAATACCGCTCCCTGCACCGGTGACCACCGCATTTGCTTGTTTCGATAAAATCTGTGCCATAGCACCACTCACTGGGTTTGCCCACGACTCAACGGCTCGCTAGATGCGCGCCGAATCTTCGTCGTCACTTAATGTGACAACACAAACTGTGACTTGAATTACTGATACCCACTAGCGTATGTTCGGACAAGTTTTTGTCATTAGCAGACAGATATGCCGAGTCATTCGCCTTTTATTAGCAATGCAGTGATTGCTCATTACGTCGTTAGCGTTATCGACTTTATGGCGCCACGCGGGGTGTGCGCTCAGGCATTGCTTGCCAATACGGGTTTGCGCGAAGTGGACCTGCGGCAAGCACCAGATCAGCCCATCACGCTCGTGGCGCTGTTTGAGCTGCTTCACAACTTGCACACCGAAGATCCTTCACCGACGTTGTCTTTTGAATACGGTTTGAGCCTACAACTGAGTCATCATGGCTTCTTGGGCTATGCCTTGCAGTCGAGCCAGACTTTAGGTGATGCACTGCAGCTGGCGCATGACTTTGCGCAAACACGCTCGCAAATCATTCGTTTTAGTACGCATCAGGATGCAGACTGCGCCATTATTCGCCTTGAAGATCATGGCGCACTCGAACACTGGTATGCGCATGTGATTGAGGCGCTACTTGGCTGCTTTTATAGTATTGGCAACACATTGTTAGGCCCTATTGGCCCCAATCAAGTGACCCTCGACTTAGCCCTTGCGGAGCAGGCACATCACCATGTGTTGAAACACCTGTTTGGTAGCAATGTTCGCTTTAATTGCCCGGTTACTGAGATAAGCGTTCCAATAAGCTGGCTTGATACACCACTACCGAAATCTGACCCCCAGTTAGCGGCATTGGCCGAAGCGCGTTGTCGCGATGAACTCGCGCATAACCAGCAATATGCCTCCTTTCAGCCTCAACCCGTCTTCATCAAGACTGTATTGAGCGCGATCAGCCAACACATCGCATCCGCCGATGCGCAAGCACAAGTCGCACAGTCACTGCACATGACACCGCGAACGCTACATCGGCGCTTAGCGCAGCACGGCCTGCAATTTAAGATGCTGCTTGATGAGCTTCGTCAGCACCAAGCCAAAGCGCTTTTACAGAGTCGGCGTGAATCACTGGCTAGCATTGCACTGGCGTTAGGCTACAGCGATCAGGCCAATTTTGTGCGCGCGTTTAAGCGCTGGACAAACCAAACACCAGGCCAATTTTTGCGCACATTGCCCTAGCGCAATAAAGCACGCACGGGCTCGACCAAGCGCGTCATGCCCGCGTCTTGGCCCAAGGCCAGTGCGGCATCCTCTGGCATGCCTTGCAACCAATTGGCGCGCAGCGCGAGCAGCGCACCCACGCGGTTACCACTGGCGCAATGAACCAAGACTTTTTCCCCCGCATGCGCGGTTAAGGCCTGATCTAGCGCAAGCACATTCGCCTCAGTTAAATCCGCGGCAGTAGCGATGGGAATCGACACATAGGCTATGCCCACTTGCTGAACTGCAGCCGACTCATCGAAATCGACCTGTTCACCATCGGGCAAGAGGCTAATGATCACCTGCACACCATCAGCCTGCAGCGCGCCCAGCTGCGCCGGCGATTGCACATAGCCCGATACCGCAAGTTGCGCATGGAGGTTTTTGTAATTTGCCGGCAAGGCCGTTGCCAAAGCGGTGGTTGAAACTAGGCTGAGCATCCAGCCAATAAGGAATAATCGTTTGCGATAGCTCATTGTGACTCCAGAGTAATAAATACCTGCTTTACGCGAGATGGCGACTGCCTACTGGCGAAACGGCAATGATCATTATAGTATGTATTTTTATAAAATGAATTAGAGATGTCGCATGCCACGCTATAGCCTACTGTTTGCCCTTGCCTTCACAGCAAACGCGCACGCCATCGATGCCGACCCAAATGATCGTGCGGCCGGCTATAAAATCGGCGAGCTACGCGGCGCATTGACTTTGCGCCAACGCATTGGCCTGACTTAAACGCGGCATTAAGGAGAATAAAATGCACACAGAATTTTGGCATGAGCGCTGGCAAAAGCAGGAAATTGGTTTTCACCGAAGCCAAGTACATCCGCAGCTCGCCGCGCATTTTAAGCAGCTGCCCGAGTCTGCGCGCGAACGCGTTTTTGTGCCGCTGTGTGGCAAGTCGCTCGATATGCTGTGGCTCATTGAGCAGGGCACTCAAGTGGTTGGCAGCGAGCTCTCGGCGCTAGCTATTGAGGCCTTTGCAGCGGAAAACGCGCTGGCATTAACAGCAACGACCTGCGATGAGCATA
The DNA here is from genome assembly GCF_003387535.1 of Paraperlucidibaca baekdonensis. Classification (GTDB taxonomy): domain Bacteria; phylum Pseudomonadota; class Gammaproteobacteria; order Pseudomonadales; family Moraxellaceae; genus Perlucidibaca; species Perlucidibaca baekdonensis. The sequence goes on along the minus strand of NZ_QUNR01000003.1, from coordinate 255,643 downwards.
TTCGCCACGACGGCGATCAGCTGCGATTGTGGCAAGGCGATTTTTTCACGCTCGCCGCCGAACAGATTGCCTGCAGCGGCTTTTACGATCGCGCCGCATTAGTGGCGCTGCCACCAGCCATGCGCCAAGACTATGTGGCGCAACTCGAACGCCTGCTGTCGCCAACGGCAAGCGGCCTGCTCATCACCTTTGCCTATGACACAGCGGCCATGTCTGGCCCACCGTTTTCAACCACACCAGCCGATGTGCAGGCGCTTTTTCAGGCGCATTGGCATGTTGAGCGGCTCAGCAGCGAGGATGTTATTGCTGGCCATCCGGGCATGCAGGCGCGCGGGCTAAAAAGCCTAGAGGAGTCCGTGTGGCGACTCACACGACGCAGCAGCTAACGGCTCGGTGGTCGCAAGCGATGATGACTAGCATCGCAATACGGCGGTGTGCGGGTTTGCTTGCAGGTGCAGAGCCAATAATGCTGGGCGCGTTTTGGACTGAAGATCAGCGGCCCCGGACTCGACTCAACGGCTCGATGGCTACCGTCACACCACAGACCATTGGCTGATAAACCACAACGGCACCAGGCGTAGCGCTGCGTTGGGTCTAGCGCCAGCACATCGGGCCAGATGCATACCACACGTGGCACGCTCATACGCGCTTCATGCCCCTCTGTGGCTGCTGGCTCTTGCACCACAGCATTCGCCAAGCGCTGACTGGCCGCTAATTGCCGTGCACGACGTTGCCAAGGCCAATGCATGGCTCAGCGCGGACGCAACTGCTCGGCCAGAAACGCCAAGGTGCGGTCAAGCGCGGCGCGCGTGGGTTCGCCGACTTCATCGATGAGGTGCGTGGTCAGCACACTATGCGCTGGCGTGCCGGCGCGCGGATTGGCATGGCAGGCGTCGATCTCGCGACACTCAAAGGCGGGGCCAAACTCATCGCGCAGTCGCTCAAAACGCTCGGCTCGACAAAGAAAGTCTTGCTTGAAGCGCAGGCCTAAAATGCGCGCGCCGTGATGATCGATTTTGTCATGCGCCGCGGCGATCTCCTCAGCAGAAGCGTGCAGGCCCGCACGCTTAGTGCGCGACAAGCCCATGGGCAATGACGGCTGCGACAAAACCGGCGCGATGACCGGCGCATTGAGCATCATGGCCAAGCCAAAATTACCCGTCAGGCACATGCCCACGACACCCACGCCCGGCCCGCCGCACTGCTCATGAGCATGTCGCGCTATGGCGCGCAGCCAGTCCACTACTGGGCTTGAGGCATTGCCCGAGAGCACGCGAAACTCACGACTGATGCAAATTTTTGCCAATGACTGCGCCACATAAGGCGGCGATAGCGGCTTCATGGGCTCGCCAAAAAGCTGCGGCATATAGACACGAAAACCGGCATCGGCAACTTTCAAAGCAAAGCCGGCCACCTCGGGCGTGATGCCCGGAATCTCGCTCAGCACCACCACAGCAGGACCCTCGCCTCGGCAAAAGACCTCGCGTGAAATGCCTTGGAAATGGTGACGCTCGGTGATGAAGCCGTCGATGTGATGGCTCATGTTCAGCCGCCAATCAGCGCGCTAACGCCACCATCGACCGGCAAAATCTGCCCGGTAATATGCCGCCCGGCAGCACTGGCAAATAGCAAAGTCGCACCCTTCAGGTCGTCATCACCACCAACGCGCTGCAACGGTGTGGTTTTCGCGATGCTCTCAACACCAACGGTATCCATCAGCACCTGCGACATTTTGCTCGGGAAAAACCCCGGCGCGATGGCATTGACGGTGATGCCGTGATGCCCCCACTCACAGGCCAACGCCCGCGTGAAGTTCACCACCGCGCCTTTGCTGGCGTTATAGGCGATGGTCTGCATCCACGGCGGGTTGCCGCCGAGCCCCGCGATCGAGGCTAAATTGATAATTCGGCCATGCTTGCGCGCGATCATCGAGCTGGTTGCAACGGCCTGCGCCAGCAAAAAATAGCCGCGCACATTGAGATTCATGACTTTATCCCAGGCCTCCAAGGGATGCGTCTCAGCCGGCGCGCCCCAGCTTGCACCGGCGTTATTGACCAAAATATCGACACCGCCCATCAGGCGTTGTGCTTCTGCCACTAGGTGTGTGATGTGCTCGGGGTTACTGGCATCGGCAGCGACCGTATGCACGGTGATGCCGCGTGCACTCAGATGCGCCTTGGCGCTGGCAAGTTCATCGGCTTTGCGCGCGGTAATCAGCACCGTTGCACCGGCCTCACCCAGCGCCTCCGCCATTTGCAAGCCTAAGCCACGGGAGCCGCCTGTGATTAATGCGGTTTGTCCGGTTAACGAAAACAGTTCCGATGGTTTCACAACACACCTCGCACGTCATTTGGGTTTCAGCTATCTTACGCGCATCCGTAAAGTTCACGCCATGCCCCAGGATGCACTATGCCTTGGCTCACCGCCCTGCTTGCCCCAATGCTCGCGTTTGCCGCCGTCATGTCTCTGTTTCAAGCCGGCAGCACTGGTCATGCGCTCACACCGGAGCCCGCCGTAGAGCAGCAGCACGAGACCTTGGCTGAACAAGCCGGCACCGAGCCTGACGATACGCAATCAACCAAAGGTTTGCTGAGTGACTGGCGCCCGGATATTGACCAAACCATCGATCAGCTCGAACGTTGGCTCAGTCAAGAGCAAACCCAGCAAGAGCTAAACTATTCGATGGTAAACTTGGCCGCGCTCTATGACACCAAGCTGTATTTGGTCTTTATCGATTATTTGGCCACCGTAGACGCTCAGCAAAGCGCCACTATTTTGCAAGAACAGCAAGCTTGGCTTCAGCTGCGCAAGGAGCGTACAGCCGCTGCTCGCCTGGCCTTCGCCGAAGGCTCATTGGCAAGCTATAACGCCAGCGAGGCTTATGTGTATATCACCCATGAGCGCATCGACTCGATCACAGCATTGATGCAACAAAACGCACCCTGATGGCCGTTTGGTCGGTGTACTTACTGCTTTGTCATGGTCAGCGTATTTATACCGGCGTAAGCACGGATGTGGCTCGCCGTGTGGCACAGCATGAGCGTGGTACTGGCGCAAAGTTTACGCGCGCACACACCCCAATAGCCCTGCTGGGTACCACTACCTGCGCTTCGCGTGGCGAGGCTTTGCGCCTCGAGCATCGCATCAAGCAGTTATCGCCCGATGCCAAGCGCGCGTTGGCGCTCAGTTGGCAATCTGGTCTGGCGCCAGAATCTCCTTCAGATACCCCACACAAGCATGCGCCGCCTGCTCCATGATGGCCTCGCTAATTTCGCCATCGCGGTAATAACCAAACCTCATCATGCCAAAGGCAATCTCGACCAACATGGTCGCAGTGTCTGGGTCTTCGGGAATAGTAATTGCTGGTTGTAGGGTTTTGAAAATTTGCCTGACTTCATAGCCGATATTTTCAATCGTCACCTCTTGCGCAAGATACGACTCACGACTGACCGGCCAGCCTAAAATAAGGATGCCAGCTACCGGGTGTTGGTTGTAATAGCTTGATGCAGCACGCACCAAAACAGGTGCCACATCACGCCAATGCATACCCACAAACGCCGGGGCAGCCTGCCGCACAGTCTCGCAAACCTGACTTAGATGCTGCTCAGCTATGGCCGCAAAAAGTTGGTATTTATTGGCAAAGAACTGATACAGGCTGGCGCGCGGCACACCCGATGCCTCGGCAATATCGGGGATCGATACCTCTTCCGGACCTCGCTCAATCAGCAGTATCTCCGCGGCACTAATGGCACGCGCGACGCGCTCCTGAGTGCGCAGCTGAGATGGCCGACGCAAACGCGGCGTATTATTAGATTCCATTCTTGCAGACCTCGTAGCGCTATCGTTGATCGATGGCAGGAGCACCAGCCCCTGTGCGAACCAGGGCCAATAAACCACCGGCCATGGCGAAGTTCTTCATCAACATGATTTGGTTTATTTGATCTGCCGCGCCATGAAACATAAGCCCAGAGGCGACACAAAAGCACGCCAATGCGGCAGCGACAAAACGCGTTTGCCAGCCAAACAAAAGCGCTAAGCCACCACCAAGCTCCAAGGCAATCACCGCCGGCAGCAGCGCAGGATTAACGCCCATGGCAGCCATATAGCTTTCGGTGCCAGCAAAACCATCGATTTTGCTGTAACCGGCCATGATGAAAATGAACGCGATTAATGCCCTCGCCAACACCGCCAATAAGCCATTGAGCCAAGGCTTTTCAACAAGTTGCGCGACTCGACTGGCAATAAGCTGCGACGATGACCACATGGCGCTCTCCAAGACTGCAAAGTGCCAGTTTAGCGCTTAAAGCCGATGCTGTGGGCGGAGATCGCATTGACAATGAATCGCGGCGAGATACGCACGGCAAATGCCATGACTTTGATCAGCCACCGATGAATCGACACGCCGCGCTTTGCCTTTAACGAGTCATAGGCGTAATCGACCAAGCTGTCGAGTGATGACAGCATGGGCCATTTAAACGCCGCCGAAGCTTCGGCATTGGCCGCAGAGGCAAAACCCGTGTCGGTTGGGCCCGGGCAAAGTGTGGTGACGTGCACATTGTGGCCCTTAAGCTCGTAATTGAGCGCATCGGAAAAGCTCAGCACATAGGCTTTTGACGCGTAATACACCGCCGCCCCAGGCCCTGGCATAAAGCCGGCAATCGACGCCACGTTCAAAATTTGACCACCGCCCTGTGCCACCATGCGACGCCCCATGGCGTGCGCCAACGCGGTTAATGCCGCGACATTGAGCTGTACCATTTGATTCAAGCGCTTCATATCGGCATCAATAAACGTACCAAACTCACCAAAACCGGCGTTATTAATAAGCATGTCTACGCGCTGATCGCCGAGCGCGGCCATCAGCTCTTCGGCCGCGCCTTCATAGCCCAAATCTTGACCAATGACCTGCGCATTAATACCGTGACGCGCGCTTAATTCGTCGGCCAAGGCTTGTAGTTTATCGACACTGCGCGCGACCAAAATGACATCGTTGCCATCGGCGCTGAGACGATGTGCTAGTGCTAGGCCAATGCCATTTGATGCGCCGGTAATTAATGCTGTTGCCATGCTTGCTCTCCTGTGTGCGGTGAGCTCACCGCGAGAATACGATACGCTGATTTGCGAGTCATGCTGATAACGTGCCGCCAAACGCTACTGATTTCGAGACAGGAGGCATCTGTCGACGATCATCTATTGAGCAGCTCAACGAACTGGTACAATTGTACATATAAAATCGCGCGCTGCGTAACCGCTCATCGGATAGGCAAAAACACCCCATTTAAAAAGAAAACCTAAATACAACTAGCCAAAACTATATAACCTGCGTAATATCTGCGCCGCCGCACTTGCGGTTGATCGTACCTGCCTCTTATCGTGCTGTTTCGGGGTCACTTCCCTGTCCTGCAGCCGTCCCAGTCTGGTTGGTAACGACATATAGCCAGCCTCCGCCGACTCTCGCCGGACCGCTGCCGTCCACATACCGCGGGCTACCCGCGAGGAAAAAGAAGTGTCCCTGACTTTTGCTGCTTTAAAGCTGCATGATGCGCTATTGGCTGCGCTGAATGAAGCCGGTTATACCGAACCCACACCTGTCCAAGCACAGGCCATTCCCATTGCCCTCGAAGGCAAAGATTTGATGGCTTCCGCACAAACTGGCACAGGCAAAACCGCGGCTTTTATTTTGCCCGCGCTACATCGTATTACCCAAACCCCTGGCGGCCCCGGCAAAGGCCCGCGCATCTTGGTGCTGACACCAACGCGCGAATTGGCTCGCCAAGTTGAAAGTGCCGCACGTATTTATGGTGCACGTCTGCGCGTGCGTACCGCCAGCATTTTGGGCGGCATGAACTACCAACAACAAGCGCGTCAATTACAGCGCCCTGTTGATGTCATGGTAGCCACCCCTGGTCGCCTGCTCGACCTGATGAATCGTGGCCAAATCAAGCTCGATCGCGTAGAAGTGTTGGTGCTTGATGAAGCCGACCGCATGCTCGACCTCGGCTTTATTGATGATGTCGAACTGATCGCTGAGCAAGCGCCAGCCGAACGCCAAACTCTGCTGTTTTCGGCGACACTGGAAAATCGCATTGCCACGCTGGCTGAGCGCGTTATGCGCAACCCTGAGCGCCTGCAAATCAGCGCACAGACCGCCAAACATGAAAATATTTCGCAATCGCTGTATTTCTGCGATGACATGGCCCACAAAAAAGCCATTTTGCTGAAGCTGCTTGATACGCCCGATGTCAATCAGTCGGTGGTCTTTACTGCAACCCGTCGTGATGCCGAAGAGCTGTCTATTGAGCTGGCAAACTACGGCTTGCAAACCGCGGCGCTGCACGGCGACATGAAGCAACCGGCTCGCAACCGCACATTGCGCGCGCTCAAAGATGGCGGCGTGCGCTGCCTCGTGGCCACCGACGTGGCCGCACGCGGCATCGATGTCGCTGGCATCACGCACGTCTTCAACTTCGACTTACCCATGGTCCTCGAAGATTATGTGCACCGCATTGGCCGTACCGGTCGTGCCGGCCGCACTGGCACAGCCATCAGCCTTGTCAACCGTCGCGACCGCGGTAAATTGCAACGCTTAGCGGCCTACACAGGCAACGCCATTCCAGAAGCCACTATTCCTGGCATGGAACCGCGCCCAGCACCAAAATATCGTGACAATGGCGGCGGTCGACCAGCAGGTCGTGGCGCACCACGTCGTGAGCATGGTGGTGGTCGTGACTTTAACCGCGATAGCCGTGGCCCAAGCCGTGACTCCGGCCGCCCCGCTTATAGCAATGATCGTCCTGCACGCAGCAATGACCGTCCGGCGTATAACAGCGATCGCCCAGCGCGTCCTGCTTACAGCAACGATCGTCCTGCCTATAACAACGACCGTCCAGCACGCAGCAACGATGGCTTCGCCCCACGTGGCGATCGTCCGCGCAGTGACCGCCCTGCTTACGCTAATGATCGTCCGCGCAGTGACCGTGGCGGCTTCCGTGATCGCGCAGCTGCACCGCGTCGTGATGGCCCATCGGGTGATGCAGAGTCAATCGGCAACCGCGCCGGTGTCGCTACGCATGAGCGTTCGGCGTTTGATCGCAAGGCCTTCCGCAATGATCGCCCGGGCTTTAGCCGCGGTGGCGACCGTCGCCCCGCCGGTGGCGATTTCCGCGCCCGCTCAAATGACGCGCCACGCCGCAGCTACAACGACGCACCAGGCGATGGTGCTAGCGCAAGCCGCCCGCAACCTCAAGTTCGCGTAATCCGTTCTCGAGATAGTCGAGTAGGCGCTGCATCGACGGCAGCGTACGACGACAAGCGGTAAGACCGAACTCTAACGAGTCCACATAGCTCGTTAAGGTGATGTTGAGTGCCACCTGATCGACCGGTATAGATACTGGATACTGGCCGGTCAGGCGCGCACCATTCCAATACAGCGGCTCCTTCGGGCCCGGCACATTGGAAATAATCACGTTAAATGCACGCAGGCCAGAGGCCAGCCCCGTGGCTAAATTAATGCCCGCGGGCGCCATCATCAAAGCCGTGTAATTCAAAATCTCCGCCGGACTCATCTGTTTATACCGCGCCTTCGCCTCTTTCACCGACGCCATCACGCGCTCTAAACGCAGCGTAGGATCGGCCACTTCCGTGCCTAAATTCGCCAAAATCATGGCAATTTGATTGCCTTCGCTGCTGTCATCGCGGCGCAATGACACCGGCACCATGGCAATCAAGGGCTTATCGGGCAATGCTTGTTGGCTGATTAAATAGTTACGCAAAGCGCTGCCACAGACCGCCAACACCACATCATTGAGCGTGCAGCCGAAGGTATTGGCCACGGCCTTATAGCGTGCCATGGGCCAGCTTTGCGCGGCGAAACGGCGACTGCCGGTGATTTTGCTATTGATGATGCTTGGTGGCGCCTGGAAAAATGACACGAAGTTCGGATCACGCGTGGACTTGCGCGAGACTTTCGCGATCTCCCCCAATACCGCAGGCATGGTGGCCAGCTGTTTACTCATGGTCGCGGTAAAACGTGCCATGCCGGTGGCCATCTCAACCGGATTGCGCAGCAGACGAACCGGCTTTTTACGCGGCGCCATGGCCCAAATCGGCGGCACATCGCGCATATCAGCGTCTTCGCTCAAGGCACGCGAGCCCATGCGCATGGCGGCTATGCCATCAAATAAGGAATGATGCACCTTGGTGTAGAGCGCGAAGCGACGCCCCTGCACACCTTCAATCAGGTGCACCTCCCACATCGGCCGCTCACGATCCATGAGGTTGCTGTGTGCTGCCGAGACATACGACAGCAGCTCGCGAATGCGCCCGGGCTTAGGCAGGGCGCGATGGCGAAAGTGATGCTCAAGATCAAACTGCTTATCGGTTTCCCAAAAATACTGGCCGAAACGACTCACCAAGCGTTTATTAAACGGCGGGGCAGGCTCGGTGAAACTGCGCAAATGCTCGACGAGATCACGGATATAACGCGGGCCAGCATCTTCCGGATAATCAAAAAGTTGTAGGCCAGCCACATGCATGGGTTGCTGGCGTTTTTCCATCCACAAAAACAGTTGATCGGCAGGTGATAAAGCTTTCATGCAGGCAATCCATTAAGTAAATTAAGGCTGAGTAAGTAGCTCACCAACACCAGTGCTGAGAAGCTGGCCGGCACCGCTGAGCAACTGCCACGATAGCGTGGACAATGATTCGACAGCGCTAGTTGGTAGCTCAACATAATACGGGCCGTTGGCGCTGGCTAGCGGCAAATCGCTGATCTGCGGACGCATGAGCGGCTGTTCTAATTGACCACTGCTACTGCTCAAGCGCATGGCCATGTCGGTGGCCTCTAGCGTGCTGGGCGCGGTATAGACCGCGCGGACTTGCCAATGGCCATCGAAGCCAGTGATTTTTAGCCAACGCTGGCTGGCGACTTCGCGGCTGGCGGCATTGCGACTAGACGCGCCACCGGCTCGATAGCTAGCGCTGAGCACATAGCCACGATCGGAAGGCCACTCTTTTTCACAATACGACATGATGTCGCCAAACTGGCGGCCACCATTGGCACCGCGCTGCGTGGCGCTGAAGTAAAAGTCGCGAGCCATATCGTAGCCGGCGCCGGTGTTCCCCAAGCGGCCATCGCTATAGAGGCGTGAGTCGGTGCGACCACCTACGCCACAAGCGGCGTGATTTAAATTCAACAAATGGCCATATTCATGTGCCACGGTAACGGCGCGAAATGCCAACCAATGCGTGCCGGCATAGGGCGAGATAATGCCCGGAATATCTGTGCCGCCAAGCGATTGCGTCATCATGGTTTTGCCGCCAACAAAGGCCACACCAACGATTTCCCCGGAGCTGGTGAGGCCGCCACTGGTGAAGCGCACATTATCGGGCCAAACACCTAAACATTTGGGTGATGAGCGCGCGCTCGATTGCGCGCCATTGAGCTGGTCGCAGACATCGTCGACCTCATTTAGGGCTTGCACCAGTGTGTTGGCATTGAACTCACCTTCCGGGCCTTGAAAAATCAAGAAGCCGCCACGTGAATTGAAGGCGCGCGGGGTAAATGGCGCCTCGGTTTGCACATTGACCGAGGCCACACCGGCGGTGCGCTCCAAAATCGATTTCACGCTCGATGGATTCGCCACACCGGTTTGACCATTGAAACGTAAGGGAATCACTCGCACGGTCTCGGTCACACCCGTGACGATAGCCGGCACTACCATGCGCTGCACGCGCGCGGCCTCGGCGCTGCTACGGCCTTGGTTGTCATCGAAAACCACGGTAATGGTCATACCTGGCTGCACACTATTGGCAGGGATGGTGACAAAAAAGGCATCATTTAAGCGGGTGTTATCGACCTGCGTGGGAATCGTGTTGGGCCCCGACAAGTTGAAGGTGTCACAACGGCCACTGGCAGGATTAAAGACTAATGCAGTGGCGCGCGTCGGGCTGAGTGTGCCGGGATTGGCAAGCACATCAACGCGCAGGCTGAGCACCTTATTGCTAACGATGGTGGCATTAGCATTTGCGGCATCTTGCTCAACGACTTGCAGGTAGCGAACCGAGTCGATGCGCAAATTGTCGTTGCGCGGCGCCGCCAGGGTCTGATCGGTGCGACAAACGCCGGCTTGACTGCGCGTGGGCGTGGCCGGAGCAACATTGACTGGCTGTGCGTTACTGGCGTTGGAGTTTGTCGGGTTAGCGGGCGAAACGCCGCTGTTAGATCCACCACCACCGCCACCACAGGCGGCTAATACGAGGGACGACGCCGCTAGGAGGGCAAGAGATGAAATGCGCATGAGTACACCTGCTTATCTTTTTTATGTAGCAAGCATAACCCATACGCGAGTTTTTCGAGCATTACCAGTATTCAGAATGCCTCGGCCGAAAAGCTAGCGAGCGCCACACCATTGGCACTAAGGCTTAATGATGACACCTGACGATCACCTAAGTTAATGAAAAATGGGCCGAAACTTTCTGTCTCGTGATGCTCAGAGACCACCGCAGAGCGCAGCGCTAAGGCTTCTTGGCCGCGTTCGCTGCTCACCGTCACGGTGAGATCGCTAGGCGCTAAAGTGCTCGGTGCAAAGTTGCTGCGACGGATCTTCCAGCCAGTCGCTCCAAGTGAGATTTTCAGCCATTGATCGCTCTCGCCCGTGGTGCGCGCGGCGATGCTGGCACTGCCATTGCGATAGGCCATGGCGGCGAGATAGCCGCGATCGGACATCCACTCTTTGCCGCAGTAAGACATCACATCGGCAAACTCATCGGTATTGGCACTGGAGAAGTACGCACCGCGCACGGCATCGTAGCCTGCGCCATTGCCGAGCTGACCATCGCTGTAGAGGCGAGGATCAAGGCCGGTTGCACCACCGCATGCAGCATGGTCAAGGTCCATTAAATGACCGAACTCATGAGCCAGCGTCATGGCATTGAAGTTGATCCAGTGATTACCGCTGTAGGGGCTGCTCACGCTTAAATTGTCGACGGTGGTGACTGCACGCGCCAACAAGGTGGTGCCGCCAACATAGGCCAAACCAACGACTTGGCCTGAGCCACTGCTGGAATTGAAAATCAGGTTATTGGGCAACATACCGATGCATTTGGGTGCCGAGCGTGCGCTCGATTGGCGGCCATTAAGGGCCGCACAACGATCATCGAGCAAGTCGAGGAGATTTTGCATTTGGCCAATCGTGCCGGACAGCAAACCGCCATTACCCGATAACAAGCCGGTCAATAAACCGCCCACATCGAAGGTTGGCGCGCTCACTACATTGACTTTGCTGACCGGATAAAGCCGCTCAAGCAGGCTTTCGATGTCGGCAGCACTGTTGATATTGCCGGTCGTGCCAAGCAGGCGAATCGGGATGATGCGCACCGTCTCTTCAATGATTGGCGCCACACGCGGCGTTAGGATGCGATAGGTGGCGTCGGCTTCGCTGGCGCTGCGGCCGGCACCATCATCGAGCCATAAGGCAACGCTCATGCCAGGCTTCACCAAGTTGGCGGGAATGTCGGCGGTCATGGCGGAGTTTAAATCGCGTGTATTGATGCTGCCAGGCACGCGATAGGGCGCGCTCACTGGCAACGTGGTGCAGGTCGCTGTGTCGGGATCGTAGACGCGAATATTGCGCACCACCGGGGTCAATGGCGAGTTCGAGGCCAGCACATCGATGCGCATTTTTACGGCTTTGCCACCGGCTAGGCGAGTGTCGGGCGCGTCGCTATTGAGCTGTACCGATTGCAGCCAACTCACCGAGCTGATGCGTAAATTATCATTGCGCGGCGCACCTAAGTTTTGTGTGAAACGGCAGTCGCCGCTTATTTCACGCAGGCTGGCATTGTTCGATGGCGTGGTAATTACCACTGGCGTGGTGGACACCGGATCATTGGCCGGGCTTGAGCTGCCGCCACCACCGCCGCCACAAGCACTGACTAATGCGGAAAGCGTGAGTATGGCACTAGGTAATTTTTTCATCTGCACAGCCTCGATTCAGGAATAAATCCACTCTAGGTCGAATCTGTGCAGCAAACAGTCATGTGCGTGTAAAGCGTGTTTTATCTGTCTTAAGAAATGTTGGTCGTGTGTAACGCGGCTAAAGCCGCTAAGCGATGGCGCAAACCCGAGAAACGCTGGGCGCGTTCGTCAATTGTTTGACGCCAGACGCCCGAGTTAGGGATACAAAAATCTACATGCTCACGGGCGCGCGTGAGTGCGGTGTAGATCAACTCACGGGTCAGCACGGGACTATGGCGCTTGGGCAAAATCACCGCCACTCGCGTGAACTCTGAGCCTTGGGACTTGTGCACGGTCATGGCGAAAACGCTTTCGCAGCGCGTCAAACGTGACGGAAGCAACCAGCGAATGGCCTGCGCGGGGCCATCCCAAAAGGCCACGCGTAATTCGCCCGTGCTGGGCTCTGGCAGGCAAATACCAATGTCACCGTTCATCAGACGCAGGCTGTAGTCATTGTGCGTAATCATCACCGGGCGGCCGCAATACCATGCGCTATCGCCACCTTGCCAACCACGCAGATAACGCTCACAGGCGGCATTGATGGCAATGACGCCATGGCTACCCTGACGCTGCCCACAGAGCAGACGATAGCGCTCAAAGCTCGCCAACACCTGCTGTGCGGGCGCGCCAGCGTGCAGCGTTTGCCAATACGCATCGTAGCCGCGATACAGCGCGTTGAGATCATCGAGGCGACGCACCTCTGGCGCGTAGGCGTCATCAGTGGGCGCCTGCGTGGCGTGGCCGCTGCACACCGCCTGCGCGAACTTGCCAATACCGCGCGATGCATCGAAACGAAAGCTGTGGCGTAGCTCGGCCACCGGCGCTTGCTCAAGTGCACAGATATCGGCCAATACCGCGCCGGCCTCGACCGAGGCCAGTTGGTCTTTATCGCCCAATAAAATAATGCGCGCGCTATTGGGCAGAGCGTCTAGCAGCGCGGCCATCAGACTGAGATCCAGCATGGAGGCCTCGTCGACCACCAGGACATCGAGCGCCAACGGGTTGCTGCGCTGATGCCGATAGCCACGAGAGGTCACGCCCAATAAGCGATGCACCGTGCTGACCTCAGTAGGAATCAGTGCTGCCACTGTTGGCGTAATGGGTAGTGTCGCCACTTGCTGGGCAATAGACTCGCTCAGGCGTGCGGCGGCTTTGCCCGTGGGCGCCGCTAAGGCCATGCGCAGCGGTGTATCGACCGCGAGGCTTTGCAAAATCGCCAAGACGCGCACCACGGTGGTAGTTTTGCCAGTACCCGGCCCCCCAGTAATGACCGTCAGCGCGCGCTGAGCGGCAAGTCGGCAGGCGGCGCGCTGATCGGCATTGGTAGCATTGGGCTGATCAAACAATGCGTCGATCAGGGCATCGAGCGCGGCATCATCGACTGCCACCGGCGTATCGATGCGCAGGCGTAGACTCAGGGCCACCGCGCACTCCTCTTGCCAAGCACGCTGCCAATACAAGGCATCGCCATCGAGCACGAGCGGTTCAGGGCCGGCGCAGGCGTTGGCCACGGCGGGCGATTGCGCGAGCATATCCTGCAATGACGCCGGCGTATGCTGACTCAGGCATGCCCACGCCGGCGAGTCGGTAGCGAGGCCATAGCGCTCGGACTCGGCAAACACATCGGAAATGCGCACATGCACATGGCCTTGACCACTTTGCCGGGCCAACAAGGCGGCCATCCACAGCAGTTCCGCCGGCGCGTTGGGCACATGGCGGGCCATCCATTGCGCCATCGCCACATCGAAATCGCTGAGCCACTGCGACTCCACGCAGGACCGCCATTGCGCCGCTGAAATAGTCTCGGGCGCGTTTAAATCCATGCTCAACTGGCTCATGGCATCGCTCCTGTGCCGATAAATAAAGCATCGAGTGCGTCGACTAAGGCAGTCTCAGGTCGCTCAATATGCACGCCGTGCCCCTCGCCATTCCATCCGCGTAGATAAATATAGACCGCGCCCCCCAAGTGCCGCTCCGGGTCGTAGTCTGCCAGCCGCGCACGTAAATGTCGGTGCAATGCCAGCAGATACAGGCTGTATTGCATATCGTAACGATGCTTGGCGATGTCTGCGGCTAGGCATTCAGGGTGATAATTGTCGATCTCCTCGCCCAAATAATTGGATTTGTAGTCGGCCACGTAATAGCGACCCTCGTGCACAAAGACGAGGTCAATAAAGCCTTTAAAGAGGCCATCAAGATGCTGACTCTCAGCTTCGGGTCGCCTGCGCTGCGCCAGCGTGTGGGCATTAACGACCGCATCGAGCGATCGCGTGGACACCGCATCGCTACTAAACCAAAACTCCATCTCCACCATAAACTGCTGAAGATCGGCCAGACCGGTGCCCGCCAACGCCACGGCGGCAGCCTGCGAACGCGCGTTGAGAGTGCTGTACTCCGTGTTTAGTGATCGGCTCAGCCAGCGCCGAATGTCCTGCTGCCAAACGGGCATGGCCGCTTGCCAGCCATGCGCTTGGCACTGGCGTTCGAGCGCGGCGTCGAGCACGGCGAGGTTATCGGCGCTGCTGGCAAACTGCTGCTCGGCAGCAAGCTCAAGCAGACTATGCCAAAAGGTGCCGACAGCCGCACCGCGAGGCAGTGCAGACGGCGCGGGGATGCTCGGCGCGGCGATCGAGGCACCAGCCGGTGTTGTGACATCGACGACACTGGCGATCTCCGCCGCAGGCTCATCGAGGAAATTCGCCTCTGAGGGGCTTTGCGTGGCCGCCTGAAAGCGCAAACGGCTGTAGCTGGCGATTTGCCAAAATGGCTGATGTAGCGGCGCAAATTCGCGCGCCGGCAGCAGCGCATCGTCGCACGCCTGGGGTTGCCACTGACTCGCTGGCGCGGGCACTAGCGAGCACAATTCACGCGCGCCAAGCAGCGCCTCCATGCCTGCACTCAGCGCTTCCGGCGTCAATGCCTGATGCCCAGCAAATAGCCATTGCCAAGCCGTATGATCGCCGACTCGCGTCTGCGAATTACCTTGGGCAACCGGCGCTACCGCCATCCAAAGCAGATATTTCGCGCGTGTGACGGCGACATAAAACAGCCGCAACTCCTCTTCAAGCTGCTCGCGCTTAGCCAGCGCTTTGGCCGCATCATCGGGGCCAAGATCAACAATAAGCTGGCCATCGCGGTGATAACGCGTGCTAGCAAATTTGGGCGGTAGCGATGGCATGGCGCTAAACGGCAGACACACCACCGGATATTCCAAGCCTTTCGACTGATGCACAGTGACGATGCGCACGCGTCGCTCATCGCTCTCCAAGCGGACCAAGGCTTCCTCGCCAGCGCGCGTGCCCTGCCCGCTGCGCTGCTCGGCCAAATAGCGAATCAATGCTTGCTCGCCATGCAAGTGCGTGGCAGCCTGCTGCAAGAGCTCGGCAATATGCAAAATATTGGTCAGCGCGCGCTCGCCATCCACGCGATCTGGATGCAATAGCCGCGCCGGTACATCATGGGCAAACAACCACTGGCGCAACGCCGCCAACACACCGTGACGGCGCCAAACCAGCGCCAGCCGGTGCACACGCTCAAGCTCACGCTCCCACATGGCTTCGTCGTCGCGGCAGGCTTGCAGTGTCTGCCAGCTCAGGCCTAATGGCGCGGTGGCCAGACTTAAGCGCAGGCGCCGCTCATCGCTTGGGCTGGCCATAGCCTCGAGCCAATACTGCACCGCCTCGGCCTCGCTGCTGGCAAACACGCTATCGCGATCGGAACCATAGACACAGGGCACACCCACCCGACTCAAGGCCTCACGCATGGCTTTCGCCTCAATCCCTTTGCGCACCAGCACGGCAATATCGCCCGGGCCGAGGGCACGGCGTTGCGCGTGCTCGCTAATCATCAGCTCACCGTGATCGCTGGCGTTTAACCATCCGGCAATACGCTGCGCGGTCTGCTCTGCCAACTGCTTTCTGGCAATGCCTGATGACATCAATTCGGCCTGGCTTTGCCACTCGATTTGCACACCCAGCACCGGCGACCACTTACCCTCCTTGAACTCGTGCAAGCGTGAATTGACTTGATGCGCCTTGGCGTCGTCATATATCAGCTCATCGCTGCCGGTTTGCGCAAAGGCCCCACCCTCACGCTGCATGGCCTCACGATAGAAATGGTTGATGCCCGCAATCACTGACGCATCGGTGCGAAAGTTTGTCAGCAAGGTGTGGATGGGTCGGCTCGCTAGCGCGCGAGCAGCAAAATACGTGGGCAAGTCAGCGCCGCGAAAGCTGTAAATCGCCTGCTTGGGGTCGCCAATTAGAATGAGCGCCTGAGCGTCGGCATGTTGATAGAGGCGCTGAAAAATACCGAATTGGATGGGGTCGGTGTCTTGAAACTCATCAATGAGCGCCACCGGAAAACGCTGGCGCAAGAGCGCAGCAAATGCCTCACCTGACTCGCCGTGCAAGGCCTCATAGAGACGCGTGAGGACATCATCGAAGGTCAGCTCAGCGGCCTCGCGCAGTTGCATATCGAGCTGATGACCGACTTCCTGGCGCAGCGCCGTGAGCAGGTCGATCTTAAACTGCACCTCTCCGATGGCCGCCTTAATAAACGCCGTGGTTTGGTCAATCAGCGGATGCTCCGGCATTACATGGGCGACTTTCACCTTGTGGGCCAAGAAGCTGCGGCCATCGTCTGCCGGGGCAAAGTATTTCGCCAGGGTCTTGAGCATAGGCCGACTGTGCTTGGCATCGAGCTCGCCCTCGCCTTGCCACGCGCGCATCAGCTCCGGTAGTGCCGCCAAGACATCGACATCTATGCTTCTAGCATTGAAACGTTTTTCAGCGAGCAACAGATCTGTCACCGTTTGGCCATCCGCTAGCCAAGCCTGCCACAGCGCTTTAGCGTCCTGCGATCGCTTCGTTAACTGTCGCTCATACGTGGCCAATATCGCCTGCCAGTACTGTCCGCCGGGCTGCTTGTCGCCATGGCATAGTGCCGCCTGTGGCGCATCGAGCAATGGCTTGAGGGATTTATCGAGGGCATCGGGCGAGGGCCAAATACGGTGGATGACGCCCAGCAGCGCCGGCGATTGGCCATAGAACCATTGCCGCCAGACATCACGCACAACCTGTAGACGCAGACTGTCTACATCGCTACGTAAGCGCTGCTGAAACAAGCTACCGCTGGCAAATGCGTGCTGCTGCAAGACCCGCAAACACCACGAATGAATGGTGCCAATCTCAGCCTCATCGAGGCGCTGCTCGGCATCGCGCAAGCGTTGCGCGGCAATGGCGTGATCGTCGTGCGCATAGTCATCGATGAGCGCTTGCAAATAGGGGTCATCGCTATGGCTGATGCTAAAGGCCAACGCGGCCTCGCTCAGGCGCGCCCGAATGCGATCGCGCAACTCGCCGGCGGCGGCATCGGTGAAGGTCAGCACAACCAGTTCAGCCGGACTAAAGCTACGGCCACGACAGGCGGCTACACGCGCATCGTGACCGAGTACAAGGCGCACATAGAGCAAGGCTATGGTGAAGGTTTTGCCCGTGCCCGCGCTCGCCTCAATCAGCTGTATGCCATCTAATGGCAAGCCCAAGACATTGAGCTCTTGGCGTAATGAGGCGCTCATAGCATAGCCTCCAGCCATTCGCGCCGCTTCGGCTCAATATGGAAAATCATCTCGGCCATGAGGCGATCGCGGTAGTCATCGCTCTCGCCATTGCGTGAAAATGCGTCGTAATTTGGCCAAATGGCGGCCATGGGCTGCTTGCTTACTGGCGGATAGGAGAGGCCGAACTCCCCGCCCTCATAGGCTGTTTTTGCGGCTAGCTCGCAGACCAGGCGCCCGAGCTTATGGGGATTTTTGCTGGGCTTGGTGAGGTAGGCGGCGGCCACCGATAAATCAAAGGCCAAGGCATGATCTTGGCCAGCGCGCCACGCCGCCAACACCGCCTGCCAACTGCGCTGCGCCTGCTCAAGCGTCAGCGCCGGGGAGACCACGATGCCAGTGGGACTGAGCACCGTCATGGCCATGTTATGGCCGGCGAGCGTCAGTAATAGCTGCTCCATCCACATGGGCCAAAGCTTGTGCCAGCGTGTGATCTGGCCCTTGTCATCGTGCAATTTTGACGCAGTGGTCAACCACAAACAGCGCTCGCCAGCGGCATTTTCACGCACGCCATGGATATCGGCAGAGACAGTAAGACCCGCTTGGCTATAGCTCACAGAAAGTGTCGGCACGGGCCGCTGGCTGAGCCAGTCCTGGCCATGCGCTTGAATATCGGCGGCGACTTGGCTGAGCTCGGTTTGTGCCGTGTTGGCAAACCCGGCCAATGGCCATTCGCCGCGCCCCGCACGCTCAGCCACCAAGGTTGCCACAGCCTGTTCAGCGTGCGGGTTTTGTAGTGCCGCCAAGATCGCCTCAACCGAGTCATAACGCGTGAGGTTATCGACCGCAAAGGGTTCGTGGTCGGGGCTGATGACCGCGTCATCGGCAAAATAAATGCCTAAGCGTTGGCGATAAAAATAGCGCGCTGGCGAACGAAAAAAATACTGCAACTCGCTGAGATTTAGCGTATCGCTGAGCGGCTCATCGAGGGCAATAGGCTGCTGCTCGACCGGTGCCACATGGTCATTGGCCGCGCGCCACAATGCCGCATAACTGCTTGCCTGCGGGCCCTGAAAATAGCGCGGATTAAATGGCTGCAGGGCATGCTCGGTGGTGATCTCAGCCAATGAAGCATCGGCAAATTGCCAGCCACGCGCTAGGTATTCGCGCAACTGCGCAACCAACAACGACGGCGGTTTATCGGCGTTAGAGCGGGCGCTGCGACCCACATAGCTAATCAGCAAATGACTGCGCGCGGAAAGTATTGCCTCAAGCCATAAATAGCGGTCGTCGCTGCGCCGTGAGCGATCGCCGGCACGCGCCAGCCCCGGCGCATGCAGCAAATCGAAGTCGTTAGGGGCTTGTCGGCGCGGAAATTCGCCATCGTTTAAGCCAAGCAGGCAGACCACGCGAAACGGAATCGCGCGCATGGGCATGAGTGTCGCCACATGGACATTGCCAGCTAAAAAGCGTTGGCTCATGCTGGCTTCATCGAGGCGTGCCAACCACGCTTCACGGGCAATACGTAGCGACAGCTCGTGGTGCTCGGCCTGGCTGATCTGCATCTCCTCCTGCCAGCTCGCCAGCGCATTCTCAATTCGCTGCATGAGTAATTTTTCGGACTCCTCATGCGCATCAAAAAAGGTTGCTAAGAGCTGCTGCGCCAAGGGTATCCATTGGCCACCGGGGCGTGGGCTGGCCAATTGGGCTGACCACGTCATGAGGGTGTTTAATAAGCGTGCCATGGGACCTAAACGCTGAGCCTCGGTGGCGCCACGACGACCACTCGGCAGCAGGCCATCGAAGGCTTGTGGCAAGGCGTTTTGCTCGCCACTGGCAAAGCCTAATAGCAGACGGTCGAGCGCAAACTGCCAAGTGTTTTGGCCAAGCTTAGCCGGCACACCCCAAGTTTCGCGATGCGCCGCATCGAGACCCCAGCGGGCGCCGGCAACATCGAAATCTTCGCGTAAATCGGCAATGTCTTGAGCGCTGAGCGCAAAGCGACGACGCACCGCCGGCACATCGAGCAAGTCCCACAATTCGGTGGCCGTGCAGCGCGCCTCAGGCAAGCGCATGAGCCAGTCGAGCGCCGCCAATAACGGCTCGGTCGTGCTCACAGGCCGATCCAGCAAGGTGTATGGCAGGCTCGCCTCGCCCGACTGTGACTGGCCAAACACGGCCTCCACGAGCGCGCCATAGTCACTAATATCGGGCACCATCACGGCAATATCTTGCGGGCGCAATGGGGTGTCATCGTGGCGATGCGCATCAAGCAAATCGAGCAGGTAGTCTTTCAGCGCCTCGACCTCGCGCAGCCGGCTATGGGCAATATGAAAGGCCACCGAATGATCATTAGCCATGAGTGGCGCGCGCGCGTCAGCAGCCGCTGGTAAGGGTGCGAGCGTCAGTACCTGGTACTGAATGTCACTAAGCAATGACTGCGGCGGATGCTCATCGAAGAGGTCGATACGCTGACCAATCGCCGCCACCTGCGGGCGATACTGTTCTGGCTGATCGATATGCTCAAGCAGCGCAATATAGTCGCGCCCCTGCTGACCCCACGCCAGCAACAAGGGGTTGGCGTGATCGTTCATCTCATGCTCTGCGAGGCTTTGCGGCAAGCTGGCCTTGCGTGCCTGTCGCGAATGTTTCGGCGCTTGGCGCAAGTCCGCCCAATAATATTGGCAAGGATTGAGCACGGTGAGCACGACTTGGCAGTGCCGCGCCAGCGCCGACAAGGCATCGAGATAATGTGTGGGCAGGGTTGAGAAGCCCCAGACAATGATGCGCTCGGGCAAGCCTTGTGGACGGGCATCACCGGCCAGCGCGGCAATAAACTGATCATGCAGTGCGGCACGATGGCTTTGCTCGCCAATGTCATCGGTTAATCGCCGCCAGAGCTTGGCCTGCCAGCGTTGCCCGGGCGCTAGAGGCTGAGCTGCCTCGCCAGTCTGCGGCTGCAGGCGTAAGCGGTCGTGACCATCACGCCAATCCATTAGCCAGTCGCCACGATAGACTTGATATTGATCGTACAGGTCAGCCAATTCGCAGGCGAGCTGCCAGCATTTCACCGGATCATCGCGCAGATAGGCACTGAGCGGTTGGAAGTCAGCATCGTCTTTTAGGGTTGGCAATAGCTGCAAAAGCCGCCAGCGCAGGGCGGGTTTATCGAAGGGCGAGTGTTTGGGCACGGCGCTCTGCCCCAACACCACACGGTACATTTGCCAAAAAAAGCGCGCGGCGAAGTCGGTTTGTACCCCGGCGCAAATACCTAGCCCAGGGATTGGTGCATCGATATTGGCGGCCATGGCGGCTTTTAGCCATTGCGCCATGCCATTACTTTGCACGAGCACGCGCTCATGGCTCATCGGCGCTAAGGGGTGCGCGCGCAGCCATGCCAGCAGCACATCGCGAAGACTTTCTAAGCGATGGCTATGCAGCACCATCAGACCCGGGGTTTGGCGGTTACTCATCGACTCACGTCCTCTGTGAATGCGCAGGTGGTTTATTAGCGTGATGAATGATCGGCGATGGGCGCGTCACTGACCTCCACGGTGGCAAGGCAGCTATAGCGGCGATCGCCTTTGTCGCAAATACAGCTGCTGCTGAGCACCGTTTGCGGGGTACGCGCCGCCGCTAATTCAGTGGCCTGTTGGCACGCCGTCTGACGGGTGGGTGCCCAATCGCCACTGGCGACGTACTCAGCAGCAAAAACCGGGGTTGCAATGAGGCTCAGCGCCAGCAGCAGTATTTTCATTGATTCACTCCACATGGCGACCAGCGTTTAAACCAACGCCAATCACTTATTTATTGGTAGCCGCACACGCTAAACGCTGCGCCAAGACTTCGCAAATACTGTCGATGCTGTTGTGCAAACTATGATCATCATCCACCTCGATCAGCTCAGCGCCCCAAGCGTGCGCAGCACGTTGCGAATGGCTGAGCGGCACAACGCGATCATGGCGACCATGAATCAGCACAATCTGCTCACCGGCTAAGGCCTGCTTGGGACGGTCTAGCGGATAGCCCGGCAAATCAAAGGCCGGACACAGCAGCAATAAGCCGCAGAGTGTATCGGCGTAATGGCTCACTGGCTGAGCTTCATTGATGGGCTCTGCACGTGTCGCGGCAATCCATGCAGCGACAAAACCGCCCAAGCTCGAGCCCACCATATACACACGCTGTGCTTGACTAGGCCACGCCGCCAACACGGCCTCCGCACGAGCGCGTGGGTCTCGACTGAAACGCCCATCGGGCGCCAGCGTGTGCCAGCCCAATGCCTCGGCGGTAGCACGCATTTTTTGGATTTTTAAACCATCGGGGCCAGATTCTAAGCCATGAAGAAATATCACCGTGCCGAGTTCGTGCATGGGGTCTCCTTAGTGTGTCTTGCTGGGCCGTTGTGCTTCGCGATACTGCCTTGGCGAAGCGCCTGTCCAGCGTCGAAACGCCCGACCAAAATTCGATGGGTCTCCATAACCTAGCGCTTGCGCAATGGCATCGACCGAGTCCTCGCTGTGCACCAATAACTCCACCGCGCGACCACGGCGCATCTGTTCCATCATGAGCTGATAACTGGTGCCCAAATCCACCAAGCGTCGTCGCAGGGTGCGCGCTGACATGGCCTGAGCTGCCGCGGCTTGTTCGAGCGTGGGATTATTTGGCAGTTGCTCGCGTAGCCAGATTTTTACGCTCGGCAATAAGCCGCCGTGGTCCCGCAGCCGATGCATTTCTTGCTCACACTGCGCCGTGGCCATGGCCAGAAGCTGTGGGTCGGCTTGGGCAATGGGCAGCTGCAATCCAATACGCGGAAAGCGAATTTGATTGAAGGCGTTATCGAAGCTGATACGTGCCTGTTGCACCTCGCGCCATTGGCCATGATGCGCCGCAGCCGAGACGCTGAGTCGCAACTTACCCATAAACGCGCGGCCAGTGACTTGCTCGCCGCAGACCAACATCAGCGTCATCAAAGCTTCAATAAAAAATCGCTGCAGCTCGCCCAGCGGCACGCATTCATCGAGCTGTACCACGGCATCATCGCCCTCACGAAACAGCCGCAGCGCAAACAAGCTGGTGCGGGTGCGGAAGTAGCGAATGGATAAATCGATGGCCTCGCCGATGGTGCGCGATGACAGCACGGCATAACCCAAAAAACCATGGCTGCGTAAATTCAATAAACGCCCTAGCTCAATGGCCAACAGCGGGTTGGCTGTGTGCAGCCGAGCGTGGCGCATGAGCTGCAAACACTGTGACCACGGCAAGTGCTGATCGGCCTGCAAAGAATCTAGCGCGATCGGCGAACTAGCCATTAAGGCCTCGCTCGATAGCCCCAGCGCCCGCAACGCTGCGAACAATTGCAGCACATAATGTCCCGATATGGTGGGCTCTGCGGTGTGGCGCGCCAACGTCATATTGGCCTCAAATGACCGATTAAAGGCTTACCTTACCCTTCTTCACGATCATGCGCCAAGGCATTGTCGGTATAAGGCATTTTTTGGGCCTGTATTCATTGCCAATAAGGAGCACCTCATGGCTAGCAAAACACCGATTCCGATTCGCGTGCGCCGCATGGACTATGCCATCCCGCCGATGCCGCGCTACTGGTACCGCGACAACGCCTGGATTACGCACTATATGAATGCGCTGTCGACCACATTCCCCGATGGCGAACGCTTTTTTATTGACTCCGTGCGCAACTTTCAAGATCAGATTAAAGACCCGAAATTGCAAAAAGATATTCGCGCGTTTATAGGCCAAGAGGCCAATCATGGCAAAGAGCATGAGGCCTTTAATCAAGCGCTAATTGACCAGCACCAACTACCATTGGCGAAGAAAATCCAGTTTGTAAAAAATGCCCTGAAGTTTGCCAAAAAACGCTACAGCGATCGCGAACGCTTAGCGATGACCGTTGGCTTTGAGCATTTCACCGCGATTTTGGCCAACCTCATGCTTGAGCAAGCCGATGTTATTGAGAATATCGATGGCATGGTCGGCGACCTATTTATGTGGCATGCCGTGGAGGAAACCGAACATAAATCCGTGGCCTTCGATGTCTTTCAAGAAGTCGATGGCGACTATTGGCTGCGCGTGCGCGGCATGGTGCAGGCAACCTTCTTTTTTATGTTGGTAACGCTGCGCATGCAGCACAGCTTGCTTAAGCACGATGGCAAACGCAGCGACTGGCGCGCGGCCTTGGGCTTTGCCAAGTTCATGCTGTTTAAACCCGGCATGATCACGCGCATCATTCCAGAGTATTTGGATTTTTACCGGCCCAGCTTCCACCCGTGGCAGCATGATAATCGGCACTTATTAAAGGCGCGTGTGGCCGATCTAAAGGCCAATGAACTCGCGCAGGTCGCCTAAGCCTGCGCGGCGGTATCACGGCAACACGGCATTGACCGCAATCACCACCGCCAGCACTAGGCCGACCGTAAAAATAACGCCAGCAATGATGAAACTGCTGGCGTTATTGCTGGCAAAATCGCGTTGGCGATTGGCATCGGTCTGCACGCCAAACCACGCCCGAAATACACTCACCAAGGCCTGCCAGGGACTCACGCGGGTCGGTCGTTGCTCATCGCTCATCGCGAAAACTCCTGCTGTTGTGCTTTGACTCTATCGACGGCGCGCCATAAATACCATGCCGCCGCACTGCGATGCGGTCGCCACGCCTCGGCCTCAATGAGCAACGCCTTTGGCGTCGGCTGCTTATCTAAGCCTTTCAGCAAACGCCAGCCCTCGCGCACACCAAAATCAGCCACCGGCATGACATCGGGACGGCGCAGCGTGTGCATGAGAAACATCTGCACGGTCCATGGGCCTATGCCGGGCAGCGCCGTGAGTCGCTCGGTCAAAGCGTCATCGCTCATGGCTTGAGCTTGTGCGAGGCTGGGCACCTCACCGCTGACCGCGCCATGCGCCAGCGCAATAATGGCGCGCGTCTTCGCCGCCGACAGCCCACAGCCGCGCAAGATATCGGGCTCCGTGGCCAGCACCTGCTCGGGGCGTGGGTACTCCGGGGCCTGATACAGCGCTAAAAATCGGCCAAAAATGGCCTCGGCGGCTTTGCCATGAACCTGCTGCCCCGCCACCGCGCGCGCTAATGCCTGCCATGGCTCGCGTGCCGGCGCGGCGGCATTGGCTAAAGGACAAGGCCCCATGGCATCGACCAAATCACGCCAGTCAGCATCGAGGCGGCGAAGAAATTCACAGGCGGGTGTGCGCATAGGCCATCCGAAACGTTAGGTTGATGCGGCGCTTGCCGAGCAGCTCATGATGACCGGGCTTTAATGGCAAGACGCCATGAAAATTCAATCGCGATTCGCCGCCCCAGACCACCACATCGCCGTGACTCAAGCGCATTTTCTGCACGCCATCTTGCCGGGTTTTACCGCCAAATTGAAAGCTCACCGGCAAGCCCAGCGAAATCGACACAATGGGCGCGCGTAAATCTGCCTCATCACGATCTTGATGCAGGCCCATGCCCGCGCCCACCGCATAATCATTAATCATGCAGGTATCCGGCTGAAACGCATGGTAGCCCGCGGCGGCGGCAAGCTGTGTGGCCAGCCTAGCAAATAGCGCCGGCATGGCCGGCCACGGCTGTTCGGTGAGCGGATCTTTTTGCACATAACGATAGCCTCGGCGATCACTAATCCAGCCCCACTCACCGACCGCGGTCATGGCCGAGCTCATGTAAAAACCGCGCTTGGTCAGGTGTCGACGTGGCGGCGCATGGGCAAACAAGGCTTGTAGCTCAGCCCATAATGCTGGGGCTTCGGCGAGCGCCGCTACCGGCATATAAACAGCACCGGGCGCGAATACCTGGTGCTTGAGCTCAGTATCATCGGTCAGCAAGCTCAGCTGGGTTGGCTCTGCAGCAGGTGCATCAGCGCGCGACAGCTGCCCCACCTTCACGCCCAACAGCCGAATGCGCAGCGTAAGCGGCACGCGCTTCAAACATTGGCGCGCCCAATAGCGAATCGTCTCAGCGTCATCGGTCGGTACCTCGATGGTCTGATCGCGGGTAACCGAGCGAAAATCGCTGTAGCGAATTTTCACACTCACGCAGCGCCCCACGCGGCCTTTACGCTGCAAATCCGTCGCCACGCGCTGGCATAAATCCGCCAATAGCGCGCTTAACTCGGCGCGATCGGCCTGCGCCGATAAATCTCGCGCAAAGGTGGTTTCGCGGCTCATCGATACCGCCTCCCGCTGCGTTTGCAGCGGCCGCTCATCGATGCCGCGGGCAACCTCATAGAGCCATTGGCCGCTGTGTGCGCCAAAGGCCAACTGCAATGTCTCAAGGGTCACTTGCGCCAATTGCTCGATGCGCTCAATGCCCATCGCGCTCAGCTTGGCTGCGGTTTTCGGGCCAATGCCATTGATGCGCTTGCAATGCAGCGGACCGATGCGCGTGGCCACCTCCGATTCCATCACGATGCTGATGCCATCGGGCTTATTGAACTCGCTGGCCATCTTCGCGATGAGTTTGTTGGGCGCCACACCGATCGAGCAGGTCAGCCCGGTGGCGGCCAAAATCGCCTGCTTTAAGGCGCCAGCGACCGCCTCATCGCCGGCCTCGGCGACCTGCTCGCTAATATCGACAAAGACCTCATCGATGCCACGATCTTCCATGATCGGTGCTAAGGCCATCACCGCCGCCTTAAAACGCTGCGAATAGTCCTTCACCACGGCAAAGTCGACTGGCAATAAAATCGCCTGCGGGCATAAGTCGGCGGCGCGTTGCAGGCCCATGGCTGAGCCGACACCAAACTGGCGAGCCTCATAGGTGGCGGTGGTAATGACGCCGCGGCCGCGGTAATCGCGCAGCCGGGCAAACGCCTCAATGGGCCAATGCTCGGGCGCATTGACCACTGTTGCGTCTGTTGCAGCCGCGGCTGGCGACCCCGCACTAGTGACTTTTGAGCCGCCAATGACCACCGGCAAGCCACGCAATTGCGGGTAGCGCAGCAGCGTCACGGAGGCAAAAAATGCATCCATGTCGATGTGGGCTATGCGGCGAAGGGGATTAGATGATGCGTTCAGGAGCCACTGCTCAATTAAAAAGGTGCATCTATGCTAAGGCATAAATGCACCCATCACAGCTCTACGTGTTATTTAGCCGTCACCTCGTACACACTGGTAGTGCCACTGACTTCATGGCCAGTGACCAACAGCGGTTTGCCCGTTGGTGACTGCGCGCTCGGGATAAATGCTAGCCCTTCAGCGCCAAGATCGCCCGAATCCTTAGAAGTCTTAGTCACTGAGAAATCACGAGAGTTTAAGTAATCTTGGAACACTGGCAGCTTCGGGTCTGTCACATCAAATGCCATCACGCCACCAACACGTTCTAGGCCCAAAAAGGCAAACGTCTTAGCGCCAATTTGGCCAAGTACAATGCCCTCGGGCTCAGGACCTTTGTCATCACTGCGGTTATCAAGGGCTACATCATCATGGCCACTGTTAAAAAAGCTTTGACACAAGGTGTCACGCAACACACCCGCGCGACATAAATCGCCCCCGGTGTATTGTTCAAGAAAATCACCAGAATCCCAGACTAACTCACCCGTATTGGCTAAAAACACACTCATGCTTCGCGCGCCAAATGAAAATAACGTGTCGTACATCAAGCGCGTATCGGCTGGCGGTGTATCAATTGGCGCCAATGTGCCATTACTGAGATATAACTTGGGTGAGCCATCGGCATTACGCTGAAAGCCTTGTGTCCAAGTCACTTTCAAACGACCAAGAATGTCATCTTCTCGGCAGTTGCCCGGCGAAGTCATGCTCGCACCACAATAGGCAAACGTGGCAGGGTTTAAAATGGCGCCACCAGCTAGTGCAGCGAGATCAAGCGGAGCATCCGAAAAGGTGCCATTTGAACCGCTCACTAGGTCTTTAACGCGCGACTCTTCAAGGTAATTGCCCCAATCCCGTGAGTCGCCTTCATTCGCTGTAATCACATAATCAACACCAGCAAACTGTCGAACAGCAATAGCGTCTGGCAAATACATGCCCATGACTCCAGGATGCACATTAATATTCATACCACCGTCTCTGTCACTGGCATCAAAACCATTGCCCATCTGGCCATGATCTTTATAGCCCAGCGGTAAAATCTTACTCACGCGCGCGGTAGCTAGATCAACCACAGCAAGCGCATTATTTTCTTGCAAGCTGACATACGCCGTTTGGCTATCTGGACTTACCGCAATATATTCAGGCTCAAGATCCTGAGCCAGCGTGGCATTGCGACCAAACACGCGAAGCCCCTTTTGACGAAGGTCGTCAACTTGATCATTAAAGGCACGAAAGCTTGCGGTGCGGGCTGATAATGAGGTCGGCGTAGTCACATCGATAACCGTGACACTGCCCTCAGGATCGCGCACATAATCAGTTTCAGGCTCACCCTCATTGGCCACTAGCAGTTGCTTAGCATCAGGAGTAAAAACCAGCATATCGGGTTGTGCACCCACCTCAATAAAGTCTAGCAAGGTCAGATCACTCGCCCGATAAATAGTCACGAACCCAGGGTCTGTTTTGGGTGACGACTCAATCGCAATGGCCACTAAGCCATTGCTGCTGGCGACGCTATTGACTACCGAGTTTGCAGGGATGCCATTGATAGCGCTAACTAACACTGAGCTGATAAACGTAGGTGTTGCAGGAGCACTGAGATCAAGCACGTCCAACGCGCCTTTTTGGGCATTGACGACAAATCCGCGCTTGCTGGCAAAATCGACTGCCGGAATTTCAGCAGCACTTTGCTCAAACACACCGCTTTCGTATCGCCCCAGGAAATTCATTTGAATGGCGTTCGGTGTCACTTCAGCCACCGGTTGCGCTGGCTCGCTGCTAGAACCGCCACCGCAGGCAGTTAGAAATAATGAGACTACTATAGCGCTAGCTAATACATTTTTGCGAAACATGGCGAGTACTCATCAATAGGTTTTAATGAGAATGCCTTTACTTAATGACTCCGGAGTGTCAGTTAAATGACAAAAAAAAGACCTGCATGTGCAGGTCTTTTTTTAAACTAAGGCTTACTGCGTGACCGGGATTTTACCGATCTTTGCTTGCCAGACTTTCGGCGCGGTCTCATGCACCGAATTACCTTGCACATCAACCGCCACACTCACCGGCATATCTTCCACGACAAACTCGTAAATCGCCTCCATGCCCAAATCTTCAAAAGCTACCACACGCGATTGGCGAATGGCTTTAGAGACCAGATACGCTGCGCCACCGACGGCCATCAGGTAGGCTGCTTTGTGCTTTTTAATGGCGGCGATGCCGGTCGGGCCGCGTTCAGACTTGCCGATCATGCCGTAGAGGCCGGTTTCCGCGAGCACCGTTTCGGTGAATTTATCCATGCGCGTGGCCGTGGTGGGGCCAGCTGGACCAACGACTTCATCGCGCACCGGGTCAACAGGCCCGACGTAGTAAATAAACTTGCCTTTTAAATCCACTGGCAGCTTTTCGCCCTTGGCAAACATCTCCACCATGCGTTTGTGGGCAGCATCGCGGCCGGTGTACATGGTGCCGGTGAGTAGCAGCGTGTCACCGGGCTCCCACGTAGCAATCTCTTCAGGCGTGATGGTATCGAGGTTCACGCGCTTGGACTTCGAGGCATCGAAGGTCAATTTTGGCCAGTCGTCGAGCTTCGGTACCGGCATCTCAGCCGCGCCTGTGCCATCGAGGACAAAATGCACATGGCGAGTGGCGGCGCAGTTAGGGATCATCGCCACCGGCAGCGAGGCCGCGTGGGTGGGATAGTCGAGAATTTTCACATCGAGCACTGTGGTCAAGCCGCCCAAACCTTGCGCGCCAATGCCCAGCGCATTGACCTTCTCAAAGAGCTCTAAACGCAGCTCCTCGATGCGATTTTGCGGGCCGCGGGCAATCAGCTCATGGATATCGATGGGGTCCATCAGCGACTCTTTCGCCAACACCGCCGCTTTCTCGGCGGTGCCGCCAATACCAATGCCGAGCATGCCCGGCGGGCACCAGCCAGCGCCCATGGTGGGTACGGTTTTCAGCACCCAATCAACGATCGAGTCGGACGGGTTGAGCATGACCATCTTCGATTTGTTTTCCGAACCGCCGCCTTTTGCCGCCACCGTAATATCCACGGTATTGCCGGGCACGATGCTGTAATGAATCACTGCTGGCGTGTTGTCTTTGGTGTTCTGGCGCTTGCCGGCGGGGTCGCGCAAAATCGAGGCGCGCAGCACATTATCGGGATGCAAATAGGCGCGACGCACACCCTCGTTAATGGCGTCATCGAGGCTTAGGCCGCCGAGGTCCCAACGCACATCCATGCCGACTTTGACGAAAATCGTGACGATGCCGGTGTCTTGGCAAATGGGACGATGACCCTCAGCACACAAACGCGAGTTAATCAGAATTTGCGCCATGGCATCTTTCGCGGCCTGACTTTCTTCACGCTCATAGGCGGCATTAACCGCCTGAATAAAATCCAGCGGATGATAATACGAGATAAATTGCAGAGCATCGGCGACGCTTTGAATGAGGTCGTCGTGTTTGATCACGGTCATGCGCAAACTCCAAAAATACGCGGGCGTATACAGAAATAATGTGGGGCTATGATACCCCAACCGCGAGCAGCTCACCGAGTGGCTGTGTCAGCGATTGGTCCATAGTCTGCTCAACCGGCGCAATGATCGCTTGCACACCCGCCAGCCAGGGCTCCGATGGATAATTGGCAAAATCGGCCGCCAGCGGCAGCTGCCACGGCAATTGTTTGAGCAGCGCTAATAGATCAATTTGCGAGAGGTCGCGGGCCAATACCAAGTCGCCCTCGCGCGTGGTGCGCACCAGTTTGATGGCATCGAGAAGTGAGGCAAATGTTGACCACTCCGCCTGCTGCTGACGGCCCACAAGCTGCATAATTTCGACCTCTTTGGCGCCTTCACCATGGCGGTGGCGCGCGTGTAATAGCGCCAGCACACTGAGCATGGTCAATACCGGATGGCGGTGATCGGAGCCCGATGCCTCTTGCAGCGCTAAGCCGCGCGAGAGCTCAACGCCATACAAAATGATCATCCACGATAAATAAATCCACAGCAGAAACACTGGAAAGGCGGCGAAGGCGCCATACACCAGCTCGTATGAACTGAAGCCGGTGACAAACAAACCAAAGGCTTTTTTCGCCAGCTCAAATAATACCGCTGCGGTAAAGCCGCTGATGATGCCGGCGCGCCACGGCACGCGGCAGTTCGGCACGGTGGTGTAGAACAAGGTAAAACCAAGCGTGGTAAACAACACCGGAATCAGGCCAACGCCCGGCAGCACAGTGCTGACCACGCCCGCGGTGTCGCTGAAGACTTTTAATGACATCAAATACGACGACAAAATAAAGCCCGCACCGAGCAAAAACGGCCCCAAGCTCAGCACCGCCCAATACCGTAAAAAGGCCACCAGACCATTGCGTGTGGAACGCACTTGCCAGATCTCATTAAAGGCTTTCTCAATAGTCACCAGCATCATCACCGCGGTGACAAACAGCATGATGATGCCGACGATAGTGAGCTGACCGGCCTGCTGCGAAAAGCTGGTGAGATGATCTCGCACGGCATTGCCAGAAGTTGGCACCAGATTATCGAAAATGAAATTTTGGATATCGCCACTGACATGCTGCAAGGAGGGGATGGCGGCGAGTGCGGTAAACACCACGGTCATCATTGGCACCACGGCAAACAGCGTGGTGAATGTCAGCGCAGCGGCGTGGCGGCGGCAGTCATCTTGCAAAAAATGCTCAAAGGTTGAGCGCAAAATCAACGCGATGTGCTTGAGTCGCTGAGTCATTAGTCTTCTTCTGTCCTATCGCGGGCGGCATCAGCTAGTATTCCCTGACCCGCTCTTGCTGTCGAGGCACGCATGTCCGAACCCTATGTTTTAGTCTTGTATTACAGTCGCCATGGCGCCACCCGCGAGCTTGCTAAGCTCATTACTCGCGGCGTTGAGAGCACCGGCATGGAAGCGCGTATTCGCACCGTGCCCAGTGTCTCGGCCGATTGTGAGGCCACGAGCCCCGAGATTCCCGAGGCCGGCGACCTCTATGCCGATCTTGATGATCTCGCTGGCTGCGCGGGGCTTATCGTGGGCAGCCCGACCCGCTTTGGCAATATGGCCTCGCCAATGAAATATTTTTTCGATAGCACCACCGCCCTATGGCTCAATGGCGCCCTAATCGATAAACCGGCCGCCGTCTTTACCTCAACCGGCTCCTTGCATGGCGGCCAAGAAAGCACGCTGTTATCGATGATGTTGCCGCTCATGCATCACGGCATGGTCATGGTTGGCCTGCCTTATGCCGAACCCGCCCTGCTCGCCACCGAAACCGGCGGCACACCTTATGGCGCCTCGCACTGGGCTGGTGGCGATGGCAAGCGCGGCATCTCGACGCACGAAGCCAGCCTCGCGCAAGCCTTGGGCGCACGCGTGGCACGCTGGGCAAAAATTGCCGCGCCACAATAAGCAGCACTTGACCCATCGACAGCCCATCGCTGTCGCTTATACTTCACGACTCTCTGCCACAGGAAGTACACATGGCCAAACCCAACCCCGACCTGCTGCTGAGCGCAACTGAGCGCGCCACGCAAGCCGAGCTCGCCGCGCGCCGCCTGAACTGGTGTCGCGGCCTATACCTTGCGCTTCTGATTTGGATTCCGCTGAGTGGCGCCCTCACCGCGCCGAGCGGGCTGTCGCCATTGACCATGGCCATTGGCTTCACGCTATTTACCCTGCCCTTGCTGATGTTTATTGGCGCACTGCGTCATGGCCGGCCGCGAAGCTGGGTATGGCTGGGCTTTGTGCTGTTGTTTTACGCGGTTTATGCCTCGTTGCGGATATTCACCCCAGGCTTAGGCGGCCAATTAGCGCTGGTTGAACTGGCCTTGGTGCTCAGTCTATTCAGCTTGAGCTTGCGCTACGTGAAGGCCAAACGCGCCAGTCAGGGTGGCGAATTTTAATCGGCGTCGCGCGCCAAGCAGTCACGAATGAGCGGAATGGTCACGGGTCGGCGCGTTTGTAAGGCGCGCTTATCGAGGGCTTCAATGAGCCCCCAAAACTGCCCTAAACGCCGCGGCCCACGGCTCAATATATATCCCGACATGTCATCGTGGAGTGCCCAGCCGCGGCGCGCGGCGGCCACTTGCAAGAGCTCCTCACGGACACCATCGCTACAGCTCGGCAGCGCATACACATTAGATGTCGCCAGTCGCGAACACAGATCGGCGAGTGCCAGCGGCAGCTCACTCGGTGGTAGCGATGCCGTCACCAACAAACGCCCGCCCGCTGCTTTCAAGCGGTTATAGAAATGAAAAACCGCCTCTTGCCATTGCGGCCAATGCGCCATGGCGTCAACGTCATCGAGCACCACCAACGGGCAATGCTCCAAGCCATCGAGCATCTCCACCGGCATAAACACCACCTGCTTCAATGGCAGCAGCACGGCATGCGAGGCATTAGCCTGGCTTGCCATCAGCGCCGACAACAGCAATGAGCGCCCCGACCCCGGCTCACCCCACAAATAGACCTGGCTCAACACGCCCTCGCCCAACTGCTGCAGCGCCGATAACACCTCGGCAAATGCTTGCGGCGGAATATCCGACAGGCTTAAGTCATGGCGCGCCTGTAACGGCAAAAGCAACTGCTCTTCCGGCATCCACAGGTCATCAGTCACGAGCAGACTCATCAGCGCCGCGCGTGCCTTGCCAGTAAAAGTCGCTATCCATGTAATAGGCATGGGCGTGGCGAATCACCACGACAATAATCGCGGCGATGGGTAACGCCAGTAACATGCCCACGAAGCCAAAAAGCTGACCACCGGCCATGATGGCGAAAATCACGCCGACCGGCGGCAGGCCAATTTTGTCGCCCACCAACCACGGTTGCAGCACCCAACTCTCCACCAACTGGCCAATGCCAAACACCAGCCACACCATCAGTACCGGCTCGATGGCATAGCCAAACTGAAACAGCGCCACAATGGTTGCGGTGACAATGCCGATACCAAACCCCACATACGGAATGATGCTCGCCAAGCCCGCCACCAAGCCAATCACCATGGCCAGTTTGACGCCAATGAGCTGCAAACCAATGCCATAAATGAGGCCCAACGCCACCATCACGAGCAATTGTCCGCGCAGAAAAGCGGCTAACACCGTGTCGCATTCGCGCACAATGGTGACCAGCAAGGGCTCGTAGCCGCGCGGCAATAATTTGCGGGCCCGCTCAACAATATCTTCCCAATCGAGCAGCAAATAAAATGTCACCACCGGAATCAAAGCAACCAAGCCAATGAACGCAGCCACGTGCAAGCCGGAGCTGGCGAGCTGCGAAATCATATCGGTGGTGGAGCTATCACTGGACTGCCAGAGCTTGGCCATCCACGTCGAAATCAGCTCCATATCGATGCGATTGATGTGAATATTGAGCTTATCTTCGAGCCACGGGATGCCGTGTCGGTTCATCCAACGCAACACCGAGGGAATGCGGGTTTGCAAATAGCTTAGCTGTGTCCAGAGCTTCGGCAGCAGTAAAATCATGGCCAGCGAGCCGGCCACGCATAGCGTTAGAAAGGTCACCGACACGGCCGTTACCCGTCGCACACCAAAGCGCATCAGGCGCTCAACCAACGGGTTGCCCAAGTAAGCAAACAAAGCGCCCACTAAAAATGGCATTAAAATGGGCTGCAAGGCATAAATTAAGCCGGCCAGCGCCACCACTCCAGCAACAATCAACCAGCGCACGCGACTCGACATGGCACACCTCATGTTTACGAGCGCATAGGCTACCACTAAACGCTCGCCGCTAACGCATGACCTAGGCCTCAGCAGCGATGACGCGCCCCCACCTTGCTGATAGAATGCGCGCCTATTTCATCCCTAGCGCCGAGTTTTGCCATGACCGATTCCAAGCCCTCCTTAAGCTACAAAGACGCCGGTGTTGATATTGAGGCCGGTGATCTCTTAGTTGAGCGCATTAAAGGCGTGGCCAAACGCAGCCGTCGCCCGGAAGTCTTGGGTGGTTTGGGCGGTTTTGGCGCCTTATGTGAAATTCCGGCCGGCTACAAGCAGCCGATCTTGGTCTCCGGCACCGATGGCGTCGGCACCAAATTACGCTTGGCGCTGCAGCTCAACCGCCACGAGCACATTGGCATCGACTTGGTCGCCATGTGCGTCAATGACCTCGTGGTTTGCGGTGCGGAGTCTTTGTTTTTCTTGGACTATTACGCCACGGGCCATCTCAATATTGATACCGCCGCCACGGTAGTCACCGGCATTGGCGAGGGGTGTGTGCAAGCTGGTTGCGCCTTAGTCGGTGGTGAAACCGCCGAGATGCCCGGCATGTACGAAGGCGATGATTACGACCTCGCTGGCTTCGCTGTCGGTGTCGTGGAAAAAGCCGAGATCATTGATGGCAAAAAAGTCAGCGCGGGCGATGTGCTGATTGGCGTAGCGTCTAGCGGCGCGCACTCCAATGGTTATTCGCTGCTGCGCAAAATCTTGGATGTCTCGAAAGCAGACTTAAACAGCGAGCTCGATGGCAAGTGCCTGGCCGATGTGGTGATGACGCCAACGCGCATTTATGTGAAATCCATGCTCGCTCTCGTGAAAGCCCTACCCGTACATGCCATGGCGCACATCACCGGCGGCGGTCTGCCCGGTAACTTGCCGCGCGTGTTGCCAGAAGGCTGCGATGCCATTGTCGATGAATCGTCATGGACGTGGCCGCCGCTATTTCAGTGGCTGCAAGCCGAAGGCAATGTTGAACGCTTCGAGATGTATCGCACCTTCAACTGCGGCGTGGGCATGGTTGTGGTGGTGCCTGCTGAGCACGCCGATGCCGCCATCGCACAGTTAGAGAGCACCGGCGAGACGGCCTGGAAAATGGGTCAAATCACCACCTCCACGCACACTGAACCCACTGTGGTGTTTGCTTAAGTCGTGAGCTATCGCGCGGTTGTTTTAGTCTCTGGCACCGGCTCGAATCTTCAAGCCTTGCTCGATGCCTGCGGGCAAGGCGCCGATCACAGCAAACGCATTGGCGCCAGCGTGGTCGGTGTGCTGAGCAATCGCGCCGATGCCTTGGCGCTTTCGCGTGCCGCCCGCGCTGGCGTGGCCACCGAGGTGCTATCGCATCGTGATTTTAGCGACCGCGAGGGCTTCGATGCCGCGATGATCGAGCGCATCGATGCGTGGGCGCCCGATGTTGTGGTGCTGGCCGGCTTTATGCGCATCCTGACACCGGCATTTGTCGCGCATTATCAGGGCCGGCTGATCAATATTCATCCGTCACTGCTGCCCAAACACAAAGGCCTCAACACCCACCAACGCGCGCTCGACGCTGGCGACAGCGAGCACGGCTGCTCGGTGCACTTTGTCACGCCCGAACTCGATGGCGGCCCGGTCATCGCCCAGCACCGGCTCAGCGTTCATCAGCAAGACAGCGCTGAATCACTGGCCGCTCGCGTGCATCAAGCCGAGCATCAACTCTACCCGCGCGTGCTCGGCTGGCTCGCCAGTGGCCGCCTACAGTGGCAGCCAGAGGCCCTACTGTTTGATGGCCGCGCGCTCACCGCAGCGCTTAGCTCGGAGGCATAACTCATGAATATTCGCTTAGCCATCAATGTGTTAGTGGGCGTGGGCCTCGGCCTGCTATTTAGCTACCTGCTCAGCGGCTGCAGCGATGAGCGCCCTCTGGCACCGCCGCCGAGCGCCGGCATGGCGGCCGAGGCGACTCATGCATCTGAGACTGCCTTGGCACCGACACACGCCACTGCGCGTGAAGCCACGGATGCCCAGCCGGCGCACACCGGTGCTGACACACCTGCCCGCCGAGATGCCACAAACAGCCAAGCCGCTAATATCGCTGAAGCCGCCATGCCGTTGCCGCAAACCAGCGAGCGCTACCACTTGAGCTGGGATGGCAAACTCGAGGGCGATGCCGAGCGGCGTTTGAGCTGCGATGGCAAGCAATGCCGCTTCGAAACGCATGCCAAGGTTGTCGGCTTGGCGTCATTGAGCGAGGTGAGCGACTTCAATTGGCAAAATGGCCAGGTGCAATTTCAGCGCTACGAGCGCACCTTGCAGCTGCTCTTTAAGCAGGTCGTGCGTATTGAAAAACAGGCCGATGGCAGCATTCGCTCAGAGCGCCGCAACAAGATCTACACCTACGCCAGCCAACCTGGCCTAGTCGATATTCTCAATATTGAAGTGCAGTTACGCGCCGATCGCGTAGCCGGTCGCGCACCGAAAGCCAGCTATCCATTGGCCGATAGCAAAGGCGTTAGCGCCATTCAGCTGCGCCGCGAGGCAGATGCCACGCTCACCATCGCCGGCTTGGCGCGGCCTTGCGAGGTCTACGTACGCGAAGATGGCAAGCGCGTCACCACGCTCTGGCTGGATCCGGCGCAAGCCTTTTTACCGCTACAAATTGTTCATCAGGATGGCGCCGAGACCTACCGCATGCAGTGGCTCGGCGACTAAAACATCGCCGCCGTGGCATGGGCGCAGGTCATATCGCGGCGCGCCGCCACACCTAGCCAAGCGCCAATTTTCGGCAGCTCATGGTGGAAAAAGTAATCGCAGGCCGCCCGTTTGCCGGCTCGGAATTCAGCCGGCAAATGCGCGCTGCGCTCAGCGGCAATAGCCATTTCCAGCCACATCCACGCCAATACGCCGTGGCCAAAGCCTTGCATATAAGCGGTGGCATTGGCTAAGGCTTCATCGGGTTTGCCTGTGGCCCAGGCCGACTGCGCCGCTTCTGCGATGTCATGCCACGCCTGCTGCAAGGCCTTAGCATGCGTGCTAAGGCCTGTCGCCTGTGCCGCGTCCAGGGCGTGCGCCACAGTCATTTGCACACGCGAGATCAGCAGCTTCAGGCCGGCGCCCTGATTCATTACCACTTTGCGGCCCAATAAATCCAAACCCTGAATGCCGTGCGTGCCCTCGTGAATCATGTTCAAGCGGTTATCGCGCCAGTACTGCTCGACCGGAAAATCGCGTGTGTAGCCATAGCCGCCCAAGATTTGAATGGCCAAGCTATTGGCCTCTTGCGCGCATTCACTGGGCCAGCTTTTGGCAATCGGCGTGAGCATCTCCAAGAGCTCGCCAGCCTCACGCGCTTGATCGAGCGTGCCGGTATTTTCGTCATCGACGAGCCGCGCACAATACAAGCCGAGCGCCAAGCCACCTTCACTGATGGCTTTCTGCGCCATCAACATGCGCTTCACATCGGTGTGCTCAATGATCGGCACTTGCGGACTGCTCGGGTCTTTGCCGGTGGCGCTGGCGTGGCGACCTTGCGGACGCTGCTTGGCGTAGTCGAGTGAAGCTTCAAAACCGGCATACCCGAG
Source organism: Paraperlucidibaca baekdonensis (assembly GCF_003387535.1). GTDB lineage: Bacteria > Pseudomonadota > Gammaproteobacteria > Pseudomonadales > Moraxellaceae > Perlucidibaca > Perlucidibaca baekdonensis. Next base: position 217,684 of record NZ_QUNR01000003.1, on the reverse strand, counting down.
CATGGTGGCGCCTAAACCAACGGCAATGCGCGCTTCATTCATCAACGTGAACATGCAGGCCAGGCCTTTGCCCTCGCTACCGATGAGATAGCCAACTGCGCCGGCTTGGCCATCGACCGGATATTTGCCTTCGCCAAAGTTCAGCAGCGTATTGACCGTGCCGCGATAGCCGCATTTGTGATTAAGGCCGGCGAGCGACACATCGTTGCGGATGTCGCTAATCTCGCCACTGGCGCTGACGAGCTTGCGCGGCACAATAAACAGCGAAATGCCGCGCACGCCGGGCACCAGCTGACCGGTGGCATCGGGGATTTTTGCCAACACCAAATGCACGATGTTATCGCCCATCTCATGCTCGCCACCGGAGATCCACATTTTGTTGCCGGTGAGACGGTAGCGCGGACCCAGCGGGTCATTGGCCCAATCACCGCTATCGGGGACGGCCTTGGTGCGAATATCGGAGAGGCTGGAGCCGGCTTGCGGCTCGCTCAAACACATGGTGCCAAAGCTGGTACCGGCGAAATTGGGCTTGGCAAAGACCTCAATTTGCGTCGGCGTGCCATGCGCGGCAATGGTGTTGGCGTTGCCGCGCGTGAGCATGGGATAGGCGGCTAAGGCCACACTGGCTTTGTAGAAAAAGCTCATCGAGGCCATTTCCACCACGGTCGGCAGCTGCATGCCACCGAGCGCTTCGGACTTGCTCGCGGCCATCAAGCCGGCTTCGCTGAAGCAATTCAGAGCGTCTTCGGTTTGCGGTGGCAGCAACACGCGCTCGCCATCGAACTCTGGCTCTTCGATGTCGACTAGACGATTGATGGGCGCGAACTGTTCGCTGGCGACTTGCTCGCTAAGATCAAGCACGGCGGCGAAGGTATCGCTGCTATGGTCGGCGTGGAAGTCACGCTGGCACAGGCTCGGTGCATCGAGCCACTCATTGAGAAGAAAATCGATGGTGGCGCGATGGGTCATGGCGATGTGCTCTTAATCATTATGGTGGTCGTGCACGGCGCTAAAAAGGCGTCATGAACCTTGTTTGTAATGGCCGATTAGGTTTTTGGCAAGGTGACACCGCGTTGACCTTGGTATTTTCCGCCGCGATCTTTGTAGGAGGTGCCACAGACTTCATCGGACTCGAAAAATAACATCTGTGCCACACCTTCATTGGCGTAAATTTTTGCCGGCAAATTCGTGGTGTTGGAAAACTCCAAAGTCACATGACCTTCCCACTCAGGCTCCAGCGGCGTGACATTGACAATGATGCCGCAGCGCGCGTACGTGGACTTGCCCAAACACACCACCAAGGTACTGCGCGGAATACGGAAATACTCCACCGTACGCGCCAGCGCGAAGCTATTGGGCGGGATGATGCAAACATCGGAGACCACATCGACGAAGTTTTTCTCATCGAAGTTTTTCGGATCGACAATCGTTGAATTGATGTTGGTGAAGATCTTAAATTCATTAGCGCAACGCACATCATAGCCATAGCTCGAGGTGCCATAGGAGATGATGCGCTGATCATTTTCATGGCGAATTTGACCCGGCTCAAACGGCTCAATCATGCCCTGCTGCTCGGCCATTCGGCGGATCCAATGATCTGATTTGATGCTCATGGCTTAACTCACTAGGTCGATGATGGATTTAAAGGAATGCGGGTCTCGGCCACGCGCGGGCCAAGTGCCAAACGCGCGGCGACACGGCGCGCCAACTCGGTGTATTGCTGCGCCAAGGCGCCTTCCGGGTCGGCGATCACCGTCGGGCAACCGGCGTCGGTCTGTTCACGAATACGTTTATCGAGCGGCAATTGCGCCAGCAACGGCGTGTCGTATTGCTCGGCCATTTGCACGCCGCCACCGGCGCCGAAGATAGCCTCGGTGTGACCACAGTTGGAGCAAATATGCTGCGACATATTCTCAACAATACCGAGCACGGTAATGTCGACTTTGCGGAACATCTCAATGCCTTTTTTCGCATCCAATGTGGCGATGTCTTGCGGTGTCGTGACCACCACGGCGCCAGCAACTGGCACGCGCTGCGCCAATGTCAGTTGAATATCGCCGGTACCCGGAGGCATATCGACAATCAAATAATCCAGACTAGACCAGCGCGTCTGGCTGACCAGCTGAATGAGCGCGCCGGTGGCTTTCGGGCCGCGCCACACCACTGGGCTGTCGCCTTGCAATAAAAAGCCAATCGACATGGCATCGACGCCGTGCGCGTGATGCGGCACAAACCACGCATCATCGACGGTATCGGGGTATTTACCGATGCCAATGCCGAGCATGGTCGGCAGGCTGGGGCCATAAATATCGGCATCGAGCAGACCGACCTTGGCACCTTCACGGGCGAGCGCCAGTGCTAAATTTACCGCCGTGGTGGACTTGCCCACACCGCCTTTACCAGAGGCCACAGCAATGACATTGCGCGCTAATGTCAGCGGCGCGACCTCGCCTTGCGGCTTAATGCGGGGAACCTCATGCGACCAACGGATATGCACATCGCGCGCACCGGCAACGTGCAACGCGGCTTCCAGTGGCGCACCAAACGCAGCGGCTGGATCACGGTGCGGATAGGGCAAAACGATGTGAGCAAAGACGCGGCCATCGTCGGTGACTTGGGTGTCCGCTGCACGCGCGAGCAGCGCATAATTTGCCGCCTCGCCCAAATACGGGTCACTGTGCGCGGCTAAAACAGCATCAACATCGGCGCGAGAAATAGGCATAAACACGGCAACTCGAAGCGAAAAATAAGGCGCCTATGCTAGCGCAGCAGGCTCGTGCTTGCACGGCCAATCACCTGCGCTGCCGCGCGCTCACCGGAGCGTACCGCGCCCTCCATATAGCCGGTCCAATAGCCCGGCAGCTCAGTGCCGGCCCAGTGAATGCCATGATGCGATGTCGACAGCGCAGCGCGGCAGCGCATCAGCGCGCCTGGGGCCAAATAGCCCGTGGGCGCGCCGCCGGTCCAGGGCTCATTGACCCAATTTTGCATGACGCATTCACGCGGATGTAGCGCCTGCTCGCCAAACGCGCGCGCCATGGCCGCTACCACCTGCGCGCGCTGCTCGGCCTCGCTCAGTGCGGCAAATCGGTCGAGGTGCTCGCCACCAATAAACGCCAGCAGGCCCGCCCCCGTGGGCGTGCTGACATCAAACACTAAGTTGATCGGGCCATCCGCCAAGATGGCATTGCCCGACAAGCCCGCCTGCTGCCAAAACGCCGCGTCGTAGCGCATCACCACTTTCATTAAGCGGCCCATCTGATAGGCCTCGCAGACGCGCTGCTGCTCCAGCGGCAAGGGCGGCTCAATGCGTATGTTCAGACGCTGCGGCGGCGGTATAGCGACCACCACATCGGCCGCACGCCACACGCCTTGGGCGGTGATGACCTCGGTGTAGCGATCCTGCACGCTGATTTTCCCCACCGCACTGGCATAGGCAATACAGTCGCTCAGATCGCCAGCCAGTGCCAGCGCGACCGACTGACTGCCCTCGGCAAAGCGGCAATCTTGCGCGCCATCGATGCTCGCGGTGAGACGCTCGAAGGTGCCCGGCGTATCTTCATCGCCGGCACAGGCGATGTAATGCAGCGCAAATAAAAATGAAATATCGCTGGCATTAGCACCCCATAGCGCTTCAAACGAGGCCTCGGCCAAGGCACGAATACGCGGCGATAAAGCCTGTGCATCGAGCCAATCGCCCAAGCTTAGTGCGTCCCATTGCGCGGCTTTTTCAGCCTGCCACGGTGCACCCACGGGCACACTCGCGGCATAGCGGTTGAGCTGCCAACTGAGCTTTAGCAGCGCCGGCAGAATACGCCAATCATGCGGCGCGCCACTGCTGCTGACGAGCCCAAAAATTTTATCGCCATGGGTTTTGCGCGCCTTACCCACGCAATAGACCTGCTTTAAGGAGCGGCTCGTGGGCAATAACTCAAGGCCAAGATCGGCCGCCAAGGCCAGCATGCGTCGCTGTGTTGGGCCTACCCACGCACCGCCGCGGTCGATCGGCATGCCCTCATGCCATTCACTCCATGTGCGCCCACCAACGCGCTCACGCGCCTCTAATACCTGCACGCTCAAGCCCGCCGCCTGCAGATCGCGCGCGGCAATTAAGCCGGCCAAACCAGCGCCCACAACCACCACATCGACTTGATTCATGTACGTAAGACTCCAACGGACGCGCTGACAAAATGCTATGATGCGCGACTTATTTTTTTCGTGAATTAGTGTGCCATGACTCGTCGCTTACTGGTAACCAGTGCCCTGCCCTACGCCAACGGCCCCATCCATCTCGGCCACTTGGTGGAATACATTCAGACCGATATTTGGGTGCGTTTTCAACGCGCGCGCGGTCACGACTGCCGCTATGTCTGCGCCGATGATGCCCATGGCACCGCCATCATGCTGAAAGCCGAGGCCAATGGCATCTCCTCCGAGGCGCAAATCGCCAATGTGAAGGCCGATCATGAGCGCGACTTTGCCGGCTTTAATATCCAATTCGACAACTATCATTCCACGCATTCGCCGGAAAATGCTGAGCTATCTAGCCTCATTTACACGCGCCTGCGCGATGGCGTTGCCGGTAGCACATCGGCTCTGCAGCAAGGCCAACACATCGCCACGCGCTCAATCACACAGCTCTTTGATCCGGAAAAAAAGCTATTTTTGGCCGACCGCTTCATTAAAGGCGAGTGCCCGAAATGCGCGGCGGTTGACCAATATGGCGACGCTTGCGAGGTCTGTAGCGCAACCTACTCGCCGACCGAACTGAAAAACCCACGCTCGACTATTTCCGGCGCCACGCCCATCGAAAAAGACTCGCTACATTACTTTTTTCAGCTGCCGCATTTTGAAGCCATGTTGCGCGAGTGGACACGCAGCGGCAGCTTGCAAACCGAGGTCGCCAACAAGCTCGCCGAATGGTTTGAGTCGGGCTTAGCGGACTGGGATATTTCCCGCGACGCGCCCTATTTCGGCTTCGAGATTCCCGATGCGCCGGGCAAGTATTTCTACGTCTGGCTCGATGCGCCTATCGGCTATATGGCCAGTTTCAAAAACCTTTGCGCACGCACGCCCGAGCTCGACTTCGATGACTATTGGCGCGAAGGCAGCGATACCGAGCTCTACCATTTCATTGGCAAAGACATCGTCTATTTCCACGCGCTGTTTTGGCCCGCGATGCTCGACGGTGCCGGTTTCCGCAAGCCTAGCGGCGTTTTCGCGCACGGCTTTTTAACCGTCAATGGCCAGAAAATGTCGAAGTCGCGCGGCACATTTATTCAAGCGCAAACGTATTTGCAGCACTTAAATCCCGAGTATTTGCGCTACTACTTTGCTGCCAAGCTCTCTGGTCGCGTTGAAGATATCGATTTAAATCTCGAAGATTTCACGCAGCGTGTGAATTCCGACCTGGTGGGCAAAGTCGTCAACATCGCTAGCCGTTGCGCCGGATTTATTGCGAAACGCTTCAATAATCAGCTCAGCGCCGACTGCGCCGAGCCTGAATTGCTGGCTGAGGCCATTGCCGCCGGCGATAGCATTGCCGCGCACTTTGAGGCGCGCGAGTTTGGCCGTGCCGTGCGCGAGATCATGGCGCTGGCCGATCGCGCCAACCAATACATCGATGAAAAAAAGCCTTGGGCTTTGGCGAAAATTGACGGCAAAGACGCCGAAGTGCACGCGGTGTGCTCGGTGGGCCTGAATCTATTTCGTCAGTTAATGACGTATTTAGCACCGATTTTGCCGGCCATGGCCGAACAAAGCGCGGCCTTTTTGAATGTCGCCGATCTTGGCTGGGAACGCCGTCGTGAGCTGCTGCTCGGCCATGAAATTGCCGCATTTAGCCCGCTGATGACGCGTGTCGATGCCACGCACGTGGCCGCCATGGTTGAGGCATCGCAAGACTCCTTAAGCGCGGCCGGTGCTGCCGCGGTAGCGGGTCAAGCCGCCACAAAGGCGACTCAGCCCAAGGCTGCCGACAGTAAAGCCAGCCCGACAGAAACCATCAGCATTGATGACTTTGCCAAAATCGACCTGCGCGTGGCGAAAATTCTCAGCGCCGACCACGTCGACGGTGCCGATAAACTGCTGCGCCTTCAGGTCGATGCCGGTGGCGAGACGCGCCAAGTATTTGCCGGCATTAAAGCCGCGTATCCAGACCCCAGCGTGCTGGTTGGGCGGCACGCGGTGCTGGTCGCTAATCTTGCCCCACGCAAGATGAAGTTCGGCCTAAGCGAGGGCATGTTGCTTGCCGCCGGCCCCGGTGGTGCCGACATCTATTTGCTCTCGCCTGATGACGGCGCGCAAGCCGGCATGCAGGTGAAATAAAAAAAGGGGCTCAAGCCCCTTTTTTATGTCTGAGTCACACAGCAATGCACTAGGGCCGATTACGCCCCAACGCATCGTGGCTTGACACCCACTGATCCGAGACGATCGCCGAGGCCAACGACAACTCGCCGCAGAGCACGGTGGCGGCGATGATCTCAGCCAATTTATTGACCTTGCCGGCGCCATAGCAGCCCATCACCTCTAGGCACTCGCGCTGCGTGGGCAAGCCGGTGCCGCCGCCGTAGCTGGCGACAATCAGCGCCGGAATGGTCACCGAAAAATAATAATCGCCATTGGCCAATAACTCGCCATGCACAAAGCCCGCCGATGACTCCGCAACATTGGCAACATCTTGTCCGCAGGCCATAAATACCGCGGTAATGCCATTGGCAAAATGCGCGCCGTTATTGACCGAGCCGGCCATCATCGCGCCCATATTCGACAGTTGGCGCTGCTTAAACAGCGCCTCGCCACTGGTGTGCATGACCTCCTGCAAGAGCTTGGCCGGCAACGTGATTTCCGCCACCACGCGCTTGCCACGCGTGTGCAAGCTATTGACCGTGGAATGCTTTTTGTCGGTATCGAAGTTTGCCGCCAAGGAAAAATGCGCCAAGCCTGGCGGCTGTTGCGCCAAAATCCACTGACACGCCGCGTGCGTGGCCTTGCTCACCATATTCTGGCCAGCGGCATCACCAGTGGTGAAATTAAAGCGCAGCCAGCGTAACTTGCCCTGGGCAAATTGCTGAATATCGCGGAGCTGACCCGAGCGCGTGGTGGCCTCGGCAGCGGCTTTGATGTCGGCAAAATGCGCACTCACCCAGTGGCCAAAATCTCGCGCCCGTCGGGCATCATCGAAGACGAAAATCGGCGCGCGCTGCATGGCGTCATCGATGACCGTGGTGCGTACGCCGCCCGCCTCGCGCGTTAAGCGCATGCCACGGCTGTAACTGGCCAGCAGTGTTCCTTCGGTGGTGGCCATGGGCACATAAAACTCGCCCTGCGCGTGCTCGCCATCGACCAAGATGGGCCCGGCAAAGCCCATCGGCACTTGCACGACACCGGAGAAGCCTTCGATATTGCCCGGCAGCAGCGCGGGGTCGATGGAAAACTGGCCAGTGTGCGTGAGCGCGGCATTGGTGGCTGCCGTGACGGTGTCGCGACGGGCCTGCGCCATGGCATGGCTGTAGTCGCTGGTTTTATCACGCGGTAATTTCGGTAAAGACATAGCAAGACTCACAAAGAAGTTAGCGCCAACGCAACATGGGCATGGGACGCAATGGGTGGCGCAGCGCGTGCGCACTGCCTTTACGTAATAAAAACTGATGAAAGCCGGCATTGGCAAAACGCTTGCTGATCTGCCGCCAGCGCGCTTTCGCGATGCCACCGCGCATTAGCCCCAAGCTGACATCGCACCAATCGGCTTGACGTACGGCTTCGGTGAGCGGCTCGTCGAGCACGGCGGTGAACTGATGATGCCGGGCGATGATCGACAGCACCTGCTGCTGACGTGCCAACGGCCACTCCAAGGCAGCCATGGCCTGTTGCGCGCGCTCGCCAGAGGGCTGCAGATAATCAAAATCAGCATCTGACCAAATACCTAAGTCGTGAAAGCCTAGGGCAAAACCAATGGTTTGCAGATGCTCATCGGTCGCTAGATCGTGTGCCTCGAGCAGCGCATAAGCGCCATTGAGCACGCGATAACAGTGGTTGCTATAGGCCTGAAACTCCGTGCCGATGACCTCTCGCCAGTCATTGAGCACGGCCTCGAGGGCCTCACATCGAGTAATTAACTGCATTATTTATAACTCTTCTTATTGTTACAGTTGACAATGGCACATAGGCTGATAGATTGATTACCTGTGACCAAACTCACGATACCAGAGGATTACCCCCATGACGCACATCAATACCCCCGACGTCATTCACATCACCCCCACGCGCATGGATTTTCAATTCGACAACGTGCCGCGCCACTGGGTTTTTAACGATGCCTTTAGCACACAGTTTTTAAGCACGCTGTCGACACTGTTTCCGGTTGGCGAGCGCTTTTTCGTGGATTCCGTACGCCAGCTCCGTGAACACGCACCCGACCAAGCCGCGCATAAGGCCATCTCTGGCTTTATTGGCCAAGAGGCTATGCATTCGTTGGAGCATGTCTCGCTCAATAATATGCTGGAGGCCAAAGGCTTGCCGGCGCTGCGTGCTGAGAAATTCACACTCGGCCTGCTGAATTTTGGTCGGCGCATTTTCACTAAGCGTCAGCAATTAGCCATTACCGTGGCACTTGAGCATTTCACCGCCATCATTGCCAATCGCCTGCTTAGCGATACCTCGGTGATGGACGGCTTCGCGCCGGAGATGCAGCCGGTGTGGATGTGGCATGCCATTGAGGAGACCGAACACAAAGCCGTGGCCTTCGACTTGTACAAAAATGTCCCCGGCAATAGCTATGCCGAACGCGTAGTCTTTCAGGTCGTGGCGTCGGTGATTTTAGCCGCGGTGGTGGCTGCTTTTCAGCTGCAGTTTATGAAGCGCGATAAAACATTGTTTAGCCTGAAAACCTGGGCCTTTGGTGTCAATAAACTCTTTGGCTTTAATGGCGTGATTTCGGGCTTGATTCCCGAGTATCTGGACTTTTTCAAACGCGATTTTCACCCGTGGGAACATGAAAACTCAGCGTTAGTAGCTTACTGGCGCGAGAAGCTCGACGCCATTGCCACGCCAGTACCGCTCAATGGCCGTGCGAAAGCGAAAGCCGCTTAACGGTCACAAAAGCCATCGCGGCACGCTCAAAAAAATAGCGCCACACAGGCGCTATTTTTTATCCCACACAACCTTAGTTACGCATCATATTGGTCACCAAGGCCTGCGTGATCACCGGCCAAACGCCCGGCGGCAGGTCATGGCCCATGCCTTTAATCAGCAACCAATGCGAACGCGGAATGGCGCGTGCCACCGCCCGCCCACAGGCTGGCCGCACCAGCGGATCGGCATCGCCGTGAATGACCACCGTCGGTTTCGTGATGCGCTTGGCAAATGGCCGCAAGCTGCCAGTGCCCAAAATCGCGTTGTATTGGCGCAACACACCGGCCGGATGGAAACTGCGCTCATGCATCTCGCGCGCCATTGCCACTAACTCGGCATCGCTAAAAGAATAATTCGGGCTGTGAATCGCGCGCATAAATTTCGCCGAATGCGCGATGTATTGCTCCGAGGTCGCGCCCTTGCCAGGCCCACTGGTGAGCAACTTGAGCGCATGCTGCTTAGGCGGCGGTAGCAACATTTGGTTGGTGCTGGAGAAAATGATGCCCACCGAACGCACGCGATCCGGATAGGTCGCGGCAAAAATCTGCGAGATCATGCCGCCCATGGAGGCGCCAACAACATGCGCACGGTGAATTTGTAAGAAATCGAGCAAGCCCACGACGTCATCGGCCATGTCTTTTAATGTATAAGGCACCGGGCTCGACAACCCCAGCTGCGCGCGGATCATGCGCTTCCAAACCGGGCCTTTAACTTTCAGATGGCTCATTTTGGTCGACAAACCGATGTCGCGGTTATCGAAGCGAATGACGCGATACCCCTGCGCCACCAAGCCTTCGCAAAAGCCCAGCGGCCAAAGCGATAGCTGCGCGCTCAGGCCCATCACCAAAATCACCGGCGGATGCAGCACATCGCCCATGTCTTCATACGCGAGCTCTAGGCCATTGGCCTCGGCCATGCCACGACGAATATCCATCAATTTTTTACCTTCACAATGGGGTAGACCCAGCCACCCAGGGATTTTTCTAAAGCCCGCGCACACGCCAAGCCGAGATGGTCATTGCCTTCTTTCGCAATCAGCTGCACACCAGTGGGCAGGCCGGCGCTATTGAGGCCAGTGGGCACCGAGGTGCCGGGCAGCGACAGCGCATTAAACACTGCACAGTTGACGAAGTTAAACGGCGGCAGCAAGGCGTGATAATGCTTGGGCGCCACGGTTGGGTATGGCGGCGTGACCAGCACACCATCATCGCCGAGCGCATCTTCGAGCTGGCGTTTGAGCAGCAAGGCCTGCGCGCGCAGCTTCGCGGTGCGTTTCGGTGTCCATTCCGGCAAGCGCTCAAACAGAGCCAACGCGATCAATGGAAAGGTGTGGTCGGAGCGGCCAAGGGCAAAACGCCCCATCTCGGCAATCGCCGCACGCGGTGCACGGGTACCAAATAAATGGTCGGCGAAGGTCAGATCACTGCCGGCGGTGGCGAGCATGGCCGTCCATAAGTCGCGGGCTTTCGCCATCAGCGGCAAATGAATCGCCTCGACGCGCGCACCCTGAGCCATCAGCGCTTGCACGGCACGATCACGAGCGCCGAGCTGGTCGGCATCGGGCGAGATGGCCAGCTCACGGGCAAACTGCAGCACGCGCAATTGGCTCACATCAACTTCGGCCACAGGCTGCAATTGGCTGGCGCGATCGCCGGCTAACACGCGCAGCAGTGGCTCTAAATCCTCCGCGCGCCGACACAGCGGCCCGCTCGATAAATGCCGATCGATGCCGCCCGATGGCCCGGGAAATTGGCCATGATTATCGATCAGGCCGGGCGAACATTTATGGCCAAAGACGCCGTTAAAAAACGCCGGCATGCGAATCGAGCCGCCGACATCGCCGCCTAAACCAAATGGGGCGGCACCACTGCCGACACTCGCGCCCTCACCGCCCGATGAACCACCAACGGTGTGCTCGGGGTTGTAGGGGTTGTTGGTGCGGCCATAGACCTTATTGAAGCTCTCCATCCACATGCACAACTCGGAGGTGTTGGTGACCCCGAGCGGGATGGCACCGGCGGCGCGTAAATTCGCCACCGTTGGCGCATCTTCAGCGACTTTGCGGCCAATTCGACTGACCAGGCCGGCGGTATTGGGCATGCCGGCGAAATGAAAGTTTTCTTTGATGGTGCATGGCACACCGTGCAGCAGCGGCAGACTCGCGAGCTTGCCGGCTTTTTTCGCACGCGCCACGGCCTCATCGGCTTTAGCCGCTTCTAAACGGGCATCGGCCACACGCTCACAGACCACGGCATTGAGCGTTGGATTGACTTGTCGCAAACGCGCAATATGCGCCTCAACCACAGCCACCGAGGTGGTTTTACCGCTGCGAATTTGCGCGGCCAGCTCGGTTGCCGAGAGTAATAACAGATCAGACATGACGAATTGCCAGATATTAAAAGGTGCTGCGACTTTGCCCCAGTCGCCTGTGCGATGCAATAATCACGCACGATTTTGAGTAGTGCTTATGACTGACGCGCAATTAATTCCCCTTATCGATGCGCAACTGCCGCAAACCCAGTGTGGCCAATGCGGGCATCCCGGCTGTGCGCCCTACGCCGAGGCGATTGCGGCCGGCGAGGCGATCAACCATTGCGTGCCGGGCGGACAAGCCACCATCGATGCGCTCGCGCGCCTGCTCGATAAGCCGAGCCTGCCACTCGATCCGGCCTATGGCGTCACGCCAGAGCATCGTCTAGTAGCCTTTATTCGCGAAGATGAATGCATCGGCTGCACCAAATGCATTCAGGCCTGCCCGGTCGATGCCATTGTTGGCGCGGCGAAACGCATGCACACGGTCATAGTCGATGAGTGCACGGGCTGCGATTTGTGCGTGGCGCCCTGCCCAGTCGATTGCATCGATATGGTCGCGGGGCCGGATATTCCGATGACCTGGCACCGCCCCGATGCAGCGCCATTAAGCGCAAATGAGGCCGCCGCCAAAGCCCGCGCCGATAAAGCCCGCGCGCGCTTCGAGGCGCATCAAGCCCGCGAAGCCAAACGCGTAGCCGCGAAAGCCGCGAGCCGCCCGAACGCCGTAATCGCGGCGCCAAAAAGCGCCGGAGCACCTGACACAAGCGCACTAATGATTGCCGCCGCCCTCGCCCGCAGCCAACTGAAAAAAGCTCAGAAACAACTCGCCGCGCAAGCCGACAACGCCACGCTAAAAGCACGGCTGCCGGCGCTTGAAAAAGCCGTGATCGACGCTGAAGCTGCATTGGCAAAAGCCCAAGCGCCGGCCAGCAAACGCGTGCGTACCACCGGAGATATTTCGTGAATGCCGCCAAGCGCGAGCAAATATTTGCGCGCCTGCAAGCTGAGAACCCCGAGCCGCGCACCGAGCTGCACTATCGCAACCCATTTGAGCTGCTGATTGCGGTGCTGCTCTCGGCGCAATCCACCGATGTTGGCGTCAATAAAGCCACGGTGAAACTCTTTGCCCAAGGCCCAACGCCAGCGACCATGCTCTCCATGGGAGTCGATGGCGTGAAGGCCTGCATCCGCACCTTAGGTCTGTTTAATAGCAAAGCTGAAAATGTCATCAAGACCTGCCAGATCTTGGTAGAGCAGCACGGCAGCGAAATTCCACGCCAACGTGAGGCACTTGAAGCACTGCCGGGCGTAGGTCGTAAAACCGCCAATGTCGTGCTCAATACCGCCTTTGGCGAGCCCACGATTGCTGTCGATACGCATATTTTCCGGGTGGCTAATCGCACGCGACTAGCGACCGGTAAAGACGTCGTTGCCGTGGAAGATAAGCTCATGAAAGTAGTGCCAAAAGCCTATCGCGTCGATGCCCATCATTGGTTGATTTTGCATGGTCGCTACACCTGCATTGCCCGTAAACCGCGCTGCGGCAGCTGCCTCATTGAAGACCTCTGCGAGTTCAAGGAGAAGCTGATTGACTAAGTCCTCAGCCAACAGCGCCGGCAACAAGACGCGTCAGCGCTGGCTGCTAGCGCTACTCGGCCTCGTGCTAATGGGCTGGCTCAGCATCGTTGCCGCCATCGAGTTTTTTGCACCGCACTGGGTTGAAAACACGCTCGCGGCGCAAATCAGCCAACGCTTAGGCGTGGGTATTGCTATTGAGCGCGTCAGCACAAAAGCCTTTGAGGGCAAAATCGCGATCTATGGGGTTGAGGTCACGGATACATCCGGCGAGCCGCTTCTTGGCTTTGGCGAGCTGCATTTGGACTACTCATGGCTGAGTTTGCTGAGCCCGGTTTGGGTTCTGGAGTCGGCGCAGGTGGTAGCGCCGAGCATCCATCTGCGCCTACCCGCCAATGGCCCATTGACCCTCATGCAGCTGCTGCCTAGCAGTGATGGTCCGGCTGTGGAGACCCCGCGCTGGCAACTCAAGCGCTTAACGATAAGCCAAGGCGAGCTGAGCTATCGTGATCAGCGCGTGCAACCGGAGCGCACGTTTGCCATTAAAAATTGGGGCCTCAGCCTTAAAGACATCGGCACCGAAAGCGCCAACGGCGAGGCTGAGCTGCATGGCAATTTACCGGCCGGTGCCACGCTCGACTGGACGGGGCGCATTGGCTTGCAGCCTTTTACCTCTTCGGGGCATCTGCGCCTTAGCCAGCTGTCATTGCCCGATACCCTGAAATGGTTACCCGAACAGCTGCCGCTCGCGGTTCAAGACGGTCGCCTAACGCTCGATCTACAGTATCAAGCCACGCTGCAACCGACCTTGAGTGTGTCCATAAAAGACAGTGCTTTGATGCTCAGCGAGGTGTCACTGGCACAGCTCGATAACGCGGAAACACGGTCCATCGCCACCGTGCGCTCACTGCGCGCAGACGGCCTAGCGTTTGGCTATCCATCGGGTCAATGGGCCAGCAAATCGCTGAGCCTAGATGGCGCCGAGGTCACTCTTGAGCGCGATAGCCGCGGTGAATTTACACTGCTCAAGGCACTGGCCGGACCACCGCGTGAAACGGTCTCGGCGCCCAGTAAATCGCCTTCAATTGACTGGGCTGGCAGTATTCAAGCCGCCAGCGTCAATGATGTCATGGTGCATTACCGTGACCTCAGCACACGCCCAAACACCACGCTATCGTTGGGACCGCTGCGCCTCAGTGCCACGCCCAAGGCAGCAAAAGCGCAAGACACCGTAGCGATTGAGCTGCACAGCGCGATGAATACCAACGCCACGCTAAGCCTGCTCGGCGAACTCGGCATGCCTTCGGTGCGCGCCAACTTACCCGCGGCAGAGCCTTATTTCTCCGGTCAGATCAATATCGATGCGCTGGCGTTAACGCCATTTGCAGGCCTGCTCGCCGAGGTATTGGCCGTGCGCCTGCCCGCTGGCAGCCTGAGCGCCAATGGCCAGCTGCAATGGCAAACGCCATCGGCGCCAAGCTGGGCTTGGTCGGGAGATGCCGCCATCTCGTCATTGCGCCTGTTGCACGCGCGTGGGCAGCACTTGCTGTCGCTAAAGAGCCTGCAAGTCGAGGGGCTCGCCGCACAAGGCACGCCAGAGCAGGTCGCCATCAAGCGCGTGCTGATTGATAGCCCAAAGCTTCGCGTGCAGCGCCAACGCGACGGCAGCTTAAGCCTCAACTCCCTACTGAAACCACGAGACACGCGCGCCGGGACAACGCCGGATGTGTTCATTGACACGCTGGCTGTGCGCGGCGGCACGGTTGCCTTTGCCGATCAATCCGTGCAGCCGAGCATGGCCACGGCACTGTCAAAACTCAATGGCAGTCTGCGCCGACTTGACCTAAGCGGTCGCCAAGCCACAACGATCTCCTTACGCGGCTATTTGCCCAATGCCGCCGCCGTCGCCATTAAAGGCCAGATCAATGCCAAAAAACCACGCCAGTTTATGGACTTATCGCTACGCACCGAACGTTTGGCGCTGCCACCATTGAGTCCTTATGCCAGCCATTATGCCGGCTATGCGCTCAACGACGGGCTACTCTGGGCCGACCTGAATTATCGCGTCAACGAGGGTGCGCTAAACGCCGAAAATACCGTGCGTATCAGTGATTTTACCTGGGGTGAGGCCAGCGATTCAGAAGCGGCAACCGGCTTACCTGTGCGCCTCGGCACGGCACTACTCAAAGACGTTAATGGCGACATCACGCTCGACGTGCCCCTGCGCGGCAATCTCAGCGACCCAAGCTTTCGCGTCTGGCCGTTGGTGTGGCAAACCGTTGGCAATTTGCTCACGCGTGCAGCGGCAGCGCCATTTAAGCTCTTGGGTGGTTTAGCTAGTGATGACGACGCGCTCAGCCGAATTGAATTTATGGCCAATAGCGCGTCTTTATCGGCGCCAGCGCAGGAGCGCATCACGCGCTTAGCGGCCTCATTGGCCGATAAGCCGGCGCTGCGTTTGAGCCTTGGCGGCCACAGTGACGCCAGTAAAGACATCATGCCGAGCGAAAACCCCGAAGCGGCAACTCAGTACCGCTATGAGCTTGCCAAAGCGCGCGCTATTGCGGTCCGTGAAGCGCTTGAAAGCGCGGGGGTGGCCGCCGAACAGATCATCTTGGAGCAGCCTAAGGCCAGCACCGAGGCGTCATTAGCCGTGACCCTGGCGATTAGCCTGCCCTAAACAGCGCGGGCTTATTGCCACTCAACGAGGACTTCACGACGGCGCGCCACCTGTGTCACAGCGGCGGCGTAGCGCGCCTCGATTTCATTGCGGCGCACCTTTAAGGTGGGTGTCAGCAGCGCATTTTCACTGCTCCAATGCTCGGCAACCACCAGCAGTTTGGCAATCTTTTCATGATCTTCCAATGGCGCATTGACGCGATCCATGTCGGCCAATAAGCCGCGCTCAACGTCTTCGCGCGGCTTAGTTAATGCCGTGTGGCTGACGCTGACGACCATCACCGGCTGCGTTAAATGCATGCCTATCAAGCAGCATTGATCGACGTCGTCGTTGCCGCCCATAAACACTGTCTCAATGGGCCCCGGCGCGACGTATTTGCCTTTGGCTGTTTTGAAAATCTCTTTCACCCGACCGGTAATATACAAATAGCCATCGTCGTCGAAACGGCCTTTGTCGCCGGTTTTCAGCCAGCCATCGTCGGTAAATGCGGCGGCGGTTTGCTTAGGGTCGTTGAAGTAGCCAAGCATCACGCCGGGATGGCGCACTTGAATTTCACCGTCTTTGGCTAGGCGCAAATTGGCATCGGAAAATGGCTTGCCGACACTGCCCAGGCGCTGCGCACCGGGACGGTTCATGCTGCAGTAAAGCGCCTCGCTTTGGCCATAGCACTCGTAGACATCGAGGCCTAAGACATCGCGGAAAAATAGCAGCGTGGCGTGCGGAATGGGCGCGGCGCCGCAAAATAAGGCGCGACTGTCTTGCAACCCTAAGCGCGTGACCATGCGCTTGCGCAGCAGCGGGCCGATCCAGCGGCGCTTAACTAAGGCGCGCAATTGGCGCTCGGGTATGCGCGCGGTAAAGCTCGCCTGCAAACGCGAGAGCACCAAGGGCACGGCGACAAAACGCGTGGGCTTGGCTTCCATGAGTTGCTCGCTCATTTTCTCCACACGCTCGAGGAAATACACCTCGGCGCCCCAATACAAACTCGCCATCTCCACCGCCACGCGCTCTAAAATATGCGCCAGCGGTAGGTAAGAAAATAAGCGTTCGCCCGGCTTCGCAGGAATCACTTCGCGAAACACCGCCGAGGTAAAGGCCAAATTACCGTAGCTGAGCATCACGCCTTTGGCATTGCCGGTGGTGCCGGAGGTGTAGACCAATGTGGCGAGTGTCTCCGCACTGGGCTGGTCATAGCGGCGTAGCGGCAAATGCGCGCGCGCAAAACCGGCCCAGCTATGCTCTGCAGCGGGTGCGCCGTCGTAGGGCATGGCAATCGTAACAATGCCATCTGGCAGGCCTTGCTGCAGCATATCGGTGGCCATTGCCGAGGGCATGGGGCCAATGAAAATGGCCTTGGCATCGCAGTGTTTCAAAATCCATTGCGTGGTTTGCGATGCTTGGCGCGCATAAATGCCCACCGGCACGAGGCCGGCCATTTGGATGGCTAAATCGGCAAGAAACCAATGCGCACAGTTCATGCCAGCAATGGCTACGCGCGAGCCGGCAGGCCAGCCTTTGGCCTTCAATGCCGAGGCCATGCGCCCCACGTCATCGGCGGCCTCGCGCCAGCTCATGGTGCGGCGCGCGCCCGCATCGTATTGCGTCAGCCACGTGGCATCGGGCGTTTGCTCGGCCCAGTGCAGCAGCTGATCAACGGGATAGGAGGTGCGGTTCGCCACGGTCATAGAACTATCCTTGAGTAATCTCGCTCGGCCTAGAGCGTTGGGTCTTCGGCGCGATGGCGCGACTGCATGCGCTTCACCGTGCGTGACGCCGCGCTCGCGTGTTTGTGCTCGACACCGGCAATATCGCTGCGGCTATCGAGCCATTGCGCACACGGCTCCCAGACTTCAAACGCCGCTTTCGAGCCTAAAATCACGCCCATATGGCCGCCTGGTGCAACACGAAACTCGCGCGATTCGCTGCCCACGAGCTCCACCGATTTGCTCGCCACATCGACTGGCACAATATGATCGGTGCTGCCGGCATAAGCTAAATAGTCGGCCGTGATAGTGCTCAAATCAGCCTCGGTATCACCCAATGACATGATGCCATCGGCAAATTGATTGTCGATTAAGGCATGCACAAACATGTCTTGAATGACGCCCACCGGATACACCAACATATGGTCTAAATAATCGGCGGTAGTGCTATGGCTCTCGACAAACTCGCGGTCGGCTAAGCGCTTCGCGAGCTGCCAATAGGTCGTAATGCTGCCAATCGGGTCGGTGAGCTTAAAGCCTAAGGTGGTGACCCAGCCGGGCATTTGCAGGCTCAACGGGTTCATGTCTTGGATGCGTAACGGCGTGTAGCGGCGCACCAACTCAGCTGGCTTTTGCACCAAGCGGCCAATCATCGCCGGCATGCCGCTGCTGCGAAAATCAATCGGGCTGGCCACGGTGATGAGGTTGCGGATCTTGGTGTCGCCGGAGCCGCCGGCATACATCAGCGAGAGCAGACCGCCCATGCACCAGCCCATCAAAGAGATTTCTTCCACACCGGAATGCTGGCGCACCGCGGCAATGGACTCAGAAAACATATCGATGGCGTAGTCTTTTAGGCGCAAGGTGGCGTGGCGGCGCTCAGGCACACCCCAATCAATCATATAAACATGGTAGCCGCGCGCGGCAAAAAAGCGCGCCAAGCTGCGATGCGGCATGAGATCAAAGCTTTCGGTGGTGACACCGAGCGGCGGTACCAGCACCAAAGGCACAGCATGGCGCTTGCGTTGAACCTTGAGCAGCTCGCCATTGGGCAATGGCACGGCATTTTCGTAGGGCGGCGGATAATAACGCAGCGACATTGGATCGCCGGAAAGCAAGGTCTCGTAGGGCGTGAGGCCGGACTGCACGAGACTGCCGCGCAAAAAGGCCCAGTCGAGGGCATTGCCGGCGGCGACTTCGGCGCGCGCACGGAGGCCTCGGATCTGCTGACTCAGTGACGATAAAGGATTTGCCATCGTGGGCTCCTGCCAATGCCAAACCGCCAAGGAAAGCGGGGTCGATCAGTCTACCCCGCTTTCATCACTGACATATCACCAGTTATCGGCGGCTCAGGGTTTTAATAACGCCCGGCCATTGTTGGCGGCAATGCGCAGGCGCAGTGCATTGAGCTTAATGAAGCCCTCGGCATCTTTTTGGTCATACGCGCCGCCATCGTCTTCGAAGGTCGAGATGCGCGTATCAAACAGCGACTGCGCCGATTGGCGACCCACAACAATGACATTGCCCTTGTAGAGTTTCAGACGCACATCACCATTGACGCAGGCTTGCGAATTGTCGATCAGGCCTTGCAATAGTTGACGCTCCGGACTCCACCAGTAGCCGTTGTAAATTAGCGTGGCGTAGCGCGGCATCAGCTCATCTTTCATGTGCGCGACTTCGCGATCGAGCGTAATCGACTCAATGGCGCGATGGCCTTTCAGCAAAATCGTGCCACCCGGTGTCTCGTAGCAACCGCGCGACTTCATGCCGACGTAGCGGTTCTCCACTAAGTCCAAACGGCCAATGCCATTGGCGCCACCGATTTTATTCAAATACGTCAGCACGGTGGCCGGGCTCATGCGCTCGCCATTAATAGCCACCACATCGCCGCCTTCATAGGTCAGGTCGATATACGTTGCCGTATCGGGCGCATTCTCGGGCGATACCGACCAGCGCCACATCGACTCTTCGCACTCGGTCCAGGGGTCTTCGAGCACGCCGCCTTCATAGGAGATGTGCAGCAAGTTGGCATCCATGGAGTACGGCGATTTTTTGCCAGCGGCGGCGAAATCAATCGGGATGTCGCGGGTTTTGGCATAGGCCATCAGCGTTTCGCGCGAGGTCAAATCCCATTCGCGCCACGGAGCAATGACTTTAATGCCGGGCTTCAAGGCATAGGCGCCAAGCTCAAAACGCACCTGGTCGTTGCCCTTGCCGGTGGCACCGTGCGAGATGGCATCGGCACTTTCACGGTTGGCAATTTCCACCAAACGCTTGGCAATCAAGGGCCGTGCAATCGAGGTGCCGAGCAGGTATTCGCCTTCATAGACGGTGTTGGCGCGGAACATCGGGAAGACGAAATCGCGGACAAACTCTTCGCGCAAATCTTCGATATAAATGTCTTTAATGCCCATGGCTTGCGCTTTAGCGCGTGCTGGCTCGACTTCTTCGCCTTGGCCTAAATCGGCGGTAAAGGTGACGATTTCGCAGCCATAGGTGTCTTGCAACCAACGCACAATCACGGATGTATCGAGGCCGCCCGAATAGGCAAGGACGACTTTTTTGATGTCAGACATGAATTCACACTCACAAGATGGCGATCAGGAATGGCGCATAGTGTACGCGTTAGCAGGTCGTGCTGACCACCACCCGATGCCGGCCTTCGTGCTTGGCGGCATAAAGCGCCTCATCGGCAAGATCAATCAGTTTGGCCGGTGCAATGTGCACATCTGGCACCATCGAGGCCACACCGGCACTGATGGTCACGTGCTTGGCGACTTTCGAGCCGCGATGCGCGATGGCTTTATCGTCGATGCCTTGAATGAGCTCGCGCGCCAGCTCAACCGCGCCCTCGCAGGTGGTATTGGGCAGCAGCAAAACAAACTCTTCGCCGCCATAGCGCGCGGCTAAATCACCGGGGCGAGTGGCCACCGACTTGAGTACATCGGCGACCGCGACCAAGGCGCGATCACCCTCTAAGTGCCCGTGTTTGTCATTGAAAGCTTTGAAATGATCGACATCGGCAAACACCAAGGCCAAGGGCTTGCCATCGCGGCGCGCGCGCTCCCATTCCATGAGAAAGCGGTCGTTGAAATGTCGGCGGTTGGCCAAGCCGGTGAGGCCATCTTCACGCGCGAGCTGGACTAAACGCTCAGAGAGTTTGTTGAGCTGGCGTTTTTCTAAATCGAGCAGGCGCGACTGCAAAAATAAGCGACGTTCCCGAACTTCCACCACATAGCTATTGCCCACGCCAACTAAGTTGGTAAGAAAGAAAAACTGCATGAACATGCCCCAGTCATAGCGCACATCCAGCGCCATCACCGCCAGCACCACACTGCCCATGCCGGCAAAACCAATGAACGCGGCTTGATGTAGGCGCAAATTGGCGACGCCATAGACAATCATCAGCAGGTAAATCACCAAATAGGTACTGCGCTGACGCAACACTTCATCACGCAGATACGCCGGAAATACGGCGAGAAACAACAACATGATTACGCAAAACAGGGTGGTATAGGTGAAGTAGTGGCGGTCGAAACTGGGAATTTTAACCATTACAGTGAAGAGTGCTAGCACCGACACGAGGCAAAGTGTCATCAATACCGAGAGCCGCAAATCCTCAATGGCGCCAATCCACACACCACCCACGGTGTATTGAAAATAGACGATTAACACCGCGCCCAACGCGAGTAGAAATAACATCCAATAGTTATCACGCATGGTCTCCAACGCGCGCGCATCCATGGTGCGGCGATAGTCGCGTTCGAGCATTTTCGGAAAGCGCAAACGCATAAAGGACTGCCCAAGCAGATCGCGCACGGTGTCGTATTCGGCTTCCCAGGCGGGGGATTTTTCTGCGATCATCACTCACTCCGTCTTTGCCGATGGCTCGGCATCCGTTAGCCTATGCGTCTTTGCCGCCGTTGACGAGTCTTCTCATGCCAGAAACCACCCTGACCATTGCCCGCCCCGACGATTGGCATGTGCATTTACGCGATGGCGCGGCATTGGCTGACACCGTGCCGGCGATGGCGCGCTATTTTGGTCGTGCCATTGTCATGCCGAATTTGCTGCCACCGGCGGTTACGCCCGAACAAGCCGGCGCTTATCGCGAGCGTATCTTGGCCGCCCGCCCAGCGGGCAGCGCTTTTGAGCCACTGATGGTGCTCTACCTCACCGAGGGCACCACGGTCGATGATATTCGCCGCGCCAAAGCCTGTGGCTATGTGCATGCCGTGAAGCTCTACCCCGCCGGCGCCACCACGAACTCACAATCGGGCGTCACCGATGTAAGCAACGTCGATGCGGTGCTGGCCGAGATGGCCGCCTGCGGTATGCCGCTGCTCATTCACGGCGAAGTCACGCACAGCGAGATCGATATTTTCGCGCGTGAGAAGGTCTTTATTGACACGATTTTGAAGCCGCTGGTGGCTCGCCACCCGACCCTACGCGTGGTGCTCGAGCACATCACCACCGCCGATGCCGTTGAATTTGTTCGCGAGGCGCCAGCGCATATTGCCGCGACCATCACCGCGCATCATTTGCTGTTTAATCGCAATCACATGCTCGCTGGCGGCATTCGTCCGCACTACTACTGCTTGCCGATTCTTAAGCACAGTCGCCATCAGGCAGCACTGATTGAGGCCGCCACCAGTGGCAGCGCGAAGTTCTTTTTAGGCACCGATAGTGCCCCGCACGCGCAAGGCGCGAAAGAAGCCGCATGTGGCTGTGCCGGCGCCTATACCGCGCATGCCGCCATTGAGCTCTACGCCGAAGTCTTCGAGGCGGCGAATGCGCTCGATAAGCTTGAGGGTTTCGCCAGCCATTTTGGCGCGGATTTTTACGGTCTACCGCGCCACCGCGACACCATCACCTTGGTGCGTAAAGACTGGACGGTGCCGGCTAGCTATCCCTTCGGTGAGCATCAGGTCATCCCCGTGCGCGCCGGTGAGTTGCTGGCTTGGCAGGTCGAGGCATGATCGCCGCCAAGGATAGATTTCGTGGTTTTTTACCAGTGGTGGTTGATGTCGAAACCGCCGGTTTCGATGCCGGCACGCATGCTCTGCTAGAGGTCGCTGCCGTTATTGTACTGCCCGATGAGCACGGCAACTGGCAGCCGGTCGCGCGCCATCATGCGCATCTCACGCCCGAACCTGGCCTCGCGCTCGACTCTGCCGCTCTCAAATTCAATGGCATTAACCCGCATCATCCGCTGCGCTTGGCAGTGACTGAAGCCGATGGCCTGCGCGATATTTTTGCGGCCGTGAAAGCCGCGCAAAAAGACGCGGGCTGCAAACGCTGCATTTTGGTCGGTCACAATGCTGGCTTTGACTTGGCGCACATTAATGCCGCAGTGGATCGGCAAAGCCTGAAAAATCAAAACCCCTTTCACCCATTTTCGGTATTCGACACGGTGTCATTGGCAGGCTTGGCTTATGGCCAAACCGTGCTCGCGCGCGCCTGTGCGGCAGCGGGCATTGATTTTGATCAGAGCGAGGCGCATTCGGCACTCTACGATGCGCAAGTCACCGCTGAGCTGTTTTGCGGGATCGTCAATCGTTGGCAGTCGGCATTTGCCTTACCGGAAATGCCCGAGGCCTAAAGTAGTAAGAACGGACTGCCGCAAAAGCGCGCCTTAACGCGCACCCTCGGGCGATGGCAGCAGCCGCGCCAAAAACAGCGAGCCAAACCACATACCCACCATGCTCGCCACTAGGCCCGCCAACTGCGGCGGCCAGATGCTGTCGACGGCAAAAGCCTCGCAACCTAACCACACGGCAATGCCCGCCGCCATGGCCGTCAGCGCACCGGCGCGGTTAGCCCGCGACCAATAAATCCCCGCCGTGAGCGGCACAAACACCGCCACCAGCGTGACCTTGTAAGCATCTTCCACCATCTCGAAAATGCTGGCATCGGACTGCATGGCATACCAACTAATAAACGCACCAAACACCAACACCACCGCGCGCTACATGAATAAAAACTGCTTGTCGTTTTGCTCAGGCAGTAAAGGCTTGAGTAAGTTTTCGGTAAACACTGTCGATGGCGCGAGCAAAGTGCCCGATGCCGTCGACATAATCGCCGAGAGCAGCGCGCCGAAAAACAATACCTGCATAATCAGCGGCAAGTCATTCTGAATAAACGTCGGCAACACCTGCTGCGCATCTTCCGCCATCACGCGCGCCACCATGTCGGGGTCGATGACCACCGCGGCATAGGTCAAAAACAGCGGCACCATGCAAAATAGCAAATAGCCGACGCCGCCAAAAATCGCGCCGTATTGAGCAATGTGCTCATTTTTTGCGGTATTCATACGCTGAAAGACATCTTGCTGCGGAATCGAACCCAGTGCCAAGGTCACGAACGCGCCTATCCACGCCAGCCACGAAGCCGTGCTCATCTCGGGCCAGAAATTGTCGAACTTGCCAGCAGCATTGGCGTGATCGACGACAACCATAACGCCGCCGGCATCACCAGCCACTACATACGTGATCAATACGAGCGCGACAATGATGATGATCATTTGCACAAAACTGGTGATCGCCACTGACCACATACCGCCAAACATGGTGTAGAAAATCACGATGGCTGAGCCGATTAAAATGCCCTCATCGTGACTGATGCTCCCGCCGCTTAAGCTACTGAATATCACGCCGAGCGCGATCATTTGTGCCGACACCCAACCCAAATACGAGAGCATGATGGCCACCGAGGTGATCACCTCCGCCTCACGGCCATAGCGCTCACGGAAAAAGTCGCCAATGGTCAGCAGGTTACGCCGATACAGCGCGCGCGCAAAAAACATGCCCGCGAAAATCAAGCAAAAGGCCGCGCCAAACGGGTCGGCAACAATGCCGCCTAAACCTTCTTCGAGAAAATACGACGGCGCACCGAGAATCGACTCGGAGCCAAACCACGTGGCAAACATGGTGGCGGTGACCACACTCAGCGGCAAACTGCGACCAGCAGAGACGAAGTCGTGTGAGTTTTTCACGCGTAAAGTAGCCAACAAGCCAATGGCAATCGACACCACTAAATAGGCAATAACAAAGGTATTTAACATACGTCAGAACTCTTAAACGGCCAGTCTTGGGCTGGCTCTCTAGCCTTTGTGAAAGCCATGAGCTGATGGCTGTGACAAATTTTTTCGCATGCTAACAGCTGAAGCCGAGCGCGGTAAGTAGTTGCTGCGCTGACGAGTCATTGGGCACACCACTCAGGCGATGCGCGGCGATTTCTCTGCGCGTGGCGTAGTGCTTGCGCAGGGCATCGAAAGCTGCTGCTTGACCTGGCTGCTCAGTAAGCGCGCTACGCAGGCGCGCATCATCGCCCGCGCAATCCACCACCGCGGCCATCAGTTCGGCATATGGCGCCACCGCCTGTGGATCAGCGGCAGTCGGCCAGGTCAGCGCTGGTGGCGCTTGCACCGGAATGATATCGGCCAGCTCACCGACCTGCTGATAGCCAAAATGTGCCGCAGCGTTGGCGCAGATCTGCCAAGTGCCGCGCCATTTGCCCTCCAGGCTATGTCCGGCAATGTGCGGACTGACTTGCTGGCAATGCGCTACCAGCTCCGGCGCTGGCAGCGGCTCATTGGGCAGCACATCGAGCAATGCCACACGTTGAGCATCGGCACGCTGCGCCTCAATAAACGCCGGCGCATCAAGCACATCACCACGGCCGGCGTTGATGAGCCAAGCGCCCGGCTGCAGCTGTGCTAAGCGCTGTGCATTGAGCATTTGCCACGTTGGCGCTGGGCCACTACGCGTCAATGGCGTATGCACACAGACAATATCGGCGCTCGCCAATAAGGCATCGATAGCTTGCCAGCCCGCCACGCTGCGGGTGGCGCGCTCGGCGGCGCTGAGCAGCGGATCACAGCCATAGATCTGCAGACCGAGCGCCGACAGCAAGGCCGCCACACGCTGCCCAACGTGGCCCAGACCTATCACGCCCACCCGCTTGGCGCGCAATTGCGTGAGGGTCATGGCCGGCGTGCGCGCCGCTTGTCGCAAAACGGTGGCTAACACCCATTCCGCCACCGCTTGCGCATTGCACCCGGGCGCAGTCGACCACGCCACCGCGCGCGCCGCTAAGGCATCGAGATCGAGGTGATCTTGGCCAATGGTCGCGCTGCCCACAAAGCGCAAGGCCGGGGCTTGCGCCAATAGCGCCGCATCAACACGCGTTATTGAGCGCACCAGCAACAACTGCGCCTGCTGCACATACTCGGCGTTTAGGTCGCGGCCATCGCTGCGCAGCAGCCGAAACTGCGGCGCCTGGCCCTGCGCATCGCGCCATTGCGCCAAACACGCTTCAACGCCGGGCATCATGTCATCGGCTAATACAGTCATGCGGTGCGACATGGCGACAAAGACTCGCTAATCAGAAAACTTGACCGAGTATGCCATTGTCAGTCGGCATGGCACCGATGCATTCGCTACACTAGGGGAAATTTTACGAGATCGTGTTCATGTCGCACCCGCTCCTCGCCGAAGTCATCGAATTTCTCCAGCAGATGCCGCGCTTTAGCCCGACCGATGAGTTGCGCCTGCACATCGATGACGTGGCGCTGGGCTGGGTACGCCCCGCGGTTGCCGATGCCTTGGTCGAGCTCGCCGGCGCGCATGCCGTGCGCAAGGGCGAGTCCTTGCACTTGCGCGCGGCCGGCGACAGCGTTGGTCGCAGCATCATTGTGCAAGGCTGGGCGCATGCCCTGCATGAGCGCGGCTTATTGCAAAATTGGCGCGATGAACCGATGACGCTGATGCATCAAGGCAAAAACTTTCTAACCACCGAGCGCGCTGCCTTTCGCAGCCTCGGCATGGCCACACAATCAGTGCACCTGAATGGCTGGCTGGCTAGTCCCGATGGCATGCAAATTTGGGTGGCCGAGCGCAGTCATCATAAGTTTGTCGATCCCGGCAAGCTCGACAACCTCGTTGGCGGCGGACTTGCCGCCGGCGAAAGCCTGGCCGTTGGTCTCGCGCGCGAAGCTTGGGAAGAGGCCGGCCTGCAGTTTCGCCAGGTGCCCTCACCGCGTGCCGAGCTGCATGTGGCGCGCCGCATTGGCGAGGGCGTGCAAGATGAGTGCATTCACGTGTTCGACGCCTTTTTGCCGGCCCATTTTTGCGCACTCAACCAAGATGGCGAAGTCGCGCATGCCGGCTTAATGCCCGTGGAAGATGCCCTCATGCTGATCCTCGGTGGACGCTTCACCTGGGATGCCGCGCTGGTGGTGATTTATGGCCTGCTGCGGCAACGTTACTTTGGCCATGATGGCAGCGCTCAATTACACCTTCAGCTCCGCGAACTCGGTCACCTCGCATGAGCACCGGCAACGCACAGGCGCAGCCCGCGCCGCTATCAACACGCGCGGAATTAAAAGCGCTCAGCCTGCTCACCGCGCCCATTATATTTAGCCAACTCGCGCAAGCCGCCTATGGCTTTATTGACACCCTGATGGCAAGCCAAGTGTCGCCACTCGACCTCGCGGCGGTCGCGGTGGGTTCGGGCATTTGGTTGCCGATCTTTTTGCTGATCACCGGCATATTGCTGGCCACTACGCCATTGGTCGCCGAGGCATATGGTGGCCAACAACGCCACCGCATTGCCGGCATCACCCATCAGGCACTGTGGTTAGCACTTGGGGTGGGCGTTCTCGGCTTTTTTGTCATGCGCCATGCCTACCCGCTGTTTCACTGGCTCGATGTGCCGCCTGAGTTGCGCGACATGACTCATCAATATTTATTAGGCGTGTCGTGGGGCATGCCAGCGGTCGGTGTATTTTTCGCCCTGCGATGCTACTGCGAGGCGCAAGATCAGCCCGTGCCCGTGATGATCATCAGCGTTAGCGGCCTATCGCTGAACGTCTTCTTCAACACTTTATTTATACACGGCAGCGAATCAGTGAGCTGGCTAGCCTGGTTGCCAGTACAAGTTCCAGCACTAGGCGGCCCTGGCTGCGGCTGGGCCACCTCGGTGGTGCTGTGGCTGATGTCAGGCATCATGCTCGTGTATTTGCTACTCAGTCGGCGCTTTCAACATGCGCGTTTGATGCAAGCGTGGGAGCCGCCAAAATGGTCTGAGATATACGCGATTGCCGCGCTTGGCTTGCCGATTGGCTTGGCGATATTTTTTGAAGTCAGCACCTTTGCCTTGGTGGCGGTATTGATTAGTCCACAGGGCGCGCTCGTCGTGGCTGGCCATCAAGTCGCGCTGTCGCTGACCTCCTTTTTGTTTATGGTGCCGCTGAGCATGGCGATCGCACTGACCATCCGCGTGGGGCAGTTTTATGGCTCACGCAACTATGCCGCGATCTTGCATGTGCGCCGCATAGGCCTGATGACGACCACCTGTGTGGCGGCGTTTATGGCGCTGATTTTATTGTTTGGCCGCCATGCCATTACCGAGATATACACCGACGACCTCAACGTGCGCGCCTTGGCGGCACAGCTGCTGTTATTCGCTGTTTTTTATCAAATTGTTGATGCTCTGCAAGTGGCCGCGGCGGGCTGCTTACGCGGCTTACAAGACACCAAAAGCCCGATGCGCCTAACGCTAATTGCCTACTGGGGCGTGGCGATTCCGGTCGGCTATTTGGCCGGTAGTACCGAGTTTTTCGGTGGCCAATCGTGGGGGCCACATGGCTATTGGATGGGCATTGTATTGGGGCTTACCGTGGCGAGCATCTTGCTGCTCTGGCAACTCGGTCGCACCTTGCGTACGGTGCAGGCGCGCTGGCAGCGCGGCTAGTCAGCCCTTGCGCAAGACATAGCGATAAAGCCCGGACTCAGGCGCCTCAGCGAGCAGCAGCTCATGCCCCAAAAACTGGCAAAACTTCGGGATATCGCGCGTAGTGGATGGGTCGCTGGCTAATACCTCAAGCTCATCACCACTGGCCAGTTCACGCACGCGTTTATGCAGCAGCATGACCGGCTCAGGGCAACGCAAACCACGCGCATCGAGCGTCGCTATTGCACCGCTCGCCTCTTGCCCATCAGGACGGCTTGATGATTTTATGTGTCCACTCTCAGGCATGGCGCTACCTTTAGGTTGCGGGTTGTGGCGAGTTATTTAGCTCATGCGGCTCGCGGGTAAAACGCCAAGCCGGATACAGCATGAGCACACCTATCACTGCTGAAATCACGAAATGGTCGGCATAGCCCACCGCTTCAGCCAGAAGCCCCGCAGGCAAATAAAACGAGCCGCCAAAGATCGCCAGCAAGCTCACTTGCAGCGTGAAATCGACACCGGCATGAGCCTGACGCGCACGATCCATGACCGCCGACAGCAGCGCGGCCATGGCCATGCCACCGGCAAAATGCTCAATGGCATTGATCGCTACCGCCGTGCTGGTTGCGGCCAATCCCGCCAGGCCATAGCCCAACGCCGGAATTGCGTAGGCGGCAATGGCCACGCATTGAAAAGCGCCAAACCAAAACAGTCCGTGGCGGCGACCAATTTTTTGCAGCCAATAGCCACCGAGCATGGCACCGGCAATGGTCGTCACGGCGCTGATCATGCTGACTTGTAGGCCAATCTCCGCCAAGCTCATGCCCATATCAACCATCATCGGCTTGACCATGGCCGACGATAGCGAGTCAGCGATTTTGTAGCTCACCAAGACCCAAATCCAGCCGGCCAACTCCGGGCGCTTGAAAAAGCTTACCCACGCCGCGCTGTAGGACTCACGCGAGCCCGCCAAAGCCTCGGCAGAGATCGGTGGCTCGCGATAAAACATCACGGGCAACAACAGCAGCAGCGACATCAGCGTTAGGCCCATAAACGCCTGTGCCCAACCCAGCGTATCGAGTACTAAAAGCAACAAACCGCCGCCAATAATAATGCCAACGCGATACGCCGATACCTGAATGCCATTGCCGAGGCCGCGCTCTTCACTCGATAAAATCCGCACCGCCAAACCATCGGTGGCAATATCTTGCGTGGCGGCAAACAGGTTCACCAAGAATAAGAAGCCAAAGAGCCAATACACACCGGATGGATCACGCAGGCTATCGGGATCAAAAAAACATAGGCCCGCCATGACCGCGGCGAGGCCGATATTCATCGGCAAAATCCAACTGCGGCGATGACCAACACTCGGCCAATAATAGCGATCGACAATCGGTGACCAAAACACTTTCAGCGCCCAAGGAATCGCCAATAAGCCGCTCAGGCTAATCAGCGATAACGGCGCGTCATAGCTGCGCAAAATTGCCGGCAAGGCCTGCGTATACACACCAAATGGCACGCCTTGCGCCAAATACAGCGCCAACAACAAGCCTAGCCGGGTTGATAACGGTGACATGCGCGCCCCTTAAGCAAACACGATAGTTTTTGTGCCATGCACCAGCACGCGATCTTCCAAGTGCCAGCGCACCGCGCGCGCCAACACTTGCCGCTCCACGTCTTGCCCCATGTCGCGCAAGGAGTCGACCTCATCGCGATGCGACACGCGCTCAACATCTTGCTCAATGATTGGACCCTGATCGAGGTCAGCCGTTACATAATGCGCCGTGGCGCCGATCAATTTCACGCCCTTGTCATAGGCCTGCTGGTAGGGATTAGCACCGACAAATGCCGGCAAAAATGAGTGATGAATATTGATAATCCGGTGCGGCCAACGCGCCGTGAAGTCGGCGCTGAGAATTTGCATGTAGCGCGCCAACACAATCAAATCCACGCCACTGAGTTTTTCTTCCAACGTGGCCTCGGCCAATGCCTTGGTCTCGGCGCTTATTGGCACATGATGAAAGGCCACGCCAAAGCCCTCGACCGCCTCGCGCAAATCCGCATGATTGCTAATCACCGCAACAATCTCACAGGGCAGCGTGCCACGCGACCAACGCCAGAGCAGCTCCATCATGGCGTGATCGTGTTTCGACACCAAGATCGCCACGCGCTTGCGATCGACGGCATAAGTGAGCTGCCAGCTCATCTGAAAACGACTCGCTACCTCGGCCTCAAAGGCTGCCTCTAAGGCCTCACGGTCAATGCGTATGGCTGCCGTTTGCAGTTCAAGGCGCATAAAATACGTACCGCCCGTGGGCGCCGTGGCGTGCTGATCGAGGTCAGTGATATTGGCGCCATGCGCGAATAAAAAGCTCGACACGGCACTGACAATGCCTGGCGCATCGGGGCAATTAATTAACAGGCGAGCGGTGGTATCGGTCATTCAGAGAGTCCTAATAAATGCCGGCGACAGCTCGCCGGGGTTTGGCCTGTCCATTTTTTAAAGGCGCGATGAAAGGCGCTGGCTTCGGAGAAGCCCATCATCAGCGCGATCTCATCGATACTTAATGCCGGTTTGGCTAAATAAAACCGTGCCGCCTCTTCGCGTAGTTGATCTTTAATGCGCTGGTAGCTGGTGCCCTCTTCTTTTAAATGGCGACGCAAGGTTTGCGGCGTCATCGACAAGGAAGCGCAGAGTTCTGGCAAGTCCGGAAAGGCATTGCCATAGTCGGAACTCAAGCGGTTGCGCACCTGCTCGGCCAAGCCCATGGGCCGCGAACGGCCGGCAATAATTTGCGCCAACGAATCCTTCAAGAAGCGCGATAATGACAGCGGCGTTTGCGCCAGCGGCAAGCTCAGCCAACTCGCCGGAAAGCGAATGACATTATGATCAGCACCATAAATCACCGGGCAACGAAATAGGCTGGCAAATTCGTTGGCGCTGGGCGGTGGCGCAAAAGCAAACTCGATCACCAGCGGGCTTAAACGCTGACCCACCAACCAGCTCCAAAAGCGCACGGAGACAAAGCTCATCAGCTCAAAAATGGTATCGCCAACCAGCTCATCACGGCGCAATGACAAATTCAGCTGACCCTCGTGTTGGTTAACGCTCAAATCGACCACGGTGGGGGTTTCAAACAGCTCATAAAAGGCACTGGAGCGGCGGATAGCCTGCTCAAGATTTGCGCAATTGATGACCGCATGCGCCATCATCGAGAAGGTGCCGGGCTTGGAGCGCGAATCGGCCGCCAAGCCAATAAACTCATCGCCGGTGCGGCGCATCACTTCTTGCATCAAGCGAATCAACTCAGTGCTGCTAATGCGGGCATTGCGCTCGTTGGCACGCGCCGAATCAAGACCGCTGTGGGCAAATAATTCGGGCAAGCTCATGCCCTGACGCGCGGCACCAGCCAGCAAACGCTCGACGTAGGTAAGGCTTACGGTGTGGGTCTGCGACACAGACATAATGACTCACAAAAAATCATACGCGCCACAGTCATTGGCCAGGAAAAATCACGGCCTAAGACTAGCACAGGCAAGGCGCGCGCCAGTAGCCCAGAACGCGCGGGCAGCCTACACTGGCGTTTTATATCGCTTGGAATTAGCCATGTTTACGCTCGACGCACGCCTAGCCAACGACACCATCGCGCTCGGGGATTTTCCGCTTTGCCGCTGCTTGCTGATGAATGATGCGCAGTACCCTTGGCTGATTTTAGTCCCCCGCCACGCCGATCTGCGCGAGGTCCACGAGCTCAGTCCGGATGATCAAAGCCAGCTCCTGCGCGAGTCTTCATGGCTGAGTGCGGCGCTGCAACAGGCCTTTGCCGCCGAGAAAATGAACGTCGCGAATTTGGGCAATGTGGTGGCGCAACTGCATTGGCATATTGTCGTCAGACATCAAACGGATGCCGCCTGGCCCGGCCCGATCTGGGGCAAGCATCCGGCGCAACGCTATACCGCCGAGGCGCTGACTGAGCGTCTGCAGGCATTACAGGCACTGCTCGCGACAGCACCAGCTTTTACGCCTGCACCCTAACGCGTCATGGCATGGCTTCCTGAGAGCATCAGTCTCGCCGTCGCACTCGGCCTCATGGCCATCTCGCTGCTAACCTCGCTGCTCACCGCCGGCCTGGGCATTGGCGGCGGCCTGCTATTACTCGGCGTGATGGCCATGCTCGTGCCCGCCAGCGCACTCATCCCGCTCCATGGCGTGGTGCAGCTGGGCTCCAATGTCGGCCGCACCGCCCTGCTCTGGCGTTATATCCGCTGGTCTACCGTACTGCCATTCACCGTGGGTGCCCTGTTCGGCGGTCTGGTTGGCGGCAGCCTCGTGCGCGAGCTCCCCAGTCACTGGCTCTACACCGGCCTCAGCGTATTTATCCTCTATGCCGCTTGGGGCAAATGGCCAACATTTTCCGCGCGCACCGAGCGTCTCGGCCTGTGGCTCGGCGGCCTCGTGTTTAGTTTTCTTAGTATGTTTATTGGCGCAACCGGGCCATTGGTGGCAGCCTTGCTGAAAACGCAAACGCTGCCACGTCAGCCGCATATGGCGACTTTTTCCGCCAGCATGAGCCTGCAACATGGCGTGAAAATTGCGGCATTTGGCTTTCTCGGCTTTAGTTTTTTACCGTGGATGACACTGCTGGCCGCCATGATCGCGAGTGGCTTTATTGGCACCTGGCTGGGCGAGCGTTGGCTGTCTGGGCGCGCCGATGCCAGCTTTCATCGCGGGCTTAATTGGCTGCTCTGTGCGCTTGCGCTACAGCTGCTCTGGCAGGCGTGGCAGAGCCTGCCCATCGGAGGTATGTAATGTCTGAGGCGGTTATTCGGGCGCTGATATTTGCCAGCGTTTTTAGTGTCATGGGGCTGATCGAATGGCGCCTGTCATTTCGCCCACTCGCGGTGCGCAAAGGCTTTCGCTGGCTCAATAATCTCGGCGTGCTGGTTGTCGACATCCTTGCCGTTCGGCTGCTGCTGCCGATCTTGGCCGTTGGTGTCGCCGCCGATGTCTACGCGCAACAGGGTGGGCTCTTTGGTCTGCTCAATATGCCCTTATGGCTGGCTGCACCCTTGGGATTTTTGCTGCTCGACTTGGCCATTTATGCGCAGCATTGGGCATCGCATCGTGTGCCGCTGCTGTGGCGCTTACACCGCATGCATCACAGCGATATAGATCTCGATGTGAGCACGGCCCTGCGCTTTCATCCGCTCGAAATTGCCGGCTCCATGCTTTACAAGATCGCGTTGGTTTGGGCGCTCGGTATTCATCCCGGCGTGGTGCTGGTGTTTGAGATTGTGCTGAATGCCACGGCGATTTTTAACCATGCCAATATATCCATCCCGCACAGGCTTGAGCGCCTATTGCGCGGCGTGGTGGTCACGCCCGATATGCATCGCGTGCATCACTCCATTCGGCCCTCGGAAACCAACGCCAATTACGGCTTTAACTTCCCGTGGTGGGATCGCGTCTTTGGCACGTATGTGGCGCGCCCCATGGATGATCCACAGTCCATGCCGATTGGCATTGAAGCGTTCAGGGCGGAGGCAGATTCGGCATTAGCGAAGCTGCTACTCCAGCCCTTTGTTTCTGATCGACGCTAATTAATGAATCTTCGCGCCTTTGAGCAAGCCATTGAGCGAGCCATCGGCACCAAATAGCTTCTCGCGCCATTCGGCCACTAATGCGGTGGTGTCGTGGTCGTTGGGGTGGAAGCTCGGGCGGAAGAAGTCGAGGAACTTCGGCGCCAAGCGCGTCATGCGGCCACGGCGGCCAAACAACGCCCGCAGACCCTTGAGGTTGTCGCGCATATTCAGCAGCTTGCCATCGGCATGCATCAAGCGACCGGTCGAATAGGCCATCACGCCACCCAAAATTACCGTGGTCAATGCCATGGTGCCAGCACGTAGCGCATAACCACCACCAGTTTGCTGGTAAACATCCCAGGCTACGGCCTTGTGCTCAGTCTCTTCCAGCGCATGCCACATCCACAGCGGACGAATATCCTCGGCAACCGCACCGTGGTGGTCGGCCTCAGCGAGTAATTGCTCACCCAAGAGCGCGGTGAAATGCTCGAGCGAAATGGTGATGGCCAAGTTCAAGCGCGGATGAATTTTCGCGACGGCATCGAGCAAAATCTTGAGCTGGCTCTCCAGCTCAGCAGCGGGAAGTTGCTTGGCATTGATGAAGTCGTTGAGCACTTGGTGGCCCTGCGTGTGCAGCGCTTCCTGACCAATAAAGCCCGAGATGGCCGCTTTTAGATCGGCATCGGTAATCTGGTCACGATAATGACGCACGGCATTCACAAAAAATTGCTCACCCTCGGGCAACAACACCGAAAATGCCGACCAAAAATAGGTCAAAAATGGGCTATCGGCATACCAGTAGCCAGCATCGGATGTGTCTAAATTCATCATCACACGACGGGGTGGAATGCCAACGCGCGCGCCAGCCGGTTGGCGATTGGCCGAGAGCGTGGGGGAAATAGCGGTTTGGGCAGCAGTCATGGTGAAACCTCAATCAGTCGTTGTTGAAGTGATTAATGTGCCCTTGTCTGCATCGAAGTAGCAGGTTAGTTTGTGCCATCTTCTTGTCATTATGTGCCATTACACAATGTCATCGTTTACTGAGTCCCACCCTGGCCTGCCCGCCGCCTATGTTTTGCTCTTGCTCGATGTGGTGAAGCGCTGGCATGTCAATGAAAGCGAGCTATTAGCGCCCGCCGGCCTAGATCGCGAGCAACTCACGGCGCCAACCCTGCGGCTCCCGCTCGATGTCGTCAATGGCATTTACACGCGCGCACTTGAGCTCACCGAGGAGCCCGGCCTACCGTTTTATATTGGCATGCAGATGAAGCTCTCCAGCCACGGCTTCATCGGTTTTGCTGCCATGACCGCCGATACCGTGGCGCAGGCCATTGAGCTCGCTGAACGCTTCATTAGCCTGCGTTTAATGGGCTTTGCGCTGCGTCTTGAGACTCACAACGATGAAGCGCGGCTGTATTTGAGCTGCGACTTAAACCTGCAGCCCCTGCGCGATACCGCCGTGGCGGCGCTGATGGTCGGTCTGGGCCAAATGGCGCAAGTGCTGACCGGCGAGACGCTCTACGGCATCGCCGATATCGACATCCCGGAAAACCCGCGCTTTGCCGAATTCAGCCATATTTTGCCGGCGCAGATTCAGTATGGGCAGCCTGAAAATGTCATCCGCTTTGCAAAGGCGTATCTGGATGCGCCCTTGCTAATGGCCGATGCCAGCTCCAGCCAGCTGGCCATTGAGCAATGCGAGCGCGAGCTGGTGGCGATTGGTCACACCAACCGCTTTGTTCGGCAGGTGCGCGAGCTCATTCACGATGACGCCGAGGGCTTTCGCAGCGTTGAGGCGGTGGCTAGCATTTTGTGCATGTCGGAGCGCACGCTAAAACGCCAACTCGCGCAAGATGGCACCAGTTTTAGCGATATTTTGGAAGATTTACGCCGCCAGCGCGCGGTACTGCTGTTGCGGCACGAATCACAAAGCATTGAACGCATCGCTGAGCAGCTGGGCTATTCCGATGTGGCGAATTTCACCCGCGCCTTTAAGCGCTGGACGGGCACCACGCCGAGTCAATATCGGCGTGGTGCTTAGCGCGCGTAATCAGCACCGAGCCGGTCGAGCTTGCGCAGCAATGCCGGCCACACAAACGCGCCACCTAAGCCACTCGTTTGCACGCGCATGGACTCAGCCACCCCCGCAACAATCTGCGGATCAACCTCGGTCAGTGGCCCACCGGCTTGCGCCGAGAGCTGAATCTGACAGGTACTTTCAAACACATACATGCTCAAAAAGGCATCGCCAATGCTCGGCCCAACGGTCAACAGACCGTGATTGCGCAGCATGAGAAAGTTCGCGCTACCCAGATCGGCCTGCAAGCGCGGCTTTTCATCATCGCGAAATGCCACACCCTCGTAGGCGTGATACGCCAAGCCTGCCAACACAAATGTCGATTGCTGCGAAATCGGCAACACCCCAGCGGCCTGTGCACTCACCGCAACACCGGCACGCGTGTGCGTATGCAGCACACAGCCGGCATCTTCGCGCGCTTCATGCACCGCCGAATGAATGACAAAACCAGCCGGGTTGACCGGAAATGGCGAGTCGATGACTTTGTTGCACTCGGCATCGACCTTCACCAATGATGAGGCGGTGATTTCATCAAACATCAAGCCATACGGGTTGATGAGAAAATGATGCTCAGGCCCCGGAATACGCGCGCTAATGTGCGTAAACACGAGGTCACTCCAGCCATAATGCGCCACCAAGCGATAGCACGCGGCTAAATCACAGCGCAGCTGCCATTCTTCAGGACTGACTTTGGTTTTTAGGCTTGGCACATCCATCGGTCTTACTCGCTAACGCGGTGCAATGCGCAGACTTTATTGCCGCTAGGGTCGCGCAAATACGCCAAGTACAGTTTGCCCAATGGGCTCTCGCGCACGCCGGGTGGGTCTTCAATGGGGCTGCCGCCATTGGCTAGGCCAGCAGCGTGCCAGGCATCGGCAGTGGCCGGATCCTTGGCAGCAAAGCCTACCGTGCTGCCATTACCGCCACTCGCGGGCTGACCGTTGATGGGCGTGGTGAGCGCAAAAATGCCGGTGTCGGTCATGTAGAAGCAGCGGCCTTTAGGGTCCATGGTGCCTGGGGCGTGACCCATCGCACCTAAAATCGCATCGTAGAAAGCCTTAGAGGCTTGCATATCATTTGCACCGATCATGATGTGGCTAAACACGTGACACTCCTTACATTTGCAGAAATTGTGAATACCTGTAATAGCCCCTTAGCGCATCACTTGCAATAGCCCAATAAAAAGGCCGCAATCCCTGCGGCCTGAATGAACACTCGGTGTCACTCCATCATCCTTAATTGGGCACCAAGCCGCCCAGTAAACCGCCAAGCAGACCACCGAGTAGCTGATTGAGCAGCGGCCCGAGCACGGGCACTTGCTCCAGCACCTCACCCAAAACCGGCACACTGGGCGCTTGCGTTGTGCCCGACGTGCTCGGTGCGGATGAGCTCATGGTTGATGTGCTATCTGGCTTGAACTGAGGCGCCGCAACAGGTGCAACCTCACTCAATTGCTCACCAAAGAATGGCACCATGGCTAAGATAGCTTTGGTAAATAGCTGACCATTGGCTAATGCCAACAAACCCTCAGCAATTTCCTCTGACGTCTGGCCGCTTTCACTGCCACCTAAGACCGCATTTAGGATGCTAATCAATGGGTTCAAGGCTTGATTATCTGTATTGACGAGCTCATCAACGAGGCTCGATAGCGCCCCTAAAGCACCGCTTTCTTTATCGGTGAGCTGATCCACCACACTGGTTAATGGCGCCAAGACACCATCTTGCGGATTCAGTAGAAAACCAAGCAAGTCATTGACTGGGCTCAGTAAACTGTCGCCGAGTAAATTGCCTGTGAGTTGATTCACCGAGCTAATAAGCCCCTGAGTCGCACCGCCGTCTTCGCCTAACGCCAGTAACGACGTCAAGCCGAGCGCAATCTCATTGGGCGCCATGCCTTTATTTAAGCCCACCACGATGGTGTTAATAGACATCACCAATGGCGACAGCACGCCCATGTCGTCAGCCGCTGTTAAGTAGGCAACGAACAATGACAGCTCGCACTGCTGACTGGTCCCTAGCGTTTGAAATTGCTTAATTGGCGCAAATAAATCAATCGTGGTTTGCTGCGCCGGATCGGTAATGGCCAACACCAGTTCTGGGATCAGCGTATTATACGGCTCAGCTTGTAAGATCGCTTTGGCGCCTTCCGCATCGTTTATTAGCACATCGGCACACATGACCTTTGCCGCTGGTGGCGTGACCTCTGGGCTCGAGTCATTACCCGCATTGAAATCTTTTGAATCTGCACCACAAGCAGCCAATACCATAGCCAAGCTCAATGCTGAGCTGAGACGTATAAAAGGGGTTAAAGCAGCCATGACAATCTCCTCGATTAAGTTAACGCAACTTTACGAGGAGCAATCTGATGTATCAGTTTGCAAGATGTAATGACGAGCATGTAAAGACTACAAATAATTACACATCGGATTAGCCACAAATCGTTGATTAGGAGGATTTTTGCATCCGATTTACGAAAACCAATAAATAATACACAGAGCGTTACACAACGCATCAAACAATCACTGTTACGCTGAAATTCTCGGCCTGCGCTCTTACAAAATTACACTAAAGTGGCGTTTGCCCGCCGCGATAGACTAGCGCCCGTGGTAGCTGATAGGTCGGCGTGTTACTCCCTGTATTTAAGACATCAGACAAAACGAAAGTAGTCCTGCTTATGCACACACAGCAAAACGCTGAAGAGTCAGAAATCACCGTTGAAGGCACAGAAGCATTACACCGTGAAATAGAACTCCTCAAGCAACACATTGCGCTCTTACGCTCAGAAATTAGTGTGTTGAAAGCGGCCGCAGACTTCTTTTACAAAGAGCATGTCGCCTGGCCCAACGACGAGTGAGTTAAGGCTGCGATAACTTCAGTGTCACCACACCCGCAATAATCAATGCCACGCCGGCATAGCGCGCCAACGAGCTCGGGTCGCCGTAATACATCACGCCAATGGCAAACGTACCGACCGCCCCGATGCTTGTCCAAATGGCATAGGCTGTGCCGATAGGAATTTGCCGCTGCGCAAGCCACAGCAGCAGCCCGCTGATGCACATAAAACCAACCGCAATGGCAATGCCAAGCCAGCGCTGGTGAGGCTGTTGGGCCATTTTCAGACCCACCGGCCAACCAATTTCAAACACCCCCGCCAACAGCAAATATAGCCAGCTCATAAGTGCCTACTCAAATCATCAAGCCAGCACTCTAGACCAGCGCCTGCGCTAACACTAGCGGCGTCGCGCATTCGCCTCGCGTTGCAAGGCAATAAACAGGCTCACGCACATCACCAGCAGCAAAAGCGTAAATGGCAGGCCGGTCGATACCGCACCAGCTTTCAAGGCATTGAGCGCCTCTTTGCCGCCACCAAAAAGTAATGCGCCGGCAATCGTGCCTTCCATTACCGCCCAAAACACCCGCTGCGTTACGGGCGAATCGACCTTGCCACCGGCGGTGATGCTATCGATCACCAACGAGCCCGAGTCTGATGAAGTAATAAAAAACACCAGCACCAAGACAATCCCGAGAAACGAGGTCACGGAGGCCAATGGCAGGTTTTCTAAGACCTGAAACAACGACAATGAGACCTCAGTGATGCCGCCAGACAAGCGCCCCACACCGGCTTGCACTTGCTCAAGCGCCGTGCCGCCAAACGCGGCCATCCACAAAATAGTCACCGCCGTGGGTACCAGCAACACCGCAATGAGAAACTCACGCACGGTGCGACCGCGCGATATGCGCGCAATGAACATGCCAACAAACGGCGACCAGGAAATCCACCAAGCCCAATAAAATACCGTCCAGCCATGCATCCACGTATCGTCGTCGCGATCTGTCCAACTGCTTAACGGCAAAATATGTGTGGCGTAATTGATAGCAGTATCGGCGACTTGACCAAAAATACCGAAGCCGGCACCGAGCACAATCATAAACACCAGCAATGCCAGTGCCAGCAGCATATTGATGTTGCTGAGCAGCTTCAGCCCGCCATTGATGCCACGCACAACAGACATCGTGGCAACCGCCGTCACGCCAATGATGATGGCAATTTGCGTGTTTAAACCGGGGTCAATATCAAACAAAAAATGCAGGCCGCTGGCGGCTTGCTTAGCACCAAACCCCAGTGACGTGGCCAGACCAAAAATCGTCGCCAACACCGCTAAGGTATCGATGATATGTCCCGGCCAGCCCCAGCAGCGCTCGCCTAATAACGGATAAAACGCCGAACGAATGGTCAGCGGCAAGCCGTGATTGAAGGTGAAAAACGCCAACGCCAAGGCCACCACGCCGTATATTGCCCAGGGGTGAAAACCCCAGTGATACATGACCGCGCCCATGGCCGCATTGGCCGCCTCCGGGGTATTTGCGGTGACGTTAAGCGGTGTGCCAAACCAGTCGGTGTAATACGCCACCGGCTCCGCAACACTCCAAAACATCAGACCAATGCCCATGCCCGCAGCAAACAACATGGCGAACCACGATAGCCGTGAGAACTCCGGCTTAGCCTCATCGCCACCGAGCCGAATACGGCCCATGGGCAACACAATGACGAGCAAACAAAACAGCACGAAGAAATTACCGGCGGCCATAAACAAGCCGTCGAAGTAGTTTATGCTCCAGTCGCGCGCCGCCGTCAGCATCTCGTTGGCGGCTTGCGGGAACATAATGGTGCCCACCACAAAAAACACCACCAAAAAGGCGCTCGTGAAAAACACCGGGTTGTGCATGTCTAAACCTAGCCAACGGACATTGTCTTGGCCGACTTCATAATCCGTGCTGTAGACGCTGTCGGGGGTTTTATCGGTCATGTCAGACTCCTGATTATGCTTCGGAGATGGGCTCATAAGTAAAAGTCCATCGACACATAAATCGCATCAAAATCGCCCTCGGACACTTGCCCGTTACGGTCAATCCCGCCGGTTTGATTGAGGTATTCGAGGTAGATCCAACCTGGGCCGTAGTCGTAGCGGATGCCCGGCGCAAAGGCATTGACGCCGCTGGCACTACTACCACGGGTGTTGGGCAGTGCGCGCGTGGCATCGAGGTAGAACAACCAG
Source organism: Paraperlucidibaca baekdonensis (assembly GCF_003387535.1). Classification (GTDB taxonomy): domain Bacteria; phylum Pseudomonadota; class Gammaproteobacteria; order Pseudomonadales; family Moraxellaceae; genus Perlucidibaca; species Perlucidibaca baekdonensis. The sequence goes on along the minus strand of NZ_QUNR01000003.1, from coordinate 176,830 downwards.
TCGCCAATACCGTGACTAATCTCGGCCGACAATCGCGTATTGCGAATATCACGCGCCAATACAGTGCCATTGCCAGCCGCTTGCACGAGCACGTTGTTGGGCAGCTCGCGCGCCATATCGATATAGGAAGCTTTTAGCGTGGTGGTATCAAATGTGCCCACGTAATAGGCCACCCAGGCACGATGGCTACCGTCGACATCTTCATTGGCCGAGAGGCCGGTCAGATCTTGTAAGCCGCCGTATTGCGTGGAAAAAGCCACGGTCTGGCCCGGCGCGATGTCGTAGCCGACATTGCCGACCACGGTTTTCACTTTGCGATACGTCGTGGAGCTGCCCCAATGGCCATTGTCATCGACGGTATCGGTGCTTTTCGAGCCCCAGTCATCGGCATGATAATAGGCAAGGTCGTATTGCCAGCGCTGGCGTTCGCCACTGAGCTTCAGGCCAACATCCATCTGGTCGCCGTAACCGGCTTGCAGCAAGTCGCCAGGCCAGAAGTTGCCGGTTTTCCAACCAAATGGCACTTGGCTTTTACCGACCCGCAGCGTGCCATAGTGTGGAAATTTAAAGCCTACCCAGGCTTTATGCAGCGCCGTTTGGTCGCCCGTGGAGTTATTGGCTTTGTCGGTAAAACTGCCCGGGCCGGCGCGAAACTCTGCCGAATAAGACCAAATGCCCTCGCCTTCGTCGGCGGCGCCATCGGCATATAAAATGATGGCCTCATTGCCTAGCGTGCCACCATCTTCGCGATCTTTGGGGTCGCCCGGCTTGTATTCGAAATTAGCCCAGACACCGACCGATAACGCATTGGTCGCTGCCTGCGCCGCACCGCCAACCAACGCACTCGCGCAGATCAGCACACCGCCTATTTTTTTTATAAACAAACCAAACCCTTTTTTGCGCCCTTTAAAGACTCAGCGCAAACATGCACTCCTGAAAAACAACCCGAAAGCTGCAACGAACACAGACCCTATCACTTATTAACACCGATCGCAGCGTCTTAAGCCTTTTGTAACATCCGCACAATGCTGGAGAAATCCAGGCCACCGCTGCCACCGGCGCTATGCACAGCGTAGAGCTGGCGCGCTAAACCACCGAGCGGAATGGGCGCTTGTGCGCCAAGCGCGGCATCGCTGGCCAAGCCTAGATCTTTGAGCATCAGGTCGGTGCCAAAACCGCCGCTGTAATCACGGCTGGCCGGCACACCGTCCATCACGCCAGGCATGGGGTTGTACTTCTGCAAGGACCAATTGTCGCCTGAGCTTTGCTTCATGATGTCCGACAACACGCTGGCATCGAGGCCTAAACTCACGCCTAAGTTCAGCGCCTCAGCGCTGCCAATCATGTGGATGGCCAAAAGCATGTTATTGCAGACTTTCGCGACTTGTCCGGCGCCATGGCCGCCGGCGTGGAAGATGTTTTTGCCCATGGCGGCGAGTAAGGGCTTGGCGGCTTCAAAGGCATCTAGATCACCGCCAACAATAAACGTCAGCGTGGCGTTGGTCGCACCGGCTGTGCCGCCGGAGACCGGCGCATCAATCAGACTAATGCCCTTCTCAGCAGCGGCTTTGGCGACCTTGCGGGCACTTTCGGGGGCAATGGTGCTGCAATCAATCACGCGCACCGAGGTATCTAATTGCGCCAATAAGCCGTCCTTGCCAAGGTATAAACCCTCAACATGATGACTCGCCGGCAGCATGGAAATCACCACTTCAGCGCCTTCAATGGCCTGCGCGGCGCTATCGACCACGCAAACGCCAGCCTCCGCCACGCGCGCACGTGCATCGCTCGATAAATCGGTGGCGCAGACTTTAAAGCCGGCTTTTTGCAGGTTGATGGCCATGGGACCACCCATATTGCCGAGGCCGATAAATGCGATGGTAGTAGTCATAATTATTCTCTTTTTTAGGTCAGGCTGAGACGGCATCAGGGCCGCGTTTTTAACGCGTTTGCATCAACGAATCGCCTCGGGCGCATCGGCCTCGAGCATACGGCGGGCAATAATCACCCGCATGATCTCATTGGTGCCTTCCAAAATCTGATGCACACGGGAGTCGCGCACTAATCGCTCGAGCGGATAATCGCGCAAATAGCCGTAGCCGCCGTGCAGCTGCAGGGCGTCATTGCAGATCGTGAAGCCGGCGTCGGTGGCGAAGCGTTTAGCCATCGCGCAATACGTGCTGGCGTCACGATGGCCGGCGTCGAGCTTGCTGGCCGCGAGACGAATCATCTGGCGAGCCGCGACAAGCTCGGTGGCCATGTCGGCGAGGCGAAATTGCAGCGCTTGGAACTCGGCGAGTGCTTTCCCGAATTGCTTGCGCTCGCCCAAATAGGCCTGCGCGGCGGTCAACGCACCTTGGGCAGCACCCACTGAGCAGGTGGCGATATTGATGCGGCCGCCATCGAGCCCTTTCATGGCAATGCGGAATCCCTCGCCCTCTTCACCTAGGCGGTTGGCCGCCGGCACGCGCACGTTATCGAAAAAAATGGCACGCGTGGGCTGGCTATTCCAGCCCATTTTTTCCTCTTTCTTGCCGTAGCGAATGCCGGCGAGCGTGGCCGGAACGGCAAACGCCGAAATGCCCTTAGCGCCAGGTGCGCCGGTGCGCGCCATGACCACCAACATGTCGGTGCTACCCGCGCCGGAGATGAACATCTTGCTGCCATTGAGCACGTAGTCGTCGCCGTCGCGGCGCGCTGAAGTTTTTAATTGCGCAGCATCGGAGCCGGCATCGGGCTCGGTTAAGCAATACGAGGCCAGCTGCGCGCCCGAGGTCAAGCGCTCGCCCCATTCGGCGGTGAGCGCTGGCTGACCCCAGCTGCAGAGCATCCAGGTCGCCATATTATGGATGGTGAAAAATGCCGCCGTGGACGGGTCAGCCGCCGCGAGCTCTTCAAACACCAAGGCCGCATCGAGGCGTGAGAGGCCTAAGCCGCCCTGCGCTTCCGGCGAGTACAAGCCGCAAAAACCGAGCGCACCACCTTGACGAATGGCCTCAACCGGAAACATGGACTCGGCATCCCATTGCGCGGCATGCGGTGCGAGCTCGTGGCGGGCAAAATCACGCGCCACCTGCACAAAGGCAAGCTGATCATCGCTCAGTTCAAAGTTCACGCCAGCCCCCTCAACGCAGGCTGATGGTGGTGTTGACGGTGCTCACCGCATCTTCGTCGAACCAACGCGCGGTGATGGTTTTGGTTTGCGTGTAGAACAGCACGACTTGCTTGCCATAGGGGCCAAGATCGCCGAGTTTCGAGCCACGCGATCCGGTAAAAGAAAACAGTGGCACGGGCACCGGAATCGGCACGTTAATGCCGACCTGACCGACATCGATCTCTTCTTGGAAATGCCGCGCGGCACCGCCAGAGCGCGTAAATAGGCCAGTGCCATTGCCATTAGGGTTGGCATTAATTAGTGCGATGGCGTCATCGAGCGTGTCGACTTCGACCACGCAAAGCACGGGGCCAAAAATTTCTTCGTCATAAATGCGCATGCCCGGCTTCACGCCAGCAAACAGCGTGGGCGCAACAAAGTTGCCGTTCTCATAGCCTTTGACCACAGGGTTACGGCCATCGAGCACGAGTCGTGCACCTTCGGCAATGCCAGCCTCAATGAGCGACTCAATGCGCGCTTTCGCGGCGCAGGAAATCACCGGGCCAATCTCGGTCCCGGCAATATGCCCGGCATTAACGCTCAGGGTTTTTGCACGCTCAGCGAGCTCATCGACCCATTCGCGCGCCTCACCAACCAGCACCACCACCGACGAGGCCATGCAGCGCTGACCGGCGGCGCCAAAACCGGCACCGGCTAAGGCATTGAGCGTTTGCTCTTTGGGCGCATCGGGCAACACCACCACGTGGTTTTTCGCGCCCATCATGCATTGCGCGCGCTTACCGCTGGCCGTGGCGCGATGGTAAACGTGCGTGCCGACTTTCGTGGAGCCGACGAAGGAAATCGCCTTGATGTCAGGGTGGTCACACAGGCCATTGACGGTGTCGACCGCGCCATGCACCACATTCAGTACACCGGCGGGGATGCCGGCCTCAACCGCCAGCTCGACCAAGCGCATAGTGCTCATCGGGTCTTGCTCAGAAGGTTTCAGCACGAAGGTATTGCCACAGGCAATGGCCATCGGGAACATCCACAGCGGAATCATCGCGGGAAAATTAAACGGCGTAATACCAGCACAAACGCCAAGCGGTTGCTGCAAGGTGTAGGTATCCACGCCATTGGCGACGTTGTTAGCAATTTCGCCCATTTGCAGCGAGCCGATGTTTGCGGCGTGCTCAACCACCTCTAAGCCACGAAAAATATCGCCCTCGGCATCGGGCAGGGTTTTGCCTTGCTCAGCGGTCAGTAGCGCGGCGACCTCAGCGGTATTTTCGCGAATGAGCTGTTGGTACTTCAAAAAGATGCGAGCGCGCGCGCCAATCGGCGTTTTGCGCCAGGTTTTAAACGCGGCTTTCGCAGCGGCCACAGCGGCATTGAGCTCGTCTTCAGTCGCTAGCGGCACACGCGCCAAAACTTCTTGTGTGGCGGGGTTAACAACATCGCGCCATTGCGTGGTTGTCGACTCAATAAACTCACCATTGATGAGCAGTTTCACGGTGGGGATAGCGTGCGACATAGCGATAGGCCTTGTGTAAGTTCACAAACACTATATACAGGCTAAAATGCAATATGAACCGGAAATAAGTCCTAATTGATATGCAAAAAAACCTGAACTGGGATGACCTGCGCTTTTTTCTCGAAGTCGCCCGCGCCGGCACCGCCAGCGCTGCCTCACGGCGCTTAGGCGTGGATTACACCACGGTGGCGCGACGTATCCGCAGCCTTGAAGAAAGCTTAGGCGCGCTATTGTTTGATAAATCGCGCAGCACCGGCTTCACACTGACCGTCGACGGCCAGCACTTATTGCGTCATGCCGAGACCATGGAAGCCGCCATGGAGGCCGCGCACGCCGAAGTCTCCGGTACCGGCAGTGCACTCTCTGGGCATGTGCGCATCGGCTGCACCGAGGCCTTTGGCACCTATTTTGTGGCCCCGCAAATGGCCAATTTCCAAGATCATTACCCAAATATTTCCATCGATGTCTTGCCGGTGCCGCACTTTGTTAGCCTGTCGCGGCGTGAAGCCGATATTGCCATCACGCTGGAGCGCCCCGCGCGTGGGCCTTATGTGACCAGCAAACTCTGCGACTATCGCCTCAAGCTCTACGCCACGACCGACTACCTCGCTCACCACCCGCGCATCACCAGCATCGATGACCTCAAAGCACACGACTTTATTCATTACGTGGAAGCCTTGGCGTTTAGTCCACAGCTGCTCTACCTCAATGACATTGTCGCCAATGCCCGCAGCCGCCTGCGCTGCACCAGCACCTTGGCGCAATACCACGCCGCGCTGCAAGGCCGTGCGTTGGCTATATTGCCGTGCTTTGTCGCCGAGCAAGATCCGCGCTTAGTCGCTGTCTTGGCCGATACCGTGCGCATTACGCGGCACTTTTGGCTGTCGTATAGCGAGGACTTGCGGCGCTTAAAGCGCGTCACCGAGGTGGCGCATCACCTCATTGAAGCTGCGCACAGGCAAAAACACTGGCTCATGGGCGAACTCAGCGCCTTTTAAATCAAACAGATGTCCGTTCGACTAAAACCCATCACCACTCGTCTGCCGACGAAAATCTTTACATTTGTATAACAAATAACCAACAAAAGTGGTCTTTTTAACTATACACGGGTAAATTCCTACTTGCCCAGATGGGTTCATCTTGTCGTCAAGGATGTCGCACCCCCAAGTCATGAGACTCATACCAAGAAGAAAAAAAGTTTAGTGGTTGCCCTGGCATTAACCGCCAGCGCCTCATGGGCTGCTTTCAGCCTGTCGTCATTACCGATTCCATTACCGGCGCAGCTCACCAGCCCGCTCGATAGCGCACTCAGCTCGCTACAAGGCGCGCTCGCACAAAGCCCCTTGGGAGCGATTACCACCCCCATCAGCGAGAACCTGCCTGCGGCACCTGCCGATAGCCCATTGGCGGCATTAGGCGATAACAACCCCTTAGCTGGCGGCTCGTTACTTGACCCCACTCAGGCCGCGGCGGCACTTACTGCACTGACCATGGGGCGTGACTTGCCCGCGCCACTGTCATTGGAGCTGACCAAGTTTTTAAGCGATTTCGGCACGCTCACCCCCGGCGGTGAACAAAGCCCCGAAATGGCAGACATGTCGCAAGACCTCATCAGCTTCCTGATGGGCTCACTGACCAGCGCCGGTGCCGCACCCAGCCTGCCAAATGGCTTACCCAATGGTATTCCCGGCTTAGATGGCATCCCTGGCCTCGATAGCCTACCCGGTGCTGGCAGTCTGCCCGGCGGCGGCATTCCCTTTGCCAGCGGTGGTCAACCCTCGCTTGATGACCTCTTCAATGCCTATGGTCTAGCCACCACCGTAGGTTATTTGGTGGCCACCTATGCCGTGCCCGATCTCGGCCCTTGGATCCTGCCGCACAATGTCCGCAGCCTGAATAACTACGTGAAAACCACCAACAACACCGTCACCGAAGGCACGGTGATTATTCCGTTCATCACCGCCGGTGTCAGTCGCGGGCAATCGTTCACCATCACCAACACCACTGATGTCGATGCGGTGATCGCCACGGCACTCGATCAGCACACGGTGAATGACACCATCGTCATTCAGGCACCGTTGTCGATTGAAGTGAAAATCACCGGCACCTGCTTATCGACATTCTTTGGTCGTTGCACCAATGTAAATCTCGTGACCACCACGGAGAATGTGCAAGGCAAAACGCTGGCCACCAACGCCAGCTACACCTTTGCCTATCCGCTCAATGCCGGCCAGTTCCCGACCCGCGCCACGGCCATGGATATTTTCCAAGTCGCCTATGACGCACTCGGCAACTTAAACGACCAGAAGCCCCGCGAAGCCACGGCGGCTAGCCCCTTGGCGAGCATTCCTGGCCTATCCGGTTTGACCGGTCAATTGCCCTTACCGCTCGACACCGGTTTAGCTGACCTTTCCACACAAGCCCCTGCGGTAAACTCCTACGGCGTGCAAGTCACCCGGGGTGGCGCAGTAGACTCAGCGGCCAGCCAGCTCTTAGCGCCCGTGCTCAATGCACTGCCTATTGGCCCGCTGAATATCCGTCGCGTGGAGCCTGTGGTGGGTAACAACGGCAATCCGCTGCCTTTGCCACTGCCCTTCCAAGCCGCCGGCTCGCTCAATGGCCAAGACTTCGGCAGCTTATTGCAGCTCGACTCACGACTGGGCATGACGGCTGGCTACGCGGTCAATACCGTGAAAACCGGCACCATCAACATCATGGCTGTACGTTGGCATAACCTCGGCACCGAAACACTGGGCCGCGCCATCGATGACGTGGGCGGCAAACTGCTCGGTGCACAGCTCGGCAGCCTGACATCGGCCATTCCTGGCGCGGAGAACATTCCCGGTCTGGACCAAGTGCCCGGCTTGCCTGGCTTACCAGCCGATGCGCCAAGCGCTGCCTCGCTGTTGAAGTCGGCACCTGCCACGTTCTACTACGATGTGCCCGCCGGCGAATATCTGCTCGGTGAAGAACGCGCCAACGGCAATAGCCTGATCGCGCTCGACTACCCCGTGGCCGGCACGCCGCCCAGCCTGAGCATTCCGCCCACGCTGCCGAGCGCCGCCGACCTGCAAACCTTGGCTAGCAACATCCAAGCGCTGCTCTCCGGTGGTGGCGCGGGCCTACCCACTGGTCTGCCTGACTTAGGCGTGCCTGCTGCACCCACCTTGCCGTAAACGGTGATCTGTCGCAGGCGCCAGCGCCTGCTGACTTCAGCGAGAGTAGCTTAACCGTTGCTCTCGCTTTTTTTTGCCCACGGCAATCGCTCAGTCTTTAAGCGCTTGCATGGGTGACGCTTACGCCTGCACTTGCTATGGTTTAGGCCATCTTCAAAATGAGTACTTTTATGAAAACGCGCGCTGCTGTGGCCTGGAAAGCCGGCCAACCCCTGACCATTGAAACCGTCGATTTAGCGGGCCCGAAAGCCGGTGAAGTGTTGGTGGAAATTAAAGCCACGGGCATTTGCCATACCGACTACTACACGCTCAGCGGTGCCGATCCTGAGGGCATTTTCCCGTCGATTTTGGGCCACGAAGGCGCCGGCGTAGTGGTTGATGTGGGCCCTGGCGTGAAGTCATTGCGCAAGGGCGATCACGTGATTCCGCTCTACACCCCTGAGTGCCGCGAATGTAAATTTTGCCTATCGCAAAAGACCAATCTCTGCCAAGCCATCCGCAGCACGCAAGGTCGCGGTCTTATGCCCGACGCCACCTCACGTTTTTCGCTCAATGGCCAAGATTTATTTCACTACATGGGCACGTCGACTTTCTCAAATTACATCGTGGTGCCGGAGATCGCCTTGGCAAAAATCCGCGAAGACGCGCCCTTCGATAAGGTCTGCTACATCGGCTGCGGCGTCACCACGGGTATTGGCGCAGTGTTGTTTACGGCAAACGTGGAAGCCGGCGCCAACGTGGTGGTGTTCGGTCTCGGCGGTATCGGCCTCAATGTCATTCAGGGCGCGAAAATGGTCGGCGCGGGCAAAATCATCGGTGTCGATTTAAACCCCGAGCGCGAAAAAATGGCGCGCGAGTTTGGCATGACGCATTTTATTAACCCGAACGATGTGGAAAACGTGGTCGACGCCATTGTGCAACTGACCGATGGCGGTGCCGACTACAGCTTCGAATGCATCGGCAACACCAAAGTCATGCGCGATGCCCTCGAATGCACACACAAAGGCTGGGGCCGCAGCATCATCATTGGCGTGGCTGAAGCTGGCGCGGAAATCAGCACACGGCCATTTCAGCTAGTGACCGGGCGCAAATGGGAAGGCTCGGCCTTCGGTGGCGCGCGCGGCCGCACCGATGTGCCGAAAATCGTCGACTGGTATATGGAAGGCAAAATCAATATCGACTCGCTGATCACGCATAAACTCAAGCTCGACGACATCAATAAAGGCTTTGAGCTGATGAAGGCCGGCGAGTCGATCCGCTCGGTCGTGGAGTTTTAATGTGGCTTTTTTAAGCACCAGCGAAGCGTTCACAACGCGCAGCCAACATGCCTGTTTTGGTGGCGTGCAAGGCTTTTACATGCATGACTCCAGCGCCATTGGCCTGCCCATGCGCTTCTCGGTCTATCAACCACCGCAAGCCGCTCATGGCTCCGTGCCGGTGGTGTTTTTTCTGGCCGGCCTGACTTGCACGGATGAGACCTTTATGGTCAAAGCCGGTGCGCAGCGAATCGCCGCTGAGCTCGGTTTGATGCTGGTGGCCTGTGACACCAGTCCGCGCGATATCGAACTGCCCGGCGATCGTGATTACTGGGATTTCGGCGTCGGTGCCGGCTTTTACCTCGATGCCACTGAGCAACCCTGGGCTAAACACTACCGCATGGGCAGCTATGTGCTGGAGCTGCGCGAGCTAGTTCTCAAGCACTTTTCCGCACAGGCTGAGCACGTGGGCATCATGGGTCACTCCATGGGCGGCCACGGCGCGCTGACCATTGGCCTAAAAAACCCGGCGCTGTTTCAGTCGGTGTCGGCCTTTGCACCAATTGCAGCGCCCAGCGACTGCCCCTGGGGCGAAAAAGCCTTCAGCCACTATTTGGGCGATGACCGCAGCAGCTGGCGCGCCTATGACGCCACCGCCTTAGTCGAAGATGGTCAACGCACCACCGCACTGCTCGTTGATCAGGGCTTAGATGATCAGTTTCTCATCAATCAGCTACACCCGGCCCGCTTTGAAGCGGCGTGTTTGGCCGCTGGCCAGCCGCTAACGCTGCGCCGTCAGAGCGGGTATGATCACGGCTATTATTTTATCAGCAGCTTTATTGCTGACCACCTACACCATCACGCGCAACTGCTGCGCTAACCACAGGATTACCTATGCAATTTCCAGTCAAACCACTGGCCTACGGCCTCGCTCTCATGGCCGGTGCTGGCCTGCTCGGCGCCTGTGGCGGCGGGTCAAATAATGATGGCCCACGCATCCAAGTCAGCCCCGCCAATGCCTATTTGCTGACCAGCAACAACCGCATCATTGGCGTGGATTTAGATGACACCGAGTTTGCGCGCACGGTAGCGGCGATTGCACAAAACACGAGTACAACGAGTAGTGTCAACGCACTCGATGTTGGCGAAGAGATCCTCGATATTGACTATCGTAACGCTGAAGGCTTGCTGTACGGCCTAACGCGTGTCGGCAGCGAGGGTCGAATTATCCTAATTGATCCCATTAATGGCACAGTTTTTCGCCGTGGCAGACTCGTGATTGTTGGCGACGCAAGCGCGATGCCGCCAACAACCGATCAAAATATCGTGCTGAATCCAAACACAAACTACACCATCGACTTCAACCCAGCAGTCGATAAACTGCGCATTTTAGGCAGTGACGGTACAAACCTGCGTGTCACCATCGATGCCAACAGCTCAGTAACAGCAGCAACACCAACCATTGCAGCTACTTTGCAAGACGATAGCTTAAACTGTGGCACCCCGGCTGCTACGGGCTGCACAGAGCCTCTCGTCTTAACTGGCGCTGCATACACGGATGAACGCTCTATGACGCCGCCAACGCGCTTATTCGGCATGGATACTCGCAATACCTATGCACTCAACGCAAATGCAGGCACCGTCACCACAGTGCGTGCATTGGGTGTCTCGGGTGTTACCAGAGTGAATGGCTATGACATTAACCCTTCCAATGAGCAGGGCGTTGCTGTCTTTACCATTGCGTCTACACCATCGGTTTATGCAGTTGATAGCACCTTAAATGCAACCACTAGCGCAGCAACCTTTTTGACGTCGCTCCCTGTACTTCCATCTGTTCAAGGCACGCAAGAACAATACACTGGACTTAGCTTAGTCACTGGCGCCAACCCCACCGTCGCACCATAACAACGCTAAACCTCCACACATAAAAAAACGGGCCAAATGGCCCGTTTTTTATATCCACATCAATTACGCGGCATCACCTTTTGCGGCGGCCATTTTCACGTGCAATGGCTCGCTGCTTTGCGGCTGCACAAACAGCGTTTGTGTGGGGTATGCAAACTCAATGCCCTCTTCTTCAAAGCGCGTAAACAGCGCCAAGTTGATGTCCTGCTGCACACCCAGGCCCACAGCGTAGTCAGGCTCGGTCATCCAGTACACCACCTCGAAGTCTAGCGAGGAGTCGCCAAAGCCGCGGAAATGCGCACGGTTAAAGCGCGCACTGGGCACCGACTCAACCATCTCTTGCACCATCGCTGGAATCTTACGCAGCTGCTCCGCTGGCGTTTGATACGTCACGCCAAATGTAAACAGCATGCGACGCTCTTCCATACGCTTATAGTTACGAATCCGCGTTTTCAGCAAATCGCTATTAGAAACAATGATTTGCTCACCAGTAACACTGCGCAGGCGGGTGGTTTTCAAGCCCACATGCTCGACTGTGCCAAAGTAGGTATCGACCAAGATGGTATCGCCAATGACAAACGGTTTATCGATGACAATCGACAAACTGGCGAACAAGTCACCAAGGATGTTTTGCAGCGCCAAAGCCACCGCGATACCACCGACACCGAGACCGGCGACCAAGGCGGTCACATCAACGCCGAGGTTGTCGAGCATGAGCATGGAGACAATCGCCCACAGCAAAATTTTACCGATGAAGTAGACAGCGCCCAAGCTCGTGGCCGCCGCCCCTTCGCTATTTTTGCTGCGATAGGTCTCGATCCAGAAGCTCAGACCGCCATTGAGCCAAAGGCCAAGCTGCAAGAAGCCAGACACGGTGGCCACGGTAATCAGTGTTTTGTCGATTTGATCGGAGAGCTCTAGGTAGCGCGTACCGATCATCAAAGTCACACCAAGGATCAAAAACTGCTTGGTACGCTTGGCGATTTCAATCAGTGCATCGTCGACATTGCTGCTAGTGCGCGCGGCGAGCTTGGCGCCACGAGTAATAATGACCCATTTGATTAAGCCTAAAATCACGTTGATGCTGAGTGCCAGCGCGAGTGCATACGCCCACTCTTCGAGGGTGTTACCTAACCATTTCTGCGATAAATCCAGCATAAAAATCCCTTATAACGAAAACGTCCATTATACGGACGTCTCAGTCAGTCTCAAGTTGACGCGCTTGCGCCACGACCTAGTTGCACAAAATTAGCCGTTAATTTAAGCAATCATTTCGGCTGCGATGGCATTGACCAGTTTTCACGCAGCAAATTGTCCGCTAAGGCTTTTCAATCCGTGCCGGCCTCTGTATCATCGCCCACCTTGACGGAGAGTTGACCGAGAGGCCGAAGGTGCTCCCCTGCTAAGGGAGTAGGGGTCAAAAGCCCCTCAAGGGTTCGAATCCCTTACTCTCCGCCATTTTTCATCGTGTGTTTGACCGTTGTTTTTTCAACCAAATACGCTTGACGATGAATAGGCCGATACGCATAATGCGCGGCCACAACGATGCGCCCATAGCTCAGCTGGATAGAGCACCAGGCTACGAACTTGGGGGTCGGGAGTTCGAATCTCTCTGGGCGCACCATATAAAACAAAGGGTTAACTGGAAACAGTTAACCCTTTTGTCTTTCTACAGTCTGCGGGGTACCACTCAGGGCACCGCCGGACTCAATCTCTAGCTTTTTCGTCACGATGCGCTTTGCGCTTCGCCTCATGCTTCGCGGCAATCTCGCGCTGCTCTGGTGTTAAAATAGTGTGCATTTTTTCCCGAAACGCTTGGCGTTGCTCGCGATGTATGTCGCGCATTTGCTGTTTTTGTGCATCGGTTAATTTCAGCTCGCGCATGCCCTCGCGCGGGCCTTTCTCGTGATGACGATCATGCGCCGCCTTATCTGAGCTAAACCATCCAGCTTGTGCCGTTGCGGGCAGAGCCATCGATAGTGCCGATACCGCCATGAGCGCAGTCAGTGTTTTCTTCAACATCGTTATATCCTCAGAGTTAATAAGATCAGTGGTGATCCGTGACCGCAGTGTGCCAACGCGCCGCGTAAACTTGCGTTAAGGGCACTGTAAAGCTAAGTAAAGGTGCCGATACGCCGGCACCAAGGCCGTATCATTAGCCCACACACACGCGCCGAGTCTCGCTATGCAACCGATTTTACTTGTCGATGATGATCGCGAACTCACCGAACTGCTCGCGACGTATTTATCTGCCGAGGGCATCAGTACTGAAACCGCGCATGATGGTGAGTCGGGCGCGGCCTTAGCGCTTAGCGGGCGCTTTCAGATGGTCATTCTCGACGTCATGATGCCCGGCATCAGCGGCATCGAGACCTTGCGGAAAATCCGCCAACACAGCGCGATTGCGGTGCTCATGCTGACCGCGAAAGGCGACGACATCGATCGTATTATTGGCCTTGAACTGGGCGCCGATGATTACGTGCCGAAGCCTTGCTCACCGCGGGAAATTCTCGCGCGCATTCGTGCCATTTTGCGCCGCGGCGACAACAGCAACCCCGATACACCACTGAGCAGCGGCGGCTTAACGCTAGCACCAATGCAACGCCGCGCGCATTGGCATGACCACTCGCTCGAGCTCACCAGCACCGAATTTAGCCTGCTCGAAGCACTGATCAGCCACGCCGGGCGCATCGTCAGCAAAGCCCAACTCTCTGAGCTAGCTCTAGGCCGCAAGCTCATGCGCTATGACCGCAGCATTGACGTGCACATCAGCAGCATTCGCCAAAAACTCAGCGCCCTTGGCGAGCCCGGCGGGTTAATCGTGACTGTGCGTGGCCAAGGCTACCAACTGCGAGCCGACTGATGGGCCGTTTATTTTGGAAGCTCTTGCTGGGCTTTTGGCTGGCCTTGATCAGCGCGAGTGTCATTGTCGGGGTGGCGGTTAATCATGAACGCGACCGCGCGCGCGCCGAGGCCACACAAGCCTTGCTGGCGGCCAATCCTGAGCTGTTTAACGACGGCGTCATTAGCCCTGATGAGCGCCGGCAATGGCGGCAGATGCGGCGCGAACTGCGCTTGCAAGCCGGCCTTAAACCACCCCAGCCACCTGGTCGCCAACCTTACTGGCTCGGTCTCATCGGGCTGCTCGCCAGTCTGGCGTTTAGCGCGGTGATTGCTTGGTATTTGGCAAAACCCATCCGCCATTTACGCCACGCCTTACATCAAATTGCGCACGGCGATCTCGACACTCGCGTGGCTGCCGAGATGGATGGCCGCCGCGATGAACTCGCCGACTTAGGCGTAGCATTTGACCAAATGGCAACGCAGTTGCAGCAGCAAATTCAGGCGCAAAAACGCCTATTGCACGATGTCTCGCATGAGTTGCGCTCGCCGCTTGCGCGCTTGCAAATGGCCATTGGCATTGCTCAGCAATCGCCTGAGGCACTACAAGCCAGCCTCAGGCGCATTGGAACCGAATCGGAGCGCCTCGACACGCTGATTGGCGAGCTGCTGACACTGTCTCGACTAGAGAATCCGGCGGCGGTACTCCATCGCCAATCGACCGATCTCAGCGAGCTAGTCGCCAGTATTGTCGATGATGCACGCTATGAGCTGGGTACGACCGGCACGCGCATAACCTTCGCCGGCCCGTCAGCGCTCACGATCATGCTTGATGAAACACTGATCGGCCGCGCCATTGAGAATATCATTCGCAATGCCGTCAAGTTCGGCGCAGATGGCAGCATGATCAGCGTTTATCTCAGCGAAAATGCTGATGCCATACAGCTCAGTGTTCGCGATGGCGGGCCTGGCCTTGCCGAGGCCGATCTGTCGCGCATATTTGAGCCATTTTATCGCGGCGAGAGCACCGATAAGTCTCGTCAGCGCAGTGGCTACGGGCTTGGCTTGGCCATCGCGCAACACGCTGTAAAGGCCCACGGTGGCTCACTCACGGCGGATAACATCAAGCCGCATGGCTTGTCCGTGATGCTGACGCTGCCGAAAAGCTGAGGACAGAGGTCGTGCTTTTTAAAACCGAAACAACACCGAGCCCCAGGTCATGCCACCACCCACACCCTCAACAAGCACCAACTGCCCAGGCTGAATGCGACCATCGCGCACAGCGGTATCGAGCGCCAGAGGCACCGAGGCCGCTGAGGTATTGCCATGCTTAGCCACGGTGGTAATGACCCGCTCACGGGCTAAGCCGAGCTTATCGGTGGTGCTATTGATGATGCGCATATTGGCCTGATGCGGCACCAGCCAATCCAAGTCGGCCACACCATAGCCGTTGTGCGCTAACGCCTCGGTGGCGCACTCATGCAGCACGCGCGTGGCCAGACGAAACACCGCGCTGCCATCCATTTGCAAATAGGGGTTGTCGGCCAAACGGCCAGCTGATACACCGCCATCGACCTGTAAAATATGGCCTTGGCTACCATCAGCGTGTAAATGGCTCGATAAAATGCCGGGTGTTTCTGAGGCTTTTAGTACCACCGCGCCGGCGCCATCGCCGAAAAGCACACAAGTACGCCGATCATTCCAGTCGAGTAAGCGCGAAAATATCTCCGCGCCGACCACCAAGGCGCAGCGGTGCTGACCGGAGGCGATGAATTTATCGGCTACCGATAGCGCGTAAACAAAGCCGGTGCATACCGCCTGCACATCAAAGGCCGCGCCCTGTTTCACGCCCAAACGCGCCTGCAGCAAGCACGCCGTGCTCGGAAACACCTTGTCGGGCGTGGTCGTGGCCACCACGATCAAATCGATATCATCAGCACACACGCCCGCCGACTGCATAGCGGCGCGCGCGGCATGCTCAGCCAAGTCGGTGGTTTTTTCACCCTCGGCAGCAATGTGGCGCGCCTCAATGCCGGTGCGCGAGACAATCCATTCGTCACTGGTCTCAATGGTAGTTTGCAGCTCGCTATTGGTGACAATGCGCTCAGGCAAATAACTGCCAGTGCCGGCAATTTTCGAATACTTCATCGCGCGTCTCCGTAAAAACTCAGGCGGCACGATAATACGACTGATCAGTCACGACCAGAAATATTCAGCACTAGACTTAAGTCGGAGAGGTTTTCTCATAAAAAAGCCCTGACGAATCAGGGCTTTTTTAGTTTGCAACGCTTAGAACGAATACACCGCCGTTACGCGCGCATTGGTGGGCGAGCCTGGGCTGATGTTGTTGTTGTTGTGAGCACTCAACACATAGTCGCTATTCAAGAGGTTTTCCACATTGAGTTGCAATCGCAAGTCTTTGCTTGCCTGCATATAAAATGCCGCATCGACACGCGCGTAGCCCGGCAGCACCACACTGTTGTTGTCGAGAGCAAACATCTCGCTGCGACTCACCACGCCTAAAGCGGCACCATATGTCTCATTGAGGTCATAGCGATTCCACAGCGAAAAACTGTGACGTGGCGTTTGTGATGTTTCATTACCCGCGGCAATGCCGCGCTGCCCCTCTTTAATAGCACTGTCGGCGTAAGCGTAGCCACCGACCACTTGCCACTTCGACGTGATGCGCCCTTGTACGCCAAGCTCCACGCCCTTGACCACCGTGTTATCGATGAGGATTCTACGTTGGTTATCCAAAGGATCAGTGGCCGCGATATTGTCACGCACGGTGCGATACAGCGCTGCATTAACACTCAAGCGCTCATTAACGTCCCATTTAGCGCCGAGCTCGTGGTTGACACTTTCTTCGGGCACGAAATTGCTGGTTCGCGCATCGAGGCCGGTGAGCTGATCACCTGCTTGTGGCTGAAATGCTTGGCTGTAACTGGCATAGAGCGACACGTCTTGGCGTGGTTTATAAATCAGCGCCGCGCGAGGCGATAACTCGGTGTCGGTGACCGTGGCTTGGAAGTTGTTGCGCACGTCATCGAAGTCAGTTTTAAAGCGGTCACGACGTACACCCACAATCACGTCCCACTGCTCATTGATCGCGATTTGATCTTGCGCATAAATCGAGACGGTGCTGACGACGGTGTCGCGATCGCGAGCACGGGGACCTGAGAAATCGGCTGTGGCAATAGGATTTGCTGCCGATACCGAGATGCTTGTGGTATTGGCGTTAGCTGGAAATACACCATTGATGCGGAAGTTTTCAGAGTCCTGACGCGCTAACTCTATGCCAGTGACTAGCTGATGCTTAACCTTTCCAGTCGTGAAATTAAAAATCGCATCGGTTTGGTTAAACAGGTTTTGGCGCTGCGTATCTTCACGGTAAGCGGCCAGATTTAAGTTGCCAGCAGTCACAGCACTATTGGCGTAAACATTCTGATAATACTTATCGTAATCGGCAAATCGGGTCTTGTTGCTCACCACCACGCCGTTATCAAAACGGTGTTCAATGCTGGCATTTAAAGCCGTCACCGTAGTCTCAGTCGGGCTTTGCGCGGCATTACCGAAAAACGTGGACTCATCGGTGGCAAATGGCTTGCCATTTTGCGAGGGAATGCCGCGATCGGTAACACGCTTATCGTTGAAATACTCAGCGCCGAGCACGATTTTTGTGGCATCCGTGGCTTGGATGGTCAACGTTGGGCTGAGGCCATTGCGGCGTAAATCGACACCATCGCGGAAGCTGTCGGACTGCTCCGTGACCACATTGACACGGCCCGCAACGCGCTCGCTCAAGCCGCCACCAATATCTAATGCACCGCGCGCATGACCAAAGCTGCCACCTGAGAGAGTCAGTTCTCGCACCGGCGACCAGCCTGCTTCTTTTTGCACCCGATTAATGACACCGCCATTGCCACCGCGACCAAATGCCAAGCCGTTAGCGCCGCGCAAAACTTCAACGCGATCAATATTGTAGAGGTCGCGGTAGTATTGCACGTCATCGCGCAGGCCATCGACATAAAAGTCGCCAGTCGTGGTGTTGCCACGAATAATTGCCGCATCACGATTACCTTCACCTTGCGCAAAACTTACGCCCGGTGTGTATTTCACGGCATCGGCCAGGCTTTGCGCCGACTGGTCATCAAGCTGAGTGCGGCTAATCACGCTAATCGACTGCGGCGTGTCTTTCAGCGCCGTATTGGTTTTCAGCGAGGAGCTGCTGCCTACGCCTTGATAGCCATCGGTGGGTAGCTCGGCGGCGGCAGTAATTGATACCGCAGGCAAAGTTTTGGGGGCTTCAGCGGCCAATACGGGTGAGGCCGACAGCGCTAGGGCAACTGCTTGAGCCAACGGTGATTTCAGAAACATACAAAGCACTCCTCAGTAGATGGCGAGAATCTTACACGAAATGCTAATGCGATCAATTCTTATTTGCTTAAATTCACCGTAAAATGTCAACCGATTCAGAATCCGGTATCCTACGCGCCCCGCTGAACCGACGCCCCTGTGTAGGATGCTCCATGACCCAAACCCTCAAGCAGCAATGGCTGTCTAACCCGCGCGCTGATTTTCTCGCTGGCCTCGTGGTCGCACTCGCCTTGATTCCCGAAGCCATTGCCTTTTCCTTGATCGCCGGCGTGGACCCGAAAGTTGGGCTTTACGCCTCATTTTGTATTGCCGTGGTCATCTCCTTTGTTGGCGGTCGCCCAGGCATGATCAGCGCCGCCACCGGCGCCATGGCCCTACTCATGGTGACGCTGGTTAAAACGCATGGCTTGCAATACTTGCTCGCCGCCACGCTGCTCTGCGGCGTGCTGCAAATTATTGCGGGCTATCTGCAACTCGGCAGCCTGATGCGCTTTGTTTCGCGCTCGGTGGTTACCGGCTTTGTGAATGCGCTAGCGATTTTGATTTTCATGGCGCAGCTGCCAGAACTCACCGATGTGCGTTGGCCGGTCTATGCCATGACTGCCGCGGGCTTGGGCATTATTTACCTATTTCCCTATGTGCCAAAAATTGGCCGCGTGATTCCCTCACCGCTGGTCTGCATTCTCACGCTCACCGGCGTGGCACTGGCGCTGGGCATCGATATCCGCACCGTGGGTGACATGGGTGAGCTGCCCGATACCCTGCCGATTTTCCTCTGGCCCGAGGTTCCGCTAAACCTCGAGACCTTCTGGATCATCCTGCCCTACTCGGCGGCTCTGGCCGTGGTTGGCCTACTCGAATCGATGATGACCGCGACCATTGTGGATGACCTCACCGACACCCCGAGTGATAAAAATCGCGAATGCAAAGGCCAGGGCGTGGCGAATTTAGCCGCCGGCATGTTTGGCGGCATGGCCGGCTGCGCCATGATTGGCCAGTCCGTCATCAATGTGAAATCGGGTGGCCGCACGCGCCTATCGACGTTCACTGCCGGCTTTGTGCTGCTGTTAATGGTGGTGTTTCTTAGCGAATGGGTCTCGCGCATCCCCATGGCCGCCTTGGTCGCGGTGATGATTATGGTCTCGATTGGTACGTTCAGCTGGGACTCATTGCGCAGCATGAAGAAAAACCCACTGTCGACCAATATCGTCATGGTCAGCACCGTGGCGGTAGTGGTTGCCACCCACAACCTTGCCTATGGCGTGTTGGTCGGGGTACTACTGGCGGCGCTATTTTTTGCGCATAAAATCGCACAGTTTTTGTATATCGAGTCGCTTCTCAGCGACGATGGCAAAACCCGCACGTATCGCGTCACCGGCCAAGTATTTTTTCCTTCAGCCGATCGCTTTATTGCCGCCTTCGACTTTAAAGAAGCCATCAGTCACGTGGTGATCGACCTCACGCGCGCGCATTTTTGGGATGTCACGTCAGTGGCCGCACTCGACAAAGTGGTCTTGAAGCTACGCCGCGATGGGACTACGGTGGATGTTTTAGGCCTTAATGAGGCCAGCGCCACTATTGTCGACCGCTTTGGTTTGCACGATAAACCGGAGGCGGCTGACCCATTTAAGGCGCATTAATGGCCGCGATTGCGAGCCGAAATTCAATCGCGCAGGAGTGTATGATGCCCGAGTTTATTGCCTGTATTGATGGCTCGCCGGCCACCGCCGCGGTCTGTGATGCCGCCGCCTGGGCAGTGGCAAGTCAGCCAGAGCCGGCCGTGACGCTGCTGCACGTGCTTGATCATACGCACTACCCGGTGGTCAGCGATTTCAGCGGCAGCATTGGTCTTGGGAGCCGCGAGCACTTGCTGGTGGCGCTAGCCGAACTCGATGAACAGCGCAGCAAGCTCGCGCTTGAGCAAGGTGAAGCATTGCTCGCCGATGCCAAAACGCGGCTACAAGCGCGCGGCATCAATGCCACCGCGCGCCAGCGCCACGGCGACCTCCTCGAATGCATACTCGAGCTCAGCGAGACCATGTCGCTGCTGATTATGGGCCGTCATGGCGACCTTAGCGCGCATCAGCATCGCCACATTGGCAGCCATGTGGAAAATGTCATTCGCGCGCTGCATCGCCCCATTCTCATTGCTCCCGATGACTTCGCGCCGCCAAAAACTGGCGTGTTACTCGCCTACGACGGCAGTGCCAGCAGTCGCCAAGCCGTGCAATTTCTCATGCATAACCCACTGTTTGCCGGCCTCCCCGTGCATTTGCTGATGATCGGCGCCGACACCCTAGACGCGCAGGCTCAGCTGCAATGGGCACAAACCCAGCTATTGAAAGCAGGCATCGATACCAGCGTGGCGATTCGCCCAGGGGATGTCAGCCGCGGCATCTTGGCCTATCAAGCGGATCATGGCCTCGACGCGGTGGTGATGGGTGCCTATGGTCATTCGCGGCTGCGGCAGTTTTTTGTTGGCAGCACCACCACCGCGCTGCTTCGCCACTGCCAAAGCCCGCTGCTACTGCTGCGCTAAGCCTCGCTATCTTGGCGATAGGGTAAATGCGCCTCGGCATCGTGTGCATAGGCGCGAACCTGGTGCGCTTCATTGCCCACAAAATCAGCCACAGCTTGGCGCAGCCCTGGGTGCTTGAGCTGATGCCAGGAATGCGTGATGACTGGCCGAAAGCCTCGCAAGAGCTTGTGCTCACCCTGCGCACCGGCATCGAAATGCATCACGCCCTCACGCATCGCAAGCTGCATGCCTTGATAAAAGCAGGCGTCGAAATGCAACGAGTCGATGCGCTCAACCGCACCCCAATACCGCCCAAAGAGACGCTCGGCGTCAACCAAGTAAAATGCCATGGCTACCGGCGTATGGCCGCGCGAGGCAATCAACACGCGAATAGCATGAGGCAAGCGCTCAGCCAGCAGACTGAAAAATGCCCGCGTTAAGTACGGCAGCTGGCCGCGCTCATGATAAGTATTGCTGTAGCAGGTGTAGACAAAATCCCATTGCGCCTCGCTGAGCTCATGGCCCGCTAAGCAGTCATAGCCAATGCCCGCGCGCTGCACCACCTCCATTTCGCGGCGGAACTTCTTACGCTTCGATGCGCGCAAGGCATCAAGGTAGTCTTGCAGATCACGCCAGCCCGGATTGTGCCAATGAAACTGCACGCCCTCGCGCGCTAATAACGTCGGCGCTTGCGCCAACCAAGGTGACTGCTCTGTCGATGTGAAGTTGATGTGCCAGCTCGATAATGGCTCGGCACCTAACCACTCACTCACGGCGACCTGCAAGGCTTGCTGATCAGCCACAGCCCCGCCAAAGCGCGCGCCGGTCACCGGCGAAAAGGGGATGCCGGTGAGCAATTTCGGATAATAGGCAATGCCCGCGCGGTAGCACGCATCGGCCCATCCCGAATCAAAGACGTACTCACCACACGAATGACTTTTGATATAGCTCGGCGCAGCGGCCAGCAAACCGCCATCATCAGCGCGCAACACCTGATGCGCCGGCTGCCAGCCAGTGGCAGCGCTCACTGAGCCGCTATCTTCGAGACTGCTTAAAAACGCATGCGTTAAAAATGGCTGGCTCTCCGCAAACAGCGCATCCCATTCGTCGGCCGTGACTTCGTTGATGCTGGCTAAACTGCTGCGCACCGCCATGCTTTATACGCTACCGGTAAACGCCATCATGGCCAGCAACCCAACAGCACTCATGACGATGGTATATGGCAGCGCCATAATCACCATGCGGCCGTAAGACAAACGCACCAAGGGCGCGATCGCCGAGGTCAACAAAAACAAAAATGCTGCTTGACCATTGGGTGTGGCCACGCTGGGCAAGTTGGTACCGGTATTAATGGCAATGGCTAAGTGCTCAAAATGCTCACGCGAGATACTGCCGCTATCAAACGCTGCTTTCACCTCGCTGATATAGACCGTGGCCACAAAGACGTTGTCGCTGATTGCCGAAAGCACACCATTGGCGATGAAAAACATGGTGGGCTGAATATCCAACGGCATGGCCAGCACCGCATTGATGATCGGCGTAAATAAATGCTGATCATGGATCACCCCAACAATGGCAAAAAACACCACCAGCAATGACGTAAATGGCAGCGCTTCTTCAAAGGCCTTACCGATTTGATGCTCTTCGGTGACACCATTGAGCGAGGTCGTCAGAATAATAATCAGCAGTCCAATCAGACCCACCTCAGCAACGTGAAATGCCAGGCCCAGAACCAAAATAATCGCCGCAACTGATTGCACAATGAGCGCTGCCTGCTGCTGCATGGTGCGTCGTTCTTGCTCGCGTTGGGCAAAGTCAGTCAGCACAATACGCACGGCGCTTGGCAGCCTTTCGCCATAACCAAACCAACGTGTTTTCTCCAGCAGCACACAGGTCATCAGGCCAGCAACAAGCACCGGCAAGCTGATCGGTGCCATCGCCATAAAGAAGCCCACAAAGTCCCAACCCACCACTTTTGCAATCAGAAGGTTTTGCGGCTCACCGACTAAGGTGCAGACACCACCGAGCGCGGTGCCCACGGCGGCATGCATTAACAAGCTGCGTAGAAAGCCGCGAAAGCGCTCTAAATCGCTGCGATGCAGCTCAACATTGCCATCATCGCTAGCGTCATGGTGCTCATTGTCGTGATGCACCGTTTTGCCCGATGCCACACGGTGATAGACACCGTAAAAGCCCACCGCCACACTGATGATGACCGCCGTTACCGTGAGCGCGTCTAAAAACGCCGACAAAATCGCCGCCACCAAACTAAATAGCAGCGATAGCAGCACTTTCGAGCGCACGGTCACTAGTAAGCGCGTAAACATCACCAACAAGACATCACGCATAAAATAAATACCGGCCACCATAAACATCAGCAGCAGTAATACCGGTAGGTTATGCGAGACCTCGGTGTAGACCGTCTCGGGGCTGGTCATGCCAATCAGTACCGACTCGATGGCCAACAACCCACCCGGCTGCAAGGGATAGCATTTCAAGGCCATGGCCAAGGTAAAAATAAACTCACCGACAATGATCCAGCCAGTGATGTAGCTACCCAGCAGCCACATCAGCACGGGGTTTATGGCGAGGAATGCCAAAATTGTCCATTTAAACCATAGCGGTGAATGACCAAGGAAATTGCGCATCAGCGCCTGCGAAAATGACTGGGTCATGAACGACTCTCTTTAATAGCGAATACTTGATTGGAGCAGACGTGAGCGCGCGGGCTCATTTTGCCGATACGCAAACTAGCATGACTTTAGTCGCAACGGCAGGGTAAACATGTATCGAGACGCAGCTGTCAACGCATAATACTTGCCAAGCGCCCAGAGGCTGTCACACTTTACGCTCAATATGGACTGAGTACGTTTATGATTTCTTTCTTACCGCGGCCGCTCCACGGTCTATTGATGGCCATTTTGTTGCTTGCAAATACGATTTTTTGGGTATTACCGCTGTATGCGTTGGTCATTCTCAAGCTCCTGCTACCCATTAAGCCCGTGCGTCATGCGCTGTCAGACCTGATGTCTTTATTGGCGCAATCGTGGGCGGCATGCAATAGCTTTTATGCCAACCACCTAATGCGTATTGACTGGGATATTCGCTTGCCGGCCAATCTCAACCGGCGCGGCCAGTACTTAGCCTGCGCGAACCATCAATCATGGAATGATATTTTTGTCCTGATGCGCGCATTTGGCTACAAAGCGCCATTTTTTAAGTTCTTTTTGAAGCAGGAGTTAATTTGGGTGCCGCTGCTGGGCCTGGCGTGGTGGGGCTTGGACTACCCATTTATGAAGCGCTTTACACGAGCTCAAGTGTTGAAGAACCCATCGCTCAAAGGCAAAGACATGGAGACCACACGTAAAGCCTGCGAGAAGTTCAAAGACTTACCAGTAATGGTATTGAACTTTTTGGAAGGCACACGCCTAACGCCTGAGAAACAAGCCAGCCAAAACTCGCCGTATCAGCACCTGCTCAAACCTAAGTCGGGTGGCTTCGCCTTTGCCACAACCGCATTTGGCGAGCGACTCAATGCCCTGCTCGATATTACGATTGTTTATCCCGATGGCTCGGTGGGATTTTGGGAGTTTCTTTGCGGGGATGTGCGGCGCGTCGTCGTTGATGTGCGTGAAATCACTATCCCCAGCGAGTTTTTCGCGGGGGATTATGAGTCGGACTCAGCCTTCAGAAGCCGCTATCACCAATGGATTGCGGCGCTTTGGTCCGAAAAAGACCAAAAAATTAGCGAGATACTCAGCAACGCATCCCGCCGATAACTCGCTTAACGACCTAGTCGGTGCTGCTCTCGGCATCATCGGCTGGTCTTTCTTGCTGAATGCGTTGATAAATCTCTTCGCGATGCACGGCAATATGCTTCGGCGCATTGACACCGATACGAACTTGATTGCCCTTAACACCGAGCACGGTTACGGTGACCTCGTCACCGACCATGAGGGTTTCACCCACCCGTCTGGTTAAAATTAACATGTTCACCACTCCAAAATGTTGACCTGACGCAAAGGCAAAGATCATTAGTATTTGGTCGCGAGGAGTAACGCCTCAATAATGACACCTTGGGGACACTCCTTCGCCCAGTGACACAACTCGCATACCGATTTTCAGAAACGCAGCTTATGATGCCGGCGCGTCTAAATCAAAGGCCGAATGCAACGACCGGACAGCCAGCTCTAAATATTTTTCAGCAATAACTACCGCAATTTTAATTTCTGACGTCGAAATCATTTGAATATTGATGTTTTCTTTCGCCAACACCTCAAACATTTTGCTCGCCACACCGGCATGTGAGCGCATGCCGACGCCCACCATCGACACTTTGGCAATGTCGCTGTCGGCGACAATTTCACGTGCCGACACGTCTTTGGCGACTTTTTCTAGCACGCCAATGGCCTTTTTCATGTCGCCACGCGCCACGGTGAAGGTAAAGTCAGTCGTGCTATCCGCCGAGACGTTTTGAACAATCATATCGACTTCAATATTGGCCTCACCAATGGGGCTTAGGATGCGCGAAGCAATGCCTGGAGTATCGGGCACGCCGCGCACGGTCAGTTTGGCCTCATCGCGGTTAAAGGCAATCCCGGAAATAACGGGCTTTTCCATATCGTCCTCTGCATGATCAACAGTGATTAAAGTACCCTCGCCTTCGCCAAAGCTCGACAACACACGAAGAGGCACATTGTATTTGCCGGCAAACTCTACCGAACGAATTTGCAAGACTTTCGAGCCTTGCGAGGCCATCTCCAACATTTCCTCAAAGGTGATGGTTGTGAGGCGACGCGCTTGCGGCACCACGCGCGGGTCAGTGGTGTAGACACCGTCGACATCGGTATAAATTTGACACTCGGCAGCGCCCAAAGCGGCAGCTAGCGCCACGCCGGTGGTGTCTGAGCCGCCGCGGCCCAAAGTGGTAATGTTGCCAAGCGCATCTGCGCCTTGGAAACCAGCCACCACGACCACGCGATTGGCGTCGAGGTCGGCACGAATGCGCGCATCATCAATCGACTCAATGCGCGCCTTCATGTGTGAGCTATCGGTGCGGATAGCCACCTGCGGGCCGGTATACGAGCGCGCATCAACACCAAGTTCCATGAGCGCCATCGACAGCAGCGCAATAGTAACTTGCTCACCGGTCGACAGCATCACGTCCATCTCGCGCGCCGCAGGCTCTTCACTAATAGCTTTCGCGAGGCCTATCAAGCGGTTGGTCTCGCCACTCATGGCCGATACCACCACAACAATCTGGTCGCCTTGGTCATGCCAGCGCTTCACACGCTCAGCCACGGCTTGAATGCGCTCGGGGGTACCCACCGATGTGCCACCGTATTTCTGTACAATCAACGCCATATCATTTCTCTCAACAATTCACTGCACAGCGTCAGCGTGGCTGCGCTTGTCATGTATGCCAAAGCCTAGCGCTCTGGTGCTGCCATTTTCGATGCGACATAAGCCT
Organism: Paraperlucidibaca baekdonensis; assembly: GCF_003387535.1. Lineage (GTDB taxonomy): Bacteria > Pseudomonadota > Gammaproteobacteria > Pseudomonadales > Moraxellaceae > Perlucidibaca > Perlucidibaca baekdonensis. The sequence continues at coordinate 150,659 of NZ_QUNR01000003.1, read as the reverse complement.
CAACCGAAGCCAGTGCCTGCTCTAGATTTTCTGGCTCCGTGCCACCCGCCATGGCCATATCAGGGCGACCACCGCCTTTACCGCCGACTTGCTGCGCAACAAAGCTAACTAAATCTCCGGCTTTAATCGTAGCCGTCAGCGCCTTGCTCACCATGGCAACAAGACTGACTTTGGCATCAATGACACTGGCCAATAGCACCACCGCATCGCCCAGCTGATTGCGTAATTGGTCGGCATTTTCGCGGAGTACTTTAGCATCTACGCCATCAAGACGGGCAGCTAAAACTGGCACACCAGCAACCGTAACAGTTTGAGCGGTCAAGTTTGCACCAGCTGTCGCCGCGGCTTTCGCTTTGAGTTGATCAACGGACTTCTCTAATTCTCGCTGACGCTCAAGCAACTGCTGCACCTTGCCGGTAACGCTGTCACGATTGGTTTTCACCAAGGCGGCGACCTCAGCTAAGGTTTGCTCACCTTGGTTCAGCCAAGCCATTGCTGCTAAACCGCTGCGCGCCTCAATACGCCGAACGCCGGCGGCAACGCCAGACTCACTGGTGATGCGCAGCAGGCCAATATCGCCAGTGCGCGCCACATGTGTGCCGCCGCATAATTCCACCGAAAAATTCGCCTCACCCATACTCAACACACGCACCACATCGCCGTATTTCTCGCCAAACAGCGCCATGGCGCCGCGCGTACGGGCTGTCTCGATATCAGTCAACTCGGTTTGTACTGCGGTATTACCCAATATGTGCTCATTAACGCGGGCTTCCACAGCGCGTAGTTGCTCCGGCGCTATCGCTTCAGGATGAGAAAAGTCGAAGCGCAAGTAGTCGGAGGTCACCAGTGAGCCTTTTTGCTGAACATGCTTGCCGAGAATCTCACGCAATGCCGCGTGCAATAAGTGCGTGGCCGAATGATTTCGTGCTGTCGCACGACGAGTGGCATTATCCACTTCCGCCTCAACGGCTGAGCCCTCGCGCAACACACCCTCAGTGACGAGCGCATGATGAACATGGTGCAGACCACTTTTTTTGGTATCGCGGACATCAACACGCAAGCCTTGCGCACTGATCACTCCGGCATCACCGATTTGACCGCCCGATTCGGCGTAAAATGCCGTTTTATCTAAGACAATCGCTACATTTTCGCCGACGTTAGCCTCACCCACTCGCTGACCATCACGGTATATCGCCCGCACAGTGGCCATGCTTGCGGTGTGTTCATGACCAACAAACACGGTATCGCCGTCGAGTGTGATCAAGGCATTGTAGTCAATGTCAAAGCGTGAGCTGGCCCGTGCACGCTCGCGCTGAGCGTGCATTTCTGCCTCAAAACCCGCCATGTCGAGGCTTAAGTCACGCTCGCGGGCAATATCTGCGGTTAAATCCACTGGAAAACCGTAGGTGTCATAAAGACGGAAAACTGTGGGCCCCGGAATAATCGTCCCTACCAATTCAGCCAAGTCGGCATCTAAAATCCGCAGGCCTTGCGTTAGCGTGCGAGCAAACTGCTCTTCTTCGGCCAATAGCGCCTGCGCAATGTCGGCAGCTTGCTCACGTAACTGCGGATAGGCATCACCCATTTCAGCGGCTAGTGCATCAATAATGCGAGAGAAGAATGGGCCGTTTGCACCCAATTTATTGCCGTGTCGGCAGGCTCGGCGAATAATGCGACGCAAGACATAGCCACGCCCTTCATTTGAAGGAAGAACACCATCGGCAATCAAAAAGGCGCATGAACGTATGTGGTCAGCAACCACCTTCAGTGATGCTTGGCTGTTGTTTTCACAGCCAATGGCTTGCGCTGAGGCAGCCAATAACGACTGAAACAGATCGATTTCATAATTTGCATGCACATGCTGCATGACTGCTGAAATCCGCTCCAAGCCCATGCCGGTATCCACACTCGGAGCCGGTAGCGGGTGCATCACGCCATCGGCGGTGCGATTAAACTGCATGAAGACGTTATTCCAAATTTCAATGAAGCGGTCGCCATCTTCATCGGGTGAGCCTGGCGGGCCACCGGGTATATCGGCGCCGTGATCATAGAAAATTTCACTGCAGGGTCCACAAGGGCCGGTATCGCCCATCGCCCAGAAGTTGTCAGAGGCGTATGCGCCACCTTTGTTATCACCAATGCGGATAATGCGCTCAGCCGGAACGCCAATACGCGTTTGCCAAATATCGTAGGCTTCGTCGTCGCTGGCATACACCGTCACGGTTAGCTTATCTTTGGGAATATTGAGCCACTCGGCGCTGGTTAAAAACTCCCAAGCAAAGTCAATGGCGTCTTGCTTGAAATAATCGCCAAAACTGAAGTTACCGAGCATTTCAAAAAACGTGTGATGCCGCGCGGTATAGCCAACATTTTCTAAGTCGTTATGTTTGCCGCCAGCTCGCACGCACTTTTGCGATGACACCGCACGTGTATAGCTGCGCTTATCGAGGCCAAGAAAACACTCCTTGAACTGATTCATGCCGGCGTTAGTAAACAGCAACGTGGGATCGTCGGTTGGCACCAGTGAGCTTGATGCCACACGGGTGTGACCTTTCTGCTCAAAAAACTGCAAAAAAGCTTCGCGAATATCAGCGCTTTTCATCTACCGCTCCGAACCAATTAGACCTGCCATGCATGCGCGATCGGCATACTGGCGACTGTAAATAGCCGGTGATTATAGCGTTAGTTGACTGATTTTCGCAGTAAATCCGACGTTTGAAGCGCTCGCAAGCACCAACTTAATCGCTTACAGGCGCTTTCATCGCTTCAATCGCCTGCGACAAGCTAAAGCCTCGATATTGTAAAAAGCGCACGCGCTTTGCCTGCGCTTTAGGACCATCTGCCGGTGCACTACCAAAGCGTCGATGCAGGAGTGCCGTCGCCTCAGCAACCCAGTCGACATGCTCTGTTTGCTCTGCGAGGGCCGGATGATCAGCAGCCAAACCTTTTTGCTGCAAACGCTGCGAAATAGCACGCTGTCCCCGCCCACGTAATAACTGGCTTCGGACAATGCCAGCAGCGCAACGTTGATCATCCTGCAAACCGTAGTTGCATAGCTTTGCTAAAGACTGAGCAATCAACGACTCGTCTACCGCATACATCGCAAGCTTTGCGCGCAACTCATGTTGCGTATGTTCACGACGAGTTTGCCAGGTCAGCAGTTTATTCCACACCTGTTCAGGCGTGAGCGGCTCGTCTGACGCGCCGCCACGCTTAAAACCGAAACCCGCCATAAAGGCTTAAAGACCCGCTGCCTCTACAGAATCAATCTCATCCGCATCTTCAGGCAATGCGCTGATTGGTCCAATCAATTGATCGCGAATCTGATCTTCGATCTCTTTCGCGATGGCCGGATTTTCATTCAAAAAGTTACAGGCGTTACTTTTACCCTGACCAATTTTATTGCCTTGATAGGCATACCAAGCACCGGCTTTATCAACCAGGCCGAGCTTCACACCTAAGTCGACAATCTCACCCTGACGGTTAATGCCTTGGCCATACAAAATCTGGAACTCTGCCTGCTTAAAGGGTGGGGCGACTTTGTTTTTCACCACTTTTACACGGGTCTCAGAACCCACGATTTCTTCACCCTCTTTGACCGCACCAATACGACGAATATCCATACGCACCGAGGCGTAGAACTTCAGCGCATTACCACCGGTGGTGGTCTCAGGGCTGCCAAACATGACACCAATCTTCATACGAATTTGGTTAATGAAAATCACCAAACAGTTTGAGCGCTTAATGTTGCCAGTGATTTTACGCAGCGCTTGCGACATCAGGCGGGCTTGCAAACCAACGTGGGTGTCGCCCATTTCGCCTTCAATTTCGGCACGCGGCGTGAGTGCAGCCACCGAGTCGACCACAATGATATCCACTGAGTTGGAGCGCACCAACATATCGGCAATCTCAAGCGCTTGCTCACCTGTATCGGGCTGCGATACCAGCAAATTCTCCACATCTACACCGAGCTTGCCCGCGTATTGCGGATCGAGGGCGTGCTCAGCATCAACAAACGCGGCGGTACCACCGGCGCGCTGGCATGCGGCAATCACTTGCAAGGTTAGCGTGGTTTTACCAGAGGACTCTGGGCCATAGATTTCGACAATACGCCCTTTCGGCAAACCACCAATACCCAACGCGACATCAAGCCCTAATGAGCCGGTGGAAATCGCTGGAATAGCGCCGGTAGCTGGCTGGTCGCCCAAACGCATGACGGAACCTTTACCAAATTGCTTTTCAATTTGCGCGAGCGCGGCACTCAAGGCTTTTTGTTTATTGTCGTTCATAAGGCTTAATCCTCGCGCTCAGAGCGCATTGCAAAATGAGTGAAGCACTGACGATACGCCAATGCTGTCCTTTCGTACAGTATTATGGCACACGGGTATGGGCGGCGCTAGATAACACCAAGGTATTTAATTGACTCAGGGCCCGATAAACGGTTTGACAACGCACCATGACACGCTCGCCTGGCCAGTAATTCGACTCCACAACTGTTCCCTGCGGGCCAGCCCACGCCATCCACACCAAGCCCACTGGCTTTTCCGGCGTGCCGCCACTGGGCCCTGCCACGCCACTGACCGCTACCGCCCAATCAGCACCCGAGGCAACGCGCGCGCCCTCGGCCATGGCGCGCACCACCGCCTCACTGACCGCACCATGCTCGGCAATGACCACCGCCGGCACTCCGACGAGCTGCGTTTTCGCGGCATTGCTATAGGTCACCCAACTCATATCAAACCACGCCGAGCTACCCGCCACCTCGGTGATGGCCTGCGCAATGCCACCACCCGTGCACGATTCCGCCGCACTCACGCGCAAGCCATGCGCCAATAGCGTTGACCCCAAGACGCGCGCAGCGGCAATGATTAAGGTGTTATCGCCTGCATCTATTGCCGCGCATGGGCTGAGCAGATAAGACATTTACGCTCCAAAACAGTATGCTCAAGACCAAGTTTTTCTCATCACACCGCATCAGTGTAGACGCCAAAACGGCTCATCGCGACGCCCAACCGAGGTTTTTTATATGCTTAATTTCAGCTACCGCAACCCTGTTAAAGTACTGTTTGGCGCCGGCATGATCGCGCAAATGAGCAAGGAAGTGCCCGCCAACGCACGCGTGCTGGTGACCTACGGCGGCGGCAGCGTGAAAACCACCGGCACGCTCGATGAAGTCAAAGCCGCGCTCGGCGAGCGTCATATTATTGAATTTGGCGGCATCGAGCCCAACCCCAGCTTCGAGACACTCATGCAGGCCGTCAAGCTCGGTCGCCGCGAAAACGCCGACTATATTGTCGCCGTTGGTGGCGGCTCAGTGATGGACGGCAGCAAATTCATCGCCGCCGCCATTCATCACGATGGCGAGCCCATGGACATCCTCAAAACCCGTGGACGCGCCGTCACACAGGCACTACCCCTAGGCGTGGTGGTCACGCTCGCGGCCACCGGCTCCGAGACCAATAGCGGCGCGGTCGTGACCATTCGCGCCACACACAGCAAAATGGCCTTCAGCAACCCGCTACTCTATCCGCAATTTGCTGTGATGGACCCAGCCAAAACCCTGACTCTGCCCAAGCGCCAAGTAGGCAATGGCGTGGTCGATGCCTTCGTACACGTGGTCGAGCAATACCTGACCTATCCGGTCGATGGCAAAATTCAAGACCGTTTCGCCGAGGGCATTTTGCTGACGCTCATTGAGGATGGCCCGCGCGCTTTTAGCGAACCCGACAATGTCGATGTCCGCGCCAACCTGATGTGGGCCGCCAGCCAAGCGCTCAATGGCCTCATTGGTGCCGGCGTGCCGCAAGATTGGTCCACACACATGATTGGCCACGAGCTCACCGCGCTGCACGGCCTCGACCACGCGCAAACCCTCGCCGTGGTGCTGCCAGCCATGCTGCACACGCAGCGCGAGGCGAAGCAGGCGAAACTGCTGCAATACGCCGAGCGCGTTTGGGGCATCAATGTTGGTACACCCGATGAACGCATCAGCGCCGCCATTGAGCGCACCCGCGAATTCTTCGAGCGCCTCGGTGTCGCCACCACCTTGAGTGCCTACGACCTAGGCGTACAACACATCGACGCGCTCATTGAGCAATTGCAAGCCCACGGCATGGTCAAACTCGGCGAGCGCCAAACCATCACGCCCGAAGTCAGCCGCCAGGTCCTAGAGGCCGCGCTTTAATGGCCAGCTTTAACTTCGAGACCAGCCCGCGCATCGTCTGCGAGCAAGGCAGTGCAGGCCGCATCGGTGCGCTCGCTCAAGGCCTCAACGCCACGCATGTGTTTATTGTCACCGATGCGTTTTTGCACAGCAGCGGCTTAACCAGCGGCTTGCTAAAAGGCCTCAATGAGGCGGGCCTCAAATACACCTTATATACCGACGTGCTCGCCGATCCGCCCGAGGCCAGCGTGCAAGCCGCGGTGGCCCACGCCGCCGGCAGTGGCGCTGATGCCGTCATTGGTTTTGGTGGCGGCAGCGCCATGGACACCGCTAAGCTCGTGGCATTGCTCGTGCGCACGCCGCAAGACATTCCCAGCATTTATGGCGTGGATGTGGCGCGCGGCCCACGCCTGCCACTCATTCAAGTGCCAACCACCGCCGGCACCGGCTCTGAAGTCACGCCCATCAGCATTCTCACCACGCCCACCGACGAGAAAAAGGGCGTAGTCTCCAGCTGCCTCTACCCGGATATCGCCGTGCTCGACAGCACGCTGACGCTCGGCCTACCCGCCGCCATTACCGCCGCGACCGGCATCGATGCCATGGTCCACGCCATTGAGGCCTACACCAGCCGTCACAAGAAAAATCCACTCTCCGATGCCCTCGCGCTGCAGGCCTTAAAAGCCCTGCACGATAACATCCGCACGGTGCTCGCCGAACCCACCAATGCCGATGCCCGCGAAGCCATGCTGATGGGCTCGCTGTTTGCTGGCATGGCCTTTGCCAATGCGCCGGTGGCCGCCGTTCATGCCCTCGCCTATCCGCTCGGTGGCCGCTACCACTTGCCGCATGGCCTCACCAATGCCCTCGTGCTGAGCCCGGTGCTGCGCTTTAATCGGCCCGCCGCCGCGCGCCATTATGCCGAGCTCGAGCGCGCACTCGACCCCAGCGCCAGCCGCGATGACGAGCCAGCCTCCATTGCGTTTATTGAGCGCATGTGCGCCTTGGTCGCCGAGATGCCGTTTTCACACACCTTAAGCGGCAATGGCGTGCGCGAAGCCGATCTGCCGCTGTTAGCGCAAGATGCCATGGCCGTGCAGCGCTTGCTCATCAATAACCCGCGCGAGGTCACGCTCGCCGATGCCCTGGCAATCTATGAGTCGGTGTACGCATGAGCAATCCCAACACCCGCGCCAGCTACAAGCATCTGCTGACCATGCCCACGCGTTGGATGGACAACGATATTTATGGCCACGTCAACAACGTCAACTACTACAGCTTTTTCGACACCGCAGTAAATCGCTACCTCATCGATGCCGGCGTGCTCGACATTCATCACGGTCGCGAAATCGCTTTTGTGGTGGAGACGCAGTGCAATTATTTAGCGCCGATTGCCTTCCCCGACAGCATCACCGCCGGCGTGCGCGTGGCGCATTTGGGCACCCGCAGTGTGCGCTATGAAATCGGTTTATTTCGCAATGACGCCGACACGCCGGCCGCCGTGGGGCATTTCGTCCATGTCTATGTCGACCGCGCCAGCAGCCAGTCAGTGGCTATTCCTGAGGCCACGCGCGCGGCGCTGCTGCCGCTGCTGGTGAGCTGAGCTCGGTTTAGCGGCCATCTTAAAATCCCGGAGATTCCCATGGCATTTACCAACCCTTTGCTGCGCCAACAGGCCTTTATCAACGGCCAATGGCTGTCTGCTGACTCCGGCGCCACGCACGCCATCGACAACCCGGCCACCGGCGAGATCATCGCGCAGGTACCCGATATGGGCGCCAGCGAGACCGCGCAGGCCATCGCGGCGGCCGAACGCGCGCTGCCAGCATGGCGGGCGCTGCCGGCGAAATCGCGCAGTCAGATTCTCAAGCGCTGGTTCGATCTGATCATCAGCCATCAAGAAGATCTCGCCCAGCTGATGACCGCCGAGCAAGGCAAGCCCTTGGCCGAGTCGCGCGGCGAAGTCGCCTACGGCGCGTCATTTATCGAATGGTTTGCCGAAGAGGGTAAGCGTGCCTATGGCGATGTGATTCCCGGTCCCACGCCCGATCGCCGCTTAATCGCGCTCAAGCAGCCGATTGGCGTGACCGCCGCCATCACGCCGTGGAACTTTCCCATCGCCATGATTACGCGCAAAGTCGCGCCCGCCTTGGCGGTCGGCTGTACCTCGGTGGTCAAACCGGCCGAAGCCACGCCGCTGTGCGCGCTGGCCTTGGCTTATCTGGCCCAACAAGCCGGCCTGCCCGATGGCGTGTTCAATGTCATCACCACCGCGCATGCCGCCAGCGTCGGCGATGTGCTCACGCAAAGCCCGGTGGTGCGCAAATTATCGTTTACCGGCTCCACGGCAGTCGGCAAAAAGCTCATGGCTGCCTGTGCCGACACCGTCAAACGCGTGTCGCTGGAACTTGGCGGCAATGCGCCGTTTATTGTCCTCGAAGACGCCGATCTTGATGCCGCCGTGCAAGGCGCATTGGCCTCAAAATACCGCAACGCCGGGCAAACCTGCGTCTGCGCCAACCGCTTTTTAGTGCATGACAGCATCTACGATGCCTTTGCCGCAAAGCTGCAGGCCGCCGTGGCCAAATTTGTCGTCGGCGACGGCACCGACGAGCACACGACCATTGGCCCATTAATTAATGCCGCGGCGGTCGACAAAGTTGAGCGTCTGGTCAATGACAGCATTGCCGCCGGCGCCACACTGGCCATGGGCGGTGCGCGTCATGCGCGTGGCGGCAATTTCTACCAACCCACGGTGCTCCTCGAGGTCGATAACGCTATGCCGATCGCTCAGCAAGAGAGCTTCGGCCCGGTCGCCCCGCTTATTCGCGTGCGCGATGCGGACCACGCCGTGGCACTGGCCAACGCCACGCAAGCCGGCCTCGCCGCCTACCTGTATGGCCGCGATTTAAAACAAATCTGGTCGGTGGCTGAGCGCCTCGAATACGGCATGGTCGGCATCAACGAGGGCATTATTTCTAACGAAATGGCGCCCTTTGGCGGCGTCAAAGAGTCCGGGTTGGGCCGCGAAGGCTCGAAATACGGCCTCGATGAGTATTTAGAGACGCAGTATTTATGTCTCGGCGGCATGAACGAGCGCTAACGCAGACTCATCGCAATAAGGAGGCGGCCATGGTGAACATCAAGCGCGTATACGAGCCCGCCAGCCCCTCCGATGGCCGCCGCATTTTTGTCGACCGCCTATGGCCGCGCGGCGTGAGCAAACACGACCTAATCTTCGATGACTGGTGCAAAGATGCCGCACCCAGCCCCGCGCTGCGCACCTGGTATGGCCATCGCGAAGAACGCTTTGAGGCGTTTAGCCAGCGCTATCGCCAAGAGCTCAATGCCGAGCCGGGGCATTGGATGCCCATCCTCGGTTTCGCGCAAGATGGCCCCATCACGCTAATTTTTGCCGCCCGCAACCCAGCCACATCACACGCGCGCGTGCTCGCAGACTTCCTCGAAGAGGCGCTCGATAAGCAGCAGGACGCAAACTCGCCGGTCTGTTACGCGACGCAATTTCCGCACTGAGCACCGCCAACGTTTACGTTAGTCGCCGCTGCCGGGGTTTGCTATCCTGCACATCTTTGTCATTGGCCGCTCGCCCATAGCGTCGGCCCGCAATCCGCAGGCCTAACGCATTCATGAGCAGCGACAACGCCCAACACACCCCCATGATGCAGCAGTACCTTCGCATCAAAGCCGAGCACCCCAATGAGCTGGTGTTCTATCGCATGGGCGATTTTTACGAGCTGTTTTTCGATGACGCCAAAAAAGCTGCGCGCCTGCTCGACATCACGCTGACCGCGCGCGGCAAGTCCGCGGGCGCGCCGATTGCCATGGCCGGCATTCCGTATCATGCCGCGGAGAACTATATTGCTCGCCTCATCCGCCACGGGGAGTCAGTGGTGGTCTGCGAGCAGGTCGGCGAACCCGGCGCGCAAAAAGGCCCAATGGAGCGCCAAGTCGCGCGCGTGGTCACGCCCGGCACCGTCAGCGATGACGCCTTTCTCGATGAGCGCCGCGACACACTACTAGCGGCGCTAGTGTGTCTCAATTCACGCTGGGGCTTGGCTTATTTGGACATGGCCAGCGGTCGCTTTAATGTGCAGGAGCTCGCCGACCTAGAGGCCGTGCTCGGTGAGCTTGCGCGCATCCAGCCCGCTGAACTGCTCTACCCTGAAGATGTGGCGTGGCGCGATCAGCTTGAAGGCCAACGCGGTCTGCGCGCTCGCCTGCCCTGGCACTTTGATCGCGACAGCGGCCATCGCCAGCTCTGCCAGCAATTTGCTGTGCATGATTTACAAGGCTTTGGCTGCGAGACGATGCCCAGCGCTATTGCCGCCGCTGGCGCGCTGCTGGTTTACGCCCGCGAGACCCAGCGCAATGCGCTGCCGCATTTACGTGGCATCCAAGTCGATAACGCCCACGATATGCTCGCGCTCGATGCCGCCACACGCCGCAATCTCGAACTCACCCACACCCTCGCCGGCGACACGCGCAGCACCTTGGCTGGCATTCTCGATCAAACGCGCTCGGCCATGGGCAGCCGCCTGTTGCGGCGTTGGTTGCACCAGCCCATTCGCCGGCGCGAGGTGCTGCTCTGGCGTCAGCAGGCCATCGATGAGCTCATCAGTGACCATGCCTGGGATGCACTTACCCAGCCTTTAGCCGATATGGGCGATGGCGAACGCGTGCTCTCGCGCGTGGCATTGCGCAGTGCACGCCCGCGCGATCTGGCCCGCCTGCGCGACTTACTCGCACTCATCCCCGAGTTTTCGGCCTGGCTCAGCATGCGCCACGCCACGCGCCTTCAAACCTTAGCCACGCATATTGCCCCGCAACCGGCGCTCGCCGAGCTTTTGCAACGTGCCGTGGTTGAGGCGCCGCCGGCGGTCTTGCGTGATGGCGGTGTCATTGCCGATGGCTTCGATGCCGATCTCGATGAGCTCCGCGGCTTGAGCAGCAACGCCGGCGATTACTTACTCGCGCTGGAGGCCAAAGAGCGCGAAAACTCAGGCATTGCAACGCTGAAAATTGGCTATAACCGAGTCAGTGGCTACTACTTTGAGCTTTCGCGCTTACAAGCCGAGCAAGCGCCGGCGCATTTTATTCGCCGACAAACACTGAAAAATGTCGAGCGCTACATCACGTCGGAGCTCAAGGCGTTTGAAGATAAGGCATTGTCGGCCTCGGCACGCGCCTTGGCGCGCGAAAAGCAGCTGTTCGAAGACCTGCTCGATGCCATCACGGCCAAGCTCACGCCGCTGCAAGCCCTCTGCGAGGCCTTGGCGGAGCTTGATGCGCTGGTGTGCTTGGCCGAGCGCGCCGACACCCTCAACTGGGTATGCCCAACGCTGTTAGAAACCCCTGGCCTGATGATTGAAGCGGGCCGCCACCCCGTGGTCGAGCGCCTGCTCAGCGAACCCTTCACAGCCAATGACCTGCGCCTAGACGACGATCAGCGCATGCTGGTGGTCACTGGCCCCAACATGGGCGGTAAATCCACCTATATGCGGCAAACCGCGCTGATTGTCCTGCTCGCACACATGGGCAGCTATGTGCCCGCCAGCGCCGCACACATCGGCCCGGTCGACCGCATCTTCACGCGTATTGGCTCATCGGATGATCTCGCCTCTGGTCGCTCCACCTTTATGGTCGAGATGACCGAAGCCGCCACGATTTTGCATAACGCCACGCCCAACAGCTTAGTCATCATGGATGAAATTGGTCGGGGCACCAGCACCTTCGATGGTCTGTCGCTGGCCTGGGCCGCCGCTGAGTATCTGGCCATGCAGTGTCGCTCATTGAGCTTATTTGCCACGCACTATTTCGAGCTCACCGCTCTGCCCGACTTGCTTGACGGCGTTGCCAATGTGCATTTGGCCGCTGCTGAGCACGATGGCCATGTGGTGTTTTTACATGCCGTGAAACCCGGCCCGGCCAGCCAAAGCTATGGCCTGCAAGTCGCGCAACTCGCCGGTGTGCCGGCTGAGGTCATCAGCCGGGCGCGTGAACGCTTGAGCGTACTGGAATCACAGAGCGTGAGCCTTCGCCAGAGCGCCGCCAGCCCCATCGAGGCCCCAGCGAGCGCTTCGCCAAATGCCGTGCCGGTGCAACCCCACCGCAGTCGCTCGCCGCAGCCGGATTTGTTTGCCACCAATCAACCGAGCGCGGTGGAGCTGTCATTGCGCGATATCGATCCCGACAACCTTAGCCCGCGTGAGGCGCTAGCGCTCGTCTACGCGCTGAAAAAGCAGCTCTAGATGCGCGATGTATCAGCGTTGTTGATTCAATTGCTCAGCTCGACTCAATTGCCACACACAAGCGGCATCAGTAAACTACGCGCTGATTGATTAGCCTCTGGGACTGCTTAGCCATGACATTTGTCGTTACCGAAAACTGCATCAAGTGCAAATACCAAGACTGCGTGGAAGTTTGCCCAGTGGATTGCTTTTATGAAGGCCCGAACTTTTTAGTAATTCACCCGGACGAATGCATCGATTGCGCGCTATGTGAGCCTGAGTGCCCCGCCAACGCCATCTTCTCGGAAGATGAGTTACCGGCCGATCAAAAAGAGTTCATTAAGATCAATGCGGATTTGGCACAAGTCTGGCCTAACATCACCGAAATTGGTGAGCGCCCAGCCGATGGCAAAGAGTGGGATGGCAAGCCCAACAAGCTGGCTTTGCTTGAGCGCTAAACCGCTGTAGAGAAGAAACAAAAAAGGAGCCTTAAGGCTCCTTTTTTATGGTCGCATCATCCATGTTCGACCGCGTCCGTGTTTAATTCCTTGGAAAATTACATCCTGCATTCTTCCTATGCACACTCCGTGTGCTCACCTAATCCATCAGGTGGCGTCCTGACAAGCTTGGATATTAGTGACTTAAATAACTGACACAATAGGTCAGGTAATCCAACCTATGGTGGATATAAAAAATAGACTTAACATTCAATAACATAAAAAAACGGGCGCGTAACACTGAGAAATAATAAGCAAATAAAGTGAAATAAACTACACGCCAAGTAGGCTAATGCTTACAAAAAAAAGGCTCACATCATGTGAGCCCTGAAAAAACGATCATTGTTACAGCACACCGTTGTCGTCATCCTGTGAGATTAAACGCCAAGTCATCGTTGCGGTTGACAGTATAATCAGTCAAAAAACTGTCGCCTACGAGACGAGATGTGTTGGTTTTTGTAGCGTTATGTTAATGCATTATGACGACCGCTCGGCTTCACCGGCCAACGCATGACAAAACGTGCGCCGCCCAGCTGCCTGCTAGCTTCAACACGTATCGTACCTTCAAACCAGTGCACAATGCGGCTGACAATCGATAGGCCAAGTCCATAGCCACCCGTGCTGCGCGTGCGGCTGTCATCTAAACGCGTAAATGGCTCAAAAACTCGCTCACGCTGTGCTTCTGGAATACCCGGGCCATCATCCTCAACCCATAGCTCAACACTGTCGCCATCACGCCGAAGCGTCACGCGCACATCATGATCTGCATAGCGCAGCGCATTGCCGACCAAGTTTTGAATCACGCGATGAGCGTAGCGCTCAACACTCTGGATCACCAAGCCGTCATCGATCACTACGGTGAGCTTGGCTGGCTTGCCTAAGGCTTGCGTTTCACGCGCAATACGCTCAAGCAGCGCGTTCATATCAAGCGCTTCGAAATCAAGCTGTGGCCGACTTTGCTGAAGATTGGCGTAAGTCAGAATCTCATCAATTAACTGATTGAGCTGATCAATATCTTCATCGAGCAAATCGAGTTGTCGAAAACGATCTTCTTCATCTGGCGAACCCGCCATCATTTCCATGCCAAAGCGCAGCCGAGCCAATGGGGTGCGCAGCTCATGCGAGACGGCTTGTGTTAACTCGCGCTGAGAATCCAGCAGGCGCTTGATGTGTGAGGTCATGTGATTAAGCGTTTCGGCTAGCCGACCAATCTCGTCGACACTGTCGACGGTGGCACGTGCCATGAGATCGCCCTCGCGCAAGCGCTGCACGGTACTGCTCAGCGCCAACAACTTCACCTCAAAGTTATGAATTACCCAATACGAACCGAGGGTAATAAATAGCAGCGCCAAGACAATCGCCAGCACTAGACCTTGAAACGGTAGTGGATCAAATAGCGAGAATGGGCCGAGCACAAGCACTTGCCCTGGGCTACTTTGACTCGGTGCAAAGACGCTCATTGCCGAGCGCTCACCGCTCGAAGAGAGCTCGCCAAAACTCACAACAATTTCATCTTGCTCGAGGCGCAAGCGCTGGTCACGGTCAAGGCGCACTTGCTTAAGCGGCACCAATGCCATGGGAAAACCGACAAATGGCGCAAGGGTTTTAAGCCGCAACGCTTCTTGATCTGGGTAGTTCGCTAAATCTTCGAGATAAAAATTTGCCGCCGCGCGCGCCTGCTGCTCGCCAATGCCGGCGATGCGCGTCGCCAAGTACGATGGTTTACCGGGCAAGGGCACACGGATATAGACATCGCTGCCTTTACCGCTAGAGCGCACCACGGTGTAGCCCTGCGCGAGACGAGTTTGCTCGTGATTACTGAGCTCGATAGGTAAAGCCGAGAGCAAGCGCATGGGCGCATCAAGCAGTAAAGATGCGTCCTGCAGCCATAAAGCACGCTGGTCTACCTGCTGTCTGGCAACAGCAATCGCCGTGATGTGAAACACGGCCGTGGACATTTGCTCCGTGTATTCTTGCGCGCGCTGTTTGTTAGCCCAGTGCATCGTAAGATAAGCAATAAGGCTAACGGCCACCACAACGACAAGAATGCCGCCATAAATCCCGACAAAGATACTTTTCGGGCGAAAGACACGCAGCATTAAGCGGTGCCGCCATCCTTAACAAATAAATAGCCTTTGCTGCGCACCGTTTTAATAATGCGCGGACTATCAGGATCATCGCCAATTTTGGGGCGAATACGGGAAATACGCACATCAATAGAGCGGTCTTGACCGTCGTATTCAATGCCACGCAATTTCGAGAAAATATCTTCACGCGAGAGTGTTTTGCCAGCGCTTGAGGCCAGCAGCCACAGCAAGTCGTATTCGGCACTGGTAAAGTCGACCAAATCACCCGCCAAGGTTACGGAGCGTGCGCCGTTGTCGATCACCAGCTCACCAAAACTGATGCGCTGAGCGGTGGACTCCGAGCTCTCACCACGCCGCAGTTGCGCGCGAATACGAGCCAGCAATACGCGTGGCTGTACAGGTTTGGGCACGTAGTCATCGGCGCCCATTTCAAGGCCTAAGACTTGATCCATATCATCTGTACGGGCGGTCAGCATGATAATCGGCTTATTGAACTGGCCCCGCACTTCGCGGCACACCGTTAGGCCATCAGCGCCGGGCAGCATCACGTCGAGTACAACTAAGTCGGGTTGCTCATCAATAATGCGGCGAATAGCACGCTGGCCATCACCCTCAATGCTCACCTCTAAACCGTTACGAATCAGGTATTCCTGGGTCAATTCGGCTAAGCGCTGATCGTCTTCTACAATCAAAATTTTCGGCGGCGCTTCGTGAGATGCCATGCCTGTGCTCCCCTTTTTATTTTGTGTTAACTAAAGCACGCGCAGTGCAATTACCTTAGTACGATCAAACGTATTGTGGGTGGAGTTTATACCGTTTTGTAAACAATCACATACTGACAAACGTGGCATTTGGGCGACGAATGAACAAGCATCCGAGCCACGGCACCTGACATCAAAAACACAATATCTAGTGTTTTGGCCTAAGTCACTCATATTTCAACAAAACTTCAGTTATCCCTAGGGATACCCGCAAGCTATACACAACTTATCCACAGATTTGTTGCGCGTCAAGCCAAGCAAAACACACCATCTAGTGTGCCAAATGCATTTCAAAACACAATATATAGCGTATTTTTTGTAAAAACACTGGACAGACACCGCCCTCAAGCGTTCTTATACACACCAGTTGCTTGCGGCCATGTGATCTTCAGCGAACACGCTGACTAGCCAATAGCTACACCACATAACCACAAGATCTAGTGATCGACAGTGCGTTTACTGTCATTTTCAGGCCGCACCCCCTGTGCCCTGGCGTCGAGGAACTTATGCAAACAGACATTTTCGCGGAAGCCCCCCCAGCAACAACCCAACCCAGCGCCCCCGCCGCGCCCGGCCAACTGCGCGTCATCAAGCGCAATGGCACCGTGGTCGGCTATGACGACAACAAAATTGCGCTAGCCATCAGCAAGGCCTTTTTAGCCATTGAAGGCTCGGCAGCGGCCAATTCCAGCCGTATCCATGAGACCGTGGCGCAGCTCACCACGTTGGTGTCGGCGACCTTTAAGCGCCGCATGCCCAGTGGCGGCATGGTGCACATTGAAGAGATTCAAGACCAAGTTGAACTGGCCTTGATGCGCTCTGGCGAACAGAAAATTGCTCGCGCCTACGTGCTTTACCGCGATGAGCGTGCCCGCGCCCGCGATGTCGACATGCCCAGCGCCACCAAGCATCACCCCACTCTGCACGTGCTAAAAGCCGATGGCAGCCGCCACCTGCTCGACCTTGGTCGCCTAGAGGCCTTAGTCAGCAACGCCTGCGAAGGCTTGAGCGGCGTTGAACCACAAGCCATTGTCGAAGACACTCTGCGCAACCTTTATGATGGCGCCGCAGAGGCCGACATCAACAATGTCTTGGTCATGTGCGCCCGCGTGATGATTGAGCAAGAGCCCAATTACACCTACGTAACTGCACGCTTACTGCTCGACCATCTGCGCAGTGAAGGCTTGTCGTTTATGGGTATTGCGGAGCTCGCCTCGCAAGCCGAGATGAGCCAGTACTACCCGCAAGCATTGCCGGTCTACATCACCCGTGGCATCGAATTAGAGCTGCTCGATCCTGCGCTGGCCAGCTATGACATGGCACGCCTCGGCGCGGCCTTAAAGCCCGAGCGTGACTTCCAGTTCACCTACCTCGGCTTGCAAACGCTCTATGATCGTTATTTCTTACACAGCAATGACATCCGTTTCGAGTTGCCACAAATTTTCTTCATGCGCGTCGCCATGGGTTTGGCCATGCAGGAAACCGGCGATCGCGAAGCGCGCGTCATCGAGTTCTATGACCTGATGTCGAGCTTCGACTACATGGCCTCCACGCCCACGCTATTTAACGCCGGCACGCTGCGGCCGCAGCTCTCCAGCTGCTACCTGACCACCATCCCCGATGACCTACACGGCATTTATGGCTCTATCCAAGACAACGCCATGCTGTCGAAATGGGCCGGCGGCCTCGGCAATGACTGGACTCCCGTGCGTGCCCTCGGCGCCTACATCAAAGGCACTAACGGTAAATCGCAAGGCGTCGTGCCCTTCCTAAAAGTCGCCAATGACACCGCTGTTGCCGTCAACCAAGGCGGCAAGCGCAAAGGTGCGGTCTGCGCCTACTTGGAAACTTGGCACTTAGACATCGAAGAATTTGTTGAGCTGCGCAAAAACACCGGCGATGACCGTCGCCGCACGCACGACATGAATACCGCCAATTGGGTGCCTGACTTATTCATGAAGCGCGTCTTCGATGGCGGCGAATGGACATTGTTCTCACCCTCCGATGTACCCGATCTGCATGACCTCTACGGCAAAGCCTTCGAGCAGCGTTACACCGAATACGAGCGCCAATGCGACAACGGCCAAATGCGTTTATTTAAGCGTATTCAAGCAAAAGACTTGTGGCGCAAAATGCTCTCCATGCTGTTTGAAACAGGCCATCCATGGATCACCTTCAAAGACGTTTGCAACCTACGCTCGCCGCAGCAGCACGTTGGCGTGGTGCACTCATCGAACCTGTGTACCGAGATCACCCTGAACACCAGCAAAGATGAAATCGCAGTGTGTAACTTGGGCTCGGTGAACCTGGTCAATCACGTCTCCGAGACAGGTCTGGATCAAGCCAAGCTGCGTCGCACCGTGCGTACCGCGGTGCGTATGCTCGATAACGTTATCGACATTAACTATTACGCGGTGGAAGCGGCTCGTACCTCCAATATGCGCCATCGCCCGGTAGGCATGGGCATCATGGGCTTCCAAGATGCGCTCTATAAGCAAAAGCTCGCCTATGCTAGCGATGACGCCGTAACCTTTGCCGATCGCTCCATGGAAGCGATTAGCTATTACGCCATTGAGGCCTCAAGCGAGTTAGCCGGTGAGCGTGGCCGCTACTCGACATTCGATGGCTCACTGTGGAGCCGCGGTGTGCTGCCCATCGACTCGCTATGGGCGCTTGCGGAGCATCGTGGCGCCGAATACGTGGAAGTCGATTTCAGCCAAACGCTAGATTGGGCAACCCTGCGCGAGCAAGTCAAAACCGTCGGCATGCGCAACTCCAACGTCATGGCGATTGCGCCAACCGCGACCATCTCAAATATCTGCGGTGTCTCGCAGTCGATTGAGCCGACCTACCAAAACCTCTACGTGAAATCCAACCTCTCCGGTGAGTTCACGGTGGTCAATCCCTACCTCGTGCATGAGCTAAAAGCCCGCGGTCTGTGGGATCCGGTCATGGTCAATGACCTAAAGTATTACGAGGGTTCGGTGCAAAAACTCGAGCGCATCCCGGCCGATATGAAAGCCATTTACGCCACCGCGTTTGAGATTGAGCCACGCTGGTTAGTCGATGCTGGCTCACGTCGTCAGAAATGGATTGATCAGGCGCAATCGCTGAACTTGTACTTGGCAGAAGCCTCGGGCAAGAAGCTCGATATCACCTATCGCATGGCTTGGTATCGCGGTTTAAAAACCACGTACTACCTCCGTGCCATTGGCGCCACGGCCGCTGAGAAGTCTACTGTTTCAGACGGCGCGCTAAATGCGGTGAAAGCCCAAATTGAAGACATGGTAGTAGCAGCACCTGTGCCACTGGCCTGCTCTATCGATAACCCAGACTGCGAAGCCTGCCAATAAGGTCTAAGCTCTAGGAGATACGCATATGATTAGTTGGGATGATTTTAATGCAGACGAGAAGCCCACTGCGCAAGCACCGGTTACGCCGACAAGAACTGCGCCGCCAGCTCAGGACACAGCAACTGAGGCGCCAGCAGCAGTGGTTTCTGCTGCGCCACCTGCAGCCGGATCTGCCCCTCGTGGACTTGAGGCCCCTGCTGCCATCGTCACTGAGGCCATCGCGCGCGTAAATCATGGCGCCCGTGATGCCGTAGAAGGCTCGGCGCACGAGCGCGCCGCGCAAGCATTGGCTGAACTCGACCCGGCACCCGGCTTAGAAGACTTGGAGATGGGCGCTGAGCGCATCCGCGTGGATGACAAGCGCATGATCAACTGCCGCGCCGATCTTAACCAGCTCGTGCCGTTCAAATACGAATGGGCTTGGCAGAAGTACCTCGATGGCTGCGCCAACCACTGGATGCCACAAGAAGTGAATATGTCGAAAGACGTCTCCATGTGGAAATCAGGTGATGGCCAGCTCACCGAAGACGAACGCCTGATCGTCATGCGTTCATTGGGCTTTTTCTCCACTGCCGATTCACTGGTGGCGAACAACTTGGTGCTGGCTCTCTATCGCCACATCACCAACCCCGAGTGCCGCCAGTACTTGCTGCGCCAAGCCTTTGAAGAAGCCATCCACACCCATGCCTATCAGTACTGCATTCAGTCGCTGGGCATCGATGAGGGCGAAGTCTTCAATATGTACCGCGAAGTGCCGAGCGTGGCGCGTAAAGCCGCCTGGGGCCTGAAGTACACGCAATCGTTGAGCGACCCGACATTTAAAACCGGCACCGTTGAAAACGATCAGCGCCTGCTGCGCAACCTCATCGCCTTTTATTGCGTGCTCGAAGGCACCTTCTTCTATTGTGGCTTCACGCAAATTTTGTCGATGGGTCGCCGCAATAAAATGACCGGCGTTGCCGAACAGTTCCAATACATCCTGCGCGATGAATCCATGCACGTGAATTTCGGCATCGATGTCATCAACCAGATCAAAAACGAAAATCCACAGCTGTGGACAAAGGCGTTCCAACAAGAAGCCACGCAAATGATCTTGGAAGGCACGCAGCTCGAAGTCGAATACGCCCGAGACACCATGCCACGCGGCGTGCTCGGCATGAACGCCGCCATGATGGAAGAGTATCTGCACTATATTGCCAACCGCCGCCTTGTGCAGCTAGGCTTACCCGAACAGTTCCCGGGCGTAAAAAATCCCTTCCCATGGATGTCTGAAATCATGGACTTACGCAAGGAAAAGAACTTCTTCGAAACCCGTGTCACCGAGTATCAAACCGGTGGTGCCCTTGCTTGGTAATGACCTATGAAACGGCTGATTAGTGTTGCATTAGTAATTTTGGTGGCGTTTGCTGGTTTTCGTTGGTGGCAAGCCAGCCAAACGACTGATGCACCCGAGCCAGCCGTGGATACCCTGGCTATTCCTGAGCAAGCGACTGATTCTGAAGCGCTGGCGCTGACACAAGAATCTGTTGATGCCTTGAAAAGTGAGAATGACGAGCTCGCCTCGCGGATTGCCGATCTTGAGCAGCAGGCCGATGATGCGCAACAGCTCATTGATCTAAAAACCGCTCGTCTGCAAGAGCTAGCAGAAAAACCTAGCGCTGAGTAAGTTGGGGCTTCAGTAAAGCACCCGTGTCAGCACAACAAGGTCCTGCTATGCCCTACCCTCTGTGCAAACTGACCCATACTCTAATGTGGGTCAGTTTGTTTTTCACGCCGCTCAGTCATGCCGAGCCCACGACTCCGGCGGAGATGACCATCGCGCAATGCGAATTGATCGGCACCGGCCCGGGGCCCGATAAAGTCATCGTGCAGGCAACGCCAACGCCACGTTTATTAATCTCCAGTCACGATCGCCGCCACTTTTCGCGGACCGGCGATATTTACGCCTACACACCTAGCACGAAGGCTATGGTCATTTTGCCGCGTGTAGGCGAGCCTGAAGGGTTTCGCTTTCGCCCACACGGCATGGCGCTGACGCAGCGCGATGAGCGCTGGTTGCTCTATGTCATCAGCCATGACCGCGACCTGGTCAGCGATCAGCACAGCCTCATGGTCTATGAAGTCCTTGATGATCAGCTGCGTTTTCGCGAGCAGTTGCTATCGCCATTGCTGAGCGCGCCTAACGACGTTGCCATTAGTCCCGATGGCAGCGTCTATGTCACCAATGAACGAGCCGATGGCGCGAGCATTGTGGAGTGGCTGTTTTTGCAGCGCAAAGCCACGGTCGTGGTGTATCGGCCTGATTCTGGCTGGCGCGTGGCCGCCGGCCAATTTGCCATTGCCAATGGCGTCGCCGTGCTCGGTGAACATTTGTGGGTCACACAGACCATTGGCGAGGGCATGGTGCGCTTTCGGCGCGGCCCAAGCGGCCAACTCAGCGAACGCACCCAGATGACCAGTCTGTCATTGCTCGACGGCCTCAGTGTCGCCAGCAATGGTGACTTGCTGAGCAGCGCTTACCCCTCGCTCATTGGCTTAGGCCTGCATTGGCAGCGCCCGGCATCACAGTCGCCAACCACGGTCTATGCCATCAACCCGGTATCGGCGCAAAGCCGCATCATTTTTAGCGACAGCGGTGAACACATCAGCGCTATTAGCAGCGTACAAACCTTCAATGGTCGGCTCTATGCCGGGCAATTATTCGACCCATATTTGCTCAGCTGCCCACTCCCGGCCAGCCTGATAAGTGAACCCAACGCGATGGACTCCCGCCCAGCCCAATGACCACACCGCAAACACCCCCTCTCAGTGACACAGATGATGATCACAGCCGTCGCTTTGCCGGCGTTGCGCGCGTCTATGGCGATGCCGCCTTGGCGCGCTTTCAACGCAGCCATGCCGTGGTTGTTGGCCTTGGCGGCGTTGGCTCATGGGCAGTCGAAGCCCTCGCGCGCAATGGCGTAGGCGCGCTCACGCTGATAGACCTAGACGTACTCGTGGCCTCCAATGTGAACCGCCAGCTACCGGCTCTGAGTTCCACTTTTGGCCGCGGCAAAGCCGACGTACTGGCGGAGCGTGTGCGTGATATCAATCCGCGTTGCCGCGTGCGCGTAATCGATGATTTCCTCACGCGCGACAATGCCAATGACATCCTGGCACCACAGCCCGACATTATTTTGGACTGCTGCGATGATGCCAAAGCCAAGCTCACGCTGGCGCTGCATGCTCGCCGCCATCGCAATGTGTTGGTGGTCTGCGGCGCAGCCGGCGGCAAGCTCGACCCCACCCGCCTGCACATGGCCGACTTGGCGCTAACCGAGCAAGACCCATTACTGGCGCGCCTACGCAAACGCCTGCGTAAGCATCATGGCTATCCGGTCGAGATCGGCAAAGCCTTTGGCATTAGCTGCATTTATTCTGACGAACCCATTACCGTGCCGCCCGAATTATGTGGCAGCGCTTCGCTCAACTGCAGCGGCTACGGCTCGCTAGTGACCGTGACTGCTAGCATGGGTCTGCTCGCGGTCAGCACGGCTTTAGCACAGCTGTTGCGCCGTAAAGAGCGTAACAGCTGCACATAACCCGACTACTGCGGCACGCAATCGGCCATCGCACCAGCGCTCTCAGCCACCGATGCGGCCGTGGCGGCGGCCTCAGCCGACATGCCGGGCACCAAGCCTGACTTCAACATGCCGCCGGCCATTTTGCCGAACATGCCGCCCAAGCCACCGGTTTTTGACGCAGCGGCGGGCTGACATGGGCCAGCCGCCACTTGCTGCGCCTGAATTTGCTGCTGTGCTTGCGCTAAAGCCTGCGCCTGAGCAGCTTGGTACTGCTGGCGTTGCGCAGGTGTTAACGCGTTAATTTGTGCCTGCGCCAAGGCTTGCACCTGCTGAGGGCTGATGCCTTGCAGCTGAGCATACGCGGCAACTTGCTCGGGCGTCATGCCCTGCTGAATCAAGAGCTGCTGTTGCTGTACCGTGAGCGCGGCGGCTTGGCCTTGTGCATTGGCCGCGGCAATAACCGCGGCTGTTTGATCACTACTAGCGGCGTTACCAGCACTTTGGTTGGCAATATTCGCAGCAGCATTAAGCAGATCACCCCAACCGGCCACCGCTACGGGCGCATAAAAGCAAACGGCGACTGATGCCGCCAACAGTAGTTTTTTCATGTTGTTATACCTGTGTTTAGCTCAACGCCAACATAGGTTTGCAACCGATACGCAACAACCCCCTGTTTAGGGGGGTGTGATGCAAGCCAATCGAGCGGCCATAAAAAAAGCCATGGTATCGCTACCATGGCTTTTTTTAGCAGAGGGCTAATTCAGTTGAATTAGTGGCCGCCGCCGGTGACGCCTTTGACCATATCTTCCAAGACTTTTTTGGCATCGCCAAAGACCATCATGGTTTTGTCTAGATAAAACAGGTCGTTGTCGAGGCCGGCGTAGCCGGTAGCCATCGAGCGCTTAATCACCATGACCGTACGCGCACGGCTGGCTTCCAAAATCGGCATGCCGTAGATGGGCGAGGCTGGATCATCTTTAGCGGCCGGGTTGACCACGTCATTGGCGCCAATCACCAGCACCACGTCGGTGGAGGCAAAGTCGCTGTTGATCTCTTCCATTTCACAAACGTCTTCGTACGGCACATCGGCCTCAGCAAGCAACACGTTCATGTGACCAGGCATACGACCCGCGACCGGGTGAATGGCATAGCGTACTTTCACGCCTTGCTCTTTGAGCACGGTGGCCAGCTCTTTCACGGCATTTTGCGCACGTGCTTGCGCCAAACCATAACCGGGCACAATCACCACCGAGTCGGCATTGGCCATCATGAAGGAGGCATCTTCAGCCGAACCGGCCTTGTGAGTTTTCTCAGCGCCATCGCCGCCGCCAGCTGCGGCAGTTGCTGTGCCGAAGCCGCCAAACAAGACATTGAGCAATGAACGGTTCATGGCGTTGCACATCACATACGACAAAATCGCACCCGAAGAGCCAACCAGCGAACCGGCAATGATGAGCATAGGGTTATTGAGCGTGAAGCCGATACCCGCTGCCGCCCAACCCGAGAACGAGTTCAGCAAGGACACCACCACCGGCATATCACCACCGCCGATAGGAGCAATCCAGATGAAGCCGAAGGCTAATGCCAATGCAGTCATTGCGTAGAAGGCGTTGAGATCTTCAGTGCGGAAATACACGATACCGAAACCGATCATACCCAAGAACAAAATCGCCTGCAGTGGCTTCACCCACACGCCGCTGACCGATTTTGCCCATTTTTTCGCGGCTAATTTGCCGTAGGCAAACACCGACGCCGTGAAGGTGATAGCACCAATAAAGCAACCCACAAAGAGCTCAAAACGGTGCAATGCATCGTGGTGAACACCTTCGTGCAAGACTGCGGCAATGGCGATACAAACAGCCGACAAGCCCACTAAGGAGTGCATCATGGCGACGGTTTCAGGCATCTGCGTCATTGGCACGGTGCGCGCACGCGCCAAGCCCACCACAGCACCAGCGACCATGGCGGCAATGATCATGCCAAGCACCGGGTTAGGCGCGACAAAGAACGTGGTCAGAATGGCCAAGGTCATGCCGATCATGCCGTAGCGATTGCCCATGATGGCGGTTTTGGGGCCTGACAAGCCACGCAGGGTCAGGATAAACAAAACAGAACCGACTAAATAAAACCAGTCTGCGTATTGTGCAAAATCACTCATTTGAGTCGCTCCTTACTTCTTCTTTTTCTTGAACATATCCAACATGCGTTCGGTGACAGCAAAGCCGCCGAAGATGTTGATACTGGCCAAGAAAACAGCGAAAGCGCCCAACAGGCTGGTCGGGGTAATGGTTTGTAATGACTCAGCATCAGCGCCGGTCGCCACGGTTTGCAGCATGGCACCGACAATGATGATGCCGGACAAGGCATTGGTCACCGCCATCAACGGCGTGTGCAATGCTGGCGTCACGCCCCAAACCACGTAATAGCCGACATAAATAGCCAGCACAAAAATAGTAAAGGTGGTGACAAATGGCACGCTGGTGGCGTGATCGGCCAGCTGATTCACTTGATTCATATCAATCATTCTTGAAGCTCCCGATCAATTCGGTTTTTGGTAGTTGACCGTGCCGGCATCAACAATCAGCGTGGGTTTCACCATGTCATCTTCGCGATTGAGAACAATCTCGCTGGTGTCTTTGTTATGCATGGGGGCCAAGAAATTCAGCATGTTGCGGGCATATAACGCCGACGCTTCGGTCGCCACCAACGCGGGAATATTGCCGATACCAACAATGCGCACGCCGTTGTCGGTGACCACGGTTTGGTCGAGCTGCGAGCCTTCAACGTTACCGCCGGTGCTTACGGCCATATCGACGATGATCGAACCGGGCTTCATTTTCGCGACCGTCTCGGCTTTCACCAACGTTGGCGCTTTGCGACCAGGAATCTGGGCAGTAGTGATGACGATATTGGCGTTCGACACGGCTTTATCGACGACAGCCGCTTGGTCACGAATGTATTCAGGCGATGGCTGCCAAGCGTAACCACCGGTGCTCAAGGCTTTGGCGGCCTCTTCTTCGCTCATCGGTACGTCTAACCAACGGCCACCGAGCGATTCTACTTGCTCGCGCGCGGCCGGACGCAAATCCGATGCTTCCACCACCGCACCTAAACGTTTAGCCGTGGCGATGGCTTGCAGGCCAGCCACACCAACGCCCAAGACCACGGTGCGCGCGGGCTTAATAGTACCTGCGGCGGTCATCATCATCGGGAATAAGCCAGCGTATTCATTGGCGGCCATTAGCACAGCTTTATAGCCGGCCACGTTGGCTTGCGAGGAGAGAATGTCTGAGCTTTGCGCACGGGTGATGCGCGGAATCAGCTCCATCGCCACACAGGTCAGCCCTTTCGCGGCGTAAGCATCGAAATGTGGGTTTTGATGCGGCGCAAAAGCGGCCAATACCGTGGCGCCCTGTTTGATCAGTGCGGTTTCATCGGCGGTTGGCGCAACAACTTTTAGCACCATATCGGCATTGCCGAGTGCATCAGCAGCGGTAGCCGCGATGCTGGCACCGGCGGCTTCATAAGCGCTATCGATGCAGCTAGATGCCACACCAGCACCTGCTTGCACCACGACTTTGCAGCCCATGGCGACAAATTTCTTTACGGTCTCAGGTGTTGCGGCGACACGCGTCTCGCCGGCCTGAGTTTCCGTGGGGATACCAATCTGCATGGTTCGTCCTCATCTTGCGTTTGAGCCGCGCATCATACGTGAAAACGCAGGCGGCTCGGTAAAAGCGGCAGATTACCGCAGGAAGCAACCGGCGGATTGTAAGCTATTCGCTACGACTTTTGTCGAGGGGAAGCAGAGAAAATGCCAAAAATGCGTTTACACAAAATTACGAAAAAGCCTCAGAACCGCACTATTTACTTACATTGCTGTGATAAATTCATACTCTAACAATTATAACAGTGAGTGTTCTCTTCATGCGTCTCTCTCTTCTAGCAGCCAGCCTGATGCTCGCATGCTCGGCTAACGCACAGGCCGATACCAAGTCTGAAACCGACAACGTCTACCACTTCTATATAGGTGCCCTCTTCAACGGCACCGACAACGAGCGCCAAAATGTTGACAACGGCTACGGGGTCACCGGCAGCTTTGGCTTGCCCATTACCAGCTGGGGCAGCAACTGGCACGTTGAGCTGGCCGCCAATAGCGCCACGCTGAAAACTAATAGTGCGCAAGACACCAACTATTTCCGCCAATCCTTCACTGGGTCGCTGATGTATTCATTTGGCGATCGCGACGAGCTTACCCCGTATGTCTTGGTGGGCGGCGGTTATGTGCACAATGACACCAACTTCTTAGATGACGATGGCGTGACCGCGCACCTCGGCCTCGGTCTGACCAAGCTGATTGGCAAAACCGTACGCGGTCGCCTTGAAGTCCAAGGCGTCTACGACGATTTCAACAGCCAAGATATTTTCGACACCACCGTTAGCGCCGGCATTGAAGTGCCGCTTGGCAAAGTCGAGCGCGTGGAAACCATTCGCGAAGTTGAAGTGATCCGTGAGGTGGCAGCGCCAGTGGCAGAGCCTGTTGTTAAAGAAGTGATTGTTGCACCGGCCGATGCCGACAACGACGGCATTGCCGACACACGCGACCTCTGCCCCGACACCTTGGCCGGCGTGCGTACCGACAATACCGGCTGTGCCATCGCTCAGGCCGCCACGCTCAATAACATTGAGTTCGACACCAATAAAGCCACGCTAACCGAGGCCTCAAAAGCCAGCATTAGCGAAGCCGCGAGATTTTTTGCTAAGCAGACCAATCTCAGCGCCATCATTGCCGGCCACACCGACGACGTGGGTAATGATAACAATAACAAACGCTTGTCCATGGCGCGTGCCGCCACGGTGCGCAACGCTTTGATCGCCGAAGGCCTCGATGCGAAACGCTTCCAAGCCATCGGCCTTGGCGAAACCATGCCACTGGTCAAAAACGACAGCGCAGAGCATCGCGCCAAAAATCGACGTGTTGAGTTCCTGCTCAGCATTTCAGAAGCAAACTAAGACTAACGAAAAAGGACGACAGCCATGATATTGCTCAAAAGCAAACAACTGGCGCTAGTAGGCCTCGCAGCGATGGCATTGACGCTATCTGCCTGCGGCGGCGACTCAGCGAAAAACGGTGTGACCCCAAGCAGCAAAGTTACTCCAGATGCAGATAAAGATGGTGTACCTGACGCAACCGATAAGTGTCCAAACGTCGCGAGTACTCTGGCCAACGACGCTGATCAAGATGGTTGCATAGACTCTACTAACCCACCCGCACCAGATATTAACGACCCTAACGGAGATATCGATGGTGACGGCTTACTAAACAAAGATGACAACTGCCCGTTTACTCCGGTATCGGAGACAAATAATGCACAGGACTGTTTAGCACCAGGTGCTGACTTTGATAACGATGGCGTAATCAATAGCGAAGACAATTGCAGGTTTATACCGAATTCAAACCAGAATAACTTCTTCGAAAATGGTAGTGCCAATAGCTTAGGGTTTACCACTGGATTAGGTGATGCCTGCGATAATAACGATAACGACAGCATTCTAGATGCTGATGATGTCTGCCCTACGATTGATGACCCAAATCAAGTAGATACAGACGGTGATATGAGTGCGCCAGAAAATAGGGATCCGATGAAATCAGCTCGCTTCGATCCATCTAAAGGTGGGGATGAGTGCGATAACGACATCGACAATGACGGTATCGAAAATGTGGATATGTTTGGAAATACACTAGACAACTGCTTTTTAGTACCTAACCCAGATCAGGCTACAACGCAGGGCGGAAATGGAGCACCTGGCTTTACTGGCAGCGCTTGTAGCGATGCCCCGGATGCAGACATGGATGGAGATGGCATACCAAATAAAGCTGATACATGTCCTACAATTCAAAACCCTAACAACGGCCCAGATTTCTGTTTGGACTCAGATGGTGACGGGGTAAATAACAACATAGACAACTGCGACGATAAACAAAATATTGGTCAAAAGGATACTGATAGAGATGGTGAAGGCGATGCCTGCGACGAAGACATAGATGGCGATGGTTTTAAAAACGCCGAAGACAATTGCCCCTTGGTATCTAACGCTGATAACAATACTGACTGTGCAAACAATTTCGATGGCGACATGTTAATGGATGCTAACGATAACTGCCCAATGGTCGCCAACAATGATCAAGCAGACCTTGACGGCGACGGAAAAGGTAATGCTTGCGAAGACGATACAGATGGTGATGGCTTTCCTGACGACCCAGCTGATCCCGCTGCCGATAACTGCCCATTCATTGCTAACCCAGCGATGAATCCAGACGGCACGCAATCATCGAACCCATGTGCAATAAACGCTAATATCGGTAACTTGCAATGCGACAGCTACACCGTAGCAGTGGTTGAGCCGATCGTTGAAGGAGCGCTTTGCAGCCAACTATTGGGAGCACTAAATAATCCACTAGGCCTATGTGGTGTAAATAACGCTACCGCAGCAGCTGATGGCAATAAAGATAGCTTCGCAACGATCAACAACCCCGTTGTGCTACCCGACAGCCTTGCTGGCAACCTTCTCACAGGCGAGGTTGGTGTTCGTATCAAGCTGCCGAGTATTCGTAAAGCAGGCTCAGTAGCTGCATTGGACATTGAGGTGCCCGGTGGGGCTGTCGATTTAGCACTATTTCGTAATATCAAGTTTGTGACCAAACTTGGCGATACGATTAATGACGCCGACACTCGTGAAACCTTGGACTTTACAAATCCTGCTGAGGCTTTCGCAATTGATGTGTTAGGCATGAGTCCAATTGGTAGTACGCCGCGCGCGCTTGTTGGGGTAGTTTCAACTGCAGACTACGACACAATTGAGTTAACGGTCACAGCAGGCCTCTCTGTTGATTTACTCGAACAGGTTCGCGTGTATGACACTTGTAACTCAGTCTCGGTGCGAGCAAGTGCTAATACTGATACGAATCAAGAAACAGGTGGCATGCTACCGTTCGAAGACCCAACCGGCTTAACAACTCTGTTGACGAACAACCCATTAATACCCGCTGATGATGGTGGTGGCACCGGTGATGATACCGATGCAGATCCATTGCAGATGTTTATGGACTTGTTCACAGACCCGGCAGCTGCTTTCGGGGATCTAGCGGAAATGTTCACAGGCTTCTTTACCAACCCTGCCACTGCATTTTGACGAATTTGCTAGTAACTTTGGTGGATAGTCGCAAGTAATAAAAAAAGCCCGCATTTAGCGGGCTTTTTTATGCGCAGCGGTTAAGCCTCAGGCCGCATATGCGGGAACAAGATCACATCGCGAATGCTCGGGGAGTCGGTAAACAGCATCACCAAACGGTCGATACCAATGCCCTCGCCGGCGGTTGGCGGCATTCCGTATTCGAGCGCACGAATGAAGTCGGCGTCGTAGTGCATGGCTTCGTCGTCGCCGGCTTCTTTTTCGCGCACTTGCTGCAAGAAGCGCTCGGCCTGATCTTCGGCGTCATTGAGCTCAGAGAAGCCATTGGCAATCTCGCGGCCACCGATAAAAAACTCAAAACGGTCGGTAATGAACTCGTTGTCGTTATTGCGGCGTGCCAACGGCGACACTTCCGCCGGATACTCCGTAATAAATGTGGGCTGACGCAGCTGCGTTTCCACCGTTTCTTCGAAAATCAGCGTGTGTAATTTGCCAATGCCCCAAATCGACTTCACGTCCATTTTCAGCTGCGAGCGCACCACTTCAGCGGTTTTCTCGAAGTCCCAGAGCTGCTCGCGGGTCAAATGCGGGTTGTATTTCAAGATCGCATCGACCATTGATAAGCGATCGAACTTGCCACCGAAATCAAAGACTTCGCCCTGATACGGCACATCGGTGCTGCCGAGAATATCGGTGGCCAAGGTGCGCAGCATGGCTTCGGTAAGATCCATCAGATCGTTGTAGTCGGCGTAGGCCTGATAAAACTCGATCATGGTGAACTCGGGGTTGTGACGCGTAGACACCCCTTCGTTGCGAAAGTTGCGGTTGATTTCAAAGACACGCTCAAAACCACCGACCACCAAACGCTTGAGGTATAGCTCAGGCGCAATACGCAAAAACAGCGGCATATCGAGGGCGTTGTGATGCGTGTTAAACGGCTTCGCCGCGGCGCCACCGGGGATGACATGCATCATCGGTGTTTCGACTTCCATGAAGTCGCGGCCGGCCATAAACCGGCGAATGCCATCGACCACTTGCGAGCGAATACGGAAGGTCCGGCGCGTGTCTTCGCTGACGATCAAATCGACATAGCGCTGGCGATACTTCATTTCCATATCGGCCATGCCGTGGAATTTATCGGGCAATGGTCGCAGGCCTTTGGTCAGCAAGCGCAGCTCGGTGACATGCAGCGAAAGCTCGCCGGTATTGGTTTTGAACAAGTAGCCGGTGGCGCCGAAAATATCGCCCAAATCCGATTGCTTGAAGCCGGCGTAGACATCGGCGCCAATGCTATCGCGCTGCACATAAAGCTGAATGCGCCCGCCCATGTCTTGTAGCGTGGCGAAGCTGGCCTTGCCCATGACGCGCTTGAGCATCATGCGACCCGCCACCGAAAACACCGGCTTGTCGGCCTCTAGCTGCTCTTTCGTGGCCTCCGCAAAGCGCGCGTGCAAATCGCTGGCAATGGCATCGCGGCGGAAATCATTGGGAAAAACTGGGCCGGCTTCACGCAAAGCCGCAAGTTTTTGTTTGCGCTCGGCCATCAGCTTGTTGATGTCTACCGGCTTGTCGTGTGCTTGATCTGTCATGGTGGCGTCCGCTTACAGGCCCATTTTTAAGGAGGCTTCGATGAATTCGTCGATATCGCCGTCGAGTACGGCGTTCGGGTTTGAGCTTTCAATATTGCTGCGCAGATCTTTCACCCGCGATTGATCGAGCACATAAGAGCGAATCTGATGCCCCCAGCCGATATCAGATTTGGTGTCTTCGAGCGCCTGCTTGGCCTGATTTCGCTTCATGACTTCCAGCTCATACAAGCGCGCTCGCAGCATCTTCCAAGCGCGATCACGGTTGGCGTGTTGCGAGCGCTCATTTTGGCAAGCCACCACCGTGCCCGTAGGCTCGTGGGTCAAGCGCACCGCCGAGTCAGTTTTGTTGATGTGTTGACCGCCAGCGCCACTAGCGCGGTAGGTATCGGTGCGCACGTCAGATGGGTTGATGTCGATCTCAATGTCGTCATCGATTTCCGGCGAAATAAACACCGCCGAGAATGACGTGTGGCGACGATTGCCGGAGTCAAATGGCGATTTGCGCACCAGACGATGCACACCAGTCTCCGTGCGCAGCCAGCCAAAGGCATAGTCGCCCTCGACACGAATGGTCGCCGATTTAATGCCGGCGACCTCGCCATCGGAGACTTCCATGACCTCAGTTTTAAAGCCATGACGGTCGGCCCAGCGCAAAAACATACGCAGCAACATGCTCGCCCAATCCTGCGCCTCGGTGCCGCCGGAGCCGGATTGAATATCGATAAAGCAGTTGTTGGGATCCATCTCGCCGGCAAACATGCGGCGAAACTCCAGATCACTGACTAACTTGGTGAGGCCATCGAGCTCGCCAGCCACGTCGACCAAGGTGTCTTCGTCGTCAGCCTCCACGGCTAAGTCGAGCAGCGCTTTGGCATCCTCTAAGCCGCTGCTGAGCTGATCAATGGTCAGCACCACGCCTTCGAGCGTGCTGCGCTCTTTGCCAATGGCCTGCGCCTTTTCGGGGTCATCCCACAGCGTGGGATCTTCTAGCTCGCGCGTGACTTCCTCTAAGCGTTCTTGCTTGAGGTCATAGTCAAAGATACCCCCTGAGCGACTCGGTGCGCTCGCTGAGGTCTTTGATGCGAAGGACGTAAGGATTGATTTCCATGAGAATGCCGTCGTGTTAAAGCGCAGCATTGTAGCGAAAAATGCGCGCGGATGCTGCCACTGCGTGGTGGGCGATTACAGCGCCTGCATGGCCTCGATACGCAATTGCAATGACTCCATGCCGCGAAAGCGATTGATATCGAGCCGATAGGCAATGCGAATACGCTGGCACGACTCATTGGGCCAGCGCGCGCGATCAACGCCAAAGGCTATGCCGTCGATGATGCGATTGGTGTCCGGATGGCAGAGGCTGAATTTGATGTGCTTATCTTTCAATAAGCGCTGCTTTAAACAGAGAAACTCGCCCTCAAATAAGGGCTCGGGAAAGGCCTGGCCCCACGGGCCGGCATCGCGAATGACGTAGGCTGTTTGCTCGCTGAGCTCGGTGGCGCTGAGCTCGCCATCGGTGAGTAACACGGCGTCATAGGCCTCGGGCGGCACCCATTCGCGCAAGGTCTCCTCGAAAGCCAGCCGAAAGGCGGCGAGCTGCGTGCTCGGCAGGCTTAAGCCGGCCGCCATGGCATGGCCACCAAAGCGCGTGATGAGCCCGGGGTTTTTCGTCGCCATGGCATCGAGCACATCGCGAATATGCACGCCGGGAATGGAGCGCGCCGAGCCTTTGAGCTCAGCGGGCAGCTCGCCAAAGGCCGGCGCCTGCGCGGGAGCAAAGGCGACCGTGGGCCGATGAAAACGCTCCTTGATGCGCCCTGCCAGCAGGCCAATGACGCCCTGATGCCAATGCCGGTCATAAAGCACCAAGCCCGGCGGCAGATTATCCTCGCTGATGGTGAGCTCGCGCATCGCCGCCATCGCCTCGTTTTGCATGCCGGCTTCGATGTCGCGCCGCTCAAGATTGAGCGCGTCGAGCTCCTCGGCCATGCGCTTGGCCTCGGTAGGATCATCGCACAGCAAGCATTCAATGCCCTCGCGCATATCATCGAGGCGGCCAGCGGCATTGAGCCGTGGTGCCACGACAAAACCCAGATCACTGGCCACGAGACTGGCAATATCGCGCTCGGCGACTTTGAGTAGCGCCGTGATGCCAGCGCAGCAACGACCGGCCCGAATGCGCGCTAAGCCCTGCTGTACGAGGCGACGATTATTGGCATCGAGGGCAACCACATCGGCGACCGTGCCCAGTGCCACGAGGTCGAGATAATTCGCCATATTGGGCTCAGCGATACCTTGCCCGGCAAACCAGCCATCGGCCCGTAAGCGTGTGCGCAGGCTGGAGAGCACATAAAACACCACGCCCACGCCCGCCAAGGCTTTACTGGGAAAGTCGCAGTCGGCTTGATTGGGATTGACGATGGCATCAGCCGCCGGCAGCGTGGCGCCGGGCAAATGGTGATCGGTGATGAGCACGCGCACACCCGCCGCTTGCGCCACCGCCACACCCTCGTGGCTGGCGATGCCGTTATCGACGGTAATAATCAGCTGCGGCTGCTTCTCGGCCAGCGCCAAGGCGACGATGCCGGGCGTCAGGCCATAGCCGTAGGTGAAGCGGTTGGGTACTAAATAATCGACATGCTGCGCGCCCATGGCCCGCAACGCCCGCAGGGACAGCGCCGTACTGGTGGCACCATCGGCGTCAAAATCGCCGACCACCAGGATGCGCCATTGCTCGCTTAAGGCGTGCTGCAAGAGCTCAATGGCGGCGCCGAGTCCGCGCAAGCTACTCGCTGGCTGTAGGGCCGCCAGCGTGGTTGCCAGTTCGGCCTCAGTAGATACGCCGCGCGCGGCATAAAGTCTGGCTAGCAGCGGCGGCACCGATGGCAATGACGCAGAGCCAACGGGACGCCGTTGCCAGCGCACGGCAGGCAGCTTACTCACCCATGGTGTGCAAAATGCTATCGCGGACCTGATCTAGCGTGGCGTCGATGGTTTTCAGCACGGCATTTTGACACTGACCAATGGCCGTGTCGGGGTCCTTCAAACCATTGCCGGTGAGCGTACACACGATCATCGAGCCTTCCGGAATCTTGCCCGATTTAACATCCCGAATCGCACCGCCGAGCGAAGCCGCTGAGGCTGGCTCACAGAAAATACCTTCACTCATGGCCAGCAATCGCTGCGTATCGAGAATCTCTTGATCGCTGAGCTCATCAAACCAACCGCCCGACTCGCTCATGACTTTTTGCGCTTGGTCATAGCTTTGTGGGTTACCAATGCGAATAGCCGTAGCCACCGTTTCGGGATTTTTCACCGGCCCGCCGCGCACAAACGGCGCCGAACCAGCGGCTTGGTAGCCGACCATTTTCGGACGGCTGCTAATGACTGGCGAGCAAGCAAACTGGCAGTCGCCATGGCAGAAGCTGCACGAGTCAGTGACTTTTTCGCCAATCGGCGTGGAATATTCGCAATAGCCTATCCAATGCGCGGTGATGTTACCGGCATTGCCAACGGGTAAGCAGTGATAGTCTGGCGCACGGCCAAGCTCTTCGACAATTTCAAAGGCCGCGGTTTTTTGACCTTGCAGGCGGTATGGATTGACCGAGTTCACAATGGTCACCGGCGCGTGTGCAGCCACTTGTTTAACCAGCTCCATGCCATCGTCAAAATTGCCGCGAATCTGCAGGGTAATGGCACCGTACATCATCGCTTGAGCGAGCTTGCCCATGGCAATTTTGCCTTCGGGAATCAGCACAAAGGCTTTGATGCCAGCGCGCGCGGCGTACGCTGCTGCTGCTGCCGAGGTGTTGCCAGTAGACGCGCAAATAATGGCCTTCGAGCCCTCTTCTACGGCTTTTGTCACAGCCATGGTCATGCCGCGATCTTTAAATGAGCCGGTCGGATTGAGGCCTTCGTATTTCACGTAAATATCGACATTTTTGCCGGTCAGCGCGGGGATATTTTTCAGGCGAATCAGCGGTGTATTGCCCTCGCCCAAGGAAATTAAGCGCGTATCGGCCGATACCGGCAAATGCTTGCGATAGCGATTGATTAAGCCGGTGTAGCGGTTGTCTGCGTTCATGCCAAAGGCTCCATACGAATACGAGTCACCGAGCCGATGATGTGGTCAAGGGCTTCAAGCTCTGCCATGGCGAGGTTCATTTCGCGCTCCACCACCGGCTTAGTCAAAATAATAACGGGCACCGAGCCACCTTCTTGCATAGGCTTCTGCAAAATGGCTTCGATATTGATGTCGTGATTGCTCAAAATACGCGTGACATCGGCCAACACGCCCGCGCGATCGTAGGCCTGCAAGCGCAAATAGTATGAGGTCACCACGTCTTCCATCGGCAAAATAGGCGTGTTGGTGATCGCGCCGGGCATAAACGCCAAATGCGGCACATTCGGTGCCGACTCAGCGGTGAGCGCACGCACCACGTCAACAATGTCTGCCACCACGGCCGAGGCGGTGGGGCCCGCACCGGCGCCAGCACCGTAGTACATGGTGGTACCCACGGCATCGGATTGCACCAAGATGGCATTTTTCACGCCATTAACATGGGCAATTAAGCGGTCATCGGGAATCAGTGTGGGGTGCACGCGCAGCTCCACGCCCTCGCGCGTGCGACGCGCAACACCAAGCTGCTTGATGCGAAAGCCCAGCTCTTCGGCATAGACCACATCATCGCGCGTGAGTTTCGATAAGCCCTCGGTATAGGCCTTGGAAAACTGCAAGGGGATGCCAAAGGCAATCGAGGCCATGATGGTGAGTTTGTGCGCGGCATCGATGCCTTCGACATCGAAGGTTGGGTCGAGTTCGGCATAGCCCAGCGCGGTGGCGTCATCAAGTGCGTCGGCAAATGAGCGGCCTTTATCGCGCATTTCGGTCAAAATATAGTTGCCCGTGCCGTTGATGATGCCGGCCAGCCAGTCAATATTATTGGCAGCCAAGCCTTCGCGCAGCACCTTGATGATGGGCACACCGCCTGCCACCGCCGCTTCAAAGGCGACATAAACGCCCTTGGCTTCAGCGGCCGAGAAGATTTCATTGCCATGCTCAGCGAGCAGCCATTTGTTGGCAGTGACTACGTGTTTGCCATTGGCAATGGCACGCAACACCAGCTCACGCGCGGCGGTGATGCCGCCGATCACTTCCACCACCACATCCACGGCAGGGTCGTCGACAACGGCAAAAATATCCATGCTCACGGTAATGCCGGTGAGGTTGAGATTGGGGTGCTCGCGGCGCACACCAACGTGCGAGACGACAATATCGCGGCCGGTGCGGCGTGACAGCTCAGCGGCATTCGCGCGCAATAAATTCAAGGCGCCACCACCGACGGTGCCGAGGCCCACGATGCCGACATTGACCGGCTTGTTTACTGCTGCATTGCTGGCTTTCAAGACAGTACCACCCACGTCATAACAAGAGGGCCTGAGACGAGCGCACGCGCGTATCAAGCCCTAAAAATAAAGGCGCATAGTATAGCGCGCCGCTGTAAATTGTCGAACGTCTGACTCAGTTAATGCCTAATAAGCTCGCGGCACGATCGGCGCTAATGTAGCCGCCGAGCTGCTCGCCCTTGGCATTGAAAATCGCTGGCGTGCCAGTCACGCCCATTTGCCGGCCCAGGGCAAACTGCTCGCTTATAGGCGCTTTGCAATCGGCCTTGCCTGCAGGCACTGGCTTGCCTTGTTTAGCCAAGGTCATGGCTTTTGCCCGGTCAGCGTTACACCAAATCTCCGTCATGCGCGCACCCGTACCGGCATTAGCACCGGCACGAGGTAAATCACGCGGATACGCCAAATACCGTATCTCAATGCCCTTGGCATTCATCGCCGGCACTTCTTCGTGCAATTTACGGCAATAGCCGCAATCGACATCAGTAAACACGGTGAGCACGGCTTTCGCTTTGCCTTTGGCTGGGAAAATGATTTCATCGCGCTTATTGATTCCTTTCAGCAAGGCAATGCGACGATCGGCATTGGCTTTATCGGTCAAGTTCACAATCTCTTTGCCTTTAATCTGCAGCAAGTCGCCTTGCAGCAAATATTGGCCATCGGCGCTCGCGTAAACCACACCGCCCTCAAGCTCCACCGCATACACGCCAGGCATTTCAGAGGCGCGCACAGACACCACTTTACTTTGCGGCGCAGCGGTTTGCAGGCGCTGACGAATGTCGGACTCCACCGAGCTATCCGCATGAACCCAAAGTGCACTGGCCCCGACAAGAGCCGCAATCACCGCGCTAATGCCCCATTTTTTTGTTCGTGCGTGCATGTTGCTAACCCTCAATAATAACTGATGTGCATAACCCTTTTGGTGGCCATGGCGTTGACGACAGATCGCCAAGCATACGAGAAACGCCGCTAGCCGTCAGCCTCGCGGATGATGTGTCGCGTGCAATTGTTGCAAGCGCTCGCGCGCCACATGCGTGTAGATTTGTGTAGTCGATAAATCGCTATGGCCCAATAGCAATTGAATCACGCGCAAGTCGGCGCCGTGATTGAGCAAATGTGTGGCAAAGGCGTGGCGCAAGGTGTGTGGCGACACCGAGGCATTGATGCCGGCCTGCAAGGCATAACGCTTAATTAAATGCCAAAAGTTTTCTCGCGTCATGCCTCGGCCGCGCGCGGTCAAAAACACCGCTGGCACGCTCACATCCTGCGTCAACTCAGCGCGCGCCGTCGTCATGTAACGCTGCAGCCACAGCACGGCATTTTCACCCATGGGCACCAGCCGCTCTTTGTTGCCTTTGCCGCGCACGCGCAAGTAGCCAGCAGCTAGATTGAGCGCCGAAACCGACAGGCCCACCAACTCGCTCACGCGCAAGCCACAGGCATACAGCAGCTCTAGCATGGCTTTATCGCGCAGCCCCAATGCGGTGCTGATATCCGGTGCAGCCAGCAAGGCATCGACATCGGCCTCAGATAGGTCTTTCGGTAATGCGCGGCCAATGCGCGGCGTATCGAGCCCCACAGTGGCATCGCTGCTGACAGCGCCACTACGCAACATGCCCTGCCAGCAATGACGCAGGGCCGACTGCAAGCGCGCAATCGAACGCGGTGATTTTTGCATGACCGTGGGGCTGGCCAAATACGCCGCTAGGTCATCAGTGGTCAGCGCTGCCAGCGCGCGCGGCGTGGCCCATTGCGCCAGTGCCGCCGCATCGCTCACGTAGGCTCGGCGCGTGTGTTGGCTGAGGCCCTCGGCAGCAAGCTGATGACGAAACGCCGTCAACACCGCATCTGAGGCGGCAGGTATCTCGCGCAAGGCAGCAGTGTCGGTGAGGTGCATAATGGCCTTTTCAATGCGTCACAACCGTCGAGTGTATGCCGCCAAAAGCACAAATGCCTAGGCAAAAAAAAGGCCCCGAGGGGGCCTTTTTCTGACACTGGCAAGCACTTACTTCTTGCGCGGTGCCAACTTCTCTTTGATACGTGCGGACTTGCCCGAACGATCGCGGAGGTAGTACAGCTTGGCGCGACGAACCGCACCACGACGCTTCACTTCGATACCCGCAACAATGGGCGAATGTGTTTGGAAAACACGCTCAACACCAATGCCATTGGAAATTTTGCGCACGGTGAATGCTGAGTTCAGGCCGCGATTTTTGATGGCAATCACCACGCCTTCATAGGCCTGGAGACGCTCACGCTCGCCCTCTTTCACTTTCACTTGCACAACCACTGTGTCGCCGGGAGCGAACTTGGGGATGTCTTGTTTCAGCTGGCTGTTTTCAACAGCTTGTACTAAAGGATGCTTACCGCTCATCGATCTTCTCCACGTTCAATCACAGAGGCTATTAACGCGTGTGATTGCAATTGTGATGCCTTGGCCAGCAGCTCGTGCTGCTCGGCGGGCATCGCTCTGGGTCCAGAGGCTAAGGCGCATTCGACCCCCTCAACACCACTAGCGAGATCTATTCGATGTCATCTAGCAGCTGTCGTTCTTGTTTGCTCAGCGCACGCCCAACGAGTAAGTCAGGCCGGCGCTCGCGTGTGCGTTTGAGGCTTTGCTGCAAGCGCCAACGCTTAATCGCCGCATGATCGCCGCTGAGCAATACCGCTGGCACTGTGTCGCCGTCGTACACCTCAGGTCGGGTGTAGTGCGGGCAATCAAGCAAGCCATCGGTAAATGAATCTTCAATGGCAGAGGCCTCGGTGTTGAGCACGCCGGGCAATAAGCGCGCTAAGGCATCCACCAATACCATCGCCGGCAATTCTCCACCGGATAACACATAGTCGCCGATAGACCACTCGGCGTCGACATCGCGCGCCAGCAAGCGCTCATCGATGCCTTCATAACGGCCGCAGAGCAAAATCAGGCCCTGCTGGCCATGCTCAGCGCTCAAGCGCTGCACATCGGGCTGCGCTAAGCGCTGGCCCTGCGGTGATAAATAAATCACCGGTGCCGCCACGCCATGCGCGGCAGCAGCCTCGCGCGCGGCCGTAATGGCACGGCGCAAGGGCTGAATCTGCATGACCATGCCGGGGCCGCCACCAAAGGGGCGCTCGTCGACACGGCGGTAGTTATCTTCGGTAAAATCACGCGGGTTCCAAAACGCCAGCGTCAACTTACCAGTCGCCACAGCGCGCGCTGTTACGCCGCACTCACTAATGGCCCGAAACATCTCCGGAAATAAGCTCACCACGCCTACCCACATGGCGCTCTCCCGAATCGGTCTTAAAACGTCGGATCCCAATCCACTCGCACACGGCGCTGGTTGCGATCTACAAAGCGCACCACGCGACCCGGCAACCACGGCAGCAAACGCTCTTGATCATCGAGGCTGCCCTCACAGGCACGCACCACAATGACATCGTTGGCGCCGGTTTCCATCATGGCGTGAATGCGGCCAAGCAAGACATCTTGCTCAGTGACCACCGTCATATCGATGAGCTCAGACCAGTAATACTCATCGTCTTCTAAGGTCGGTAAGGCGGCTTTCGGCACCCAAATACCCGCACCAAATAGAGCGTCGGCAGCATTGCGATCGGGGCAATGCGCCAAGTGGGCGACCAAGCCTTTGGCTTGCGGACGGCTACTCAGCACATCCACCTCAGTCAACACACCACCACGGTCCAAATACCACGGGCCGTAGCTAAAAATATTGGCAATAGGGTCGGTGCGGGACATCACCCACACCCACCCCTTGATGCCATAAGCTGTATGAACATGCCCGACCTGAATCAGGGACTCGCGATCGGGAACCATGCCTTAAGCAGCCTTCTGCGCTTCCTTGATCAGGAATGCCACGCGGTCAGATGCCTGTGCGCCGTTGCTGATCCAGTACGCCACGCGCTCTAAATCCAAGCGCACGCGCTCAGCTTGGCCACGGGCTACTGGGTTGAAGAAACCCACACGCTCC
Organism: Paraperlucidibaca baekdonensis; assembly: GCF_003387535.1. GTDB lineage: Bacteria > Pseudomonadota > Gammaproteobacteria > Pseudomonadales > Moraxellaceae > Perlucidibaca > Perlucidibaca baekdonensis. The sequence goes on along the minus strand of NZ_QUNR01000003.1, from coordinate 109,833 downwards.
AGGTAGCGGCCATCACGCGCGTTGCGGCTGTCGGCAACCACGATGGAATAGAAAGGACGTTTTTTAGCGCCACCGCGGGCGAGACGAATAGTGACCATTGCTCAATACCTGTATTGGGTTTCCGTGGTAAGTCGTGCTGTTCATGGCGCCACGGAAATCGGCCATGTACAGATGGGCGCGGATAATACGAGAAAACGCGGGGCTTTGCTAGTCCGGCGCGGCGCTGAATCTTCTACCCTGCGCGCCTTTATTTATGGTTGCTGCGCTATGCGTTATGAAGCCCCACCGCAGTCGATTTGGCGCGGCCTCGCCTTACTCACGCTGTCGGCGTTTTTATTCGCCACCATGGGCGTGTTTATTCGCCAGGCATCGCACACGGTCAACAACGAAACCATCGTATTTTTCCGAAATCTCACCGGCTCATTGATGCTGCTGCCGCTGCTAGCAATACATGGCACCGCGCTGCTGAAAACCCAGGTATTTCATAAACATTTGTGGCGCAGCGTGGTGGGTTTAGCCGCCATGTATGGCTTTTTCTACGCCATCGCGGAGTTGCCGCTCGCCAGCGCGATGGTCTTTACCTACTCCTCGCCGGTATTTATTCCGCTCATTGCTTGGCTGTTTTTAAAAGAGCAAATTACCGCGCGCATGATGTTTGCGGCCGGTCTCGGCATGGTCGGCGTGCTGATGATCTGCCGGCCTGATCTCGCCGGCATGGGCTTTATCTCGGTGGTCGGCATGAGTGCTAGCCTGCTCGCGGCCATGGCGTTTGTCACCGTCCGCGCGCTCTCGGGCAGCGAACCGACCACGCGCATCGTGCTGTATTTCAGCTTAATTTCGGTGTGCATCTCGGCCATCCCGATGCTCTGGGCGTGGCGCGCCCTGAGCCTGCACGAATACGCGTGGGTGTTGGGCGCCGGCGTGTTGGCGACCTTTAGTCAGCTCGCCATGTCGCGCGCCTATAGCTTAGCGCCGGCGGGGCGCATTGGCCCAGCAGCGTATTTGGCCATCGTCTTTGCTGGCTTGTGGGCGTGGCTATTGTGGGATGAGCTGCCCGAGACCTTGGCGGTCGCGGGCATTGTCATTATCTTTTTAGCCACCCTGATGTGCCTCGATAGCCCGCTATTCTGGCGCAAAATAACGCGACGTAAAGGCACACTCGCCGCGCGGTAGCCAGCTCGGAAATTGGTAAAAACGCGCACGAATGGGCATTAGCACCTGCTCAAAATAGGTCTCGTAGCGAAAGCCTTCGCCAGCGAGAAAATGAAAGGCGTGGCCGCGATAATTCACCGTGAAGCGTCGCGCGCTGGTGAACCATTGCTCGGCGTGAGGTTGCTCATTGGGCTTTTTCAAGAGCAGCAGCACGGGCTTGCCCGCCAACGCCCGAAAATCGGTCAAGCTGTCATCAAAGCGAGCATATTTGGCCCCCTCGCCCATGACCATCACGGGCTCGCGTGCCTGATAGGCCAGTACCGAGGCCGATGAGTAACTCAACGTCGCCAGCGCGCGTGGCGTCTCCGTCGGTTCGGGCACTAACGCATCCACACCTAAACTCTGCCGCGCCGCTTCGGCCTCCCACACTGGCTGCCACGCACCGGCTTGCAAGGCCTCGGCCTCGGCTCGGGCCTGCTGCAAAATCGCCGGCGCCTCGGTCATGGCGAGCACATACCATTGTACGCGTGGCTGATGCTTCCAGGCCGACAGCGGCGCATAAATAATGGCCAGCAACAGCAGTACATGCGCCACACTGATCCAGCTCAGCAGTGCCGAGAGCCGTATAAAGCGCGCCACCGGCAATGGCCAGAGCAGCACCAAGACCATGGGGTAGAACCACAGCACCCAGTGCAGGCCGATGCTTTTACTGAGACTTACCCAAAGGAAGCCGAGACCCGCCGTCCACGCCAATGTCGCGGCGAGTTTCAGCACCGCTTGCAGGGCCGGCGTGAGGCTGCTGCGTTGGCGCTGCGCCGCCACCAATGCCCACCAGATCGGCGGCAAAATCACATAGGCCATCATGGCTAAATAAGTCGCCAAACTTTGCCAACCAAGGTTGCTGTCGGCCGTGCGATTGACCAGATTAAACAGCAGGTTGGACCAGCAATGCGTGTAATTCCAATACAGGTTGACCAGCCCAAAGGGGATGGCCACCAGCACCAGCAGCACGCCATGCTGCCAAAAGCGGCGGCCCGCCAGCGCGTAAAACGCCACAAAGCCGAGGCCTAAAAACACCGCAAAGTATTTTGATAAAAACGCCAAGCCCAAACACACACCGGCCAACGCCGCCCAGCGCCGTTGCTGCGTAATAAGCCCCTGCGCTGCCGCCACAAAGGCCAGCGCGGCAAATAAAATGCAGCCGGTGTCGGTGAGCGTAAAGACATTGATCAGGCTTAATGGACTGAGCGTAAACAGCAGCGCTAACCAGCGGGCTTTCACCGGGTCATGCGGGCGCAACAGGGCGTAAAGCGCCGCCGCGATGATCAGCTCAGTGAGCAGGCCCGGCAGCCGCAGCCAGAGTGCATGGTCGCTAACCAACAGCTGCATGGCCATAAGCCAGCCGGCCATCGGCGGATGGTCGTAATAACCATAGTCGAGGTGCTGCCCCCAGAGCACGAAATAGGCTTCGTCGCCGGTCATTGGCAGGCCATAGGCGATGGCAACTTTGATCGCCACCACAACGGCGTAGATCCAGGCCGCCTGCAGGCTCAGGGCGCGCGCCATGGGGCCACGCTTGGCGTTTGTATTCACGGCGTTATTCATTGGTGCGATTCGTTAGCATGAGACGCTTGATTGGGCAGGCGCAACACCGCCAACAGGCCAAGCAGCACAGCAAACCACAGCGTGGCGAGGCGAATGATCACTGTCGCCGCCACCGCTTCCGGCAAGCTCAGGCCTTGTAACACTAAGAGCCCGGTCATCGTCGCCTCAGTACCGCCCAAACCACCCGGCATAAAACTCAGCGCGCCAATGAGCATGGAAAATCCATAAATAAACAGCGCAATCTCAAAGGCCATGTCAGGCATCAGCGTGCGCAGCACCAGCCATGCGCCAAGGCCCTCTGCCAGCCATGCCACGACGCTTAAACCTTGCACCTGCCAGAGCAAACGGCCGCGCCAAAAGGCGCGACTACTGGCCGCCACATTGGCCAGCCACTGCACGCCTTGGCGCTCACCGCCATAGTGCCGCAAGAGCCGCTCGGGCCACGTGGTACGCAACACCATCAGCCCAATCAGCAAGGCTAACACCAACACCACATAATAAATTTCGCCCTGATGCAGCTGCGCCAACCCCGCGGCGGTAATGATCAATACCGCGATTAAGTCGGCGACACGCTCGCTGAAAAACATCGCCGCTGTGTGGTGGAAGGTCACGCCATAGGGCTTGAGAAAGACGCCACGAATCAGCTCGCCGGCCTTGCCGGGTGTGGTGGTCAGCGCGAAACCGGCGAGGTAGATGCGCAGGTTATCTAGGCGAGAAATGCTGTGATCATTGCTGGCGATATAGAGCCGCCAGCGCTCGGCGCGCAGACCATAATTGACCAAGGAGAGGAGCAGCGCCAAGACCAAGGCCTGCCAGCCAATATGCGCCATGGCGGCAAGCACTTCGCGCCAGCCCGACCACAACGCAAACACCAAATACGCCGCCGCACCGATGCCAACCGAGAGCATCAGCAGTCGCAATTGGCGAGAACTTAAGGTCATCAGGCCACCAACCATAAGGTCATAATAAGCCAGCCCAAGCCAGCACCTAAGATGTGCGGATCACGAATTAATTCGCGCGACGGGTCGCCGCCGCCGGCCTCGCGGTGCAGCAAATACAGGTAGCGAAAGCAGGCATAAATGACAAAGGGCACGGTGAAAATCAGCTGGTCGGTGTTGTGAATGCGGCGCACATCGACATCCATGGTGTAGAGGCTATAGCTGAAGATCATGCCCATGCAGGTGATGCTAATGAGCTGATCGAGTAAGCCTGCCGAATAATGCTCAAGCACACGGCGATGGCCGCCCGCGGTGTCATTGAGCGCAAGCATTTCGGCGCGCCGCTTGATGAAGCCCAAAAATAGCGTGGTCCACAGGCCGCAAAACAATAGCCAGTTTGATGGCGGGATATCAACGCCGTCGGTGCCGGCCAAAATGCGCAACATAAAGCCCGCTGAAATGCAGAAAATATCGAGCAGCACGACACGCTTGAGCTTGTGCGTGTAAATGAGATTGAGCACTAAATACGCCGCAATATAGCCCGCTACCGGCGGATTCGCCGACCAGGCAATGCTCAACGCCAGGGCGGCCAGCACGCCTGCCAGCAGTAAAGCTTGGCGTGGGCTGACCGCGCCCGCGGCAATAGGCCGCAAGCGCTTGGTGGGGTGCTGGCGATCGCGCTCGGCATCGGCGAGGTCATTGAATACATACACGCAGCTCGAGGCCAAGCAGAAGGCAATAAACGCCAGCAACACCGCCTGCACTTGCTCGGGCACATCCCAGCCGTGACCGAAAACTAGACCGGTGAGTACGAAGCCATTTTTGACCCACTGATGTGGGCGCATGAGTTTGATTATTTTATTCATGTAAAAAAGCTATATATTTAAATTTAGAATCTTTGAAATGCATTAGTAACACCCATACCGCCGAATGCTACAGAACAAGCAATTAGTGAAGCAAGTGTAATTTTACTTTTATTAAAATAATAAATTAAAAGAATCTTAAATTTTTCATCATTTGCAGCCACAAAAGAGGTTGCAACAAAAAGATTTGTTAAAGAAATAGACCACCACCTAAAATGGTCATAGCCTATGGGATAAATTAATAATGGCGAAAAGGCTGATAATATGAAGACATGCTTTAATCGAACATTTTTATTTTTTACATCCGCTCGAATAATTCTAAAAAATACTAACATTAGGGGACTGACAAACAATGCCACCTTAATGCTCTCATAAAGCCTTTCAGAAGAAAATCCATTTCTAACGGTTAGAAGAAAATTATCTCTAATGCTACCATTATGCAAAATACTCACAGCCAACTCGCTAACCCTACCTCCATATTTAGACTCTAAAGAAAGCACGTGCTCATAAAAGCTCATATCATAGTAAATTGCCTCTGTACTTATTATATATCCCAAAAAAACCAAACACGAAAAAAGTAGCACAATAAATAACTTTTCTTTTGGCTCTTCACTTTTGTAAAGCCAAAAAGACAATACCAGTGGAGCATACATGAACAGTCCACCCTCATGAATTAATATAATAATAACAACAGAAGCCACTACAATGATTTTAGAAAAAATATTTACGCTAAAGCTCAAAAGTAATAGTAAAGAAATTGCAATTATTAGTTGCAAATGGTCAAAGCGACCTATATCACTCCAAAAGTGCTGCATTGAAAATGAACCGAAAAACGCCAAAAAAACGAAAATGCAGGCACCAAAACTTCTAATATCATCTTTAAAGGGATAATAGATTACAGCAAAAAAAACTATAGAGAGAACTGCCATGCAATAGTTGGCAAATATCTGAACATTTTCATAATTTATAACAAATCCAAACTGGAAAAGCACCTCACCAACAAACCCCCTTTTATTAAATCCGCTCTGATAGTTAAACAAGTATTGAGTAAAGCGAAAATTACTTAGTTGGCTTTCGTTGATGTTTAAAAAATAGACCAATAAAAACAGAGATATAAATATAGCAATGATAAAAAAATATGGCAGCCTACTATTTCTCAATATATTAGAGTTTTTGATTTCATAAGCCATTGAATTTTAAGAACCCATGCTCGGCCATTGCCAACATCTCTTGATCGCCGCGGCTATCGCCATACGCGGCAAAAATACGATCTACGCCAAAATGCGCTTTCAGGCGCACCGCCTTCTCAGGTCCATAGCAGTTTGGTGTGGCCATTTGGCCGCTGAGACGGCCGTCTGCATCAGCACCGAGCTCGGTGGCCAACACCGCTTCAAAGCCGTGCAGCTCAGCCCATGGCCGCAAATACAAGGCCAAAGTCGCGCTCACCAACACGCAATGATGCCCCTGCTTTTGATGATGGCGCAGACGCGCCATGGCTTCGGGGCGAAGGGTTTTGGCGATCTGCTGCGTGGCAAAATCGCGCGAACGTACCTCAAGCGGATGACGCATGCGCCCGCGCAAAAAAATCCTAATGACACGAGCTTTCGCCCGGTCGTTGCTCATTAAGCGCGTGACATAGGCGAGCAGCACCGGTAGGCAGCGCAAAAAATAGCCAATAAATTTCCACCACGGCGTAACAAACCACAGCCAACGAAAAAATGACTCGCCGCGCGTTAGCGTGCCATCAAAATCAAACGCCACGATGGTCGGTTGCTTAACAATAACCGTCATAATTTCAATCGCTTAAAGACGAACTCCGGCACATGCTGAATGATCAGCATAATCAATCGCCAAAACGATGGCAGATACACCGTGTTTTTGCCAGCCGCCTGCGCCGAGACAATCTGCTCGCCGAGCACCATGGGGTCGGCGACCAAAAACAAGCCGGGTAAGCCCCAAGTCATCCGCGTATCAACAAAGCCCGGCTTCACGGTCAGTACCGACACACCGTCGGCAAACAAGCGGTTGCGCAGGCCGGCTAAATAAATGCTAAAGCCACCTTTGGCGGCGCCATACACATAGTTGCTTTGCCGGCCCCGGTCGCCAGCAACCGAGCCGATGCCAACAATAAACCCGTGTTTGCGCGCCGCGAAGGCATCGGCGGCGGCATTGAGCAATGCCACGGGGCCAGTGAAGTTACGCGCGAGCACCTGCAATGCCGGCGTGTCGCGGCGCATGGCATCGCTGTCGTCGGGCATCCAGCCGGCCGCCATCAGCACGCCGTCCATGTGGCCATGTGCGGTTTCCAAGTCATCCCAGCGCGCGCTGAGCTGATCGGCATCATCGAGATCGAGCGCGGCAACTTGCACATGGCTGGCAAAACGCAGGCGAATATCACGGCTGATGCGTTCGAGCTCGGCCATGTCGCGACCGGCGAGCACCAAGCGTTGGCCTTGCTTGGCCCAGGCAAAGGCGCAACCGCGGGCGATGGCCGAGGTAGCGCCGACGATTAAAATTTGCGTCATGGCGCCATCTCCAAACGCTGACCGAGGCTGGAGACAAACAGGCCATCGGGGTCGAGTTCACGGCGAATCGCCTGCCACTCACTCAGGCGCGGATACATGGCCTGCACACTCGCGGCGCTGAGGCGCGCATCTTTGGCTAAATACACGCGGCCGGCATGGGCGAGCACGATGGCATCGAGCCGATCGAGCAAGGCCAATGTGCCAGCGCGCAGGGGTAAATCCAGCGCTAAGGTCATGCCCGGTATGGGGAATGACAAGAGGCCATCGGAGGCCGCGCCAAAGCGCTTGAGCACCGCTAAAAAGCTGGCATTGCCAGCTGACGAGACAGCTTTTAGTACATCGCCAATACAGGCTTCAGCAGCCTCATTGGCCACAACAAATTGGTATTGCACGAAGCCGGGTTTGCCATAGAGGCGATGCCATTGCTTGATGCCATCGAGCGGGTAGAAAAAGGGCTCAATGCCGCAGCGAAACGGCTTGGTTTTGCGGCCTTCCCAGCGGTAGTAAAAGGCATTGAATGCGCCCACGGTATAGCGATTAAGCGCCACGCTCGGCACATTCAGCGGTAAGCCGATTTTCGCCTCGCGCGGGCCAGCGCTGAGCGCGCCATCGGTATGATGACCGCGCATAAACACCGAGCGGCCAAGTTTAGACCCCCGTGCCAAACAGTCGATCCACGACACCGTGTACTCGTCGTCGTGCTCGGCAGCGTGCATTAAGGCGATGGATTCGCGCAGGTTGGCCGCTGGCACATGCTGCACCAGCATGTCACTGGAGGGAATGCGCTTGAGCTGAATTTCCACCTCGCCAATGAGCCCGGTCATGCCCATGCCGCCGAGCGTGGCGTTGAAGGCTGGCGTGCCCGGCAAGCAGGTCATTGGCCCGCTCGCGGTAAACAGCTCAACGGCGCGCACACAGCTGGCAAAGCTGCCCACGTGGTGATGATTTTTACCGTGCACATCGGCGGCAATCGCACCGCCGAGCGTGACGTAGCGTGTACCCGGCGTGACCGGCAAAAACCAGCCTTTGGCCATCACCGCGTGCAAGATGGCATCGAGCGTGACGCCGGCTTCGGCACGTAACACGCCGGTGTCGGCATCGAAGCCTAAGAAACGATCGAGGCGCTCGGTGAGCACGGTGGTGCCACGCGCACTGATGGCGGCATCGCCGTAAGCACGGCCCATGCCGCGCGCGATGGAGGCTTGTTGCGCCCACGCCGCGAGCTCACGGTATTGCTCGGGGCGCGCGAGGTTGGCATCGACTTCTGGGTAACGACCCCAGCCGCTCAACGCGGCAGTTTTTGTACGCATGATTAGCGCTTCTTAAACGGCAGGCCGGGGCCGCCTAAACCGGGCAGGCCGCCGCCGGGAAATCCGGGTGGCAACGCACCCTGCCCGCCGCCTTTCGCCGCACCGCCGCCCATGCCCGGCATATCGTCCATCATGCCCGGTGGTAGCTTGCCCTGCATGCCCTTGAGCATTTTCATCATGCCGCTGGGGTTGGCGAATTTTTTCATCATTTTCGCCATTTGCGTGTGCTGCTTGAGCACGCGATTGACCTCTTGAATGGTCGTGCCCGAGCCATTGGCAATACGGCGTTTGCGCGAGCCATTAATGAGATCAGGCTTTTGCCGCTCACCAAAGGTCATCGACTGAATAATCGCTTCCATTTGCTTCATCTGCTTTTCTGGCGCACCACCGGCCATGGCCTGCTGCATGGCCGCCGCATTCATGCCGGGCAGCTTGTCGAGCAGGCCGCCCATGCCGCCGAGATTACGCATTTGTTGGAATTGTTCGAGCATGTCTTGCAGGTCAAAGCCTTTGCCTTTTTGCAGCTTTTTCGCGAGTTTCTCGGCCTTGTCTTTGTCTATTTTGGCCTCGACCTGCTCAACCAGCGAGAGCACATCGCCCATGCCCAAAATGCGCTGCGCCACACGGTCGGGATGAAATAGCTCCAGCGCATCGGTCTTCTCGCCCATGCCCATAAAACGAATCGGCTTGCCGGTAATCGCGCGCACCGACAGCGCCGCGCCACCACGGGCATCGCCATCGGCTTTCGCCAGCACCACGCCGGTTAATGGCAAGGCGTCATTGAAGGCTTTCGCGGTGTTGGCGGCGTCTTGGCCGGTCATCGCGTCAACAACAAACAGCGTCTCGATCGGCTTGATGGCCGCGTGCAGGCGGCGAATCTCCGCCATCATGGCTTCATCAATGGCCAAGCGACCGGCGGTGTCGACCAGCAACACATCGGCAAATTGACGCTTGGCGGCGTCGATGGCGCCGTTGGCAATGGCAACCGGATCTTGGTCTACCGTCGAGGGGTGAAATAGCACATCAACATCGCGCGCGAGGGTCTCTAACTGAGCAATGGCCGCGGGGCGATAGACGTCGGCCGAAACCACCATCACCGTCTTTTTCTGCTGCTTTAAATAACGCGCGAGCTTGGCCACCGTGGTGGTTTTACCCGCACCTTGCAGGCCGGCCATGAGAATAATCGCCGGCGGCGCGCAGTTTAAATTTAAACCAGTGTTGGCCTCACCAAGCGTGGCGACTAACTCTTCGTGAACAATTTTCACGAAGGCCTGACCGGGCTGTAGCTGCGTTAATACCTCTTGGCCTAACGCTGATGCCTTGATGCGCTCAACAAAGTCCTTCACCACCGGCAGCGCGACATCAGCCTCAAGCAAGGCCATGCGGACTTCGCGCAGCGTATCTTTAATATTGTCTTCGTTGAGGCGTGCGCTACCGCTGATGGCGCGCAGGCTCTGACTGAGGCGGTCGGTTAGGTTGTCAAACATGAGCTATCCTGTGGCGGCTGTTTTCGCGTGTGTCGGCGATTATAGGCTGCCTGCGCGACTGGCGCACGGACTCTGGCTTATGCCACACTCCATTTATCGATTGTTTGGTCGCCGTTTGTCATGGATGCCCTACCCGCACTGCTTGCCTTAGTGGCTATCGCTTGCTATCTCATCGCCGCTGGCCGTGTTGCGCGCGCCGTGGCGCAGCGTCGTGTGCCGGCGCGCGGACCGCTATTGGCGCTGATTAGTGTGGCGTTATTGCTGCATATCATGGTCTTACACGAGGCCATCATTGGCCCCAATGGCCTGCGCTTTGGCCTATTTAATATCGCCTTAATGCACGGCTGGTTGCTGGCGCTGCTGGCGCTGTTGGTGAATGTGTATCGCCCAGTGCAGGGCATTTACTTGATCGCCATGCCCTTAGCGGCGTTTGAGCTGAGCTTAGGCGTGGTCGGCCATGATCCCCACACCACGGCGCTCACCCTAACGCCGGCCATTGAAGGGCATATCTTGCTGTCGCTGCTAGCCTATAGCCTGCTTAGCATCGCCGCCTTGCAAGCCGTGCTAGTGCATTGGCAAGAGCGCGCACTACGCCGCCATCAACGCGGTTTGCTGCTGGCATTGCCAGCCTTGCAGACCATGGAAAGCATGCTCTTTGAGCTCATTGCTGTCGGTTTTATCTTGCTCAGTTTGGCCATCGGCTCCGGCTTTTTTGTGCTCGATGACCTGTTCGCGCAACACGTGGCGCACAAAACCATTTTCACGCTGATGGCTTGGCTGGTATTTGTAGGACTTTTAGCTGGTCGGCATTGGCGCGGCTGGCGCGGGCGCACCGCCGTGCGCTTTACGCTGATTGGTTTTGCCCTACTGCTGCTCGGCTTTGTTGGCTCGAAATTTGTGCTTGAGCTGCTGCTCACGCCGGCGGCGAGCTAAACCATGGTGCTGTGGCAGGCCCTGCTGGTGCTGCTGGTATTTATACTGCTGCTGCTTGGGGTGGGCTGGCGCAGCCATCCGCACTGGCTGGCGTGGCTCGCGAAGACCATCGGCAAACGCCCCTCCGCACGCTTAAGTTTGAGTAAGTTAGTCGGCCGCCTGCTCTTGCCACCGCTGCATCAGCGCCTTTTGCAAGGCTTACTCGACCTCGACCACAGCACCGTCAACGACATCATGATTCCGCGCCAAGCGGTCAGCGGCATCGACCTCGATGGCAGCGATGAAGACATTTTGCAGACCCTGAAAAGCACCATGCACACGCGCTTGCCGGTGTTTCATGGCGACCTAAACCAGACCGTGGGCATTTTGCATGTGCGCAATACCACGCGCTTTTTAGGCCACGCGGATCTGAACAAAGCGGCGATTATGCAGTTCGTACGCAGTCCGTATTTCCTCCCCGAACGCACGCCCTTACCAACACAACTCTTAGAATTTCAAAAACAGCGACGCCGTTTAGGCTTGGTGGTTGATGAGTATGGCGATGTGCAAGGCATCGTCACGCTGGAGGCGATTTTGGAGGAGCTAGTCGGTGAGTTCACCACACGCGCCGTGGATCGCCACCCCGACATCAGTGCCACTGCTGATGGCGCTCGCCTCATCGATGGTGCCGCAAGTTTACGTGCCATTAACCGCACGCTCGGATGGGCATTGCCGGTGGAAGGCCCGCGCACGCTCAATGGCTTATTGCTCGATAGGCTCGAGGCGATTCCCGATGCGCCCGTGTGTTTGCGGATCGCAGACTATTTCATTGAGGTGCGCGAGTTGCGCGGACATTTGATTCGTAGCGCCAGCATTTGGCAGGCCGCTAGCTAGGCCATCATGTGCCAATGCGCAGCGCCCCTAAAGCGTCACGCTAATCTTCGCAATCACCGCGCGCGCCTTCGCACGCGCTGCGTCAATGCTCTCCGCCTGCGCCAACGCCACGCCCAAACGGCGCTGACCGGCGACCTCGGGCTTGGCAAATAAACGCAAGTCGGTGTCGGGCTCGGCCAAGGCCTGGGCAACACCATCAAAACGCATTTGCGTGGAATGACCACTGACTAACAACACACACGATGCCGATGGCCCCATTTGGCGAATCAGCGGAATGGGCAGGCCTAAAATCGCGCGCGCATGCAGGCTAAACTCCGAGAGATTTTGCGACATTAAGGTCACCAAGCCGGTGTCGTGTGGGCGTGGCGACACCTCGCTAAACCACACGGCATCGCCTTTGACAAAAAACTCCATGCCAAATAATCCCCAGCCACCGAGCTCGCCCGACACCGCCTCGGCGATGCGTTCAGCCTCGGCCAACGCCTTCGCCGACATCGCTTGCGGCTGCCACGATTCGCGGTAATCACCGGCTTCCTGCAAATGCCCAATGGGCGCACAAAATGACGTACCACCGGCATGACGCACCGTTAGCAGCGTGATTTCATAATCAAAATCAATAAAGCCCTCAACAATCACCCGACCAGCACCGGCGCGCCCACCCGATTGCGCGTAGTCCCACGAGGTCTGTCGGTCGGCCTGCGTTTTCACCACGCTCTGACCCTTGCCCGACGATGACATAATCGGCTTCACCACACAGGGCATGCCGACTGTGTCAACGGCGGCGCAAAAATCAGCAAAATTATCGACAAAGACATAAGGCGAGGTCGCCAAGCCCAGCGTCTCGGCCGCCAAGCGACGAATACCCTCACGGTTCATGGTCAGCTGCGCCGCGCGTGCGGTCGGCACCACACACCAGCCCTCATGCTCCAGCGCCACCAGCTCATCGGTGGCGATGGCCTCAATCTCGGGCACGATCAGCGCCGGTTTTTCCTGCTCAATAATGCGCCGAAGCGCCGCACCATCAAGCATCGAGACCACGTGTGAACGGTCGGCGACCTGCATGGCCGGCGCATTGGCATAACGATCAACGGCAATGACCTCGCAACCCAAACCTTTCAGCGCCATGACCACTTCGCGTCCCAACTCGCCAGCGCCCAAGAGCATGACGCGCGTGGCGCTCGCGGAGAATGGCGTACCGAGGGCGATGGCTTGGCGTGTGGTCATGAGTAACTCCTGCGGGGCCACTCAATGGTGGCTAATCGGGGTGATGGGCCGTGCTGCGTTGCGCCACAGCACTGGTTTGGCGCTCGGCACGACGCTGCGTGTAAATTCGTGTCAGGATTTTGCGTTGCTGGCTCAGTGTCAACAAGCCCCAGCTGCGAATTTCCGCCATGCTGCGCTGGCAGCCTAAGCAGACATCGTCGGCATTAAGTTTACACAGACCCACACAGGGAGACAGCGATTTAGCAGGAGATGGCATAGCGACCTCACGTAAATAAAGTCGCCAATGTGCCATGTTCGCTGATCAATTCAATTGGACGAAAACCGTTCAGTCTTGGGCTTTGAGCTCATCACGAAAGCGCCGCGCATTCTCGACGTAATGCTGCGCACTGAGCAAGAGCATCTGCCGTTGCGGCTCCGGCACTTCGCGCATCACGCGCCCAGGCGAGCCCACCACCAGTGAATAATCCGGAATTTCCTTGCCCTCGCCGATCAAGGCATTGGCGCCAATCACACAGCCTTTGCCGACTTTGGCGCCATTTAAAATCACCGCACCAATGCCCACCAGCGAGCCATCGCCAATCTGGCAGCCGTGCAGCATAGCCTGATGGCCCACGGTGACATTGCTGCCGATCGTTAGAGGAAAACCATAGTCGGTGTGCAGTACCGCGCCATCTTGCACATTGGAATTTTCGCCAATGGTGATTTGGTCGCAATCGCCACGCACCACGGCGTTGAACCACACGCTGCTGCGCTCACACAAACGCACCGAGCCGATGACCGTGGCGTTATCGGCCACCCAATGCTCGCCATCGGCTTCTACGCGGCGCTCGCCCAATTGGTATTTCATGCGTCATCTCCGGTTGCCGTGGCGGCTTTCGGCACCAAGATGCCGGGTAAAATTGGCGGCCACGGATAATCAATGTGATGGTCAAACGCCTCGCGCATAAACTGCACCAGCATGTGCGCGGTGAGGCCCCAAATAATGTAGTGCTTATAGCGAAAACACGGCACGACTAAGTCCATACCGCGAAAATTAATGCGGTGATCACGCGTGGCTTTATTGTCGAAAAAAAACTGCAGCGGCACGCGAAACACACTGTCGATCTCTTCCGGATTGCCTACCAGCTCGGGCTCGCCGTGAATCACGCCAATGATGGGCATCACCAAAATGCCGCTTTTCGCGCGTGAGGGTTTCATGGCGCCAACCACCTCCACCGTCGAGGGTGGCAGTGCCACTTCCTCCTCACTCTCACGCAAGGCGGTGATGGCTAGCGTGAGATCATCGGCATCGCGCTTGCCGCCAGGAAAAGCCACTTCGCCGGCGTGCGAGTTCATGTGCAGCGCCCGTTGCGTGAGCAAAATACTCGGCTCCGGCGTCAGGCTGAGACCAATCAGCACCGCTGCATCGGCGCGTACGCGGCTGTCAAATGGCGTGAGGCGCTGCTTGAGTGTTTCAATAATTGGCAATGTCGTCATGCCTGAATCATACACACCCTCAGGTATACTGGAACGCGTTTACGGGAGCTTTGTTATGAAATTTTGCAGTAATTGTGGCAGTGAAGTAACACAGCGCATCCCCGAGGGCGACACCCGCCCGCGCTATATTTGCGACGCCTGCCACACCACGCACTACCAAAACCCCAATATCATTGCCGGCTGCCTGCCCATTTGGGGCGATGAAGTCTTGCTCTGCCGCCGCGCCATTGAGCCGCGCCACGGCTACTGGACGGTGCCCGCAGGCTTTATGGAAAATGGTGAAACCGTCGCCGAGGGCGCTGCCCGCGAAACCTGGGAGGAGGCCGAAGCCAACGTGCGCGACCTAACGCTCTATGCCATGTTCAATATTCCCTACATCAACCAAGTTTATATGCTGCATCGTGCGCATTTGGTCGATGGCAAATTCGGCATTGGCGTGGAGTCGCTGGAGTGCCGATTATTTAAAGAAGAAGACATCCCCTGGGATGAGCTGGCGTTTCCGTCAGTCAAACGCACGCTGAAATACTATTTTGAAGACCGCAAGCGCGGCGAATACCCCTTGCATATCGATGATCTGCGGCCACCGCAAAAGCGCATTCAGCCCTAAACTACCGTGAAGCCTCACCGCAAAAAACCGCCGCGTTCAGCCAAGGTGCCGGCCTGCCGCTGAAATGACAGACTCATCGGTCATCTAAGCCAACCCATTGGCGCGTTTTCTGTGCATGATCGGCGCGTACCGCCCTATCTTGCACAGGAGCTCGAATGAACGCCTCAGACATCCAAGGCCTAGGCATCTCTGCCCTTAGCCGCTTCGCCCAATCCTCACTGGCCGACACACTCAAGCTGCGCAAGCCGGTAGAAGCCCTGCTCTATCGCGGCAGCAAGGCCGGCTTTCAATTGGCCAGCGCCAGCGCGCGCCTATTTAAACCCACCAATGGCCAAGGCCAGCAGCGCCTCAAGCCCGCCAGCAGCGCCGGCCTGTTTGACTTAAGCCTGAGCGATGAGCAGCAGATGATGCGCGACTCATTGCAGCGCTTTGCCAGCGATAGCCTGCGCCCACGCGCGCACGATGCCGACGCCGCCGCGACCTGTCCGGCGGACTTACGCGCTGAGGCGCAAGCGCTTGGCTTAGCGCTCTATGCCGTGCCTGAAGCCTTGGGCGGTGTCGCCAGCGAGTCCACCGTGGTCACGCAAGTCTTAGCCGCTGAAGATCTGGCGCATGGCGATTTGTCCTTGGCAGCGGCTTTGCTAGCGCCCATGTCGGTGGCCAATGCCATCACACGCTGGGGCAGCGAGCGCCAACAAGCGCTGTATTTGCCGGCCTTTGCCGACGACTCGCCGCCGCTGGCGAGCATTGCCGTGAACGAACCCACAGTGCTGTTTAACCCGCTGCAATTGGCCACCACGGCGCGCCGCGAGGGCTCAGGCTTTGTCTTGAATGGCGAAAAATCCGTGGTTATGGGTGGTGCCAGTGCCGAGCTATTGCTCATTGCCGCCATGCTCGATGGTCAGCCGCAGGTGTTCATCGTGCCCGCCGGCAGCGATGGCTTACGCTTTGCAGATGACCCCGCCATGGGCCTGAAAGCCGCCGAGACCGTGAAACTGCGCCTCGATGACGTGGCACTGCCGCTTGACGCACTGCTCGGCGAAGGTGAGTTGGATTATCAGGGCTTTCTCGACCACGGCTACTTGGCCTGGTGCGCGCTCGCCACCGGTACCGCACAGGCGGTGATGGACTACGTGGTGCCCTATGTGAATGAGCGCGAGGCCTTTGGCGAACCGATTTCGCATCGCCAAGGCGTGGCGTTTATGGTCGCCGACATGGCCATTGAGGTCGATGCCATGCGCATCATGACCTGGCGCGCGGCGGCCTTGGCCGAGGCCGGCAAGCCGTTTCATCGCGAGGTGTATTTAGCACGGCTGCTGTGTGCGGAAAAGGCCATGCAAATCGGCACCAATGGCGTGCAGCTACTCGGCGGCCACGGCTTTACCAAGGAGCATCCGGTGGAGCGCTGGTATCGCGATTTGCGGTTTATTGCGATTGCCCACGGCGGTCTGCATTTATAAACACGCCCCCGTTGTACACCGGCAACGTGACGACTTTGACCCCGTCGCGCGCTAAGTACCCCTGTATTGGAGACACGCCATGAATCTTGAAACCCCGAAAAAATTTGCCATGCTCATCGAGCAGGCCAAGCAAGTCGCTGACAATTTCTACCGGCCCATTTCGCGCAAATACGACCGCGCCGAACACGCTTATCCGAAAGAGCTCGACCTGCTCGCCTCCTTGCTCGATGGCATGAATGAAGGTTCCGATGAAGCCACCGGCGCCACCAGCGCCAGTAAACGACCAAGCACCGGCGACACCACGGGCGTGCGCAATGGCGGCAATCTCTCCGCCGCCCTCGGCGCCATGGAGCTTTGCCGTGGCGATGTTGGCCTGCTGCTGTCGATTCCACGCCAAGGCTTGGGCAATGCCGCCATTGCGGCGGTAGCCAACGATGAACAGCTGGCGCGCTTCAAAGGTAAATGGGCGGCCATGGCCATCACCGAGCCAAGCTGCGGCTCCGACTCCGCCGCCATTCGCACCACGGCGGTGAAAGATGGCGATGACTACATCCTCAATGGCGAGAAAATCTACGTCACCGCTGGCGCCCGCGCCGAGTGCGTGGTGGTCTGGGCCACGCTCGATAAGTCACTCGGCAAAGCCGCCATTAAGTCGTTTGTGGTCGAACACGGCACACCGGGCATGGAAGTCACACGCCTCGAACACAAGCTCGGCATCAAGGCCTCCGACACCGCAGCGATTAACTTTACCGACTGCCGCGTACCGGCCGCCAACCTCCTCGGCACGCCGGAAATTGACCTGCAAAAAGGCTTTGCCGGCGTCATGGAAACCTTCGACAACACCCGCCCCTTGGTCGCTGCCATGGCTGTCGGGGTCGCCGCGGCGGCCATTGAGCGCATGAAGACACTGCTCGCCGAACACATCGACCCGAACTACGCCACGCTGCCGCTCAACAGCACGCACGCCGAAGCCACGCTCTACCGGCTGGAGGCCGAATGGGAGGCCGCGCGCTTGCTCACGCTGAAAGCCGCCTGGATGGCCGATAACAAAAAGCCGAACTCGAAAGAGGCGTCGATTTGCAAAGCCAAGGCTGGACGCGTGGCCAATGAGGTCACGCTGAAATGCGTGGAGCTCGCTGCCTCGCTCGGTTATGGCGAAGATGAACTGCTGGAGAAATGGTCACGCGACTCGAAAATTCTCGATATTTTCGAAGGCACGCAACAGATTCAGCAGCTCATTATTGCGCGTCGTGTGCTTGGCAAAAGCTCGGCACAACTCAAGTAAGGCTTGCGACACGGATGCCCAGCGGCGACACTCTGGGCATCCATTCGTAAGCTAAGGAGCGCCAGCGATGAAAGGCGACAAAACCGTCATTGCGCATTTGAATAAAACACTGGCCAATGAGCTGGTGGCCATTAACCAGTATTTTTTGCATGCCCGCATGTATGACGACTGGGGCCTGAAGAAGCTCGGCGCGCATGAGTATCACGAGTCCATCGACGAGATGAAGCACGCGGACTTACTGATCAAGCGCATCTTATTTTTAGAAGGCCTGCCGAACCTGCAAGACCTCGGCAAACTGATGATCGGTGAGAATACCGAGGAAATGCTGAAGTCGGATTTGGCGCTTGAGCACAAGGCCATTCCGGATTTGCGCGAGGCCATTGCCTATTGTGAGAGCGTCAGCGACTACGGCAGCCGCGATTTGTTTCAGCACATTCTCGATGCCGAAGAAGAGCATGTGGACTGGTTGGAAACGCAGCTCGGTCTGATTGAAAAAGTCGGTATTCAGAACTATCTGCAGACGCAGATGGAAGGTGCTGATAGTTAATAATGGTGATGGCCACTGAGTGGGGGGAGTTAGGACTGCGCTACGGCGTTCGCCTATTCGCGCCGTCCTAACTCCCCCCACTCAGCGCCCCCCTGTTCTTCACGTCGGAGTGCATGATGAGTAAATTGATCATTATTTTGCTGGCGATTTTTCTGCCACCCATTGCCGTGTTTATCAAAGAAGGCTTTGGCCTGCAGCTATTGCTAAATATCCTGTTGTGCCTGCTGTTTGTGCTGCCCGGCTCGATCCATGCACTGTGGCTCAATATGCGCTAATGGCCTAGTACCTTTAAACAAAGGAAAGCAAAAGTGATGGATCACGTTGAGGCATTTGTAGCGCGCTGGCAATTTGCCGGTGGCAGTGAACGAGCCAATTATCAGCTGTTTTTAACCGAGCTGTGCGCGCTGCTGGAGCTGCCACTGCCGGAACCGGCTTGCGATGACACCCGCGATAACGCCTATGTGTTTGAGCGCCGTGTGGTCATCAAGCAGCCCGATGGCAGTGCGAATAACGGCTTTATTGATCTCTACAAGCGCGGCTGCTTTGTCCTAGAAGCCAAGCAAACGGGCAAAACCCTCGATAGTCATGGCTGGGATAAAGCCATGCTGCGCGCGCACAACCAAGCTGATCAATACATACGCGCACTGCCCACCGACGATGGTCGCCCACCCTTTATTGTGGTCGTGGATGTCGGTCGCAACATCGAGCTCTACGCCGAGTTCAGCCGATCCGGCGCGACCTACACACCCTATCCAGACTCGCGCAATCACCGCATTCGCCTGGAAGACTTGCGCAACCCAGAGATTCGCGAGCGCCTGAAGGCAGTTTGGCAGCAGCCCCTAAATCTTGATCCCGCGCGGCTTTCTGCCAAAGTCACGCGCGACATTGCCAATCAGCTAGCAAAACTCGCCCGCTCACTCGAACTCGATGGCAATGACCCTCAACATGTTGCCGGCTTTCTCATGCGCGCACTCTTTACCATGTTTGCTGAAGATGTTGGCCTGCTGCCCGAGCGTGGGTTTACCGAGCTATTGCAACGCCTAAAAACCAAGCCCGAGACCTTTGCACCAATGCTGGAGCACCTCTGGCAAACCATGAATAGCGGTGGCTTTTCGCCGATTTTAGAAAGCACGTTACTGAAATTTAACGGCGGCCTTTTTGCCGACCATAGCGCCATTGCGCTCAATCGTGAGCAAATGGCGCTACTGCTAAAAGCTGCCGAAGCCGATTGGCGCTATGTCGAGCCCGCCATTTTTGGCACCTTGCTCGAACGCGCCCTAGATGCCAAAGAGCGCCACAAACTCGGTGCGCATTACACACCGCGCGCCTATGTCGAACGCCTCGTGTTGCCCACAGTCATTGAGCCCTTACGCGGCGAATGGAAAGAAGTGCAAGTCGCCGCCCTCACTTACGATGGCCAAGGCAAACGCAAAGAAGCCGTCGCCGAAATCCGCGCCTTTCATCGCCACCTTTGCGATGTCCGAGTGCTCGATCCCGCTTGCGGCAGCGGCAACTTTCTCTACGTCACCCTCGAACACATGAAACGTCTCGAAGGTGAAGTGCTCAACCTGCTGCATGACCTCGGCGAATCGCAAGGCCTGCTCGAGCTCGAAGGCGTGACCGTCGATCCGCACCAATTTCTCGGCATCGAAATCAACCCACGCGCCGCGCGCATCGCCGAAATCGTGCTGTGGATAGGCTATCTGCAATGGCACTTCCGTACCCACGGCTCCGTGAACCCACCCGAGCCGGTCTTGCGCGATTTCAAAAACATCGAAAACCGCGACGCGCTCATCGCCTACGACGCCATGGAGCTGATCACCGACGAACACGGCAAACCCATTACGCGCTGGGATGGCAGCAGCATGAAGACCAGCCCGATTACCGGCGAGCTCATCCCCGATGAAAGCGCGCAACAACCGCAATATCGCTACACCAAGCCACGCAAAGCCGAATGGCCGCGTGCCGATTATATTGTTGGCAATCCACCGTTTATTGGCGATAAAGCCATGCGCCGAGCACTTGGCGAGGGCTACGTTGATGCCTTGCGGCAAACATGGTCTGAGCTGCCGGAGTCTGCCGATTTTGTTATGCACTGGTGGCATATTTCTGCTGAAAAAACTCGCCAAGGCGAAATACAACGCTTTGGATTCATCACGACTAATAGCATTAAGCAGACGTTTAATAGGCGAGTAATTGAGGCTCAGCTCAGCGCTAAAATTCCACTGTCACTGGTGTTCGCAATTCCCGACCACCCTTGGGTAGATTCAACTGATGGTGCCGCCGTACGAATTGCAATGACGGTTGGTGCAGGTGGTGAGGTTGCTGGTCGCCAGCTAAGCTCGTGGGCAGAAGCAAGAACAGATTTAGAGGAAGTCGATGTTTCCTTGCAAGAAAGGCAGGGCAAGATTTTTGCAGACTTAAACATTGGTGCAGATGTAGCGAGCTCACAAAAGCTGCAAGCAAACAACGCAATCTCTTCAAATGGTGTAATGCTTGCTGGTGCGGGGTTTATTGTGACGCCAGAAGAAGCGAGCAGTCTTGGTTTAGGTGTAGTGCCTGATCTTCAAAATCATATTCGCGCATATCGTAATGGTCGTGACTTAGCACAAACACCACGTGTCTCAATGGTTATTGATTTTTATGGCTTAGACGTTGATAACGTCCGACTTCGTTTTCCAGATGCCTACCAATGGATCCTGGACAATGTAAAGCCGGATCGTGATCAAAATAATCGTGCAAAAATAAAGCGTGACTGGTGGATTTTCGCGGAAGCACGAAAAAATCTACGAGCGGCCTGCCTGAGCCTGCCTCGTTTTATTGCGACGGTTGAAACAAGTAAGCACAGGCATTTTCAGTTTTTAGATACCGCGATTTTGCCAGACCATATGCTGATTGCGATCGCAATTAAGGATGCGTACTTTTTAGGCGTGCTCTCCAGCCGTACACATGTCGCTTGGGCATTGGCTGCTGGCGGGACGCTTGAGGATAGACCGCGCTACAACAAATCCGTCTGCTTCGAGACTTATCCCTTCCCCGATGCCAGCGCCGAGCAGCAAGCTGAAATTCGACGGCTCGCCGAACACATCGATGCGCATCGCAAGCAACAACAAGCCGCGCACGCCGAGCTCACGCTCACTGGCATCTACAATGTGCTGGAAAAATTACGCGCTGGCGAGGCGCTCACGGCCAAAGACAAAGTCATCCACGAGCAAGGCTTGGTGTCGGTGCTGCGCGAGTTGCACGACGACCTAGATCGCGCGGTATTCGCCGCTTATGGCTGGGATGATTTG
Organism: Paraperlucidibaca baekdonensis; assembly: GCF_003387535.1. Classification (GTDB taxonomy): domain Bacteria; phylum Pseudomonadota; class Gammaproteobacteria; order Pseudomonadales; family Moraxellaceae; genus Perlucidibaca; species Perlucidibaca baekdonensis. The sequence continues at coordinate 88,255 of NZ_QUNR01000003.1, read as the reverse complement.
GCCAAGGTGCTCGTCGGCTTGCCGGGAGCCACCACGCCGCTATTGATCAAATCGGAAGCACAGGCGCAAGCCGAAGAAACCCTGCTCATGCGCCTAGTCGAGCTCAACAGCCAGCGCGCCGCCGAAGAAGCACAAGGGCTGGTTCGTTGGTTGCGCCCGGACTACCAAAACCCCAGTGCCAGCACCGCGCCGCAGCAAACCGAAGCAAGTTTGACCGAGCTAGACAGCGAGACCGTGGCAGCGAGCAAACCCAGCGCTAAAAGTGCCTGGCCAAAACAGATGCGCGAGCAAGTCGCTGCCGTTCGCCAAGCGCTCAGTGTTGGTGCTCAACGCCCCGAAACTATTGCCGCTCATTTCAAACGCTCACCCACATCATCGGTCATTGCCGTACTAGAAGCGTTAGAAGAGCTCGGTATGGTCGAGCACCACCAAGGCCATTACCGACTCGCCGCCTAACGCTGTGGCGGGTGGGGCCTAAGGTGGCGGTGCGAATAGGCGAACGCCGTAGCACAGCCGCCTTAGGCCCCACTCGCCACGGCCAATTAAACCGGCCATTGCTCCGCAATGATAATGACGCCGGAATTCGCCAGCTTCTTTTCATAATCACTGAGCGTGGCTTGAAACTGCGCTTTGTTGCGATTACCAAATAAGCCACGACGACGCACGCTTTCCCACATCGAGCCGCCTTCCTCGCGTTCAAATAAATAAAAACCACCGTCTTCGCGCTGCTCGATTTTCCATTCCACACTGCGGGTCATAATTTTCTCTCTGGTTGGGTCGTGCAGGTGCAGCGATCATGGGCGGGGGCATATAGAGGTCGGCGCGAATAGGCGAACGCCGTAGCGCAGCCTCTATATGCCCCCGCCCGTGATCGCGTATGACTTACCCAGCCGCCTGCTTACGCTTGCGATATTCAATCGGCGTTTCATTTGTCCAGCGCTTAAACGCCCGATAAAACGTACTCGGCTCAGCAAAGCCGGTGAGGTAGACAATCTGTTCAATGCTCTCATCGGTACGCGCCAATAAGCGCCGCGCCAACCGCGAGCGATAATCCGCGAGCACATGATTAAAACTTGTGCCCGCCTCTTCGAGCTCGGTGCGCAGGCGCCGTGCCGGCATGCCGATGCGCTGCGCCACCGCCTCCAGCGTGGTCTCGCCCGATTCCAGCATCTCGCCGATGGCGCGCTTGGCGGCCTCGACTAAGTCCAAGCGCTCCAGCTCAGCGAGTTTTTCATTGGCCATTTTTTCGTGCAAACGCAGCAAGCTCGGTTCGGCATGCCAGACCTGATGATCGAGCACGCGAGCATCGAAATAAATACGGTTTTCCGTGCAGCCGAGCGTCACCGGGCAGCCATAGACGCGCACGTATTCGGCGGGTGGCGCGCCTTCGACATGGGTGAAATGCACGGCGAGCGGCTGGAAATGGCCATCGGTGAGCGAGCCAAAAAAGCGAATCACGCCCATCACCAGGGCTTCGGCAAAATGCCGCATGCCGGTGGCATCGGCGAGATCGGCGAGATAGCAGTGCTCGCCATCGATGACTAAGCGCGAGGTAATGGCATCGCTGAGCAGACGCTGATAGGCCAAGGCGCGCTGCAGGCCTTCGCCAAACGTCGGGCTCGATGAAATTAAGTATTCGAGCACCTGACCGCGATAGACCGGCAGGTTTTCACCAATATGCAGGCCGATGTGCGGGTCGCCTGTGACCTCCTCAAGCGCGCGCCAAAACATGGTTTGACCGGCAAATGGCGTGCGCTCCGGCGACTCGACATCGAGCCAGTTCGGCGACACTTTGGCCTGCGCCAAAATCGCCTCCACTGGCAGGCCGGCTTTGAGCATGGCCTGATAAGCCAAGCGCAACAAAATCGGCGCGTCCGTACGCTCAGTCATTACTTAGGCTCACTGTCTGCACATAGATCATGGGCCTGAGTCTACTCGCATTCGCCGGCGCAACGCAGCTCACAAGCGCCGGCGCGCGGGCTATCCGACAAAGCGCCGAGCATTGCGGAACATGCGCATCCACGGGCCGTCTTCTTGCCATTCGCGCGGATGCCAGCTGTGCTGCACGGTGCGGAACACGCGCTCGGGGTGCGGCATCATGATGGTGGCGCGGCCATCGCGGCTGGTCACGCCGGCGATGCCCTGCGGCGAGCCATTCGGGTTCAATGGGTATTGCTGGGTGCGGCGGCCATGGCCATCGACCCAGCCGAGCGCGACCAAGTCACTGTCGCCGAGCGCGGCCAAGATGCTGGCGTCGTGATGCGCGCGGCCTTCGCCATGCGCCACCGCGATGGGCATGATGGAGCCGGCCATTTCGGCCAAAAATAACGACGGCGACTTCGGCACCTCCACCAAGCAGGTACGCGCCTCAAAAACTTCGCTGCGGTTGCGGGCAAAGGTCGGCCACAGCTCAGCACCGGGGATCAGCGCTTGTAATTGCGAGAGCATTTGGCAACCGTTGCACACGCCTAAGCTGAAGGTGTCGGGGCGTGCGAAAAACGCCGCGAAGTCATCGCGCACATGGTTGGTGAAGAGGATGGATTTTGCCCAACCACCACCAGCGCCGAGCACATCGCCGTAGGAGAAGCCGCCACAAGCCACGAGGCCCACGAAGTCTGTCAGCGAGACACGACGGCTGATGAGATCGCTCATGTGCACATCGATGGCGTTGAAGCCGGCGCGATGAAAGGCGGCGGCCATTTCCACCTGACCATTGACGCCCTGCTCGCGCAAGATCGCCACGCGCGGACGCACGCCACGGGCAATAAACGGCGCGGCAATGTCGTCGTTGATGTCGAAGCTTAACGTGGCCATTAAGCCGGGGGCCGGCTCGGCCAGCGCCTGAAACTCTTCGTCGGCGCAATCAGCGTTATCACGCAGGGCTTGCATGCGATAGCTGGTCTCGGCCCAGAGCTGCTGGGCTTGCGCGCGCGGCAGGCTCAGGCACGGCTCGCCGTTCAGCGACACGCGTAATTCTTCGCGGGCATTGAGCTCGCCAATGGCATGCACATGACCGGCGAGCGGCGTATCGGCAAAGGCCGCTTTCACCGCCGCGACATCAGCCGCGCGCACTTGCACAACAGCGCCTAACTCTTCGCTAAACAGCGCCGCGAGTACGTCGGCCTCGCTATCGGCGATGGCATCGAGCGCAACACTGACGCCAACGCGGGCAGCGAAGCTCATCTCCGCAAGCGTGGCCCAGAGCCCGCCGTCGCTACGGTCGTGATAGGCCAGCAAGGTACCTGCGGTGTTGAGCGCTTGAATGCCATCGAAGAAAGCTTGCAAGAGCTGCGGGTCATCGACATCGGCCGGCGTGGTGCCGATTTGGCCATAGACCTGCGCTAATGCTGAGCCGCCGAGGCGGTTATGGCCACGGCCAAGATCGATGAGCATCAGCACGCTATCATCGATGTCGCGACGCAATTCGGGCGTGAGTGTGGCGCGGATATCGGTGACCGGCGCAAAACCGGTGACCACCAACGACAGCGGCGAGGTCACGGCTTTCGCCTCGTCGCCATCGTGCCAGACCGTGCGCATAGACATCGAATCTTTGCCCACCGGAATGGTTAAATTCAGCGCTGGACACAGCTCCATGCCGACCGCGTAGACGGCGTCATAGAGATTTTCATCTTCTTTGCCGGCGCCAGCAGCGGCCATCCAGTTTGCCGACAGCTTAATATCGGAGAGCTTGGCGATGCGTGAAGCCGCCATATTGGTGATGGTCTCGCCCACCGCCAAACGCGCTGAGGCGGCGGCATTGAGCACGGCCACGGGTGTGCGTTCACCCATGGCCATGGCCTCGCCGGTATAGGCATTGAAGCCGGTGGCGGTGACAGCGACATCGGCGACAGGCACTTGCCATGGGCCGACCATTTGCTCGCGCGCCACAAGGCCCGTAATGGAGCGGTCACCAATGGTGATAAGGAACTGTTTAGACGCTACCGCAGGTAACTGCAGCACGCGCTTAGCCGCTTCCAGCACCGTGACATCACGCAGGTTCAGCGCGGTTTGGGTGAGCGCTTGGCGCGCAAAGCTGCGTTGCATTTTTGGCGTTTTGCCGAGCAATACCGACATCGGCATATCCACCGGGGCATTGCCAAAATGCGGGTCTTCGACGCGTAAATGTCGCACTTCTTGGGCTTCGCCGAGCACAGCAAACAAGGCGCGCTCGCGCTCACAGAGCTCAGTAAACAGGCCTAAGCTGCTCGGGCGAATGGCCAATACATAGCGCTCCTGCGCCTCATTGCACCAAATTTCCACCGGCGCCATGCCCGGCTCCAGACTGGGGATGGCACGCAGGTTGAGCGTAGCACCGAGCTCATGGTCATTGACCAATTCCGGCATGGCATTGGACAGACCGCCCGCGCCAACATCGTGCACCGAGACAATGGGGTTGGCTTCACCCAAGCTCCAGCAGGCATCAATGACCTCCTGCGCGCGGCGCTCCATTTCCGGGTTGTCGCGCTGCACCGAGGCAAAATCAAGGCGCTCGGCGCTGGCACCGCTGGCCATCGACGACGCCGCGCCACCACCAAGACCAATGAGCAAGGCTGGCCCGCCGAGCACAATTAGCAGATCGCCGGGCTCAATCGGATTTTTCTGCACATGGTCAGCGCGGATATTGCCGTAGCCGCCAGCAATCATGATGGGCTTGTGATAGCCCACGACTTCGGAGCCATTGACGCCATTGACGCGCAATTCGAAGCTGCGGAAATAGCCGCAAAGTGCCGGACGACCAAATTCGTTATTAAACGCGGCGCCGCCGAGCGGGCCTTGCAGCATGATCTCGCGCGCGGTAACAATGCGATCGGGCTTGCCGTAGGGCATCTCCCACGGCTGCACAAAGCCCGGGATATTTAAGTTAGATACCGTAAAGCCGGTGAGGCCAGCCTTCGGTTTGCCGCCACGACCCGTCGCGCCTTCATCGCGAATTTCACCGCCAGAGCCCGTTGCGGCACCGGCAAATGGCGCAATCGCGGTCGGGTGATTATGCGTTTCCACCTTCATGAGGATGTGCACGGGCTCGTGATTAAAGCCATAAGCCGGGCCGCCACCGAGGCGATAAAAACGCTCAGCCTCGCTGCCGGCAATCACCGCGGCATTGTCGTGATAGGCCGATAAAATATCGACGCTGTGGTTGGCATAGGTGTTTTTGATCATGCCAAATAGCGAGTGCGAGGCCGGCTTGCCATCGATCACCCAGCTGGCATTGAAAATTTTATGGCGGCAATGCTCGGAGTTGGCTTGCGCAAACATCATCAGCTCGATGTCGTGCGGATTGCGGCCGAGGCGCGTGAAATTATCGACGAGGTAATCGACCTCGTCGTCGCTGAGCGCGAAGCCCTGGCGTTGGTTGGCCTCGACGAGGGCTTCACGACCACCGCTTAAAATATCGATCGCCGCTAACTCACGCGGGGCTTCTTGGCGAAACAAGACGGCGGTATCGGTCGGTGACTCCAGCACGGCTTCGGTCATGCGGTCGTGCAGCAAAGCGGTGACTTGCTGCCAATCGTCGTCACTCAAGGCCTCAGCGCCGGCCAGCCAATACACGGTGGCACGCTCGATGCGGCGCACTTCATTGAGGCCGGTGTTGTGCGCAATGTCGGTGGCTTTCGACGACCACGGCGAAATCGTGCCCGGACGCGGCACCACCACGGCCACACGGCCCTGCTCATCGCCAGCGTAGTCATCGCCATAATGCAGGAGGGCCTGCAGGGCCTCAGGCGCCGTGCTTAAGGCGGTATCGGCAATGTGTAAATAGCGCGCGGAAACCGCAGAAATACTCGGCTGCATGGCGCGCAGAGTCTGCAACAAACGCTGTTGACGGAAGGCGGTGAGCGCTGAAGCGCCAGGCAGAAGCAGCATAGGGAGATCTCGCGTGCCAGACAGGAAAAATAGGTGGTGCATAGTGTAGCGAAAAACAGCCGCCGACGGATGGCTGATGATCATTTTAGCGCAGCCTGTTAGGACTGGTCTCTCCGCTGAGCTGTCTGACAATCTAGCGATGTTCATCGGATGACATTGGACGCTAATACTCGCGAAGCCTAGACTTAGGCCAACAAAGCGAAGAAATGACGAGGTGCCACATGGCCATAAAGCGCCCACCCAAGCGTCTTAGCCCGCATCGCCAAGCCCTAAAAATGCTTAAACGCATTAACAGACAGCACGTGAAAGTGGCCGTTGCGGGCACACTGGCGGTCAGCACATTGGCGCTGCAGCCGCTGCAAAATGCACTCGATGTGGTGCGTAGCAGTGGCGAATTGCACTTGGTTGGCGTAACCAGCCCAAGCACTTTCTTTCAGCAAGATGGCCATACGCACGGCTTGCAGTTTGAGCTTGCACAACAATTTGCCAATGAGCTGGGCGTGAAGCTGGTTGTTGACCCGGTCGCCTCACCGCATCGCGTGCTGCAAGCCATTCGTCGCAATCAGGCGCAACTGGCGCTCACCGGCATCACCGCTGAAGACCCACGCCTTGAGCGTTTGCGCGTCAGCAATCCCGTCCTTGAGGTCCAACAGCAGCTCGTGCAACGCAGCGGCCAACGGCGGCCTAAAGATATCCAAGATTTAGCTGGCAAAGTGGTCGGAGTGGTGGCTGGCAGCACCGAGGCGCAGCACTTAAAAGACTCTGTGCGCGAGGTTGATAACGTCAAAATTATTGAGATTCGTCAGGGTAAAAGCCTCGATTTATTAGGCTTGCTCGACGAAGGCCGCGTGGATTTTGTGGCCATGAACTCGCGCGAATTCGATGCGTTTCGGCCACTCTTCCCAACCCTGCGCGATAGCTTATCTCTAGAACGTACCGATGCGGTTTCATGGGTCTTTATGAAATCGGCCGATCACAGCCTGTATCAAGCCGCGCAAGACTTTTTGGCGCGCAAACAGGCCGACGGCACGCTGCAACGCCTCGCCGAGTTTTATAGCAACGGTAACGTCTTTGACAGCTATGGCGCGAAGCATTTCAGCCGCGATATTGCCAACCGTCTGCCGCGCTACCAATCGCTATTTGAACGCGAGAGCAACACCACCGATGTTGACTGGCGCTTACTGGCGGCCATCGCGTATCAAGAGTCAAAATGGAATCCCAATGCCGTATCGCCCACCGGCGTGCGCGGCCTGATGATGCTCACGCAAGGCACGGCCTCAATGATGGGGGTGAAAAACCGCGAGCATGCCGGCCAAAGTATTCGCGGTGGCAGCGCTTATTTCAAATACATCCATGATCGCATGCCCGATAGTATCGCCGAGCCAGACCGCACATGGATGGCGCTCGCCTCCTACAATATGGGGCCGGCGCACATCTTGCGCGCACGTAAACTTACCGAGCGCAATGGTGGCGATGCCAATAGCTGGCTCGATGTGTCACGAAATTTACGCCAACTCGCCGCCGATAATCGTCGCCAAGGGCGCGCCGTACCCGATGTCGGCCAAGGCCTGCATTATGTGCAACAGGTGCGCCGCTACTACGATGCCATCGCGCTGAATACTCAGGTCAGACTCGACAAAACCCAAGTGGCTACGCTCGATTTTGACATCAGTAATTCTACTGCGCAGTAGTTAGAGTCACTCAAGCACCACCCAGAGCGCCTCCGCTCAATGCCCCAAATACGCCGCCCGCACCCGCGGGTCGGCAGCAAGCGCTTTCGCCTCGCCACTGAGCGTGATTAGCCCCGACTCCATGACATAGGCACGCTGCGCGATCTCCAGTGCCTGCCGAGCATTTTGCTCAACCAACAGCACCGCCACACCTTCACTGGCAATGCGCTGAATCAGCGTGAATATTTGCTCAACTAAGATCGGTGCTAAGCCCATCGAGGGCTCATCGAGCAATAGCAATTTCGGCCGGCTCATCAGCGCGCGCGCTATCGCCAACATTTGCTGCTCACCACCCGACAGCGTACCGGCCAACTGACCACGACGCTCCGCTAGGCGCGGAAACTGCGCAAGCTGATCGGCTAAATCGCGTGCTATTTGGCCGCGATCATTGCGGCAGTAGGCACCCATTTGTAAGTTTTCTAGGACCGTGAGCTTGGCGAAGATGCCCCGCCCCTCCGGCACCAAGGCCAGCCCGCGACCAACGCGCTCATGCGCCGGCAGGCGTGCCAGATTCACGCCGTCGTACGTCAGGCTGCCACCGGCTTTTAAGAGGCCGCCAAGCGCGCCCATGGTCGAGGTTTTGCCAGCACCATTGGCACCGATCAGCGAGACCAGCTCGCCGGCCTGCACATCAAGGCTGATGCCACGCACCGCTTCAATGCCGCCGTAATGCACCGTGAGATCGCGCACGCTGAGCAGGCTCATGCCTCACCGCCTAAATACGCTTGGATGACACGCGGATCTTGACGAATAGCCGCGGGCTCGCCCTCGGCGATCAGCTCCCCAAAATCGAGTACCGCTAGGCGGTCGCACAGACTCATCATCAGCTTCACATCATGCTCAATGAGCACCACGGTGATGCCATCGTTGCGAATACGTGTGAGCAAAGACCGCAGCGCCTCGGTCTCGGTAGGGTTCATGCCAGCAGCAGGCTCATCGAGCGCTAATAGCCGTGGCCGCGTCGCCAGCGCACGGGCAATTTCTAAGCGCCGCTGATCGCCATAAGACAGCTCATTGGCCAGACGCAAGGCGGCGCTGCGCGGCAGGCCCACATAGTCGAGCAATTCATAGGCACGGGCGCGAATGCTGGCTTCCTCGGCACGGGCGGCGCGGGTATTGAGCAGCGTGGCAAACAGCCCAGCGCGCGCGTGGCGGTGACAGCCAACCATGATATTTTCCAGCGCACTCATGAAATGAAACAGGCGAATATTTTGAAAAGTCCGCGCAATACCACGCTCAACAATGGCATAGGGCTTGAGTGTCAGCGGTAGCGGCTCACCGGCTAATAAGCGCGAGCCGGTATCGGCGTGATACATGCCGGTGATGATGTTAAACAGCGTGGTTTTACCGGCACCGTTGGGGCCAATCACGCCATAAATCGTGCCCTCCGGGATACACAAATCCATGCCCTTGAGTGCCTGCACACCGCCAAAGCGCTTGCTAATACCCCGCAGCTGCAAAAGCTCAGTCATGCTCCAGCTCCTTGGCTCGGCGCGCTGATGGCCAGAGCCCACCCGGACGGTAGAGCATGACCAAAATCATCGACAGACCAAACAGCAACATGCGCAAATTTTCCGGATCCACGACTTGATGCCCAAACGCCGCCTGCTGCAACGGGCTGATGACCTCGCGCAAAATCTCCGGCGTAATAGTCAGCAAAAATGCGCCGAGCAGCACGCCGGGGATATGCCCCATGCCACCGAGCACGACCATGCAGAGCACCATCACCGACTCCATCAGCGTGAAGCTCTCAGGGCTAACAAAGCCCTGAAACGAGGCAAATAGCCCGCCACCGATGCCACCGAAACTCGCGCCCATGGCAAACGCCAAGAGCTTCATATTGCGCGTGTTAATGCCCATGGCCGTAGCCGCCACTTCATCCTCACGAATGGCCACCCAAGCTCGCCCAATGCGCGAATTTTCCAAACGCCGACACGCCACCACCGCAGCCACCACCAACACCAGCAGCACATAAAAATACAGCTGCGCACTGACCAAATTGACGACGCCAAGCTCCAAACCTTGATCGAAACGCCAACTGCCAATACTCAAGGGGTCAATGCCGCTAATGCCTTGCGGGCCATTGGTGATGTTGATTGGCCGGTCGAGGTTGTTCATAAAGAGCCGGACAATTTCGCCAAAGCCTAAGGTCACAATCGCCAAATAGTCACCGCGCAGGCGCAAAGTCGGTGCGCCGAGCATGGCGCCGACAAACGCCGCCACCGCCGCCGCCAAGGGCAATACCAGCCAAGGCGTCCAGTGCAAATCCCAATGCGGCGAGGCCAGCAGCGCAAACACATAGGCGCCCACGGCATAAAACGCGATAAAACCGAGATCGAGCAGGCCGGCATACCCCACGACGATATTGAGCCCAAGTGCCAAGATCGCGTAGAGCAAGCAATAGTCGAGGATGCGCACCCAATACGACCCCAGCAGCGCGCCAGTCCAAAATGGCGCGCTAACGAGCAAAGCCAGCAAAAGCCAGCGCGCGCGACCAGTGGCCAGTGCCATGATGGCCGGTGAGAGTCGGCTCAAGCCACGCGGCTTAACCCCGCTCATGGGCGATCTGCCGAGCGTTCGCCGAGCAGCCCGGAGGGCCGAAAGACCAAGACGATAATCAGCACCAAAAAGGCAAAGACATCTTGGTATTGGCTGCCCAAAAAGCCGCCGGTTAGGTCGCCAATATAGCCAGCGCCCAGACTCTCAATAATGCCTAATAACAGCCCGCCAACGACGGCGCCAGCGAGGTTGCCAATGCCGCCAAGCACGGCCGCTGAGAAGGCTTTGAGGCCTAGCATAAAGCCCATATAGGCATGCGCTTGGCCATAATTGGCGCTAACCATGACCCCGGCGACCGCCGCTAATACCGAGCCGATGACAAAGGCGCTGGCGACAACGCGATCAACGGAGACGCCCATCAGCCGCGCGACCGAGGGTGATTGTGCGGCGGCGCGCATGGCACGGCCAAGTTTGGTGCGATGCACGAGGAGTAAGAGCGCGCCCATCAGCACCGCTGACAGCACAATGATGACGCCCTGCACCGGCAAAAATGTCGCCGAACCGATGTGGATGGGTTCGCTAGGCAGGATCGCGGGAAACGGAATGTATTGGCGGCCCCAGATCATCATGGCGACATTTTGCAGCACGATGGACACACCGATGGCGGTGATCAGCGGCGCCAAACGCGGCGCGCCACGCAACGGGCGGTAGGCAAAACGCTCAATACCCATGCCCAGCAAGGCGCATACCGGAATGGCCATGAGCAAACTAAACGCCACCAACATGACTGGCGATAGCGGCAAGTGCATGCCGAGCAGCCAGCTCAAGGCACTGATAGTGACCATGGCGCCGATCATCACGACCTCGCCATGGGCGAAATTGATCAGTCCCAAAATGCCGTAGACGAGGGTGTAGCCGAGCGCGATCAGCGCATAAATACTGCCTAAAATCAGGCCATTGAGCAGCTGCTGAGGCAATACATCCATAGCTTATTGCGACTCGATGGTTTTCAGCACCTGCCACTGCCCGTCTTGCGCGCGATAGACAGTGATGGCGCCTTGCGCGAGGTCGCCTTTGGCATCGAAACGAATGCGCGAGGTGACGCCGTTGTAGTCGGTTTTCGCCAACTCTTGCTGGACCTTCGCCGGCTCTGTGCTGCCGGCACGCTGCATGGCCTGCGCGAGGATCATCATGGCGTCATAGGAATACGGCGCGTAAAGCTGGATCTTGCCGTACTGCGTCTCAAAGCGCTGCTTAAACGCTGGGCCGTTTGCCAGCGTCTCCAAAGGTCGTCCCGGCAGCGAGGCCACCACGCCATCGGCGGCTTGCGCGGCGAGCTTCATAAACTCGGCGGTGTGGATGCCATCGCCGCCGAGTAGCTGCGTTTTTAAACCCAACGCTTGCATCTGCTTGGCCATGGGCGCGCCCTGACCATCCATGCCGCCGAAAAACAGCAGGTCGGGTTTTTCGCCTTTGATTTTCGTCAAAATAGCCGTGAAGTCGGAGGCCTTGTCGCTGGTGTATTCGCGCACAATGATCTTGCCGCCGGCGGCCTTGGCGGCTTTCTCGAACTCATCGGCCAGACCTTGGCCATAGGCCGTGCGGTCATCAATGATGGCAATTTGCTTAGCGCCTAAGTCGTCGACAGCAAACTCGCCGAGCACGCGACCTTGCTGAATGTCATTGGCCATCACGCGGAAGGCGTTTTTGAAGCCCTGCTGGGTGTAGCGCGGCGTGGTCGCTGAGGGTGAAATCTCAACAATGCCAGCGCTGTTGTAAACGCGTGAGGCCGGCATGGTGGTGCCCGAGTTCAAATGACCAATGACCGCTTGCACGCCATCATCGACAAACTTTTGCGCCACGGTGGTGGCCATGCGCGGGTCGGCTTGGTCATCTTGCGAGTCGAGTTCGAAATGCACTGGCGCATCGCCGATTTTAAAGCCTTTGGCGTTGAGGTCGGCAATGGCCAAGCGCACGCCATTTTCGTTGTCTTTGCCAATATGCGCCTGCGTGCCGGTCAGCGGCGCGGCATGACCAATGACGATAATGCGCTTGCCATCGGGCGTGGTGCTGGGCGTGGCGGGCTTCGGGCTACAAGCCGTTAAGACAGCCGCGCAGCTCAGCGCAAAGGCGACGGATACACGAGAGGAGATGTTCATAGGCAATGCGGGCTCGTTGGCCAAAGGCGTAATTATTGCCGCGATAGGCCTCGCTGAACAGCCCGCCAGCGCCCTGTCGGGGCATTGTTGGCATGACGCGCTGCAGCAAGATCGCTAAACTGCGGCAATGTTGTGGTTTTTGTGCGCACAGTGTGCCGCGAAATGCCCATAAATCCAAACCGTTAAGATGAGAATTTGATGACCGCCGCCAACCCGCTATCGCCCACACTCGAACTCACCCTCGCGCTTATCCGCGAGCCCTCGGTGACTCCGTTCGATGCCGACTGCCAAGACCTGATGATTGCCCGGCTAGAGGCCATCGGTTTTGTCGTGGAGCGCCTGCGCTTTGGCGAGGTCGATAATTTCTGGGCGCGACGCGGCACTTGCTCTCCGGTGTTTGCTTTTGCCGGCCACACCGATGTGGTGCCACCCGGCCCGCCCGAACAATGGGCGGTGCCGCCCTTTGAACCACGCATCAATGATGGCGTGCTCACGGGCCGTGGCGCGGCCGACATGAAAGGCTCGTTGGCGGCCATGGTGGTGGCCTGCGAACGCTTTGTCGCCGCGCATCCGGACCATCAGGGCAGCATCGCATTTTTGATCACCAGCGACGAAGAAGGCATCGCCGTCGATGGCACCGTGCGCGTGGTGGAGACGCTGGAAGCGCGCGGCGAAAAAATCACCTGGTGCTTGGTCGGCGAGCCGTCGAGCACCGACGCCATTGGCGATGTCATCAAAAACGGCCGTCGCGGCTCGCTCGGCGGCGTGCTCAGCGTACTCGGCAAACAAGGCCATGTGGCCTACCCACATTTAGCCGACAACCCCATTCATCGCGTGGCACCGGCGCTTGCCGAACTCGCTGCCGAACGCTGGGATGAAGGCAATGAATTTTTCCCCGCCACCAGCTTTCAAATTTCCAATATCAACGCCGGCACCGGTGCCAATAACGTCATCCCCGGCCAAGTCGAGGTGGTGTTTAACTTTCGCTTCTCCACCGAGCTGACTGAGACCGTGTTGCGCGAGCGCACCGAGGCCATCCTCAACAAACATGGCCTGCGCTATGAGCTGGCGTGGCGCTTGAGCGGCCAGCCATTTCTCACCGCTGCCGGCGCCTTGGTCGATGCCGCCGTGGCGAGCATCTCCGCGCACACCGGCCGCACGCCGGCACTGCTCACCACAGGCGGCACATCCGATGGCCGCTTTATTGCCCCCACCGGCGCGCAAGTGCTGGAGTTGGGGCCGATCAACCGCACCATTCATCAGGTCAATGAATGCGTGAGTGCCGCCGATCTCGACACGCTCACCGATCTCTATGAGGGCATTTTGCAGCGCTTATTGGCGAAATAACGCCTGCGAAAAACCAACATTAATATGACAGCTGTTGGGTCTGGTTACTCATCCCCTGCAACTGCCGCTCATCGCCAATTCGCGTGAACTATCTGGCATTTAGATAGCGCTTTTGCTTAATTTTTCTTGCTGGCCTAGATGGCCGTACCATCGCAAGGAATGCCACATGCACCCTCAGTCATACCCCGATCAAAGTGTTATTCACTACTACCTCAATGAGGTACGTAACTACCCACTGCTCACCGCCGATGAAGAGCAACGCTTATGTGATGCGGCGCAAGGCGGTGATGACTGTGCGCGTGACCGCATGATCGTCTGCAACTTGCGCTTGGTATTGCGCATCGCCAAGCAGTATCAACGCAGCAGCATGGCGCTTGAGGACCTGATTGAAGAGGGCAATATTGGCCTCATTCGCGCGGTAGCCAAGTTTGACGCCGGCTTGGGCTTTCGCTTCTCAACCTATGCCGTGTGGTGGATTCGCCAATACATTGAGCGCGGCATCATGGATCAAGCGCGCGTGGTGCGCCTGCCGATTCACATGGGCAAGCGCCTAAATCAATGCTTGCGCGCTAAACGCGAGCTACGCCAGCGCTATGGCCGCGATGCAAAACCCACGGAGGTAGCAGAACAAATCGGACGTAGCCCCGATGAAGTACGCGAGCTCTTGCCCTGGCAAGACTCAGCCAGCAGCGTTGTCGTCATTGGTGATGATCCGCACACAACCGAGCTTGCAGACGGCGATCAAGACAGCCCCGAGCAGCGCTCGCTGAAAGACGACCTGCAGGCGGCAATACTGCGATTTATTGGCCGCCTAGCCCCACGCGAGCAACACATCATCTTTCGACGCTTTGCGCTCAATGGGTATCGATTTGAAACACTCGAATGCATCGCCGCAGAAATTGGCGTAACCCGCGAGCGTGTCCGTCAAATCCAACTCGATGCCCTCGAAAAAGTACGTGTCTGGATGGCCGATGAAGCGCTCGACAAAGACTGCTTAAATGATCTCGGCGGCTGATCTTACGTGGGGTATCAGCTAAACTAACCCCCACGCCTCAGTAGCTCAGCTGGATAGAGCAGCCCCCTCCTAAGGGGCAGGTCGGACGTTCGAATCGTCTCTGGGGCACCATTTTAGACCTCGCAGATATCAGCCAGATGACCGATAACTCAGAATGCCGAATGGCAGATCTCAACACGTTGCTCAATCACTACCTTAGCGAATAAGACTTCTCACTAAGATAGGCGATTTATGAAAAAGCACTGTCAAGCCATAGCACTCGGACTCGTCGGTCTATCGGCGGACTTCACGCCATCAGCGTTTGCCAGCATGGGCAAACTGGTGCTGACTGACGGCATTAGTAGTGCCGAGGGCGCCGCAGTGGGTGGCATTACGCCTTGGGCCATGATTGGCACGCAAGCGACCTAGAAAGAGCTAGGTTTCGCTGCAAATTTATCATACGGACACACCGAGGACTATCGTATTGAAACGGCCAGTGTCATGGTTGGCTGGCACGAACGCGTCGAGCTTTCATTGGCGCATCAAACCCTCGATACCGGGATAACTGGGCGAACACTGATTGGGCCGCAAGGGCTTGATTTAAAGCAAACCATTGTTGGCGCAAAACAAAGCGACACAGACCTCTATGTGTCCGCCACCAAGCTCTTCTTAAAGCCCAGTCTACTAGTAAACGCCACTGTGCGTGGCACCAAAGCTAACCAAAATGGCTTTCTCGGCTTTGGCGGAAATGCCAACGACGATTATGAACTGATGCCAGAGTTCTCAGTTGCCAAGCTCATTCGCAGCGATCTTGCTGTCGGCGTTGAGTACCGACATATGCCGGACAGTCTTCGACTACCCACTGCCAATGGTAATGGGCTAGCGGCGGATAGTTGGAAAGATATTTTATCGCTTGGCGCCAAGCAAAAATCTATCCGTCACGGCAGCTTATGTGGACTTTGGCCGTATCATGCCGGCAACCACTGAGGGTCGCGATCAAACCGGTTTTTACGTCTCTGCCCAACTTGCTTTCTGAAGAAAACTTTCATGAAAAAATATATTTTTTGCAGCATTATTAACCACTGGTCTAGCAATCAATCCCATCGCAGCTAGCGCCGAAGAATCCGAGACGCTCTACAGCCAGATTGGCGGCAAAGAAGCAATTCGCACAGTCATGGACGACTTTGTCGCGCGTCTAAAACAAGATCAATGCATCGATGAGCAATTTAAACACACCAATGCTGATCGCTTGGCGGGCTTATTAACCGAACAGGTTTGCTAGGCACCCGGCGGCCCTTGCCAGAACTCCGGACGCGATATGAAGTCATCACATGCTGGCATGACAATTACAAAGGCTCACTTTAATGCGCTAGTCGAAGTATTGGTCGATAGCCTGAACGCAGCTAAGACGCCATTTGCTATGCAAACAGACATTCTGGCACTGCTTGCACCAACGCATCGCGATAACATAACGGTCCGCTAATACCAATATGAAGACTGCACCACGGCAAGGCCAGCAAACAATTGCTCGGCCATGCTGTGGTGCTGGCTCAATCAACTACGCCGATAGCAGGCGCCGATAATGGGTTTAGTGACAGCCTTAGTCGTTTTCACGTTCCACTTTCGTGGCAACTAATTGGCCATTTTGGTAGCTGCCTTTAACTTCGACAAACACGCCATTAGTCAGATCGCCTTGCACACGAGCTGAGGCGTAATTGACCAGTACGCTGTTGTTTAGCGTAAAGGTTTTATCGACTGTGTTTAGCGACGAAACAGTGCCTTTTTCCTCATAGCTGCTATGGGTGCCATCGCTGACGCGCTTGGCCTCGACTTTATTGGCACGCAACAGGTTATCGGCCTGCATGTTACCCTTCACTTCCACATAGCTACCAATAGCGGGATTGGCCGATGGCGCTTGATCATCGACACACACCGATTGCACTTGATAATCGGCAGCGCTCGGGCAATTAGTAGCAGCAGAGACAACACCGTATAGCTCCGTGCTGTAACGTACACCCGCGGTACGCAAATTGCTTACCTCACGATAGCCTTCTTGCTCAACACGGGAAGCAACAAAGCGACCATTTTGGTAACTGCCTTTCACTTCAACAAAGTCACCTACTTTCGGCTGCCAAGCAAAGCCATTTTGGTTGGACTCATCGCCATCAGACTCACCCAAGGTCGCGCGACTGATATCAATAGCTAAGCCTTGAATCACCAGTTCATTTGGCAAGCTGGCGGAGTCAATCACACCCTTAATTTTCACGCGCTGGGCACTGTCGATGCGATCACGCAAATTCGCCAAGCGCACTTGGGTGGCGTTCAAAGCTGAGCCATCCAAGCACGCCTGACTGGCTGGCGCACATTTGGCATAAATCCAATCACCGACCGCAATGGCTGGTGAATTGATCGGCAATTTGATCATTAGGCCGCCCATTGTCACAGCAGTCGCATCGACTGCGGTGATCCGACCGTAGGTGCTGTAGCTGCTAAGCGTGTTGACAACATCGACGCGACTGGCCGAAATGCCATCGCTGCTGGGCAAGCCATAAATCTCAACTAGCTGACCATTGGCTAAAGTTTGTGAGGTCAATGCGGCGCTGCTTAAGGTGACTGGCTGGCCTAGCACCTTGAACGTGCCTGATGACAAATCCGTGATGGGGCCGCGCAATAGTCGGCGCACTTCCACGCGGCTCGCTTCGCCAGTTCCGTCATCGTTACGACGACCATCGACACTGACCGACATACCAATGCGCAGTGCATTGCGCGCAACGGCTTGATTAAATTCGTCTAGGTAGGCAGCTGCGGTGGTGCCATAGCTTTCACCATCGACAATAACCGAGCCGAATCCAGAAATAACGCCTTCAGACCTAGCGCTCGTGGATGCTGTGCCGGATGACGATGAACCGCCGCCACCGCCGCACGCAGCTAGTGCAGTGGCCAAGGCCGTGATGGCCATGAGAGATTTACTGTGTTTCATGGTGAACTCCTGTTTGAATACAGAGTTACCTTATCGATCACTCATCAACCAGCGCATGGACACACCATGACATTTTGTTCATCTATTAAGCCTCTGGCGGTGGCACTGGCGTGCCGCTGAGCACAGTCTCCGCGCGCGAGGACTTCAACAGTGGATAAAAAACCTGCACTTGCCATTTTTCGCTGCCGTGGCGAATGTCGTCGGGCAGGCCAAACGCCGGTGGGTATTGGCGTGTGATGTGCGCGGTACCAAACAGCACATCCCAGAAAAAAAGTAGGTTGCCGTAGTTGCCGGTGTAATGGCCAATGCCGTCTTTTTGCGACAGCGCATGATGAGCAAAATGCGTGGCCGGCGTGCTGATGGTGCGCTCCAGCAGCCACATCAGCGGGCGTAGCGCCGGAATGGCATAGAGCTTCTCATCCCAGCGCGCCTCCGAATGCGCGCCAATAATCACCGCCATTTTCACGATGGCATAGCTCACGTAGACCCAGCCGAAGCCCAAGTAGAGCCAAATACCGCTGGCCCATAATCCCGGCATAAATAGGTAATAGAAGAAGTTATTGCGATACACCACGCGCACGCCCATATAGGCGGCGGCATGATGCGCGCGGTGAAACGGCCACATCCATGAGGTGTGCGATAGGCGATGCCACCAGTATTGCGTGAGGTCATCGGAGAGCAAAAGCGCCACGATCATCAGCCATATCGGCCAGTCGGCGAGCTGGTTTTGGGCATCGGGAAATAGCCATTGGCCCAGTAAATTGCACAACAGAATAATCGCCGGCACGATAAACAGCGGCAGTAACAAACCCATGACTAGATCGAGGCGATTGTCTTCGCGCGTGGCATGCGGGCTAAAAAATCGCCGGCGCAACAGCTCCACGGCGGCAAAGCCACCAAACAACGCAATAATCGCTAAGCCTTGCACCTGCTGCTGTTGCATACGCCACCCTCAGGGGCGCTATTGGAATGTGTTATGCCCCACTCACGGAATACACCAGAAATGCCGATTAGCCAACTACACCACCGAGCATCGGCACAAAATGCACCGGCTCAATAATTTCTTGGCTAACACCA
Source organism: Paraperlucidibaca baekdonensis (assembly GCF_003387535.1). Classification (GTDB taxonomy): domain Bacteria; phylum Pseudomonadota; class Gammaproteobacteria; order Pseudomonadales; family Moraxellaceae; genus Perlucidibaca; species Perlucidibaca baekdonensis. Next base: position 69,604 of record NZ_QUNR01000003.1, on the reverse strand, counting down.
TCAGCGGTTTTGCACACCAGCACCAAGGACTGTCGCTGACCGGCGCCCACCGGCAACACCATGCGCCCGCCTATCGCCAGCAAATCAATCAACGCCGGCGGCACGCCCAAAGCCGCTGCCGTGCCGATGATGCCGTCGTACTCGCCCTCACCCGGCCAGCCTTGCATGCCGTCGGCGTGGCGCAGCCGGACATTATTGAGCCCCATGGCTTTCAGGCGCTCGCGGGCCTTATCTTGCAAAGCTTTGATGCGCTCAATGGAATGCACCGTGCCCACCAACTGCGCCAACACAGCGGTCTGATAGCCTGAGCCGGTACCGATTTCCAAGACTTTTTGGCGAGCCCCAGCGGCCAATAAAATTTCGCTCATGCGCGCGACAATATAAGGCTGCGATAGCGTTTGGCTGTGGCCAATCGGCAGCGCCGTATCTTCATAGGCACGATGCGCGAGCGCCTCATCGACGAAAACATGGCGCGGAGTTTGGCGCATCACATCGAGCACATGCGGATCGCTAATGCCCTGCGTCATCAATCGAGCCATGAGGCGGTCGCGCGTGCGCGCCGAGGTAAATCCGGAGCCGGTGAGGTCAAACGTGCCACTCATAATTGCTTAATCCACGATGTTAAGGTGGTCATGGCGGCGCGATGAGTCATGTCGGGATCGAGCGGCGTGATGCTCACCGCACCCTCGGAGACCGCATAAAAATCGGTGCCAGGCGCGTTATCGAGCGGGTCACCGAGCGCGCCAATCCAATACACGCTATTGCCGCGTGGGTCTTCAAGCTTCATGACATCTTGGCTGCGCGCGCGATGACCCAAGCGCGTAACCGCAAAACCGGTGTGCTCACTGGGCTCGCCGCCGGGCACATTGACATTGAGCAGTGAGCGCGGTGGCAGACCTAAGCCTGGCCATTTCGCAATGAGCTGGGCCGCATAAGCTGCTGCCGCACGATAATCATCGATGCCGCGTATCTCTATTTTGGGTTTCGCCAACGACACGGCCATGGCCGGATGGCCCAAGAAGCGCCCCTCCAACGCGGCCGCCACGGTACCCGAATAGAGCACATCGTCGCCCAAGTTCGCGCCAGCATTGATGCCCGAGACAATCAAGTCAGGCTCGAAATCGAGTAAGCCATTGAGCGCGATATGAATGCAGTCGGCGGGCGTGCCATTGAGGGCAATAAAACCGTTGGCCAGACGCTGCGGGCGCAAGGGTCGATCGAGCGTGAGAGCGCTGGAAAACGCGCTACGCTCGCCATCGGGCGCGACCACTGTGACCTCGCCGAGGCTCGCTAAGGCATCGGCCATGGCCTGCAGGCCGGGGGCCAACACGCCATCGTCATTACTCAGCAAAAAGCGCATATTTAAGCCATCCCATTGTTTTTGTTAATTATTAAATTATAAGACATATTCATATACCCGCTTAAGTACCCGCTTTTGATATTGCTGCTACCGAACAGAAGCTCAAGGTTCAATTATAACTGCTCACCAGCCTACATGCGCCTCAAGACACGAAACTCTACCAAAACACCTTGCCTCACAGCGGCGACACGAGAGCAACTCCGTTTGACGCACAACAGCGTAGTGCATAGAATGAAAAAAAAGCGATACCAAATATATGGCGATTGAGTTTAGAGATCTTTGGCTAGAAGCCTTTTATGAAGACGACCAGAGTCACAAAAAGATACCCAGCAACATCGAAAGCGCTTTATTTAGAAAACTTCAGATTTTAGATGCAGCGATCCATGAGTCAGACCTGAGGGTGCCACCCGGTAATCGCTTTGAACACCTACAAGGCAGTTTGTCTGAATGGTGCTCTATCCGGGTCAATAAACAGTATCGACTGATTTTTCGCTGGGAAGACGGTGTCGCCCAAGACACCTACCTAGATCCGCACACATACTAGGACAAGAGGAGATGATAGCCATGAGAAATACAACACGTCGCCCAGTCACTGTGGGTCAAATGCTGGTCAGCGAATTTCTGGAGCCGATGGGTATAGAAATTAGCGCGCTAGCCGAGGCGATGGGCGTACATCGAAACACGCTAAGCCGAATTGTGCATGATAAAGGCACGCTGACGGCGCCAGCAGCCATTAAGCTGTCTGCCGCACTGGGTAACACCCCAGAGTTCTGGCTAAACATTCAGCACGCGGTCGAACTTTGGGATGTACGTCATAGCGCCTACGAGCAAGAAGCAAAAAACGTACGCCGTATTCAGCACTCGGTGGCAAACACTGGCGCGATGGCCTAACGAACGTGCCGCCACACTAGCTTACTCAGCAAAAAGCGCATGCGGACTCTCCTCAAGGGCAATACTCGATGCCAATAATGCGGTGGCAAATGCACCGCAGGGCAAGCTAAAACTCAGGCGCAAGGTCTGCTCATTGAGCCATTGCGCGGATAAATCAGGGGCACACAAACGCAGCGCGCGGCGTTGGGCTGGCACGCCGATCAGCGCCAGATCATCGATCACGGATTGCCAGGGTGCAAGCACCTCAGTCTCCAATGCCTCCACAGCCTCGGTCACTGCCAGCTCACCGGCGCCCGGCAAGGGGCCGGTGGCATGCACTAGGCCCTGCTGAAGGCGCTCGGGCCAAGTCGCGTCGTCATCGGTAGGGATAAAAAAACTGCCGCGGCCATCGAGCTGCAGCACATCACCTGTACGGCACGATGCCCAGCTACCATCGCGCACGCGCGCGGCCAGCACCCGATTAAATAGCGCCGAACGTAGCGCCGACAACCAAATACTCTCGCGCTGATCACGGCGCCGACGCCGGCCAGCACGACGATCGGCAAGCAGCGCTAAGCCTTGGTCGATGTTGCGGCCGCCATGACCAAAGCGTTGCTCGCCGATATAGTTGGGCACGCCGTGCGCGGCGATGGTCGCCAGCCGCTCATCGAGCGCAACGCGGCTGCCGAGCAACGCCAGATTGCGCAGGGTGATGACAAAGTGATTCGCGGCATGCGCGCCGCGGCGGAGCTTACGATTACTACGCGCCTGTTTGAGCACACAATAACCAGCGGCCGCCTCCGGCAGCCAGCCATCAAATGACCATACGCCAGCATGAGCCGTACCGGCACCAGCGGGCCAATGCACGCTAAACCATTGCTGGGTGCGGGCATGGCGATCTTTCATGCCCGAGTAGCTCACGGCATGGCGCGGCAGTGCTAAACGCTGGGCAATATCGGCGGCCACGGCATCGGTGTTGAGGCCGCACTTTTCCACCCACAACCACAGGTGCTCACCCTCGCCGCTGGGTTCAAAACCCATGACTTCGGTGACTAAAAAGTCTTCAGCGGTGGCTTTTAATTGGGCGCGCGCCAAGGGCTCACCCCACGGCGAGGGGCATTCGCCACGCAGCGGCACCGGGCGCGTGGCCATCTCGCTTGATAGCTCCGATGTGTTCACGAACTCGCCGCGCTCATGCCGGCCACAGCATCACCACGGCATGCGCCTCGATGCCTTCGCGCCGGCCAACAAACCCGAGCTCCTCGGTTGTCGTCGCCTTCACGCTCACCGCGTCAATCGCCACCTGCAAATCGGCGGCCACCACGGCGCGCATGGCATCGATATGCGGTCGCAACTTCGGCTGCTCGGCCATAATGGTGAGGTCGGCATTACCCACCACATAGCCGCGCGCATGAATGAGCGCGAGCACGCGGCGCAATAACTCGCGGCTATCCGCCCCAGCAAAGGCGGCATCGGTATCGGGAAAATGCTTGCCGATATCGCCCAAAGCCAGCGCGCCCAGCAGCGCATCGGCGAGCGCATGCAGAGCCACATCACCATCGGAGTGGGCCATCAGGCCGTGCGTGTGTGCGATGCGGACACCGGCCAGCGCAACTGCACTGCCGGGGCCAAACCGATGCACATCGATACCGTGACCAATGCGCGGGCGCAACTGAGAACTCATGGGCAAACTCCTTGCGCGCGCTGCTGCGCCAGATAAAACTCGGCGAGCGCGAGGTCATCGGCATAGGTGATTTTTAGGTTATCGCGCGCACCCGTGACCAGGCGCGGTGAGTGCCCAAGGCGCTCCATGGCGGCGGCTTCATCGGTGACCACCACGCCATCGGCACGCGCGGCGAGCAAGGCATCACGCAGCAGGCCGTAGCGAAACAGCTGAGGCGTCAGGGCGTGCATAAGTTCATCACGCGGGATGGTCTGCGCCACGCATCGCGAGTCAGCGACCTGCCCCTGCGCCACCGGCTGAGTCCGCTTGATGGTATCGCGCACGGCATGCGCCAGTAGTCCGCCAACCGGGTCGTCGGCACAGGCTGTAAGCAATCGGCGAATGTCATCGGGCCGCACCAACGGCCGAGCAATGTCGTGCACCAATACCCAATCATCATCATGCGCATCGGTCAGCGCCAGCAGGCCGGCCAACACCGAATCCATGCGCTCAGCACCGCCAATCACGCGACAAACCGGCAGGCCGGCAATGACACGCTCGGCGAGCTGATCATGCGCCGCCAACACGACAGCAATATCGGTGATCTCAGGCACACTGAGCAGTCGCTGCACAGTGTGCGCCATCACGGTTTGTCCATCGAGCAATGCGTATTGCTTGGCGTGCTGAGCACCAAAGCGCGAGCCGCTACCCGCAGCGGGCAGCACCGCAAAGCAGGCGCTCATGGCGTCTGCTCAGATGGCGTGGCAGCTGGCGCAGAAGCAGGCGTGGCAAGTTGGCCATGAACAGTAATCGGCGTGGAAGGCATTTGCGCCGTCACCGAACCTGACAGCGCTTTACCGGTCACCAAATAGAACGTTTCGTCGTCTTTGATCATGCCTAAATCCAGCCGTGCCCGCTCTTCAATCGCGGCATAACCGGTCTTGAGGTCGTTGACTTCAGCCTCGAGCACATCGTTGCGCTGGCGCAAACGCAAATTCTCGGCTTGTTGTTCAGCAACGGCGGATTTTAGGCGATGTACATCGAAAATCCCGCCCTCACCGAACCACAAGCTCAACTGCAATACGGCAAAAATAGCCACGGCCAGCCATAGCAACGAGCGGCTGAGACTGGTGGTGGCAATCATGGCTTACGCTAAACCCTTGAACTCGGCTTTACCGCGATACGGTGCGCTGTAGTCGAGCTCCTGCTCAATTCGCAGTAACTGGTTGTATTTCGCGACGCGATCAGAGCGGCACAATGAGCCGGTTTTGATCTGGCCGGCGCCGGTGGCCACGGCCAAATCGGCGATGGTGGCATCTTCGGTTTCGCCCGAGCGATGTGAAATCACCGTGGTGTAGCCGTTGGCTTTGGCGAGATAAATTGCATCGAGCGTCTCAGTCAGCGAGCCGATTTGGTTGAACTTGATGAGAATCGAGTTGCCCACGCCTTGGTCGATGCCTTTTTGCAAAATGGCCGGGTTGGTGACAAACAAGTCATCGCCAACTAGCTGCACGCGGTGGCCGAGCTTCTCGGTGAGGATTTTCCAGCCCGCCCAATCCGACTCGTCGAGACCATCTTCAATCGAGATGATGGGATAGCGATCGCACAGGCCGGCCAAATAGTCGACAAACTCCGCCGAGGTAAACGATTTATTGCCCTCGCCTTCGAGTACGTAGTTGCCATCGTGATAGAACTCCGAAGCCGCACAATCGAGCGCCAACATGACATTTTCGCCGGCTTTATAGCCCGCGATGCCAATGGCCTCGACGATGACTTTCAGCGCTTCCTCGTTGCTGCTCAAGTTCGGCGCAAAGCCGCCCTCATCGCCCACGGCAGTGTTTAAGCCGCGCTTTTTCAACACACCTTTGAGGGCATGGAAAATTTCCGCGCCGCAGCGCAGTGCTTCGGCGAAGCTGGTGAAGCCCACCGGCTCAATCATAAACTCTTGAATATCAACGGTGTTATCGGCGTGCTCGCCGCCATTGATGATGTTCATCATCGGCACCGGCATGGTGAACTGGGTGTTTTTGCGCAGGCCAGCAATATAGGCATAGAGCGGCTGGCCTTTCGCTTGCGCGGCAGCTTTAGCAATGGCCAGTGACACCGCCAAAATCGCATTGGCACCGAGCGATGATTTGGTCTCGGTGGCATCGAGCGCGATCATGTCATGGTCAAGTTCAGATTGGCCGAAAACACTTTTGCCAACCAATAACTCGCGAATCGGGCCGTTGATATTGGCCACGGCCTTGAGCACGCCTTTGCCGAGATAGCGCGACTTATCGCCATCGCGCAGTTCAAGCGCTTCACGCGAACCAGTCGAGGCGCCGCTGGGTGCAGTGGCGCGACCGACCATGCCATTGTCTAAAATAACGTCGGCTTCGACGGTGGGGTTGCCGCGCGAGTCCATAATTTCGCGACCGCGAATATCTACAATAATCGCCATGTGTGGCTCTCCAAGGGCTATGGGGCCTGCCATTTACGGCAAGCCTGATGAATTAATGAGTGTCGAGAACAGGGAAGCTTTTCACCAACTCATCGACGGCTTTGACTTGCGCCAAGAACGGTTCGAGCTGCGACAAACGCAAGGCACAGGGACCGTCACATTTGGCTTTTTCAGGATCCGGATGCGCCTCTAAAAACAGTCCAGCAAGCTTCTGGCTCATGCCCGCCAGCGCCAGCTCAGTGACTTGCGCGCGACGACCACCGGCAGCATTCGACAGGCCACCGGGCATTTGCAGCGCATGGGTGACATCGAAAAATACCGGGTAGTCAAACTGCTTCATGATGCCGAAACCGAGCATATCAACCACGAGGTTGTTGTAGCCAAAGCTCGAGCCGCGCTCGCAAAGAATCAGCTGATCATTGCCGGCTTCTTCAAATTTGGCGAGGATGTGGCCCATCTCTTTGGGCGCTAAAAACTGCGCCTTTTTGATGTTAATCAGCGCCTTGGTCTCGGCCATGGCCACCACTAAATCGGTTTGCCGCGACAAAAACGCAGGCAGCTGAATAATATCGGCTACTTCTGCCACGGGCTTACACTGCGCGGGCTCATGGACATCGGTAATGATGGGCACATTGAAGGTCTTTTTGATCTCTTCAAAAATGCGCAGGCCCTCTTCGAGGCCGGGACCACGATAGGAGCTCACGCTCGAGCGGTTGGCTTTATCAAACGAGGCCTTGAACACATAGGGGATGCCGAGCTTTTGCGTCACGGTCACGTAGTGCTCGCAAATTTGCATGGCCAGATCGCGTGACTCAAGCACATTCATGCCACCAAAGAGCACGAAGGGTTTGCTGTTAGCCATCTCAATAGCGCCCAAGGAAATCGTTTTCTCAGTCATCGCTCAGTCCTGTAAATGATCTAGCTAGCAAGCTTAACCCTGCGCACCGGCGTGTTGCAGTGCGGCGGCAATAAATCCGCTGAATAGCGGGTGGCCATCGCGCGGGGAGCTGGTGAACTCGGGGTGGAATTGGCAGGCCACAAACCACGGATGATCCGGAATCTCGACCACCTCCACCAAAGATTTATCGGCGCTTAAGCCAGAAATGCGCAAGCCCGCGGCTTCGAGTTGCGGCACATAGGTGTTGTTGACCTCATAACGGTGGCGATGGCGCTCAGTGATTTCCGCGGCGCCATAGACCGTGTGCGCAAGCGTGCCCGGCAGCAGATGGCACTGCTGCGCGCCCAGACGCATGGTGCCGCCTAGGTCAGAGCTGGCATCGCGGCGCTCAATGGCGCCCGTCTCGGTCTGCCATTCGGTGATTAAACCAATGACTGGGTGCTCGCAGCCGGGCTTTAACTCGCTGGAGTTGGCATCGGCAAGGCCGGCTTTATGACGCGCATACTCGATGACCGCAACCTGCATGCCAAGGCAAATGCCGAGGTAGGGAATCTTGTTTTCGCGGGCATGGCGCACGGTGGCGATTTTGCCCTCGGTGCCGCGGTCGCCGAAACCGCCGGGCACCAAGATTGCATCGACACCATCGAGCAGACTCAGGCCTTTTTGCTCAATGGCCTCGGCATCGATGTAGCGAATTTGCACGCGCGATTTGTTTTGAATACCGGCGTGCAAGAGCGCTTCGTTGATCGACTTATAGGCATCAATGAGCTCAACGTATTTGCCGACCATGGCCACGCAAACTTCGCGCTCAGGATTCATCAGGCCATCAACCACAGCATCCCAGTCACTCAAATCGGCAGTCGGTGCACTCAGGCCTAGGCGCTCCACAACAAAGTCATCGAGGCCTTGCTCGTTAAAGCGGCGCGGAATCTGGTAAATACTTTTCGCATCTTTAGCGATGATCACCGCGCGCTCTTCGACGTTGGTAAACAGCGAAATTTTGCGGCGTGAATCGGCCGGCACATCGTGCTCGGAGCGGCAAATGAGGATATCTGGCTGCAGGCCGATGGAGCGCAACTCTTTGACCGAATGCTGCGTGGGCTTGGTTTTCAGCTCGCCGGCCGAGGCAATATAAGGCACCAACGTTAGGTGCATGAGCAGCGAGCCCTGATAGCCCAGCTCAATGCGCAATTGCCGCACAGCCTCCATAAACGGTTGCGACTCGATGTCGCCGGCCGTACCACCAATTTCCACAATGGCAATGTCGTGGTCGCGCGCACCATCACGCACACGTTGCTTAATGGCGTCGGTGATATGCGGAATGACTTGTACGGTGCCACCGAGGTAGTCACCGCGGCGCTCTTTGGTGAGCACGTCGAGATACACACGACCGGAGGTGAAGTTATTTTTCTTGGTCATGCGACCACGGCGCAAAAAGCGTTCGTAATAGCCCAAGTCGAGATCGGTCTCAGCGCCATCGCTGGTAACAAATACCTCGCCATGCTGGAACGGGCTCATGGTGCCAGGATCGACGTTGATATAGGGATCCATCTTGATCATGGTCACGGCAAAACCGCGCGCTTCCAAGATCGCCGCCAAGGAGGCAGCGGAAATGCCCTTGCCTAAGGAAGACACCACCCCGCCGGTGACGAATATAAATTTGGTCATGAGCATTCCAAGCGTTTCGTGAGCATGAGCGCACCGCACAAAGTCGGTACAAAGACGGGAAAGGATGTTACCACGCACGCTCCATGGCGGGGAGGGTCTGCGCATGCTTATCGTGCCGATGTCGGCGGCGTATATCCTTGGCACATAATTTAGTTCATAAAAAAAGGCCCCGAAGGGCCTTTTTTATATCAGCATGCTTGAAACTTAGAAGTTGTATTGAACGCGGCCAGTGACTGCTGATGTTTCTTTATCTGCTGCAGAACCGCTCTCAAAGGTACCATCAACATACTCAAGCATGAAGCGCGTGCTTGGCGTTGCATAGTAGTTCACACCAACAGCGTAATACATGCCTTTTTGGCTTAATGCGTTATCTTTGTTTTCAATCATATCGTAGCGAGCTTTTAACTCAATAGCACCGTCTTCCCCATTAACTTTAGGTGACTTGAAAACACCTTTTTTGAAGTCGTAAGGTTTAGTGTGCTGGGTTAAGAAAAAGCTAGCCTGAACAGTTAAAGCATCGACATCTTCTTTAACGGAGTTGTTGGTGTTCTCAAATTTAGCCTTGGTGTACTCGCCCGAAAGGTAAGTTCCGCCAAAGCGACCAGCCATTTCTAAAGCAACGGTTGTTTGTTCATTGGCACTGAAATTGCTGATACGCTCACGAAGACCGTTTTCACGACCAACAATACGGACCCGAACACCAGTAGTTGACGTTTCGAAATTGTCTTTAGAAGCAGACAAACCAATGTGTACTAAATTGCCGTTACTGCGAACGGGTGTAACAAAACCACGAGCGTTGACTCCAAGGCCTTGTGTTTCAGAGTCGCTAAATGCACGAGGAGTATAGGCCGAAAAGCCGTAACCATAACCTTCACCATTTCCGTCTAGGAAGGCACCAGTCACAAACTGGTTACCGTATATACCCGACGCAGTTGTGAATGGTCGCTCCATAAACAAAAGCTCGTTTGAGCTAGTCAACTCTTCTAAACCCCGATATGGCTTAGCCTGACCTAAACGAAGGTTCATACCGCCCAAGACCTTGCGGCCGATCCACATTTCACGAATACCTGAGTTGTTAGGAGTTGAAGCAGATCTCAGGACAGTAACTGGAACCGAACCAGCGGGGCATGACACTGTAGCTGCTGCGCCGGCAGAAACTGAGCAAACAGTTGTTGTAGAAGTTGAAGTCGCTTGCTCCGAAGAAGAGCCGAAATCATTTTCGAACTTATATTTCCAATCATAGGCACGACCTGAAAGTGATAGACGTGCGCGACGAAGGAAGAATTGTGAGTTTGATTTATCTTTACCGCTAGCAGCAATGTCATCTTCGTCAATGTAGAAGTTGCCATCAACATGAATACGACCGCCGATTTTGGCTTCAAAGTTGCCATCTTCGGATTTGATTTTAAAACCACCCGTGGTCGAGGCCTTGTCGGCGGCCATGGCGCTCACGCCAAACGAAGCGGCAAATACAGCCAGCGCGGTCATCTTGATTGCATGTTTCATTATTACCTCTGCATATCAGCTAAGTGGATAAGGCCGCTTGGCAGCCGACCCAGGACACATTCGGTGCCCGCTTTTGGGTTGACGCGACTATGGCGATTTAATATGACATTTCACAGAAGGATTTATGACAGTTTCGTGACGTTTCAGATGGTTGACCACCCCACGCACTATTTTTTGATGCACGCCTCATGACCTCAGCGGCTACATGCCCTCACGCTTGGCGCCCTGCCACAAGGCTTCCATCTCTGCCAATGACGCATCACTCAGCGACTCACCGCGCTTACCTAATGCCTGCTCAATATAGCCAAAGCGCCGACGAAACTTGGCGATGCCGCCGAGCAGCGCCTGCTCGCTATCGACGCCGACTTGGCGGGCTAAATTGGTGGTACAAAATAAAATATCACCGAGCTCATCTTGCAAGGCGTCTTGGCCTAAGCCGTGGTCGAGGGCCTGCTCAAATTCATCGAGCTCCTCGCGCAACTTGGCCAACACCGGGCGGGGATCCTGCCAGTCGTAACCGACCTCGCCTGCGCGCGCTTGCAATTTTTCAGCTCGGCGTAAGGGGCTGTGGCCGGCGCCGACCTTATCGAGGAAAGCCGGAGTCGCTACTTTCCCTTGCGCCGCGCTTATGGCTTTTTCCACGGCCTTAATCTCGTCCCATTGCGCGCTGACTTGCTCGGGCGTGAGCTCGATACGCGGCAAATCCAAGCGGCCATCACGAAAAATATGCGGGTGGCGGCGAATCAATTTGGCGCTGATGGCAGCGGCGACATCGGCAAAACGAAAGCCACCTTGCTCACTCGCCAGCTGCGCCTGAAAGACAATTTGCAGCAACAAATCGCCAAGCTCTTCGCACTGCGCCTGCGCGTCACCCTGCGCAATGGCCTCCACCACCTCGTAGGCCTCCTCGATGGTGTAGGGCGCCAACGACTGCATGTCTTGCGCAAGATCCCACGCACAGCCCTGCACTGGGTCACGAAGCCGCGCCATGATAGCAAGCAGCTCGGTCAGCGCCTGCTCAGGGGTAGTCGATGCTGGCACGGACATAGTAAAGACTCTCTTTGGGTAGCGTGAATCGCTGACTCAGCGCTCAGTCGGCAAGCGATGCTCGGTTAAGCGCCGCGCCTCAATGACCATCGCCAACTGCTCAATGCGCGACAGCACGCGCGAGAGCTTGGCCAGGCTGGGTACTTCCATGGTCAGGCGCAACGTCGCGGTGGCATCGTGCTTATCCGACTGCGTTTGCACGCCAGTCACGTTCACCTGCTCATTGGCCAGCACGGCGGTGACATCGCGCAAAAGACCGGTGCGATCCCAGGCGCGCACTATGATATCGACCGGATAGGCGGCTTGCTCGCCGACCTGCCATTGCACATCGAGGGTGCGCGCCGGATCCTCTTGCGCGAGACGCTCATAGTCAGCGCAGCCACGCGCGTGAATGCTGACGCCACGACCTTGCGTAATAAAACCAACGATGGGCTCGCCGGGCACCGGCTTGCAACAGCCCGCCACATGGCTGAGCAAATTGCCCACACCCTCAATCATGATGCCGGCGCCAGAACCATCACTGCGCGGCGCGTGCACGGGAATCTCGGGCAAGGCCAGCTCTTGTTGCGCCACCGATTGCTCATCGCTGAGCGCATGAGTGATGCGCGCCAAGGCCAAATCGCCAGCACCCAAGGCCGCCAGCACATCCTCGGCGCTACGCAGATTAAAGCGCGGCGCCAGGCGCTCCAGTGTGCCTTTTGGCATGCCAATGCCCAGTCGCGAGAGTTCGCGCTCAAGCAGCCCACGACCCTCATGCACATTGCCATCGCGGGCTTGCTGCTTAAACCAGGTCCGCACTTTAGTTATTGAGCGGCTAGAGGCCAAAAAACCCTGCGCCGGATTCATCCAATCACGGCTAGGTTGGCCGCCGCGATGGGTCATGATGTCGACCTGCTCGCCGGTCTGTAGCTTGTAGGTCAGCGGCACAATGCGACCATTGACCTTGGCACCGCGGCAACCATGACCCACTTCAGTGTGGATGTGATAGGCAAAATCCAAGGGCGTGGCACCGGCTTGCAGGTCCACCACCTGGCCATCGCGGGTAAACACATAAATGCGTTCGTCATGGATGGCCTGATTGATTTGCTCGGCCAGCTCCTCTATGCGCTGATCACCAATATCATCTTGCCATTCAAGCACTTGGCGCAACCACGCAATCTTGTTTTCATAGCGAGCATCGGTACGTGAGGCCTTGCCTTCTTTATAGGTCCAATGCGCGCAGACGCCCAGCTCGGCCTCCTCGTGCATATCGAAGGTACGAATTTGCACCTCAATAGGCTTGCCGGCCGGCCCGATCACCGCCGTGTGTAGCGAGCGATAGCCATTCTCTTTGGGCGTAGCAATATAGTCATCGAACTCTCTCGGAATATGCTTCCACAGCGAGTGCACCACCCCCAATGCCGCGTAACAGTCGCGCACATCGGGCAATAAAATGCGGATGGCACGGACATCAAAGAGCTCATGAAAGCCTAAGCCTTTGCGCTGCATTTTGCGCCAGATCGAGTAGATGTGTTTGGCGCGGCCACTGACCTCAATCGGCCCCATGCCCATGCGCTCTAGGTGCTCACGCACCGTGCTGATGACTTGCGCAATATAGCCGTCGCGGTCGAGACGCTTCTCATCGAGTAGCTGCGCAATCTGCTTGTAGGCCTCGGGCTCAAGGTATCGAAACGATAAATCCTCCAGCTCCCACTTCACATGGCCAATGCCGAGTCGATGTGCCAGCGGCGCGTAGATGTCGAAAATTTCGCGTGCCACCCGGCGCTTACGCTCATCGCTGGCATCTTTTAATTCGCGAATAGCAAAGGTACGTTCGGCAAGCTTGATCAGCGGCACACGCACATCGTCAATCATGGCAATGAGCATTTTGCGCACGTTATCGAGCTGCTGCGCCTCGCTATTATTGTGGCGCGGATCTGGGTTGATGAGCCGGCTAATCGCCGCCATGCGCATCACGCCATCGATGAGGTCGGCAATGTCGGGGCCAAACTCTTTGCCGACTTGCACCAGCTCTATTTTGCCCTCGCGCACGCCGCGATAGAGTATCGCCGCCATCAGCGACTCTTGGTCAAGGTTTAGTTCGGCGAGGATGTCGGCCATGGCCAAGCCGGTCAGAAAGCTCGAGGTTCGCGCCGACCAAACGTTATGACGCGCCACCGCCTCGCGGTCGAGCTGTTCGGCCCGATGACAAGCGCGCAGCAATTCGGCACGATCATGCAACTCGACATAATCCTCGACGCGATCAAGCCAGGTCTCAAAATCCACCGAACCATCGCCGTGGGTCGGATAATCGGCGCGTACTTTAACCATCACTGCGCTCTCTGTATTGGCGTTGCAATAAAACCGTGCGAAAACCGACGCGTTGCCTTGTTATGGGGCGCTTAAGCGCGCTTTTCAAACACCGCAATCGACTCGACATGCGTGGTGTGCGTGAACATATCCATGATGCCGGCTTTCAGCAGCACATAGCCGGCTTTCGCTAATTCGCCGGCATCGCGCGCCAGTGTCGCTGGATTGCATGACACATAGACGACACGCTGCGGCTTTAAGCTGACAATGTGCGGCAAAATCTCCAACGCGCCACTGCGCGGCGGGTCAATCAAGACACGGTCAAAGCCCAGCGCCGCCCACGGCTGGCTGGCAATGTCTTTGGTCAGATCATGACTATAAAATGAGACATTGCTGAGGCCGTTGGCCGTGGCATTTTCTTGCCCGCGTCGCACCATCGCCTCCGACCCCTCCACACCGACGACCTCGCGTGCTTTTGTAGCCAATGGCAAGGTGAAATTGCCCAGACCACAAAACAAGTCCAGCACGCGATGCTCTGCAGAAGTCTCAAGCAATTCCAATGCCAATGGCAGCATTTGCCGGTTAATGTCGGCATTGACTTGCGTGAAGTCATTGGGGTGAAACGCCAGGCGTAAATCCGCGCCATTGGCGGCTGGAAACGGCAGCTCATAGGCCAGACGATCAGGGCCATCGACAGGCCAGACCTTGTGCACGGTATCGTAATTGCCGGGCTGCAAATAGCACTGCCAGCCGCGCTCCGCACAAAAATCGATGAGCGCTTGGCGATCGCTATCGCTCAGGTCGATCATGTGGCGAAACACCAGCGCGACTGGCGCCACGCCATCGAGCTCGTCGCCCGCAGCGACTTCAATCTGCGGGATGTGATCGCGCGCGGCTAGGCCATTAATCAGCTCACGAAAGGCCGTGATGCTCAGGCCTAAGCGCGGATCCATGACCACGCAGCTGTCGAGCTCAGCCAAAAAGCTGGCTTGGCGCTCACGAAAACCCACCAAGAGCTTTTCTTTTTTGATGACATAGCGCACGCCCATGCGCGCTTTACGCCGATACGAGTTGCTCTCGCTAACCAGCGGCGGCAGCCACTCCAGCGGCTCAATGCCACCAAAATGCTTGAGCTGCTCGGCGAGCACCGACTGCTTTAGGTCAAGTTGGGCTTGGCGCGACATATGCTGCAAGGAGCAGCCGCCACAGACGCCAAAATGCACACATGGCGCCGCCACGCGATCGGGCGAGGCATTGAGCACCTCAATGGCGCGGCCCTCGTCGTACTTTTTGTGCAGATTGCCGAGCTTGACCAGCACGTCTTCGCCGGGCAAGGCACCATCGACAAACACCAGCTTGCCATCGGCGCGATGGGCAATGCCGCGGCCATCGTGGCCGAGCTTGGTGACGGTGAGCATCTCGGGCGCCAAGGCGTTTAATTTATCTCGTTTACGCGACATAACAGACTCGATTGCGCGTCGGCGTGGGTGCCGGCGCGGCAGACATTTAAAGGGAGATGATCGGCGCGTTGAGCGGTGGATCGGTCGCCGGCATGGCAGCACTGGCGGCTTGCCATTGCGCTAAAAACTCATGCAGATGCGGCTGCTCGCTGGCGCTCAACGTGGCCTCGACCATGCTCAGCTCCGTGGTCAATTGCGCGGCATCGAGCTGGCCGCGCATCTGCTGAAAGCGCAACCAGACCAGATAGGTATTGAGCACATCGGTTTCGCAATACTGACGGATTTTATCGAGGCCGCCGGCGAGAAATGTCGGCCAGACTTGGCCGCCATCCATGCCCATTTTGCCGGGAAAGCCCAAGAGCGTGGCGACTTGATCGAGCGGCTGTACAGCACGCGCTTGATAGCCGGCTAAGACATCCATGACATCGGTATGGCGGGCATGAAAACGGCCGAGGTAGTTATTAAATTTGGCCTCGCGATTGATCTCGCCTTGATCCCAATACAGCGGCGCCGAAATGCCGTGCAGCAGCGCACGATAATGCAATACCGGCAAATCAAAGCCACTGCCATTCCACGACACCAAGGTCGGATTGAAGCGCTCCAAGCCTTGGTAGAAGCGCGTAATGAGCTCGGCCTCACTGGCGTTTTCATCGCCCAATGACCAAACTTTCACGCCATCGCGCGAACGCAACACGATGGAAATACACACCACGCGCTGCAACGAGTGGCGAATAAAATCCGAGCCGCCGGTCTCTTGCCGACGCAGCTTAAACAGCGCCTCGCCAGCAGCGGCATCATCGAGGCCATCGAGGCCATATAAGCGCCGTCCGCCAGCAATATCGGGCACGGTTTCAATATCAAACACGAGGGTATTCATGACTTAAGCTTCCGCGCTAAACACGCCGGTGGATAAATAGCGGTCGCCACGATCACAGACAATGGCAACAATGACGGCGTTTTCGACTTGCCTCGATAGCTCCAGCGCCGCCCACACCGAACCACCCGATGACACGCCGCAAAAAATGCCTTCTTCACGCGCCAAACGTCGCATGGTGTCCTCCGCCGCTTGCTGCGGCGTATCAATCACCACATCAACACGATCGCGCTGAAAAATCGTCGGCAAATAAGCCTCAGGCCAACGCCGAATGCCAGGAATCGAGGCGCCCTCGACCGGCTGCAGACCAACGATTTGCACCTCGGGATTTTGCTCTTTTAAGTAACGCGACACGCCCATGATGGTGCCGGTAGTGCCCATTGAGCTGATGAAATGCGTGACCTGGCCTTGCGTTTGCTGCCAAATTTCTGGACCCGTGCCACGGTAGTGCGCCAGCGGATTATCATCATTGCCAAACTGATTGAGCACCACACCCTCGCCCTGCGCTTGCAGGCGCATGGCCAAATCGCGCGCACCCTCCATGCCCTCCTCGGCGCTCACCGAAATCAGCTCGGCACCGTAGGCGGCCATGGCATCGCGGCGCTCTTGGCTCTGGTTCGCCGGCATAATCAGGCGCATTTTATAACCCATGATGGCTGCCGCCATGGCTAGCGCAATGCCGGTATTGCCCGAGGTGGCCTCAATCAGCGTATCGCCCGGATGGATAGCGCCACGGCGCTCGGCCTCAACAATCATCGATAACGCCGGGCGGTCTTTTACCGAACCCGCCGGATTATTGCCTTCGAGCTTCACCAAGATGGTATTGCTGGTGCTGCCGGGCAAGCGCTGCAGGCGAACCAAGGGCGTATTGCCAACACAATCGGCAATGGTGGGATAGTTCATGGCGACACTCAGCGAAAAAGTGGCCTAATTGTAGAGATAAAGCCCGCGCTAGGACATAGCGCGGGCTTTATCGGGGCTGAAGCGGCAATGGCTGTAAGCCTAATCGCTCGAATGCCCTAAGCCGCTAGATGCTGCTGCACCAGTACGCCATTAGCGCGGCGCCATGCGAATCGCGCCATCGATACGAATGGTCTCGCCATTCATAAAGGCGTTTTCGACCAGCTGCACGGCAAGCATGCCGTACTCGGCCGGATGGCCTAAGCGTTTGGGAAACTGTGTCATTTCAATCAAGGGCAGCTTCACCGCATCGGGTGCGGCATTAAGCAATGGCGTATTGAAAATGCCCGGCGCGATGGTATTCACACGCACACCGATGCTGGCCAAATCACGCGCCAAGGGCAGCGTCATGCCGACCACCGCACCTTTCGACGCCGAATAAGCAACTTGACCGATTTGGCCATCAAAGGCGGCAACCGAGGCGGTATTGATGATCACGCCGCGCTCGTTGTCGTCATTGCCAGCGTTTTTCGCCATGGCCACGGCGGCCAAGCGTGTGACGTTGAAAGTACCGACCAAATTCACCGCGATGACTTTATTGAAGACATCGAGCGAGTGCGGGCCATTTTTACCGACAGTGCGCATGGCGCTACCGATGCCGGCACAGTTCACGGCAATGTGCACCGCGCCCCAAGCGGCCAAGACTTCATCGATGCCGGCTTGTACAGACGACTCATCGGCGACGTTGACGCGGCAAAAATGCGCATTGGCACCGAGCTCCGCGGCAGCGGCTTTGCCGGCCTCTTCGTTCAAATCAAATAAAGCCACGCGCGCGCCTTTGGCGATATAGGCCTGTGCGGTAGCAAAGCCCAAACCCGAGGCACCGCCCGTAATGATGGCCACACTATGTTCTAATTGCATAACAGCTCCTAAGTAAGACTGATCAGTCATCGCCGGGCGAGCATAGCACCGCGCTCTCATCAGACAAAGGTGCTCGCGCCTTAAATCAAGCCCTGACCGGAGATCTCGCGCGCCAAGCGGGCAGCATGGTTGTCGGTCATGCCGCCGACAAAATCAAACACACGCAAATAGCCCTGATACAGCGACATACCCGGTGTCAGTGGCGTGTCGAGCAGCGCTAATTGCGTGCGATGGCGCGGGCTCAGCGACGCCGCCCCCTGCACACAAAAGGCATGCACGGCCGGCACCAGCGTGTCGAGCAGGCTGCCCAAACACGGGTAGGCCGCGACCTCGGTGACGACTTTGCTGCGATGACCATAGACCTTATCTTGCGCCAGCTGTTTGGCCGCCAGCAGTGCATCGCGAATGGTCGGGCTGGCCATGGCAATCAAGTCTTTGCCAGGCAACTCGCCGCGCAACAGCGCTTCGTGATGGCGCATGAAGGTATCGGCCAAATCACCCACACAACGCCCGACCATGGTGCCGCGCAAGGCCGCCGCATATTGGCGTGGGTCACGGATCTGCCATTGTTTATCCGGGTGCACAATGGGACCGAGCAAGCTCTCAAGCTCATGCAAATCGAGGATGCCGATCTCCACAGCATCCTCCAAATCGACAATGGCATAGCAAATATCATCGGCGGCCTCCATCAAATACGATAGCGGATGGCGCGCCCACTGCTCCTCGCTACGCTGCAGCAAGCCCAGCGCCTCAGCCACGGCACGGTAGTAAGGCAGCTCGGCCTGATAAACATTGAACTTGCCGCGCTCGGGATAGCACTGTGCGGTCCACGGGTATTTCACCAAGGCGCCAATAGTCGCGGCACTCAGGCGCATACCGCCCTCGTTGCGATACATCTCCTGCGAGCAGGCCAGGCGCAGGCCTTGGGCATTACCCTCGTAGGTGATGATGTCGCGGTATTCGGCACTCGCCAGCGGCGCCAACAGCTCCGCGCGGGCTGGCTCGCGAAACCAGTCGCGCAAAGCGTATTCGCCGGTATGGCCAAAGGGTGGGTTGCCCATGTCGTGGGCCAAACAAGCCACTTGCACAATGCCGCCAATATCAAAGGGCGTGAAACCATTGGGCAATTCATGATGGCTGGCCTGCAGACTCGCCCCCACGCGATTGCCCAAGCTGCGGCCGACACTGGCGACCTCGACACTGTGCGTGAGGCGATTGTGCGTGTGGTCGTGTTGCGCGAGCGGATGCACCTGCGTTTTGCGGCCTAAGCGGCGAAATGCTGTGGAGAACACCACGCGGTCATGGTCAATGTGAAACTCCGAGCGCAAGCCCGCGAGACCTTGATCGGTGGCCGCCGCTGGGGCAGCAATAATCTGCTCACGTTTAACTTTAAAGCGCTGCGCCGAGAGCAGTTGCGGCCAATTCATGCGGGGAGATGTCATCTACCTATCCTTTCCGTCGGTCTATGCCATCATCGACAAAAGCCGCGACAAAGACCAGTCTAAGCCGTGGCATAATCGCGCGATGCGATGAGAGGATGTAGTGATGCTAGATGCTTTATTTAAAAACAATGTGCGTTGGGCCGATGCCATTAAAGCCAAAGAGCCGGACTTTTTCGAAAAGCTCGCCCAGCAACAAACACCACAATTACTCTGGATAGGCTGTGCCGATAGCCGTGTACCGGCCAATGAAATTATGGGCCTGCTGCCCGGCGAAGTGTTTGTCCATCGCAACGTCGCCAACCTCGTCATTCATACCGACATGAACTGTTTATCGGTGCTGCAATACGCGGTGGAAGTCTTGAAAGTGCGTCATGTCTTGATCACTGGCCACTATGGTTGTGGTGGCGTTAAGGCCGCGCTCGATAACCAGCAGTTTGGTCTCATTGATAACTGGCTGCAGCACATCAAAGATATTCATCGCTACCATGCCCATCGTTTTGCCGGGCTCAACTACGACACACAATTTGACTTGCTCTGCGAGCTCAATGTAGTCGAACAAGTCGCCAATATCGCCAACACCACCATCTTGCAAAATGCCTGGGCGCGGGGCCAAGACGTCTCTGTGCATGGCCTGATTTTCAATATTGGCGATGGTATTTTGCGCGATCTTGGGGTGCACTGCAGTGCCTCGCAGCCCACCCCGTCATTTGCGAAAGCTCAGCTAACCGCTCAGGGCGTCATATCGCAGGCCGAATAAGCCACTTCGACACGGCGATTTTGCTGCCAAGCCGCCTCAGTGCTGCCTTCCGCCACCGGCTTTTCTTTGCCGAAGCTCACCACATCGAGCTGCGTGGCTGAGGCACCTTGGGCCTGCAAATAGCTCGCCACGGCATTGCCGCGACGCTCGCCGAGCGCCAAGTTGTAATCGTGCGTGCCACGCTCATCGGTGTGCCCAGCCAGCTGCACACTCACGCCTTGCGCCGACTGCAACACACCCGCGAGCGCATTGAGGCTGGCTAATGCATCGGGTGATAACTCACTGGCATCAGTGCCAAAATAATACACGCTCTGACGTAAAAGCTGCGCCATCTCTGGGCTTTGCGCATTGAGTAAGGCCTGCAACTGCGCGGGTGAGCAACGCGCGATACTGGCCAAGCTGGCATCCACAGACTGCACCGTCACCGCCTCGGGCAACGTATCGGAGCTCATGTCAGGCGCCATGGGCGGTGGCGGTGGCTCACTGCGAAATAATGAGCAGCCCGACAGCGAAACCGTCAGTACGCTGGCGCTGAGCAATGCCATCAGGTGGCGCTTGGGTAGCGCTCGGTGAAAAGATAAAGACATCAATAAAACTCCTGCGGTGGGTCGAAAGGGGTTAGTACGGTGACCAAATGGCATCGCGTTGTGAGCCCGCGCGTGCCGGCCAATGCCAGCGCTGTTTGCCATCGCGCGAGACAAAGGCAATGCGCTCACCACTGGCGCTCGACTCGGTGTAGCTGAGCAACATGCCGTTGGGCGCAAACTCTGGCGCGCTCGCCAAAGCCGCATCACTCAGCAGCCACGGCGCACGTTGCGATTCAAACAGCGCCACGCGATAACGACCATCGCCGCTATCATGCACGGTCGCCAGTGCGCCTTGGCTCGGATCTATCGCAACATGCGCATTGAAACGCCCAGCAAAGCTGACACGCTGGGTGCTGCCTGCATTTAAGTCAAGACTATAAATCTGCGCGCTGCCACTGCGATCTGAAGTAAACATCAAGGACTGGCCATCGGCTCGCCAGCGCGGCTCGGTGTCGATGGCAGCATGCTCAGTAACACGCTGAAGATCACCATCACTGAGTCGATAAACATATATATCGGTGTTACCGGCGGCGGAGAGCGCCATGGCGATGCGCTGACCATCGGGCGACCAACTCGGCGCAGCGCTGGTGCCCGTGAGGGCCGTTAGGCGGGTGCGCTCACCGCTGCGTAAATCCTGGCTATAAATAGCTGATTGGCCATCTTCGAAGCTGACATAGGCCACACGTTGACCATCGGGCGACCAGCTCGGCGACAAAATTGGACTGGCCGAATCCAGCAGTACACGTGCGCCGGCCCCGTCGCTATCGGCGATCATGAGCTGATGGCGCTCGCCCTGTGTTTGCACATAGATAATATGCCGCGACGCCACACCAGCGACGCCCACGAGCTTTTCGTAAATAGCATCACTCATATGATGCGCCACCGCCCGCCAGCGACCATTGCCTGCCTTTAACTGGCCACTGAAGATCACCTGCTGCGTGGCCGGCTCGACCACGGCATAGCTAAAATGAAAGCGCTGCGGCGCCAGCTGCTGAACAAAACCCTGCACAATATATTGCGCGATGGGCTCTTGCGCGCTCGCCTCGCTATAGGCAATAACACCCGGCTGCCAAGCGCGAACTGGCTGCTCAGCAACGCGTAAGCCGGGGCCATGCGTCAAGTCTTGACGAATAATATCGCCCAAGGCCTCGCCCGCCATTGGCCCGGAAAAATCAGCCACGCCAATAGCGATACGCCGCTCTAAAAGCTGCTGAATATGCACCGTGAGTGCGGCGGAGGCTGAGGCACTGCATGCCAGCAACACGAGCATCGATACTATTCGCCAGCGCATAGGCCACCTGAAAAAACCGCTAAACTGCATTAACGCCACTGTAGCCCGCCTGATGACAACGTGCCGACTAAGTACGCAAAAATGGCAAAAAAAACGCGCCCGAAGGCGCGCTTTTTCACATCCGATGCATTAACCACGCGGTGGATTGATGACGATTTCCACACGACGGTTTTGCGAGCGACCCGACTCATTAGCATTGCTAGCAACGGGCTGATTCATGCCATAACCAATTGCCGATACGCGGTTACCGGCAACGCCTTTATTAACCAAATAACCCGCCACTGAACTAGCGCGTTGTTGCGAGAGGTTTTGGTTGTAGTCAGCACGACCCACGTTATCGGTGTGGCCACTCACGGTAATCGATGTCTCATCGTACTCGTTCAGCACATCAGCCACGGCATCAAGCACCGGATAGAAGTCTGCACGCACGCTGGTTTGCGCGGTGGCAAAGGTGATGTTGCCGGGCATAACCAAGGTGATGATGCCGGTGTTTTTATCGCGCTGAACACCCACGCCAACGCCGGCTAGACGATCGCGCAATTTCTTTTCTTGCACGTCCATATAGACGCCGACACCACCGCCGGTCGCGCCACCAATGGCGGCGCCCTGCAAGCAACGCTCGTTGCGCTTGCCGTGTTTTGTGGTGGCAGTCGCAATGCCGCAACCAATGGCCGCGCCAATCGCTGCACCATAGGTGCCTTTGGCGACTTGGCGTTCGCCGGTGTATGGATTGGTGGTACAGCCTGCGAGTGTGGCGGCACCAGCGGCTAATGCAGCGATCAATAAGCGCATAATGAAGCTCCTAAAATAATAAGCACCTAACGACTAAACTGACGTTAGGTTGACGAGACTAACTTTAACCGAAAACGCCCATCGACGGTTTCGAGAAGGCCAAACCAAACAAGGCCAGCAGCAATAACAGGCCAAGCAAAAACGCCATCTTGCCGCGAGCTGTGCCGCGTGCACGCTGAAACGCCACCGCGCCGCACATCACAAAACCAATCAGCAACACCAGCTTCAGCAGCGCCCAACCAGGCATGGCGCCGACCTGAAAGACCATGCCAAAACCGGTAACAATCATGATCGTGGCCAGAATATGCGGGGCTATACGCAGCAGCTTGGCGGGCCGTTCGGGTTGATTGGTGAGCAAATAAAAACCGCGCCACAGATACACCAGCGCCAGCAAAACAGCGGTAAGCAAGTGCGGATGCTTAAACATTAAATAGGTATTCACGAATAATCCTCAGGCCGTCAAACGATAGGCCTCTTTGTGGCAGAGTCGCTCGCTATGTACAAGCCCAAGGCGCGCAATTTTTTGCTATGGTTTGCGCCTTAGCGAATTTTGCATGGGCTTTAGCAATGCCATTTGAGACCGTCCCCACGCCCTGCGTGGGCATCTGCTCCACCACCTACGGCGACACGGTATGCCGCGGTTGCCGGCGCTACCTGCCCGAAGTCATTGACTGGAATCGCTACTCCGCCGCCGAAAAGCGCCTGATTTGGCTACGCCTCGATGGCCTGTTGGCGCAAATTATGCCGCGCTACTTTGAGCTCACCGACCCGGCCCTGCTGCGCCAGCAACTCGACCACATGCGCCTAAGCTATCGCCTCGATGCCAGCGCCTGGACGTGGCTGCAAATACTGCTAAAAAATGCCGCTCGGCAACTCACTGACCTGAAGCCCTTTGGCGTGCGCCGCCTCGATACTTCCGCGCTGAGCATTTACGAGCTCAAAGAGCTGATGAATAGCGAGCTGCACACCTTGGCCAGTGCTTATTACGAGCGGGATTTGCTGCGCGCGCTGCAGTTTGAGGCTCAGCAAGATGCCTAAAGCATTTGCTAATAATCTAAGCCAAAAAAGCCCGCACAAGGCGGGCTTTTCGCACTTTGCTTATTGGCAAAGTAATGTAGATGGTGCGCCAGAGAGGACTTGAACCTCCACGCCTTGCGGCACCAGAACCTAAATCTGGCGTGTATACCAATTTCACCACTGGCGCAGTGGCGCGCATCATAGCAGAGCGAAACTGCCGCTGCCACGCGCGCCGAGCAAAAAATTACGAGGCGCGCAGCTTGCGTGTTTTCGCGGTGCCACGAATATTCGCCACCACGGTCGCAGCAAACGACCAGAGCGCCGATTCATTGGGCTTGGTGGCCTTGCCTTTACCCATGCGATGCAGCTGCCGCGTATACCACGACACCTCCATAATCGCCATGCGATCGACCATGCCAATGCCGGTGGTAATGGGCTTCACGCGGTGCAAAGTCTCTTGGCCGGCGAGTAAGCGATTGGCGGCATCGGGCTCAATAGCCAAGGGCCGACCGAGGCCAATGACATCGAGCGCACCCGAGGCCAGCGCCGAGTTCATGGCTTCTAGTGTGCGGAAGCCGCCGGTGACCATCAGCGGTGTGCTGATGTGTTTGCGCACGGTCTCGGCAAAGCTTAGGAAGTAGGCCTCACGCGCCATGGTCGAGGCTTTAGCGCCCGTCATGGCCGGCGCTTCATAAGTGCCGCCAGAAATTTCGATCAAGTCGATGCCGGCATCGGCCAAGGCCTGGATGGTCGCCAGCGACTCATCCTCAGTAAAGCCGCCGCGCTGAAAGTCCGCTGAATTGAGCTTGATGCCAATCGGGAAATCCGCACCGACCGCCGCACGCATGGCGGCATACAGCTCCAACACAAAGCGCCGGCGCTTCTCTGGCGTACCGCCCCAACCATCCTCACGAATATTGTGGCGTGGGGATAAAAACTGGCTGACTAAATAACCATGCGCGCCATGGATTTGCACACCGGCAAAACCGGCTTTTTTGGCAATGCCGGCGGCCGTAGCAAAGCGCGAAATGGTGTCGAGAATCTCGGCCTCAGTCATCGCACGCGGGGTGGCAAAAAACGACTGCATCTCTTTCTTAAACGGAATCGCCGAGGGCGAGATGTTTTCGCGATTTAAACCCTTCGGCGATTGCTTGCCCGGATGGTTAAGCTGCACCCAAATGGCCGTGCCAAACTCGCGCCCCGCACTCGCCCATTGCTGCAGCAGCGGCAGGTCACGCTCGTCTTCAATGACCACATTGCCGGGCTCGCCCAAATAACGACGATCAACCATCACATTGCCCGTCATCAGCAAGCCAGTACCACCGGCTGACCAACGCTGATACAAGCGCACCAAGGCCGGCGTGACGCGGTTGTCCATGGTGCCCATGGCCTCGCTGAGTGCCGACTTCGCTAGGCGATTGGGCAGGATGGCGCCGTTGGGCAGCGTGAGAGTTTGCGCTAAAGACATGATCGGGCTCCGAAAATTTGAGCCCGAGTATAGACCGATGTATTAGGCGCTGCGAACGGCCGGCAAACCAACACGGCTGGGAATGTCGGCGTCGCCATGCAAAGCAATCAGCGCCTCAGCCATGGCCATCTCACAGGCTAATGACAGCGCACGCGCATCGCGGCCCGCCACGGCTTGCACTGGCAAGAATTTCACATCGACACGGATGCGCTCGCCCGCCAGCACATTGAGCAGATGCGGCACGAGGTCATCATCGCCAATAAACGGCGCCAGTGGGTGTAGCTGCTGGCCTTGGCGATAGCAAATAATCACCGGCTGCACGCGGCAATCGGTGTCGCTGGCTACGGCAAACAGCTGCGGGAAAAAGCGCTGCACGCGATGGCCATCGGTGGTGGTGGCCTCCGGAAAAAACAGCACGCTGCGGTGAGCGTTTAAGGCCGACTTCATGGTCTGTTGCACGCGCACCACATCGCCCGAGCCGCGCTGAATAAACAACGTGCCCGAGGCCTGCGCGAGGCGGCCAATCAATGGCCATTTAGCAACCTCGGCTTTCGACAAAAAATCCACCGGCGAGATGCCGCCGAGCACGGGAATGTCCATCCACGAGACATGGTTGCTGACCCATAGACTCACGCCGTCTACGGGTGCGCCCTGCACGCTGACCTCAAGGTTTAAGCGCGAAGCTAGGCCGCTGAGCCACCACCGCACAATGGGGCGATGCCAAGCTTTCGGGCGCATAAAAAACATGCCGGTGAGCAAGGCGGTGAGGCAGCCTGAGATCAGGTGTGCGCCTATGCGCAGTAAGCGCCAAATCAGACGCAGCGAGAGGTCGGGGTTTTGCATCACGGCGGGGTGCTCGCGTTTACTTCGGGGCGTTCGGCTCACGGCATCCTACATTTAGGCGGTCTTTAAGAACCGTTGAGCATACCGCCCTGCCATCGCTTGTACATCTAATAATATGAATACGTCGGCACAGTTGAACTCAGGGTCCCAGCAAGCCTCGCCGCCAATTTGGCAGCCCATGCGCAAATACGCTTTCAGCAATGGCGGCACAGTGACACTACCGGCCGCCGCGCTAGACAGCACAATTTCACGGGTCGGGCTAACGCGTAACTCATTGGCAACGAAATGCTTTTCGCGCAAGGTCGGCATCACGCTAGCTAAGGTCGTGCCGCCATCGGCGAGGCTGATGCTGGCGCAGCCGATGAGATAGCTAAAACCCTCGCGCATCAGGTAATCGGCCAGGAATGACCAAAGCACGGTAATCGCGCCACCCGAGCGATAATCGGGGTGCACGCAGGTGCGGCCAATTTCCAAGATACGCCCGGGCAGATGCTCTAGCGCCGAGACATCGAACTCATTGGCTGAATAAAAGCCACCCGCGAGTCGTGCCTGCTCTTGGCTGAGTATGCGTGTGGTGGCCACCAAGCGGTTATTGGCTCGGTCAAACACCGTGATGTGGCGGCAAAACAGGTCGTAATGGTCATTGTCGAGACCATCAAAGGCGACGCCATATTCTTGGCCAAAGACCTCAGCGCGTAGAGTTTGCGCCGCGCCTAGTGCCTCGGGGGTATCGGCGAAGCAAGCTTCTAGGATAGGCTTCTGCCGGGTAACTTCCGGTGCTGATTGTTTGTGCGCTTTGGCTTTCTTAAACGGCTTAACGTTGAAGTGGCGCAACAGTGACATGGGTTGCAAATCAGCTGGGCGGCGGGCATTCATGGGTCGGCTCTTTAAGGTCGTTTTCATGCACGCAGTGTCATTAATCACGGTGTCGCCCAGATGACAAAACAATGACAATTTCGTGACAGCTCGCCGTAGGAATTTGCATGGATATCTCGTTCAGCGCCCTCGCGCTCTACGCCGCCACCGGCGTATTTTCAGGCTTTCTCGCCGGACTCTTAGGCATCGGTGGCGGCATGATTATTGTGCCGGCGCTGCTCTGGAGTTTTCATCTGCAAGGCATTAGCAGTGATGTTTCCACGCACATGGCCGTGGGTACATCACTGGCGTCGATTTTGCTGACCTCCATCAGCTCGGTGCGCACGCATCATCAGCACGGCAATGTTGATTGGCCACTGATGGCCAAGCTCTCGATTGGCCTGATGCTCGGCTCGTGGCTGGGCGCGCAGATTGCCCATGCGCTGCCGGCGCGGGCGCTGCAAATCATCATTGCCGTGTTTGCCTTGTGGACGGGTCAGCATCTGTTGCGCGGGCGTAAAGCGCAGGCTCACGATCGGCCGCTGCCGGGGCGTGCGGGACTGATCGGCGCGGGCAGCGTGATTGGCACAGCATCGGCGATTTTTGGCATTGGTGGTGGCAGCTTGACCGTGCCCTTTTTGGTGCATCATGGCCTGCGCATGCAGCGCGCCGTGGGCTCGGCGGCGGCCGGCGGCTTTCCCATCGCGCTCGCTGGCAGCCTCGGCTTTTTAGTCGCCGGATGGTCTGAGCCCGGCCTGCCTGCTGGCAGCAGTGGCTATATTTATTGGCCCGCGCTCATCGGCTTGAGCATCACCAGCTTGATCTTCGCCAGCCTTGGCGCCCATGCCGCGCAACGCCTACCCGCCGCGCAACTCAAACGCTTATTTGGCATACTCTTGCTGGCTGTTGGGGTGCAATTTCTCTTTGGTATTCATTAATTTTAGGCTTTTATGACCCAACCCATTGCCACACATGCGCTGATTGGTCGCCACGACCCCGCTCTCAATAGCCGCGTCTATTGCTCCCCCGAACAACAAGCATTGCGCTTCGGCTTGGCGCTGTTATTAGCTATTTATGCCTACAGCGTGGCGGCCTCCTTGCCGGCACCGCAAGGGGCTTTTATCGTGGTGCCATCGGCCTATGCGCTGCTGCACGCTATTTTTGGTTTGATCGAAGAGCGCCGCGGCAGCTCTCCCGCGCTGAGCGCCTGCATGAGCACCACGGATGTCTTGCTGCTGATGCCGGCGCTCTGGTTTGACCCCCTGCCTAGCACCCCAACACTCTTGCTCGTGGGCTTATTTTTTGGACTGGCCAGCTTGCGCCATCGCCGCGACACCTTGCTGCGCCTGACCTTACTCATGGTGCTGCTGGCCACAGCCACACTGCTGCTACGCAGCTATTTCATGCCGCTAATGAGCTACTTGCCACTGCTGGCCAGCGCGAGCATCGCCAGCATACTCATCGGCTTAATTTTAGTGTTCCGCCAACACACCGTGGCTCTCGGCGAGCTCGCCGATTTAGCACCGCATAACGACCCCGACACTGGCCTCGCCACACGCACCTCGCTGTATGCCGTGGCGCGTTTGCTGTGGCCATTAGCGCATCGGCAAAATATGCCGGTGTCGTTGCTCTATGCCGTGATTGATCCAACGTCAGCCGCCAGCACGCCCGATCAGCGCAAGCAAGCAACACAAACGCTGGCGCGAGCCATGGCCGATGTCGCGCAAACGCAACTGCGTGGCAGTGACATTTTGGTGCGCTACGACGCATTGCATTTTGTCTTTGTCTTGCTCGACTGCCCACACGCCCAAGCCGATGCCGTGGCGCTGCGCTTGCAACGGGCATTTGATGAAGCCATTGCCACGCAGATGACGGCGGCCCAATTGCACATCAGCGCAACGTGGCTGCCCACACTGCCGCTGGCTCTTGATCCCATGCTCAACGCCATGCAAGAGGCGCTAGAACGTGCGCGTTTACGTGGCCAAGCGCAGCAAGGGGCGGCCTATACAGACCCCGATACACTGCGTTAATTATTCTGCAAAAAAGCTTAAAAATTCCGCAGAACGCTAGATGCAAAGGCGTTTGCGCGGTGCTATGATGCGCGGGCTTTAAGCCATCAACCGCTGCCGCAACAGCCTGATAGGTCGAGAGCGCTCGAATTCGTTGTTCAAACCTGAGAGATCTGATCATGCAAATCAAAAAAGTTGCTATTTTAGCCGCCGTTGCCGCCACACTAGCTATCGCTGGTTGCGCTAAGAAAGAAGAAGCTGCACCAATGGAAGCGCCAGCTGTTGAAGAAGCTGCTGCACCAGTGGTTGAAGAAGCTGAAGCAATGGCCGAAGAAGCAGCTCCAGTTGCTGAAGAAGCACCAGCTGAAGAAGCGGCCGCTCAGTAATGCGGTGAGGCTCACGCCTCATGAAAAAGGGGTGCATTATGCACCCCTTTTTTTATGCCTGAATTTTGGAGAAACTCATGTCTTGCCCTTGCGGTTCCTCAGTAGCACTTGATCAATGCTGCGCCCCCATTATTGCGGGCACAACGCCCGCTCCTAGCGCTGAAGCCATGATGCGGGCGCGCTACACCGCCTATACCCAGCACAATATCGATTTCATCATGGCCTCCACGCACCCCGATGGCCGCGCCGATAGCGACATCGATGCCATGCGCGCCTGGGCTGAAGGTGCCGACTGGCAGGGTCTTGAGATCGTGCAAGTGGAAGCTGGCGGCGACCAAGATCGTAAGGGTCTGGTAGAATTCAAAGCACATTACCAAGTCGGCGGCGTGAAGCATCATCATCACGAAGTCTCAGGCTTTGTACAGACTGATGCCGGCTGGCAATTTCGCGATGGCGAAGTGCTGCACAGTGGGCCCTCGGAAAAGCCCAAACCCGTGGTCAATGAACTGAAAGTTGGCCGAAACGACCCCTGCCATTGCGGCAGTGGCAAAAAATTTAAGAAGTGCCACGGCGCTTAAACCTTGGAGACACAGATGAGCCACGATCCTATTGTTATTGTTAATGGTGCGCGCACGCCCATGGGCGGTTTTCAAGGCAGCCTAGGCAGCGTGATTGCGACCGACCTCGGCGCCATTGCCATTCGTGAAGCCTTGAGCCGTGCCGGTGTGGCCGCCGACCAAGTGCAAGAAGTCATCATGGGCTGTGTGCTGCCTGCTGGCCTGAAGCAAGGCCCGGCACGCCAAGCCGCACTCAATGCCGGCATCCCTGCTGCCGCCGGTGCCACCACCATCAATAAACTCTGCGGCTCAGGCATGAAAGCCACCATGATGGCGCACGACGCGATTGCTGCGGGCACTAACGAGATCATGGTGTCAGGCGGCATGGAATCGATGAGCAACGCGCCATACATCCTGCCGAAAGCGCGTGGCGGCTACCGCATGGGCCATGGTCAAGTCATGGACCACATGTTTTTAGATGGTCTCGAAGATGCCCGCAGCGGCCGCTTAATGGGCTCCTTTGCGCAAGACATGGCGACCACGCTGGGCTTAACGCGTGAGGCCATGGATGACTTCGCCGTGGAATCGCTGCGTCGTGCCAATGCGGCCATTGCCAATGGCGACTTCAAAGCCGAAATCGTGCCAGTGCCGGTGAAAACTCGCAAAGGCGAAGTCTTAGTCGACACCGATGAGCAGCCCGGCAATGCCAAGCCTGAGAAAATTCCCACGCTAAAAGCCGCGTTTGCCAAAGATGGCACCATCACCGCCGCCAACGCCTCGTCGATCTCCGACGGCGCCTCGGCCTTGGTACTGATGAAGGCCAGCAAGGCCGCCGAATTAGGCCTTAAGCCATTAGCGCGCATTGTCGGTCATGCCACGCAATCGCAAGACCCTAGCGAATTCACCATTGCCCCCGTGGGCGCGCTGACCACGCTATTTGCGAAAACCGGCTGGACTGCCGACTCGGTGGACTTGTATGAGATCAACGAAGCCTTTGCCATGGTGACCATGGCGGCGATGATCAAACACAACCTGCCGCATGAAAAGGTCAATGTCTACGGCGGCGCCTGCGCCCTTGGCCATCCCGTGGGCTCGACCGGCTCACGCATCATCCTGACCTTGATTCACGCGCTCAAGCAACACGGCAAGACCCGTGGTGTGGCAGGTCTGTGCATCGGTGGCGGTGAAGCTACGGCCATGGCTTTAGAGATTATCTAAGGTGTGAGATCAAGCGCCGGGCATCTCGGCGCTGATTTCCGACTAAGCGCGAAGACGGGTACCTAATCGGTACAAGTCTTCGCGCTTTTTTCTGCTAGCGTAGAAAGATCTCGCTTTGCAGGATGCCAATATGCACTTTCTTCGCGCCATCATGCCATTTCGCTATTTGGCTTGGCTGCTCAGTGGCTTAGGTTTTGTCGCCTCGCTGCTGCTGTTTTGGCTCTACCCGCTCATCGGCACCACACCGCTATTGGTGTTGGGTGGTTTGACGCTACTCGGCACACTCGATTTTGTGCAGAAAAAGCAGGCTATTCGCCGAAATTACCCGATTTTGGCGCATTTTCGTTTCTTATTTGAATCTATACGGCCGGAGATTCGTCAGTACTTTTTAGAGTCCGATACCGAGGAAATTCCATTTTCCCGGGCGCAGCGCAACTTGGTCTATCAGCGCGCCAAAAATGTCGTGGATAAACGCGCTTACGGCACACTCGCCAACGTCTATGGCGACGATTACGAATGGATCAATCACTCCATTCACACCAAGCACATCAAAGACACTGACTTCCGCGTCATGATCGGTGAGGGCCAATGCGCCAAACCCTATTCGCTATCGCTCTACAATATCTCGGCCATGAGCTATGGCTCGCTCTCCGCCAATGCCATTTTGGCGCTCAATAAAGGCGCCAAGCTCGGCAACTTTGCCCACGACACCGGCGAGGGTTCGATCAGCCGCTATCACCGCGAGCCCGGCGGCGACTTGATCTGGGAAATTGGCAGTGGCTATTTTGGCTGCCGCCATGACGATGGCAGCTTTAGCGCCGAGCGCTTCATTGAAGGCGCCACCTCACCGCAAGTGAAAATGATCGAGATCAAGCTCAGCCAAGGCGCCAAACCTGGGCATGGCGGCATCTTGCCGGCGGCGAAAGTGACACCCGAGATTGCCGAGGCGCGCGGCGTGCCGGTGGGCGTGGATTGCGTCTCGCCATCGAGCCATTCGGCTTTTAGCACACCCATCGAGCTGATGGCGTTTATTGCGCAGCTGCGTCTGTTATCGGGGGGCAAGCCGGTGGGCATCAAGCTCTGCATTGGCCACCCATGGGAATTTTTTGCCATTTGCAAGGCCATGATCAAGACCAATATTACGCCGGACTATATTGTCATTGATGGCGCGGAGGGCGGCACGGCGGCAGCCCCAGCCGAGTTTACTGACCACCTCGGCACGCCCATGCATGAGGGCTTGGTGCTTGCTCACAACACCTTGGTGGGCTTAGGCCTGCGTGATCGCGTGAAGCTCGGGGCCGCTGGGAAAATCATCTCAGGCTTTGATATTGCTCGAACCTTGGCGCTCGGCGCCGACTGGTGCAACTCGGGGCGTGGATTTATGTTTGCGCTTGGCTGCCTGATGGCAAAAACCTGTCATACCGGCCGCTGCCCGACCGGCGTGGCCACGCAAAGCTGGTTGCGCCAACGCGCGCTCGACCCCGAAGACAAAGGTAATCGCGTGTACTATTTTCATCACAACACGCTCAAGGCCCTCGGCGAAATTGCCGGCGCCGCGGGCTTAACGCACCCCAATCAGCTGCGGCCGCACCATATTGTTCGGCGTGTATCGGTCAATGAAGTCGCGCTCGTCTCCGCGTTGGTGCCGTATTTGCAGCCCGGCGAGCTGCTGCAACATTGCCCGCAGCACCGGGTCTATCAACTGTTTTGGAAGATGTCACAGGCGGAGAGTTTTGATCCGGTCATCACGCCCGCTGAGGTGAAGAAAACGGTGCCAGCGGTAGATTAAAGGTGCGCTGGGTATTAGCCCAAAACGCGCGCGCTAATACCTCGGGCGACTCGGGCCGTAACTGGCAGAACGTCTCAAAAACCGCGGGCAAATACGCCGGGCTATTACGCACTCGCTCGCCGACTTGGCGCACGCGGCCATCGGCATGATGATCACGATATGACCACGGCACCATGTCCGGCGCATCCGTCTCTATGAGCAAATGCGTCAGGTCGATCCGCGTGGCAATCTCCCGCAAACGGCGCGCTTGTGGATAGGTCAGCGCGCCACCCAGCCCGAGCACAAAGCCATGAGCAATATAACGCCGTGCTTCCTCAAGGCTTCCTGAAAACGCGTGCACCACACCACCCCGCCGAAATCCCACACGCTGAATGCAGCGCATAATCTCCGCATGTGCACGACGCGCATGAATGATCACTGGCTTGTCATGCTGCTGAGCTAGCACCAGTTGCTGCTCAAAAAACTGCTGTTGCTTACGCCACAACGCCGGCGTGATCAGCGCCGCCTCATAGCGGTCCAAGCCAATCTCGCCCACCGCCACCAGCTCAGAGTCATCACGCAAATGCATCGCTAATGTATCGAGATCAGCGTCGGTATGTTCAGCAATAAATAGCGGATGCAAGCCGCAGGCAGGCCACAAGTGCAGGGCGCTGGCCGAGCGACACTGCGCCAATAACGTCGGCCATGAATGCGCATGCGTGCCCGGCACCACAATGCCCTGCACACCCTGGCTCAACGCGGCAAGCATGACCTGCTCGCGGTCGCCGTCAAACGCTAGCGCGTCGAGATGACAGTGGCTATCGAGTAGCGGCCACTGCATGGTTTAGCGCTCGAGCAGGTACTCACGGCGCAGCACATCCTGCAGGCGCTCGTAAGCAATGCTAATCAGCGGCGAGCCCATGGAGTACGGCCCAATGGCATACGGGTCGTATTGCAGCTGCAGGGCGTCGGGCGTGAGCAAAAAAGTCGATGTGGGAACAAATGGCCAGCCATCGAAACTGGCGGGATCGTCCTGTGCATTAATCCATTGCTCATGCGCGCGGCGAGCGATTTGCCAAAATTGAGATTCGCGCTCGGGCTGAATAATATCGCTCAAGCTCAGCACTTGATTGGTCGCCCGATCAAAATTCAAGGTGCTGATAGTGGTCATGCCGTGCGCGCCGCCGGTGTAGCTGTAGGCGACAACTTCGATCACCGACACATCGCCCAAACCGGGGATCATATTGACCTTAAAAATCTGCTCCCAAGGCTCTTGCGCCTCCATGGCATCGCGTAAAAACTCACGGCCCTGACGGGTAAGCGCCGACTTGGTGGAGTCAGCCTCGGGAGCGCTGACATGATCGAGCACTAAGCG
This sequence comes from Paraperlucidibaca baekdonensis, assembly GCF_003387535.1. GTDB lineage: Bacteria > Pseudomonadota > Gammaproteobacteria > Pseudomonadales > Moraxellaceae > Perlucidibaca > Perlucidibaca baekdonensis. The sequence goes on along the minus strand of NZ_QUNR01000003.1, from coordinate 35,340 downwards.
GTTCAGCGCAGGCTGCTGCGGAAACTCCAGCCAGTCCGCCTCAAAGCGCGCGCAACGATCATCACAGCCGGTGGTGTCTTTTAAGGTGAAACGAATCGCGCGCGCTTGTAGCTCAGCAGGCGCTGCCGTGGTGGCGGGCGGCGGCGCTGGTGGCGTGACAACATCGATCGCGGGGGCGGCAGGCTCTGGGCTACGTTCGCAGCCCACTAGGCTCAGCAATAATGCAATCGGCAAAAGCAAACGTGTCATCAGTGCTCTCGGGTTGGCGAAAAAATAATATCGGGATAGCGCTCTTGCATGATCTGTAAGTTCACGCGCGAGGGGGCCAAATAGGTCAAATGCCCACCGCCATCGAGCGAGAGTTGATCGTGCGCTTTCTTCTTAAACTCATTGAGTTTGCGCTCATCGGCACATTGAATCCAACGCACGGTGGCCACGTTGACCGGCTCGTAGACACACTCCACTTTGTATTCCTCCTTCAGGCGAAAGGCCACCACATCAAACTGCAGCACGCCCACTGCGCCCAAGATCAAATCGTTATTGATTTGCGGCATAAAGACTTGTGTTGCGCCCTCTTCCGATAACTCCTTCAAGCCCTTTTGCAGCTGCTTACTTTTTAACGGATCGCGCAGGCGCACGCGGCGAAACATCTCCGGTGCAAAGTGCGGAATCCCTAAAAATTGCAGGGTTTCGTTCTCGGTAAAAGTGTCACCAATTTGAATGGTGCCGTGGTTGTGTAGGCCGATAATATCACCCGGCCAGGCCTCTTCCAGATGCGCACGCTCGCCTGCTAAAAAGGTTAATGCATCGGCTACGCGCACTTCTTTGCCAAGGCGCACATGCTGCATCTTCACGCCCTTTTGATAACGCCCCGAGCAGATGCGCAAAAACGCAATGCGGTCGCGATGCTTAGGGTCCATATTGGCCTGAATCTTAAACACAAAGCCCGAAAAGCCCGGCTCAGTCGGCTCAACCACGCGTTGCGCAGCTTGTCGCGCCAATGGCGTTGGCGCCCAATCGACAAAGCCCGAGAGCACATGATTGACACCAAAATTACCCAGCGCCGTGCCAAAAAATACCGGCGTTTGTTTGCCTGCGCGAAACAGCGCTAAGTCAAAACTGTGGCTGGCACCCTGCACTAATTCGAGCATGTCGCGCAGCTCAGCGGCCTGATCACCAAGGATGGCATCAGCCTCGGGATTATTCAGGCCATCAATACAGCGATCAGGGATAATTTCGTGGCCATGACCTTGGCTAAAGAGATAAAAACGGTCTTCCACTAAATGGTAGACGCCCTTGAAATCACGACCGGCACCAATGGGCCACGTAATCGGCGCACACTCAATGCCGAGCACCGACTCGATCTCATCGAGCAGCTCAATGGGGTCGCGAATCTCGCGGTCGAGCTTGTTGACAAACGAGACAATCGGCGTGTCGCGCAGGCGGCAGACTTCCATCAGTTTGATGGTGCGATCTTCCACACCTTTAGCGCCATCGATGACCATCAGCGCCGAATCCACAGCGGTCAGCGTGCGATAGGTGTCTTCAGAGAAGTCTTCGTGACCGGGCGTGTCGAGCAGATTGATGGTGGCATCGCGGTAGGGAAACTGCATGACCGAGGTCGTGATGGAAATGCCGCGCTGCTGCTCCATGGCCATCCAATCTGATGCCGCATGGCGGTCGGATTTGCGCGACTTCACGGTGCCAGCCACCTGAATGGCCTTACCCCAAAGCAGCAGCTTTTCGGTGATGGTGGTTTTGCCGGCATCGGGGTGAGAGATAATGGCAAATGTGCGGCGCGAGGCGACCTCGGCGGCAAGTTGTTCGGTGAAGCTCATGGGCGTGTGTTCGCTCGAAAAATTCAGCTACACAGTATACGCCATCAGCACCGCATCCTCACTGCCCTGCGCATCGCGATAGTAGTTGCGACGCAGGCCCATTTCATTAAAACCGAGTGAACTGTAGAGCGCAATGGCCGCGCTGTTTGATGCCCGCACCTCAAGAAACCAGTGCGCAATATCGGCGGGCATGGCCTCGCTGAGCAGATGTTGCATAAGCTGGCGGCCATAGCCTTTGCCGCGCCGCGTCGGCTCGATGGCAATGTCTAACAGGTGGGCTTCATCGAGAATTTTTTGCACAAAAGCAAAGCCCAGTACAGTCATCTGAGCATCTAACATAACCACGCTGCGATGCGCCGCTAAAGATTCCTCAAGGCCACGAAGCGGCCACGGGCTGGGATGCGAGTGCTGCTCAATCGCCAACACGGCCGGCAAATCGGCAGGTGTCATTGTGCGAAATGAAATCACCCCCGTGTCTCAGCGAGCGTCACCATCAGGGCTTTTTTGCGCATCGGCTCAGCCAATAACGTCGACAAGCTCGGGAAGCATTGATGCGGTAACGAGACGAACTGGCTCAGCGCCTCACCAAACACAACGTGCGTTTTAGACTCAGGGCACTGCGTCGCTAACCAGCCCGCTAGCGCCTCGCGAGCGGCCGTGGTGGTTGCCGCCAAGCCGGGAATTGGCCAATGAAATTGTGCCGCGTGATTGGCCTGCGCCTGCCAGCCGTAGGCTCGGCAAATGGCTTGCCACAGCTGTGCCTCGGCGCCCTCAAGCGCTGGCATATTATCGAGATCCACGAGCGCCAGCTCAGTGGCATTGAGCGCGATTAAGGTCAGACTAAAGCGCGCCGTCGTGGGCGCGGCATGAGCCATTGGCGACGTATCAACAGCCGCTGGCTCTGGCACACGCTGAGCAAATACGGTTGCCGAAGCAGTGGCTGGCGCACTGGTCCGCAGGGCCTCGCGGGCAGCACGAGCCGCATCGGGCAACGCGACCGGCTCGGCAGTTGACGTGGTGATGGGTGACGGCACATGTGCCACAGCAGCGCTTGGCGAGACCACAGCAGCCGGCTCATTGACCGGCGCTTGCCACGGCTCCGAGGCCGCCGCACCCGGCAACACCTCGCGTGACCACAGCAAATCCAGACCCAAGGCCTGCAAGTACGCGCGCCGACGCGGCTCAGCCAAAGCCTGTTGCATGCTTAGATCGCCTCGCCCTGCGGATGTGCGCGTGAGACGCCGCCACGCAGCAAATTCAGCGCATTTAAATAGGCCTTGGCGCTGGCAATGACAATGTCGGTATCGGCGCCATGGCCATTGATAATGCGCCCCGCCTGACTCAGCCGCACAGTGACCTCGCCTTGCGAATCGGTACCGCTAGTGATGGCATTGACCGAATACAGCTCCAGCGTGGTGCCTGAATTTGCCACCGCCTCAATGGCTCGAAACGTCGCATCGACCGGGCCTGATCCGGTGGCGGTCACGGCTTTCTCGGCACCATCAACGCTGAGTGTTAAACGTGCTTCCGGTTTGGTGCCGGTTTTCGAGGTTACCTCGAGGCTGGCGAGCTTAAAGACTTCCACGGCATTGGGCTGGGCATCGCTAACTAAGGCATGAATATCTTCATCGAAAATTTCATGCTTTTTATCGGCCAACTCCTTAAAGCGCACAAAGAGCTGGTTCAGTGAGTTGTCGCTACCGACAGGAATACCCAGTTCGTCGAGGCGAGCGCGAAAAGCGGCGCGGCCGGAATGCTTGCCGAGCACCATTTTATTGGCGCCCCAACCCACGTCCTCAGCACGCATGATCTCGTAAGTTTCACGATGCTTGAGCACGCCATCTTGATGAATACCCGACTCATGCGCGAAGGCATTAGCGCCGACAATGGCTTTGTTGGGCTGCACCGGAAAGCCGGTAATGCCGGAGACTAAGCGAGAGGTCGGGACGATTTCTGGTGTCCAAATGGTGGTTTCCACCGGAAATAAATCCGGGCGCGTTTTCACCGCCATGACGATCTCCTCAAGCGCGGCATTGCCAGCACGCTCACCGAGGCCATTGATGGTGCATTCGACCTGCCGCGCGCCTTGCATCACCGCCGACAGCGAGTTGGCCACGGCAAGGCCGAGGTCATTGTGGCAATGCACAGAGAACACAGCCTTGTCGGCATTGGGGATGCGCGCGAGCAGTTGGCCAATGGTGTCGCCAAATTGCCCAGGAATGGCATAGCCAACGGTGTCGGGGATATTAATGGTACGCGCACCGGCATCGATCGCCGCCTCAATGATGCGACAGAGAAAATCGATCTCCGAGCGGCCGGCATCTTCGCAGGAGAACTCCACATCCTCGACCAGATTGCGCGCGTACCTCACCGCCCGCACGGCGCTTTCGAGCACGGCATCGGGCGCTTGGCGGAGCTTGTATTTCATATGAATCGGTGAGGTCGCAATAAACGTGTGAATGCGTCCAGCATTGGCGGGCTTCAAGGCCTCGGCGGCGCGATCAATGTCTTCGGCACGGGCGCGCGACAGTGAGCAAATGCGCGAATCTTTCACCGCCGCAGCGACTGCTCGCACCGACTCAAAATCGCCCTGCGAGGCAATCGCAAAACCGGCCTCAATGACATCCACCCGCAAGCGCTCCAAGGCTTTGCCGATGCGGACTTTTTCATCGAGTGTCATCGAGGCGCCGGGGCTTTGCTCGCCATCTCGCATGGTGGTGTCGAAAATCACTAATTTATCTTTGCTCATGTCACTTACCTTGTTATGTCCGGCCACGCCATTAGCGCGTTACAGAGCGAAAATCCGACATTCATATGTCTAATTTTTCGCCAAAAATCTGTCAATTTTCAACCAATGTCTAAGCAATCATTGCTAGTCTGCGCGGCTTAATTTTGCTCTTCACAGGTTTCATTATGTCACTGTCTACTTTGGCCATGCCCTGCATCGCCTACCCGACCAACCCCAGCTTGCCGCCCGAAGTCTCCGCCCTGCAAGCGCGTTTGGCCGCCAAAACCAAAGAGCCGCAAGGCGCCATGGCCACTGAGCTCATGCAAAACGCCGCCTCCGAGCTGCTCGACACGCTATTTACTGAACTCTTCAATGCCTTGGTCGCTGCCAATGAAAACGAGCACAGCTATCGCAGTGGCCGTGCCATGGTACGCGAAATCAACGAAAAGCTGACCCACTACTTAGGCTGGGCATCGAGCTTTTTCAGCAACGACCGCATCCGCCCTGCCGTTGAGCATTATGCCGGCATGATGCATGAGCTCAGCACCGCCGATGGCGCGCAGCCGTTTATCGCCTTTACCTGCCCGCCCGCGTTGGCCGCACGCGTTGAAGCGCTGCTGCCCGACCTGCAAGCCGCACAAGCGAGTAGCCCGCACGAGGCCATTGAAGTGCTCATTGAGGTGATCGATGTAGCCATGAAAGAGCTGCTCATCACGCCGAAAAAGCTGATGAAATTTAATTTTGTTGTGGATAAAACCTTGAGCGGCGTGATTTCGCTGATGCAAACCGCGGCGTATCGCAGCTTGCGCAAAATTGCCGATCATCTGCCGGCTGAGCATCAGCCTATTTTGGCCGCACATATGCAACGCTTGGTGCGCACACAGGCCATGGCCAGCGCCGCTTAACCACGGCGCGACGTACAGAGGCTAACGCCAGAGCACTCGCCTTAACGCCCGCTAAGCGCTATAGCGGGCGTTTTTATTTGGCGTGAAAAAACTGCTCTAAATGATCAGCGACACGGCTGAAATGCTCGGGCGGCAACTGCGTGCCGAGCTTGCGAAAGCTCCGATACGCCAGCGCCATGGTCACGGCGATCACGCCATTGAGCGTTTTATCGACAACAAAATTGAATTTCATGCGCTGCTTTGGGATGTGCAAGAGCGGCTGCAAGGCCTCATCGATCACGCGAATCAGCACCTCCACGCCAGGGCGCAAATCGGTAGTAGCCGGGTCGCGCAGACTCGCCAGTGATGCTGCCGAGTCACGCGCCAAGCCCTCGCTAATGCCGAAGCACAAGTGCGCGCGCGGTCCGTCCTCGGTGTCCATGCGAATAATCAGGGTTTGATAATGCGCGACCACGGGCGCCAAACGCTCATTGCTAAAAAAGCCGGTGACCCAGCCAAGGTAGTGCCGGGTCTTGCCTTTGATATCCTCAATCACGTCATGCGCTTCGCGAAAGCCAGCCTCGCCCGTGTCATCAAGCATTTGCTTAATGATATTGCCAAAAAACGCATCGATGATGTCGCAAGACGCATCGGTAATCAGGCGGCCAGCGAGCTTGGCTTGCGAGGCCTTGCTACCGCGCTGCAAATGATCATTTAAGACGGCAATTTCGTCGGGCAATGTGTCACTGACACGGCAGGCGATATACGGCGGATTGGGCATAATCATTTCCTAATGGCTAGACCAAAAAAAGCCCAGCAGGGCTGGGCTTTTTTAGCACAACTTGGCGATGCTTACATCATGCCGCCCATACCACCCATGCCGCCCATATCGGGCATGGCTGGAGCCGACGATTTATCTTCTGGCGCATCGGTGATCATCGCTTCGGTGGTCAACATCAGCGCGGCGACCGATGCGGCGTTTTCCAGCGCCGAACGAGCCACTTTGGCTGGATCCAAGATGCCCATGGCGAGCATGTCGCTGTACTCGCCCGAGGCGGCGTTGTAACCGAAGTTACCTGTGCCTTCTTTGACCTTGTTGAGCACCACTGAGGCTTCTTCGCCAGCGTTGGTGACGATTTGGCGCAATGGCGCTTCCATGGCGCGACGCAAAATGTTGATACCGGCATTTTGGTCTTCGTTATCACCACGCAGCGACTCCAATGCCGCCACAGCGCGCACCAAAGCCACACCACCGCCAGCCACCACGCCTTCTTCCACCGCCGCACGCGTGGCGTGCAGGGCGTCATCAACGCGGTCTTTTTTCTCTTTCATTTCGATTTCAGTGGCCGCACCAACTTTAATCACTGCCACACCGCCAGCCAATTTGGCCACGCGCTCTTGCAGCTTCTCTTTGTCGTAATCGGAGGTCGCTTCTTCAATTTGCATGCGGATTTGCTTCACGCGTGCATCAATCTCAGCTGTCTGACCTAAGCCATCAATAATGATGGTGTTTTCTTTCGAGACCACGACCTTCTTAGCCGAGCCCAGGTCATTGAGTGTGGCATTTTCCAAGCTCAGACCGATCTCTTCAGAAATCACCGTACCGGCCGTCAGCGTGGCGATATCTTGCAGCATGGCTTTACGACGATCGCCAAAGCCAGGCGCTTTCACTGCGCAGACTTTCACGATGCCGCGCATGGAGTTCACCACCAAAGTGGCCAGCGCTTCGCCTTCGACATCTTCAGCAATCAGCAACAATGGCTTACTGGATTTCGCCACGGCTTCCAACACAGGAATCAGCTCACGGATGTTGGAGATCTTTTTATCGACCAACAAAATGTATGGGCTGTCGAGCTCAGCGGTCATGGTGTCTTGCTTGTTGGAGAAATACGGGCTGATGTAGCCGCGATCAAACTGCATGCCTTCGACGACTTCTAAGGTGTCCTCGAAGCCTGAGCCTTCCTCAACAGTGATCACGCCTTCTTTACCCACGCGCTCCATGGCTTGCGCAATCAGCTCACCAATGGTGGTGTCGGAGTTGGCCGAAATCGAACCGACCTGCGCGATGGCTTTGGTGTCGGTGCACGGCGTGGAGATGTTTTTGATCTCCGCCACGGCAGCGCGCACGGCTTTGTCGATGCCGCGCTTCAAGTCCATCGGGTTCATGCCAGCGGCAACAGCTTTCAGGCCTTCGTTGAGAATGCTTTGTGCCAGCACAGTCGCTGTGGTGGTGCCGTCGCCAGCAATGTCTGCGGTTTTCGAGGCCACTTCTTTCACGAGCTGCGCGCCCATGTTTTCGAATTTATCTTTCAGCTCAATCTCTTTCGCCACCGACACACCGTCTTTGGTGATGTGCGGCGCACCGAAGGACTTATCGATGACCACGTTGCGGCCTTTTGGCCCCAAGGTCACTTTCACCGCATCGGCCAAAATATTAACACCGGCAATCATGCGAGCACGGGCGGAATCACCAAATTTTACGTCTTTAGCAGCCATGAGTAACTCTCCTCAAAAATAGTTAAATGAATTAGCCCAATACGGCAAAAATTTCCGACTCTTTCATGATCAATAACTCATCGCCATTGATCTTCACGGTGCTGCCGGCGTACTGACCAAACAGCACTTTGTCGCCGACTTTCACGTCGAGCGGGCGCACATCGCCAGTGTCTTTAATGGTGCCGTTGCCAATCGCGACGACTTCGCCCTGCGAGGGTTTTTCAGCGGCTGAACCGGGCAATAAAATGCCGCCAGCGGTTTTGGTTTCTTCTTCCATGCGGCGAATCACCACACGATCATGCAAAGGACGAATGTTCATAAAACCTCCAGGTTTTGGGCTTGAAATACATGCTCATATGAGCGGACAAAAGTCTGTGGCGCCAGAATCTCGCCTTGTATGCAAAGGTGGGGGCGGACAACGGCGCTTCAAGGGCAAATTGCAAAAAAAGTGCGACAAGCGTCGCCGATCACAGGGTGAGCCGTTAGAGTGTTGACCAACATTATTTAAAAGACGGTCTTCGTCGCCCATCGGACCCTCCTATCGTTATGACTAACGCCAGCAACACCTCACTGATTCGCGCCTTTGGCCTGCCGGCCGCACGCACCATGTTTCTTTTTGGCTTCGCCTCGGGCCTACCGTTTTTATTGGTCGGCGGCACACTTTCGGTGTGGCTCAAAGACAGCGGCGTTTCCTTAGAAAGCATCGGCCTAATAAGCCTCGCCAGCCTCGCCTATGCCTTTAAATTTATTTGGGCGCCGCTGGTCGATCGCTGGCAACTACCAGTGCTACATCGGCTCGGTCGCCGCCGCGGTTGGCTGAGTTTCGCGCAAGCATTATTGGCGGTGTGCTTATTGCTGATGAGCCTGCTCACGCCGAGCGGCGGGCTGATGCTCTTTGTTGGCCTCACCGTCATTGCCGGTTGGGCAGGTGCCACGCAAGACGTCATTGTCGACGCCTATCGCATTGAAATCGCGCCACCGGCAGTGCAAGGCGCCTTGGCCGCCACCTACACCTTGGGCTATCGCTTGGCCCTGCTAATCTCTGGCGCAGCAGCCTTGCTCATGGCCGACCATCTGCCGTGGTCGTTGATTTATCAGGCCATGGCCGCGATCGTGGTGTTCACGATTATCGTCACGCTGTTGTCACCGGAGCCCGAGGTCGAGGCCAGTGCCATCGCCGCCGATGATCAACCCCTGCTGCGCTCTGTGGCGAGCAGCATTGTTGGCCCATTTCGCGACTTCTTCTCGCGCTATGCCGGCGCCCTGGGCTGGGGCCTGCTGCTGTTTATTGGCCTGTTTAAAGTCTCGGATCAAATGCTCGGCGTCATGGCGCTGCCGTTTTATTTGGATGTTGGCTTCAGCAAAACCGAAATTGCCGGCGTGTCGAAATTATTTGGCGTTTGGGTGGGTATTGCTGGGGCGTTTTTAGGCGGCGCGGCGGTGGTGCGCTACGGCGCCCATCGCATGCTATTGGTAGCGATTTTGCTGGGCGCGGTCAGCAATTTGCTTTATGTGGTGCTGGCGTGGTTCCCCGGCAACCTGTCGGTATTTATCGCGGTGATAGGGGGTGAAAATCTCTCCGGCGGCTTCCTCGGCTCGGTCGCGGTGGCTTGGCTCTCGATGCTGGTGAGTCGCGAATACACCGCTAGCCAATACGCGTTGTTTAGCTCACTGGTGGCATTGCCGGGCAAGCTGATTGGTGGCGTGTCCGGATTTATGGTCACCGGCATGGGCTATTCGGGCTTTTTTATCTTCTCAACCGCCGCCGGTGTGCCAGCCCTGCTGCTGTATTTATGGCTCTCGCGGCGACTGCCAAAAGCTCTGTTGACTATTAATAAGGCACCGTAGGGGCGATGTTTCTCCGGTTTTAACGGTAGGAAATTCGCGATTAACGGCCATCGCTCTGGCCGACTGTGGGCGTACCATCACAAAAGTGCTACAAAATGTTGCACGACGCACAACAGCCTAGATGCTGTGCGGGGTTTACGCTTCGGTTTGTCCATCACTTGGTCGCTATAAAAGGATATTCCTATGAAAATCAAACCTCTAGTTCTGGCCATCGTGGCCGCCGCTGGCACCAGCAGCGCTTTCGCCGGCGGTTTCACGCTCAGCGAACAAAGTATTTCCGCTATGGGCACCGCCAACGCCGGTCGCGCCTCCAGCGCCATCGATGCCTCGGTAGTGTTCAACAACCCCGCTGCCATGGGTGAGCTCAAAAATGCGCAGGCTACTGCTGGAACTGCGTTTATTGATGCTAAGACTAAGATTAAGAATGCCAATGGTGGCCTACCGGGCACATTCACGCCACTTGGTGCCCCTGCCTCAGCTGGCACAAATGATGGCAATATCGTACCGCATGCCTTTATTCCCTCAGGCTACTTCACCTCAGGTGATCAAGGCGGTTGGGCATGGGGTATTGCGGCCTACGGTAGCTATGGCTTGAAAACCAATAACGAGGCGACGTTTGCTGGTCGTCACCTTGGCGATAAAAGCTCTGTTGAAGTCATGACTATTCAGCCGGCAGTTAGTTATCAAATTAATGACAAAGTGAATGTTGGTTTCGGGCCAACCATTAATAAGATTGATGCCTACTTAAGCCAGGACACAACACCAGGCGGTGCAGGTATCGTAGAAATTGAAGGCGATGATATTGGCTATGGTTACAACGCCGGTGTTCACGCCAAGCTGTCTGCAGACACACAGATTGGTTTAGTTTATCGCTCAAAAGTTAAATACAAAATTGACGATGGCTCTATTAAAGCCTCAGGCGGTACATTAACTGGCGGCAACGCACTCAGCGGCTCAGCGTCAACAAGTATCACATTGCCAGAAAGTGTTGAAGTAAGTGCTAGCCACAAACTAAATGATGCAAACACACTTCACGCAGGCGCTACATGGACACGCTGGAGCCGACTAAAAGACCTACCTGTTGCTAATACGACACTTGGCCCTCGCTCAGAAACTTTCAACTGGAAAGACAGTGTTGGCTATGCCGTTGGTTTAACTCATGCATGTGATGACAATTTAACGCTGCGTGCTGGCTTGGCATACGACAACTCGCCTGTTGCCCCAGCTGATCGTAGTGTGCGCTTACCCAGTGCTGATCGTTATATTGCCAGCTTAGGTGCAGGCTACAAGCTCACACCAACGCAAACCATTGATGCGTCATACAGCTATGTTCAAGAGCAAACTGCTGAAGTACGAAAAGCAGCTGGTGGCGGTCTTCCTGGCTACTCCGCCGACTATCGCAACCGCGCTAGCGTTTACGGTGTGCAATTCACGCAACAGTTCTAAAAAACCGCGGTCGTCTGCCTTCGGACAGACGTTGGTCTAAAAAAGCCCGACTCTTGTCGGGCTTTTTGCATTCTGAGCGTTTGGCCACTAGTCATTGGCAATACGGCTTGCAATACTCCAAGGCCATTGAAAAATAACGACAAGCGCACGCGTTCACGCTGCCCGGAGCCCCCTTATGCAAGGCCAAATGCAACACTCGCCATTGTCTATTGCCAGCCTCATCGACTTCGCCGAGCGCTACCATCCTGAGGTGGAAATTGTCAGCCGCCGTGTGGAAGGCGATATTCATCGCAGCAATTTCGGCGAATGCGCCCAGCGCGCCAGGCAAATCGCCAACGGTCTCGATGAACTAAGCATCGCCCAAGGCAGCCGTGTAGGTACTCTCGCCTGGAATGGCTACCGCCACATGGAGCTATATTACGGCGTTTCCGGCAGTGGCCGCGTGCTGCACACCATCAACCCGCGCCTGCATCCTGAGCAAGTTGCCTACATCGTCAATCATGCCGAAGATGAAGTCGTCTGCTTCGACATGACCTTCTTGCCCATCATCAACGGCATTGCCGCACACTGCCCCGGCGTGAAAGCATGGATTGCACTCTGCGATGCCGACGCGCTGCCAACAGATACCGGCTTAAACAATCTGCACAGCTATGAAGCCTGGATTGCCAAACACCCCGCCACCTACACATGGCCAACACTCGACGAAAACGACGCCTCCTGCCTGTGCTACACCAGCGGCACCACCGGCAATCCCAAAGGCGTGCTCTACAGCCATCGCTCCACCGTGCTGCACGCCTATGCTGGTGCCCTGCCCGACGCCCTGAATTTATCCTCGCGCGATGTGGTGCTGCCGGTCGTGCCGATGTTCCACGTCAATGCTTGGGGAATTCCCTTCTCAGCCGCTGCGGTAGGCTGCAAATTGGTCTTCCCCGGCCCGGCAATGGACGGCAAATCCATCCACGATTTATTGGAAGCCGAAGAAGTCACCTTTGCCGCCGGTGTGCCCACCGTGTGGCAAATGCTGCTCTCGCACATGAGTGACGCCAAGCTCCACTTCAGCACGCTCAAACGCACCGTAGTGGGCGGCTCAGCTTGCCCGCCAGCGATGATCAAGCGCTTCCGCGATGTCTACGATGTCACTGTGCTGCACGCCTGGGGCATGACCGAAATGTCGCCATTGGGCACGGTTTGCTCACTACGCAAACACCATTTAAGCCTCTCGCCTGATGAGCAGCTGAAAATTCTCTGCACGCAAGGCCGCCCAGTTTATGGCGTGGATTTAAAAATTATCGACGACGAAGGCAATGCCCTGCCGCACGATGGCAAAGCCCAAGGCGAGCTCTTGGTGCGCGGCCCGTGGATCATCCAAAGCTATTTCAAAAGCGAAGGCGGCGACCCGCTCATCGATGGCTGGTTCCCCACTGGCGATGTCGCGACCATCAACCCTGAAGGCTATTTGCTAATCACCGACCGCAGCAAAGACGTCATCAAATCTGGCGGCGAATGGATCAGCTCCATCGACGTAGAAAACCTCGCGATGGCGCACGATGACGTGGTGATGGCCGCCTGCCTCGGCATGCCGCATCCAAAGTGGGATGAGCGCCCGATGCTTGCGGTGGTGAAAAAGCCCGATAGCCCACTGACTAGCGCCGAGCTACTGGCCTTCTTTGTCGGCAAAATCAGTAAGTTCCAAATTCCCGATGACGTAGTATTTGTTGATGCCATCCCGCTCGGTGCCACCGGCAAAATGCAAAAAGTGAAGCTGCGCGAACAGCTCGCTGGCTATACCTTGCCTAGTATCTAATTTAGCTATTGAGCCAAAAAAAGCCGGTCATATAGACCGGCTTTTTTATGTCTCAGTTAAGGCTTATGAGGCCTTCTTAGCATGCTTATCTTTGACCAAAAATGCTGCCAAAGCCGGCAAGACGAAGATGGCACCGAGCATGTTCACCAAGAACAAGAACGCCAGCAAGATACCCATATCGGCTTGGAACTTCAGCGCCGAGAATGCCCAAGTACCCACCGACACACTCATTGTAATAGCGGTGAAAATAGCCGCTGTACCACGTTGCTGCAAGGCCTTGTGGAAGGCGCTCGGCAGGTCATCGCCATCGGCCATGGCGTGTTTCATGCGCTCAAACAAGTAGATGCCATAGTCCACACCAACACCCACGCCAAGTGCGACCACTGGCAGCGTAGACACCTTCAGACCGATGCCTAGCGTAGCCATCAACGCGTTACACAGCACCGCCACAATCGCCAAGGGCACCACAATACAGAGCACCGCGGGCACCGAGCGGAACTCGGCATAGCAGAGCAACGAGATCGCCGCGAACAGCAGCATCAGCATGATGGCTTCGGCTTCATCCACGGCTTCGTTAGTCGCCGCCATGATGCCGACGTTACCGCTAGCCAACAGGAAGTCGATGTTTGGATGCGGGTTTGCCGCCGTGTAATCTTTCACTTCTTGCATGATGTGCGTCAGTGTTTCACCTTGGTGATCCTTGGTGAAAATAAGCACCTGCATGACGCTGCAGTCGGTGTTGAGCAAGCCCGTACCGGTGTCGATCGGCGTCACCGATTGCGCTAACACGGCCTGGTTGCGGGAGTGTACGCGCCAGCGCGGATTGCCTTCATTCCAGCCGGCATTCACCACTTTCGACAAGCCCGCCAATGAAATCGTGCTTTGCACGCCATGCACATTGCGCATGTAATTCTCGAAGCGATCGATCGAATCCATCACCGAGAAATCAGTGCAAGCGCCATCAATGTCTTTACTTTTCACGATCACCGACAGCACATCCACGCCAATCGAGAAGCTATCAACAATAGCCGCAATGTCTTGGTTATAGACCGAGTCATCCCACAACTCTGGAATGCCCTTGCCTAAGTCGCCGGTCTTCATATCACGCGATTTCAGCGCCGCACCGCCCATCAAAATTGCGGTGACGACCAGCACCGCTGTTGCGGCTTTCGGTGTAGCAAAAACCTTGATGCGCGACCACATCCATTCGCCACGCACTTCGCCGCCTTGACCTTGCAGCTTGGCGGTTTCTTTCGGCGAAAGCTTCAAGTACGACAGTAAAATCGTCAGCAACATCTTGTTGGTGATGATCATTACCGCCACACCTAAGCTGGCCGTAATCGCCAGCTCACGCACAATGTCGATAGCAATAAAGACAATCACCATAAAGCCAACGGCATTAGCCAGCAGCGCCATGGCACCCGGCACAAAGAGCTTAGAAAACGCTGCTTGCGCTGCTTCCAACGGGGTATGTCCGCCCACGACTTCGAGCTTCCACGCGTTGGTCATCTGCACCGCATGACTGACGCCAATAGAGAAAATCAAAAACGGCACGAGAATAGACAGCGGGTCGATACCAAAGCCTATCAGCGGCAAAATACCGAGCAGCCACACCACCGGCACAATGGCGCAAATCAGCGCTAGGCCAGTAATTTTCGCGGAGCCCGAATACCACAGCAGCAGCAAGGCGGTGATAAAAAACGCCACCACGAAAAATACCAGCACGCCGGCGGCACCTTGGGCGATGTCGCCCACGGCCTTAGCAAAACCGATGATGTGAATATCCACATTGTCGTTGGCGTATTTGCTGCGAATATCTTCGAGCTTTTTCGCCACCACTTGGTAGTCGAGCTTCTCACCCGTGGTCGGATCAACCTCCAATAACGATGAGGTAATCATCGCGCCTTGGAAATCGTTCGACACCAAACGCCCCACATGACCAGACTTCAGCACATTGCTACGGACCTTTTCTAAGTCCTCGGGCGTGCCTTGGAAAGTCGCCGGAATCACGTTACCGCCGGCAAAACCTTCTTCAACCACCTCAATAAAACGCACATTGGGTGTAAACAGCGAGGTCACCGTGGCACGGTCAATACCGGGCAAAAAGAACACCTCGTCAGTGACCTTTTTCAGGGAATCAAAAAACTCAGGATTGTAAATATCTTTGCCATCTTTGGTGCGCAGCGCGATCAATACGCGGTTGGCACCACCGAAGGTTTTTTGATATTCCGTAAAGGTTTTCATGTAGGGATGTTCGAGCGGAATCATCTTCGCAAAGCCGGCATCGACACGCAGCTGCGAGGCGGACATACCCAGCAATACGGTCATTACCGCAAACAAACCGAGGAAAAATTTACGCCGTCCAAACAGTAGATCAGACAGCGACTGCACAAAGCCTTGCATACTCATAAATAGCGTCCTGATCAGTTAATACGAATGGGATGAGTGCCTTGCTCGCCAAAAGCAAGCGCACCGGAGGCGGTTTCAAGCACCGAAGTCAGCATGGGACTGCCATCGACTTTTGATTGGCTAAACGTTAAGCCGCCATCACGGCTACTTAATACTTCGCCGCTTTGACCCACAAGTAATAACTGGCCAGTCGCCGATAACGTCGAGCCAAACAGCGACGTGGTTACCGGGCTGGCAATTTCTGAAAAGCTCATGCCGCTGTCATTACTGCGAACAATTTTGCCGCGCATGCCAAAGCCCACCACATCGGTATCGCCCACGGCACGCACACCAAACAGGGTGCCGTCATAAGGTGACGGAATTTTTTGCCACGTAGCGCCTGCATCACTCGACCGCAAAACCGTGCCAAGCTCGCCAACAATCACCAAGCTGCCATCGCCCAACTTCGCCATGGCATTGAGGTGACGGTCACCGCCCTCAGGCAAAATCGTACGCGTGGCCCAGGTTTTGCCGCCGTCTTTGGTTTCCATAAAGAGGCCATAAGCACCAATAGCGTACGCGTGATCGGCGTCAATGAACTGCGCATCGAGCAGCGGGGTTTCGTAGTCTGGGTCGTCGTGCACCACGGCCCATGTCAGCCCACCGTCATCAGTCAGCAGAATGATCGAGTCATGGCCCACCGCCAGCCCGCGTGAGGCGTTGAAAAACACCACGCGGGTTAGCGTTGTTTCGGTGGGTGACTTAATCGTTTGCCACGCCGTGTCATTGGCGGTTTGTCTAAAAATACGGCCACGCTCACCAACACCGACCCGCAAATCGCCCACCTCCGCGACCGACATCATCATGGTGGTGGTGAGTTGCACTTCGGTGGCGGGTAGTGGTGGCCCGGAGCGATGCGAGAAGGCATAGCTCAGGGTAGCCGCAACAAACACCAAAAATAACGCCGGAATGGCTTTCGACATAATCACGCTTCCTTTAACAATAAACGCTTCGGGTTAACGGGTACCCATGTTTCGCAAGCCCGATGGCGAGAAGTCCGAGGCATTGCGCTTGATGCGCCGATACACACGGGACTCCTCGTTAACCAAGCCCATGGCTAAGTAGCGACCCGATTGCAAATCGTGGTGCACTTCGGCGCTGGGGTTGATGCCGGGAATATCAAATGCTTGAACGACATGTTGCTCGGCAACACGCCATAATTGACCACGACCATCGTAAGCATCTACAGCCAAAATAGTCCAAGAGTCTTCGTCAATGTAGAACGTGCGGCGGCTGTAAATATGGCTAGTGCCCTCTTTTAGCGTGGACTCAACAACCCACACGCGGTGCAACTCATAACGTGCGTGGTCAGGATTGATGTGGCCCGGCTGAATCAAGTCATCCAGCTTCAATTTATTACTGCCTAAATCATACGAGTTGTACGGCACATAGATCTCTTTCTTTCCGACAAGAGTCCAGTTATAGCGATCAGTGGCACCGTTAAACAGCGTGAAATCGTCGTTGGTTCGTAAACCGTCTGCTGCCACACCGGGATTGTCGTAAGCCACATTGGGCGCTAATCGCACGCGACGCTGACCGGGGTTGTAGCTCCAGGCTTGGCGTGGGTTTTTGATTTGATTGATGTATTCGTGAATCAACAGCACCTGACCGGCCAATCGCGCCGGCGCTGTCACAGTTTGCAAGAAGTTGGTGAGCTTGTTTTCTTCGCGATCACCCGCCGACTTGCGCAGGTTGTTGTAGTGGAAGTCGTATTCGTACTCAAAACGCACCGGTGTATAGCTACCGCCAGAAGTCACCGCCACTTGCTGGTTGCTCACCGCAAAACTATCGCCACGATACGCAGTGATGTGGTTCAAAATCGGCTCCACACCCGTTTTCGGAATGGGGAATGGCACGCCAACCGACGTACCATCGAAGCCTAGGCCACCTGGGGCAAGCTTCACGCGCGTGGCATTTTCCTTCGATGCATCATAAATCGCCTTCGGGAATGCCGCCGTGCGATGCGTGGGGTAAACATTCATTTTCCACGTGGGGTATTTCTTCAATAGCGCCTGCTGGCCTGCCGTGAGGTTGGCGGCATACTGGCCCATATTGGCGGCACTGATGGTGAACTTTGGCTTCTCATCGGCAAACGGATTGGGGTAATGATCACCCTCTTCAAAGCCTGCTGGCGCCTTGCTGATGCCACCATTCCAAGCCGGAATCGTACCTTCAGCATTGCCGGCTTTTTCGGCACCCATGGGTGTCAGCTCAGTGCCTAGCTTAGCGGCCTCATCGGCGCTGACTGCCCAAACTGGGGCACTCAGCACGCCCAAGGCGGCGGCGAGAGTAAGTTGTGAAAATCGCATAATACGCTCCGTGTTTTTGTTGTTTTTAGAATGAATAGCTCAAGCTGGCCGCAAAGAAATCACGGTCAATATTGGGGTTGGTATGGCTTTCGAAGTTGCGTGATTGACCATTTGGCAACGCCGTTGGGCCAGCGGGCGCCCCGCACGCTAAGTCACCTTGTGTTTGCGGGGTAATAACACCATTGACTACATTGCCAACAGCTTGCAGCACACCTGTTGACAGCGGCCCAACTGTGCCAGTCAAGCTAGACTGGCAATCAGTACCCTTGAGGACTCGCCCACCAAAAAAGTTGGTGTATGAGAAGTCGGCACTCCAGACTTGGTTGTAAATCGCGTTTACCCCCACTGAAATTGACTGGGCACCCTCATTAAAGAATTGACTCACACCCTTAATGTCGCTGGCATAAACAATCCGTGGCAGTAAGTTCACACCAGCAAAAACATCTGCATACTCTAGGCGACCAATGAGACGAATCCCATAAGACTCTTTTGTTGCATAACCTTCACCCTCAGGCTGTACCGAGCCATTTGCCACAATCGGGTTAGGATATTGAAAGGTCGTAGGGACACCCGCGACAGATACCTGACCGTCAGTTTGTGCTCCCGGCAAATATACACCCGGACCATTAAACAAGATGCCATCAGGCAAGTCTTGATAGAAAGCGGCCGCCTCGAACAAGGCGATAGCTTGTGTAGCACCCAATATGTTCGGAATGGCTTTAATCGCTAAAATTTGGAACTGATGCGCCTCTACACTGCGATAGCCACGAATTTCCGTGCCCGGATCAGGATTATTGGGGGCTCCTGCTTGGTTTGGCAGGCCGAGCGCCGCTAAGGTTAACTCGGTAGTGCTAATCTGTACGGGTAAATTAGGGCGATATGAATACTCACCGCTCAAGGCAATACCAAATGGGCCTGGGGTATTGAAGCTAATGCCAAACAGCTGAATATCTTCCGGATATTCGGCAAATACACTAGCTGTATTCGCGTCCCGCAAAAATGGAAGCGCTGCATTTGTAGGCGTGCCTGCAACCGTGCTCGCCAATGGCAGGCGGCTATGATAATTCATGCCATAAAAGCCTAGCTCAGTATCGCCAACTAGCCAGCGTAGCGCCGCACCAAACTGACCGCTGTCTTTAGCGTCACGATCTGGCCCGCGCGGCACAGCACCTGCTTGTGCATCCTCAGGTGAAAATCCCGGCGAGTTACGATCCGGCGTACGACCAAACCCAGTAAACGCCTCTTCGCCACCATTACTGAATACATCGGTAGTACTAAAGAAGGTGCCCATGGGGTCGATTTCGAAGTGCTCCCATTTCAGCTGATAAAACGCTTCGAGGGTGATGTCATCGGTGATTTGCTGCGAAGCCCAGACCATGGGCACCGGAATAAACGCCTCTTTTAGCTCAGAGCCCGGCACACGCAAGCGCTGCAAATCGATCGGGTTAATGGTGTTGATGCCGCCTTGAATCAACGCGCCCTCGCCCCAGCTCACCACTTGGCTACCAACACGCACATTAAGGCGACGACCAGCAATATCGAAGCTGTGGCGTAAGTACCAGTCAAATACTTGCGAATCGAACTCTAAGCGCTTTCTTGCCGAGAGCGGCAGCTCTTCTTTATCTTGCGCGGCCAAGTCAGCAGCATAACCAAAGCGCACGAATAAACCTGTGCGGCCATAGGAAATATCCATGTCGTGGC
The DNA here is from genome assembly GCF_003387535.1 of Paraperlucidibaca baekdonensis. Classification (GTDB taxonomy): domain Bacteria; phylum Pseudomonadota; class Gammaproteobacteria; order Pseudomonadales; family Moraxellaceae; genus Perlucidibaca; species Perlucidibaca baekdonensis. The sequence continues at coordinate 15,838 of NZ_QUNR01000003.1, read as the reverse complement.
TGGCTTTTAAGACGGTCGAAACCACTTCGCCTTTTTCGTAATTTAGGTTGCCGCTGTCTTCGTTGACACTGCGCGAGGTGCCGCCATTAACGATGCCGACAATGCGCGGATCACGATCTTCGGCGCGAATCAGCGTACCAACAGACAAGGTGGTGTCGAAAACAAACGTGCCCTCGCCTTCGGCAAAATCGAAGCGAGCCGCATGAGATGGCAAAATAAAAGAGCTAGACAACAGTGCGACAGCTAAAGCAAGTGGTCGTGGCCGACCTAACACCCGATGGGTCATGGTGAGTACCTTTTTTATTTTTCTAATAGGGCAACGCTTGCCTACTTATACCTATGTAATAAGTACCTCACAAGCGCTGCCACATCAGTTGTTCAAAAAAGACACTCCGCAAAAGAAGCGCCAGCAGCTTAGCGCGTACCCGCACGGCGCAAGGCACTTGGCGAAAAATCACCCGAGCGGTAGTTGGCGCGCCGATACACTTGCGACTCTTCGTTAATCAAGCCCGACACCAAATAACGCCCCGACAGCAAGTCGTGATGCACCTCAGCCGCGGGCAATAATGCCGGGATATTTGGCGCTTGCAGGGTATGCAGCTCAGACACACGCCAGAGTTGATTGCGCGTATCGTAAGTGTCGGCCACTACAATGCTCCACGAGTCTTCATCAACGTAAAACGTGCGGCGGCTGTACAGATGGCTGATGCCCTTTTTCAGACGCGCCTCCACCACCCACACGCGGTGCAGCTCATAGCGCGCGTGGTCTGGATTGATGTGCCCCGGCCGAACAATGTCGTCGATCTTCAAGGCATCGCTGCCGAGCGCATAGCTGTTGTATGGCACCAACAATTCTTTTTTGCCCACTAGCTGCCAGTCATAACGATCAGTGGCACCGTTAAATAACGCGAAGTCATCGTTGGTGCGCAGGCCATCGGAGGCGGCACCGGGGTTGTCATAAGCCACATTAGGCGCCAAACGCACGCGGCGCTGACCCGGATTATAGGTCCAGGCCATGCGCGGATTTTTGGTTTGATCGATATACTCATGCACCAACAATGCCTGGCCCGCCAGGCGTGCCGGCGCCGTGGTCGATTGCATAAAGTTCACCAGCTTGTTGGGCTCGCGGTCTTCTGGCGCTTTCTTCAAGTTGTTGTAATGAAAGTCAAAGACTGTCTCGAAACGCACCGGCGTGTAATCGCCCGATGCTGTTACTGCCACTTGTCGACTGCTGGTGGTAAAGCTATCACCACGATAAGCAGTGATGTGATTCCAGATCACCTCCACACCCACTTTGGGCTGCGGAAATGGCACACCCACCGAAGTACCAATAAAGCCGTTACCACCATCGACTAATTGCACGCGCGCGGGATTCTCAGCCGTTGCGTCATAAACCGCTTGCGGATACGCCGCGGTGCGACGCGTGGGGTATACCGTCATTTTCCATGACGGATATTTCTTCAACAAAGCCTGCTGGCCGACCGTCAAATTCGCCGCATGACTGGCCATATTGGCAGCCGTCACGGTGTAGAGCGGTTTATCGTCGGGGAATGGGTTGCGGTAATGATCGCCCTCTTTGAAACCCGCTGCGACCTTCGTTAAACCACCGGCCCACGCCGGAATAGTTGCGGCGGCATTAGCACCACTTTCGGCGCCTATGGGCGTGAGCGCGGCGGGTGCGGCAACCACACTAATCGACACAAAAGATAGCAACCCGCAAACCACACGAAACGATGGCATTAGCATGATAAACCTCAATATTTAGACAAAAAAAGCCAGCCCGAAGGCTGGCTTCATTCACCACATTAGCGCTTAGCGAACACCGGCACGGCGTAGGCCATTGGGCGAGAAGTCGGCGGCTGTGCGTTTGATTGGCACATACACTTCTTTCTCGTCGTTACGCAGGCTCATGGCCAAGTAGCGACCCGACTGCAGGTCGTTGTGGACCTCCACGGTGGGGTACTGCATGGGCACGTCGGCGTAGTTCACGTTGTGCTGCTCGGATGTTCTCCAGAGTTGGCCGCGGCCATCGTAGGAATCTTGCAACACGTTCATCCAGGAGTCTTCGTCGACATAAAACGTACGTTTTGAGTAGATGTGGCTGGTGCCGGGCTTCAGTGTCGCCTCAACAACCCACACACGGTGCAGCTCATAACGTGCGGCATCGGGGTTGATGTGGCCAGGCTTCAGTACATCTTCCATTTTCAGCTCGTTGCCGCTGATTTTGTACGAGTTATACGGAATGTAGATCTCTTTTTTACCCACGAGTTTCCAGTTGTAGCGGTCAGTTGCGCCGTTGAACATTTGGAAGTCATCGTTGGTACGCAGGCCATCGGCCGCGGTACCGGGGTTGTCATAGGCCACGTTTGGCGCCAAACGCACACGGCGCTGACCGGGGTTGTAGGTCCATGCACGGCGTGGATCTTTGACTTGGTCAGCGTATTCGTGAACCAGCAAGATGGCACCAGCCAAACGTGCAGGCGCGGTGACTTTTTGCAGGAAGTTGAAGAGCTTGTTGTCTTCACGCTCAGCTTTCGGCTTGGTCAAGCTGCCATAGTGAAATTCAAACTCATATTCGAAGCGCACGGGAGTGTAGGAACCGCTACGCGTAACAGCCGCTTGGCTCCAGTTCGTGGCATACGCCTCACCGCGGTAGCGTGTGAGGTGGTTCCAGATCACTTCCAGACCATTTTTCGGGATTGGGAAAGCCACACCACCGTCGGTGCCTTTGATGCCGTTACCGCCATCGGTCAACGATGCACGCGTGGCGTTGGCCATGGTTTCATCGTAGTGACCTTTCGGGAACGATGAGCTACGGCGTGTTGGGTAGACCACCAGTTTCCAGTCAGGATACTTTTTCAGCATCGCCATTTGGCCGGCGCTGAGGTTGTCTTTGTACTCAGCGGCATTTGCCGCCGTGATTGTGAACAACGGCTTGTCGTTGTACGGGTCTTTGTAGTGGTTGCCGGTTTTGAAACCAGCACCTGGCGAGGTGATACCGCCAGTCCACGCCGGAATGGTACCCGCCGCGTTGCCCGCCTGCTCAGCACCCATGGGCGTGAGCGACTTGCCCAGCTTCGCCGCTTCGTCGGCGCTAACCACCGCAAACGCTGGCATGGCCACGGTCGCTGCAATGGCAGCGGCCAATAAATGTTTCGTCATATTTTTCATAAAAGGTTTCTCTCTTTTATTTGTGATTAGAAGGAGTAGCTAACAGAGGCGGCGATGAAATCGCGGTCGCCAAGGGCTTGAGTGGTTGATTGAGATACAGGCTGAACTAAAGCGGCATTTCCAGAGTTTGCTTGCGTGATTTGCTCTCCACCAAAAAAGTTTGTGTATGAGATATCTGCCTGCCAGCTACTCAAATATTCAGCACCGATACCAATGCTCACCGCCTTATTTCCTTGTGTAAATGTTGGGCTGGTACCGCGTAGGTCATGAGAAAAGGCAATACGTGGAATAATGTTTACTGACCGGAAGGCATTATTATAGTTAGCTCGCATGACAGCACGATAACCATAAGAGTTGCGAGTCATAATACCTTTATTAGTAATGTTAGTTGTGTAATCTAAACCAGTACCGTTAAAGTCAATGCCGCTAGGTAGGTCTAAATAAGCATAACCCACTTCAGCAACACCAATTAATTGTGATGCACCTAACTGTGGGCCAAAAGTTTGTGTTGCAGTCATTTGGAATTGATGAGCTTTGACACGCTTGTAGCCCTCAACAAAACGGCCTCTAACTGTAGGATCAGTTTCGCTTAAACCATCAATACCAGTATTCAGTGGAGGGGCACCAAAAGTTAAAAGCTCTGCTAATAAGTTATTAGCAGCAAGCTGAAGTGGCTGATTGGGACGATATGAATATTCACCTTGTAATGCAATGCCCATAGGAGCAAGAGTGTTAAAGCTCAAACCATACATCGTAATATCCTCAGGATACTCAACTACATATCTTGAGTTTTGCGCTCGAACAAGGTTTGTAGCGGTTGCCGCATCAACTGGCATTAGATTAGAAGCCGTTGCCGCAACAATACTGCCTACTTGTAATGCCTCATCTGTAGGACTTTGATTGGAGATGTTTCCAGATATAAGCGGTGTCCTGCTATGGTAATTAGCGAAATAAATACCAAATTCAGTATTATTTAACTCTGGCACAAGTAGTCTAGCTGCAAACCCATATTGCCCACTGTCACTTGGTGACTTATCAGAAGCTCGCGGAATAAATACACCACCGCCATTTGATGGGGTATATAAGCCAGGAGCTAGTGCAGGATTAATTTCATTTATATCAATATATCCAGGAGAATTTTCATTGGCTGCTGCTGAAGCAATTAAAACTTTTGAACCACCAGGTGAGGCGAAATCATTAGTACTAAAATATGAGCCATTAGGCTCGATACGCGTAGCACGCCACTGATATTGACTAACAAGCTCTACACTCAGGTTGTCTGTTATATCGAGCGTCATTTGTGCCATGCCAATGGGTAGAAATGCTTCCTTGAGCTCAGAACCTGGCGCTCGTAGCTTTGCCACATCGACTGGATTTAGTGTATTGATACCGTTAGGAATAAATGTACTTTCACCCCAGCTAATTACTTGCTTACCAACACGAACACCTAAATTTCTCTCACCAATATCGAAATTACCACGAACATAAGCGTCGTAAATCTCATAGTCGTGACCTAGGCGGTTACGAATGGTTCGCTGATCGGCTCTGTTAGGATCAAAGTCCTTGTTTTGAATAGCGTGATCGTAAAAAGATAAAACACGGAAAAATGCATCAAAGTTTTTATAATTCAGTGCAATATCATTGTTCATTTTAAACAAAGAAGATACTAAGTCACCGCGCTCATAGTTAGCGTTGCCGTTGTCGTAGTTACCGCTGTTACGAACACCACCATTGGCAGGAAGTAACAGGCGCTTGTCTTGCCCAGTCACACGCCACAATGCACCGTAAGTCAGTGTTGTGTCGAACGACCCCGTGACTTCATCAGTCACATCAAATTGAACAGCATGAGCAGGGATGGAGCCCATCATGCCGATGGCGGCAATCGCTGCCACGAGTGGCAGGCGTTTTGGGCGGAGAGCAGTGTGTTTCATGTAAGGCCTCGTTATTGTTATTTCCAACGGCTGTCAGATATGCGCCATTTGGGGGCATCGGGTCAATGCCGCCTGTCTGCGGGACTGGCGATGAACGGTCAATTTTGTAAGCAATCTGTAGCACCTTTGGTTGGACAGGCCAGCACTATCGCTACAAAACCGCCACAGCACATGAAAGCAATGGACAAAGTTTGCACGCTTGACCACACTATACGCCGCAAAAGTGTCCAGTGTTCGCACTGGTCCGTTCCGATGAACGGACGGGAAGTTGGTGTAAACCCAACGCTGCCCCCGCAACGGTGACCCTGGTTAAGGTGCTCAACCGCCACTGTCTAACAAGATGGGAAGGCGAGCACTTGTGGCTTTTACAGCCCGCCAGTCAGCCCGGAGACCGGCTTTTGCACAACGGCCAGCGCGGTGGGCGCTCTATCCGAAGCTCGCTTGCACCATCTTGGTGCAGGCAACCTTCGTGCTGGCATTTCCCAAGTTTTGTTTGCGGGGATGCAAACAGCACGAGAGTCATTCACACAATGAAACACCTACCGTTATTTTTAGCCCCAATCGTTGCCTTCGGAGCATTTCCTGCTTTAGCCGCAAGCACCCCAAGCCTTGACGAAGTCGTCATTACCGCTAGCCGATCTTTAGAACAATCAAATGCACGCCTAGATGCCGCCACCGTCATCACGCGTGCCGATATTGAGCAGCAGCAGGCGGCAACGCTAGCTGACATCCTCCAAAACGCTAACGGTATTGCCATAACGCCAAATGGTGGCTCACTGACAGCGACTGGCGTTTTTCTACGTGGCTTCGCCGCTAAGCAAGTATTGGTTTTAATCGATGGCGTGCGTGCAAATGATAGCAACGTAGGCCAGTTCGACTTTTCATTACTCCGCGCTGACGACATTGAGCGAGTTGAGGTACTCCGTGGCGGCTACAGTAGCCAATACGGCTCAGATGCCATGGGAGGTGTGATTCACATATTCACGCGACGAGGAAACCAAAACAGTATTAGCGTGCGTGCAGGCAGCTACGGCACATTAGAAAGCACCGTTAACCTAAATCACAACAGCAAGAGCACTAAGCTTGGCGCATCATTTGGCCAGCTAGATACTCAAGGTTTTAACGCCGGCAATGAGAATTTCGAAGCCGCAAACTTCTTTGTCAACTCACCAGATAAAGATGGTGGCCGTCAACGCACCGCTCGTTTATTTGCGAGTCATGAAATGAGCGCCTCAAGTTCCTTGGATGCTTCTGCTATTTTTAAAGAGCAGCGCTCTGAATATGACGATGGTGAAACAGACGGCAACTTATCTATTGTGAATCTTGCTTACGAAACCGAGTTATCAAAAGACTACAAACAAAGCTTGAGCTTTGGTCATAACAAAACCCTTCTATCTAACCAAAATAGTTTTGGTACAAACAAAATTAACACCCTGCGCAACAGTATCGACTGGCTGCATACCATCAAAACACATGTTTTCGGCACCATAACCGGCGGCTTAAATGCCAGCTACGAAAAAACTCAATCATCAAGCATCAACCGCTCTCTGAACGATCATGCCGCCTACCTCATTAATGAAAATTACTTGGGCGATATCAGCTACCGTCTAAGCGGGCGCTATGAAAACCACGAACAATGGGGCGTGCAAAATACTGGCGCCGTGCGTATTGGCTACGCAGTGTCAACTGCAGTCGATGTTTACGCCGGCTATGGCACAAACTTTCGCGCACCAACTGCTGCCGAACTTTTCGACGACAGCTTCGCCTCTAATAACCCAAACTTGAGGCCAGAAACCAGCCGCCAGCACGACATTGGTGCGATTTGGCGCTATCTACCTAACCATAAGGTTAGCGTAAACATGTATCGTACCGATGTGCAGGATCTGATCAATTTTGGCCCAGGCTTTAAACTTGCCAACACGACATCTGTAACACTAGAAGGCGTCGAACTGGACCTTAGCGGTAAACAAGGTCGCGTGAGCTATAGCGTTGGTGTAACTCGCGCTCGCAGCAAAGACGAAAACACAGGTGCGGCCCTGCTTCGCCGCCCTCGCCTGCAGCTCAATGCACACATCAATTACGCCGTTAACGATACCGTAACGATTGGCGCTCAACATCTTTCTCGAAATAAAACAGATGACTTTGGCGGACGTAATGATGGCTTTGCCACTTTTAATGCCTATGCACAGTGGCAAATTTTGAAGCAGCTGAATCTTGGCCTGCGCCTAGACAACATTACCGACAAAGACTACGAGTTAGCTAAAGGCTATCGTATGGCTGACCGCAGTGGTTATGTGACAGCTAACTATCGCTTCTAAGCCTTCACTAATTTTTCAGGAGCAGCACCATGGGCAATCGTTTATCGAAAATCTACACGCGCACCGGCGATGACGGCAGCACCGGTCTTGGCGATGGCACGCGCGTACGCAAAGATGCCCTGCGCGTGGAAGCCTATGGTTGCACCGATGAGACTAATGCGCAGGTCGGCGTATTACGCGCCTGTCTCGCGGCAGACCACGCAGCACAGGCCATGCTGGAGCATATTCAGCATGACCTGTTTGATGTCGGAGGGGAGCTGTGCATCCCTGGCTATGAGCTGGTCACGCCGGCATATGTGGAGCGTCTAGAGGCCGCTATTGACGCGATCAATGCCGACCTGCCGGCACTGAAGGATTTTATTTTGCCCGGCGGTTCGCCAGCAGCGGCGGCGGCGCATGTGGCACGCACGGTGTCGCGGCGTGCCGAGCGGCGCACCTTGAGTTTGGCCGATGTGGAAGCCGTGAATCCGCAGGCACTGATGTATCTCAATCGCTTATCGGATTACTTTTTTGTGCTGGCCCGGCAGCTCGCGCGCGCTGACGGCGGCAGCGAGGTGTTGTGGCGTAAGCGTGATTGAAGTCATTGATCAAATAAAAACACCGCGACCTCAAACGGCCGCGGTGTTTTTTTATGGCCACACTCATTACACCAAGAGCTGTCGAATATCCGCCAATAATGCCCCTAAGCGCGTGGTAAAACGTGCAGCAGCAGCACCATCAATCACGCGATGGTCATAGCTCAATGACAGCGGCAGCTGCAGGCGTGGCTCAAACGCAGAGCCATTCCATACCGGCGCTTTGACCGCACGCGATAAGCCCAAAATGCCCACTTCCGGCCAATTCACCAGTGGCGTAAATGCCGTGCCACCAATGCCACCGAGTGATGAAATGGTGAAACTCGCGCCCTGCATAGCCGCTGGCGGCAGCTTGCCCGCGCGCGCTTGCTCAGCCATGCGCCCGAGCTGCTCAGCGATCTCGCGCAGGCTCATGCGATCGGCGTTATGCAGCACCGGCACCACCAAACCATTGGGCGTATCTACCGCAATGCCAAGATTCACGTATTGCTTGAGCACGAGGTTTTCGCCATCGCGGCTCAGTGAGGCATTGAACTGCGGCATTTCGCGCAATACATAGGCCACCGTTTTTGCCACCAACGCGGTCATGGTCAGCGAAAGGCCATCGGCTTTAAAGCGATCGCGCTGAGTTAAGCGAAAGGCCTCCAGCTCGGTGATGTCAGCCACATCAAACTGCGTGACCTGCGGCACCATCAGACTAGAACGCGAAAGGTTTTCCGCGGTTTTTCGCTGAATGCGCGAGCGCGGCGTGAGCTCAATCTCGCCCCATTTGCTGTAGTCGGGCTCGGGTGGCAATTCGCCCATGCTAAGGCCACCGCTACTGGCTGGCGCTTGGCTAATGCGCGACTTCACCCAGGCATGCACATCTTCTTTGAGCAGGCGGCCATTGGGCCCTTGACCCGATGGCAGCGCAGCTAAATCCACCCCCAACTCGCGCGCCAAACGCCGCACAGCGGGGCCGGCATGCACGGCTTTGCTGGGGCCTGAGCTGAACTCAGCCTGTTTTAAAGCCTCTTGCTTAGCCGGCGCTTTAGTCTCAGGAGGCGATTTTTCAGCGGCCTCATTAGCCTCGGAATCGTCTTCTGAGGCGTTGTCAGCCTGAGGTGCTTTCTCCATGGGTTTGTCCGATGACGCCGCATCCGGCTTTTCAGCACTCGACCCGCCATCCGCCGAGTCCATCTCGCACAGCGCATCGCCCTCTTTCACGCTCGTGCCCACCGACACCGACCACGAGGTCAGCACGCCATCTTCTGGCGCCGGCAGCTCCAAGCTGGCTTTATCCGACTCCAGCACGGCTATCGGCTGCTCTTTTTTCACCGTCTCACCAGGCGTCACCAACAGCTCAATCACCTCGGCAGCATCAACCCCTAAGTCGGGCACTTTTACAGATTTTGTCATAGCGCCCTCCTTATGCTGTGGCCGAATGGGCTTGCTCGGGGTCAATGCCCCATTGCTCGCGAGCCGCCAATAGTGCTTCTAGCGAAATATCATCGCTAGCACGCAAGGCGGTGAGCGCGGCATAAGCCACTTGCACGGCATCGACCTCAAAGTGCCGGCGCAGCTGCTGGCGCGAGTCCGACCGACCAAAGCCATCGGTGCCCAACACACGATACGCGCGACCATCCGGTACAAAGGCACGAATCTGGTCGGCATGCACTTTCATATAATCGCTAGCAGCAATGATCGGGCCCTTGCTGCCCGCTAGTTGCTCAGTAACCCAGGCCGTGCGCGGTTTTTCATCGGGGTGCAGCGCATTCCAGCGCTCCACATCCAAGCCTTCGCGACGCAACTCGGTAAAGCTGGTGGCGCTCCACACCGCAGCGCGCACGCCTACCTCTGCGAGCAAGGCCACAACTGCTTCGACTTCGCGCAAGATCGCACCACCGCCCATCAGCTGAACTTCAGGGCCTTTGCCGCGCTTCGCCGACTGGAATTTATACAAGCCGCGACGAATGCCCTCCTCGCAACCCACTGGCATGGCCGGGTGCGGGTAGTTTTCGTTGAGCGTAGTCAGGTAGTAATAAACATCTTCCTGCTCGCCAAACATGCGGCGCAAGCCATCTTGCACGATCACCGCGACCTCGTAGCTGTAGGTTGGGTCGTAGCTCACGCAGTTAGGCACGGTGGCCGCAAGCACGTGCGAATGGCCATCTTCGTGTTGCAAGCCTTCGCCGTTGAGCGTGGTACGGCCCGATGTCGCGCCGACCAAGAAACCGCGCGCGCGCGAGTCGCCGGCAGCCCAGGCCAAATCGCCAATGCGCTGGAAACCAAACATCGAATAGAACAAGTAAAACGGCACTAGCGGCTGATTATGGATGCTGTAGGCGGTGCCGCAAGCAATCCACGCGCTCATGGCGCCGGCCTCGTTAATGCCCTCCTCCAAGATCTGACCTTTGACATCCTCGCGGTAATACGTGAGCTGCGACTTGTCTTCGGGCTCATAGAGCTGGCCAACATTGGAGTAAATGCCGAGCTGGCGGAACATGCCCTCCATACCAAAGGTGCGCGCTTCATCCGGCACGATAGGCACAATGCGCTCGCCCAAACCCTCTTGTTTGAGCAGCACGCCCATCAGGCGCACCAAGGCCATGGTGGTGGAAATCGGCCGCTCAGAACCGGTGGTGATGGTGCTCAGCTGATCCAGCGTTGGCACCGGCAATGACGCACTTTCCGTACGACGCTGCGGCAAATAGCCGCCGAGCTTTTGCCGCCGCTCGTGCAGGTATTTCATCTCCGGGCTATTTTCTGGTGGCCGGAAAAATGGCAGCTCTTCGAGTTGCTCATCGCTGAAGGGCATGTCGAAACGGTCGCGGAACATCTTCAGCGAGTCGATGTCGAGCATCTTCATTTGGTGGGTTTTATTGGCCGCCTCACCGGCGCCGGTGGCGTAACCTTTCACGGTTTTCGCCAAAATCACCACAGGCTGACCTTTCGCTGCCATCGCTTCGGCATAAGCGGCATAGACCTTGAACGGGTCGTGGCCGCCACGATCAAGACGGGCGATTTCGTCATCGCTCATGTCTTTCACGAGCTCGGCAAGCTCAGGGTATTTGCCGAAAAACTTCTCGCGAGTGTAAGCGCCGCCGTGGTTTTTAAAGGCCTGATATTCGCCGTCCACAGCCTCTAACATGCGCTGCTTTAACGCGCCGGATTCATCACGTGCGAGTAGTGGATCCCACTTCTTACCCCACACCACTTTGATGACCTTCCAGCCCGCACCACGAAACACCGACTCTAATTCTTGGATGATTTTGCCATTGCCGCGCACGGGGCCATCGAGGCGCTGCAAGTTGCAGTTGATGACAAAGATCAGGTTATCGAGCTTCTCGCGCCCAGCTAGCGCAATGGCGCCAAGGGACTCGGGCTCATCCATCTCGCCATCGCCTAAAAACGCCCAAACCTTGCGGCCTTGGTCAGGTAACTGCTCGCGATTGATTAAATACTTCATCACGTGGGCTTGATAGATCGCCATGATCGGCCCTAAGCCCATCGACACCGTGGGGAACTGCCAGTAATCGGGCATCAGCCACGGATGCGGATAGCTCGACAAACCGCCACCGCCGACTTCACGACGGAAACGGCTGAGCTGCTCTTCGCTTAGGCGGCCTTCCATGTATGAACGCGCATAAATACCAGGCGCCGAATGGCCTTGGTAATAAATCAGATCGCCAAGGTGCTCGCTATTGGGGGCGCGGAAAAAATGGTTAAAGCCCACGTCATAGAGCGTCGCCGACGAAGCAAAGGTGGCAATGTGGCCGCCGAGCTCGTCATCGTTTTGGTTGGCGCGCATAACAATCGCCAGCGCATTCCAGCGAATCAATGAGCGCAGCCGCCACTCAAGATTGGGGTCACCGGGCATCAGCGGCTCTTTCTCGCGTGCCACGGTATTTAAATAAGGGGTGTTTAAGCGATCAATTTGAATGCCAAATTGCGGGGCTTGGCCAACCAGCCATTCGAGCAATTGCCGAGCGCGCTCGGGCGACTCGTTGTCGGCCACGGAGGCCAGAGCATCAAACCATTCTTGTGTTTCGATAGGATCAGAATCACCGTACTGACGGGACCGCGCCATACATGCCTCCTTGTGGGCTTAGCGGGTAACAGCCTTATGGGCTGAGTATGAGCAGTCTCTCGGCTAGCGCGGGTAAGCGCAATGCGATGACTGCCCGGTCAGGGCGATACTGGCACGCTTGGTCGGTTTCGCCAAGGCATAACTGTTTGGCAAAGCGCAGGTATTGCGCGCAACAAGGACAAACCGGGGCGCGTTAGGGCGGCATCGTCAACCGCCACAATGGCCTGGCTTTGTGCTGCCGGCAAGCGGCTAAACCGACGCCAAAACGCAGTGGCCCGCGCGTGCTCGGGCGCACTCACCAAGATAATCTCAGTACGCGCCAATAACACTGCCTCAACATTGATGACCGGCGCCTCAATCGTCGCGTCCGGCACAATGCTATCGACCCCGCATAGCGATATAGCTTGGCTTACCAGGTGCTGTTTTGACAAGCTAAATAGTGGTTGCTGCCAGACTTGATAAAAGCCGCGCAGTCTGGGGCCAGGCGTATACCGTTGACGCGCCTGCACCAAGGCCGCCGCCTCTTGATCGGCTAATGCGTTGGCCTGCGGCGCTCGACCCGCCAAGGCGCCTAACCAGCGCAAACGCTCGGGCAATGCCTCAAGCGTTTCAGGCGCAATAGCCAAGAGCGGCACACCCAAACGTCGCAGTCGGCGCTGCTGCACTGGCGATAAACCTGTTGGCCAAAACACCACCAGATCAGGCGCTAGGGCGCGCACGCGCTCTTCACTGATGCTGCCAGACTGGCCCACCACGGCATGCCCACTGAGGCTGCGTGTGTGTCGGCCCGGCGTGGGATGGTCATCTTGCACGCCAACAATGCGCTCGGCGGCCCCAAGCTCATGAACCATGTCGACCAAATGTGGCCCCAAAACGATCCAGCGCGAGGGCAATGTCTTAGGCACTGCCCATGCCTGGCCTTGATCATCCTGCCAGGACTCCAGTGCATAAGCGGGCAGTGCCAACAGCGCTAACAGCCCAAGCCACAGGCCTCGCCGCAACAGCCTCACATGCCGGGCCAGAGCGTTTTCAGCGCCACAAAGACCATCCACACCACCAAGGCGCGTTGCAGCAGACTATTGAGCTGATGCATCGCGGTGGCGAGACCAACCGCTGGCGTTAATGACGGGTCAATGGCAATGGGCTCTGCGGCATTGGCGGCGTGATCGATGAGCTCATAGGCAACAGACTCCGCACGCAATAATTGGCTGCTGATGACGCCCCACGTGGCCGTAAAATTACCCGCTAAGGCAAAGCTCATGGCGAGTAAACGCGCCGGCAACCAATCGGCTAAACGCAAACAATTCAAGGCTAAATTATTATCGTCATCGGATGTACCAAGCGCGCTACGACGCAGCAAGTAGTAACCGAGCGCCGCCACCGGCGTGGCTAGCAGCAGCCAAAATAGCGGAGCAAAGAGCTCGTTTAACTGACGGCGCAGATGCTGTTGACGCGACAAACTCAAGGCATTTTCTAGCAGCTCATCGTCGCTTGGCCACTCGGCCTCAGTCCATTCGGCGCGCTGATCAGTGGCCACACGAGCAACCGCGCTGTCAGCAAAAACAGCCACAACGACCACCGCGCATAATAGAAACATAAAGACACTGGCGAGCTCATCGAGCAAGGCCAAGCCGACCACTAACAGCACCATGGGAAGCAACACAGCGATCGCCAAGCGTAACGCATCAGATAGCGTCAGCGTGGTGCTCCAGGCCAGCCATCGCGTCGCGGGGCAAGCCAAGGTATGGCGCCAATGCTCGGGCATGGCGTGATACGCCGCTACCGCCATCAATGCGAGTAATAATGTCATGTCTTCACTCCTTGAGAATGCCCTACTGGTTCGGCCTGTGTGAGTCGTGACCAGTCAAAATAAGGCCCCGGATCTGTCTTACGCCCGGGGGCGATATCGCTGTGGCCGGTGACTGCGTGTTGCGTCGCTGGGTAATGCTCAGCCAACACGATCAATAACGCATTCAGCACATCATACTGCGAATCGGTAAATGCCTGTGTGTCACAGCCTTCCATTTCGATGCCAATCGCGAAGTCATTGCAATTGGCACGACCTTGGTAGCTCGACTGGCCGGCATGCCAGGCACGCTGATCAAACGCCACGTATTGCACCAGCTCACCATCGCGGCGAATTAGCACATGTGCTGAGACCTCAAGGCCAGCTATCGAAGCAAAGTACGGATGAGCGCTGGCATCTAGCCGACCAGTAAAAAGCGCATCAATATGGGGTCCACCAAACTGTCCGGGCGGCAGGCTAATGTTATGAATCACCGTCAGCGACACCTCGCCCTGCGGTCGTGCATTAAAAAATGGCGATGGGCAATGCCGCGCTTCGCGCAGCCAATGCTGGCGACACAGGCTTAGTGTTCGACTCATGCTGCCCTCTTTGCATTCAGCTATTGAGCAAGACTACCCAATCAAGCGAGTGCTGACCATCCGCGCCTGTGGCTTTATACTCACGCCTTTCTTGCTAGCCAATGAGTCATTATGAAAGCTGAACTGATTGATGCCGCCCTTGCCGCAAACGTGGCGTCTGCCCTGGTCGAAGATATTGGCACCGGCGATGTGACTGCTGCTTTAATTCCACACGATAAGCAGGCGCAGGCACGCATCATCACACGGGATGACATGGTGATGGCGGGCATGCCTTGGGTTGAAGCCACCTTCCTTTCGGTCGATCGCGAGCTGCGTCTTGAGTGGCAGGTCAAAGAAGGCCAAGTGGTGCCCGCCGGCACGGAGCTATTGCGTATTTCAGGGCGCGCGCGCAGCTTGCTGACCGCCGAACGATCCGCGCTGAATTTTCTGCAAACACTCTCAGCGACCGCCACGCATACACATGCGCTCGTGCAATTGTTGGCGGGCACGAAGGCGCGCTTATTAGACACACGAAAAACGCTGCCGGGCTTACGCATTGCGCAAAAATACGCGGTGCGCGTTGGTGGCGGGATGAATCATCGCCTCGGGCTCTATGATGCGTTTCTGATTAAGGAAAACCATATTTTGGCGGCCGGCTCGATTGCCGCGGCGGTGGCAGCCGCGCGTGAATACGCCAGCGACCGTTTGGTTGAGGTGGAAGTTGAAAATGCCGATGAGCTCAATCAGGCCATTGCTGCTAAAGCCGATCGCATTATGCTCGATAACTTCTCTCTAGATGATATGCGGCGTGCCGTGGAGACCGCTGCGGGTGCTATTGCGCTGGAAGCATCAGGCAATGTAAATCACGACACCATACGCGCCATCGCGGAGACCGGTGTCGACTTCATTTCATTGGGCACCATTACCAAAGATATCCGCGCCATCGACTTATCGATGCGCCTTGTCGACGCTACCGCTTAACATCAGCGGCAGCTTTCTGGCTCGATAAGATTGAGCTCAGCCAGTTCAGCGGCCACGTAATCGAAGCGTGGCTGCTCAACACCCGCAATAACAACCTGCTCAATAAACATGCCATATGGCCGCACCCAACGGCTCCAGTCGCCGTAACAGGTGCGGTAATACACCAGCCACTCCTCGGTTTCTGAGTGGCGCACCAAGTCCAGTACGTGGTAATGCGCGCCTTTATAATGCCGGTACACGCCACGCGCTAATGCAGGAGGTGTTGTATCCGAGGTGCGCGGCATAGCTGCTTCAGTCAAGATGCCTTCTCTCCCAAATATGTTTTCGTATCGAATTTCCAAACCCCAGACAGCAAAAAGCCCCCGTCATTTCTGACGAGGGCTGTTGCATTAGGTGCCTGGCAATGACCTACTTTCACATGGCTACTGC
>NZ_QUNR01000002.1:234513-538467 GCF_003387535.1 Paraperlucidibaca baekdonensis | reverse complement strand
TCCTCGAGTTTGCTATCAGCCGCTTCCCCTTCAGCTTTTAATGCCAAGCGGTTCCAGTCAGTACCAACCCACGCATCGACATCGTAGCCAGAGTTTATTTTCCCTTGGCTGCTGGCAACTTCTAGCTGATTAAACAACACACTCCCCATGATGCCGTTACCCATCATTTTCGGCGGCGGTATTGGGCCAAAGTCACGGCCTTGCGAGTAGTCTGGACTGCGAGCATCGGGTGGCGCTTTACCTCCCTGCATTTTGCCCATATTCATAGAGCCCATGCTCATAGCACCATGCTTCATGTGAGACATATCCATTGAGCCTTTGCTCATATCCATGCCTGAATGATCCATGGAGCCACTACTCATATCCATCCCCGACATATCCATAGAGCCTTCGCCCATGTCCATGCCGTTCATTTGCATATTCGAATGATCCATTACTGCCTCCGCCGACAGAACGGGAAAGCTCAGCAACAGTGCGCTTAACGCGAATACAATTTTCATAATTAATCCACCACCACTTCACGAAACATGCCGGATTCCATGTGATAGAGCAGGTGGCAATGCCATGCCCAGCGCCCCTCCTCGCCGGTTACATCGAAGGAAATTTTCTGCGCAGGTTGGACCATGATGGTGTGCTTGCGAACTTGAAAGTCGCCATTCGCGTCGCGAAGATCACTCCACATACCGTGCAAATGCATGGGGTGCGTCATCATGGTGTCGTTGACCAATGTGATCCGTACGCGCTCGCCTTTGGCTATATAAACCGGCGTAGACTCTTGAAACGTTAGGCCATCGAAACCCCAGATATAGCGCTCCATATTGCCAGTTAGATGCAGCTCTAATTCGCGCGTAGGCTCAGACAGCTCATTATTGGCTTCACCAATGGAGCGCAAGTCGGCATAGGTTAAAACTCGGCGGCCGTTATTGCGCAGGTTAACGCCTGGGTCATCTAAGTTTGTTCGCGGCGAATCGACATGCATGTCGGTGCTAAAACCATATTCTGTGCTGGCATGCTTTACTGTCGTTTTACCCGACATATCACCCATCATGTCGCTCATGCTCAGCCATTGAGCTTTATCTAACGCTGGCACCGGCGCAGACAAGCCATCACGGATCGCTAACGTGCCTCGAGCAAAGCCTGAGCGATCAATATTTTGTGCAAAAATCGTATAGGCATCATCGCTAGGCTCAACAAGCACATCGTAAGTTTCAGCTACGCCTATGCGAAACTCATCCACCGTAACGGGCTCAACCAACTGCCCATCGGTGCCAATGACCGTGAGTTTTAAGCCCGGAATGCGCACATCAAAAATCGTTTGGGCGCTGCCATTGATAAAGCGCAATCTAACCCTGTCACCCTTGTTAAATAGCCCTGTCCAGTTCGATGCAGGATTGGTGCCATTCATTAAATAGGTGTACGTGCCTGCTGATAAATCCGTAAAGTCCGTGGGACTCATCCGCATCTCATTCCACATCTTTCGGCTTTCTACTGCGCTCTTCCAGCCGCTTTTACGCATATCCGCGATGAAACGCACAGCAGTCGGCTGCTGATAGTTGTCGAAGTCGGACTCAGATTTGAGCTTGTTCAACAACACCATAGGGTTTTCATCAGTCCAGTCGGAAAGCATCACCACATGATCACAATCGGCTTTGACAATTTCACCTTCGCGAGGCTCAATGATAATCGCCCCCATCATGCCCTTTTGCTCTTGAAAGCCTGAGTGCGAGTGGTACCAGTATGTGCCGCTTTGAAGAATAGGAAATTGATAGGTGAACGTCTCTCCAGGGGCAATGCCTTCAAAGCTAATGCCCGGTACGCCATCCATCTCATAGGGCAGTAAAAGCCCATGCCAGTGGATTGATGACCACTCCTTCAAGTGATTGGTCACATTGATGGTGACCGTCTCACCTTCCTTGAAGCGCAGCACGGGCGCAGGCAAGCTGCCATTAATCACCGTAGCAATCTTAGATTTGCCGGTGTAATTGACCAACTTCTTATCGATCGATAGGTCAAAACGCTTGCCCTTTAAATGTGGCATGGGCATGCGACCTATCTCTGGCATGGCCGACGTTGCCCAAGCGCCTGAGCTCACTGCGAGCCCCGTTACGGCAATGCCTTGAACAAACTGCCTACGTGAAAATTGATTAGCCATACAACACCTATGAAGTTCTTGGAAAACACGCTAGCAGTATCGAGCATGAATGCAAAAAGCCCGACATTCGCAACCAATTTCATACAACAAACGTAGATTTGACCACAGAGTAGGATCGTTCAAAGCCACATAGTAGTTTGTATGAGCTACTTAGCGCGCGTTAAACAGATACGCCCTACAAAGCATCAAGAACGTGGTGCGGTCATGCTCATGACAACGAGTTTTATGCTGTTGGGCGTAATGTGCCTTGCTTTGGTTGTAGACACAGGACGTCTGTATGTCATCAAACGCACCCTACAAAGGCAAGCTGATGTAGCCGCTCTTGAAGTAGCTGTCCGTGGCGGCCGATGTGATGATGGGTCGGCACAGCAAATTGCTCAAGAAAACTTAGCCCGTAACGGATTTACTCTCGACGCTGAGCATCAACTAGCATTACCAGAGTGCGGCGACATTATTGTTAATAATCATATGCGGCAACTCGATACCGCTAGCAGTAGTAATAAGGCAATTGCTATTTCACTTAGCCAAACTACGCCAGCAAGCATGATTGCCGGCGGCGCCTTTGGTGAAAGCATCACAATTTCTGCACGTGCCGTAGCAAGTGCAAATGGCAGCCCTTTAGCCATGCTTACCCTGCGCAGCACATTGCTCAATGTAAATATCACTAAAAACAGTAAAGCAAAGTTGCTTAGCGACGTTTTTGGCGGCCTACTAGGTGGCAACTTGAACATTTCAGTTGGTGCTTGGAATGGGCTTATTCATACCGATATCGATATTTTTGAGTTCATGGATCGACTAGCCGTCAACATCGGCGTTAGTGCTGGTGAATATGACAACCTTCTCTCCACTGAAGTGAGCACGGGAGAGCTAATCCAAGCAGCAATTGATGTACTAGAGCAGCAAAATGGCACTCCGCAAGTCACACTCAATGCTTTAGAGGCGATTGTCGCCCTCGATCAAATTTTATTGGCCAGCTCAGTTAGTTCAAGCCAACTCAAACTAGGTGAAGTCGTTAGCCTTGCAGCTGACGCGGACTACGATGGAGCTAAAGCGCGAGTGCAGCTCTATCAGTTTATCCAAGGCATTATTCTGCTTGCCAACCAACATAATGCCGTCAGTGCTGTTATCCCTATTGATCTATTAGGCAATACGGTCGATCTCGCCATCAAGGTCATCGAACCACCACAGTTTGCCGCTATTGGCGACCCTGCAGCAGCGAAAGATGAGGCATATCTAGCTGTAAATAACAGCCCTAATAGAATTTATGTACGCTCGGCACAGCTTCGTATGGTTTTCAGTGTATCGCTTAGTAATGAACTGACATCACTAGTCTCAGGCCTAAGTACTGCCGTGAGCAACTTAGCCAGCCCATTAGTTAGCGTGATAAATGGTTTACTTGGCCTGAACTTAGGCGTGTTACTTGGTGGGCAAGACCAGTTAAGCATTTTATTACTGCCCGCCCCGTTCCGGTTTGATATCAATCTAGATCTTGCTGGCGGTGATGCTCGAGTGACTGACTTTAGCTGCCAAGGCAATGAGAAATCCCTAACTGTGCCGGTTAAAACCGCTGCAGCAACCCTTCGTATTGGCAAGATGGGCACTTCCGCAAACGATGCTAAGGAGCAGGTAATGTCTGCTCAGTCAGAGCCCACGGTATTACCAATACCACTTGTCGACTTCGGCATTAAGCATTGCTCGATATTATTCGGCTGTGGTGCACGAGTGCCATTTGCCGCCGGTGGACTTGGCTTAAAGGTCAAATCATCTGTCTTTGGAGCTGAAGGTACGCTTCTGTTTGAGTCTCCCGCTGAGGAAAACTTACCTGACTTAGGAAACATGGCGGAAACCCGTGGGAGCCAAGTGTATCAATCGATTAGCTCAGCAAGCCTTATAGAAAGCCTTAGAGACACGTTATCAGGGCCAGAAATTACCGCTTACGAGGCTAATGGCAATACGTTGGGCTCAGTGCTGATGCTCGTAGGAAGTGTCACAAACACGGTCGTTGCACTTCTAAAAACAGCCATAAGCACAGTTCTATCGCCACTGCTTGACCCATTGCTAACGTTCTTAATAGAAAACCTTGGCTTAGACTTGGCAAAAACAGAGGTTGCCGCAAACCTAAGCTGCCACGCAAACCAAGGCGTATCCATGGTTATGTAGGCACAGGTAAGCGCCCTCAGCTCAAAATTTTTGCTCAAGTAGGCGGCAAGTCATAATCAGTCGTTAATGTGCGTAGGTCTTCAATATTGTCAGTCAAGGCATTGAGCACCACACACTATCTAGAGGTATGTCATGAAATCCTGGAACAATCTTGCAGCAATCACCGTAGGCCTAAGTCTGCTAGTTAGCAGCCCTGTTTTTGCTAAAAAGCCTGATTTTGCTGAGCATGGTGGAAATCACTCAGCGGATCATGGTCATGGCAAAAAGCATGATGAGAAACGTCACACTAATTATTTCGACCAGAATAGATCGAAGCAGATCAGCGATTATTACAGTACCAAAGCTAAGAATTCTGGCCGTTGTCCTCCAGGCTTAGCTAAGAAAAACAATGCTTGCCAAGCCCCAGGACAAGTCAAAAAATGGGCTAAAGGTCAGCCATTGCCAGCCGACGTGATTTATTACAACCTGCCCCGCAACCTGCTATACGAGTTAGGAAATACACCTGCTGGCCAGAAAGTGGTCCGTGTTGGGGAAGATATTTTGCTAATCAACGCCGTGACTGGTTTGGTTATCGATGCAATCGAGCATGTCTTCCAATAGCTCACATATAATGCGCTGCAACCAGACCCACCATAGGAATCCAGCGTGGATGCATTTTTAGTCTCAACCGGTATCGTGGCGCTTGCCGAAATGGGCGACAAAACCCAACTCTTGGCTTTTATGCTGGCTGCGAAATTTCGTAAGCCAGCCCCCATCATCTTCGGCATTTTAGTAGCGACACTACTCAACCATGGCATGGCCGGTGCGCTTGGCACGTGGATTCCTCATCTATTAGATGCTGAGGTTTTACGCTGGGTGCTCGGCATTGGTTTCATTATCATGGCTATCTGGATTTTGATTCCCGACAAGCTCGACGAAGGTGATACCAAGTTCGTGTCATTAGGCGTTTTTGGCACCACCGTCGTCGCATTTTTCATTGCTGAAATGGGCGATAAAACCCAAATAGCCACGGTCGCGCTTGCCGCCCAGTACCAAAGTTTTATCGCAGTCGTTCTTGGCACCACTGTGGGTATGCTTTTGGCCAATGCTCCCGCCGTGCTTCTAGGTAATAAGTTCGCCAGCTCATTACCAACCACATGGATACATCGTGTAGTCGCCGCAATTTTTGCCATCATGGGCGTCGCAATTTTACTCGGCCTTGGCTCTTATTTAGGCTTATAGAGCACTAACGGGCTGGCTTGTCAGTGCTCATTAACCGGTCTTTTCAGCTGCGTGCTGCACGTTCTCCTGCTGCTCAATTTCTACCGCCGTTAAGCCTTTCTTCTTTCCTTGCACATACCTCAAGTACGCAGGTATGTGTGTTTTACCCATGTATTTATCAAGATACGGTAGAAACCCAGCGTAATTGCCTTTGAATTTAGCATGGTGGAAATCGTGATAAACAGGGCCTTCGTACACAGGTAGCAAATGCACTGGATTCCAGAGAATGTCATAGCCAATGTGGCCATCTGCACCTTCAATTTGCCGGATAATTACCCAAACCCATACGACATACAGATGCGCTCCCAGAAGAATCGGGCCAATCAAGGTCAGCGTTGCGGTTAACGAATACTCCAGCCAGTGCATATAGTTGCCGTTGATACCGCAGGTGTTACGAACCCTGTGATGCACGCTGTGCACATGCCTCAGCAACCACTTGTTCTCGTGCATGTAACGATGCATCCAGTAATACAGAAAATCATCTAGCAGCACGAAAAACAGCAATTGCGCCACAATCACATACCAAATTGGTAGTTCGTTATTGTGCACGGCAGTGAGTTTGAGCAGCGGCCAGCTCAGCACCAGCAGCGAGGCCAAAATAGCGTTGTTAAGAAGAATGCGCCCGATAGACGGCAGCAGAAACCTTTTAACCTCAAACGGTTTTTGCTGAATTTTATATTTTCTCAGCGCGACAGGATCCAGCCAAGCAACGATTGTCCAAGGCGTTGCGACAAGCAAAAAAGCCGCCATGCTGATGGCCAGCGTGGCCATGGGAAACTGCCAAAACCAAGGGTCGTTATAAAAGCCTTCCCACAGCCCAAATACACTAAAGGTGCTGTCCATAAACCATCCATTTTAATCGTATGGGTATTGAAAACTACTGTTTATTGAAAAGCATCCTAGCCTGCTATAACGTAGCTTGATTGCTTGATTACGAATAAAAATTACTAAAAGGCGAAATAAATCATCAATAAGCCAGAGTTAGATGCCTCTCGCAACCAACCACTAAACTTTGTGGTTGGAGCGTACATTCAGCCCATGCTCGTGGCTTACCTTCAACAAGGCGGCCGCTTATCTGCCCTTGCTGATGCTATTTCTGTTAGCGATTTATGGATGCTTAACCCGCCGGACATTGTCGCTGTAGAGGATTACTTTCGGCTGTACCTTAGCGCAAGCGAGCTTCTTCATGATCCCTTGCTCGGTATAAAAGCGGGTCAAAATGCAGGTTTGGAAAACTTCGATGTGCTAGGCGAGGCTCTCACCAATCTGCGCGCAAAATCTCTGACCCTAGGCCATGCATTACATCATTGGCAGCGCAGGCTATCGGCACCTACATCAATGATGCGCCTGAAAGCTTTTTTCAATTCGTTACGCTACAGCTGATTATTGGCCCACTCATTGGTGGTGGCATTGGCTACATCCTCGCTCGTTTGCTAGATCGCTGTATTATCAACGGCTATGTGTCTCCCCCTAGCCGCGGCATTGCCGTGCTCGCCGGCGCGCTACTGGGTACTGACAAGTTAACTTCTTAGCTCAGCAATAGTTGACCCTGGTGCCTTTAAGCAACCACCGATCTCCACGTCGCGAACGCAGCTGTCCTGCTGCGTCGATAATGACTTGCTGAAGTTAGATGTCGGCCTAGATTAAATAAGTTGGAAACTGCTGCATGGTTCGTTAGAAATAACTGAGCCTGGCTCGGCGATTTAAACCGTCGCATTCCTCGCTCTCGAAATCGCGTCAACTCATGCGATTGTTCAGCTCTATTATTCGCGTACTTAGCAGTATTGTGATGAGCAGTCGGCATTAGCTCGCACTGAGCTACCTTATAGCTTGCCAATTTATCAGTGACTATCGTTCGTGGTTCGCCGCCACTGCTGCGTAATAAGCGCTTGAAGAACTGCTTTGCCGCCGCACCATTGCGCCTACTCTGAACAAAGACATCGACCACTTCACCATCTTGATCGACAGCTCGCCACAAGTAGTGTTGTTTTCCGTTTATCTTGATGAATACCTCATCAAGATAAAACGTATCGCCAAATCCGCGATGTCTTTGCTTGAGCTTGCGAGCATAAGCGGGTCCGAACTTGATACACCACAATCGGATCGACTCATAACTGACAGAGACACCCTTCTCTGCCAGCAAGTCCTCGATATCACGGAAGCTCAGGTTAAAGCGGTAGTAAACCCACACCGCGTAGCTGATGATGCTGGAATGAAAACGGTGTCGTTTGTAGGTACTCATACGCGAATTATCACAAGCGTCGAGTTAACTTGTCAGTACCGTCGCAAATTGTTGGGTTGCTTGGCTACACCGAGCAAAGTAGCTTCAACCGAGCCTTTCGGCGCTGGCATGGCCAAACCCCTAGCGCTTATCGTCTGAGCCTGTCGTCAAAAGACAATTTATTGTCATCGAATGCCAATTAATTGTTTAAGAAGACTCGTACAGTCATAAAGTCACTTCGCTATGAGACTCAGACATGCAAACAACAACAAAACCGCTAGACGTTCTGATTATTGGTGCCGGACTCTCAGGCATTGGTACAGCCTGTCACTTAGCACGCGAGTTTCCGAACAAGACCATCGCACTCATTGAGCGCCGCAAAACACTGGGCGGCACCTGGGATTTATTTCGCTATCCCGGCATTCGCTCTGACTCGGACATGGCCAGCTTTGGCTATGGATTTAAGCCGTGGCTGGCCTCGAAAGTCCTCGCTGATGGCCCGGCAATCCGCGAATACGTTATTGAAACAGCCAAAGAGTTTAAGCTCTATGAAAAAATTCATTTTGGCCTGCAAACCCAAACGGCTAACTGGTCATCGACAGATAAATTATGGACGCTGGTCACGCGAGACGAAGCCAGCGGTGAAGAGCAAACCTTTACTGCACGCTTTTTAATTAGCTGTACCGGCTACTTTAATCACGACCAAGGTTATCAGCCTGAGTTTGTTGACGAAGCATGTTTCAAAGGTCAAATCATTCATCCACAGCAATGGCCTGAGCACCTCGACTACCGCAACAAACGCGTTGTCGTCATCGGCAGTGGCGCAACGGCTGTCACGCTGGTGCCCGCCATGGCGGAAAAAGTGCGCCATATCACCATGTTGCAGCGCTCACCCTCTTATGTTTTTGCCCTGCCGAACAAAGATAAAATCTCCGATGTATTAGCTAAGTTTCTGCCCGATAGTTGGGTGTTTAATTTAGCGCGCAGCCGCAATATCGCCATTCAGCGCGCACTGTATTTGTCTTGCCGCCGCTGGCCCAATGCCATGCGCAAATTTTTACTCGGGCAAGTGCAAAAGCAGATTGGTCAACACATCGATATGCGTCATTTCACTCCGCAGTACATGCCATGGGATGAGCGCCTATGCGTCGTACCAGACGGCGACCTTTTTGATGCCCTGCGCAGCGGCAAAGCCTCGATTGAAACCGATGTTATCGATCGTTTTTGCGAAAATGGCATTTTACTCAAATCAGGTAAAACGCTGGAAGCCGATATAATCATCAGTGCCACAGGGCTGCAGTTACAGATGCTCGGCGGCATGACTATTTCGGTTGATGACCAGCCGCGTCATCTCAATGAGCAGATGGTTTATAAGGGTCTATTAATCGAAAATATTCCCAACTTGGCCTGGGTTTTTGGCTACACCAATGCGCCATGGACGCTGAAAGCCGACTTAGCGGGACGTTATCTGTGTCGTTTATTTAAGCATTTAGACGCTGAAGGAAAATCAGTAGCATTACCCAAAGGTTCACCTGGCATGGCACTCGATACCGGCATCGTTGACAGCCTACAGTCGGGCTATGTGCAGCGCGCTAAAGACATCATGCCGCGCCAAGGACGATCTGCGCCATGGCAAGTCACCATGCATTACGGCAAAGACAAGCACATGCTGCTGAAAGAGGCGCTAACTGACAGCGCGCTACAGCTTTTTTAGGACAGCGCTTTAGAGCCTGACCAGTGAGCACCTAAATACGACGCCTTGTCGACTCGCGGTACTCGCTCGGTGCGCAACCCAACCAGCGACGAAACGCGCGCACAAACCCACCGGCGTCCATAAAGCCCAAATAAGCCGCTAACTCGTCCATTTTCATGGATGAGTTTTCGAGTAGTAATAAGGCAATTTGCCGGCGCTCTTCATCCACAATATCGCTAAAGCTTGTGTCTTCCTGCTCGAGTTTTCGCCTTAATGTTCGGGCTGACATGGCAAGCGCCGTGGCGACATCATCCAGTGAGCAACTCAGGCTCAGGTCGCCTAAGAGCTTTTGCCGAACACGCCCAGCCACACCTGAGGCGCTGATTCGTTGTAGGCGCAAGCGGCACTGCGCTTCTAATAATAAAACTAAGTCCGCATCGTAGTTAGCAAACGGCAAATCGGCCTCTGCACGACTCACGGTAATGCTATTTTTCTTACCACCGACAATCGGCTTGATGCCACAGAGCGTCTCAATACGCTCGGTATCTATACTGGGCGGGCCAGCAAATTGCAGTTTTTTTATGCTAAAGCCTGAGAGCGACAGCTCCTTGATCAAATTGATCGTGGTCGCCATATCGCGCTCTAGCAAAAACTGTCTCAAGTGCAGCGGAATGCTGCTGGGGTCAAGGCTGATGCCAAAGTCATCGCCCTCATCAATCAAGGCAACCTGACAATAGACGGTGCTGAGAGGCAAATAGCGAATACCGATTAAGACCGCGTCACGCAGGGTTTTGCTGGTACGCAGCGCAAAGCCCCACACCCCAAATGTGGCCAAGCTGTATTGCAGACCCAGCTCAAAACCCAGCGCTGGCCCCTCTGGCGTGGCTAATATTATATTTTCGATCAATCGCATTTCTTGCTCACGACTAACCAAACCTTCCACGCTCGATAGCGCTGCCTCAGTGATACCCGTGCCAAGTAGACAGCTCGCTTTATCTACGCTGCGATGACCAGCAAAGTTGATCATGACTTGGCACACAGCCGCTGGGTGCATCTGCTTTTCTTGCGTGGACATAAATAAGGATGCCTTGTTAACAATGGAACAATGTTGGCCGCAGCGTCACGATCATTGGCCACCGTGGCCGTAGTGATCATTGCCAGTAGACGCTATGGTGACCACTCGGTACTCAGAGGAATACAACGATGGATCTTGACCGCGCCGCATTAAATAAACAGGCCATCCACAGCGCCAAACACTATATGGGCCACATGGCCTGGCCGACCATGCTACTCACGCTCTGCGTGGTCATCGCGTTTTGGGGCACTTTAGCGCTGTTTGCCAACGGCTTGCTATCGCCTTGGTTGGCATTTTTTGCCTGCGCCGTATTGACCTATATGTCCTACACCCCACTGCACGAAGCCGCTCACGGCAATATTCATGGCCAGCAAGACAAATACAAATGGCTCAATGATCTCTGCGGTTATTTAGTCGCGCCCATCATTGCTATTCCGTATGCCTCGCACCGCGTGGAGCACTTTACGCATCATCGCTACACCAACCAAGCCGACAAAGACCCCGACTTTGTTGTCAGCAACATGAGCAAAGGCGCGCTGGCGTTCATCCTGACAATTTTCAAATTTCTCTGGACGCAAAATAGCTTCTTCGTGAAGCACGGATGGGATCATGCCTCGCGCAAAGAACGCGGCATTTACTGCCTAGAGGTGATGGCCTCGCTGGGCTGGCGCATCGCCTTTCTGGCGCTGGTTGATCAGCCCGGCACGGCAGCGGTGGTGCTTTTGGGCTATGTCTTGGGTGGCATGTTTACCGCCTACTGGTTCGCCTACCGGCCACACTTTCCTTACGACCAAACCGAGCGCTACCGCACCACCAGCAGCCTCATCATGCCGCGCTGGATGAAGCCGCTGGAATGGTTTTGGCTGGGGCAAAACTTGCACTCGGTGCATCATTTATTCCCACGGGTGCCGTTTTATCACTACCACGCGCTGCACCGTGACATTGAGCCGGTACTTAAGGCGCACAACACCCCGATTGTCGGCATCTTTAGTCGGCAACCGGTTTGAGGTAGACATAATTGCGTATAAATAGTGCGTTTAACCAGACGAAAACTCAGCGGTGCTTAACTTTACCTGCTTAATAATCTGCTTGAGTAAAAGTCTGCATTCCGCCTTTGCTCGTGGATCATGCCATTGCTCCACGTAAAGGCCCCGCCCAATGCACTCAACATAGGAAGTTCGGAGTGCTAAGTGAGAGCTTAGTTCTTTAGCACGTAAGGCTTTGGCTGTGCCATCTAGGAAGTCAAGAGTGGCGCGTGTTGCACGCAATCTATTCCACACCAATCGTGTTTTTAATCGCGAGTTTGTTTTTTTGCACTCATTGACGACTTGCATGACGGACTCGGTGGCCCACACATCCGGTGCCGAAGCCGTGAGTGGCAACAACAATAAGTCGCCAATAGCCATTGCTTCGCGTAAAAATTTTACACTGCGTGGCGGCAGATCCATCACGATCACGTCACATTGCGCATCTAGCTGCTCAGTAATTTCGGCCAAGCGCGAAGCACTCTCACAGCCCAAGGTGACGATATTGGCGTCAGCACGAATGGCTGCCCACTGCGAACTAGTGGCCTGCGGTAAGTCGGCATCGAGCAAGCCAACACGGAAATTTTGTGCCAAATAAGCGGCTAAAGTAGTCGCCAAAGTGGATTTACCGACACCACCTTTGAGGTGGGCCACAACAATGATTTTTGCCATTGGTAATCAATAGCATAGATATAAAATCGCTTGCCACCTCGCCAATATTACAAATGTGCATTTAACGATCAGTTGTGATGGTGTCCATAGGAGTCGGTTGTTGATCAAACACAAAAAAGCCCCGATATCCGGGGCTTTTTCGAGAGCTGATTTAGGCTTTTTTCAGTTTCTTAGCCAGCTTTTTCAGCTTTTTCTCTTGCTTTGAAATTTTTGCTTTTGTGGCTTTAACGGCCTTTTTTAAAGCTTTTTTCACGTTCGCCATGAGGTATTTCTCCAAGTGATGAGCGCTTCAGCGCAGTAAGTCATCGTTGGCGGTCATCCGCCTGATGCTGATCTAAGTAGCCGCGAATGAAACGACGAATCTCACGAGCGGCGCTAGTATCTTGCTGCTCACATAGAGCAACAAATTTCGCTCGTTCATCCTCAGTAATGCGGATGATGAGTTGAGCGTTCTTCTTTTTCGACGACTTGTCGGACATCGTATGAGTTCCCGCTCAGTTTTCGTAGTGCATTCACGCAAACACACCATAGCGACTATCTATATGATAGTCAATGTATATACAAAAAACACCGCTGATGCTGTGAATAAGCACCTAGGCTTTCGCCGTCACTGTCACCATCATCTTTGAATAGCCACGGACAAAGTTCGATTGCACCAACTCCGGCTCTGACACCAAGGTGATGTCATCGAAGCGCTGCAACAGCTCCTCCCACAAAATGCGAATTTGCATTTCGGCTAAGCGGTTGCCCATGCAGCGATGCACACCAAAGCCAAAGGCCAAATGGTTACGCGCCTGTTTGCGGTCGATCATAAACTCGTCTGGATGCTCAATATTTCGCTCATCGCGGTTGCCAGAGGCATACCACATCAGCACTTTATCGCCCTTGCGAATGAGCTGGCCGTTGAGCAGGACATCTTGCTTGGCAACGCGGCGCATATAAGCCAACGGCGTTTGCCAACGAATAATTTCCGAGACCATATTGGGGATAAGGCTCGGGTTTGCCTTGAGCTTAGTCCATTGCTCGGGGAAGCGATTGAGCGCAAGCACACCGCCGCTCATGGAGTTACGCGTGGTGTCATTGCCGCCAACAATCAGCAGCGCCAAGTTGCCAATAAACTCCATGGGCCGATGCACTAAGTCGGCGGTATCCTCGTTGGCTTGCAGCAGACTAATCAAATCGAACCCCGCAGGACCGCCGGCGCGTTTGATGGCCGCTTTTGCGTGCCAGAGCTCAGCAAACTGCTTGGCCATGTCGGCCACACCCCGAAACGTCTCGTCCATATCGGCAGCGCCGCCAGTCGTCTCGGGACTGCCCGCCGCAAGGTCTGACCAGTACACGAGACGGTGACGATGCTCATAGGGAAAGTCCAATAACGTCGCTAGCATGCGTGCCGTCAACTCAATGGATACCCGCTGCACCCAGTCAAAGGGCTCGCCAATGGGCAGCTCGTCGAGCACCTCTTGCGCGCGCTGGCGAATCAGCCCCTCCATTTCTTTTAGGTTTTGTGGTGCCACCACGCCTTGCACGGCTTGACGCTGCACATCATGTTTGGGCGGGTCCATGGCGATAAACGTTTCGACCGCCAAGCCATCAGGCCGATCACCCAGCAAAATAATGGGTTCCGCTGAAAACAGGTCATGGCGTTTATCGACAAATAAAATGTCTTCATAACGCGTCACCGACCAAAACGGGCCAAAGGCGCTGCGCGGTTGATAATGTACTGGGGCTTCATCGCGCAGACGCTTGAAGTAAGCCTGCCACTGGCCTTGGCGGTATAAAAACGGATTGCTGAGATCAATGTCTTCGAGGCGCAACTGCGAGACATCAGGAATCGGCGTCTCAACAAAGGCCGGAAACTCGGGCTGTTGCGTGACTTGCCGCTTCAGCACCTGATACGCGTGCGCGCTTTTGACTTGCCAATGGATGGGCAGCAGCGCCTCGGCTTTTTGTCTGACGGACTGAATAAAGGTCATGGCATGTTCCTCATGGTGGGCCGCATTACATTTGAAATTCGGGCAGGTGCAGCACCATGCCGGCCATCGCATCGGTCACGATGATTTGGCAGGAAAGCCGCGAATTGGCGGTTTTCTCAGGGGTCATATCGAGCATTTGCGACTCGATGGCATCGGCCTGCCCTGTCGCGGACTGCCACTCCGACGCAACCATGACGTGGCAGGTACCGCAGGCGCAGGCGCCACCACAGTCGGCATCGATACCAGGCACGGCATTTTCCACGGCGTGCTGCATCAGCGACTTGCCGGCCTCAATAGCGACCTCATGCGCGGCGCCATCGTGTGTGACAAAAATTAGCTTGGTCATTTATTCATCTCTCCGCTAGGACTGAAATAGCACCGATCTCACCTGACTTTATGAGCATTAGCGCGAATAAATGAGGTCATTTGTTGACAACAACGGGTCATTTCAAGACAGTGGCAGGCACGCTCACGACAGGTTTTCGCATGGACATCGCCAGCATCCCATCGAATTACTCACGACTCATTGGCCGCGAGCTGGGTCTGCAGGTGCGCGACTTGCCAACACTTCTGGCACATACCTCGCTCACCAGCGATCAGTTTACTCAGGAAGACACCTACCTCACCGCGGCCCAACAGATTCAAATTATTGCCAATGGCCTTGCCTTAAGCCCGCACGCAGATTTTGGCCTACGCCTTGGGCAACGCCTGACGCCATCGACACATGGCGCGATGGGTATTCTCGCCAGCACCAGCCAAAACCTATTGATGGCGCTGCAGGCGTTTCAAACCTTCTTGCCCACGCGCATGAGTTTTGCGCAGCTCTCGCTAACGGAGACCGCGCGAGAGCTGCACTGCCATATTCGCTTTACCGTCGCGCTCAGTGACGCGGTCTATCGCGTGCTATCCGAGACATTTGCCGTGGTATTTTTTGAATGCGCTGAGTTCATTATTGGCCGGCCGTTGCATGAGGCAGAGGCGCATTTTTGCCATCAACAACCGAGCTATGCAGCAAGCTACAGCCGCTATTTGTCTGGAAGCTACACCTTTTCGGCGCCACAGTTGTGCATGAAAGTGCCGTTGGCGAGCTGCCACATTAGCAATGCCTCAGCCAATCGCGACAGCTATGCTTTGGCCATGCAACATTGCGAAAAAATGCTCGCCGAGCTCAATGCCCATGAGCACAGCATGGTGTATCAGGTGCAAAAAATCATGCTCTCGCACCCGCTCGGTGGCTTTAGCGAGGCCGATGCAGCCGCCGCCCTGTTTATGAGCAAGCGCACCTTGGCGCGGCGGCTCGCAGACGAAGGCACGGGCTTTAGGCCGCTGCGTGATGCGCTGTTGGCGCAGCAGGCCAGCGAGTATTTACGCCAAACCACGCTCTCCGTTGAGACCATTGCCACGCTGCTGAATTATCACGACAGTGCCAATTTTCGGCGCGCCTTTAAACGCTGGCATGGCATGTCTCCCCATGCGTATCGCCTGATGGCCACACCGTAGCGTCAGATCAGCTTGTCCGGCGCCAAGAGCGCGGCCAAATAATCCGGGTCTAAATCCGTCATCTCGATGGCCACCGCCAAAATCGGTCGTTTTTCGGCATAGGCGCGCTTGGCGATGTCGGCGGCCTTGCTATAGCCAATGTCACGGTTTAGTGCCGTGGCTAAGATGGGGTTGCGCGCTAGCGGCCCCTCAAGCGCGGCCGCATTCACGCTAAATGCCGTGATCACAGGGCTTAGCGCTCGGCAGCTGCCGGCGAGCACGTCAATGCTTTGCAGCAGGTTATAGGCAATCACAGGCAGCATCACATTGAGCTGAAAATTCCCCGAGCCGCCGGCGCAGCTGATGGTGGTGTCATTGCCCATGACCTGCACGGCAGCCATCGCCACGGCTTCTGGCACGACCGGATTAACCTTACCCGGCATGATGCTACTGCCCGGCTGCAAGGCCTCGAGGCGAATCTCAGCGAGGCCGGCCAACGGGCCACTGTTCATCCAGCGCAAATCATTGGCAATTTTCAATAACGCCACCGCCAAGGTTTTGAGCTGGCCGGATACCTCAACGGCGGTATCTTGACTGCTGATGGCGGCAAAGGCGTTATCGGCCGGTCGAAAGTGCTGCCCACTTAAGCGCGATAGCGCCTGGGCAAATTGCTCAGCAAACGACGCCGGCGCATTGACACCGGTGCCCACCGCCGTGCCACCTTGCGCCAGCTGCACTAAGCGCGTTTGACTATCGCGAATGCGTGAAGCAGCTAAGCTAAGCTGCGCACGCCAACCGGATAATTCTTGGCCAAGGCTTATCGGCAGCGCATCCATGAGGTGGGTTCGGCCGATTTTCAGCTGGCCGCCGAGGCCTTGCTCGCGCCGCTCAATAGCGCGCATGAGGTCTTCTAACGCCGGCATGAGCTGCTGCTCAAGGGCCAGCTGCGCGCTGACATGAATGGCTGTGGGAATCACGTCATTGCTGCTTTGACTGCAGTTCACATGGTCGTTGGGATGCACCGTGGTGGACAGCCGCCGACTCGCCAGCGTGGCGATGACCTCGTTGGCATTCATATTGGTGCTGGTGCCTGAGCCGGTCTGAAACACATCCACCGGGAACTGGTCGTCATGCTCACCCGCCGCCACCGCCATCGCGGCCGCATAAATCGCCTCGCCCATGGTCTCATCGAGCAATCCCAGCGCGCTATTGGTCTTCGCGCAGGCGGCTTTAATCAGCCCAAGACTGGCAATAAATCGCGGCGGCATGCGTAGCGAGCTGATCTTGAAGTTATTCAGCGCACGCTGCGTTTGCGCGGCAAACAAGGCCGTTTGCGCCACTTCAACCGCACCGAGGCTGTCAGTTTCTAGGCGATGGCTCATCTCATTCCCTCCACTCTGCGGCAGACATCACCACTCTAGCGAGGGTGCAAACCGAGGTCGATAGGTATAGCGTAGAGATGAACAGATGAGGAGATTGCCATGCAAAGTGTTCATCATTCCATGAGCGAGCTGTTTAAGCAGCTCGGCCTACCCGACTCCGATGCGCAGATTCAACAATTCATTGCGACGCATCGGCCGATTGCCGATACCTGCCCACTGCCGGAGGCTGTGTGCTGGTCGGACTCGCAAGCCAGCTTTCTGCGCGAAGCGGTGGCGCTAGACTCTGACTGGGCGGTGGTGGTTGACCAGCTCAGCCAGGCCTTGCGCAGCGCAGACTAGGGTTTCGCGACGCGACAGTTTGCAGGAATCTGGCGCGCCGCCGTGAGTACGCCATTGAGAATGTGCGTTTTGAAGCTGTTCAGGCGATACATATTGTCGCCATGACCGAGTGCGGTATACCACGCCACGCCGCCTAAATTGTCATGACACCAAACCATCGGGTGGTCGCCCATGGTCCCCGACTCGCCAAATGGAAAGCTTGGCGAACCCGGCAAATTGGTGGTGTTGGGCGACTGCAAATAGCTCGATTCATCAATCGACATGAGCACGTTCACGCGCTCACGTGGGTTGCTTTGGAAACTGTAGAACTCCTCGTAAATCGTCCAACGCAACGGAATCGAGCGCATGCTCGGCTCAGTAGGCGCCTCGTTAATCAACGTGGCATATTGCTGCAATGGATGACATTTAAAGTAAGCCCCCACGAGCTGCTCATAAAACGGCCAGTCGTATTCGGTGTCAGCGGCCGCATGAATGCCCACATAACCGCCACCACGGCGAATAAACTGCTCAAATGCTTGCCGCTGAGACTCCTCCTCAAGCACCGTGCCGGTGGTGTTTAACCACACAACGGCTTGGTATTGCGCTAGATTCTCGGCCGTGAAAGCGCTCGCATCTTCCGTGGCATCGACACCAAAGTTATTTTCTAGGCCTAAGGCATTGAGCAGACGAATACCCTCGGGAATGGCGTTGTGGCGAAAACCTGCCGTTTTCGAGAACACCAAAATCTTAAAGTCCGAGCGCTCAGCACTCGCCACAGAGCTTGCCGGTGGCGCACTATCGCCCTGGCAGCCCGCCAGCAACATCACCAATACCACAAGCAAACGAGTCATGGTGCTACTCCGCCGGCTAAGGCTCGGCTAATCCGTAGTGAATTAGCTAAAATGGTCAGCGTTGGGTTGAAGCCAGGAAAGGTAACAAAGGTCGAACCATCGACCACGTGAACATTGTCAACATCGTGTAGGCGGCCCAAACGATCACACACCGAGCGCTCGGGATCGAGCCCCATCCGCGTGGTGCCCGCCTGATGGAATGTGGTCGGAGCGGCATCACTGAGCAATGGATTGGGCAGCACAGCCGCGGCAATAGCGCCGGGTGCAGCCAAACACATCAGCTCTAAACGCGGCGCCAAATAAGCCGCCGCCGCTTTTTCATGGGCATGCGGCGCATACGTCACGCGCGCCGCTGGCAGACCGCGAAAATCCTTCACGGTAGGGTCTAAATCGATACGGTTATTGGCCTGCGGCAAATCCTCGCCGACCATTTGTAGACCCGCAATACGCAGCCGCATAGGCGAAAGTTTCATGACCTGCTTATGCAGCAGACCATCGAGACCAAAACCCAAATAGTTCATCGCCTCAGTGACCAACGGCAAGCCGCTGCCAAGCTGCACAATCGCACCTTTAATATAGGGCACGCCCAAGGCTTTCACCTCGGGACCGGTAAACGGCCCCACAAATTCATCGACCTCTAAAGTCGTGCTTTGCGCGCGCAGACTTTGGATGTCTCGCGCAAAAATCGCACCGCCCATGGTGAAATTATGAAACATCATATTGCGGCCAACTTGATCTGAGCGATTACCCAGTCCTGTCGGATGCGCTGCATTGGCTGACATGAGCAGCAAGCGTGCGGTTTGAATTGGGCTCGCCGCCAGCAAGATATGGTCGGCGCTAATGCGCTGCGAGCGGCCCGCTTCATCGTAATAATGCACCGCCGTGGCCCGTGTGCCGAGACTATTCGTTTCAATTTTATAGGCCAGCGCACGAGCAATCACACGGACTTTTTGATTCAGCATGGATGGGTTCAAGTAGGCCGTGAGGCCATCATTACGGGCATTGATGGGGCAACCAAAACCCGAGCATAAGCCGCAGGAGTTACACGCTGGACGGCCATCGAAGCTAACCGAGTTGACCGCTGCCGGGTAAGGATAGGGTTTATAGCCTAGGGCCTTAGCGCCCTCCGCCAACAGTTGTGCAGCATAACCGGTGGGATTCGGCGGCATGGGGTAGTCGCGCGTACGTGGCGATTGCGCTTTGACAAACTCAGGGATTTTTGACAAATCACCCTGCACACCGAGGTGCTGCTCCACCTCATCATAAAACGGCGCAAGGTCATCGTAGCTAATCGGCCAGTCGGCCACCGTGGCGTTATTGACGGGGCCAAGATCACTGAGCTGCGTAAAATCTTGCCGCCAAAAACGAGGAAACTTGGCGTTGTAATGCATGGCCGTACCGCCCACCGCCGCGCCCATATTGACCACCAAGCCTTGAGCACTGCGGTCTACGCCTTGGGCGGCCTCAGATTGCGTGCGCCCGGTCATCGGCTCCATGCGTGGGTCCGGGAAGCCAAAGGCGCGCAGACCCTTGAGCTCATCACTGCCATAGAGGGTGCCTAATTCCGCACTCGGCTTTTCGCCCAAGCCCGGTCGCAAATTTCGACCACGCTCGAGCATCACCACCTCCCAACCGTTGCGCGATAGCTCCCACGCGGCGGCACTGCCAGCAGGCCCGGTACCAATGATAATGGCGCTCTTTCTCATGAGCCTTCTCCCGGTGCCTTTGGCTGTTTGGCAGTCACGAACGCAGTAATGCGCTCGCGGCTAGATTGACCATCAATCATCATCGCCAAACTAAATTCGTCAGATCCCATGGCAATAAGCCGCGTCAAAATCGCCGTAATAATGGGCACATCGGTAATCTCCGGCACAGGCAATAAAGCGCCTAATCGCGGCGTGTTACGCGGACCACCAACGCCCTGATTTTCACCGCGACGAATACCCAACAGTTCCAGCAAGCCGGGGTTATCGGGCTCAATCACTTGCTCGGGCGTATAGCCGGTGGGTTGTACATCGCCCTCATATTGCGTGTATCGCCAGGCCACCAAGTCGGCATTGCCGCCGTATTCGGGCGCGCCATACATAAACTCCATGGTCTGCGTCACGGCAATATCCATCATGGCGACAATCGCCGCATCGCTCGTGGTTTTCAGCAGCAGTGTTTGCGTGATGGCGGGCATCTGCACAAAGCGTAAGCCCAGTGGCGACAGCCCATCAAGCGCAGCTAAGCCCTCGCGATAAATGCTCTGCCAGCCGCGCTGCTCACCATTAAATGTGCGCTCGCTCTGCCCTTGCGTGCCTTCAATGCGCAGCTTCCAAGCCAGCGTTTCATAGCTATCGAGCTCAATAAATTGCTCGAAATGATTGACCGATGAACCCGCGCGATTTGAAAACGGCCCGCCAGCAAAAATCATCGGCGGCGAAAAAGAAAACGCCGACAACAAAAGCTGAATCGCCTCCGCACAGCCCGCGCTATCGGCGCCTGGGGCGGTGTCGGCGGGCACAATGGTGGCCACCAATGCACGCAGCTGTTGCATCTCGGCGTCGCTCAAGAACATCGGCCCGGTTTGCATGGGTAGGCTCAGCTTTGCCGTAGGCAAGCGCCG
Source organism: Paraperlucidibaca baekdonensis (assembly GCF_003387535.1). Classification (GTDB taxonomy): domain Bacteria; phylum Pseudomonadota; class Gammaproteobacteria; order Pseudomonadales; family Moraxellaceae; genus Perlucidibaca; species Perlucidibaca baekdonensis. Next base: position 517,595 of record NZ_QUNR01000002.1, on the reverse strand, counting down.
ATCAGGGCGGCTCGTTGAGTCATCTTGGCAGGCTGTGAGCGGAATACCCACGAGCGGCACAGCGGCGGTAGCTAATGCCGTCTTTAATAATTGACGACGGGGGATGGCGGGTAACGTCATGTGGCACCTATTGTTATTTTAAGTGAGTACCGATGGGTTGTGCTGTTAAGCCACGGCAGCCTCATGCATGGCATCGGCCGCGGCGATGGAGTCGCCGGTGCGCTCAAAGGTCTCGAGCCAGGCGGCGTAGTTATGCACGGTGGGGATGTGATTGGGATGAAAGCCGGGGCGATAGTAACTCGCCAACATGGGCAATAGACGCGGCAAAATGCCCTTGCGCGGACCAAACATCCAGCCTAAGTGCTTGCCATAGAGCTTCAGACGCTCCGTTTTCGAATAGCCATCCATCGCCAACATAAACCACGGTGACACCACGGTGTAGAGCGAAAACAGCACACTGGCATGCGTCATGGCGGTCACACGTGTGGCGTAACCCACACCAGCGACTTGCTGCATAACATCAAAAGCCACGGCCTTGTGCTCCATCTCCTCAATGGCATGCCAGGCAAACAATGCGCGAACGCGCGCATCAGCGCCCTGCATCATAGTTTTTTCCGCAAAAAATAAGTCGGCCATCATGGCGGTGAAATGCTCAAGCGCGGCCGTCATGGCGATGTTGTATTCCGGCGATAGATTTTTTAGGCGACGTTCCGTGATGACCCGAGTGCGCCGTGTAAACGCATCAATATCAATACCTTGGCGACGCAGTCGGTCGTTGTAGCGGGTATGAACCTGGCCATGCTGGCCCTCTTGCTGCGTGAAATCTTTCACGTCGGCAAGCAATTTAGGGTCCGTGATACGATCGCGAAATGCGCGAACGGCCGAGATGAAATAGCGCTCGCCATCGGGAAATGTCGACTGCACAGCGTCGAAGACACGCGTCATAAAGGCGTCACCCGCCATCCAATAGCGCGGAATGTCATCGTGACTGAGCCCGAAATCTAAATCTCGACGCACCACAATCGCTTCTTGATACTGTTGACGTGCCATGAGCTATCTCCCGCAAAGTTAGGTAACACCAACATACTAGGTGGTAACTTACGGCTCTAAGGCTATTATTACGACAGCAAAGGAGCATATAACGACAGTGAGCCATCTATTAAATCTGCATTTTTTGAGCTTACTGACCACGGCGGCGGCTCGCTCAGGCAGCGATTTACGCGCCGTGCTGGCCAGTCTTGAGCTAGGCATTCACACCGATGAAGGCAAAGCGCCAATTTTGCCGCTGTCGGTGCTCGTGGCGCTGTTTGAGCAATTGGAGGCTCGCGCCACCACCGGTCGATTTTTGTTCGCCTATACCGACATCTACAATTTTGACACCATTCCAGCGCTCTCCGCATTTTTGGCCAGTGCGCAAAGTTTGCGCCAACTCAAGCCGGTGCTCGACTGGGTGCCTGTGTTGGTGCATCCCGACTTAGTGTTTGAGATCAATGATCATGGCGACGCCATGAGCCTACGCCCGAAAGTCACGGCCAATGACCCGAGACTCGTTGATCACCCGCTCTTGATTGAAATGATGATGGCCATTGTCATGCGCATGGGCCATCAAATTGCCGATTCGCGCGGCTACATCACGCAGATCCGCTTTAAACATCGTCCACTGTGTGACCCCTCAGCGTATGAAGCCTACTTCCAGTGCCGCATTGATTTTCAAGCCAGCGACAACGCCATGGTCGCCGACAGCCATTTGCTCGATGGCGCACTGCCCGGCAGCTTACCGTTGGCACACAGTCGCGCCGAGGCGAGTATTCGCCAATACGTCTTGGGCGATGGCATCGCACCGCCGTTGGCCATGCAGGCCGAGATGCAGTTACGCCAACACCGCGCGCTGCTCGGTGAGGGCCTCGATGGGCTGGCTCATGCCCTACATATTCAGCCGCGAACGCTACAACGCGCGCTGAAAAAAGCCGGCAGCAGTTATTCGCAATTGCTCGCGCAGGTCAGAAAAGATATGGCCACGGCGATGCTGCGAGACAGCGACTTAGACATCGACAGCATTGCCTTGAAACTAGGCTTTAATGAGCGCCGCAGCTTCACGTTGGCCTTTCGACAGTGGCAAGGCATAACACCGACTGCCTATCGCATAAAACTCACTCAATGAATCCGCCGCTAAAAAAACAAATGCCGCTGGCCCTCGCGCGATAAAAGCGCCGGCCGATACCCCCAATGCGCCTCAATGCTGTCGCGAGTGAGAACCTCCGGCGGTGGCCATCTGCTCACTGCGTCATGCGCATCACATCGCGTAGGCGAGCGCGCGCCGTGGTTGCCGACATGCGCGATGGCCATACAACACGGGCAGTGGCATAAGAGACGCTGGTTGATGCCATCAGTCGCGAAGCAAGCTCGCCTTAATAGAAGGTCACGAGCTTTTGTCGTGACCAATGCGCAACAGCAAGCTGTGACTGTGCAGGAAAGGCATTGGCATGAAACCGGAGATACGTCAGCGCGGCATTGAGCGCTTGCTTGGCGGTCATAAAAATCGGATCCATGGTTTCGTGCAGGCGCTCCATGCCGTTGTTGATCACCAGCGTGCATTGCCATTTGTTGGTTACCGATAAACGGATACCGATCTCGATACAAATACGTGACTCACAAAGATTTAATTTGTAATTCATGGCGATGACCAAAATAATCAATGCAATGGAAATAAGCGCAAGCACATTTTTACGAACCGGCGTATTTTACGCTGCACAGACGCCATAACATTTTGACAATTCCAGACAGACTCGTAACGCATTCGCTCAACATCGGCTGTGGTTTACGTGAGTGCCTCACCACTAGAATCCCGCCAGCGCTGAGGCGGCATGCCGGTCCAGCGACTAAATGCCCGTGTAAATACGCTATGTTCTGAATAGCCCAAAAGCCAAGCGACTTCATTGAGCGACAAGCGCCTGTCGCGCAGATGAACTTTCGCCAAGTGCACTAATGTATCGTCACGAAGTTGGCTAAACTTTAGCTCCACTCGCGCTAATCGTCGGTGCAGCGTGCGAGATGTGATGTGCATTTGCTCAGCCACCTGCTCAATGCTGACCTCGCCTGAACGCGCCAAATTCGCCACGGCTTCGCGCACACCACGCTCCAAATGATCCATTGCCGGCATACTGGCCAGCAGCGTGCTGACCTGGTGCTCCATCATGGCCAGCAAGGTGGCATCGGGCTGTAACACGGGTTGTTGCAATAGGCCGAAATCAATCCGCAAACTGGTGACCGGCTGCGCAAATCGCACCACACCACCGAAATAGGCTTCATACGCGCTGATGTCTTTTGGCGCAGGATTGACAAAACAAACCTCGCTCACCGCCGCACATTGGCCAATGAGTCGCCGCGAAAACTCGACAATCGCAGTCAGTGCGGCCTCGTCGATTAACGGGCCTAAGTCCTTAGGCGCATTAACAAACACAATTTCAACGGCAACGGGAGATAAGGTCAGAACGGAGGTTTCCACATTGCTGATCAAGCGCTCGTATTGCTGCCAGCGCAGCAATGCCGCGCCTAAATGTTGGCACGCCGTAAAAACGTAACCGAGCGCACCTAATGTCGCCGGTTCAATGGTTTGGCCAACGTGAAGGCCTAAGAGCGAGTCATCCAACGCTACCGCGGCGCGTTGCAATAAACATTGCCATTGCGCACCGGTAAACACCTGCAGGCTGTTGCCACCTGATGGGCGTGGCTCGCCCAGCACGTCTTCGGCATTCAGACCTTGCGCTGCTACATAGTCAAATAGCAAGCCAACGTAGTTGCTTGCGTAGTAAACCGTTTGCAGGGTGGGCTGAATTTTTGACATGTCTGAAAATGTCAAAACACTGTCGCCTCTGCAAGCAACCGCATTCATCAATATCAGCCATATGACCCATATCATAATCAGCCAAATGGCCTATCTTTTAGTGTGTCGCAAGCCCTAGAGTGACGAGGTCGAAATCTCACAGGAAGGAAGCATCATGAAACGTGTCGTCTTAGCAGCCGCCTTAATGGCTTTTTCGGTTTCCGGCTTTGCCCGTGACATCACCAAACCCTTAAACGCTGAAACCCAAGCCGCACTCACGCCAACGGAAGTCGTGCAACTCATGAAAGATGGCAACAAGCGCTTTCTCGACGACAAACCCCTAGAGCGTAATTTTGCTGAGCAAATCAAAGCGTCTGCCGGCGGCCAATACCCCATGGCCACGGTACTCGGCTGTATTGACTCACGCGTGCCGCATGAAATTGTCTTCGATAAAGGCGTTGGCGATATTTTCTCCGCCCGAGTTGCTGGCAACTTCATCAACTCAGATATTTTGGGCAGCTTGGAATTCGCCACGGCCGTGGCTGGCTCCAAGGTCATCGTGGTTTTAGGCCACACCGAGTGCGGTGCGGTGAAAGGCGCTTGCGATAATATCCAAATGGGTAACTTGACCAGCACCTTGTCTAACATTGCCCCCGCGGTGTATTCGGTTGGCCACAAGCACGAGGTTAAAACCTCGAAAAACAAGGCCTTTGTCAATGACGTCGCACATGCCAACGTCGACTTAACGGTACGTAATATTGCTGACCGCAGCCCGATCATTCGTGATCTGATTGCCAACGGCAAACTCATTGTCATCGGTGCGATGCACAATGTTAGCACCGGCAAAATCGAGTTTTTTGATGACAAGAAGCTCGACCATAAAAGCATATAAGCGGTAATAAAAAGGCTTCCGGCGCCTAGGCGTCGGAAGCTTTTTTATAGCTAGTTCACCTTCAATCGGCGGGCAAACGCCGTGTAGAGGCTCAACGGCAAAAACCGTTTTAAATACACCGCAATACGCTCTTTGCCGGCAATCATTACCTCTTCTTGATCACGCTCAACCGCCTGCCAAATGCGCTCAGCGCAGGCACTTGGCGCCATGCCCTTGCCAATATCGGGGTCAAGCTCACCAAAGGCTTTGCCATCGGGGCCTAAGGCATTGATCGATACATTGGTTTTCACGAAGCGTGGGCAAGCCTGGCGCACTCGTGCGAGCTCCGATTCACGCCGCGCCGTTAAGATCAACTTCGCGCCACGCGCCGCCGCGGCGAGCGCCAACGCCTCGCCAATGCCACCGGACGCGCCGGTGATCCATACCACTTTATTTGTCAGTTGCGTCATGCGCCTAGTTCCTGCAATGCGTTTAACTCGGCGAGCAAGCGATTGTGTAAACGCTGCGTGAGTATTGGCTGGAGGCGATCGCTGGGATAGCAACGCGAGAGGCCAACGTGCGAAATGTTGTCATCGCGGGTGAAGGCAATATTTTCGATGCGCGTGGTCTCAGCCAGAGCGCTGACTAAGTTGTCGTCGTGTCGGCGATCAGAGCCCATGACATCGCCCTCGGCAAAATAGTTCAGGCACAGCGTGACATTTTCTGGCACATGGCGCATATCGGCACCCCAGCGGCGCGGCAGTAAACGCCCGATGCCACGCGCCGCAATGAGCACCATCAAGTCAACGCGAACGCCGCGCTGCTTCAGCTCGCGCGCCACGGTCATGGCCTCAAAGCCGCCTTGACTGAAGCCAATCAGCACAATGGGTCGTCCCTGACTCGCGGCCTGTTGCAGATCATCGGCCATCAAGCGTGCTTGTGCATGACCATAGAGCGTGGTGTCGGAGTAGCCCGCCGCACGCACAAAGGCAAGCAAATGCCGCTGCATATGCTCACGCGAGGCAAAGCCATAAATCGCGGCAATACAAGGACCACGAGCGGCCTCTACGCGCTGAGGACGGTCTGGAAACTGCAGGATAGACAACATGATTTTATGTCCTTATCAGAGCGCGGCTTCAGCGCGCCATGGGTCACCGACTTTGCCAGCGCATCGCGGCAGCATAGACTGATGCATTTGCGCTGCAGCGCAGATCAAACGCACAAAAGGATAATACCTGCCGATGGTTAAGCCAAACGCGCTCTGGCACAGACTCGTCTCTGGCCGTCACAGCCTCGATTTTTGGCTGCGTTCAATGCCCGCGAAAGCGCCGCGCCTGCCTAGCCTCGCCGACATGCGCGCCGGCCTGCCGAATGCACCGGCGCTCAACCCGACCCAATACGCTCATGCGCTGGCACAGCAGCAGCGGCTATGCGCGAGCCATCCGGCGATGGCGACCTGGCCCACCGACTTGCCACCGCAAGTGCTGGCCGACAGCTTAAGCGTTGTTCATCACGGCCATGACTGGCTGCTGCCGGCACTCGCCCCGCGCGCAGAACAGCCGCTACGCTGGCTTGATATTGGCTGCAAAAATGCGGCCTATGCGCTCGGCTTGGCCACGCTGGCGCTGGCGGCGCTGCCCTCGCCGCGGCAAGGCTTGCAGCTCGATGCCCTCGAACTCGATGGCGGCCGGCGTTACCGTGATGGCTTTACGCGCGCCGGCTATGCGCAGGCGCTCTTGGCGTTGACGCAGGATTGGCTGCGCCAGCAACGCCCCGCCGCCGATCTGCACGGCCGCTTCCTGCAGCGCGATATTCGTGACCATGCCGAGTCCTACAACGTCATTACTTGGCTGATGCCCTTTGTCTTTACGAAACCGCATTTATCGTGGGGGCTGCCGCTCAATTACTTCGATCCCGCGGCGCTCACCGAGCATGTACTGGGCCTCCTCAAGCCAGGGGGGGTATTAATGACATTGCACCTCAACCCGGCGGAGGCCCACGCGCAGGCGGCCTGCTTTCATCAAGCCCGTGTTGCTCACGAGATCATTGCGCACGGCCCAATAGATGACCCGTGGCTATACCTCGGCGGGCAACGTCAAGTTTTCGTCGTCAAACGGCGCTAAGCACAGGCATTCGGACGCCGTTAATAGCCGGCTTTGGCCTACCGCCAGATCGCCTAATGACAGGCCACCTACCGAGCGCCGATGCAAGCGCATCACGCGGTTGCCAAGCGCCGCAAACATGCGTTTGACTTGATGATATTTGCCCTCGGTCAACGACACCGTGGCCGTGTAAGGCGTGTGAATAATCAGCTCAGCGGGCTGCGTGGTGATATTTTCATAAGCGAAATACATGCCCTGCGCAAACGCGGCAACGGCACTTGCGTTCAGCGGCTGCGCCAGCGTCACTTCGTAGCACTTAAGGCAGCGACTCGCCGGCAGGCTGATGCGCCGTGACCAAGCACCATCGTTGCTGAACAACAGCAAGCCGGTGGAGTTGATGTCTAAGCGGCCAACAATATGCAGCTGATCTTTGTGCGGATGATCGATCAAGTCGAGCGCAGTGCGGTGCTGGGCATCTTGCGTGGCGCTGACAACGCCTTGCGGCTTATGCAGCATCATATATAGCCGCTCACGACCATCTTGCAGGCATTCGCCATCGAGCGTTATGCGGGAAAATGGTGTGACCACTTGTTGCACAGAATGCGCACACTGCGCATCCACTTGAATGCGCTGTTGGGCGATGAGCGCGCGAACGGCGCTTTGCGGAAATGAACTGTGGGCGCGGATAAAGCGATCCAAGCGCGTGGCACTGCAGCGCATAGGCCTTGCATCACGTCAAACCAATAATGGCAGGAATTAAAATACAAATCGGTGCCAAAGGCTACCGAGGCCAACTTGCCAACCTAACAAACCGATTATCAATATCCACGAATAAAATAACGCTTTCATCTACTGACTTCCTCTGACACAAACGGGTTAGCTGATTGCGTGTTTTCAGCGGCGCGGATGGTAATTGAGGCAGTATTTGAGCGTCTGTCTTGGATTTGTTTTTGGCGGCCATTAGAGTGGTAAAGATGTAAGCGCCTGTAGGTGTTTTGCAACAATGCACCCACAAGCGCCCACGGGTTAGTCGCGCTTAGCGACTAGGTTTGGCAAAGCGCAGGTAAGGTAACTGAATGTTTAAATTGCCAAAACGCTCAGTGGCCTGCGCATCGTTGAGGCTCAAACCAACAATGACATCTTCACCTGGTACCCAGCCCGCCGGCGTCGCAATCGGCACACCATCGGTGATTTGAATCGCATCTAAGGCACGCAAAATCTCAGCAAAGTTACGCCCCACAGACATCGGATAAGACATCGTCAAACGGACTTTTTTGTCGGGACCAATAATAAATACTGTGCGCACAGTAGCGCTATTTGCTGGCGTACGGTCATTGGGTAAATACGCACCGGCAGGCAGCATGTCATAGAGTTTTGAGACCGCTAATGACGTGTCATCAATGATCGGGAAGTCCGCTGGCGCGCCGGAAAACGCGGCAATATCACGCTGCCATTTGACGTGCTCTTCAACGCTGTCGACTGACACCCCCATGACCTTGGTATTGCGCTTGGCGAACTCCGGCGCCAGTTGGGCTACCGCACCAAACTCCGTGGTGCACACCGGCGTGAAATCTTTTGGATGCGAAAATAAAATCGCATAACTTTCGCCCATCCACTGGTGCAGGCTTAACTGGCCAATGGTGGAATCGGCAGTGAAATCAGGGGCAATATCATCAAGACGAATAGACATAGTTACATTCCTTTTTAAGTGTTTTTTGATTCTGCCAGTCACACTGTCATTGGGCAATCTTCATTTTAGATAGATTTTAACTATCGCGTAGATACCGCTCAAATGGTCAATGCGCTGACGGACTTTTAGCGAAAAATAGCTGACTCACAGAGAGAATCACGCGCGCCAAAATATAGCCAGTATCGACATTTGCCACCGACTCATTGCCCGCCTCCACACGTAACTGCACGCTAGGGTGCACCTGTACACCGACCGTGGCGCTGCTGCGATACGCCGGCTCATAAGCCAATAAACCCGCTTCATTGACGAGTAAAGCGGCGCCCACACCGCTAAGCGTATGCGACGCCTCCAGCCGCTCTACACGCACACCGGCATCGACGCGCGGCGAAAACTGCCACAGCGCATCCAGCCACCCACCGTAGGTATCACCCTGATACGCCACCGTGCCATTACGCGAAAATAGCGCGCCATCGTCTTCGCGCCACCATGCCGCCGCGGACACCGTCAGTGGCCACATGGCAGCCTGCCACTGACCGCTCAGGCCAGCTAAATGCGTATCACCGCTAAAACACACGACTTCAGTGAGCGCAGCATCGCAGCGTGGGCTGACATGCGTATGGCCACCGGGCGCATTAGCAACTCGCGCGCCACGACCTTGCGGTCGCAGCGCCGCATAAAACGCATCAAGCACCAAGCCCGGCTGCGCAACCGATAAATGCACAGATGGCGCCAAGCCAGCATGGTCACGAGCACCAGGAAAGGCACGCCCTTGCCATAGGCCAAGGTGTGTTTTAAAGGTGCTCTGCCCATGCTGGTGCTGCCAAGCAAGCTCGGCACCGTCATCAACCCAGTCACCATTGACAATGGCCGCCTTCGCCAGCGGCACAAGACCAAAACGATCGAAATGGCCGGCAGCCGTGAGCACCTGGCCAAGCTCAGGCCGCTGGCGCCCCAGGCTCAATGACCAGCGATTATTATGGTCATCGCGAAAGCCCATTTGTATGCGAGCAACCTGTGTTTCAAGCGGATCACTGTAATGCTGACCGACAGCGTATTGCACACCTAGATGCTCTGAGAAGCGATAGGCTAAATCGACTGTCGCATGCTCCAAGTTGACGCCATCAATGGCCTCGCCGGGGTCGCCCTGGACTACAAAGCCGCGCAAAGCCTGCGAAGGCAACACGCGCTCATCAAGGTCCAAATAAGCTGTGGCGACCGTGGCGCTGACTAACAAACCTGGGGACTCGGGCAAGGCGCTCGCCGCCCCGCCCCCGTGCGCAAACGCAAAGATTGGCAGCCACGCAAGCGCTGCGCCAACATGACAACACCGTATCGACATATATGTGCGGCCTAAAAAGGATTACTGAAGGCGGAGTTACTGACAAACTCGTGATCGGTCAGTGTTTTTAAGAACGCCACAATGTCGCTTTGCTCTTGTCTCGATAAATTGATCAGTGTCACCAAGTCGCTTTTGTTAGGGTGCATGCGCCCATCCCCCGCGTTTGGACCACTGCTGATCACCCGCCCGCCCGCCGCGTAAAACTCCAGCACCTCCTCTAATGAGCTGATGCTGCCATCGTGCATGTAAGGCGCTGTTAACTCGACATTACGTAATGACTGGGCGCGGAATAAGCCGCGATCGCGCGCTTGTGCCGTGAACTCAAACAGCCCCTGATTACCCTCAGGGAAATTGCCTGTGCCGGCAATGTTATAGAGCCCTGTGTTATGAAATGGCGTGTCGAGCACGCGCGTGGAAGCGTGCACCACTTGATCATTGAAGTTAAAGCCGACGTGACAATGAAAGCACTCCGCCTTTTCGCCAAAAAACAGATTTTGCCCACGCTTCTCCGCTGCACTCAGCTGCGTTTTACCCTGCAGGGCTTGATCAAAGCGGCTGTTACCCGAGATCAGCGTGCGCTGAAAGCTGGCAATGGCACGGGTGATATTGCCAAACGTAATGGGTGACTCGAGCGCCGGAAAAGCTGCCTGAAATAGCGTCGTGTAGCGTGCATCGGCACCAATACGCGCCAACACCTCGGCCATATTTGACTCATTGATACCCATCTCGATGGGTTCCTCGCCAAACAAAGGCACCTGCATTTGCGACTCAAGGCTAAGCAGTGACGGGTTCGCCCACGTAAAAGTAATGTTATAGACCACGTTGGCGAGGCTTTGCGCGTTGCGCGGATGCAATGCCTCAGTGGAGCCTATCGAGCGTGCCAAACCATCGGTAAAGGCTTTGTCTTGATGATGACAACTGGCACACGACTGCGTGCCATTGCCTGACAGGCGCTTGTCATAAAACAGAAACCGTCCGAGCTCGACCTTTTCAGCGCTCAAGGCGTTGTCGGCGGGTAGGCGCGGGGCGGGGAAATTAGCGGGCAGCACCATCACGTCATTGCTGGTGCTGTCGTCTTGCACCGAGGTGCCGCCGCCACCGCACGCCGAGAGTACTAGGCCAAGTACGAGCCAAATCGATTGTTTCATGGCGCAGCGACTACGCTAAATACACGCTGCTGCCCCGTGACGGCTGGGCTGCCTGTGGCGTTATCGAGACCGAGCGCTTTGAAGACATCATTACATTCGGGATCGGCTTGTGCCGACATACAGCCTGATGGGCCGCCGGCATTTTGGGTGACATCGTTTTGACCGGCAAAGGCCAGCACATCGAGACCAATGCGCTGCGTATCGGCATCAAAACGCTCAAATCGTATGGTCATGCGATTGGGTCGATTACAGCCGGCCACTTCACCGGCGGCGGTATTTGCCGCTGATGTTGAGCCAAAGCAATCGGTCGACCCTAGATGTAAGTTGTAGGTTGTCGGCGTCCACGTGGGCACCTCGGCTATATCCGTTAACTCAACTCGTGTGAATTTTCGTCCACCAGCCCAAGACCACGCCATGCCGGGGTTGACGCCGTTATTAATGACGGCAGGCGTGACCGCGGTGCCAGCGCTTTGATCGCTATGGTTAAACGCAAGCGGCACCCCCAGCGTCATGGTAATGCCCACATAATCACCGTCAGCCACGCTGCCATTGATGCGCTTGTTCATCGCCACGGTGCCGGCACAGGCGCCGGTTTTGTCCTCGAGATCGATGAGCGTTACTCGATCTTTGCCGAGCGTGGCATTCCAATCATCATTAGGCCCAAGCTCTACGGGCTGCAGAGCACCACTGCGCGTAATGAGCTTTACGTTGGCAATATAGAAGCGCAGATCTTTGATACCACCGGTGGCGTTGGTGCTGCCAATATTGGTGATGACATCGCCACAGGAGACAGGCTCGCTGCCCGCCATCGCGACAAACTCCACGGATACCGCACGCTGCGCACCGGCGCTTGGCGCATCAGCACGGCCTGTAGCCACCGTCTCGCGCTCACCGCCGCCCCCCCCACACGCGCTCATGACAACAACGGTCAAAAAACTGCTGGCAACAAACCATAGCGCGCGGTACTTTTTCATTAGTCTCTCACTTACATTATTTAAGTTATGTAAGCACATTAAATGAAAAGCAACGTCGCACTGCGCGACAAATTGTCGCAGTTTGCCGGATAGAATATCGCCACGATGGCTCAGGTATACTGTCCCGCTAGTGCAAGCACTTACCGAGCTGCAGCGAGGCTCTCGCGCACTTTTTCGCCGCTTTTAGGATCCCTGCATGGAAAAAATTATCGAACGCTTAATGTATGCCTCACGCTGGATCATGGCGCCTATTTATTTGGGCTTAAGCCTGGTTTTGTTCGCCTTGGGCATCAAGTTTTTCCAAGAAATCTTTCATATTTTGCCAATCATTTTTGAGATCGGCGAAGTCGATTTGGTGCTGGTCACCTTGTCATTGATCGACATTGTCTTGGTTGGCGGCTTAATCGTCATGGTGATGTTTTCGGGCTATGAAAACTTCGTCTCACGCCTCGATGTGCACGAGGATGCCGAAAAGCTCGGCTGGCTCGGCAAGCTCGATGCCGGTTCGTTGAAAAACAAAGTCGCCGCGTCGATCGTGGCCATTTCATCGATTCATCTGCTGAAAATTTTTATGAATACCGAGAACATCGATAACGATAAAATTCAATGGTATTTGCTCATCCACATCACCTTTGTGGTGTCGGCATTTGCCATGGGCTATTTGGATAAAATCACCCGCGGAAGCGATTAATGTATCGCCTCATAACCGCGCGCCAGGCGCTCGGGCTGAGCAAATGCTTGCACGCAGAAATCAATAAATAGCCGCACGCTAGGCAATAAGCCACGGCGGCTAGGAAAAGCCAAATGCAATAAGCCGGGGCGTGGCTGCCAGCCCGGCATCACCTCCACCAAACGGCCCTCCCGCATAGCCTCGCGCGCCATCACCAGCGGCAACGCCGCCACGCCAACGCCTTGCAGCGCCGCGTGGTAGAGCGTGCTCATGTCATTGGCCATGAGTTTAGGCTGATGGGTAATGGTCAACGCCCGATCATCGGGGCCGAGCAGATGCCACTGCGCCTGACCATCGCCCAAGTGCAAACTCGCCAAGTCACTAGGCTGCACTGAGCCATCGGCCGCAAAGCACGATGCCAGCGCCTGCTGCGCCGCCTCACGCTTTACAGGGGCCACCAACCAGCGCTGACTGCTCCACGCCAAATGCCGCACCACCAAATCGCTGTCGGCAAGCGGCGGGAAACGCACGCGAATCGCCACGTCCAGCCCCTCGCGCTGCACATCGACCATGCGATTGCTGACCTCGACCTGCACATTGACGCGCGGATACGCTGCCATAAAGGCCGCCAAAAGCTCGGCAAACTCACTGTTCATCAGTGCCGGCGGACAACTCAAGCGCAGCGTGCCTTGCGGCTCCACCTGCAACTGCGCGATTTGCGCATCGGCGGCATCGGCCTCAATGAGCATGGCTTGGCAATGCTGAACATATGCCTGACCTTGTTCGGTAAGCCGAAACAGTCGACTGCCCCGATGCAAAAGCTGCACATTCAGACGCGCTTCCAAAGCTGCCACGCGCCGACTCAGTGTAGCTTTCGGCACACCGGTGGCTCGGCTCGCAGCGGCATAGCCGCCATGCTCGGCAACCCAGGCGAAGTACTGCAGTTCATTGAGATCACGCATGATTTATCGCCCAATTAACATCCGCTAATTGTTCCAAATACGCAACGATAAGTCTATTAAATGACTATTTCTAACTCGGCGTTCCAATAATACAGTAGCTACATATCAGAGCAGGAGCGCATCATGAAACAGATTAAAGGCATCTACCCACCACCGCGCCGCCACTGGGTCGGCGATGGCTTCCCAGTGCGCACGCTATTTAGCTATAACGGCCACGCCAACGACATCAGCCCTTTTCTTCTGCTCGATCACGCTGGCCCTGAGCATTTCACCGCCAGCGATACCCCACGCGGGGTGGGCGTGCATCCGCATCGGGGCTTTGAGACCGTGACTATTGTTTATGATGGCGAGGTCTCGCATCGCGACTCGGCCGGCCATGCCGACACGATTTACACCGGCGATGTGCAGTGGATGACGGCCGGTGCGGGCATCTTGCACGAGGAGTTTCATAGCCAGCGTTTTACCGAGCATGGCGGCAGCATGGAGATGGCGCAGCTGTGGGTGAACCTGCCGGCCAAAGATAAGCTCACGCCGCCGCGCTATCAGGGCATCAAGGCGCAAGCGATCCCACAGGTGGCGCTCACCAAGGGCCATGTGCGCGTAATCGCCGGCAGCTATGGCGATCAGCACGGGCCGGCACTGACCTACTCGCCGCTGTCGGTTTGGGATGTCACGCTGGCCAGTGGTGCCTCGCAAGACTTTTCAGTGCCCCCAGGCCATAGCCTCATTGTGGTGGTGTTGCGCGGTGAGCTGCGAGTCAATCGTGAGCATGTGGTGAGTACCGACCACAGCGTTATTTTCGCGCAGCACGGTAGCGACTTCAGCCTAGATGCACTGGCCGACTCGCAAGTGCTGATGCTGAGCGGCGAACCGCTGAATGAGCCCATTGAGGGCTACGGTCCGTTTGTGATGAACACGCGGCAAGAAATCAACCAAGCCGTTGATGATTTCAACCACGGCCGCTTTGGCCACCTGTAATTGACATGAAGAGGACGCCCTGATGAAACCCATCCACGTACTGACTATTTCCGGCAGCCTGCGCAACGCCTCACTCAACACCCAGGCTTTGCGCGCTGCCGAGCAATTAGCGCCCGATGGCATGGTATTTAGCCACGCCGACCTGCATGGCCTGCCCCACTACGACCAAGACCTGCGCGATGCAGAGATTCCTGAGGCGGTCATTCGCCTCGATGCTCAGGTGCGCGCCGCCGATGCGCTGCTAATTGCCACGCCTGAATACAACTACTCGATTCCGGGCGTATTGAAAGATGCCATCGACTGGTTATCGCGCATGCCTGACCAACCGCTCAATGGCAAACCGGCTGCCCTGCTGAGCGCCAGCATGGGCGCACTCGGCGGCGTGCGCGCGCAGTATCATTTGCGCCAAATGTTGATCTATATCAATGTTCATGTGCTCAATCGGCCTGAAATTATGATTGCTAGTGCGCATGAGCGTTTCGATAGCCAAGGCCAGCTTATCCATGCCGCCACCGCCGAGATGATGCGCGAACAACTCGGTGCCCTAGCGCAGTGGACAAACACACTACGCGGCAACTAACGCTTACCGGAATCACGCACAGGCCACAGGCGCTTACAGACTTGCTGTAGACGCCCGTGGTCATTGACAATTTTTTGCAATCCTCTGCTGTATTTCTCCCTAATAAATCAGTCATCTAGACATATTGTGTAGATATGCCTATTTGAGCTGATTTTTCGCTGGCCGCGCCAGTAAGGGAGTACGTCATGACCACTGCAACACCACAAAACCTATTGGCCAGTGCCGAACAAGCGGTCCTGCAAAGTCATTACTTAATGCTCATCGACAGCAGCAAAAAGCAGATCATTAGCGTTAGCGATAATCTCGCAGCGCGCTTGGGCAAAACCGTGGCTACGCTCAACGGTGCGTCTCTAAACGATGTCTTTGCAAACAGCCCTATCGACGGACTCATTAAGCAGCTGAAATCACAGACCAGCGTTGAGCAGCTCATGCAATTGACGCCCAAAGAAGAAGCGCCATTTTGGCTAGAATCTAAACTCACCGCCACGACCGAAAAAAACCAACTACTTTGGATGGCTCAAGAAGTGAGCCAATCGGCCAAAGAGCGCAATGAGTTACTTGGCAAATACAAGGCGGTGAATCGCGCCCAAGCCGTGATTGAGTTTGATTTAGACGGTCTGATTCTCACCGCCAATGATAACTTTCTAGACTTAGTGGGTTACAGCCTCGATGAAGTCAAAGGCCAGCACCACCGTTTATTTTGCGAGCCCAGCTACGCCGCCAGCGACGAATACAACACCTTTTGGCAGCAACTGCGCTCCGGCCACGTCGAAGATGGCGAATACAAACGCCTAGCCAAAGGCGGCAAGCCGGTATGGATTCGCGCCACCTACAACCCCATCCTCGATCTCGATGGTAAGCCCTACAAAATCGTCAAATACGCCCTCGACGTCACGCCCAGCAAACTCTCGGGCGTGGAGCAGTCTGGCAAAATCAATGCTATTAACCGCAGCCAGGCCATTATTGAATTCGATATGAGCGGTAAAATCCTCACCGCTAATGACAACTTCTTGTCGCTGATGGGTTACTCCCTAGCCGAAGTCCGCGACAAACCGCACAAGCTATTTTGCGAGGATGAATACGCCAACAGCCCCGACTACCAGCTGTTTTGGGCACGCCTGCGCGAGGGCGAATTTGAAAGCGGCGAGTTTAAACGCGTCGGCAAAGGCGGCCGTGAAATCTGGATTCGCGCCACCTATAACCCCATTTTAGGGCTCGATGGCAAACCCATTAAAGTGGTGAAATACGCACTCGATGTCACCGATTCAAAAGCGCGTAACGCCGAATTTGAAGGCAAGGTGCAGGCTATTAGCCGCGCACAGGCGGTCATTGAATTCGATCTCAATGGCACCATCATCGATGCCAACCCAAACTTCCTCAAGCTCATGCAATACAGCCGCGAAGAAGTCATTGGTCAGCATCACCGCCTATTTATCGATGAAGACAGCGCACGCTCACCGGCCTACCAGCAGTTTTGGA
This sequence comes from Paraperlucidibaca baekdonensis, assembly GCF_003387535.1. Lineage (GTDB taxonomy): Bacteria > Pseudomonadota > Gammaproteobacteria > Pseudomonadales > Moraxellaceae > Perlucidibaca > Perlucidibaca baekdonensis. Next base: position 500,979 of record NZ_QUNR01000002.1, on the reverse strand, counting down.
AGAAACTCTCGCGCGGCGAGTTCGATGCCGGCGAGTACAAACGTCTGAATAAATCCGGCCAAGAAGTCTGGATTCGCGCCACCTACAACCCGATTTTCGACCTCAACGGCAACCCCATCAAAGTGGTGAAATTCGCCATGGATGTTACCGAGTCGAAAATGCGCAATGCCGAGTTTGAAGGCAAAGTGCGCGCCGCCGAACGCGCGCAAGCGGTCATCGAGTTCGATATGTCGGGCAATGTCATCAATGCCAACGACAATTTCGAGAAACTCACCGGCTACACCGTGGCTGAAGTGCGCGGCAAACATCATCGCTTATTTGTCATGCCCGGCTATGCCAATAGCGAGGCGTATCAGGAGTTTTGGCACAAATTAGGGCGCGGCGAATTTGATTCCGGCGAGTACAAACGCGTCGGTAAAGATGGTCGTGAAATCTGGATCCAAGCCACCTACAACCCCATTTATGACCTCAATGGCAAACCCTTCAAAGTGGTGAAATTTGCCACCGACATCACCCTCGACAAGCTGCGCAATGCCGAATTCAAGAGCAAAGTGCAGGCGCTGGAGCGCGCACAGGCGGTGGTGGAATTCGACTTGAAAGGCAACATCATCGACGCCAATGAAAACTTCCTCAACCTCATGGGCTACCGCCTAGAGGAAGTGCGCAGCAAACATCACCGCATATTCTGCGACTCCAGCTATGTGCAAACCGAGGAGTACAACAGCTTCTGGGACAAGCTCAGCCGCGGCGAATTCGACGCCGGCGAGTACAAACGTGTCGCTAAAAATGGTAACGAGATTTGGATTCAAGCCACCTACAACCCCATCATGGACATGGATGGCCGCCCGGTAAAAGTCGTGAAATTCGCCACCGATGTGACCATGTCAAAGCTGCGTAATACCGAGTTCCAAAGCAAGGTCAACGCCATGGATCGCTCACAAGCGGTCATCGAGTTTGATCTCGAGGGCAATGTCGTTGCCGCCAATGAGAACTTTCTGCGCACCATGGGTTACTCGCTGCGTGAAGTGCTCGGCCAACATCACAGCATGTTCTGTCAGCCCGACTACATCACCTCACTGGAATATCGCGACTTTTGGCTAAAACTGGCAAAGGGCGAGTTTTTAAGCCAACGCTTCCAACGCATTGGCAAATACGGCCGCGATGTCTGGCTGCAAGCCAGCTACAACCCTGTGCTCGACCTCAAAGGCACGCCCATGAAAGTGGTGAAATACGCTGCCGACATCACTGAACAGGTGCATATGGAGCAGCGCGTTTCCACCAAAACGGCGGCCATGTCGAGCTCGGTGCAAAATCTGGTCGATGCCATTAACGATATTTCAACGAGTACCAGCGAGGCCACCACGCTCGCCGATGAAACCCAAACCAACGCCACCAATGGCTTTGAGGCGCTACAAAAATCCATTGAATCGATTGCCATGATTCAACGCTCGTCGGTGGAGATTACCGAGATCGTTAAAGTGATTGGTGATATTGCCGGCCAGACCAACCTGCTCGCCTTCAACGCCGCCATTGAGGCGGCGCGCGCCGGTGAGCACGGCGTCGGCTTCTCGGTGGTCGCCGGAGAAGTACGTAAGCTGGCTGAGCGTGCCAGCACGGCAGCACGGGAAATCAACAAGCTCATCGACGAGTCATCAAACCGTGTCAATCAGGGCTCGGTGGTCTCGCTGCAAGCCAAAGAGGCATTCGAGCACATTGTTCGCAGTGCCAATAAAACCAATGACTCGATTCGTCGCATTGCCAGCTCCGCCATCGTGCAACAAGAGGTGTCTGGGCGCGTCAATGTCCTCATCAATGAGTTAGTGAAAGGCTAAGGTCATGAGCGCAGAAGCAGGCGAAAGCACCTACGGCGTATTACGTATTGGCGAGGCGCAAGTGGCGCTGCCGATTAGTCGGCTGCGCGAGGTGGTGCCCTGCCCCAGCCATTTTGCCAAATTACCCACGCGGGCGGCTGGCCTGCTGGGCGCCATCAATGTTCGGGGCAAAGTACTGCCGGTGTTTGATTTGCGCGAAACCCTGGAGCAGTCGTTAAGCTTGTCGGAGACACAAGTAGTGGCCTTGTTATATCAGGAAGGCAAGGCATTGGGGCTGGTTGCCGACAGCTTGGCGGGGCTGACGATTGTTGAGAATGAGCAGATCAATCGCATGGCGGCGCACAGCGGCGAGCTACTTTTTTCCGGCAGCTTTGTGCGCCACGAAGATCACAGTATTGTCAGTGTGTTATCGATTCAGGCGCTGATGTCGCAGCCAGGCATTCCGCTGCTCAATGACGCACAGGTCGCCAATATGCTGGAGCCAAAAGTCGCCATTGGGCAAACCCGTGCCCTGATGCTGCTACGCTGTGGCGAGGTCGGTATTGCTATGGATGTCACCGATATTCATACCATTTTGCCCATCGTCTCTGTCACGCCCTCATCGCTCAATAGCGCCGTGTGTCGCGGCGTCATTACCCATGCTGGCAAAGAGATTCCCGCCGTTGACCCGTTAGCGTTGATGTCTTTGGGGCAGACGCCACCAGAGGCGAGCTGTCAGGCCTTAGTGATCAACTATGAAGGCGGTTTGGTGGCGCTGCTGGTCAATCAGGTCATTGAAATTGCCCACGCCCGCCCGGAGGAGCTGCTGCCCATCCCCGCGCTGACCGTGAAGCGCCGCGACATGTTATCGCACACCCTAACACTGCCCGATCGTGGCCAGTTTTTGGTGCTTGCCGACAACGCATTGGCCAATGATGCCCAGCTCACGGTACTGGCCTCGCTCAATACCGAGCTGGCCAAGCAGCCTACACAGGGCTTGAGCTTAACGACATCGGGCGCGTCTACGGTTGATCGCAGCGTGAATTATTCGGTGATTACGTTTGATTTAGGCAGCGAAGTGGCGGCCAAACTCGATCATGTGGTGGAGGTCATGAAGCTGCCTGAGCACTTCGCTGAGCTGCCGGGCATGCACGCTGCGGTGAAAGGCTTGGTGTCATTGCGCGGACGTAGCATTGCCTTGGTTGATTTGGGCGAGGCACTGAATCTCCAGGCTGCTCACGATGATGACGCCTCACGCGTGTTGGTGGTCAAGCACGAAGATATGCACTTTGGCTTTATCGTGCGGCAACTGCATCATGTTGAAAATGCCACCTGGGAAGAGCCAGCACGCGAGGCCACTAAAGCTGCGAAGTCGCCCAATCCGCTCAATCGCCATGCCATTGTTGAGCTCGGCGTGGGCGAGAGTCAGCGCACCTTGCCATTGGTCGATCTGAAAAAACTCGCGGCCACACTGGCGGGCACGCAGGCGAGTTGCGCCGCCTAGCTTTTTGCGCGGCGCTGTGGTCTAAGTGGTCAGATCTTTTGCGATGAGCACTGCCATGACCCACCCCACTGCGCCTTACTCGATGGCCGAAGAAGTCGCCAACGCCTTAACCCACGGCATCAGCATGGCGGCGGCCATTGTCGCCACCACGCTGCTGCTGGTGAAAGGCATGCCTACGCTGAGCGGCGCGCAGCTCGCCGGCGTGGCGATCTATGGCGCCAGCTTAATTCTGCTGTTTTTGTGCTCCACGCTCTACCACAGCATCACCCACGGGCCGAGCAAAGCCGCGTTTAAGCGCTTGGACCATTGCGCGATTTACCTGCTGATTGCCGGCACTTATACGCCACTGCTGACCATCACGCTGGCCGATAGCGCCTACGCGAAAATACTGTTGGTGGTGATTTGGCTGCTGGCGTTTGCCGGCGTGCTGTTTAAGGCGTTTTTCATCCACCGCTTTAAAAAGCTCTCACTGATCGCCTATTTGCTGATGGGCTGGCTGTCGCTGGTGTTGATCAATGAGCTATGGGCAAGTCTTGCGCGGCCGGGCTTTTGGCTACTCATTGGCGGCGGTCTGTGCTTTACCGTGGGTGCGGGGTTTTATGCGGCTAAGCAGCTGCCCTACACACACGCGATTTGGCATGTTTTTGTGGCGGCTGGCGCGGCCTGTCATTGCGCGTTGATTGGCCTCTATGTGCTGCCTTAGCGGCTTAAGCCGGCAAGGCCAACATGGGCGCATCGAAATGCCCGACCTTCACGTAAATCAGCGCGCCCTCATCACGCGTGAATGGCGTGTGGCGACTCCAGCGCGGGTTGCGTAGCCAGCTGCCGGCGGGGTAATCGCCCTGCTCATCGCGAAAGACGCCCTCGAGCACGAAAATCTCTTCGCCGCCAGGATGCGTGTGCGGGTTGAACTGCGTATTCGGCGCCCACTTCACCAGCGCGGTATCGACGCCATCGCAGCTGTGCAGCGGCAACACGCTCAAGCCCTCGACCATGCCTTGGCGCCAGGCCATAGCGTGCGTGTTGAGACGCACGGACTGGTCATCGGCCTTGGTAAACTGCCAGAGCTTGACCAATAGCGTGCAGCCCTCACGCGAGAATGGCGCATGCGCGCTGCCCGGTGGGTTGCGCAAATAACTACCGGCCGGGTAGTCGCCCTGCTCATCGGAAAAGATGCCCTCGAGCACAAAAATTTCTTCACCGCCGCCATGCACATGGGTAGGAAACTGCGCGCCCGGCGCATATCGCACCACGCTGGTGGCACGCGCGACCTCACCGCCGACGCGATCGAGCATGTGGCGTGTCACGCCGCCGCTGGGCGAGACGTGCCACTGGGCATCGGCGGCGTGGCAAACTTCGCGCTGAGAGAAGTCGGCTCGAATGAGCGGCTGAGTTAATGATTTCGTCACCAGATGACCACGCTTAATGAACTAAGATCTAAGCTTGGCCCGCACGCAGCGGGCTTTCAATAGCACACGACCAATCGCTGACCCGCGATGCCCTGAGTTTCGTTACACTAGGTCGCATCTTTTCTGGAGTCGCTGCATGAATCGCCTGAAATCTGTGTTTATTTCGCTGTATATGACCCTGCTTGCGGCCGGTATTTTTTATTCGGCGTTTCGCATTGCCATCGAGGGCCCAACGACGCCGTGGATGGGTCTAGCGATTGCCTCGATTGTGCCCGGCGCGTTTTTCATGCGCTTATTTTTGGCGCCGGTGGCACGCACCAGCGAGCGCTTAAGCTGGATGCCGCTGATGGGTTTTATCGCCGCCTGTATACCGGCCACCCTAGCGCCCAACCAACCGTGGGCGTTGATCTCAGCACTGATCAATGGCGTGCTGGGCCCGGCGCTATACATTCGTTGGTACTCACGCTTTGGCACCCGCGACAACGCCACCTTAGCCACCGGCAAACGCTTGCCGCGCTTTGATCTAGTCGATGCCTCAGGCCGGCGCGTGACTAGCAAAGACTTGAGCAAGGGCACCACGCTCTGGCTGTTTTTTCGCGGCAATTGGTGCCCGCTGTGCATGGCACAAATCCAAGAAATCGCCTGGGATTATCAGGAACTAGCTGCGCGCGGCGTGCGCGTCTGTTTGATTAGCCCGCAGTCAGAAAAAAACACGCAAAAACTCGCCAAGCAGTTCGATGTGCCGATGGAGTTTTTCACCGACCCCAATAACGCCGCAGCAACTGCGCTAGGCATTTTAGCTAAAGGCGGTCTACCCGCTGGCTTGCAGGCCTTGGGCTATGACTCCGATGTGCCGATGCCGACCGCGCTCATTACGCGCGCCGGTGGTGAGATTATCTACAGCGATTTGACCGAGAACTATCGCCTGCGGCCTGAGCCACAGGCGTTTATGGCGGCCATCGATGCGGCGGGGCTTGGCAACGTGAGCTAAGCCACAAGCAAGGGCTGCGGTGAGCTCGGAAAGGCATGTGGCTGACTCGTCATTCACGCCGCTGACTGGTCGCCATTAGGCCGCCATGAGATACTATGCGCCACTTTTTTGCGGCAGTTCGCCTGCCCTGTTGGAGTCTCCATGACGCTCGTGCTCGATGGCAAAGCCTTATCTCTGCAAATGGAAGCGCAACTACTCGCGCGCGTGACACGCCTGCGTGACAGCACCGGCCGCACGCCAATTTTGGCAACTATTTTAGTCGGCGATGACCCCGCCTCCGCGACCTATGTGAAGATGAAAGGCAACGCCTGCCATCGCGTTGGCATGGACTCGATCCGCCGCACCTTGCCCAGCGACACCAGCACAGAGCAGCTTTTGGCGGAAATCGCCGCGCTCAATGCCAACCCCGATGTGCACGGCATTTTGCTGCAACACCCGGTGCCTGAGCAGATCGACGAGCGCGCCTGCTTCGATGCCATTGCGCTGGAAAAAGACGTCGATGGCGTGACTTGCTTAGGCTTTGGCCGCATGAGCATGGGCGAGCGCGCTTATGGCTCGGCCACGCCTGCCGGCATCATGAGCCTGCTCAAGGCGTATGATGTAGCACTGGCCGGCAAACACGCGGTGGTGGTGGGCCGCAGTGCGATTTTGGGCAAACCCATGGCCATGATGCTGCTCGGTGCCGATGCCACGGTGACCATTTGCCATTCGAAAACACTCGACTTACCGGCGCTCATTAAACAGGCCGATATTGTCGTCGGCGCCGTGGGCCGGCCTGAGTTTATTAAAGCCGAATGGATTAAGGATGGCGCCGTGGTGGTCGACGCCGGGTATCACCCCGGTGGCGTTGGCGATATTGAATTAGCCCCGCTGATGGGCCGTGTGAGTGCCATCACACCGGTGCCGGGCGGCGTTGGACCAATGACCATCGCCACGCTGATTGAGCAGTCGGTGAGCGCCGCGGAGCGCTAGATCAAGCGCTGAAAACTCAAGCCCGCGTGCTCGCTGAGGCGTTGCTGTAGGCGGTCGCCCATCAAGCTCGCGGGCGTCCAGAAGCCGCCAGCAAAGTCGGCTTTTGGCGTATCGAAGGCCAAGCACATGGCCGCTTGCGCGAGCATTTTGCCGGTGGAGCCGTAGCCGGGATCTTTGTCGCCAACAACTTTCACGGTCATGGACTGACCCGAGGCCGTGCGGCCAATAAAGCGCAGATCATAGAAGCCATTCTCTTGCTCCTCCGGGCTGGGGCCCTCGCCGGGTGCTGGCAGCACTTTGCCGAGCAGCGCGCGCGTGGGCGAGAACGCTGAGCCGACCATGACGCCGGCAATGCCAGCGGCCATCACGCCAGCAGCCAACGCGCCTTTGGCGCCAACACCGGTGCACATGGCTTCGTCGTAGGTGAAGCCTTCGCCCCATGGGTGGCCTTGCAGGGCATGGCTGCGATGCACCACGCGGGTGTTCACGGTGGCCATCACGAAGGGGCCGACCCAGCGCTTAAAGTCGGCGTCGAACTGCACGCCTTGCACATTCGGTTGGCGCACGCGCTTGGCGCCATCATCGGGGCAAATGGCATAGGGGTCGGCCATTTCGCGGCGCACCGCGGGGTCAGCGGCGGCTTCTTTGACGGCGTTCATGAGGCTGGCCACGGTGCCACCGGAAGCGCCACCGCGCATCTTGTAGACACGCATTTTTACCGAGTTGCAAGGCTCGCCTAGGCTGGCCTCGGCTTGTCTCTGGAGAAAATGCACGCCTAAGTCTGAGGGGATCGAGTCAAAGCCGCAGCAATGCACAATGCGCGCGCCGCTGGCTTTGGCCTGCGCCTCATAGCGCTTGATCATGCGGCTGGCCCACTGAATCTCGCCGGTTAGATCGCAATAGTCCGTGCCGGCCTCCACGCAGGCGCGCACGAGCGGCTCGCCATAGAGCGCATAGGGGCCAACGGTTGAAGCAATGACCTTGGTTTGTGCGCATAGCGCCTTGAGCGAGGCTTCATCGCTAGCATCGGCAATGAGTAAGGGCACATCGACGCCAAGCTCAGCGCGCAGTGCATCGAGCTTGGTTTGCGAACGCGCGGCCATGGCCCAGCGCAGCGTGCCCTCGGGCTGACCCGCCAAATAGCGACTTAAAATCTGACCCACAAAGCTGGTGGCACCAAAGACGATGACATCGTAGGACTTGCTCATATTCATCTCCCATTAGCCTGCTATTAGCAGCGTTATTCTTTTTTAAAAAAGCCTATAAAATTAAGCGCTGGGGCGACTCACCAGCAGTTTATCGATGCGCATGCCGTCCATATCAACGACCTCCATGCGCAGTCCCTGCCACGTTAGAACATCGCCGGTTTGCGGAATACCGCCCACCTCAAACAGCACCAAACCCGCTAGCGTTTGAAAGTCGCGACTGGCCTCGAGCTCTTCCGCTTCAAGCGGAAATAAATCACGGAAACGCTCAATCGACAGCGCACCATCGAGCAGCCACGAGCCATCGTCGCGAGTGACCACATCGGGGTCGCGTGAGCTGGCCTCCGAAGGCAGCTCGCCGACCATGGCTTCGAGCAGGTCCGTGAGCGTCACAAGCCCTTGAATATCGCCATACTCATCGACCACCAACGCCATGTGTTGACGGCGCGTGCGCAGCAACTCCAGCAAGGCCATCGGGGTCATCCCGACCGGCGCAAACAAGCCCGGCTTGGCCAGCAGTTCAATATCCCAACCACCACCTTGCAGCTGATGCTGGAACAGCAGTGGCAGAGACATCACACCGACAAAATTACCTCGGCCATCACGACAAACCGGCAAATGGCTGTAGGGCGTTTGCGCGATCAATGCTTTTTGCTCATCAATACTGTCGGCAAGATCCAGCCACGTAATATCAGGCCGCGGCGTCATGATTAGGCCAAGATTCCAGTCGTCCATACGGAAGACATTGGCTACTAGCTCGCGCTCACTGTGATCAAAAATTCCAGCCTGCGCGCCTTCGGCCATCAGCACCTTGATTTCCTCTTCGGTCACCGGTGGGTCATCGACACGTTTTACGCGCAGCAAATCCAGTACCAGCTCGGTCGACCAACTCAAAAAGCGCACCGCTGGATGCGTAATAAAGAGCACGCCACGCATAAATGGTCCAATGACCCGAGCGATACGTTCCGGCGATTGCATGGCCAAGCGCTTCGGCACTAACTCACCGATAATTAACGAGAAATAAGTTATTGAGATAACCATGCAAGCGGTCGCCAAGGGGCTGGCATAGGCCGCTAAGACCGGGATACCCTCGAAAATGGGGCGCAGGCGATCGCTAATCGCGCCCTCGCCAAAAGCACCGCTCATCACGCCAATTAAGGTGATGCCGATTTGTACCGTGGAGAGGAAAAATGTGGGTTGCTCGGCGAGTTTAAGCGCGGCTTTTGCGCCTTTGTCGCCGGCATCCGCCATGTGTTGCAGACGAATACGACGCGACGACACAATCGAAATTTCGGAAAGTGCAAAGACACCATTGAAGGTGATTAACAACAGAATCAGCAGTATGTCCATGGATGGCGGCGGGTAGTGACCGGTAGCGTGGATACGCCGCGCGGGCATCATAACGCGCCACCGCGGCAACGCCTAGCGCTGTGCGACTGACAGCACTCAGGCCGCGAGTCGCACAGCGGCTATTAGTCGCTGGCTTTTAGTCGCTGGCTTTGCGCCAACGCACGCCGTCGCGGCTAAACTCCACGGCCACGCCCATGTCGGCGAGTTGCGCGCGCAACTCATCGGAACGTTGGAAGTTTTTCGCCTGACGCACCTCACGAATTTCCGCCACTAAGGCTTCAACTGTTTCCGCAAATGCCGCATCGCCGGCACCAGCTTGGCGGAACGCCTCAGGCTCATGCTGCAACAAACCCACTATAGCGCCCAAGCGCTTCAGCAGATTGGCGTAGGCGCTGGCCTCTGCACGCGCACCGGCTTTATCGCAACGATTCGCCTCGCGCACCAACTCATACATCACCGCCAAGGCTTCTGGGGTGTTGAAGTCGTCGTTCATGGCTGCTGTGAAGCGCGCCTCGAACTCCGCGGCGTTGGTCGGCTCGCCCTGTGATGGATCGACCAACGCCCCGAGCGTGGCGTAAAACCGCTCCAAGGACTGGCGCGACTGATCGAGCGCGGCATCGGAATAATTCAGCGGACTGCGGTAGTGGCTGGCGGCAATGAAGTAGCGCAACACCTCGGGGTGATAGTTTTTGAGCACTTCACGAATGGTGAAGAAGTTATTCAGCGACTTCGACATTTTCTCGGCATTGACCTGCACAAAACCGACGTGCATCCACGCGTTCACATAAGTCTCGCCGGTGGCGGCTTCCGATTGCGCGATTTCATTTTCATGATGCGGAAACAGCAAGTCGCCGCCGCCACCATGAATATCAAAGCCTGAGCCTAGGCAGCAGGTCGACATCGCGGAACACTCGATATGCCAACCCGGACGCCCCGCGCCCCACGGCGATTGCCACGAGGGCTCATCGGGCTTCACGGCTTTCCACAAGACAAAGTCGAGCGGGTCGGTTTTTAGCTCATCGACCTCCACGCGCGCGCCAGCTTGCAGGTCATCGAGCTTTTTATTCGATAAGCGGCCGTAGCGCGGGAAACTCGAGACATCGAAATAGACATCGCCATTTTTCGCCGGATAGGCATGGCCCTTGTCGACCAGCGTAGTGATCATATTCAAGATGTCATCGACGTGATCGGTGGCTTTGGGTTCTAGCGTCGGCGCCAGTGTGCCGAGCGCGGCCGCATCGTCATTCATCGCCGCAATAAAACGCGCGGTGAGCGCGTCGATGCCCTCGCCGCTCTCATTGGCGCGGCGAATGATTTTGTCGTCGATATCGGTGATGTTGCGCACATAAGTGACCTTGAAGCCAAGGTGGCGCAACCAGCGCGTGATGATGTCAAACGACACCATGACCCGCGCATGACCGATATGGCAGTAGTCATAGACCGTCATGCCGCAGACATAGAGGCTGACCTCGCCCGGCGTGCGCGGCACAAACGGCTGCTTACGGCGCAGCTCGGAGTTATGCAGCACTAACTGTGTGGCGGCAGGATTCACGAGGCTTTACCCCAGGTATCGCGCAAGCTCACGGTGCGATTAAAGATCAAGCGGCCATCGGCTTGATTATCCAAGCAAAAATAGCCTTCACGCTCGAATTGATGGCCCTGCTCGGGCGCGGCATTGGCCAATGACGGCTCCACGCGGGCATCGGCGTAGACCACCAGCGACTCTGGGTTCATCAGCTCGCGATAATCCACTTCGCTGCGATCTGGCGCGGCATCCATAAACAAGCGGTCATAGACACGCACCTCAGCCGGCAGCGAATGACTCGCCGAGACCCAATGCACCACGCCTTTGACTTTACGATCGGTCGGATTCACACCTAAGGTGGCAAGATCGACCGAACATCTGAGTTCGGTGACTAAGCCATCGGCGTCTTTCACGACGTCATCGCAGCGGATGATATACGCGTTACGCAGGCGTACTTCACCGCCCGGAATGAGGCGCTTAAAGCCCTTCGGCGGCACTTCCTCGAAATCGCTGCGATCGATAAAAATCGTTGGCGTGAAGGGGATTTCGCGCTCGCCCATATCGACGTTCGGGTGGCGGCTAGCATGCAACATCTGCAGATGATCTTCGGGCAAATTGGTCAGCGTGACGGGTAAAGGCTTGAGCACGGCCATGGCGCGCGGGGCGGTGAGTTCGAGCTCATCGCGCATGCAAAACTCCAACATGGCCATATCCACCACGCCATCGCTTTTACTAATGCCAACACGCTCACAAAAATTACGCAGCGCCGCCGGTGGGCAACCGCGCCGGCGCAGGCCCGAGATCGTGGGTAGGCGCGGATCATCCCAGCCGCTGACTAGCTGCTCATCGACCAATTGCTTGAGCTTACGTTTGCTAGTCACCGTGTAGTTCAGGTTCAGACGCGCGAACTCGATTTGCTGTGGATGCGGCAGCTGCGGCAACTTGTTAAGTAGCCAGTCATAGAGCGGTCGGTGCGCCTCAAACTCGAGCGTGCACAGCGAGTGCGTGATGCCTTCAAGTGCATCGGAAATCGGGTGCGTGTAGTCATACATCGGGTAGATACACCAGGTATCGCCAGTCTGGTGATGCTGCTGATGACGAATGCGATAGAGAATTGGGTCGCGTAAATTCATATTGCCCGAGCGCATATCGATGCGGGCACGCAAGACCAGCGCGCCATCGGCAAACTCGCCGGCTTTCATGCGGCGAAATAAATCCAGGCTCTCGGCCACTGGGCGCTCGCGATACGGCGAGTCCATGCCGGGCTGCACCAATGTGCCGCGGCCTTCGCGAATTTGCTCCGGCGTTTGCGAGTCCACATAGGCATCACCCTGCTCAATGAGCTGCTCGGCAAAAGCGTATAGCTGATCAAAATAGCTGGAGGCATAGCGCACCGCACCGCCCCATTGAAAGCCCAGCCACTGCACATCCTTGGTAATAGCATCGATGTATTCTTGCGATTCTTTTTCCGGGTTGGTGTCATCGAAGCGCAGATTGCAAACGCCTTCGGCCTCGCGCGCCACGCCAAAATTCAGGCAGATGGATTTGGCATGACCAATGTGCAGATAGCCGTTGGGCTCAGGCGGAAAACGCGTGACGACTTGCGCGGTTTTACCACTCGCCAGATCGTCGGATATTCGGGTTCGGATGAAATCGCTAGCTTCTAACATGGTCTGACTGGCAAAATTAAAGCAGGGAGTCTACCCCGCGGCTTATCAGCCACTCAACCAATAAGGCGCTTTTGCCGCCGCTAATCACTTTGGAGCACTCGCATGAAAGTTGCGCTCAACACCAACTACGGCCAAATCGTTTTAGAACTCAATGCCGATAAAGCCCCAAAAACCGTGGCGAACTTTGTCGAATACGTGAAAAGCGGTCATTACAACGGCACGATTTTCCACCGCATCATTGACGGTTTCATGATTCAAGGCGGCGGCTTCGACGACAAAATGAAGCAAAAATCCACCAATGCGCCCATCGAAAACGAAGCCGACAACGGCCTCACCAACGACATCGGCACGGTCGCCATGGCGCGCACCATGGATCCGCACTCCGCTTCGGCACAATTTTTCATCAATGTTGGCAACAACGGCTTCTTGAACCACAGCGGCAAAAACCCCCAAGGTTGGGGCTATGCGGTGTTTGGCAAAGTCACCGATGGCATGGATGTGGTCAATAAAATCAAAGGCGTACCCACGGGCAATGCCGGCGGCCATCAAGACGTACCGCGCGATGGTGTGGTGATTGAATCGGCTGAGCTGCTCTAAGCCGTGATGAGTTTTTGCTTGCAGGTACGCGCATGAGCCAGACGCTACTGGTCTCCGATGTGCACATCAGTGCCGATCTGACGCGCGTCAACGCCGGCTTTATTGGCCTGCTTGATGCGCTGCCAGCCGACTGCCAGCGCGTCATTGTGCTCGGTGATTTGTTTGAGGTGTGGGTCGGCGATGATTTCAGTTCGACCACGTTAAGCGCGGTGGAGGCGGCGTTTTCGCGGCTCAGCCAGCGCGGCGTGGACTTGCTGTTTTGCCATGGCAACCGCGACTTCCTCATCGATGCCGGGCCGGCAGGCGCAAAGCCATTTACCGAGCGCGTCGGTGGCCGGCTATTGGCTGAGGCCGAGGTCATGGATTTACATGGCACGCCGGTATTGCTCATGCACGGCGATCAGCTCTGCATCGATGACGAGGCCTATATGGCCTTTCGCGCGCAATCGCGCAGCGAGGCGTGGCAGCACGGCATACTCTCGCAGCCGCTGGAACAACGCGTGCAAATTGCCGAGTTCTGGCGTCTGCAAAGTCAGGCGGCCAACAGCAATAAGCCGGAAAACATCATGGATGTGAACGACGCCGAGGTCGTGCGCGTGCTGACTGAGGCCGCCGTGACGACTTTGGTGCATGGCCACACGCATCGCCCGCAACAACACAAACACGTATTAGCCGATGGCCGCGACGCATCGCGCTTTGTCTTAGGTGATTGGCGTGAGTCTGAGGGCAGCGCTGTGATCGCTTGGGCTAATGACAGCGGCGTGCATTTGCAGGACTACCGCTTCTAAAGGCTCAGCCCTCTTTCGGTGGCCGCAAATCCAGCAAGCCGTTAACGTCTTCTGCCGGATCTTGCATCGGGAAGATCTCCGCTGGCGCTTGCGCCGCCGGGCCGCGCGCAGTTTCGACTACCGCCAGCACATCAATCGTGCACAAGGACTGAATGGATTGGTCCTGAATCCGCGCATTGACCTCTTTAACGATTTGATCGCGTACCACCGGATGCACCAGCTTCATTTTATCGAGCACTTCGCTGGGCGGATTTTCGCCAACCAAAACAATATTGACACTTTTGCTGGTGACTAGGTGCGGCACTAAGCGCAGCATCACCGGCTCATACGTCTCGACATCAATATTGACCGAAATGGTGACATCGAGGGCATAGCGCAGGCTCACGCCAAAGATTTCAACATCGAGTTTGAGCGCGCCCTGCACGGCCAGTAAAAAACTGATTTCTGGCAACTTCGCCAAGTCCGGATCGACACGAATATCTTTCAACTCAAAGACATACGAGACGACAAAAAGCTCAGCCGGCAGTTTGCGAATGGAGCCAGCAATGGTGGACTCCAGCGCGGCTTCAATTTCAGTACCAATGCGCCGTGCCGTGACCACCTGATGAATAAAGTTGTGGCCAAACTCCGCGTAACTAATTTTTTTACCCATGCTCACCAATCACATCGTATGTTTTTATAAAGCAGCATTGTGCGCTAATCCGACAGCGGTTTAGTTAACACTAACACGCTAAAAGCTGCCTCGGTGTTCAAAGTTGCCATCGCGGCGACCTGCCTACGGCGCTCAGGACTGGCCTTGTAGGCGTAGGGCGTCATGTCCAGCAAATCAATGATGGCGGCCTGATTGAGGCCTATGTCGTAGCGAATCTCCTGCTGCGACACCATCTGAAAGTGCGGCTGGGAGGCCTCGGCGAACTTGCTCGGCTCATGGTCACGCACCTGCCCAAACAGCGCCTCACGGTAGGCAAACAAATGCGCCGGTGCTGGCGTCACGATCAATGCTCGGCCGCCCGGCTTGAGCAAGCGCCGCATTTCCGCTAAGGGCACCGGCGCGAAAATGCTGGTCAGCACATCGGCGCAGGCATCGGGCAATGGCACGGCCGCGCCGCTTGCCACCGCACATCGTAAGTCAGGGTAGGATTTTGCGGCCAAACGCATGGCTGGCTTGGCAATATCAAAGGCAATAACCTGTGCAGCAACAGTGGCCATCGCCGCACTGTAATAGCCCTCGCCACAGCCCACATCAATGACCACATCGGCGCTGCTGAGGCGTTGCGCGAGGTCATCACGCAGCGGCTGATAATATCCGCCCGCTAGAAATCGTCGGCGCGCTTGCAGGCTGGCGAGCGTGTCACCCGGTGATAGTGACTTTTTCTGCTGCACTGGCAGCAAATTCACATAACCCTCGCGCGCCACATCAAAGCAATGACCGGCGCCGCAACGATAGCTGCGCGCCGCTCCATCGGCACTTAATGCCAGCGCCTCATCAGTCGCGCATAGCGGGCACTGCCACGCGATCATGCGGCCACCTGCGGTATTGGCACGCCGCTGTGAAAGCGCATTTCGGTGTCCGGCTGGTCAATAAGCGCCGCTTCAACTTCACGAAAAAATGCCACACGCTCACCAATCGGCTCGTCGCTATAACGCTCTGCCAGCCCCAAATAATGCGTGAAATGGCGCGCTTCAGAACGCAACAAAAAGGTATAGAAGCGCTTGAGCTCATCATCGAGGTGCGCCGCCACAGCAGCAAAGCGCTCACAGGAACGCGCCTCAACAAACGCGCCAATAATCATCAGGTCGACCAAATGCGCGGGCTCATAGGTGCGCACATGCTGGCGCAGGCCATTGGCGTAGCGGCTCGCCGACAAAGGCTTATAGCTGATGCCGCGCTTGGCCATGAGCACGCGCACCTGCTCATAATGCAGCAGCTCTTCACGCGCCAATTGCGTCAGCTCAGTTTGCAGCTGTTCGCGGTCGTTGTAGCGAAACAGCATGTTCATGGCCGTACTGGCCGCCTTTTTTTCACAATTTGCATGGTCTTGCAGCAGCGTCGGCACGTCGGCCACTGCCGCCTGCACCCAGGCATCGGTTGTTGCCACACCGAGAAAGTCGCGGACCGGCTGAAGAAAATCACCACTCATGGTTTTGCCATCATTGCTTCACAGGCGCGCAGTATAGCGAATGTCGCCACTGACTTGGGCGCAACATCCGCCTGACCGCCAGCCCTCAGCGCGGTGGTCGATCTTGGTGCACTGCCAATCATCGTCTATGCTTGCGCGACTCGATTGGGTATTTTTTATGACAGACACCTCGCTTTCGCCAAATGACTTGGCTTTCAAAGACCGGCTATCGATGATGGCACTGAAGTGGTTGGCCAAGTTGCCACTGCCGTTATTACAGCGCTTAGGGCAAGTGATTGGCCAATTCGTCGCGCATTTTCCGCATACCGGCATGCATCAGACGGTCTTGCGCAATGTCGAACGCGCCTATCCGCAGCAGAGCCGCCAATGGCACCTGAACACCACCAAAGCCAGTATTGTCAGTACCGCCATGACGGCGCTGGAGTTCACTAAAACGTGGGGCATGCCACCTGCCTTTAGTTTGTCGCAGGTGCGCGAAGTGCATGGCCAAGCACTATTTGATGAAGCGCTAGCCTCCGGCCGAGGCGTGATGTGTATCGTGCCGCACTGGGGCACATGGGAAGTCCTCAATGCCTGGGTCAACAGCTTTGTCGCGCCAACTATTATGTATAAACCCGGCAAACAACCTGGTGTCGATGCGCTGGTGCTCGAAGCGCGCGCCCGCCTGCGTGCCACTATTGTCCCTACCGATGACAGCGGCGTGCGAGCCACCTTTAAAACCCTGAAAAAAGGCGGTTTCACGGCGATTTTGCCCGACCACACACCGAAAGATAACGGCGGCATCTTTGCCCCATTTTTTGGCACATCAACATGGACTGGGGTCATGGTGCCGAAGCTCATTCAGCGCACCCAGTGCGCCGTGGTTGTCCTCGGCTGTATGCGCCGAGCAGATGGCCAAGGTTATGATGTCTATGTATTGCCGGCAGACCCCGCCGTCCACGACGAGGACTTAGCCAGCGCGACGGCGGCCATGAACCGCTCCATGGAAGCATTAGTTGCTATCGCGCCAGAGCAATACCAATGGACCTACAAGCGCTTCAAAAAAAATGAGCATGAGCCAGATTTTTATCGCAAGCAGGTGTAGTCGGCGAGCAATATATTAACTGTAACGTCTGCAATGACTTAGGCCGTAATGATCAGCGGGTGTTGCGGTATCGTGGCGATATTTTAGCCAAGCCTTATAGCAAAATAATCTATCGTGTCGCCTCACATTGGCGCCAATTTCTTACAAGCTCAAATCTAAAACAGCGACTTAAGCCGGCCTATCGACCTAAGTTTCATAGCACGATTTGTTTTTGGTCAGCCGCTCAGATCCGTGCCACAGTGACATCTCTTGACTGAACGGGAGAGCCAAATGACGGTGCTGATGGGTGTGGGCGTATCGATGTTAGTGGCTTTTAACGTGTGGGCAATGATTGCAGAGCCCATTGAGAGTAATCGTTTTACAAAACCGAAGGCGTGAAGCAAACCACTGATCATCCGACCAGTGGCAGTCAAACTCTCTTGTGACGCGTGCCTATCTCGCTATACTGTACACATGAACAGTATAGCGAGATAATCTGATGAATAGCCTAGCCTCTGCCCTCACCCTTATTCTTCTCATGACCAGTGTTTGGGCCCTCATTATGAATAAGCCCGACCTAACGCCCTCTACCGACAACACCAGCGCAAAAAACTAAGCACGGCGTGCAGCGCTGCGCTAACCTCATGCGATTTGTCATTACACCTAGACCCACTACAGCCGAGTAAAGTGCCCTCACACGCTGACTAAATTATTGGTTGGTTTTGTATAAGACACTTTTACTGCACGAGCTGCTAGGATGCAAAAAATAGCAATAAGGACGCATCGTATGAGCGCTGTAACATTTACCCATCTTTGTGCCCGCACACCTGCCCTCGATACCCCAGATACCGCCAGCCTGCGTGAGCAAATTCGCTTCTATTTCGACAGCACCTTCACACTCTATGAGCGCTTGTTTGACACGCTCGCCTGCGATGAGGCCTATTACAAGAAGCCCATCAGCCTGCGTCATCCGCTGATCTTCTATTTCGGCCATACCGCAACTTTCTTTATCAATAAGTTTTTGCTCGCGCGTCTTATCGATACTCGCATCAATGCCCGCTTTGAATCGCTCTTTGCCGTTGGTGTTGATGAAATGAGCTGGGACGACCTGAACGATGCGCACTATGACTGGCCCACCGTGGCCGAAGTCGCCGACTACCGCAAACGCGTTCGCCAAACAGTATTGTCCATCATCGACAACACGCCACTCACCGGCCCGATCACCTGGGATCACCCATGGTGGGCCATTATTATGGGCGTTGAACACGAGCGCATCCATTTGGAAACGTCGTCGGTATTGATTCGTCAACATAGCCTCGACATGGTGAAACCTCAGGCCGCGTGGGCGCCTTGCCGCCAACACGGCCCCGCACCAAGCAACCGTCTGCTGCCAGTAAGCGCCGGCGACGTAGCACTGGGCAAAGACTGGCAAGATCCCTACTACGGCTGGGATAACGAATACGGCCACCATCAACCCCATGTGGACACCTTTCAAGCCAGTGAATTCTTAGTCAGCAACCAAGAGTACCTCGCCTTTGTTGAGGCTGATGGCTACAGCCAAGCACAGTATTGGAGCGATGAAGGCTGGCACTGGCGAACCTACAGCTGCGCGACCATGCCGACTTTTTGGCGTCTCGATGGTGACCAATATCGCCTTCGCCTGATGACCGAAGAAGTGGCGATGCCATGGAACTGGCCAGTAGAGGTTAACTGCCTGGAAGCCGAGGCTTTTTGTCGCTGGCTCAGCGCCACATCGGGTCAGCGCATTCAGCTGCCCACAGAAGATCAATGGCATCGACTAGCTGATGTCAGTGAGCGCCGCGAAGTCCCCCTGCGCACAGCCGCCAACGCCAATATTCATCTCGACCATTACGCATCGTCGTGCCCCGTAGATCAGTTTCAACACGGTGATTTCTACGACGTCTCCGGCAATGTCTGGCAATGGACACAAACACCGACCTATCCATTTCCCGGCTTCGATGTGCACGGCATTTACGACGATTTCACCACGCCAACCTTCGATGATCGTCATAATTTAATGATGGGCGGCTCGTGGATTTCCTGCGGCAATGAATCGCGTCGCAGCGCCCGTTACGCTTTTCGTCGCCATTTCTTTCAACACGCCGGCTTTCGCTATGTGCAAAGCTCACAGGAGCCCACCGTGACCCCGCAATACTACGAAACCGACCGCCAGCTCGTCGAATACGCCGAATTTCATTACGGCGATGAGTACTTTAACGTCGCCAACTTTCCCAAGGCGCTGGCCGATATAGCCATTGCCGCTTGCGCTGGTCGTCCCATGCGGCGTGCGCTTGATTTAGGCTGTGCAACGGGTCGCTCCAGCTTCGAGCTAGCGAAAGCCTTCGATGACGTCACCGGCATTGATTTTTCAGCGCGATTTATAGACCTGGCGGTGAACTTAGCGACTAGCGGCAGCGTGCGCTACACCCTCGTCGATGAAGGCGAACTCGTCAGCTATAAAACCCGCACACTCGAAGCGCTCGGCCTCGCGTCAAATGCTGCTAACGTGCAGTTTAGCCAAGGCGACGCGTGTAATTTGAAGCCGCACTTCACTGGCTATGACTTAATCTTAGCCGCGAACTTGATCGACAGACTCTATGATCCTGCGCAATTTACACGCCACATTCATGAGCGCTTAAACATTGGCGGCGTCTTGATGATCACCTCGCCCTACACGTGGCTGACCGAACACACGCCGCGTGCTGACTGGCTCGGTGGCTTCAAAAAAGATGGTGAAACCTACACCACACTCGATGCCTTACATGAACACCTCAGCGCCCACTTCGAGCCATTACAAGCCGCGCAAGACGTGCCCTTTGTGATTCGCGAAACACGGCGCAAATACCAACACAGCGTTAGCGAGGCGAGCTTCTGGGTTCGTGTGCGGTGAGCATCGACTTCGATCAGCGCATTAACCGCGCCGGTACCGGTAGCGAAAAGTTTGATGCGCGTGAGCGTATTTTTGGTCGCCACGATGTCATTCCGCTATGGGTCGCCGACATGGATTTTGCCGCGCCGGCCTGCGTGGCAGAAGCAGTGCAAGCGCGCGCCCTACACCCGATTTATGGCTACAGCGTGGTGCCCGAGCGGCTTTTTCATCACCTCTTAAATTGGCTCGATGAGCGCTTTAACTGGCAGCCAGCCCGCGAGGACATACTGCTTTCGCCGGGCGTCGTGCCCGCGCTCTATGCCGCGGTCAACGCCCTAACAGCGCCGGGCGACGGCATTATCGTCATGCCACCCGTGTATCCGCCGCTATTTCGCGCAGTGACTGACAATCAACGCCAACTCATTCTCAACCCGTTGCGACTGGTAGAGGCCAGCGGCCACGCACCGCACTACGAAATCGACTGGGATGGCCTTGAGCAATGCGCCACGAAAGCGACAATGTTGCTGTTTTGCTCGCCACACAACCCCGTTGGTCGCGTTTGGCGGCGTGATGAGCTCACTCGGCTGCTCGATATTGCCGAGCGCCACGACCTCATTATTGTCTCCGACGAGATTCACGCCGACCTCACGTTCACGCCACACACGGTATTGGCCAGCCTGCCCGGCGCGGCGCGGCGTGTCATCACCACCATGGCACCGAGCAAAACATTTAATGTGCCGGGCTTAGGTCTGGCTTGGCTGGCTGTCAACAATAGCCACCACCGTAGCGCCATTAGTAGGCAATACGCAGCGCTTGCCATCCATGTCAACAATCCGCTGTCTTTGGTTGCTGCGGAGGCAGCCTATGGTCATGGTCAAGCCTGGCTGAATGCCCTACTCACCTACATTAAAGGCACGCACGACCACGTGGTGGCGCGCTTGGCCGAGCACCCACAGTTGCCGCAAGCCATCGCCGCTGAGGGCAGCTACTTACTTTGGCTCGACTGCCGACACCTCGGCCTCACAGATGCCCAACTACATCAACATTTTGTAGAAAAAGCAGGCCTCGGCCTCAGCGCTGGTGTGTTTTTTGGCGACGCCGGCAGCGGCTTTATGCGCCTTAACCTCGCCTCGCCTCGCGCAGTCATCGACACGGCCATTAGCCAGCTCATCGACAGCTTTTAGGCAAATAATCGTTGCCAGAATCCACTGCCTTCGCTATCATGCGCGCCACTTAGACGCTTAGCTCAGTTGGTTAGAGCACTACCTTGACATGGTAGGGGTCAGCAGTTCGAGTCTGCTAGTGTCTACCAAATACCGAAACCCGCTAAGCCTTGCGCCTAGCGGGTTTTGTGCTTTCTGGGGTTTGAAAAATCTGCAGGCCGCGCAGCCTTAAAAGCCATCTGGACCAAATCTGGACCAGATCTTGACCATTATTTCTGATTAGCTTGAGGGAGTTGATCAACTCCCTCAACTTCGTTGGTCAGAAGATGACCAACTTTGACCCCTACCCTAAAATGTCTTTTCTGCAGCTAAAGCGCGTGAAAATCATTCAGCTTCTTTTTGAGGTGCACTTGAGTCGAACTCGAGTAGATCTTTAACTTCGCACGCAAATAGACGGCAAAGCTTATCTAGCGCATCCATATCCAGTCGTTGCACTTCATCTTTGTACATCAGCGTCAGCATTGTGCGTTTGATGCCTGTCTCTCGCATCACATCAGCAATGTTCATTTTACGCTCGCCCATTAAGCGCCCTAGATGACAACGAATCATAGATAAATCCAAATAATTACACTTAGGATGAAAAAAGTACTTGCAGAGTCTAATTGATTCAGTTAAATTCAACTTAGAGTGAAATTTTGCTAAATCAATAGCACTTTCTCCACTCAGTTGATGATCAACCAGAGGGTACAGATATGCAAGACCTAACGTTTTTGACCACCGAAGAGCTAGCGAAAAAAATCCGCTACTCAGCGCGCTACATTCGTCGCCATCTTGTGGATTACAAGCTACATGAAGGCGTGCATTACACACGCCCTTTTGGCGGAAAAAAAATGCTGTTTATTTGGGAGCGCATTCAAGAAGAGATGAATGTAGACCAAATGAGCATTCCTCTCGCATCAGGAGGAATCTGCCATGGGTAACATTCGCGTGCAGCCAAGCGGCAAGCTGTATTTTGATTTCCGCTATCTTGGGAAGCGTTGCCGCGAGGTGACTGCTCTGCCAAACACAGCTCCTAATCGCAAACGATTAGAAGCTGTCATGGGAAAGATCGAAATCGAAATTGGTAATGGCCGCTTTGATTACGCCGCCTACTTTCCAACGAGTTCGTTTCTGAAAACAATTCTGCTAGAGCAGAAGCGTTCTGATCAGGGCCGCCTTGGAGAAGAGCTTCCAACATTCGAACGTATGGTCAGATCTTGGCTTGCCGAGCATGAGGTTGAATGGCGTGCTAACTATCGAAATACGATTTTTAGTCTTTTCGAAAAGCACATCATTCCTTTTCTAGGTGGCCTGCCAGTTGATGCCATCACTCGAGATGACCTCGTGGATTTTCGTAACTCACGAGTGAGGTATCGCACCCCAGGCGGGATTGCTCTTCAAACCGGCTCGATCAACCGCATGATGACGCTAGTCAAAGCGGTGATTGAGGAAGCTTGTGCTCGCTACAAGATTCCAAACCCTTACGAGCGTATTAAGAAGCTCAAAGAAGAGAAGCGGCACATCACACCATTCACGCTCGATGAGGTGAGTCGCATCCTTGAGGATGTACGAGCGGACTTCCGAGACTACTTGATCATCAAGTTCTTTACCGGCATGCGAACGGGTGAAGTCCATGGGCTACGCTGGAAGTGTGTCGACTTTGACCGGGGCTTCATTGCCGTTCGTGAGACACACGGAAAGTCCGGGTTTGAATACACCAAAAACGACCCATCACAGCGTGACATCCGCATGTCCAGCAAAGTGCGTGAAGCTCTACAACGACAATTTAAGATCACCGGCCATTACGGGCGTGACGGCTTAGTGTTCTGTAATAGAAACGGCCTACCAGTCGATGATAAGAACTTCTGCAATCGGATCTGGAAGCCGATGCTAGAAGACCTAGTCATCCCCTACCGTCGGCCTTACGACACACGCCATACCGCTGCCACGCTGATGCTCGCCTCCGGTGAATCACCAGAATGGATTGCTAATCAGCTCGGTCATAGCAACACCAAGATGCTGTTCTCCGTATACAGCAACTTCGTCCCTAATCTCACACGCAACGACGGCAGTGCGATGGATCGACTCATCACCACATCCGTATCTAATCTCTAAGGTGCCCACTATGAACGTGATCAACCTCGATGCAGTTCGTCTGCAACATCGCAAAGAGTGCAGTAATCGCATTGTGCTTCGAATGGCACAAGCACTGCTCAACACCTATTCAGTGAGCCCATTGCTAGACCTTGCTGCTGTGCTTGGTTACGAGCAATCACTCACCAACCAAGAAGCACTGACTCGATACATCAAAGAGCAAATGCGCATGGTTGATGAGCCACTGGCCAGTGCTGTTTTCAACATCATGTGCGATCGCCTTCAATACACGCTCAGTCGCCTGCCTTCACATCAGCATGGAGGACTTTGATCATGCTGATTAATACCTCCCAGCTTCACGATCACGTCGGTGACTCGATCTCCATCCAGGGGCGATTAGTAGGCCTTGAGCAATGCTTGGCGAAGAATGGGCATAGCTACTTTCGGCTCAAGCTTGTCGATAGCGCAGGAGCCATTAAAGCCTATGTATGGCCTGAAGCATCGCTTTATGAGTTCATTGAAACCATCAATGTTAGTGAGCAGCATTTAGTTGAGCTAAATGGCCGAGTAACCCACTTGAATGGGTGTCATTTTTTGAAGCTCAGCGAGCTGTATGTCGTTTCAGCTAGCCATGTGCGCAATGGTGCTGCCCTGCTCCCTTTGCCATTGGTTCCTGTACGCGCTAGAGAGGCCTTGGACTGGCTTATTAACTTCATTGACGAGCTAAGCAATGAGCCACTTCGTGCCTTTCTGACCGGCATATTGATGGATCCAACCATTGGCCATCGATTCATTCGCTGCCGAGCCAGTGCTAGCTATCACAGTGCGTACCCTGGCGGATTACTTGTGCACTCCGTGCAGGTAGCTCAACTAGCAGGAAGTTGGGCGGTAATGCTCGGTGAATCGGAGCTCTTTATTGCACTCACTCAAGTCGCTGCGTTGCTACATGACTTAGGCAAAATCGATACGGTCGGCGAGAAGAATCCACGCCCGATGAACCCCTCGTTGTACCAGCACGAAATACAGACCGTTCACCTCTTGGCACCACACATAAGTCGGTTAATAGCGGATGCGCGTATTGAGGGTATGGTGATATCACATTTGATAGGCCGCCTTGCCTCTACCAAGCACTATAGAGAGCAGTCGATGATCGAAGAGCTTGTTCGGTTTGCCGATCAGGCATCCGCTGGGCACCAGCAAAAGCAGTCGCTAGAGCAACTGATTAAGCTGCTCCCGCAACAATCTAGCAATGATGATAGCTTCTATAACCGCTTCTGTGTCTAGTCAGACAACATTGTGTGACTAGCGCCTTCGCCTAAATTAGTGTCTATAGAAATAGGTCCGTATCACAACGGCTCGCCACAAGTAGTGCTGCTTTCCGTTTATCCTGATAAATACCTCATCAAGATATAATGTATCACCGAACCCGCCATGCTTTTGTTTATGTCTGCAAGCATAGGCAGGCCCGAATTTGACACACCACAATCGGATCGCCTCATAACTGACAGAGATACCCTTCTCTGCCAGCAAGCCTTCGATATCACGAAAGCTCAGGTTAAAGCAGTAATAGATCCAGACTGCGTAGCTGATGATGCTGGGGTGAAATCGATGACGCTTGTAGGTACTCATGGCAAATTATCTCAGCAGTCGAGTTAACTTGTCAGTACCGTGCTACTCCTGACTTAATGTTTATCCGGAATAAAGGACATGGCACGCTCAGCCAGAGCAGTGATGGTGAGGCTTGGGTTTACCCCTAAATTTGCCGCAATTACTGACCCATCAATCACATACAAATTTCGGTAGTTAAACACCCTGTGCTTCGCATCTATAACACCGTCTTCTGCGCTACTCGCCATGTTGCAACCACCCATGCAGTGAGCCGTCATTGGGACATTAAAAAATATTTCGCTAAGAGAGCTCATGCCTACTCCACCCGTGGCAGCGGCAGCTTTTCGTGTAAATTCATTTGCCGCAGGGATAAAGGTAGGAATGGGCGCGCCATGAGTGCTTAATGTCTTCTTAAAAGGCCAATACCACGGCCGAGTCCACCGCATATCGAGATGACCTTCCAGAGCCTGCATCACTAGGAAAATTACCGTTTCACGCGAGAAGCGATAAGGAAGTACAGAGCGAATTGCGGTAATTGGGCGAGTTAAAAGCAGGCGAATAAACGCCAAGAGCCAGTACAACGGTCGGCTGGCTCCCTGTCTCCCTGCCGTCAGAGTTGTTAGCAAGCTGCTCAATAGATTGGAGCCATCCGCGTAACGAACAGCTTCAACATGTGTATGTTGATCTATATAAATTCCAGAGCCGATTGCCACACCTTTGGACATATCTTCTTGGCTGCCGGGATAGCGGACACCCAAAATAGATTCAGCATTTGTACGAACACGTTTGCCAAGGCTGACAGAGATATTTGGTAATGACCCAGAGTCACGCAATGAAAATAATAGTGCCTGACTACCCAGTGATGATGCTGAGAAAATCACCTTGCCTGCTGTTATATGTCGAACTTTAGGCTTCCAACGAGAGAATGTTGGAACAGTAGAAACGACATAACCATCAGCACCATCCGCGCAGTCATTCAAAGGCCTCACATCAATAACTTTTGTTTCAGCGCAAACAGTTACGCCTCGCTTCTCTGCCAAATAAAGGTAATTTTTATCCAATGTGTTTTTAGCATTGTAACGACAGCCCACCATGCAACCACCGCAACCTATACATGAGTTACGCGCAGGGCCATCACCTTTAAAGTATGGGTCGGGGTACTCCGTCCCAGGATCATCACCTTCTTTGCCAAAGAAGACGCCTACATCGGTATAGTAGAAGCTACCCCCAACTCCCATGGCATCTGCCATTTCTTTGAGTTTCGCATCAGCTGCAGCGGGGCGCTTATTGACCGTAACACCGAGCATCTCCTTCGCACGCTCATAATGCGCCGGCATCTCCGCATGCCAATCTGAAATCCCTGCCCAACTACCTTCTGCCCACACACTCGTTGGCGGGACCAACAGAGTCTGAGCATAAGTAATAGATCCGCCGCCAACAGCATTGCCATGCAAAATCATGACATGTCGAAAAAGACGTAAGCTAAGAAAGCCTCGAAAGCTAAGCACGGGCTGCCAGAGATAGTCCCAAAACTTCCAATTCGTCGACGGAAGGTTTTCTGGTGTCCAGCGCCGACCTTGCTCCAAAACACATACGCGATAGCCTTTCTCGGCTAAACGTAGGGCTGAAACACTGCCACCAAATCCGGAGCCAATAATTAGGTAGTCGTAATCAAGATGGTCTGTTTTACTCATAGCTTGCTCTTTGAGTTTTATTATTGATGTGAGTGTTCTTCAAAAATTAACGTCTCTCGATTCCTAGCGCAGCATCATTTAAACCTGATGCTCACCCACCAAGAATCCTAAAACCGCGCCGCTAGCGATCAGCTTCCATTCATCCTGCTCAAAAACGGGCCGTAGCACGCCTTCAAACTCCTCTGTCGTCATTTCCTGCATCTTACTGACCAATGTATTACGAACATCCATTGCATCATCTGCATATTTTTCGACATGCGTTAATGTTGCTGGTAATCGCTCAATTAACTTCCCAGCGATATCTTTCTTCATTTGTTGATAGCTTTCGCTTTCAACCGCTAAAACCACCAATGGCTGCGCTAAACCAGCCTGATCGTACACTAAGTCCTGAACATGCTTTTGAATTACATTAAATAACTTGTCAGAAAGTGGCCCTCTGAGCACTACCTAGAATATATTGTGATCTGCTATAGCTTCATCAGCGAGCATTGCGCCATACTCTGTAGCAACTTCTTTACGGCGCTTTAGAAATAACCCTTGCTAACTAATGAGTCAAAAAATATTTCTGCTTTTCTCTGGGTCGGAAAATCATTTTAAGAGCCATCCAGTCAGAGAACCTCCCAACGAAACCACCAAATAGTGGCATTATCCAAGCTGAGTGAGTAAGCGCCCATGCAACTTCCTGAACACAACCAACAGCAAAACCGAAATAAATGCCTGATCACCGAATAAGTTGAAACTACCCACGGCCGGCTTTTTGAAATTTTCTATTAATAAGCTCTTTATCTCTAGATAAATAAACCACCGCCATGTCTTTTAGATCAATTATATTACCAATATTTCCTTGAATCTCTCTCGTCATATCTTCTACTGTGCCCGTGGCTTCAGCCTGTACACGCTAAATCAATCGTTTGCGAATCACTAATGGCATAGAGTCTCAGAGCCCGGGTCGATAATGAGACATAACCTCATGAGTAATATCTTCGACAGCATCTAGAAGCGGAGTTTAAATTTTATGAGCAACACGTTTAGGATCAAGCTCCCTTGAACATCCGCTGCAATTTCAGCCCATGTCATAATGATGCTCCTTATAAGCACTTAATATAATTAGCTAGCGCATTTATTTTTATATATGCCAAGCCAGTTTATTAACTTTCGGCTGATGTCACACTAATTTATTCCACCAACAATGTGCAGAGCAGAAGTTGACAAAGATGGTTCATTTATTGACAATCAAAGAAAAGGCTACAATCATGATCGATGATGAGCTCTATCTAGCCTCTCAATACATTCATCAAATTGCTGAACAAGTCACGCGCATGGGCTCCCCCCTACCTGATTGGTTTAGTCAATTACAGCAGATGGGTCCAACAGGCGAACTTGAAATTCAGCAATTATCATTGCCTGACTTCAAGCGGTTAATTTTGGAAGCAGTCAATGTAACCAATAACACTGCATTTGGTTTATTGGTTGGTGAGCGACTACTCATCAGTAGTCATGGGTTACTGAGCTATGTGTCCTCAAAAAGTGTCTCTCCGAAAGAAGCACTTGAGTTGATCGCTCGCTACCTCCCACTAAGAACATCTTTAATGACTGCCAAGCTAGAGCATACAAAAACTCATACTCGCTTCGTACTCATCGAGAACTGTGATCTAGAAGAGGCATCACAGCCCGTAATAGAGGCCATCACACTAACCATTAAGAACTTGTTTGAGTACGTCACCATGGGGCTTTGCAAAGTGGATGGTGTATCCATTGCCTCTAATACCCCATCTCATCTTTCACTCTCCGAGCAACTTTTTCGCTGCAATGTTACCTATCAAGCAAGCTGGAATGGTTTTGAAGTTCCACACGAACTGCTCAATATTGCAGTACGTGCCTCTAGCAGCAAGGCACTTTTTGAAGCCGTTCATCGTTGCCAAGATGAACTAACTCGGCTCGCAAAGTCTCAAAAGCTCTCGGCGCAAGTCAGAAGCATAATGCTTGAAAGACAAAACAACCTTCCCTCTCTTGCAGTAATTGCACGGATGTTAAACCTGACGCCTCGAACGCTTCATCGGCGGCTTATTGATGAAGGATCCTCCTACCGAGACATCATCGAATATGTGCGCCATCAGTTAGCCATGGATTACTTACTAGATCAGCAGATAACCATAAAAGAAATAGCATTCATGCTCGGCTACTCTGATTTAGCAAGCTTTCGTCGAGCATTTAAACGCTGGACAGGAAAAACTCCTAGTGAGTATAGGACCAACTCCGTAAAGCTCACTTAATCTTGCTTTGGACCACAACAAGATAAAACACCTATCTTGCCTGTGCCCTCACAGCAACTCCTTAACCGCAACGCCGTCATCGACCAGGTGCGAGACATCCAGCGTAAGACCCTCGGCAATCACTCGCTTACTGAGCATGAACTCTTGTGGCCTATTCACGCAGTCGGCGGCAATGAGCTTGCCTGCCTGAAAGTAAAATGCGGCAAAGCTTCGGCCAGTCTCTTTATCACCACGAATAACTAGTTGATCGTAGCCTTGACTAAGACCGGCAATTTGCAGCTTCAGATCATATTGATCGGACCAAAACCACGGCAGGCTTTTGTATTCCTTGCTCAGTCCACACATCGATGCGGCGGCGGCCTTGCCTTGCTCACCGGCATTAGGCACAGACTCGAGGCGAATGCGGCGCTGATAAACCTTGCTGAAATGATTGGCGCAGTCGCCAGCAGCAACTATCGATGGATCATTGGTGCGGCAAAACTCATCGACAATAATGCCGTTTTCCACGGCAATGTCAGCCGCTTCCGCAAGCTCAACATTGGCGATAACGCCAACGCCAACGACCACGATATCGGCAGGAAAAATAGCTCCGTTGCCGCACAGCACACCTTCCACTCGGCCATCGCCAAGTATGCTCGTAATCGACACGCCGGTTTGAATTTGCACACCTTCTTCGCCGTGCACGCGGGCGTAAAATGCCGACAACTCAGGCGCGGTGACACGCTGCAAAATGCGCTCAGCCATCTCTAGAACAACCACCTGCAGGCCTTGTTTACGCAGCGATGCCGCGGTCTCTAAACCAATATAGCCACCGCCAATAATCACGGCAGTTTTGGCCTGAGCCAGCTCGGCTTGAATGCCTTCGACATCGGCAATATTGCGTAGGTAATGAACACCTTTGAGCTCGCTGCCGGGCAACTCAACTCGCCTCACGCGAGCGCCCATGCACAAAGCCAACTTGTCATAGGCCAACTCTGCGCCATCACTAAGCGTGATGGTTTGGCGCTGCCTATCGATCGCCGTTACACGACCTTGGCGAAATTGGATGTCATTCTTTTCATAGAAAGCTGAAGGGCGTATCGCCAACTCAGCAGTGGTTTTATCGCCCGCCAAAAATGTCTTCGACAGCGGCGGCCGATGATAGGGAAGATGCGGCTCCTCCCCTATCACCACGATATCGCCATCCCAGCCCTCTTGGCGCAGGCTAGTGACTACTTGCGCACCAGCATGACTGGCACCAATAACAAGGGCTGTTTTCTTCATGATGATCTGCCTTACTTCTTCGCCGTCAGTGTGACCATCATCTTCGAGTAGCCACGGACAAAGTTTGATTGCACTAACTCAGGCTCTGACACCACCTTGATGTCGTCGAAGCGCGCCAACAGTTCTTCCCAAAGGATGCGAATCTGCATTTCGGCCAAACGGTTGCCCATGCAGCGATGCACACCAAAGCCAAAGGACAGATGGTTACGAGCATTTTTTCTATCAATGATGAATTCATCAGGCTGATCGATCATGCGCTCATCGCGGTTGCCAGAGGCATACCACATCACTACCTTGTCGCCCTTTTTAATGACCTTTCCATTGAGCTCTACGTCCTGCTTAGCAATTCGACGCATATAGGCCAGTGGGGTTTGCCAGCGAATAATCTCCGAGACCATGTTCGGAATCAGGCTTGGATTCGCTTTAAGCTTAATAAACTCATCTGGAAAACGATTGAGTGCCAACACGCCACCGGTCATCGAGTTCCTCGTAGTGTCATTTCCGCCAACAATTAGCAGTGCGAGATTGCCCAAAAACTCCATCGGGCGACGGATCATGTCTTTTGTATCCTCGTTCGACAGTAGCAAGCTCATCAAGTCAAAACCAGGCTTCTCTCCGGCAGCCTTTCTCGCCGCCTTTGAATGCCAAAGGTCTGAAAATTGCTTGGCCATATCGGCAACGCCAATGAAAGTATCATTTATATCGACATCACCACCCGTCGTTTCAGGGCTTGCTGCAACGATATCTGACCAGTAAACGAGCTTATGACGTCTCTCGTAGGGGAAATCCAAGAGCGTTGCGAGCATACGTGCGGTGAGCTCAATAGAGACCTCCTGAACCCAATCAAAAGGCACACCTATCGGCAGGTCATCTAAAACCTCTTGAGCGCGAGTACGAATTAAACCTTCCATTTCTTTCAGGTTTTGCGGGGCAACAACGCCTTGCACTGCCTGTCGCTGCAAATCATGTTTAGGCGGATCCATGGAGATGAAGTTAGCCAACTCCAATCCATCTGGTGTGTTGCCAATGACGATAATGGGCTCAGCGGAGAACAGGTCGTGATGTTTATCAACAAACACAATGTCCTCATAGCGCGTTACAGACCAAAATGGACCGAATGGACTTTTCTTCTGAAAGTGTACTGGCGCTTCATCACGCAGGCGTTTGAAATATGACAGCCAGCGCCCCTGTCGATACAAAAATGGATTGCTGACATCGATATCTTCAATGGCTAGGGTAGAGACGTCCGGAATGGGTGCTTCGACAAACCCAGGAAATGCCGCCCCTTTGACAAAGCGCCGCTTCACACGCTGAAACAAGTGCGCGCCCTTTACTTGCAAATGAATAGGAACGGCAGCGACTGCACCTTCAATTACTGAAGTTAAATTTGTCATATAAATCTCCTAATACGCAGATACGAAGCAGGCATAAAATCTACTTACTCGACGACTTACATTTGGAACTCAGGAAGATGCAGCACCATGCCAGCCATAGCGTCTGACATCTTAATCTGACAAGAAAGCCGCGATGTGTCGGCTTTTTCTGGTGTCATATCTAGCATCTGCAGTTCTTCAGCAGATGCACTCCCAGTTCTATCCATCCAACTTTTCTTAACAATGACATGGCATGTGCCACAAGCGCAGGCACCTCCACAATCGGCATCAATACCCGGCACGCCATTGTCCATAGCGATCTGCATTAATGACTTTCCTTCCTCAATCTCAACCACATGCTCTGTGCCATCATGTTCAACAAATGTAATGTTGTTCATAGCTCTATCTCCGATCTATCAACTACCAGTTTTCAGTATTTGCACTGCACTCTGAGTCAGCCGAGCTGATGCTGCAGCGAACGCGCTTGATAATCTTCAAACCAGGCTTGTCATAGACGCCCTGTTCGGCAATAGCTATGCGTGAATCACGCAGCATGATGGTGTACTTGACCATATTCTCAGGGGTCAAATCACCCCAAGTTGATGCCGGGATATCTTTCTCCGCCTTATTCACTAGTGTCATCGCACGATTAAATTGACCAAGCCAGTACTGGCGAGACTTCAAGCCAAAGCCCTCAGGAAACTTCGTCTCGTTGATAATGATTTGATAAGTCAAAATAAGAATTGGGAAGCGTTGAATAGCACCTTTAGTGCCAATGCCGCGATAAAGCTCTAATGGACGATAAGCCATGGCCGGAGCAGCAATGAAATCCACAGAACCATTATTAAACTTACCGGCAAAGTTAGTAATATCAGCTGAAACCGGTTGCGCGCCAATTTTCTGAATCATGATGGCCTGCGCTTTATCATAATCAAACGAGGCAATCCGCTTACCAGCTAACGCCTCAACCGTATTAATTTTGCGATCATTAACCACAGGATATGCGGTGCCGAACGGAATAATGCCAGCGACCTCATATCGGCCATTGACCATCAACTTACTAGCAGCAGGTGATGAAAATGTTTGAATTGTTTTTCGTACTGTTTCGTAGCTCGCCGGCATATCGACTTTGCCATTACGAATAATGGTCGACACACCTAACGAGTCTAACGCAGCGGCTGTTGGGTTAAATTGGCGAGTACGAAATCCGGTTGCCATCACCGCATCACATTCTCCAGCCTTCAAATCTTCGGTGGCTACACGCTCATCGGTGTATGCCTTGATTGATATTTTAGCGCCCATGGATTGCGCTGCTAATGAGTAGTCTTTAGCGATATTGACCATATCGCCAGCACTACCCAGTAAGTCATAGACACAAAGTGTTTGGTTTGCCTGCGCGAATGGCGCCACCGAGGCTGCGACTAAAAATGCAGGAAGAATCAGTTTGTTCATGTGCTTTTTCCTTTTTATTATTGAAGCCTTATATTTAATACAAGCAATTAAACTGATGGCATCAGCTTCGATATCCAACAGATACCTATCCTAGCCAGTCAATCCGCCGATAGAGGGATCATCTATTGACATATGTGGGATATTTATTGACAAACATCATAGAAATCCTGCTTCACAGAGGTGCTGACTAGCATCTGCATCAGCTGCAAGCGCTCTGATAGGTACTGAAGCGGTTACTGCTTCGCAAGCGTGAGAATGAGCTGTTCATACAGAGCCGAAGCTCAGCAGGTAGCCGCAGCGTCTGTGACATGATGTGGCAGCAACATGGCATTGCCATAGGTCGTTTTAAAGTGGCTAGACTAATGGAAGAGTCAGGTCTAATCAGCATACAACCTGGCAAGCATGCCTATATACAGGCGACTGTTGAACGATCAGATATACCGAACATGCTGAATTGCGAGTTTGCTGTCTCGGCGCCTAATCAGGTCCGGTGTGGCGATATCACGTATCTGTGGGAGCAAGGGGCATTGGTGCTACTTAGCGGCGGTGTTGGCTGGACGCTCCCCGAGCATCTCGATGCTGACCTAGTGACTAAGGCGCTGGACATGGCCGTTGAGCAGTGAGGGTGTGATGCTTCACTCGGACCAAGGTAGCCAATATGACAGTCGCCGGTTCCGTCAGCGCCTATGGCGCTATCGAATTCAGCAAAGCATGGGTCGCCGTGGAGATTGCAGGGACAATGCGCCAATGGAGTGGTTGTTTAGAAGCTTGAAAACTGAATGAGTGCCGAGTGTTGGCTAAATGACTCGGCGAGAAGCGATGCAAGATGTGAGTTACTTGGTGGAGCGTTACACCTGGGTCAGGCCGCACCAGTTTAATGCTGGTTTGGCACCGACAGTAGCGGAAAAAAAACTTAAAACTGTGTCCGAGATTAGTTGACCACTACACTTGCCAACAGCTCGCAACAAAAATTATCTATTGACTGCTTGACCGTGACCAACCAGTCATGACACATTAAATGGAACATTACAAAATGTCACATGAGGTATACTATGGAATCATCCACCAACATCAAGTCATCAGGTTTAGCTGGTGCCAGCGTAGGCATCCCACCTCGCAATATTAAATTTTCCCATGATTACTACAACTCACATCGCTACCCCATAGCCAATAATGCCTTTGCATCCAGTTTTATTGCCGTGCTTTCGGGATCATTCCCACCCGGTGAACGT
The DNA here is from genome assembly GCF_003387535.1 of Paraperlucidibaca baekdonensis. Classification (GTDB taxonomy): domain Bacteria; phylum Pseudomonadota; class Gammaproteobacteria; order Pseudomonadales; family Moraxellaceae; genus Perlucidibaca; species Perlucidibaca baekdonensis. The sequence continues at coordinate 466,872 of NZ_QUNR01000002.1, read as the reverse complement.
TTTTTTGTCGAATCTGTACGTCACTTTCGAGAGCAAATCACTGACTCCGAGCTCAAAGCCCAAGTTTCAGGCTTCATTGGTCAAGAAGCCTTACATGGTCGTGAGCATGACCGTCTGAATGCGATTTTTAGCGAGAAAGGTATTCGCGTCGACTTCGTCGATAAAGGCGTAAAAATGGGTCTTTACTTACTAGAACGATTCTCGCCAGAACAACAACTAGCTTGCACCATCTTCATGGAACACTTTACCGCTATTTTTGCCGAGTCATTTTTACAGGATAGTAAGTTCCGTGAGGCCTGTGAGCCTGAATCATTAAAGCTTTGGACTTGGCATGCGCTTGAAGAACTAGAGCATAAATCCGTGGCTTACGATGTATATACGCGAGTTAGCAATAGCTGGCGCTTAAAGTTACAAGCTGGACCACTAGTTGCTGCGGCATTAGTACCCGTCCTGATAGGGAGCTTGGTGGCCATTTTGGCCCATGACAATCAGTTACAAAAGCGACATATCAAATCGCACTTGAAAGGGGCTGCGATGTTGTTTGGTAGGCATGGTCTTTTAAAGCATGTACCTCGACGACTACCAGACTTCTTCAAAAGAAACTTCCATCCCACTCAAGATGACACACGATCATTAGAGCAGCAGTGGCGGGAGAACCTTTTTGGCTCGCAAGGGCTCCTAAGCGACATCTATGCATCTCCCACTTTGCAATAACTAAGATTTGCAAGTTACGAGTTATCGCATCTCAGCCTGCTAGGGTGATGGCTTATCACTAGGCCATCGCTTTGGCTTAGGTGGAGCCGCAACTACTTCAGGCTTAACTGCGACCTTTCCCTGCAATAAGCCTGACCACAGCCTTAAATAATGATCAGGCGCAGCAGAACTGCTCAGCAGGTGTTGATCGATTGTCATGCCACGGATCAGCCAGTGCGTCAAAACAAAGTAATCACTCACTGGATCTTCACTACTTCTACTCACAAAGTAATGTTTGGCTGCATTGTCCAGCATGTCAAAGCCTGCGAGCCCAAGCTTTCGCATCACCTCGGCCAACTCAGTATCGCGGCGACTAGCAAGCGTCAGCTCCAACAACGCAATGGTTTCCTGCTGATTAAATAATGTGCTCCAGCCAATTTGAATCATTTCAGTCAAACGGTTATCTGATGATGCAAGGCCGCTAAATGCTTTACCCAATTCGATATATAGCCGTTGAATGAGACGCGTAGCAGCTGCTTCCATGAGTGCAGCCTTGGTGGCGAAATGATGCAATGGCGCACCCAATGACACATCTGCTTCAGTCACAATGGATTTGAAGGTGGTGCCTGCGTAGCCATCACGATCTAAACAACAGATGGTGGCACTGATTAAGCGCTCACGCATGGCATGGCTGCGCTCAACTTGCGTGCGACGACTGGGCTTCTCAGGTGCCTTTGACGCCATGCGGCCTCTCCAATTCAGTTTTCTTCGAAAGCTAATCATACATCTGACTGATCAGTCATAATTTTATTGACAGATTGGCGCGTCGTGACCTATAAATAATACATGTTGAACGAACATATTGTAAATATTATCAGCGAGGCCCACTTCATGGCATTACGATTTGATCAACGCGTGGCGATTGTCACCGGTGCAGGCAATGGCTTAGGCCGATCACACGCACTTCTTCTTGGCTCACTAGGGGCCAAAGTAGTTGTTAACGATCTAGGTGGCGGCGCACACGGCGATGGCAAGTCTTCCACTGCTGCCGATGCGGTAGTCGCTGAAATTATCGCCGCTGGTGGCGAGGCAGTGGCTAACTACGACTCCGTAGAACATGGAGAGCGTATTGTGCAAACCGCACTAGACGCCTTTGGTACAGTAGATATTGTTATCAACAACGCCGGCATTTTGCGAGATGTTAGCTTTCATAAAATGACTCAGGCCGACTGGGACCTGATCCTCAAAGTGCACTTAACTGGCTCAATGAGTGTGTCACACGCCGCGTGGCCGATCATGCGCGATAAAGGTTATGGCCGTATCATCATGACTACTTCAGCCGCTGGCCTTTATGGCAACTTCGGCCAAGCCAACTATTGTGCGGCGAAGCTCGGCCTTGCTGGACTGGCGAACTGCCTAGCTGAAGAAGGGCGTAGCAAAGGAATTCAAGTCAATACCATTGCGCCAATCGCCGCCTCACGTCTCACCGAAACGATCATGCCGCCGGAACTGCTAGCTAATCTCAAGCCCGAGCATGTCAGTCCATTAGTAGCATGGCTATGCCATGAAGATTGCGAGCAAACCAAGGGAATATTTGAAGTTGGCGCTGGCTATATTTCGCAACTTCGCTGGGAGCGTACACAGGGGCAATCATTCCCACTGGGGAAAAACTTTAGCGTCGATGATGTGGCGAATAAATGGAACACCATTGGCGACTTTACCAACGCTGGCCACCCCGCTACCGTCAACGACTCTTTCGCGCCCATCCTGCATAACATCAATAACCCACGCTTAGGTGGCAACGAATTTATTGATCTAGATGAAGCAGTAAAATGCGAGTTGGTGTTGGAAAATAGCTATGACGAGCGCGATGTAGCTCTGTATGCCCTCGGTATTGGCGCTGCGCGTGACCCACTAGACAAAGCTGAACTAAATTATGTCTATGAGATGGGTAGCGACTTTGCTGTACTTCCAACTTACGGCGTGATGCCACAATCCAACGCCATGCTACAGGCAGCTAAAGCAGGTGGCTTGAAGTTACCCGGCCAAAATTATGGTTTTGATCGCATCCTGCATGGTGAGCAATACACTGAAATCAAACGTCCATTACCGACGAATGCAAAGCTCAAGCACATCTTTAAATTTAAAGAGGCCTGGGATAAAGATCCACACGCTGTGGTCACTTTTGCTGTGCACACCCTCGATGAAAGCGGTGAGGAAATTGCTTATAACGAAATGACCTCATTTGTGCGTGGTGCTGGTGGCTGGGGTGGTGATCGTGGGCCAAGCGCAGACGTCAACACACCTCCAAACCGAGAGCCCGATGCTGTTATTGAAGAGAAAACCGACGCCAATCAAACGCTGCTGTATCGCCTCTCCGGCGACTGGAATCCGCTACACGCCGACCCAGCATTTGCCAAAGCGTTTGGCTTCGATAAGCCCATCCTTCACGGCATGTGTACCTATGGCTATTGTGGTCGGCACGTTATTAAAGCCTTTAGCAATAATGACCCACGCTATTTCAAAAGCATTAAGGTTCGCTTCGCTAAAAGTGTCTACCCAGGCGAAACATTAATTACCAAAATGTGGCGAGAGTCAGACACTCGTATCGTGTTTGAAACCTCGGTTAAAGAACGCAATGAAGTTGTTATTAAAAACGCTGTCATAGAGCTATATACCGAAATTCCAGCACCTAAAAAAGCAGCACACACATCAGATGCAGCATCTGTAGAAGCAGTAAATTCTGTGATTGTGGATGATTACTTCGCCGCTATTGCAGACTTTGTTGCCAGCAAACCCGAGCTTGTAGCTGAAGTGAAAACTACGTTCCAATTTACCTTCCATAATCCTGAATCGAGTTGGTTTATCGATCTGAAAAATGGCCAGGGTGAAGTCGGAGCGGGTGAAATCGCTAAACCCGATGTCACCATTGAGCTGGATAATGAACACGTCAACACGCTGTTTGGCGGCGACCAAGGAGAGGTACAAAAACTCTACTTCGGTGGCAAGATGAAAGTGCATGGCAATGTTATGGCATCAAATAAACTATCGGCGCTAGCTGGCATGGACCCGGCCGCTATAGATGCCGCAAAAACAGCGCGAGTTAGCGCAGAAGTCACAACGCCTGCTGCTGCCGTCGTCGAAGCAGAAAATGCTTTTGTCTTAGCCGATGTATTTGCAGGCATTAAAGCTTTTGTTTCCTCGAAACCACAACTCTCAGAGCAAGTGAAAACTAGCTTCCAATTTAGCTTTCATGCCCCTGAATCAAATTGGTTCTTGGACTTGAAAAGTGCCAAGCCAATTGCTGGTGAAGGGGTGCTACCTAAGCCAGATGTCACTATTGAGATGGATGCAGAATATGCGCCAGTCTTATTTTCTGGCGATCAAGCAGAAGTTCAAAAGTTATTCTTCGGTGGCAAAATGAAAGTTCATGGCAATGTCATGGCGTCAAATAAGTTGTCTGTACTATCGGAGATGGATCCTGCTCTGATCACACAAGCCAAAGCTGATCGTTTAGCTAAAAATACAACAGGCGCTAATCCAGCAGCATCCGCACCAGCAACTAAATCATCAGAAGCTCCCGCTATTTTTGAGCAAATCGCCGCGCACTTAAGTGCCAAGCCTGCGACTGCAGCAAAAGGAGTTGTCCAGTTTTCGCTCAGTGATATAGACAGCACATGGTGCATCGATTTCAGTGCCAGTCCTGCACAAGTAACAGTTGGCTCTGCTGCGCATCCTGATGCTGAAATCACATTATCCGATGCGACGCTACAAGCGCTCTGCTCTGGCGAGCAAGGCTTACAAGACGCGTATCAGCGCGGGGACGTTCGCGTCGATGGCGATGCACTCTTGGCTCGCGAAATGAAATTCTTAAACGCTTTAGGAGCATAAGTTATGAAACAACGAGTCAATGTCATCGGAGTTGGTATGACCCAATTTACCAAGCCCGGCTCTAGCCCTGAATATTATGAAATGGCCGCCGAAGCAGGCAGAAAAGCCCTAGCCGACGCCGGCATTCCCTATGAGTCTGTAGAACAAGCCTTCGTTGGCTATGTCTATGGCGACTCTACTTGCGGTCAGCGCTCGGTGTATGAGCTAGGCCTCACCGGCATTCCTGTGGTGAACGTGAATAACAACTGCTCTACCGGCTCAAGCGCACTGTATTTAGCACGCCAAGCTATCGAGGGTGGTTTAGCCGAATGCGTGTTGGCTCTAGGTTTTGAGAAAATGAGCAAAGGCGCTTTAGGCACCATGTTTAACGATCGCGAAAACCCTATGGGATTGCATGTTCCAGTCATGCTTGACCTGCAAGGGTTTAGCTCGGCACCACCCGCCGCGCAGATGTTTGGCGGTGCCGGTCGTGAATATCGCTGGCAGCACGGCACGAAAAAAGAGACTTTCGGCAAGATCGCTGAAAAGGCACGTAAACACGCAAGCAACAACCCTTATGCACTATTTGGACAAGTACTCTCTCTAGAAGAGATTATGGCTTCACCTGAAGTCTTCGATCCGTTAACCCGCTTTCAATGTTGCCCACCCACATGTGGTGCTGGTGCCGCAATTCTTTGCAGTGAGGCTTTTGCCAAAAAGCATGGCATCAAAAATCCGGTCTACATTGCCGCACAGTCGATGACAACTGACTATGCCTCCAGCTTTGAGCCGCGTTCGATGATCAAAATGGTCGGATACGACATGACTCAAGCTGCTGCTAAACAGGTCTATGAGGAGTCAGGCATTGGCCCAGATGATATCGACGTTGTGGAGCTACATGACTGCTTCACGGCGAATGAACTACTAACTTATGAGGCGCTTGGGCTCTGCCCAGAAGGTGGTGCAGAAAAGTTTATTTGGGACGAAGACAACACCTATGGCGGCAAAGTAGTGACGAATCCATCAGGCGGCTTACTTTCAAAAGGTCATCCACTCGGTGCAACCGGCTTAGCGCAATGTACAGAGCTAGTTTGGCAGTTGCGTGGCACGGCAGAAAAGCGTCAGGTCAGTGGCGCGCAAGTTGCCCTGCAACACAACCTTGGCTTGGGTGGTGCCTGTGTCGTCACCATGTATCGACGTGATTAAAAATTAATTTTTATGATGAATGCTTATGACGATACTAACAAGTAACTTGTCAGCTCTGAGCTCGTGCCACTTTCAGTCAATTAGTCAAACTAAGCGGTACTGATATGTTAACTTCTAGACTCAGCAATAGTTAAACCTTTCACCTCTACGCACCTAACGCCCTCCAAGTTTAGAGCGCGGCTGTCCTAGTAAGTCAATAATGACTTGCTGGGACAAGGTGTCTTCCAAGGTTGAGAAAGTTTGAGACTGCCGCATCGTTCGTTAGGAATAGTTGTACCTGACTCGGGAACTTAAACCGCCCATTCCCCGCTCCCTGAATCGCGTCGACTCATGCAACTGCTCGGCTCTATTGTTCACGTGCTTGGCTGTATTGTGATGAACTTTTGGCATTAGCTCGCGTTGAGCAACCCTATAACTTGCCAACTTATCAGTGACTATCGTTCTTGGTTGGTCGTCGTGGTTACGTAACAAGCGCTTAAAGAACTGCCTAGCCGCAGCACTCTTACGGCGACTCTCAACATAGACATCGACCACTTCGCCGTCCTGATCAACTGCTCGCCACAAGTAGAGTTGTTTTACGTTTTATCTTGATAAATACCCCATCAAGATAAAACATATCGCCTAATCTGCCATGATTTTGCTTCAGCTTGGGAGAATAGGCAGGTCCGAATTTGATACGCCATAAGCGGATCGATTCTTAACTGACAGAGATGCCACTCTCTGCCAGCAAGTCTTCGGTATCACGAGAGCTCAAATTGAAGCGATAGTAGATCCATACTGCATAGCTAATGATACTGGGGTGAAAACGATGTCGTGAGTGGGTACACATCAGCGAGTTAACTTGTCAGTGCTAGGATTCGAACCAACCTTACTAAACTTATAGTTATTCATGGACAAATGCTTGGCCCGCCAAAGCATCTCGACTGATGTGGAAGGCCTTAGCATTGGCGCATCCCCATGTTTATCAAAGTAATAGCTATTGGACAAAGAACAGTTGTGATTTAGGAACACCGTGCTTTGTTGGCGTCGCTGAATATCTGCAAAGTAGCGGTCATGCACATCCTGACGCACTTCCACACAGGTTGCTTGTCTCTTGAGCCCTTCTTTGATGCAGCGTACTGCATGTATTGCATTGCCTTCCGCCATCTTAAAATAAGAAGTACCGATCAGCGCATAGGGACCAAGCATGACATAAAAATTGGGGAACCCAGGCACAGTCAGCCCTTCATAAGCTTGATAGCGATTACTCTCCCAAAAGGCTCCAATCTCTTGGCTCTTGCGACCGACAACATCATACGAGGGAAGGTTTCCTTTTTCGAATACGCGGTAGCCGGTTGCCAGAATCAGCACATCAATTTTCCGCTCGACCCCGTCGCGGGTTTTTATGCCTTTCTCGGTAATTCGCTCAATAGACGTTGTGATGAGGTCAGTATTATCGCGTGCAAAAATACGAAAATACTCATTCGAGAAAGATGGGCGCTTGCAGCCGAAACCATATTTCGGCGTCAGCTTCTCCCAAAGGTCCGGCCTGCTCGGCAACTGCTCTTTCATGTTGCGAATGCCAGCCTCTTCGCATTTGCGTACCAGCCAAGGGGCCTGCCGATAATAAATCGTAGAAATAACCATCAACGACTCGCTTATAACATCAGTACCTACACGCACGAGGCGTTGCGCGGCCGGCAACAGCCGGAACGAGCTTTTCAGCCAGCCAGGAAGCGCGTGGTCTGGTTTTTTCAACAGCCATATCGGTGTGCGTTGATAGACATCAAGCCGCTTCACCAGCGGAGCAATTTCAGGCAACAACTGTACGGCCGTAGCCCCCGTGCCAATCACCGCAACACGTTTGCCCTTGAGGTCTATACTGTCATCCCAGTGCCCTGTATGGATGATCTTGCCCTTGAAGTCATTGATACCTTCGATATCCGGCATCTTCGGCGAAATCAGGCCACCGGTTGCAGACACCAGATGACGGGCTGTGATGGTATCACCACCATCTACTTCAATGCGCCAGTAGTGACGCTCTTCATCGAACTCGGCACGGCTAACACTGGTCTTGAACTGGATGTGTGGATAGAGGAAGTACTTGGCAGCTACCCGTTCGGTGTAATGCTGCAACTCTTTACCCGGTGCGAACACTCTCGACCAGTTCGGGTTCTGCTCAAAAGAGTACGAATAGGTGAACGAAGTAATGTCGACAGCGATACCCGGATAGCGATTGTCTCTCCAAGTGCCGCCGACACGGTCGGCACGCTCAAGAATGATGAAAGACTCAATGCCCTGCTCTTTCAGGCGAATGGCAATGCCAAGACCAGAAATACCCGCGCCAACAATGACAACTTCGTGATCGGGACTTATTGCTCGCGTTCGTTGCACACTTACCTGTTCAGGTTTTGTGATGGCAATATTCATTGCTAATTTCTCCAAATTTATACTGTACGTGTATTTTTACAGTCAATTTAATGCACTAACCTGCTAAGGCCTTGCTTGCACTTTCGTGCTCAGAAGACAACTGAAATTCCGCACTGCTCCGAACCAGACTTTCTCCCACATGCTTTTCAATAAACCGGATCAATACATGCATGTCTTGCCTGGCTTCAGGAAGCAAAAAATGAAAAATAGGCCACACATGCGGCATATCCAGACGCGACAGCAGCTCCACCGTCACCCCGGCCTGACGCGCGTTATGGACAACACGGTAAGCATCATCACGCAGGCACTCCTCTTCGCTCACCGTCACCAGCAAAGGCGGCAAACCAGAGAAGTTCCCCCGACAGGGAGAGGCATCGGGATGCGTGGAGTCCGCCCCGGCCAGATAAATATCGATCGCCCTATCTATCATTGACTTTGACAGCATGGAATCACTGGCACTGTTGGCCGTCAGCGCTGGCAGTGTGCCTGTTGCATCCGTACCAGGCGACAGGGTCAGCGCACACACTGGCATGGGCAGATTTTCAAGCTTGGCGCGCAATAGCGTGACCAGGGTCAGGTTACCGCCCGCAGAATCACCCGCAATCACCAGGGGCTCAGTTCCCTGCAACTCCGCCGACAATTGCCGATAGACCTGAAATGCATCGTCCGTTGCCGCCGGATAGGGATGCTCCGGAGCGAGGCGGTAATCTGCCATGAAAACCTTGGCATTCAAACGTCTGGCAACCTCGCCGCAAAACGTGTGATAGGTCGCCAGCTTGCCGCCAATAAAGGCACCACCGTGCAAATACAGGATGGTCATGCACGGCTTAGCCACCTCCAGCCACTCACCAAGAACCCCGGCAACGCTTGCCTGCCGGACCGTAATTCCAGAGGGCACAGGGCTGGGGAAGAGCTTGGTGTCCATGGCACTGCGCAAATGACGAACAAGTGCGGCATTTGATGTCAGCTCACGCTTTACCCGCATGCGCAGGAAGAGTTTCAGTAGCTTGGCCTGGCTAGATGCCATATCGATAATTCCGTCAGTGAAGTGTGGGGGTATATGCTGTGCTTGAAGATGGCTGCTACCACATCATCAAGACGGCGCAACAAGCCGGTAGGCCTCACCCAGGCTACGCGCATACAAACGTGGGGCGGCGCGCTTAAACATCCACGCAATGCGTCCGTCAATTTGCGGTAGCATGTACATCTGCCCTTTGTCGAGCGCGTCCAGCGCCTTGCGTACCACCGCGTCGCTGTCGGTCAGGGCAAACTTTGTCATCGCCGTTTTGGCAAACTCGGAGCGATAAGCAGGCAGATGACCATCGTTGACAATATTGGTTGGTACCACCGTCGGACACAGCACTGTCACTTTCACCCCCGTTCCCGTCAGCTCAGCCGACAAGGTCTCTGACAAGGCCATCACGCCCGCCTTGGTCACGTTGTAAGCACTCATTTCTGGTGCTGCGGCAAACCCTGCAGCCGACGCCACATTGATGATCCCGCCATAGCCCAGCGCCTTCAGTTTTGGCGCAAAAAAATGACAGCCGTGAATCACGCCCCAGAGGTTGACGTTGACGCACCAATGCCATTTTTCCAGCGATACTTCACCAATCTGGCCACCGAGGCCAACCCCCGCATTATTCACAACCAGAGTTACAGGGCGACCAAGCAAGCCCTCCGCCTCGTCTGCCAGCACTGCCATCTGTTCAGCATTGCCCACGTCACATGCATAGGCTACCGCGTGCGTATTCAGGCTGCGCAGCATGGCCGCTGTTTCTTCGGCACGTTCAATACGAATGTCTACACACACAACGGCACCACCTCGACGCCCAATTTCATAGGCAAAGCTGCGACCAATACCACTGCCAGCTCCAGTCACAATCGCCGCCGCACACTGTGACAACTTTTGGGCTTTCTTACTCATGAGACATTCCTTTAAAAAGAGCCGGGTGGCTCGAAAAAATACCGCTCTTTATTTACCACCCGCTAAAACCACGGCACCCGCATAGTCCCCCACGGCGTCAGCTAATGATCAACTCGTCCTGATCGATTAACGAAACGGCATTGTCGCAACAAATGACAACAATGCCGTGATGACCGGGAAACGTCACACTTAGACCGAAGGCATCAGCGGAAATCAGTGCGCTTTACTGGCTGCTCAGGCCGCCTGTACAACAGCCTTCAGCTTCAGCTTGCCTGGCGCATTCTTTTTCAGCTTCCAATCCAGTAAAGCTTGATAGGCCTTATGCGGGTCGCCGGTTTTTTCGTAACTGCGCTTCCAGACATGGATGACTTCACGATTGTCATCATCCCAGGGATGAAAATCAGGCATGAAGTAAGGCAGATAATGGGATTGGAAAATGCGCGCAAGAATGCCGGGATTGCCGAACAGGATATTGCTCATCCTCATGGCTGAGCGCCAGTTGGTCAGCTGCTTGTCCTTGTGCAGCAGATAGGCCTGGTTGCCGACCATGAGCGGCAGACCAAGTACCGTCCCCATCGCCATTCCCCCGACGCGCCTCAGGTAGCCCTTGATGCCGCCACCACTGGCAGCGACATACACATCAAAGCTGACACCCTTGTGCTCCGTTTCTTCAACAAAATGCCAGTACAGCATTGCCCTGAGCTCAGGATCAGACTCGTTGAAAAGCTCAGGGTTCTCCAGCATGACCGAAGAGATGACAGCGGTAAAATGCTCGAATGCTGCTGCCATGGAGCTCTGCATATCAAGACTCAGCCGCTCCTGCATGGTGACCCTGATTTTGGTAAAAACCGCCTCCACTTTGTCAATCGGCACGCCTTGAGCAACGCATGCCTTGTTCATTTCATCATGCTCACGTGCATGAATGCGCTCCTGGCGACAAAAATCGATCGCAGCCTTACGCACTTCAGGGTCGATCAATTTGTCGAGTTGTGCTCTGGCTGAATTCATTACCCAGCGTTCGCCATCAGGAACCGCCGCCAGAATGGAGTTCATCCAGTGCGTGGTCCATGGATCACCGTTGAACCAGTGGCGCGCCACCGTGTCCGTATTCATCTTGAAGTGAATGTCACGGGGAACAACTTCTTCATATCCAATTTCTTTGCTGATTACGCTCATGTCATTACTCCCAGCATCCTCGTAAGGGCACACTATCTAAGCCACATAACTTATTCATGATTTTGGTTGTCCAACCAACCAATAATGTATAAATTGATATATCAGCCGTGTCAACAAGTTTTGTATAACAGGTGGCAGTCTCAAGCTCCAAGTGCAAACACATTACAAGTGTAATCCCCCCGTCCATCCCTAACGGTTATTCGTAGAAGATTCCCTTACACTGAGGCAAAGGAGTTTTCTATGCGTACATCACGCTACACAGACAGCCAAATCTTGGCAATTTTGAAGCAGAACGAGAACGGCATAGCCGTTCCAGAGCTATGTCGTGAACACGGTATGAGCACCGCTATGTTTTACAAGTGGCGAGCCAAATTTGGCGGCATGGATGCGTCCATGATGAAGCGCTTGAAAGAGCTGGAAGACGAAAATCGGCGACTGAAGAAAATGTATGCCGAAGAGCGACTCAAAGCCGAGATTCGGCAGGAGGCGCTTGAGGGAAAGCTTTAACGCCATCTCAGCGTCGCGAGATGGCTGTTAGCGCAAAGCAGCGTTACGGCATCAGCGTGAGGATGGCTTGCCATTGTTTGGACATCAGCGTGTCGAGCTATTACTACCAGCCTCAGCTGTCTTCGGACAATCAGCTGATAGCAGACTGGCTATTGCGGCTCACCACGGCCAACCGGCGATGGGGTTTTGGGCTATGCTATTTGTATCTGCGCAATGTGAAGGGCTATGCCTGGAATCACAAGCGCGTGTACCGAATTTACCGTGAGCTGGAGCTGAACTTACGGATTAAACCTAGGCGACGCATCAAGCGCGATAAGCCGGATGCGCTGTCTGTGCCTATGGCACCCAACCAAGTGTGGTCGATTGATTTTATGAGCGACTCGTTGGTGGATGGCCGGACATTGCGCACGTTCAACGTGCTGGACGACTACAACCGAGAAGGGCTTGGGATCGAGGTGGATCTGTCATTGCCAAGCCTGCGCGTTATTCGCAGTCTGGAACAGGTGATTGAGTGGCGTGGTAAGCCGAATGCGATACGTTTGGATAACGGGCCAGAATACATAGCGCAAGCGCTCATAGACTGGGCTAACAGTCAGCGCATTACGTTGATGTATATTCAACCGGGAAAGCCGACACAGAATGCGTATATCGAGCGCTTTAACCGAACGGTGCGACACGAGTGGCTGGATTTACATCTGTTTGAGTCGGTGGAGCAGGCACAAGAACTTGCCACTCAGTGGCTATGGCTGTACAACAATGAGCGGCCCAACACGGCCATAGGAGGCATTCCACCAAGGCAACTACTGAAAGCAGCTTAAGTTCTACGAATAGCTGTTTCGGAGAATGGGGGGATTACAATACCACCAGCCCTAGCAAAACTCGAAAATATTACGACTATATAACAACTACATATCAACAGGAGTCTCATGTTAACTCTCTTTTTAATATTTTGGTTGGTCACTCAACCAAAATATTAGCCTGCACTCTGTATGTCAATAGACAAATGCATTCTTACAAGAAAAACCTCCTATCTAGCAGAAACTCATTTACTTCTTGCCAACAACTTAGACTGATTGGCTGTCAAAGTTCTGCAAAACTGTACTGCGCAACCATCTCAAACCTGTCGACTCTACAAATCATCGATGTTTAATTGGGACTTCGCCCAAGCCAAGCGTATTGATTAATCACAAGTCCGGTGACTACTTGTGCTCCGCACAAATGCTGCATGTAAAGCCACACAAACACATAAGCAAAGAAGCGTGCCATCAGCCATTAGGTCGCCAGCTGTAGCAAATCATATGTGGCTCATGAATGGCTTTTTTATCTCATAACCGAGGTCGGGGTCATAAAAGCCTCACCTCGTTGATAATGCAACAAATGCAGCCTTACCATACAGGAGAGGTAGGTCGGTGCTCAGCTACTCACTTGAGTCCTTGATCTCATATCGCCACAACGCGGCCATCGCTGAGATATCGGCAAGTCGCTGATCTAAGAGCTTGAACGAGGCGTCAAGTTGCTTCTTGTCGTGCTAAAGAACCCTAATCAGAATGCCTATATTAAGCAATTAAATGGGCGCTTCCGGAATGAGCATTGATTAACGACCGTGACCCACGTCCAAGGTCCAAGGTCCAAGGTCCAAGGTCGCTATCGAAGCTTGGCAGCGGGAACACAACGCTAAGCAACCTAAGAAAACACTAGCGGCATATCGCCTTAGCATATGCCTCGGACCTGAAGAAAGCTTGCCTATTCAATTCGGACTATGAAGCAGGGGTTACTGTGCACGAAGAGAAGTCGGCGTAGCGATAATATTATAACAACAGCCCGACTACATCGAACACTATACTGACTATTTTCAGGCAGCTATGAGTTTATTTTTTAGTTATTGCGCCTGAGAAAGGACTTTTAAAAAATCACTGCACTTTAACTACCAGTAAGCATCAGGCACAATAACTTACTCAAAATATTATTAATGCAAATACCACCCAAGGTGGCGTATGATTAAATCAGCAAGATGGAGATATGACGCTTATTGCCAGAAAGTACTTTGATTTCAGTCGACTAGTGGGGAAGCACAGCCCAGTCAATATGCCGCATGACAGACATCGTAAAGTATAAACATGTGGCATCGTGCTCGAGAAACGAGGCCAACCCACAAACGGAATGGATGCCAACGTAACGTACATGATAATAATAAAAGCCATGACATTTTCTGACCTAATGCTTTTACGAGCCTTAGTTCCGCTAACGCTAGTATAGAATCATCGCAAAGACACCGCCTCTAGGTACGCTAGCGCATTACACTCCCAGCCTGCTCCGTTGCGAATGGCGACGAAAACAAGCTATCCTGAAAAAATCACTACTTATCTACTTTAACAGCGTGATAGAAGCTTATTGGTCAAAGTTACTATATCAAGAAGAAGGGGCAAACGCTAAGCTAGCACAGCGGCGAATTGAGCAACCCCTTAATTGATAGGTAAAGTTAAACAATGGAACGCCTGCAACAGTGCAGAGCCTCTTTGCTCATACGAACGAGTTAATTATATTATATAGATTTAGAGCACTCATTTTATACTAGTTTCGCTTGGCACCACGAACGCACTATTAATAACCAGCCAGACAAAGTCACCGATATCCTCTAACGAATAACGTCCATTTTCATTAAACCAAGTGGCAACCCAATTTAATGCACCAAGGCCAATGAGACGCAATAAGTTCAAGTCTACATCTTTGCGAATAGCGCCGTGCTGTGCTAGTAACGATAACATTGCAGCCCAAAGGGCCTCGTAACGATCGCGCAACTCAATCATTTCTTTACGTGCATCTCCTCGAAGCGCGCGCCATTCAAAAAGCAGCACATAAACCATATCGGAACCAGTGACCAACATTTTCAGATGAGCATTGATACCTCTGCGCAATTGCTCTACAGGATCACTAACGTTTACACAAGCCTCTGTTACTGCCAGGGCAGCACGCTCTAAACCCAAGCGCATAAGGTCGACTAAAATAGCTTCTTTTGTATGATAGCGGTAATGCAAACTACCTGGAAGCATATTACAAGCCTTCGCAACCTCTTTAACAGTCGTTCGCTCATATCCTTGATCTCTGAAAAGACGAGCAGCAGAGGTTAGCACTGCCTCTCGGCCTAACTGATCAATAATTTTAGTAGGTCGCCTTTTATTCACGTAATCCCCTTATTTTAGCTTTTTGAACTTTATCAGATATCTATCAAGCAAGGATAGTCACTCACCATAACCCTTGCCTCAACTGACATCTTTTTCCTCAGTCGGCGCACATTATGACAGAGGCTTTCACGAATAAACTAAGCCGAAATCACTGCAAGCCCTCAGTGGGCAGTCATACAGTGACCAAAATGTCGATAGCTGCAACTGCCTATATAACCTTATATAAATATTTCACGGAAAAGTCTCCGCCTTTACAGGCGCCGGACCGAGTATCGATCTGTAGTGGTCAACTAATCTCGGACACAGTTTTAAGTTTTCTTCCGCCACTGCCGGTGCCAAACCAGCATTAAACTGGTGCGGCCTGACCCAGTTGTAACGCTCCATCAAGCAACTCACATCTTGCATCGCTTCTCGCCGAGTCATGTAGCCAACACTCGGCACTCATTCAGTTTTCAAACTTCTAAACAGCCGCTCCATTGGCGCATTATCCCAGCAATTTCCACGACGACCCATGCTTTGCTGAATTTGATAGCGCCATAGGCGCTGACGGAACCGGCGACTGCAATATTGGCTGCCTTGATCCGAGTGAAGCATCACACCCTCACTGCTCAACGGCCATGTCCAGCGCCTTAATCAATAAGTCAGCATCGGGGTGCTCAGAGAGCGCACAGCCAACAACGCGGCGAGTATATAAGTCCAATACAACAGCCAAATAGCACCTGCGACCCTGAGCCCACAAGTAAGTGATGTCGCCGCACCAGACTTAGTTCGGCGACAAGACGGCGAACTCACGATTCAGCATATTCGGTATATCTGATCGCTTAATCGTTGCCTGTATCTTAATCGTTGCCTGTATATAGGCATGCTTGCCAGGCTGTTTACTAATTATGTAATTCCCCCAGAAATTAATCAGATTCAGAAGTAGAATTTCTCCCAATGCTTTGAGGAAGTTCTACATGCGCACATCTCGATACTCCGATAGCCAAATCATGGCGATTTTGAAGCAAGCTGAGGCCGGCACGCCGGTTCCGGACTTATGCCGTGAACATGGCATGAGCTCTGCGTCGTTTTATAAGTGGCGCGCTAAGTTTGGCGGCATGGATGCGTCGCTGATGTCTCGACTCAATGAGCTTGAGGATGAAAATAGACGACTCAAAAAGATGTATGCCGATGTGCAGCTGCAAGCGGATGTTCTTAAGGAAGCCATCACAAAAAATAGTGAGGCCGTCTCGCAGACGCGAGATGGCCCAACGTGCGGCGGCGACCAAAGGCTTGAGTATCCGGCAGGCCTGCGCTGCCTTTGCCATCAGCCAGGCCTGCTACCGCTACCAACCGCTGTGCCGACCAGTCTCAACGACATGTGGTCTATGGATTTCATGCATGATCAGCTGAGCGATAAGCGAACCGCAAGGCATGAATGGCTGGGCCAATACATGCTTACTGATTTAGCAGAAATGCAGGATCACGCAACGCGCTAGCTCTGGACATATAACCATGATCACCAGAATATGGGCCTGGGTGGCATCACCCCGAAAGTTGGTCCAAATGGCCTAGCCTCTGCTTCTGAGTCCCGTTAAAAATGGGGGGATTACCTCATCACAGGATACTGCCATCAAACGCAAGCGACAATTCATTTTCTTAGGAGTTTCGATTCAAGAGCAAAGCTTGTGAAAACTGGTCGCCAATACTCTTTATTCGACCGAATTACCTAAGCTAGCATAGCACCCCAAACGTAGCAGCAATGCTGAAGCAGTACGTCCGGCCCGCAATAGCAATCCTTACATCAACATGGATAGCTACCTAAAGAAACTCCAAATATACCACCTTAGGCAATAGTGCAAATCGAGATGATCTGGAGTCAATTTGGTTGAATGACCAAATATTGGTATAGTATGGTCGAACCCTTAGTGCTGTATGCGGAGGAGGACTCGCTCTGTCCCCTCACAATCTGATCACGTGGCACAAATCATGACTACATACGACTTCATAATTGTTGGCGTAGGTTCGGCAGGTTGCGTACTCGCCAATCGACGTAACAAAAGTGCCGCGTACAAGGTACGCCTTATTGGGGCAGGGTCGCCCGATAAGAGCATGCTCATCCTCTTTTACCATTCAGAAGCCAATCATGAATTTATTTACCCCATCAGATAGCGACTCCTATCAAATCCTGCCCTCTGCTATCAAAGCAGCGAAACAATTCTCAGATAACGTACCCCACAACCGTGATCTCGGCATGTTGGTAGAGTCACTGGGAGACTCATCTGCCATCATGCGACTTCCCTACCGTGACTTGCTGATTGGGGATTCTGAAAGAGGTTGGGTTTACAGTAGCGTTCTCTACAGCCTGGCAGATGCCACATCCGGCATGGCTGTGTTTTGCGCACTGAATGAACTCACATCAATTGCGACACTGGATTTGCGCATCGACTATCTGCGCCCAACACTGGCTGGGCACGACCTAATTGCCCATGCCATTTGCTATCGCTTAGCTCGCCAGGTCGCCTTCACCCGTTGCACATTACGACTAGAAGGTAGCAATGAGGTCTGCGCCATTGCTACCGGCACTTTTTATTGCGGTAAACGCACCGGCACCCACACTATCAGCACAATCGAGGATTAATCATGCAGGAAAAGCATATCACAGCGATGATTGAGGCCGTTATTGCCGGTCAGTATCAGTCCTTGCTGGACTCTATTCCCTATATCAACCATCTTGGCATCCGCGTGGAAAGTCCCACAGATAATACATCCGCGCCCCTGCACTTTCACCTGCCCTTTCGCGCGGAAATCATCGGCAACCCCATGCTGCCTGCTCTGCATGGCGGTGTTGTAGGCGCCCTTATGGAAACAGCTGGACTCATTCAAGTTATTGTATCCGAGCGTCAGCCACGCCTCCCTAAGGTTATTGACTTTTCAGTGGACTACTTGCGCTCAGCACGGACAAAGGATTGCTGGGCTACTTGTGATGTAGCTCGCATGGGCAGCCGCGTCGCCGCCATCAGTGTGCGTTGCTGGCAGGAGAGTGAATCCCGCCCGATTGCAACCGCACGCGCGCACTTACTACTGGTTGATGATAAGACGGCATGAGCGCGCAGTTAAGTGGCCGCTCAGTGCTGCCATGGACCGTGCGCGAATCAACAAAGAAGACCTGCACGCCCGCGTACCTAGTGAGCGCGACATGAAACTCATCTCTTTACCTCCAGTCACAAGTCAGTGTAATGCGGGCTCCCTTATACGATTAACCACTTTCATCAATGCCGCTGGCAGAAGACATGTAAGTCAATATAAGGTAGTGCATGTTGCGCTCCAGCAGCACCACAGATGATTTGTTGCCTGCACCTTTAATCAGACAGCATCCTAATGAACCGGCACTAAACGACTCTATACTCTCGATGGGCGCTCGTGAATCATCAGCATGTTGAGGATTTGTCACGCCAATCTTCGCCTGCTAAGCGCAGCTTATAGCCCATGATCTCACGCAGTAATTCGCCCTTGGGCATGGTGTAGCCGCAGAATAAATGACGTCGTGGATACTGTCTGATCAGGATACAACGCCCTAAGCTTGCTATTGATTTGCTATGACGATCAGCGAAGTAGCAACATCTTCTCACCTATGCCACAGAATTAGGAGTAGAGAGCGAGCTTACGCTCTCGTCGTCATTCGTACTTGCTTACCCGCCTGAATCACCTCGTAGCAAAACTAAGCATTGCGGGCAATCTCACAAATAATCGTACTGAGCAAGTGGCTTAGAAATAATACAACGTGTGTCAGGTATGGTGCCGAGCATGATGAAGGCATGTCCTTCAGATAAACATCATTAACAAGCTACTGCGTCGCCACCATCAAATATTCATTTGCTGCAAATGTCGTGATCAAGCTCCATGAGCTCCTAGAACGGGACTTATCACACTCGCTAATTTCTCAATTCGGCAAAACCTTTAACAAGATGCGCTCGATCGCCGTGTGTCAGAGACCCGTGTGTAATTAGCCGGAAGTAGTGGCCGACATCAAGCTCCTCGGTAACACCAATGCCGCCGTGAATCTGAATCGCCTGTTGCGCGATACGTACTGCCTTATCTGCATAATAGGCCTTAGCCGCAAGGCTAGCGCGTTGACGCTGAAAATCATCAGTAGACTCTGCCTTAATAGCCACCATCAGCAGCATCGACTCGAGCTGCTGAAGATCGATGAACATATCCACCAGATAGTGTTGAATAACTTGAAAGCTACCTATCGTTACGCCAAACTGCTTACGTATTTTGGCATACTCCAATGTGCGCTGATACAGAGCGCTGGCAGCGCCATACATGCGAGCGCAATCCAGCGCTCTCAAATAGGCCAGCAAACGGCCGAGTGCCTCTTCAACCACTTCACCACGGGCAATTATCATCTCATCCGTGATGACGACGTCTTCGAACAATACGTTGACCATGCGACTACCATCCAGCGCCCGATACCGCTGCGTCTCGCAAAGTTTGAGCGGCACAGCACATAATACCAGTTCACTTCCATTTAGTGCCGTCACCAGCAAGATGTCGGCATGTCCTCCATCAGGAACAAAGTGCTTCTGCCCTGACAGCCGCACGCCGTTGAAGTTCAGCGAAGGCGTCAGCACTTGATAACCGGCTTGGAAATCATATAGCGCGCAGGCAAGCCTCGCCTGCCCGTTAATCAGCTGTGTCAGCATGGTTGATGCAGCATCGGAGCCGATGAATTCAAGCAATTTACCGGGCGCGACTACCACATCGACATAGGGGTCGAGGCAGAGTGCTGCACCCAACTCCCTCACAATCATTGCCACATCCAACAAATCACCACCGTAGCCACCGGAAGACTCAGCAAAAGGCAAACCGAACCAGCCAAGCTCTTGCATCAGCGACCAGCGTGGGCTCTGAAGGTGGTCAGCCTGTTCGAGTTGTTGTCTGTAGGCATCAAAACTGTAGTTATTCTTAAGATACCGACGGGCAGTATCCGCGATAAGGGTCGTATTTTCCGGAAGAGTAAATTCCATCGTCGTGCCTCAAAGACCAAGTAACATTTTTGCCAGCACATTCTTCTGAATCTCGTTAGATCCTCCGTAAATTGTACAGGCTCGCAGAAAGTTGTAACGACGCGTGGCGCGATTGAAAATATCGCTGCCCACTGTTTTCTGGTTATCCCAAGTAAGTGACATCATGCCACCCAGCTCGACCATCGCCTGCGACACCTTCTGTTGAAACTCGGTGCCTTTGATTTTCAAGCCCGAAGACTCTGGGCCAAAGGGTTGACCTTCGTCGGTCGCTGCAACGGTACGAAAATTGGTGTACTCCAGTGCCATCAATTCGATTTCCAACTCGGCGATACGTTGCCATGCTTGACTTTTATCATAGCTGCATGGCGATTCGGCAACAGCCCTCTTCAATCGTGCAATTTCGTGACGGCTGTCCGCTACACCGGCGATGGTTGTACGCTCGTGGGTAAGCAAGTACTTGGCGATGGTCCAACCCATCCCTTCCTGCCCTACTAGATTATTAAGCGGCACCCGAACGTCTGTGAAATAGACTTCGTTAAGGTGGTGATGGCCATCGATCGAGTAGATCGGTCTTACTTCGATGCCGGGAGTTTTCATATCAATCAGCAGAAATGAAATTCCTTGCTGCTGTTTGACTGCCGGATCGGTTCTGACCAAACAGAACATCATGTCCGCCCAGTGCGCCTGAGTAGTCCAAACTTTCTGGCCATTGACCAAATAATGATCGTCTTTGCGTTCGGCGCGAGTCTTCAGGGAGGCCAGATCCGAGCCGGCATTGGGCTCGGAGTAGCCCTGGCACCATAGGAGCTCCCCACTGACAATACCGGGCAACCAGCGATCCTTCTGTTCCTGAGAGCCGAAGGTATACAACACAGGCCCCACCATCGCTACGCCAAACGGACTGGTTGGAGGAGCGCCAACCATGGCTCGCTCTAGATCAAAAATATACCTTTGTGTCGCCGTCCAACCTGGCCCGCCATACTGTTTTGGCCAAGTCAGTGCCAGCCAGCCTTGTTTGCCGAGCAGCTGCTCCCACTTTTGCTGCTGCTCCTTGGCAGGCATTTCACCAAGCGCGGAACATCGTCTGATGTCTTCCGTGACATGGGCACCCATCCAGTCACGAATGGATTGCTGAAACTCCAACTCTTCCCGAGTAAATTCAAGATTCACGGTATACCCCCCACCGATTATTCATTTTCACGGTGTACAATCGCTCAGTTGACTGCACGATCCCTACCTTCCCAGTAGGGCTGCCGCAGTTCGTTTTTGAGAATTTTGCCCGCGCCGCTCACCGGCAAAGGTTCTGCGCGAAACTCGATGCTGCGCGGCAGTTTGTATCCGGCAATCCGAGCTCGGCAATGAGCGACTAGTTCTTCCTCATTGAGCGAATACCCTTGCTTCAAAAGGATAATCGCATGAACCAGCTCACCCCATTCATGATGAGGAATGCCGACTACAGCGCACTCCTGAACCGCTGGGTGGCTGTAGATAGCACCTTCGACTTCCACCGAAAAAATATTCTCTCCTCCACTAATGATCATGTCTTTGGCACGGTCGACAATGAAGACAAAACCATCGTCATCCATGTAGCCGAGATCACCTGTATGCAACCAGCCATTACGAAGCGTTTCCTCGGTCTCCCGTATCATGCCCCAATAACCCAGCATGACATTTTGCCCCCTAGCACAGACCTCTCCGACTTCACCACGTAGCAACTCCACATCATCCTTGTCCATCACCGCAACCTCGACGCCTAAAGCCGCCCTGCCAGCACTACGCAGTTTATCCCCACCCAGCACGTGGTATTCGGGCGGTAAGGCGGTGATAATCGGCGACGCCTCGGTCTGCCCGTAACCCTGAGCAAAAGAGGCACCGGGCATCTGCGCCATGGCAGCGTCAAGTACAGCACCGGGCATCGGCGACGCACCGTAGAGCATGCGCCTGAGGCTGCTGACATCGAAAGCCTTTATGCGACCGGACGATACCAAAAGATTGATCATTGTCGGCACCAGCAGGGTATGAGTAACTTTCTCCTGCTGGATGAAACCCAGAACCTGCTCGACATCGAAGCGAGGAACAATCCCATGGGTACCCGCGGCCAGCGTCACGGCAAAGGTACTAGCCATATCGGCGAGGTGAAACATGGGGGCTGCATGCATATAGATGGAGTCTTGCGTATAGCCCAACTCCGGCACTACGTTCAGTGCATTGAATACAAGGTTATCATGACTAAGCATCACGCCTTTTGACCGTCCGGTCGTACCGCCGGTATAGAAAAGGCCTGCCAGTTGCGCGCCGCCCTTGCTCACATCCGCTATGGGCTGATGCCGCTCCATCAGAGTTTCATAGGCGATGCAACCTTGCGGCAACTGCCCTTCCCCCATGAACACCACATGCCTCACGCTTTCAAGCAACGTGCGAAGACTAGGTAGCATTGTGCTGAACACATCATCGATGAACAGAACTGACGACCCTGAGTCATTTAGGGTATAGGCAATCTCCGGCAACGCGAGGCGGTGATTGACCGGGTTCAGCACTGCCCCCGCCCAGGGGACTGCGTAAAAATACTCCAGATAGCGGTCAGAATTGAGCGAAAGGATAGCGACACGATCGCCCTCAACAACACCTAATGAACAAACGCCTGCTGCCAAACGCGCCACCCTATTCTCAAATTCGCGCCAAGTCTGCCTCCTGCACGCGTAAATCGTGGCCACACCGTTCGGATTCAGCTGAACCGCCCGACGTAATGTCTGGGTAATAAACATAAAGACGTCCTTATTAATCTACAAATAGTTAATATTTAGCGCGTACAGTAAACAATCCAGTCGAGACATATATTTCATATAGGAAAACACCAACAGAGGCCGCAATAAGGAGCTACACACTAATTAAGCTAGGCACAATTCGCCGCAATGGATTACCTTTTCCTGGTGACTTCTACAGTAAAATCCGAACTAAAATCTGCTTATTACCTGATGCACATACTGCGTTTCATGCAACTTGACGCGAATAATTGCAGCCTCAATTTCTCGAATTGGAAATACATCCGACTCCGACGCCATTTTCAGCAACGCTGCAAGCTCAGACCACGCCGTTGCAGAGCACTGCATCAGCCCCACAAGATTCGCAGTATGCACTGCCGGCAGCATCACGCCGGCCTCTAGTAGAAAATCAACATACATAGCCCTGAAGCCAGCGCCGCCGGTGCCACGCTTCTCAATAACCTGATAGGCAAAGCGCAATAGCCAGCGCCAATTTTCCTCCGCTCGCCAGCGAGGCAACAACTCAATCCAAGTATCTAGTGCCGAAAGACCACTATTGCGGTTACCCTCAGCGAGCGCGCGAGCATTGGCGATAATAGCTGCCCTCACCTGCTCAGCACTGACTGTCACCTTCAACGAACGCGGAGCAAACAGGTTGCCATAATGAACGAATGGTGGAGACGTTGAAAAACGAGCATCGGCAAGACTGGCTGCTGGAACAGATATTAACTCGGGGCGCTCGGTATCACTGACCAGCACTTCATCGCGCGCCTCATTCAGCTGCCAAGCAACTATGGCATGGCCTGGGAAATGAGTGCTGCTCCCGAAGTAAGGCAAGTGGTAAATGTCAGTGAGCAGCAGCGCCGGCACCCCATCACGCAGAGCCTCATGCAGGTCTGCGGTGGCCGCCTGCTTGTCCGTATAGCTCGACCAAGCAAATGGCACTCCCAGAGTGCTAAAGACACTTTCCTCAAAACCCATTGAGCGCACATGGACAATGAAGGGCGTGGCCGAGTCCGGAATCTCCACATAGGTAATGCCCAAGCCGGCACCCAGCCCGAAGCAGAAGGCCTCTGTGAGATCAAGACCATGAAACTCCAGCAGGTCACGAATTGCCGAGCTGCCACAGTGCCAACCCGGTCTGTGGCAGTGTTGTATCTGGCGGGTAGAACCGGTAGCGCCCAACATTTCCCCCGCTCCGACAAACTGCATCAGGCCACCCGCTCCAAGTACGCAGTCTCGTAAACTGCAGCCGATGCCTGCATGGGATCACCATGACGAGCATACTCCCCCAGCCAAGCAGCAACTTTCTCGGGCATACCGGAGTCCCAAGGATGAAAACCGGGTCGGAACCAGGCCATAAACTCCGGCAACATGCGGGTAAGAATACCTTGGCGACCGTACAGGCGATTCAGTCCACGCAAAATCACCATAGGCTGACGGGTTACACCATCCAGCTTGAGCATATTCCAGAATACTGGAGCCACCACAAGATGAACCATCAGGGTCGCGACCACCAAAGCCGATGCTCGGGTTACATAACCACCGCCTGCCGCAACCTGATAAAGATCGTAAGCTACAGCTTTGTGCTCAACTTCCTCAACACCATGCCAGAGAAACAGGGCTCGCATTACTGGATCCGCCTCCCGAAACATATCGGTCTCCTCCTTGAGCATGGCTTCACCTAAGGTCGCAGTGAAATGCTCAAACGCGGCTGTCATGGCCAGCTGGTATTTCTTTGGCAGATACTTTTGCGTGACTTTAATAAAGCGTCGCAAATTAACCGTGACCTCCTGTACATCTACTCCTTGCCCAGCCATGACCTGATTGAAACGATCATGGACGATACCATGCTGGCCCTCCTGCCGGATAAAATGGCGAATATCCTCGCGCAAGCGCTCACTGCCAGCCTGATCCTGAAAGTGGCGAACTGACTCAATAAAAAATCGCTCCCCCTCAGGAAAGTGCACGGATAGCGCATCAAAAAAACGTGTCAGAACTGGGTCTCCGCCATTCCAGTGTCGGGGCACGTTAGTTACATCAAAGACAACTTTCCGCGGCTGAATAGTTATCGCACTCATGTGACTCTCCATAACAAGCTTGAGAAGGCGGCAGAACCTCAAGTCGCCCGTATTCTCATATAGTATTGGTCGACCAACCAAATGTCAATTTTTTAGATCACGCTTATATCGCAATCTTTATAACAGGGTATTTTCGTACCTAACTTCATATAGATCCTATCTGCTAGGTACTAACAAGTTAACTTTTAGACTCAGCAATAGTTTTCCTTCAAACCTCTGCGCGACTACAGCTCTACAAGTTGCGCTGTAGTCCTAGTCGATAATAATCTACTGGGATCAGATGCCTTCCAAGCTTCAATAAGCTCGATACTGCAGCATGAGTTTATATAAATTGCTGAGCCTGACTCAGCGACTTGAATCGCTGCATGCCTCACATCCGAAATCGAGTCGATTCATGTGATCGCTCAGCTCTATTGTTCACATACTTAGTCGTGCCGTGATGAAAAATGGGCATTAACTTTTGTGGGGCAACCTTATAGCCGGCCAACTTATCAGTAACTATAATTAGTGGTGAGCAAGCATAACTACTTAACAGACGCTTGAAGAATTGCTTAGCAGCTGCACCATTGCGCCTACCCTGAACATAGACACTATCTACTACTCCGTCCTAATCAACGGCTCGCCACAATTAGTACTGCTCGCCTTTTGTCTTGATAAATACCTCATCAAGACAAAAGGCATCGCCGAACCCACAGCGCCTTCGCTCGGGTTACGGGTGAAGGCGGGTTTGAATTTTATGCACCACAAACGATAGCCTCGTAACTGGCAGAGGCTCCCTTCTTTGCCAGCAAGTCGTCAATATCACGAAAGCTCAAATTAAAGCGGTAGTAGACTCAGACTACATAGTTGATGAATAGACGAAAGCGATGCCGCTTTTAGGTGCTCACCCACAAGCTATCTCAACCGGTGAGTAAGCTTGTCACTAGCAGTAGCTTAACAGCGGTCAATGACCCGCACATGCCACTCAGCCGCCAGTATTTTTGGCATCTTCGAGAATCATGACCGCTCCCTTCTCACCGATCATCGTGGCAGGTTGATTGGTGTTGCCCCCAACCAAGGTTGGCATGATGGAAGCGTCGACCACTCGCAAGCCCTGTAGTCCATGGACTCGCAAACGCGGGTCTACCACCGCCATTGCATCCACCCCCATCTTGCAAGTACCCACAGGGTGATAGGCCGACTCACCGCTAGTCCTCACCCATTCAGCCAGATCATCATCACTCCTCAACGCAGACCCAGGCGAAATCTCGACATCATGGTGCGACTCGAGCGCTTGCTGAGCTAAGATCTTGCGCACCAGATGAACGCCACGAACCAACTGCTCAACGTCGGCAGTCTCAGCCATATAGTTAGGGTCGATCAGCGGTGCCTGGAGCGGGTCTGCGCTGTGTAAACCAACGCGACCACGCGATAATGGCCTAAGCCCGTAAATCATGACGATATAGCCATAACCACTCATCGCCGTCTTAAAGTCCCGGCCATGATCAGCGTACAACATAGGGCCGAAGTGCAATTGCAGGTCGGGTATGGACTCCTCAGGGCGAGAGCGGATAAACCCGCCGGCCTCGGCACCGTTGCTTGTCAGTACACCGCGCCGCCCGGTCAAATATTGCAGTAGCGCCCGCATTCCCTTGAGCCAGTAGCTGGGATGCATGGAGATACCAAGGCGGCTGAGGGCTCTAACACGCATGAATACATCAATATGATCTTGCAGGTTCTGTCCAACACCCTCTAGCGCATGCCGTATTTCGATGCCGTGCCGAGACAACTCGTCGCGCGGGCCGATTCCAGATAGCATAAGTAGTTGCGGAGAGTTAAAGGCACCTCCGCAAAGAATCACCTCGCGGCCGGCACGAACCTGTACCATCCCTGTCGAACACTGATACTCAACACCGGCTGCTCGGGAACACTCAAGCAACACACGCGTAACATGCGCCTCACTACGAATAGTTAAATTACTACGAGCTGCGGCAGGCTCGAGATAAGCTCGCGCATTACTGCATCGCTCGCCATCCTTCTGATAGGTATAGTAAAAGCCTACGCCCTCCTGCTCTCTGCCGTTGAAATCCTCATTATGCCGATACCCCGCCTGCTTCGCAGCCTCAACAAACACCCTACTAAGCGGGTTTGTATAGCGACGCTCTGCAACATTAAGCGGACCAGCTCTACCATGATATGCAACATTGCTCGAGTTCGACTTCGGCTCGAAATGCTCAGATCTGCGAAAATATGGCAGTACATCAGCATACGACCATCCATCGCATCCTAGCCTAGCCCACTCATCATAGTCCCATGCATGTCCGCGAATATAAACCTGAGCATTGATAGCACTGGAACCTCCGAGCATCTTACCTCGAGGTTGAAACAACGCTCGGCCATACATGTGTCTCTGCGGCTCAGTGTTAAACTGCCAATTGAAACGACGACTGAACATTAGCTGCAGAAAGCCCAGCGGCATGCTTACAAAAGGATTTTTTCTGCTCTCGGGTCCAGCCTCCAGTAATAACACTGAATAACGACCACACTCAGAGAGTCGATTAGCAAGGACGCACCCAGCTGAGCCAGCGCCTACAACCACATAGTCGAATTGTTCAGGCGTCATCTTGATCTGACTGATCATTAACTTTTTGCCGTCAGTTTAACCATCAACGTGGAGTAGCCGCGCACAAAGTTAGACTGCACACGCTCCGGCTCACCGACAACCTCAATATTATCAAAACGCTTGAGCAGCTCCTCCCACAGAATACGCAGCTGCAATTCGGCTAGACGGTTACCCATGCAACGATGAATACCGTAACCAAAAGAAATATGATTGCGCGCGTCCTTTCGATCAATAATAAGTTGTTCAGGATTTTCAAATTTACGTTCGTCCCGATTCCCTGATGCATACCACATCACCACGCGATCGCCCTTCTTGATAGTTTGACCACGCAGCTCCACATCCTTCGTAGCAACCCGGCGCATATTTGCAAGTGGAGTTTGCCAGCGAATTATTTCAGAGACCATATTTGGTATCAGCTCTGGATTCGCCTTTAATTTAGCGAACTCTTCAGGGAACTGATTTAAGGCCAGCACACCGCCACTCATGGAATTACGAGTAGTGTCATTACCACCAACAATAAGTAAGGCTAAATTCCCAATAAACTCCATTGGACGATTAATTAAATCCTTTGTTTCTTCGTTACTCTGCAGCATGCTAATTAAATCAAAGCTGGGTTTTTCGCCGGCAGCACGGCGCACTTCTTTGTCGCGCCAAAGCCTAGAAAAAGACCACGCCATTTCAGCAGCAGCATCAAACATGTTATCTTCATCGGTATATTCACCACCGGTCGCCGATGATGCGCCAGACAATCGATCCGACCAGTCTACTAACTTGTGACGCTCCTCATAAGGGAAGTCAAGCAGCGTAGCAAGCATACGCCCCGTCAGCTCTTTCGATACGGTAGGAACCCAATTGAAAGGCTCGCCTAGAGGCAAACTGTCGAGCACCTCGCCGGCGCGACTGCGGATCAACCCTTCCATTTCCTTCAAGTTCTGCGGCGCTACCACACCTTGAACTACCCGACGTTGCACATCATGCTTGGGCGGATCCATGGCGATAAACATTTCTACCGATAGCCCTTCTGGGGGATCACCCAAAACAATTTGTGGCTCGGAAGAAAAAAGCTCGTAACTTTTGTCTACGAACAAAATATCTTCATAGCGCGTCACCGACCAAAATGGACCGAACTGACTATTTTTCTGATAGTGCACTGGAGCTTCATCACGAAGTCGCTTGAAATAAGCATCCGACTGACCTTGTCGATACAAGAAAGGGTTGCTGGTGTCGATGTCCTCGATCGCCAAGCTGTCAACGTCAGGCAAAGTCGCTTCGACAAAATTTACTTGAGGGCGCGACGAACCTAGGGCCTTCTTCTTAACCTTCATTAATATCTTCAGAGCCTTAATCTGCAGATGCATAGGCACTAATTTGGATGTGACATTTATCACTTTTGTTTGAATTGCATCTTGTGTACTTGAGTTCGATGACATGGTGACCTCCGCGCTCACATTTGAAATTCTGGCAACTTAATAATTAAACCGTCCATATCCTCAGAGGTTTTGACCTGGCAACCCAGCCGCGATGTCCTAGCTCGCTCTGGAGTCATCGAAAGCATCTGCTCCTCAGCATCGTTGACAGCCCCTGTCTTTCCGAACCACTCATCTGCAATAACCATGTGACAGGTACCGCAAGCGCACTCCCCACCACAATCTCCATCAATACCGGGAACAGCATTATCTAAGGCAATTTGCATCAGCGTTGTTCCAGCCTCAAACTCTGCGACATGTCTGGTGTTGTCACGCTCAATAAAGATTATTTTGCTCACTGCTACTCTCTTAACCATATGTTGTTTGAGGCTTAGCTTGTCGGTAACCCGATGTGCAAGCGAGGACATTTCTTGACATAACAGGGACATTTCAAGACAATTTAGGGAATTTTCTGAGAAGAGCTTATGGCTATAAAGCCACCGCAGAGAGGAAATCAAACCTCCGAAGCCGACATTCAATCAAGTTACTCGCGACTGATCGCTCGTGAACTTGGCTTATCAGCACGGCAATTGCCAAAGCTGCTATGCGGAACAGGTCTCAACGTTAAACAGTTTCTAATTGAGGACAGCCTCCTCTCCGTACATCAGCAGATCCTAATTCTACGAAATGCACTAACGCTATCTGAAAGATCTGGATTTGGACTCCGACTTGGTTCGCGACTAACCCCTGCAACGCACGGTGTAGTCGGCGTGGTCGCTTACAGCAGCCCAGACCTTCTCTCCGCACTACAAGCGTTTCAAGCATTCCTTCCCACGCGAGCAAGCTTTATTGAATTACACTTACATCAGATTGACGATCGTCTTGAGTGCATAGCTAGCTTTCAGGTACAGCTTGATGAAGATATTGAAAGGTGCCTAGCGGAGGCAGTCATCAAATCATTTTTCGAAATTGGCGAGTTCATCGTAGGTAGCCCTTTATATGAGACAGATGTCTATTTTCGCCATCCCCCACCCCCGTATCAGGATTTCTACTCGGACTATTTGCCGGGATCGATTCATTTTGGTTGCGCTCAATTAAAGCTTACTTTCCCAATGGCATTGTGCAGAGTAGCAAACGCCTCAGCCAATAATGAAAACTATCGCCTAGCATTTAAGCAGTGCGAGCTCATGCTTGCGCGACTTCAAAACCATAAACCGAACTATCAGACACTAGTCAAAAAATTAATGCTTTCACACCCTACTGGAGCTCTATGCGAAGAAGAAGCCGCTGCAGCCTTATTCATGGGAAAACGCACTCTTTCGCGTAAACTTAAAGAGGAAAATAGTAGTTTTCGGCAAGTACGAGACGAAATTTTATCCCGACGGGCAGCTACCTATTTACGTGATACTCAACTGTCCGTAGAGGCTATCGCTTTGCTGCTTGGCTATCACGATACTGCAAGTTTCAGACGAGCCTTCAAACGCTGGTTTGTTATGCCTCCCGTCCAATACAGAAAATGCAACGGTACTGACAAGTTAACTTCTTAGCTCAGCAATAGTTGACCTTTACGCCTTTAAGCAACCACTGCTCTCCACACTGCGAACGTAGCTGTGCTACTGCGTCGATAATGACTAGCTGAAGTTAGGTGTCTTCCAAGATTGAATAGGTTAGATACTGCAGCATGATTCGTTAAAAATGGGGGGATTACCGCATCAGTTCTATCAATGTTGAAAAGCCATAGCGAGCTTTGAGACTCTTTATTTCCTCAGGCACAGTTTTGTTCAGAAAATTTGCTGCTTTACCCAGTTTTAGCCACCCAACTTGTCCTGCCTCTGTTGTGGAGAAACCTATTAGTTGTTGTACTAAGGGACTAGACAGTATCCATGATTGCTCAAATGCATAACGAAAAGCATCACTCGCTAAAGTCTCAGCGACTGCACTCCTAGTTTCAAATAAATGGCGAGCGTTTATCTTCAAATCATTTAGCTCAACGACGAGCAACTCGCGCTGAGCATCTAGCTGGCACCCTAACGCAAGACAACTATCCATTGATTCTAAGTCAACCTGATCAATCAAGTGATGAGTTAGTGCATTACGATCAGCTACCATCTGCGTCAATGTGCTTTCCTTGCGCATAAATGTATTTGAGTCGACCTTTATTTCAAACTGTACGGAAAACTTGTCTGGCGAATTATTTTCGGGATATTTATAGCCAGGATCGATTAAGCATAAGTACTGGGTAGCTAGTCCTCCCATAGTCTGCAAGGCAAACCGATCCAGCTGCCGCTGCTGAGGATCACCGGCTTCACTCATAGAGCCACAAATACTGCTATGAGACAGATAGGCTTTTAACATCATTTCAACTTGCTGAATGATGTATAGGTTTCTGCCAACCTTTCTGAACATCTCATCAACAGCTGTTTTTAACTCCATGAGACCAAACTCCAGAGTCCTTCCTCAGAACAAGCTTCTAGACCACGTTGAAACGCCAGCAATCGGTAAGAGCGATGATATCGGCTTTGATAGTGGCTAATCCTCGTTGAATAGTTACAAATTTGTAACGACTACCATTCTGGCACTCGATAATTGCCAGTCTCAACTATCTCATACGCTCATGTTTGCCAAGTCTCCTGCATCAACTGCAGGAGCTTAATCAAACAAACTACGAGCAAAGTCGGCCAACGAACCCTCTTATTACCGAATGTTTGAGTACCTCCTATACACACTAGGAGATACTCATGGACAAACTAGAGGCGGAATTACTGAATTGGCTAGAGCATGAGGTTGAGCGACCACGCTGTGCTGAGCGGTGCCAGCAGATCAAACAATCTGTCACGGACCTTAGGCAAAGTCAGTTGAGCGCTAGGCTCGACTTGCAGACAGAGCATTGTGAGATCCGTTTGCAGCAAGATTTCTGGAACCTTACGATTATCCTCAAGGTCAACGGAAAGCTGCTCACGCTGTCAGAGCAGTCTTTAAAGGATTTAAAGACTGCTCTGCAACAGGACTACCAAGTACATTGGATACTGTAGCGAAGCCTCTAGACCGCTAGCGGTCTAGAGGCTTATTTTTCGTTGAATATAGATCCTCAATGCGATGGTGACCCAAGTAATCCCACGATGCGGAAATCTGCTATCACCTCGCCGGAGCGATAGACGATAGCGAGCGCCATCGACTGGGACTACCTGATGCGCATTACTAGTTTCAATTTCATACTCTGTGACAAATTTCTTCCCTTGCTTCTTCTCTGCAATTACGCGGAAGCGTATGGGGTATTGATCGAACAACGCCTCAAGCAGATGAATACCGCGCTGTAGCTGTAAATGCTCTTCGAATCTATATGTGACATAAGGTGCGCATCGGTGCTCGGCCAGCCAACACAACTCTTCGGATAAATGCAGTAAATCCTGTTGAGAAGCTGACGCCAAGGAAGCAAGCAGTGCTTGCTGGCAGGAAATAGCGCCTTCGTCACTCAGTCGTGCGTAAGGCTTTGGCAAGTCTTTGGCCATTGAGCCTGTTTGAAAAACGCGCTCAACCCAATCCATTGCCTCAATAATTGATTGTTCAATTTGGGCATCGATGCTTGATGGTACAGCTGGCTGAGTAGACCGTTGTT
The DNA here is from genome assembly GCF_003387535.1 of Paraperlucidibaca baekdonensis. GTDB lineage: Bacteria > Pseudomonadota > Gammaproteobacteria > Pseudomonadales > Moraxellaceae > Perlucidibaca > Perlucidibaca baekdonensis. The sequence goes on along the minus strand of NZ_QUNR01000002.1, from coordinate 434,426 downwards.
GACTAATCTTTTGCGCCAGCTCCATACCCTCTTCAAATGCCTTCAAAAGCCCAAATGACTGCTCAAATTGTTCAACAGTGGCTGCGACTGCACTCGCCTGCTTTTCAGGCAAAGCATGACTAGCGCTTGCTAAGCGTCTCGAGATTGTCTCTGCCGCATTGGCTATTTTGGCTCCTCGTCCACGACTATTTTGCTTTAAACCAGCAGCGCCGCACCTAGCCTGAAGCGATAAATGAATAGATGCTTCTGGCCTTGAAAACCCAGCGAATCGAATGAGATCCAACCAATGAAAATAATGAAGTAGTGTTGTCGATTCAGAGAGATGTCCCATCATGCAGCGAACAGTTGATAGCTCAAATCGCCCGACAGTACCTGATCCTAAAGCCACTCCTTGAATAGTCGGCAGCAGGTCTTCAACTGTCTCGAAAAATGGGAACTGTGCCTTGAGTGCCTGCAGGTTTGATTGCTTGTAGAGAAGAGCCAACAACAGCAAGCCACAAAACGAGTGCCTTAGGCTGTGATATTTAACTTTCTTCTCACCACAGACTTCTTGGAGCGCCTTGGTAATCTCATTGAACAACGTATCGCCAAGCGTCAAACATTGATGGCCATGCTGATTAAAGATCAATGACTCTGAGGAGCCTGCAGAGTCCATTAGTTCCTGTATGTGGCCGATAAGCCCCTCACTTAGTGAGTCTGCTATCTCAAGCGGAATAATGCGTTTAGCGTTGGTAGTTTTTAATAAGCGCAGCAAATGCTTAATCACGCGAATGACTGGAACGTTGCCAAGCTCTAAATCTTGCACTCTTAATCCATCGGCTTCTGAGCGTCGAAGCCCAGCGCCATAACCTAGGTCTGTCAAAGCGCGCGCTACTTTAAATAGCGCAGGATCTAAGCGTCGCTCCAGCAACACAAGCGCTGATTTCAACTCATCAGATGTGACGAATTGCGCGTTAATACCCGAGTGCGCAGTTCTACCGGCTGACTCAAATTCTTCGCAGAATGTTTTTGATAAGTAACTCGCAAATGAGGACATGACTGATAACGCTTTATCTCGCTGCTCGAGAGAGCCCGTAACTTCCTCAACAAGGGCTGACCATTGATCAGGATCATCAATTTGCTGAAAGTCAGGAACAACGGGCAGAAGGCGCGCATGCAAATGATCAAGTGACAGCTTTACAGTGCGAGGCGCATTTTTTTGAAGACGATCCTGCGCCCACTCAAGTATTTGCTCAATTAAGGGGGGCTGCTCATTCATCAATGCGCTGCTGATAAAGGCCTGGGCTTGCTTTTTGGCATCAGCGCTAGAGCTCGACAGTATTTTGGACAACTCCGTCAGTGGCGGTTTGCCAGAGCGTTCGCTAGCACTTAAGCCCTGCTTCTTTTCAAGCGAATCTTGGGGAGGATCAAAGCGCTTATCGTCAAAAAGGTGCTCACCCGTCGAGGATCCTTCCTGGGAGCTGTCGATAGGCAAACTTGATCGCCCTAGAATTCTCGCCAGAGACTTTTCATCAAGTGAGCTGGAGCTAATCTCTCCGCGCATATACTCAATAGCAAATGCTGGAAGCTTGGCCAACATAAAGCCTCGGGCTAAGCCTGAGCCAAATAGTGCCCTTTGATTGAGTCGACTGAATGACTGAGTTAACTTTTTCAAACTAATTAACGCGTCACGAATTGCTTGAAAATTCACTGATAAATCACATCGAGAATCAGCCCAGTCAATACTTTGCGCCAGGAGCACCGTATCCTCTGTTAGCCATTGACGTCGCCGCTCTCCTCGGCGCTTCTCATAACACCCAGACGTCCAATACAAACTTTGATAAGTGCGCACACGTTTAGCCGCTAGCTCTCTCAGCGTAATAACCACCTCACCCTTACTGCTGATTCCACAAGCTAGTGTCAGCCAAAGGCACAGCAAACCTAAGCGATGTTGGTTATCAAGAGAGATGCCGCCTGAGTAAGCGCTTCTCAGAAGACACTCAGATTCCGCTATCCAAACATCAGACAGACCAATTGATGCAGAAAACTCCGCCAGATTGAGCTGCTTCGCCGACTTTTGTTTGACCAGGGGAAACTGATCAACATCATCTCTGCCCAGAAGCTCAAGAACATCCCTAATCCGCTCATATTGACCTTCTAAGGCTTCTTGATCATGGGGAGACTGAATGAGCTTAAAGCACGCACTGACCAACTGCCCGGTGTCGTAGTTATGCGCGTCGAACCATACGGAGCCCTTCTTAAATACAGCCGCTAAAATGGCACTCAGCAAGTCTGCAGTCGGCCTCTCAAAACTAAAAACCGCATTATCAATAGCTTTCTTATCAACTCCAAAAATATCGGCTAGAGCAGAACTAGCCTCTATGTGATGAGCTGAGTTGCTAATCACAGTCATGACAGAACTCGCCAGCCAGTCGCTTCAAGAACACGATCCATTTCATCAGCAGCTGCTATAAATGAATCAAAGTTGGTAGAGCTAAACGTCGTTAGCGGCTCTCGCCCCATGACACCATGCCCGCCGTAAAAGTCTGTTTGAATGCCCCTCACACCTTCATTGAACAATGCAGAAAACATCCATCGCCGCATTGAGTTCAGCTCAAGCTCGAATTCAAGCCCATACGCCTTTAACTCTTTAGAAAACCCACCTGGTTTAAACGGTCGTACCAAGCACTTGGGGCTAATCAAGAAAAAGCTGAGCTTGTTGCCCACTACTTTGGGGGCACCATGGGCAATCGGTGTTATGCGCATTTCCCTATAAACAGCCAACTGCTTCTGGACCAACTTTGGCAAAACTAACTGCCTTAACGCGTCTTTTTCTTGATAGCTTAATATCATCCTATCTCGAAACGGATGCAGCTCAATTTTCGGTGAAATGGCATGGCGAAAGCCGAACCCTGCAGTCATTACCATGAGTGTGTATAAGGTCAATAAGTTGGCATGCTGCACAATGTCATATCGGTCTAAGAGCGCATTTTCAAACTGATCAATTAGCACCTTAAGCTTCTTAGCAGAGATACAGTTTGGCGAACCAACAAAATACTTTTGCGCAGGTAGATGCTTTTCACATACCCAGTATTTAGTGTCGTAATGAAGCAAGGCATCCATACTAGCCCTGTAGCGGCTCGCCAACTTTTGAGCCTCAACGCAGTGATAATGAAGATCCACCACGCTATTCGATGTTTGCCAGTCGGTCAGTAAGGCCATGGCTGTATTCATGCCCGACTCACTTTGCAAAAGTCTAGGCAGCGTTTGCCAAAGCCGCGTAGCAGAAACGCCATACGTTTTCAGTGAAAGCCCCACACGCATTGCAGCACTCACAATATGATCTTTTTTCACGTTAACTAGCAGCTCAGGCTCTATATCTTGGCCAGCAAGCTGACTCAACATTAGCTGCGAAACACTCAGATAGTCGGGAACCAACACAAACTCAGACCGAGGAATAACACCATTCCAATCTCTCACTTTGACCACATTTGGCTGGTTTACTCGAAGCGCTAAGCAGCCCATCGCAGGCAGCAACACAACGTTTATTTTTGATGGATCATCACTTAGAGCACTCAGGGATGACTCATCAAACTTTGTCGCGCTTGGATCGATCCAGATCGCACCTGGCAAGTTCACAAGTGAGCGACCAGTCACCAGACTCACTAATAAAAATGATGATGCTATGCCTAGATCATTTTTAACTGCAGACATCTTAATGAGCAGCTCTAAGCAGCCTTGAATTTGATGATGCGTTAAATTAACCACGTCCCACCGCAGTAACTCATTTCTATTTGCTAGTTGCTTGGCCTGATACCGGCCCACTGCAATTGAAGAATGACGTGAATGGTCCTGCGGAATTTTTGGCGAGATAATCGCTTGCTCAGTCATGAGCTCTAAAGGAGAGCAATCATTTTCCTGCGCTTTCTTTGAGATTTTAGGGGGTATAGCAACATGAATAAACTCAACCTGCTCCTCAACATGCAGATCCTGACGCATCACCTGTATCTGTGCTGGTGCCGATAAATTCAGCAAGGACTTCGAGTCTCGGTGTGGTGTTTTTTTTGACTGCCCCTTTCGTTTCGAGCCAGAGGTAGCTTTCCTACCGATTCTCGTTTTCTCAGGATTTTTAATGAAGCTCTTAGCCTGCCTATTGAATTGCTCACAAAGTGGCAAAACCTCATCAATAGGCCGCCCCTGAGAAGCCGCATCAACAAAAGTACGTAGCGCTAAACACACCTTGATCAACGCATCAGATGACGGTTGTCTTTGCTCATCCTCAAGCCGCGCACCCATTAGCTGCATACGGGTTGCCTTAGCTAGCGTCTCTGAGTACTCATCTAACGTTTTAGACAGATTTAATTTAACCGTTTGCGTCAGTAACTTTGCCGTTAACTCATCACAGTCAACTTTCAATGGATGATTATTCGGCAACGATGTCAGTAAAATCACATACCCCGCGTGCTGCTGCCTATATCCATGAAATGGGTGCGTATTCGTCGTTTCATCTAAAAGCGGAGCATTAATCACCGCTAGCTCAGGTGAGCGGCTGGGATTGTTCAACGCCTCCGCTTGAATAAGCTGAGAAAATTCAGATAGCTCTGCCTTGGAAATACCAATTTCTATTGCTAACTCGGGAGTGACGGTGACCAAGTCATGAAGCCGACTTATCGCAACAGATAAATAGTGTTTATCTGCTGGAGCCCACAGTGCGTGGGCTACTCGTGTAGAGATAACGTCAAAGCTATTCATCTAAGGAGTTATCCGTCGATGCTGAGCTTTTAGACAACGCTTTAGAAATACTAGATCGATCTTTTCCAGTCAGCTTGGCTAACTTAACTTGTGACAACTCGACTCCCGAAAGCATCATCACCAAGTCATTAATTACTGATATTTGATCTATGAGATCGATCGAAGGGAAAAGCACATGCAGAGGTAGACGAACTTGAGAAAATGGATTGCTCGCATCTATATAGCGAACAGCAACCTCTGTCGCTGGATCAAGCTCTGATAAAAGAGCGCAAAAAATCTCAGTCTGGCCAATAAGCGCTCGCTCATCACCATTAATGCAGACACAAGGAATAAAGATCTCTAATAGGTAAGCTGCGGCCTCAGGGCTTAATGCAATTGGGAGTTTTGAATCAGCATATGAGCCCGCATACGTTAATAATATTTTGGCGGGGAGCCTTTCAATCTGTGCAGTGGAGTGCTTGACGCTATGAACTCTCAAAGACTCAGGTATATAGGCAGATTGCTTCTTGGTGGAGCGCCTTCGCTGCTTGAGGCTCAATGGCAATGTATTTTGGTCAGGCGCCCCGCTCTTGAGCCTTCGTGATGCCATCTGTCTTCCTCACAAAAAGTAGGTAGGGGTCACTTATAGCCTGCTGATTATTCACATAACCAACTGTGCATAATGACCATCTTGCCAAACATAAAGCACCAAAATGACACCAAAAGCCACATGCCAATTACAGCAAAAATACCAGTAAATGACTGTAAATCAAGCTTTATATGGTGCTTTATGTACCTTATCGTGCTTTAGCACAACTCGTGGGAAAACTTTGACATGGTCTGCTAGTGTCTACCACATATCGAAACCCGCGAAGCCTTGTGCCTAGCGGGTTTTGTCGTTTTAGAGCTCGATAATTTGAGCCGCTAGAGCCCCCACTGAAAAAATTACCAAACACTAGTTTTTTCATCCGCCAAGCTATGGTGAACTGCGTATTCGCTATTACCCATGAGCCATCCATGAGCATGCTCGACCCCATCATCTTGTTTTTCCTGCTCGGCCTGATCTCGGGGCTGCTGCGCGCTGAGCTGCGTTTGCCGGCGGCGATTTATGAGTTCGTCAGCATTCTGCTGCTCTTGGCGATTGGCCTCAAAGGCGGCGTGGAGCTGGCCAAGCAACCACTGACTAACCTGCTGCCCGATATGCTGGCGGTGATTGTCATGGGCGTGGCACTTGCCCTGCTGGCTTTTCCGGTATTGCGCCTGCTCGGGCGTTTCTCGCGCGCCGATGCCGCCGCCATTGCCGCGCACTATGGCTCGGTGAGTGTTGGTACCTATGCGGTGGCGGTGGCGTATTTGGGCTCACGCCAGATCGCCTTTGAAGAGCATATGCCGTTGCTGCTGGTGCTGCTTGAGGTGCCGGCTATTTTGGTGGGCATTGTGCTGGCGCGCGGCATTTCCCGGCAAACGCGCTGGGGCGACGTGGCACATGAGGTGTTTTTGGGCAAAAGCATTGTGCTGTTGGTCGGCGGCTTGCTCATTGGCTGGGCGGCTGGTCCCGAGGGATTAATTGGCATCAAGCCGTTATTTTTCGACTTATTTAAGGGCATGCTCGCGCTATTTTTACTCGAAATGGGCTTAATCACCGCCACACAAGTGGGCAGCCTGCGCCAATACGGCCTATTTATTGTGGTCTTTGGTGTGGCGATGCCGCTGCTGTCATCGGTGATTGGTACGGGCTTGGCGCTCGCACTTGGCCTGTCGATTGGCGGCACGGCCATGCTCGCCACACTCGCCGCCAGCGCCTCCTACATCGCCGTACCGGCGGTCATGCGCATCTCGGTACCGGAGGCCAATCCCACCCTGTCATTGACTGCCTCGCTGGGCGTGACATTCCCCTTCAATGTCATCTTCGGTATTCCACTGTATTACGCGATGGCCGAATGGGCCCACGCCACTTGGGGAGGCTTAACGCCATGACACAGGCAACCCGCACACTGCTCACGGTGATTACCGAGGCGGCATTAGAAACCGTGCTGATTCGCGAGATTGAGCGCTTGGGCGCCAACGGCTACACCATCACCGATGCGCGCGGCAAAGGTGGCCGCGGTGTGCGCCATGCCGGCTGGGAGGCCAATGGCAATATCCGCATTGAGGTGGTGTGCAATGCCGCCACAGCAGAGGCTATTAGCGCGTACTTGCAAGCCCACTACTACGATAATTACGCGATGATTTTGTTCACGCATGATATTGCGGTTTTGCGCCCAGAGAAGTTTTAGCCACGCCAAAATAGTTAGCATTAGGCGGCAATCAGCGCACACGGTTGGCACAGCGCTTATGCTAATATCTTGCGCGAAATTAATGTAGCCCGCACCGTTCACCCTCGCGGGCTTCATGGTTTCACTGGCGCCTCGCCAACACTTTCTGTTTATAAAACGAGATCATTATGCGCAACACCTCACTCCTTTGCTTGTCCTTAGGTGCGTTAGTTTTATCTGGTTGTGCCACCACACCAGAACCCACATTTGCCGATATTTTGGGTACCCGCGTGAGCGAATACGCCGCGGTGAAGAAAGACTGGCAGGCCGGTGCGATCTTAAAAGCCGAGGGCGAAAAAGAAATGGCTCGCGGCCAAGCCGATATTGAGAAAGGCGAAAAGCTGATTAATCGTGGTAAAGAGCAGCTCGAACGTGGTCAGGTTAACGTCGACAAAGGCGCTGAGCAAATCAGCAAAGCCGAAACCGACTACCGCGATTTAGTGGCCAATCCGGCGGCATTACCCACGCCCGCCCAGTAAGGCGTCGATGTGCTATGCCGATGCGATTTACGCGCGGCATGGCACGCAAGGTAATTGTCAGACAATTTCTGCTTGCCGAATACGCAATGACACGGTAGCGTGACTTTCCGGTCAACCTAGCCTGAGAGTTACGTGTCATGTCTGCCATTGTTAATCGTTTGAAATCATTACCAAAACTGAGCGCACTGCGCCTCATCATCACTATTTTACCGATGCCACGGCCACTGGTGCTGCTTGGCGAGGGCTCGGCACAACGACTGTGCCGCAGCATGGCCGATCAAGGCCTACGCCGCGTCATGGTCATCACCGATGATGTATTAGCAAAGCTTGGCACCATTGACCCGCTGATTACTGAGCTACACAGCCACGGCGTTGAGACCACACTCTTTACCGGTGTGCGCCCTGACCCTACATTCGATATTGTCGAGGCTGGCTTAGCCGCTTGCCAGGCCGCACGTGCCGATGCCATTTTGGTGGTCGGCGGTGGCTCGGCGATTGATGCGGGCAAGGTGATTGCTCTCTCAGCCGCTACCGGTAAAACGCCTCAACAACTCGTCGGCGTACTCAAAGGTCGCCAACCCGCACTGCCCTTTTTTGTCGTCACCTCGACCTCAGGCACTGGATCAGAGGCCAGCGTCGCGGCCGTCATTTCCGATAGCGCCACGCACATCAAAGCGCTGATCGTTGATCCCGCCATGGTGCCGCAAGCGACGGCACTTGATCCGCTCATTACTCAGGGCATGCCCGCTTCAGTGACCGCGGAGACCGGTATCGATGCCCTCACCCACGCGCTAGAGGGCTGGGTCAGTGGCTTTGCCAATGTCGAGACTGACAACTACAATCGCACGGCCATTCGCATGATATTCAAGCACCTTGAAACCGCCTGCACGGAGCCGAAAAATCTCGCGGCGCGCGAGGCCATGGCGTTGGCATCGCACTATGCCGGCATTTGTTTGAATACCACGGCGGTGGGTTATGTGCATGCGATTGCGCACCAGCTCGGTGCCAATTATGGCGTGCCGCATGGCCGCGCCAATGCCATGGTACTGCCCCATGTGCTGCGCTTTAATGCCAGCAGCTGCCGGAAAAAATTTGCCCAACTCGCCCGTGAGCTCGATGTCGCCAGCACACACGATAGCGACTCGGTCGCCACCTCGGCCTTGTTAAACGCTGTCGATGACCTGCTCGCGCGCCTGCCGTTGAAGCATCAAGGCGACTTAATCAAGCGCACTGATTATCAGCGCATTGCCCATGATGCCCTCACCGAGGCGCACGGGATGTACCATGTACCGCGCTACATGGTCGCGACTGACGTACATCAGGTGCTCGATGGCGTGGTGGCGGCGGCCTAAGCACCGCTGGATATAAAAGCACCGCTAGATACAAAAACGCCGCCTCATCTGGGCGGCGTTTTGCTTTACGGGTGATGCTTATTGCGCGTTTGTTTGCTGAAGCGATCAAAGCGTTGCAAGCCGCGCACCACCAGCAAGGCCGCGACCGGTCCGGCGAGCGGATAAACAATGCCGGTGAGCACGGGCGATAGCAAAATCAAATTGCGCAGGCCACGGCCATACAGCACGCCAGCGCGGCGCACATACAAACCACCCGTGGCCGACCAGCGCTCACGCGAGGCCGAACCCACGGGCATGGCGCCAATAAAGCCAGCATGCGTGTAATAGCGCACCGCCATGGCCGAGGAAATCAGCGATGACAAGAGCAGCACCAAGAGCACCAGCTCCAACGCTAAGCGCGGCGTGAACAATGGCATGCTGCCGTCCATGAGGCTCTCGCGAAATAACGGCGCCGATAGCGTCACCGCGCCCATCAGGCCGAGCACTGCGGTGGAAGCCGTGACACTGGCGGACATTAAGGAGTTGCGCAGGGTTTGCACGGCTAAGACTTCGGTGCCTGGTGTGGTGCTGACGGTCGCGAACCATTCCTCGCGTAATGTTTCGTGGGCTTGGCGCGCCACGCGCTCCGTGGGTCGGCGCGAGCGAATGGCAAAACGAAACTCATAGAGCGTGAGTAAGGCAATCGTTGCCGCCACGGCCAACCAGCTCAGCGCTTCCAACATGGCTAACGACATGAACGACTCTCCTGCATGCGGGGCTAGCCAGAAGTCGTACTAGCCGAAAATGATGCATCGAGTGTAGCCTGAGTTGCATTCGTAGTGGAGGTGATGGCGATGTTACTGAGCGCAAAAACCAGTGTGGTGGTGGCTGTTGATTTGCAGGGTCGCCTCGTGCCGGCCATCTATGATGGCGCCGCGGTTTTAGCACAGGCGCAGCGCTTACTGCGCATGGCCGAACTGCTCGATGTGCCACGCTTGAGCACCGTGCATCGTCCCGAAAAACTCGGCCCGACCGATGCCACCGTGCGCGCACTGGTGACCGGCGAAATTGAGAAAGTTCATTTCGATGCCTGTCACGCAGGCCTACTCGATGCCCTACCCGCCGGCGCCACACAGGTGGTGATGTTTGGCTGCGAGGCGCATGTCTGCCTGCTACAAACGGCACTCGGCGTGCTGATGAGCGGGCGCGAGGTCTGGGTGGTGGCTGAGGCTTGTGGCTCACGCCACGCCAGCGATAAAGCCGCGGCCATGGCGCGCTTGCGGGATGCCGGCGCGCGCATCATTAGCGTAGAAATGGCTGGCTTTGAATGGATTCACGATAGCCTAGACCCGCGCTTTCGCGCGTTCCAGGCCTTGGTCAAAAGCGTTTAGTCGCTGGTCATGCGCTGATTGATCCAGCGACTCATCCACGCTGGCGATAACTTCACCGCCAAACTCAGCACCTTGGTTTGCAAACCCACGGGGTAATGCACGGGGCTGGTTGCGCCACGATCATTGGCGGCATACCAGACGGCGCGCGCGACATCATCGGAATTGAGCTTAATGCCCAATGACTTCACGCTCGGCATATTGCCTAAGCCGGTGACCATATTGGTTTGCACAAATAGCGGCCAAATGCTTTTCACGCGAATGCCTTGCACCGCCCATTCGCTGTCGAGTGCTTCAGTCAATCCACGCACAGCAAATTTGCTGGTCGAGTAGCTCGCCAAGCCGGGCTGGCCATAAATCGCCGAAGCCGAGGCCATGTTAATGACCACGGACTTTGGCGTTTTCACCAAATAAGGATAGGCCGCGTGGCAGCCCGCCAACACGCCATTGACGTTGATGTCGATGATCTGCTGGTGGCGCGTCAAGGGGATCTCATGGAATGCACCGGCGCTCAGAATACCGGCGTTATTGACCAATACATCGAGGCGGCCGCCGGAGACTTTAGTGAATGCGGCCAAGGCCTTATTCCACTGTTTGGCATCAGTGACATTGAGTGCTGTGGTGAAGCAGCGCGCCTCGCCAATCTCGGCTTTTAGCGAGGCCAAGCCCACTTCATCGAGATCGCCAGCACCAACAAACCAACCCTGATGGGCAAACTCAAGCGCCACAGCGCGACCAATGCCGGCAGCGGCACCCGTAATAAACACAGCTGAAGTCATGGCAGCAATCTCATCCTTAGAGGCAATAATTTTAGCTCATGCGCCGGCGTCTCGCTAGCCAGAGCCCAAGACAGGCCATGACCAAAACGCCTAGCGCCTGCAATCCCAATACCGCATCCCGCGTGCCTTTACCTAAAAAATCCAGCCACGTGGCTTTGTGCAAATAGGCAAAGCTGAAGCCCTCGGCACGCGATAAATCGTTGACCACCGAGCTCACCACGGCATCGATGGGGTCAATATAAATCGTCGTGTGATCAGGTGTATCGAGGCTCAATTGGTAGACCGGCAAGCGCTTTTGCACAAAGCCATACTCCGGCATAAAGCGCGTAATCGCCTGTGTACTGATGATGCGCGCACCGGGGTATTGCGCCAACACATCGGCGGCCAGTTCGCCGAGATAGCGCTCCAGTGTTAACGCTTGTGCGGTATCGGCGCGCTGCACCTGCATCAATAACTCGGCCTTGGCATGACCACTAGCGTGCTCGGCATGCTCGGCGGCGACAGTCGAGGCTACTGCTACGGCAGGCAATTTGGCATAGCTTAACCACAGTGGCCCATCGTTGCTGGCAACCACTAGCCTGCGCTCGCCGATCAGGCCCAACGCTGGCGGCACGGTGCGCACTTGTGCGGCGCTAAAAGCCACTCGGGCAGGTTGCGCGGTAAAGCCCGGCTGAGACTTATTGATCGCTAGGACATGGAAAACGCCACTGCTCATGGAGGCAATAGCACCAAGCGCGACAAGCCAAGCGAGTCGACGATGCCAGCGCCGCGAGGTTGGCATGGCATGCAGACGACGCGCGGGCAATGAGCCACGCAGTAGGCGCACAAGACCAGTGAGCACGACCATCAAGCCCACACTCAACACCAGCGCCATCGCGATATCTCGCGAGGGCTCATGCGGCCAAAATCGCCAGTTGTGCAGCTGCGAAAATAGCCCACTAAAACACGTTTTCCAGGAGTCGCTCAATGCCGCCAAGCGCAGACCACGGGGCTCGATAAACGCCACCGTATCGTGACCCGAAAACGCCACGCGCCAGACCGGCAGGTAGCGATTCACAAACGGGTATTCATCGCTAAATGTGTTGACCAGCGTAAGCCTTGGCTCGCCCGAACTGATGCCTGTGAAGTGCCGTGCTAAGGCCGTCATCAGCGTTGGCTCGATGGCACTGGGCTGGCCATCACGGGCACGGAAATAGCGGCGTTGGTCATCGGCGGTGAGCGCGGCCCAATAGGCCTCACCCTGCCAAGTCAGTGGCCGCAGCTCGTGCAAGGCCAGTGCGGCAGGCAAGACCTGCGCTGGAGCCGGCACGCCCTGCCAGCTTACCGTTGAGATGATCTCGCTCGGTGGCATCATGGCCGCCGCTGAGGGCTGCCAGCGCGCCATGATCGGGTGCAATAGCCCGGTCAGCGACCAGGCCATCAATGGCACAACCACCAACAGCGCCAACAAGCGATGCCAGCGCATGAGCGCCGCCATTAGTAAGCCTTGCTCACGCCAACATACACCGCACGGCCATCGCCGGGGCTAAATTGCGCAGCATCCGCGCCATTGGCATCAAAAATCACGCCGGTGGTGTTGGCGTAGCGCTTATCACCGAGGTTACGGCCCTCGACAAACCACGCCACACCATTGCTCAAGGATTGGTTGAGCTTGAGGCCAAAGACGCTATAGCCCGGTGCCGCCAGGGTATTGCTGTGATCGACCCAGGCACGCGAAGCCGACTGCAACGTGGGGCCAAACCAGACATCGCCGGGGAGTTTTACCGCGGCTTCGGCATTCAATACGTGATCGGGCACACCGGCAATGCGGTTATTGCCAACGCTGGCATCGCGGACAAAGCGGAAATCGTTGTAGAGATAGCTGGCCTGCGCGCGCCAAGCATTCGCTCGTGCACTTAAGCCCAGCTCGATGCCTTGGTGCAGCGTCTCGCCAGCGTTAATGGTGGCGGAGCGATTATTGCCGACGTCTAAGGCTAGCAACTCGTTGCGAATCTTGGCGCGATAGACTGAGGCATCCCAGCCGAGTTTAGCATTGGCTACTTGCACATGACCGCGCGCACCGACTTCAGTGGTCATCGCGCGTTGGGCTTTTAAGGGCAGATTGTTGAAGGTCTCGGAAAAGCTTGGTGGCTCAAAACTACCGCTGAGATTGGCATATAAGTCAATTTCTGCAGTGAGGTGATGGAGCACGCCAAGCTTGGGCGAGAAACGCTGATAATCCTGATCGTAGCGTGGTGGTGCCGGCACATCACCGGGCGCGACTTTGCGCTGCGCATCGGTCCATTGACCGCCTAGTGTGAGATCGGTTTTCGGCGTGAGGCTCCAGCGCGTCTGCGCATAGGCTTCGAGGTTATGGGCCGTGAGTTTGTTGGACTTCGTCAGTGTGGCGCAGGGATGGGTGCCGGCAGGCGCTGAGACTGCCGGCGGTGTGCCGCCAGGACCTGCTGGCGTGATGACATAGCTGCACTGCTCATCGACAGTAAGACCGCGCCGCCAGTTCACACCGACGGTGTGCTCTTGCTGAGCACCAAGCCATTGCGTGGGTTGTGTGTGGCGCAGGCCGATGCCGCCATCGCGACTATTTTGCACAAGGCGCGCAAAGCTTAACGGATGAAACAACATCTTTTTCGCGGCAAACGCGGTGAACTCAGTCACGCCGCCATCGGCATGCGTCAACGCGGTACGGTTAGCGAGGCGATAGAGCTGAAAGTCGCGCTTGGCATCGCGATTAAGACTGCCAGCCTCGGCTTGACGCGGATTGGCTTTGAGGGCGGCGTAAGTCAAATTGCCCGGCAGCTCCGAGTCGGTATCAACCACCGTCACATAGGTGCGATTTTCCAGTTGCGGGCTCAGTTGCACGCCGACATTGCCGACAAAGCGCGTGTTGCGCTGATTGGCATGATCACGAAAGCCGTCTTGCTCTTGGAAGTTTAGTGAGGCAAAGCCATCGAGCGCGCCCTTTGCAGCACCAACACTGAGGTTATAGCGCTGATAATCAAACGAACCGGCCTCGGCGCGTAATGACAGCGCCGGCGCACTACGACCGGTCTCGCTGATGTAATTGATGGCGCCGCCGAGCGTGCTGCCGCCAAAGCGCAGGGCATTGGCGCCGCGCTCAACTTCGATATAACGCGTGGCTTGCGGCTCAATGGCCTGCATATCAAAGCCACCATCGGCGAGATTGATCGGCACGCCATCTTGCAACAGCAGCAGACCACGGCCGTGGAAAGTGCGCTGCAAGCCAGAGCCGCGAATGCTGATACGCGCCTCATCAGAGCCAAAACGCGAGGCAATAAACACACCTGGCGCGAGTTTCAGCGTGTCTTCCATGGTGCCAGCACGGCCGGTCAAATAATCTTGGGCATCGACCACGGTGACGCCACCGGGCGTTTTTTGTAGCTCAGTTAAAGCGCGCGCCGGGCTCACCGAAAAGACTGAGGCTTGGGCATCGGCACTAATCATCAGCTCAGGCATGACATGCTCGGCAGCGACCGGCGCACTCAGACAGAGCATGGCAAGCGCCAGCGGGCATCGCGTGAATCGGTTTTCTAGTTGTTTTATCGGACGCATCGTTAATCTCCGTTAAGATGCGGCGATTGTAGGTGAGTCTTTGCTCGCCGAACTGCGACATAGTGTCGCACCCCCACGCGTATCTGCCGGGCGAACCGCCCATTCGCGGGACTACTGATTGGCTGACTGTCCGCACCTCATCGCGGCGCTGAAATTTGGAATGCTTGTGTTATGACCGTTGCACTATCGACCGCTGTGCTCAACCTTCCCGCCCTGCCCATTCGCGCCGATGATAAACGCCACTGGGCCGGCATTCGCGGTGGCGCGCAGGCGCTAAGCATTGCCGAGATTGTGCAAACTCATCCGGGTCTGGTCGTGGTCATCACCCATAACAGCCAAACCGCCGCGCGCCTAGAAGACGAGCTGCGGTTTTTTCTGCCCGATGCCACGAGCTGGCCGATCGCGCATTTCCCAGATTGGGAAACCCTGCCTTACGACCAGTTCTCGCCGCATCAAGACATTATTTCGCAGCGCTTGCAGGTGCTCTCCACGCTGGGCAAGCTCACGCGCGGCGTGTTGGTTATTTCCGCCAGCACATCTGCACACCGGCTAGCACCGAAAGACTGGCTGCTCGGTCAGGCTGTGAGCCTGCGCATTGGTCAAAAACTCACGCTCGATAACACGCGCACGCAGCTCGATGCCGCCGGTTACCGACTCGTTGATACGGTCTATGAGCATGGCGAATTTGCCGTACGCGGTAGCCTCATTGACCTCTACCCCATGGGTGCTGAGCATCCGGTGCGCATCGAGCTATTTGACGATGAAATTGAGACATTGCGCCTGTTTGATGGCGAAACGCAGCGCACGGTGGAGGCCATTGACCAGCTCACGCTGATGCCCGCCCACGAGTTCCCGCTCGACAAGGCCGGCATTCGCCGTTTTCGTGATCAATGGGCCGACACCTTCAGCGGCGACCCGAAGCGCTGCAGCCTCTATACCGACGTCATCAACCGCATCGCCGGCAATGGCATTGAGTATTATCTGCCGCTGTTTTTTGAGCAGTGCGGCAGCATTTTTGATTACCTGCCGAGCACCACCTTGATGGTCATGGAGGCCAATGCCCATGAGCAGCTCGGCCAATTTCGCCTCGAGGTCAGCAATCGCTACGAACAATACCGCGGCGATTTAAGCCGGCCATTGCTGCCACCCGAGCGGCTTTTTCTCGCCGACAATGACTGGTTTGGTGCGCTCAGCGCCTATCCACGCATCACCTTAGCGGCCGATGATCTGGTCGACGAGGCCCGAGCCGGCCAACATCAACTGCGCTTTTTGCCAGCGCCTCTGCTGCCCATCGACAGCAAAGCCGAGCAGCCATTAGCCGAGCTCAAACGCTACCTGAGCGCCACCGATACGCCGCGCGTCTTGATATGTGCGGAAACCGCGGGCCGCCGCGAGAGCCTCAGCGAGCTGTTTGCGCGCCATGATCTGAACCCCGAACCGGTGGCGAGCTGGGCTGATTTTTTACTCAGTGATGCGCGTGTTTGCCTCACCGTTGGCGCACTTGAGCAAGGCATACTCAGCGAGCAATTTGCGCTGGTTGCCGAGTCGCAATTGTTTGGCCAGCGCGTGGCGCAACGGCGCCGTCGCAAAGCCACCTCCGCCGATGGTCAAGCGGAAATGGCCATCCGCTCGCTCAGCGAATTGCAAACCGGCGCACCGGTGGTGCACAACGACCACGGCGTGGGCCGCTATCAAGGTCTGGTCACGCTCGATATGGATGGCACCGTGCAGGAGTTTTTGCTGCTCGAATACGCCGACTCCGCCAAGCTTTATGTGCCGGTCTCGCAGCTGCAAGTCATCTCGCGCTATGCCGGCGCCGATGATGCCATGGCGCCATTACACCGCCTCGGTACCGAGCAATGGACCAAGGCGCGCCGCAAAGCCGCCGAGCAAGTCCGCGATACTGCCGCCGAGTTGCTCAATCTCTATGCTCGCCGCGCGGCCCGCCAAGGCTTTAGCTGTGGCTTCGATGAGCTTGAGTATCGCCGCTTCGCTGATGGCTTTTTATTCGAAGAAACCGCCGACCAGGCCGCGGCCATTCTCAGCACGCTCGCCGATATGCGCTCGCCACGGCCCATGGATCGCCTGGTCTGCGGCGATGTTGGCTTTGGCAAAACCGAAGTCGCCATGCGCGCCGCCTTTGTCGCGGTGCAAGCGGGCAAGCAAGTCGCGGTCTTGGTGCCGACCACCCTACTCGCGCAACAGCATGTGGAAAATTTCCGCGATCGCTTTGCCGACTGGCCCATTCGCATAGAAGGTCTGTCGCGCTTTCAGTCGGCAAAAGAGCAAAAAGCCACCATGGCCGATTGCGAAGCCGGCCTAGTCGACATTGTTGTTGGCACCCACAAACTCTTGCAGCCGGATATGCACTTTAAGCAGCTCGGCCTAATCATTGTCGATGAAGAACACCGCTTTGGTGTGCGCCACAAAGAGGCGCTGAAACAGCGCCGCGCCGAAGTCGACTTGCTCACGCTGACCGCCACGCCGATCCCGCGCACGCTCAATATGGCCTTCTCAGGTCTGCGCGACTTGTCGATTATCGCCACGCCGCCAGCGCGCCGACTGGCGGTGAAAACCTTTGTCCGTGAGAGCAATGAGGCGGTCATTAAAGAGGCCATCTTGCGCGAATTGCTGCGCGGTGGTCAGTGCTATTACTTGCACAATGAAGTCGAGAGTATCGAGAAAACCGCCGACTCATTGCGCGCGCTGGTGCCGGAGGCGCGAATCGGTGTGGCGCATGGACAGATGCGCGAGCGCGAGCTTGAGCAGGTCATGAGCCAGTTCTATCACAAGCAATTTAATATCTTGGTGTGCTCAACGATTATTGAGACCGGCATCGATGTGCCGAGCGCCAACACCATCATCATGGATCGTGCCGATAAGCTTGGCCTCGCCCAGCTCCATCAGCTGCGGGGTCGGGTTGGCCGCTCACACCATCAGGCCTATGCCTACTTACTCACGCCGCCGCAGAAATCGCTTACCGGCGATGCCGAAAAACGCTTAGAGGCCATTGCCGCCGCCGGCGATTTGGGCGCCGGCTTCGCGCTCGCATCACATGATTTAGAAATCCGCGGGGCTGGCGAGCTCTTAGGTGAGGGTCAAAGTGGTGACATCCACAGCGTTGGTTTCACGCTCTATATGGAGATGCTTGAGCGCGCGGTAAAGGCCATCCGCAGCGGCCATACGCCGAATCTCGATCAGCCCTTTGAGCTCGCCGCCGACATCAATTTGCGCATCTCGGCCTTGATTCCCGATGACTATTTGCCCGATGTCCACAACCGCCTGCTGATGTATAAGCGCATCAGCAGTGCCGACAGCGCAGACGCCCTCGATGAGCTACAAGTCGAGATGATTGATCGCTTTGGCCTACTGCCCGAGCCGGTGAAAAATCTTTTTGCGGTGAGCGCGCTGCGCCTGCGTGCCAATGCCTCAGGCATCCGCAAAATAGACGCAGGCCCGAGCAGCGGGCGCATCGATTTTGCGCCGGAGACCAGCATCGATCCGCGCCGTTTGATTACGCTGATTCAACAGCAGCCGAAAAAATACAAATTGGAAGGCGGCGATAAGCTGCGCTTTAGCGAGGCCATGAGCGATGGCGCCAGCCGCTTACGCGCGGTCAATGGCCTGCTCGATGCGCTGACGCAATAAGCAGCGCTAAGACAACAGCGCGCTAATACCGGCCTGTAATGGCCAGACGCTATTAATCAGCGCACCGATCAATAAGCTTGGCGCAAACGCCATCTCCGCGGCGGGTACAGATGCCTGTTCGGATGCCGGCCTAGCGGTGGGCGATGGAGCGGACACAACAACTGCCCGCGCCATAGCCCAGAGAGCCAACGCCACGCTGCCATACACAAAACTGCCGAGCACCACACCCGGTGCGGAGCCCAACCCCAAGGCCACTAGCAACTTCACATCACCACCGCCCAAGCGCCCTAAGACAAAGCCCGGCAAGGTCAGTGCCAGCGCTAGGCCGGCGGCGATAAAGCCCGCGCTCGCCGGCGCGCCGCTGAGTGTGAGCTGATACACCGCCAACTGCAGCAGCGCCAAACCGATCAGTGGCAAGGTCAAGGCATTGGGCACGCGCTGCTCACGCGCATCGACCCATGCACAGGCTGCTAACCAGAGAAAAATCATTAACATGCCGGCCTCCATTGGGCTGATTACCACATCGATACTGCGCCTTAAACAAACACGCGCTATAGTGACAGCCTTGCAACACGCCCAACACAGGCCATACGTTTAATGACTCTACGCCGACACACTCACGCGCGCGAACGCGGCACCACTGCCATCGAATTCTCCTTCGTGTTCGCGCTGCTGTTTGGCATATTTTGGGCCATTGTGAGTTACGCCATGCCTTTTTTCTTGTACCAAGTCATGAGTCAGGCAGTCTCCGAGTCGGCACGTTATGCGCTGCGCATCGACCCGTCGCTCAACGATAGCGCCATTGAAACGCTGATCAATAACTACATCAAAGCCGAGCCTTTAGCCGTGCTTCCCACGCGCTTTCAAGCAATCATCAACAACGCCAATGCTGACCCGAGCACCATCAGCGACAGCCTCAATGACGGCATTAGTTATCGCACGCTCAACGTCACCCTCACCTACCCTGGCTGCAGCACAACCGCGCAAGCGAGCTGCATTGTGCCAGCACTGAATTTATTTGGTGTGAGCATACCTAAGCTTGGCGCTTTCGACGCCACCGCCACTGTGCATTTGGGGAGAAGATAATGACTTCCCGCCATCAACGTGGCGTCGCCGTGCTCGAATTCGCGCTGGTGTTTACGGTGATTTGGGCGGTGTTTTGGTCGATGGTGTGCTACGTGGTGCCGCTGCTCGTGCAACAAGCCATGCATCGCGCCACGGCCGAAGGTGCGCAAGTCGCGGCCATGACCATCAGCCCAAGTTTGCGTGTCTCACAAGCAAAGCAAGCGGCTCTCGGCGCGATGGACTGGCTGCCAACGAGCTGGCTGAACTCCCTGAGCGCCGATCAAACCACCATCAAAACCGATGCCAACTGCCCGCTCGACAACAATGGCGACGCGACAAGCTGCTTGCTCGAAGTGGTGTTGACCATGAACTACGCCGATAACGCCCCGCTGAAACCTATCCTCGGTTTTCCCGGCTTCGGTACCATTCCAAAATTGCCCGCCACGCTGGGTTCAACTTCCGCTATTTTGTTGCAATAACCCGCTAGTTGACCAAGCGCACGCCTTCACTGGAATTACACGTCAGATTGGCGCCAACATCGGCCTGCGCCACGTTAGCGCCTAAGCTATTGAGTAAGGTGTTGACCAAAGGATCGAGTACGGAGCCGAGCGTCGCTAACACCGGATCGAGCGCCGAAATTAGCCCATTAAGCAGACCAAATGAGGTGTTGAGCAGGCCACCGAGTAAGCCTGCAAAGTTGCTGTAGGCCTTCACCTCTAAGCTGCTTAAGGTATTGCTCAAGCTGCCAACAAAATCCTCACCAGATATTCCCTGATAGGCTGGCGTCTCACCCAAATCCGGCGGCTCCACATAGCTCAACAGCTTACTGGTATTGCCAATGGGCAAATCGGACTTCACGCCTAAACCCGCAACAACGGTTAGTTGCGCGGTTTTTTTCGCGTTATTGCTACTGGTCTCGGTCAGCCAGCTGCCGTTGGGCTGCTGCCACTGCAAGTCCTCGCATTGACCTAAAAATAGAATCTTAAAGCAACGCTTCGGTCTGACTTTTTTGAAGCCAAGCTCCAGCAATGGCGCTGGCGCGACATCAACCACGGGATTTTTAACAGCAGAAAACAAATCTCCTTCGTCGATTTTGCCAATATATAAATGACCGATTTCGGTACTGGCCTGTGCCGCAATGGCTTTCGCTGAACCGCAGTTATAGTCACTCACATAGGCCTTCGCACCACCCACATCTAAACCGATTTGGATAGCACCTCCACGGGCGTCGAGGACATTTTGCGGCGCGCAATTATTGTTGCAGATGGTCAGCACGAGGCTGAATACATCCGACAATAAATTACCTAACCCGGTAATCAAACCGAGCCCAGAAATATTCGTGTTTAAGAAATTTACCAATGGCGAAATCGCACCACTCACGGCGCCGAGCAAGCCACTGGTGACATTGACCACACCGCCGAGGTCTAGATTAATAAGCGTGCGAATCTGCGCGGTGCGCACAAAAATAGCATTCGGGTCATTGGCGCCTAGCAGCGGGTTGATCTCGGTGGGGTCACCAATGGCCGAAAGCTGGGCCGGCTCAATCACTTTCACTCGGATGCCGGCTTGGGCCAGGCCAAAGGCATTGACCGGCAAATTGATATTAGCCACCGAGCCTTGGCTAGCAAGCTGAACACTGCCTTGCACCAAATCAAACAAACTCGTCTCAATATTTGCCGCAGCTTGTTCGGTCGTGGTCTGCACGCTGAGCAGATCGCCGAGCGTGATTAGCGTCGAGTTTGTGGTCAGTGCAAAAATATTAAGTGCTGATAACACATTGGAAATATTGGGAATCGTGCCGGCAAATAAATCACTGCCCACACTGCCCACCGCGCCAATCACCGCCGTCAATAACTGACCCACGGTGAGCTGCGTAGACAACACCTCTTCCGTGCCTCCCGCGGTGATGTTGAGCTCAGTCGCGAGTGCATCGATGAGCGTTAGCGTATTGACTTTCGACTCAATGAGCGCGTTATAACCGAGGGCACTGACATTCAGGCTGGTGCCTAGCAAGCCGCCAAGCACGGCATTAAGCAGGCGACTGTCATCCGTATTCACATTCACGGTTGTGCTGCGAATGGTTAGCCCAGCCAAGGGGTTGCCGCCTTTGGTCGCCACCGCCACTGCCGTTAAATCCACGGCATCTGTAAACAAGCCGCCCACAATTAAACTCGCTGGCACCGAGCGAGACACGACCACACGAACCGCGCTGCCATCAGCTTCATTGAGGGAAAAACCACGCACATCACCGCCAACCAAGGTGCCGCAACTGGCCGCCAGCGTGCCGTCGAAGCCATTACGGTTAGCGGCGGCTTGAGCATCTTCTTGGCGCCATTTTTTTTCTATGCCATTGCGCACTTCCAAAAAGCAGCTTTTCCGCGAAGCCGCCTCAATGGCAGAGATATCGGCAATGCGTTGTAGGTCACGCTTCTCGAGAAATAGCCGGCCAGTATCGATAACCAGAGCCAAGCACAGCACCGCTAGCAACATAAAGCCGACCGTCATAATCAACACCGCCCCACGCTCGCGCCTGCTCGGGGCAAGCGCGCGCGGTAGCAGGTGTGTGACGGTCATGGCGATTATTGACCCGGCGTGAAGTTATCGCCGTAATAACTCTCTTTAATCGGAAAGTCATACGTTTTCATCAGGCGCTCAGCGGCTTTATCGCGCTGAATGGTTTTCGCCGCTTGCGGGTTGCTAGACGCTAGCGCACCGCTGGCTTGCACATTTAGCCATGCCTCGGCTTGATCACCGGGCTTTGTTGGGGCACTCGCCTCCATCGCCAGCGCCGAGGTGCTGATCATGGCAACACCAATCACCATCACACTGTGCAAAATTTTCATCGCGTCACCTCACGAGATCGTCGCGGCGCCTGTGCGCTACGACAACGGATTAATAGGACAGGTATCACTCACAGCCGCGCTGTCAGCTTTGGCAGCACGGCGCTGACGCAGCAACTCGCGACAGCTTTTTAATAAATCCAAACGCTCAGCTTCTGTCGGCGCTAAACGATCACGCCATCCCCACCACGCGGCACGATCGCCGCGCAGCAGCGATAACACCATCAGGTTAAAGCCGGGTCGACGGTCATTTGGGCTCAGCTCAAAAGCCGTGCGCAACTCAAACTCGGCCTGCTGATCATTACCAATCAGCATGGCACTAAAGCCCAGGTCATTACGAAACTTTGACTCACTGGGGCGGGCTTTGGCGGCGAGCTGCAAATAGCGATGCGCCAGCACCGGCTCACCCGCCTCGGCGGCGAGCAGGCCCAAGCCATGATCGGCATCTGCCGACACACAGCGCTCGCGCATAGCCAAAAACCATTGCCGTGACTCCGGTGATTTTAAGCGCCGCAAAATATCTGCACGTAACACGGCGACTTCCGGCACCTGCGCCGGCAGGCTCTGAATTTGTGCCAATGCCGCGTAGTAATTACCCTCACGCACGCGCTCGGCGACAAGGCTGCGCGTTAGCTCATCGGCTTGAGAGAGCTTGGCATCGCAGTCTATACGCGCAATGCTTGCTGGCGTTGCGCCACGTGAACTGGCATCGATACGCGCCGTCGGTGGCGCGCTTTGGCAAGCTGTTAGCGCCGCCACCAGCAGCAGCAGACAATAAACGGTTTGGCCGCGACGCATCACATATTCCCCATGGCATCGCCAATCGAAATAAAGCCGGGGCCGGTGAGCAAAATGATCAGCGCAGGGAAGAAAAATACGATCATTACCACGGTCATTTTCGCCGTGAGTTTGCTGACTTTTTCCTGCATATCGGTGAGGCGGCGACTTTCCATTACCTCAATGAGCTTGCTTAATGAAGCACGCGCGCTGCCACCTTGCTTGAGCATCTGCCGGACAATCACCATAACGTCGGTATAGCCCATATGGTCTAGCGCCGTTGCTGAATTACCGAGCTCGCTTTCCAGATCAAGGCCCTGCTCGGCGCGGCGTAAAATCGGTGTGAGTTCATAGACCATTTCCGGCAAAATCGCGCCTGACTCTTTCGCCATCACGCGCAATGCTTGCTCTACTGCCAGACCCGCATCAAACAAAATACGCAGCATTTGCACAAACAATGACAGCTCATCATCGATGCGTTTGAGGCGCTCTTCAGCCTTGCTGTTAATGACGCGTTTGGGTACCAACACGCTAATGATCACCACCGACACACCGGCTAACAGCGAGTTCAGCGAATAGCCTTGGATCAAAATCCACAAACCCGTGAGCACTAACGTCGCCAAGGGCAGCAACACCTGAATGCCATATAGCATGGCGCGTTGTGAGGCAGCGCGATAGCCTGCACGGTGCATGGCCAAAGCCAGCTCGCCATCTTTATTGATGTGTTTACGAATGCGCTCTTGGTCATCAAATAGCTCGGCGAAGCGCAAGCTCAGCAAGCGCGCATCTTCACGAGCGTTGCCGCGCACCGTTAGCCGACGCTCGACCAAACGGCGCTCCGCCGCTACACGCACCAAGACCCAGATGGCAAAGCCAACAGCCGAGACAATGAAGAGAAAAAGCAGCGCGCCGTAGTAGGCATTCATGGCTACACGCTCCTCAACATTTTCCAGATCACACCCATACCGGCGACCTGCATGCCGGCGGCTACCATCAAGATGATTTTGCCGGTTGGGTCGTCGACCATTTGGAATAGGTAATCTGGATTGCTGACAATCATAAAGCCGCCCACCATCAATGGCAGGGCTGAGAGCACCGCGGCGCTGGTACGGGTCTCGCCGGTAAATGCCCGCAGCTGACGCTGCAACTGTTCGCGCTGCTGAATCAAGGTAATGATGTTGTTGAGCAGATCAATCAAGCTGCCACCAAAGCGCGAATTGACACTCACGCCCAAGGCCAGCACCTGTAACTCTTTCAAGTCGTAGGTATCGGCTAAGTCATTAAATGCCTCAGGAATCGACATACCCAAGGTGATGTTGCGCTGCAGCTTTAGCATCACTGTCCTTAAAGGCTCATCGGCCTCTTTGGTGGCAATAAAAAAACTATCGGCAAGCGTCTTACCCGTACGCATCATGCGCACGACTTGGTCGAGCAAGCGCGGTAATTGCGTGATGATTTGGTTCATGCGGCGCTGGTAAATGGTGTTGATCGCCGCCCACGCAAAAAAGCTCAGCGTGGCGCCCAAAATCAACGCGGGCACGATGCCAAATTGCGCACCCACCAGCAGCAAAAACACGGCCAATGCCAAAGCGATGATACGTCGCTGTGTTGGCAATAAGGTGATGCCAGCACGCTCCAGCTGAATGGTCAGCCAATCCTTCTCAGGAAACTCTAGGGCCTTCACCCCGGCAATCGCCAAGCGCTTTGACACCGCCTCTTCTTGTGCTTGCTTTTGCCCGAGCCACACCAGATACAGCGCACCCAGCCCCATCAGCAGGCCGGCGAAGACGTAGACCAAAAGGATCATTAGCGCGCCGCCTCGGCTTGGCGCATCAGCTCAATGACGCGTGGCTTCGAGGGCGCGCTGCTGGCACGATGGTGCTCGCCCGTCACGCGATCGAGCTTAAACAGCGGATTGGTGACGTATTGATCATCGCGCAGATCAACCACTTCGGTGATCTCGGCGACACAGCGCCGGCCATTGGGCAACCGCGTCAGCTGCACGACAATATCGACCGCCGAGACAATAATAGCTCGCAGCGTGGCCTCGGAGATTTTCTGCCCCGACAAGCCCACCAGTGTCTCCATCCGCAGCAGCGCGTCGGCGGCGGAGTTGGCGTGCAATGTCGACATTGAACCTTCGTGGCCGGTGTTCATGGCCTGCAACATATCCATGACCTCGTAGCTACGCACCTCGCCGACAATGATGCGGTCGGGACGCATCCGCAGCGCGTTACGAATGAGATCACGGGCGCTGACTTCGCCAAAACCTTCGGCATTGGGTGGCCGCGTCTCGAGGCGCACCACGTGGTCGTTGTTGAGCTGCAGCTCAGCGGTGTCTTCAATGGTGACAATGCGCTCGTGATGATTAATGAAGCCCGAGAGCACATTGAGAAATGTGGTTTTACCCGTGCCAGTACCGCCGCTCACTAAAATATTGGCGCGATAACTCACCGCTTTTTTAATAAACTGCAGCATCTCATCGCTGACCGAACGGTAAGTCACCAGGTCATTGGCCTGTAGCAGGTCATGGCGAAATTTACGGATCGAGATGCTCGGGCCATCGAGCGCAATCGGCGGAATGATGGCGTTGACGCGGCTGCCATCGGGCATGCGCGCATCGACCATGGGGCTGGATTCATCGAGGCGGCGGCCAATAGGCGCCAAGATGCGCTGAATCACGCGGGCGACGTGGTTGTCGTCGACAAAGCTGAGCTGGCTGCGCTTAATGACGCCATCACGCTCATAGAAAATACGCTCAGCACCGTTGACCATGATTTCCGTCACCGAGCTGTCGCGCAGCAGCGACTCAAGTGGGCCAAAGCCGACCAGCTCATCAACCAGCTCCTCCGCCAAGCGATCGGCCTCGTAGCGCGACAGCGGCAAAGAGTTTTCATTCACGTAGGCGCTGAGCTTGACCTGCACGTAATCAAAAATAGCTTGGCGCGTGCTTTCTAAAATATTGAAGCTGTCGTCATCGACCCGCGCGATTAAAAAGCGATGAAATCGGAACTTGATATTGGCAATATCTTCGTCGACTTTTTTCGGCGACAACCGGCCACCGGGAATATAGCCCGCCATGGTCAGACCCCAGTCAGCGTGTGTTTCAGCTTAGCCAAAAAGCCTTCGTCGGCTTTATTGGCACGCGCAATCGCGGGCTGATGAATCATTGCTGCCAAGTCACGGTAGCGCTTCGCAAGCGCCTCTTGTGGCGCTAACTCAAACAGCAACTGGCCAATGTTCATGGCCCGCAGACGCACTTCCGCTGCGTTGGGCAGCTCAATGTGTTTTTCACTACCAAATGACTTAGTAATTGCCGCCGCATCTGGCGAGATTTTCGGCAAGTAATGATCGACCAAAATGATCGTATCGGCCATCGGCACGCCAATTTGCTTCAAGCGTGCTTGGAAGTCTAAACCGGCACGGCAACTGGTAATGGACTGGTCCACCGCAAAAATCACGTGGTTGGCATTGCCAATCAAAAGTTCCGTCATATCGACCGTGGGCAGGCCGCAGGTGTTAAACACCACATGCGTGAATAAGCTGCGCAGTGTGCCGACCAGCAAAAACATCTCCGAGGTCGTGATCTCAGGAATATGCAGCCCTTCTGGCGGCGCCGATAACACGCGCACACCCGACTTATGGCGCGGAAACGCAGTCTCCACCAAGGTCTGATCCAAGCGCCGTAAATTGCGCAAGGTATCGATAAAACTAAACTGGCCCTCGAGCCCAAATAACAGCTGCGCCTCAGCAAATGGCACGCCCAGATCAACAAACAATACGCGCGCTTCCGGTGATGCTTTTTGAATAGCCGCCGCTAAGTGCAAACCATGAAATGACGACTGCAATACAGGGCGTTCGCTGGCCAACACCACCAAGCTGCCTTGGCGCATGGGATTTTCAATGACATCCGGCACGCGCTCGCCTAGGCGCCTTACTAGCCCAGCAACTTCGCTGGGCCGCGCATCAAAGGTAATAAAGTCTTTCGCGCCAGCACGCATGGCACCAAGCAACTGCTCTTGATCAATGGCCTGCCCCACCGCCACACAGGCCAGTGTTGGGCTAGCCGCCACCAAGCCTTCAATAAACTGAATATCGGCAACCCATTCTTTGCGGCGAATGGGCATAAAAACGATCGATGCCGTGGCCATGGTAATCAGCTGCATGACATCGTTGAGTTCACTTTGTTGCGACATCACCACCGTGGCAGAGCCTTCTAGCGCAGCTTCAAGCCACTGAAAATGCTCACGATCTTGCGTGATGATGACAACGGAGAGATCTTTAGCTGCCATACGAATCTACCTTGAAAAACCAATGGGCGCGTCACCATAAGGCGATTTCGCGCCTTGCAGAAACAGCGGAATGGTGTCGGGCTCATAACGACGCCAGTCATCGCCAGGCAACTTGGGCGTGGCGGCGCCTACCGCGAGTGGACTAACTAAATGCGGCGTGACGATCATCAGCAGCTCGCTGTCATCGGTGCGGAAACTGGTGGAGCGAAAGAGCGCCCCGAGCACCGGAATATCGCCTAAACCCGGGAACTTTTGCGCGTTATCGCGCATGGTGCGGGACACCAAACCGCTGATCACAAAGCTTTCGCCATCGGCTAAGGCAATGCTGGTATCGGTGCGGCGCACACGCAGCGCCGGCACCGTGGTGCCATTGACCGTCACGGCATTGGCGAAGTCCAGCTCACTCACCTCAGGGGCAACCTTCAAATGCACCTGCGTCCGGCTCAGTACCGTTGGCGTCACCGACAAACGCACACCAAACTCTTTGTATTCAATGGTATTGGATGTGTTGGTGCCGGTAGATGGCACCGGAATCGGCACCTCGCCGCCCGCTAAAAAAGTCGCGGACTGGCCACTCAGCGCCGTCAATGACGGCTGGCTTAGCGTGTAGGCATAGCCGGTTTGCTCGAGCATATCGATCGCAGCGGTGAGCTTGCCGTTGGATTTGCTCAAAAACACACTAAATGGATTATTTTGACCCGCCGCGGACGTGAGGCTGAAGTTGCTGGTCAAACGATTAAGCTGCACGCCTAACTCACGCAACCGGCTTTTGCTGAGCTCAACAAAGCGAATATCAACTTGCACTTGCGAGGGCAGCTCTTCCAATGCTTCCGGCGTGATGGGCGCTAGCACATCGGCCACACTCGCTGGCGCTTGCACGGCTACTTGCGTACGCAAGGGGTCAGTTTGGCATTTGGTCCAGACAAATAAGCTCGTGCTACCGGCCTTTCGGCCTTGCAGCAAAATCGTTTTGCTGTCGATCAACGCAATATCGGCAGTGGCCGGCTCGCCAATCGACACGCGCGTAATTTGCCCTGGCAACGAAATCGTCTCTTGCGCCCCCTCCATCACACTAAATAACGGGGCAAGCTCTGCCGATGGGTTATCGCAACTCGCCGCCTGCAACGCAGCACTCTGACCCAACAAAAAAATGCTCAGTGCCAGTGATGACCATGACTTCCCACACATAAAACGTCCTTGCGTCGTTGCTCGACGCCACAGCGAGTCAGTTACGAATTTCATGGCGTGGCCTGCTGGGCATTTAAGCCACGGTAAATGAGCACAGGCGGCGCCTTAGCAGGTGCTGGGCGCGCTGCGCGCCTCGGTGAAGAGGCTGACTTGCTTGTCGAACCCTGCGGCTGTAATTCACTCTCGAGAGCAAACTCGCGCTGCTTCGGCACCGCGGTTTGCTTAGCCACCGAACTACCCACCACGCGCTCCGTGGCCTCAGTGCTGGACTTAGCGGCTTCATTAGCCATCGCCTCCTGTGCCGCCGCGAGATTTTCAGCGGTTGGACGAATGGCCAAACGTAGCGTCCCCAAGCTGCTCGCTAGTAATAGCCGCGGCGCATCTTTTTCAGTGACCGCCAATACCGCTGTACGAGCGCGCGCCTTAGCCGCACGACGCCCGGACTTGGCCTCCGCTGTTTCCACGGCACCCGTGGCGCTGATGATCTCGGCACCAAAGCCGATCACGCGCAATGACTGCATGGCGATCTGCGCAGAGTCTTTGGCACCCTGCTGGCCACGTAAAAACAGCAGCACATCAACCAGGTCGCCGGGCTGCACAAAGCCGCCGCCACCCACGACTTCATCAATCGGAATCGCCACGGCGCGCTCACCCACGCGCAACAACCGCGCCACATCGCTGCCGGGCTGCAAATGCCCCAGCTCCAAAATAGCGCCAGCTTGCAGCTCAGCATGCACCAGCTGACCGACCACTTCATCAATTTTGCGGAAACTGCGCGGCGGCGCCACCTTTAGGTAATCAATGGTCAGGTCATCGGCGGAGAGCGTGTCAAACAGCGACACATCTTGCTTGAGCACCACCACCGGCTCTTTTCCCGTGACGGTCACCGCAGCCTGCTTCTTCGCGGCCACCACTTCCTGCTCCGCCGCTAACGCCGCCTGCTTCGCATCCTCAGTGGTTTTGTAGCCTAAATAGCCCGCTACACCGGCCCCGATCACAAGCAAAAGCGCTAACAACAACATTACTCGGCTATTCATAGACATCCCTGGAGCAAACAGATGCAAGTTACATGTACGTTGATGCTACCAACTTACAGCAAGTTGTGGATATAGTTGGTGTTGTTCGGCACAAAACATTACAGACGAACAACAGAACTTGGTGCGCAGGTATAGCCAAATTACCGTTATGAGTTACACTATTGTCCAATCCGGGCAATGACACCGGAGTTATTTCCTCCAGGAGAGTCACATGAAAAAATTACAAGAGCTACTGACTAAGCTCCGTCGTGATGAAAAAGGCGCAACCGTCATCGAGTACGCTCTCATTGCCGCATTGATTTCTGTTGCCGCGATCGCTGCGTTTAGCTTTGTTGGTGGTTCAGTGAAAAACACCATGAATGGCATTGGTGGGGCGATGGAAAATGCCTCACCTCCTTAATTTTTATTAGAATTTAGGAAGCGGCGGCTTACAACAAGCCGCCGTTTTTATATGAGCAGCATAATGAGTTACAGCAAACAATCTGGCGCAACCATGATTGAGTACGCTCTTATAATTACATTAATTGCAGTAATTGTAATTGCAGTAGAGCGAAGCATTGGTGAGCTTACATTTAACTCATTACAGGCAACTGCAAATAGCGTTGAAGAAGCTGGAGAGCCACTTTAGCCCCTCTTACATGTTTTTGTAGAGACGCCAATCCCCAACGGTTTCTTTTTCTGGCAACCAGTCAATTTGCTCTCCTGCAGCTATGCGCTGCGCCAACGTCTTATCATGCCCCTCTCCTGTCAAGGTACTGTAAATTTTCGCGCATGATAAAATGTAATCGATATGCCGAGTCGAGATCAGCGACCTAGCCTCAATATCTGGCGAGACGCTACGAAGCAGGCGAAAGCTATCTAGTAAACCATTAATATTATGATGATAATTTCCCGCAATGACTTGATGCTGAGTTTTGAATAATATCTCTGGCCCCAAATTAGGATTGGCTAGCACTGTCCCTGGAGGCAAGCGTTTTAATAACGGCAGCACTATATCGAGCTGGCAACGACTTTTGTCAGCCACGCTCTCTATTGATCCCGCAACCTCGTCAAAGTATGCCAAAGCTATACTACCAAGAATTTGCAAGGGTACTGATAAGATAAAAAGCGCAACCAGCAACTGCTCACGCATTGGCACCGAACTATCTTGCATGTGCACAAATGCTCGCAGTTTACTAAGACCAATGCTAAACGTCATGGTTGAAATTAGGGTCATAGCAGCTGCCATACGAATATGAGAAGCTCCTAACACGGCATAAATAAGGGTCGAAGCAGCGAGTACCAACATCCATAAGCTGCTCTCTCGCCAGGCTATATAGCCAAGTAAAGCCGTACCAATTATAGGAACTAGCAAATAACCAAGCCATTGTGATGGCAAAGTTATTGGTTGTAGCTCCATAATTTGGCTGTACCACACCATCTTCAGCTCATCTGGAATCAAGCCCTCTGGGCCTGCCAAAGCTCCAGGAACCAAGATAAGCCAGCAGATAGCAACTAGGACTAGTGCTAATACTAATATGCAAACAGATACCGGCACCGATAAGTGACGAGCAACACACCAATCTGTGAGCAACAGCAATACAGCTAGCAAGCCGCCAAAAAGCAGCCACGCAAAGCTGATGTGATCCAAAGCCCATAATGAAAATGTTGGCGGTGGCGAATCAATTACCCATCCTGTAATTAGGGCCAACATCAGGCCAAGAGCGGCCGGTGATAAAGTACCCGACGATGGTACTTGTAATCGAATAGCTGCACGCATTGCCGCAAATACAAGCACTAACGGCATTGTTTCTGGCGAAATCCATATCCCTACACCCAAAAACAGGCCGCCCAAAAAGTCCTGTGCTAGGCTAGCTTTGAATTCACGGCGCAGAAAAAAAACAGCGGCGGCTGCCAGTGGCAATAGCATAAAAACATGATGAGTAATTTGTACTAATTGCCCATAGCCAAATAATGGTGTGCTAGAGACTAGTACAATGGCTGAGACAAAAGCGGCTATTGGGCTGCCAACATTGGCCACAACAAGTGCTACAAAAATTGCCAATAGCAGCATACTAAGTAAGGTTAATCCGCCCCCAGCCCACAACAATGCTGCGTTTTTGTCTACACCGAAAAACATAAGGCCATGATGCAGCTGCCAAACGACCCATGTGTGAGGCAACGACCAGTGCGACCAACTGCCATACGGAGCATTATCGCGGGCGATGTACTGGAACCCCGTTTCTGCCTTATAATCCTTCAAAATCACAAGCTTGTAGTAACTATCAGGATTCGGCAGGTTAGCCCTGCTAAGATCAGATGCTTGAGATACCACATTACGACCAAGCACTATCAGCATGATGAGAAAAACTGCAAATAGTGCTTTGTTGCGGGACCAATCGATCTGCATAAGCTATATTTCATCCCGCCAATAAAAAAACCTAAAATACAGTATAAGCCGTAATTTACCAGATCACAGCAAGAGCTTAAAATATATTATAGTAATTAAATAGAAAAATGGTGTGCATTTTGAGCAAAAATAATATCTACCACTTTTTAGTAAGGCTGAGCCTCACCATATTCCCTGTTATTTTAGTATTTGCATGCATAGATCAGTGGCGCTTCTTGTATGAAACCTATGATCGCGGGCAAGTAATTGGTCGCGATGCCTACAACCTTTGGACTGCAGGAAGAATATTGATACAAACTGGAAGTGCTCAAAGTATATATAACAATGAACTTTTTACTTTATTTCAGATAAATAATCTTGATCAAGGCATTGGGTGGAACTCTTACTTTTATCCACCCACAGCATTTCTTACAGCAAGCCTTATGGGGCTTACGTACTATAGTGCAGCACTATTCATATACACCTTAATTGGCATTGCTGCTTTTACTATCGCTGTCAGCACGAAAGATAATATTACTTTAGCTTTTATTTTCACTATAGCAGCCCCCATGACTATTTTTAATATAATAATGGGGCAAAACGGACTTATCAGTGCAACGCTACTAATTGGTGGCCTACGACTGCTTAATATACGCCCAATCTTTGCAGGTATTCTTTTTGGCTTACTAGGCTTCAAACCTATATTAGGACTTCTAATTCCAATACTATTAATTATTCGAAAAGACTGGACTGTATTTATAAGTGCAACCATCACATTAATTATTACCGCAACACTTCCCATAATCTTGTGGGGAGCTGATGTCTGGTGGTTGTTTTTATCTGAAGCGATAGAAATACAAAAAAATACCTTACACCATGCAACAGGCATAGGAATGCTGATGATAACATCAGCATTCAATAGCGCCAGGATATTTGGTTTTGACACGCTATCATCTTACGTGTCTCAACTCATTGTGACCGCTATTGCTCTGTTTTTCTTTATATATCATTTTACAAAAAAGAAAAATAAATCCAGACTTACCCCTCATGATATTTTGTTTTTCACATTATCAACATCGCTAATATCACCTTACATTCACAATTACGATTTAAGCATTCTAGAAGGCTCTATAATATTTTATTGCTTAAGCTCAAAAGAACTAACGCCGAAAATAAGTATGAAAGTTTTTTTTACAATATGCTGGTGCACAGGGATTATGGCAGTAGCACTAAACTCACTAAGCATACCGATAGTACCAGCACTATTGGTTATTGCACTTTATTTCATGCGTCGCACAGAGAAGCAGAAAATATGAGCTCATGCGAACCAACATTATAAACTCTTATACGTACTTAATATCTCATCTAAAAATCCAATAAAAATAAGCTGGACGCCAATTACAACTGCAGTTCCAGATATAATCATCGGTCGCAATAAGCTAGCGTAGTCAAGATTACCAAATGAATGGCTTGCCCATTGCCACACACACATAAATAAGCCAAGTAAGCCAGCTAACAGCATTAAAAATGCGAATATTAGTAGCCTTTCAAGGCTAAACCACGCCAAATATCTGCTTATCCTTTCCGATGTTGGCAGCAAACCCGAGTAAGCACCTTGTCGCCGAGCAATTAATGCAAATCCTGCGCTCATACTACCAACCATCAACAATACGCAGCCCATGACTAAGCTATGAATATCCAGATGGACACTATCTGAAATAATTAGTGGCCCAGATGCAAGGCATAGCACTAAAATAAAACCCAAAAAAAGACAACTCAAACTTGGATAAAGAAATAACCAACGGGGACTGTGAAGAAGCAAAAATTTTAAATGTCGCCAACCGTCTGTCCATGTATTAAGATGAGGTGAGCGTGTACGCCCATCTGCAACAAGGGTAGTTGGCACTTCACAAATAATTAGTTTACGCAAATGTGCTTTAACCACCATCTCACTGGCAAACTCCATACCTGAAGATTGTAAATCAAGCTCAAGTATTTTCTTCCGATTGAAACCTCGTAAGCCACAATGAAAATCACCAATAGGTACTCTAAAGAAAAGCCTTCCCAAAAAGCTCAAAACAGGATTACCAAGATAACGATGCAAAAATGGCATGGCACCGGGCGCTATACCTCCCTGAAAGCGATTACCCATCACTAAATCGACACCTTTTCTAAGCATATGAACAAAAGGCATCAAATTTGAAAAATCGTAACTGTCATCAGCATCGCCCATAATAACAAATTGGCTTATTGAAGACTGAATACCTGATATTAAAGCAGCACCATAGCCTCGCTGAGCTACATCAATAACACGAGCGCCTGCATTTCTCGCAATAGCCTGCGAGCCGTCCGTGCTGCCGTTATCAGCAACTAAAACCTCACCAATAATGCCAGAGCGAGTTAAAAAATCTTTCGCCTTGGCAATGCATACTTCTAGTGTTTCTGCCTCATTGAGACATGGCATAAGAATCGTCAACTCAGTCACGGTTGCTCTCCATGTCTTTTGTTTCAATCCACCAGAAATTATGTAAACGTCCGCCGAAAAGCCATGCTAACGCGACAGGATATAAAGGTAAAATATCAATTTTTTTAACAATCTTTGCACCGCTAAGAAGCATTGCGTTTTGCCACTGCTGGTTTGACCAATAATTATTTGGAAGAGCAACCTTATGTGCTCTATTGCCAATCCAGTCCATGAACGCCAGCACACAATGTTGCCAACGGCTCTCAGACACATGGTCTTTAATTAAAACGCCCTTCCGCGCCACACGAATGCACTCCTGAAGAACAAGTAAAGGCTCTTCACAATGATGCAGAACATCTATCAGCATTACCGCGTCGATACTCTTATCTGAAAATGGCAGGTGAAGACCATCATAACTTTCAATAGGTATTAAAGTTTTTTCCCGAACTAACACATCTACGCCACTAAAAACTAATTCTTTTCGTAGATGCTGAAGAGCTGACGCCAACTCACCAGTGCCAGCACCCACATCTAAAATGTTTCTCACATTTATTGGAATAAGCTTTGCTGCCGCACTTGCTAATACCTTGACGCGTCTAGCCATCACAAAGCGTCGATGGACTCTTATCGCAGCTGATTCGCTCATCAGTTCAACACTCGCAGCACTTCATCGCGGCGATTACAGATCAGCGCCACGTCGCAACCGGCGGCGAGTGCTACATCGACGCGCTCGCTAATGCTGCCAACGCCGACCGCGCCTTCCATGCACAGGTCATCGGAAAATACCAAGCCACGAAAGCCGAGCTGCTCGCGCAATACGGTTTTTAGCCAGAAGGGCGAGAAGCCGGCCGGTAATGCATCGACCTGCGGATACACCACATGTGCAGGCATAATGCCATCGAGCTCGGTGGCTAGCGCAGCAAACGGCTTTAAGTCGTAGGCTTCAATTTCGCGCCATGACCGGTCGTCGACCGGCAGCGCCACATGCGAATCGGCGGCCACTGAACCATGGCCAGGGAAGTGTTTGCCAATGGTCATCATGCCGGTCGATTTCATGCCGCGCATAAACGCGCGAATCAGCGCAATCGCTGGCTCTGGCTGGCGGTGGAAAGCACGATCGCCAATGACACCGCTAATACCCGCATCTAAATCGAGCACCGGGGCAAAACTAAAATCAACGCCCACCGCGCGCACTTCGCGGGCCATCAGCGCGCCACAGTCAAATGCTGCGGTGGTCGCCACGTGCGGGTTTAGATCGTATTGATCGCCAAACGTGCGCATGGCAGGCAAGCGCGTAAAACCTTCGCGAAAGCGCTGCACCCGACCACCCTCTTGGTCTACAGCAATTTGCAGCGCGGGCTTAACGGCGCGCATAGCATCGGTCAGCGCGCGAACTTGTGCCGGCGTATCAACATTGCGACTGAATAAAATCACGCTACCCACCGCGGGGTGCGCCAACACCTCGCGATCCTCCGCGCTCAGCGCCAAACCGCCCACATCCACCATCAGTGGGCCGCACATTTCTGCCATTGCCTCTCTCCTAAGCTCGCGCCCGCAGGCACCCTCAACATGTTAGCCGCTCACCATACCGCAGCACTCGAAAATCAGCCATGACTTGATGAGGCGCTGAAGAAAATCATTAGCGGTGCTACTATCAGCGCTAATCACGCCGACCGATCGGCCCACACACCACACAGTGCCAAAAGCTTATGTTTACGCTGCCAGACTCTCGCTTCGCTATGTTCTCTACTCGTCATCTTATGAGTGCCTGTAGTGCGCTCGTGTTGTGTCTTGCCATGCCAAGCGCCTGGGCTGCTGACACCGTGGTGGCTGAAAAAGCCGCACCAAAAACGGCCGCTGTGGCCGTGCGTAAAAATCTGACGCCAACCGCCGAGCAGGCCAAGGCGTCGCGCTTGGTGGCACGCCAGCTAAGCGTGTTGCATTACAACAAAACCCCGCTCAATGACGAGCTCTCAGCTGATATTTGGACGCGTTATTTGAGCGATCTCGATGGCCAACATGTGTATTTCTTGGCCAGCGATATTGAGCAATTTAAAGCACAGCGCTTACGCCTTGACGACGAACTGAAAGCCGGCGATTTGGACCCCGCCTTTGCCATGTTTAATCGTTACCAAAAGCGCGCCCATGAGCGCTTTCAATTTGTCCTCACAAAGCTCGATAAACAGCGCAAAGACGTACTCAATTTCTCCGGCAATGAACGCTTATTAAACGACCGTAAAGATGCGCCGTGGGTCGCTACAGCAGCCGAGATGGATACGCTGTGGCTAAACCGCCTACGTTCGGCCGCGCTCGCGCTCAAGCTCGACGGCAAAAGCGACGACGACATCATTGCCACACTCACCCGGCGCTACCGCTCGCAGCTCAAGGCATTGAGCCAAAACCGTGATGAAGATGCGTTCTCAATTTTTATGAACGCGCTGACAGAGACTTACGATCCGCACACCAGCTATTTTTCGCCGCGCAGCTCTGAAAACTTCAACATCAATATGAGTTTGCAGCTCGAAGGCATTGGCGCGGTGCTGCAAACCGATGACGAATACACCAAGGTTGTGCGTTTAGTACCGGCCGGCCCTGCCGACAAGTCGCGTCAACTGAAACCAAATGACAAAATCGTGGCGGTTGGCGAAGGTGAAAAAGAGCTGGTCGATGTCATTGGCTGGCGCATCGATGAAGTCGTTGAGCTTATTCGTGGACCGAAAGGCACCACCGTGCGTCTGCAAATTATTCCGAGCGATGGCGGCGCGCGCAAAACCATCAGCCTCGTGCGCAATACCGTGGCGCTCGAAGATCAGGCGGCTAGCAAAAAAGTCATCGAGCTCACCCGCAATGGCGACACCAAACGCATTGGCGTGATTAAGCTGCCGGCGTTTTATGCCGATTTCCAAGGCCAGCAAAATGGTGACCCCAACTATCGCAGCACCACGCGTGATGTGCGCAAACTAATCGATGAGCTCAAAAAGGCCAATGTGCAGGGGCTGATTTTAGATCTGCGCAATAACGGCGGCGGCTCACTGTCTGAAGTCAATGACTTGATCGGCGAGTTTATTTCAACCGGCCCAACGGTGCAGGTGCGCGATGCGCGTGGCCGCATCGAGACGCTTGGCGATGGCAACCCAGACGTGGGCTACAAAGGCCCCTTAGTCGTGATGATCAATCGCCTCTCGGCCTCGGCGGCGGAGATTTTTGCGGGCGCTATTCAAGATTATGGTCGCGGCTTAGTGGTTGGCAGCACCAGTTTTGGTAAAGGCAGCGTGCAATCGATTCGTGATTTGGGACATGGCCAATTGAAAATCACTGAAGCGAAATTTTATCGTATCTCGGGCGCCAGCACGCAAAACAAGGGCGTTGAGCCAGACCTATTTTTACCTGAAGTGTTTGATCCGAAAGACATTGGCGAATCGGCACTGCCGCATGCCATGCCCTGGGATACCATTCGCCCATCACGCTTTCAGCAGCTCAACGAATGGAAAGACAAGCTCAGCGTGTTGGCGCAAACATCGAAAACGCGTCAGAACAAAGACCCCGATATTCGCTTTCTCAATGACCAAATCAAGCTGCTTGCTGACTTGAAGGCACAAAACACCAGCTCATTAAATGAGAAAGTGCGTTTGAGCGAAAAGCAGGCGCTGGATGAGCGCCGCTTGAGTATCGAAAACCGTCGCCGCGTGGCGAAAAAGCAAGCGCCACTAAAGACGTGGGAAGAGGCTGAAAAACAGCTTGAAGCACAAAACCCCGATAATGATCCAAATTTTGAGCGTCCTGAAGAGCAAGCGCTATTGCGTGAAGCGGCGGAGATTTTGCTTGATAGCGAACAAATCACCGAGTCCGCCGCGAGCTTACCCAGTTATTTAAAGCGCAACGCCGACTCGCCCTTTGTGAAGCGCTAATCGAGCCGGCGCATGCGTGAGTCCCGCTCTGCTCCGGCACTCACTGACCCGCGCCTCGCCGCGCTCTTTCAGCGCACCACGGGTAGCGCCTTGCAAGGCGGTCATCGTCTACAACTGCTGCGCGATAGCGATGACCACGAGGCCGCAACCTTGGCGCTGATTGCGCGTGCGCAGCGCCACATCATCATTGAAAATTACCGCCTCTGCGACGACGATTGGGGTCGCTGTCTGCTCGCTGCGCTTTGTCAGCGCGCCACTGAAGGCGTGCAAGTGCTGGTACTAGCCGACTGGCTCGGCAGCCTGAATCAAATCAGTCGGCGCTGGGTGCGCCAGCTCAGCGTCTCGGGCGGCGAATTCCGACGCTTCAACACACCCGGCCTCGGCGAGCCTTTAGCTTGGATGATCCGCAACCATCGCAAACTTGTCAGTGTTGATGGCTGCGAGGCGATCATCACCGGCTGGTGTCAAAGTGCACAATGGCGGGGATTGCCCAGTGCCGGGCATGATCCCTGGCGCGATACCGGCGTGCGTGTGGCCGGCAGCGTAGTCGCCGATATGGAGGCCGCTTTCGCGCACACCTGGGCACTGGCGGGCGCCGCGTGGCAGCCGCAGCTATTACCCCACTGCCCCGCCAGCCCGCTACCACTGACCGTCGATAACGCCCACGTGCGACTGATCGTGGGCCGCCCGCAAAGCAGCCCGCTATTTCGCCTCGATCAGCTGGTCATCAACCTCGCGCAAACGCGGGTCTGGCTCACCGACGCCTACCCAGTGGGCACACCCGCCTATTTAGATAGTCTGCGCCAAGCCGCGCAACAAGGCGTGGATGTGCGCTTGCTGGTACCCGGCAGCTCGGATCTGCCGCTGATTGGTTTGCTGGCACGCTCGAGCTATCGCCCATTGCTGCTCGCCGGCGTGCGTGTCTTTGAGTGGAATGGCGCCATGCTGCATGCAAAAACGGCGGTCGTCGACGGCTGCTGGTCGCGCATTGGCTCGAGCAACTTAAACCCGGCCTCGTGGCTGGGTAATTATGAGCTCGACTTGGCCATCGAAAATGAAGACTTTGCCGCAGTCATGGAAGGTCAGTTTTTAGATGATTTAGACAACGCCACCGAGATCGTGCTCAGCGATGCCGAGCGCGTCAGGTTGGTCGCTCCGCGCCGGCCCACCAAGCGCTCATTGCGCCACCATCAAGGCTCAGCCACCACGCTGCGGGTATCACGCGCGATGGCGCTGGCCGTGCGCGAATCACGGCGCTTGGGCCCCACCGATGCCAGCTTATTGGCCGGCCTCGGCGGTCTTGGTCTGGTGGTGATGGGCATTGCCCTATGGCAGCCCGAGGCCATCGCATGGCCCGTGGGATTGCTGGCTGCACTTGTTAGCATCAATTTGCTGCGCATTGCGCGCCGGCGTTTTGCAAAATACCGAAAATATCAAGACCCTGAGGCTTGAGGCTACCGCAGCAAATGCGTATCATCGCTGCCGTTAGATACCACACTGGAAGCGTGGCAGAGTGGTTGAATGCACCGGTCTTGAAAACCGGCGACCCGAAAGGGTTCGTGAGTTCGAATCTCACCGCTTCCGCCAATTTCGGTCTGCTAAAGACCATAAAAAAAGCGCCTAAATGGCGCTTTTTTTTGCCCACGTTCATCATCTAGCGATGCTTATATTGCGTAGCGCTATAGCCGCGAGATACGGCCGGATCGCGGCGTTGCAGGTGCTTAGTGGCACGACCTGAGACGCGCTTGCGCCATAGCCTAAAACTGCTGGGCTTGAGAGACCGGCGCATGAAGCTAATGACCTCAGGCTCGCTCAAACCAAATTGCTGCTCTATCGCCTCAAATGGCGTGCGGTCTTCCCACGCCATCTCAATAATGCGCGATGTATCTTCTGCAGAAAATGTCATGGCTTGCTAATCCAGATCAATAAATCACAATCGCATTCTTAGAAAAAGTAGGCCACGGAGGCACTCTACAAAACCTAAATCTCGGCAATGACCACTGCCCAAACGCAGCGCCATCTGTTTTACTCGTGAATCAAAATATTCACTATAGGAACTCGATATGGCAATGGTCACTCTGCATGGCAACCCCGTCGCGGTCAGCGGCAACTTACCCAGCGTCGGCCAAACGGCACCCGCTTTCTCACTGGTCAAAGGCGACCTGTCAGATGTCACGCTGGCGAACTTTGCCGGCCAACGCAAAGTCCTCAACATTTTCCCCAGCGTAGATACACCCACCTGCGCCATCTCAGTGCGTCAGTTCAACGCCAAGGTCGCGGCACTCAGCAACACGGTGGTGCTGTGTATTTCTGCCGACCTGCCCTTTGCCCAAGCGCGCTTTTGCGGCGCTGAAGGTCTCGATGCCGTGGTGAATTTGTCGACCCTGCGTGGCGCTGAGTTTCTCGCCGACTACGGCGTGCTAATTGCCGATGGCCCCTTGAAAGGTCTGGCGGCGCGCGCGGTTGTGGTGCTCGACGAAAATAATGCCGTGTTGCATAGCGAATTGGTTGCTGAAATTGGTGATGAACCCAACTACGCAGCGGCCTTAGCGGTGTTGGCATAAGCGTGCCAGTCCTCGCGGCGCGCTTATCGGCAGCACGATGAAATCGCTGCCCTTTATTCTGCGCGCCGGAACGCTGGCGCGCGCGCACATCGAGGCTCATGGCTTCGATGCCAATAGCGTCGCCGCGCTCGGCCTGCCTGCGGGTGGGCCGAAGTTTCTCATTCTCAAACACCTCGATGACTATGTGTTCGGCCCATGGCTGGCGCAACGCCAGACGCCGTTGCCGGCCTTTGGTTCATCGATCGGTGCTTTTCGCTTGGTCGCCGCCGCGCATCAAGACCCAGCCGCGGCGCTCGATCGCCTTGTAGCGGCCTATAGCGCCCAGCATTACGCCAGCAAACCCAGCGCCGCTGAAGTCACCGAGCAGGTGCGCAACATCGTCAATGAGTTAGTGCGCTTCGATGAGCTGAGCACGCTCATCGATCACCCCAAGCTGCACTTGCACTTGATCACGGCGCGCTGCAAAGGCTTGAGTGCACACCGGCGGCCCTGGTTGCAGCTTTTGGGCCTAGGACAGGCGTATCTGGCAAATTATCGTGGCCGCGAGCGCTTGGCGCGACACATGGAGCGCTGCGTATTTCATAGCGGCCCTGCGCCCTCGCCGCTGCTCGATAGCGATGCCTTCACCACGCATCAAATTGCGCTGAGTCGAGAGAATTTGACTGAGGCCACACTCGCCAGCGGCACCATTCCGTGGCTGATGCATGCGGTGCGCGACATCACCGGTGCACCGCCGGGCGCGCACATCGATGGCGGCATCGTGGACTACCACATGGATATGCCCTTAAAGCCAGCGCGCCCAGAAGCCTCACCGATTTTATTCGTCCCGCATTATGAATCGCGCTTGGTGCCGGGCTGGTTCGATAAACGCTTACCCAAACGCACGCCAACGCAAGCCGAGCGCTTGCTGCTGCTCTCGCCGTCGCCCGAGCTGGTGGCCTCGCTGCCGGGTGGGGTTATTCCCAGTCGTGAAGATTTTAAGACCTATCATGGCCGCGATGCCGAGCGCCTAAAGGCCTGGCGCGCCGCCATTGAGGCCAGCCGCGCCATCGCCGAAAGCTTTGCTGAACTAGGCGACCGGGGTCGCCTGCTCGAGGCCGTCCGGTAAAAACCGGCTGCGCAAACACGCGGCAATACCACACACCGCAATAACGCCGCCGAGAACGGCGGCATTTTGCCCCTGCAGCGCACTCACCACACTCGCGGCGATCGCCCCCGAGACACTACCGATGGTGCCGTACAGCGCTGAGGCGGTGCCGGCCTGCTGCTTAAACGGCTGCAAGGCCAAAATGGTGGCATTGGGCAGCACAAAACCCAAGCACGCGGTGTAAATGACTAATGGCGCAATCAGCGCCCAAAAGCCGCCCCAGCCAGTCATCGCCAGCAGGCCAAAACAACTGCCCGCGATCATTTGCAGGATGAGACTGCGCTGCAACACCGTGCGCGGCGTCCAGCGATCGAGGATGCGGCTATTGACCTGTGTAGCCATGATAAGACAGAACGCATTGGCGCCGAAGAGGAAGCCATACTGCTGCGCATCGAGGCCAAAATAAACCATAAATACAAATGGCGAGGCGGCAATAAACGCATACAAACCGG
The DNA here is from genome assembly GCF_003387535.1 of Paraperlucidibaca baekdonensis. GTDB lineage: Bacteria > Pseudomonadota > Gammaproteobacteria > Pseudomonadales > Moraxellaceae > Perlucidibaca > Perlucidibaca baekdonensis. The sequence continues at coordinate 392,104 of NZ_QUNR01000002.1, read as the reverse complement.
CCATGCTAACGCTGCTGGTGAGCGCAAAACCGCGGAATTGATGCGACTTCAGCAATGACCCATAGGCCTTCAAGCTGTGGCCTAAACGCAGCGGTTGGCGATCGGCCACAGCCAGCGTTTCGGGCAGTTTGTTATGCAGCAGCCAGAGCACCAAGCTGCCGTACAGCGCAAGCATGCCAAAGATGCTATGCCAGCCGAACCAGACCAAAAGCTGGCCACCGAGCATGGGCGCGACCATCGGCGCCACGCCCATAACCAACATCATGGCGGCATACATGCGTGAGGCCTCAGCACCATCGAAACTATCACGCACTACCGCGCGGGCAATCACCACCCCCGCGCAAGCGCCGAGTGCCTGCACAAAACGCAGCGCAATCAGCGTTTCCACCGTACTCACCCACATACAGGCCAACGAGGTGATGGCAAACAGCCCGATGCCAAAATACAGCGGTGGCTTACGGCCAAAGCGATCAGCCAGCGGGCCATAAAACAACTGGCCAATGGCAAAGGCGGCGAAAAATGACGCCAGCGTGAGCTGCAAATGCGCCGGATCAGTGAGCAGTGCGCGCTGCAATTCGGGCAGCGCTGGTAGGTACATGTCGATGGACATTGGCGCGAAAGCCGTGAGACTGCCGAGCATAAACACCAGCAGCGGCGTGCGCGCTAAGGCGGTCATGTCAGTGGCTCACTGTCGCGATCGGCATCGTCAATATCGGCGTCATCGAGAAGCGCTTGGCTGAGGCGTTTTTTCGGCGTAGTGATGCCGAGCTTACGGAGCTTCTCAGCCTGGCCAACGAGATTGCCACTGCCGCTTTTCAGCTGCTTAAACGCCGAGTCGTAAGCCGTTTGTGCTTGCGTGATGCGCTCACCGACTTTTGCCAAATTCTCGCTAAAGCCGACGAATTTGTCATACAGCTCACGGCCACGATTGGCAATTTCTTGGGCATTGCGCGTCTGGTTTTCCTGCTGCCACACATGCGCGACCATGCGCATAACAAACAGCAAGGTATTTGGGCTGACCAGCAAGATATTGCGCGCCCATGCATCTTGCCAGAGCTGCGCATCACTGGTGGTGGCGAGTAAAAATGCCGGCTCCACGGGGACAAACATCAGCACAAAATCCGGCGAACTATTGGGGAAAATATCCTGATAATTGCGCTCAGAAAGCCCCTTAATGTGCGACCGAATCGAGTCCAAATGACGCTTCAAGGCCGCCGCACGCGTGGCGTCATCGCTGGCGTTGGCGTAGTCCATATAAGCGTTTAACGACATTTTCGCATCGATGATTAAGTGCTTGTTATCAGGCAAGTTAATGATGACATCGGGCTGCGCACGGGTGCCATCCTCGCGGGTGTGACTGATCTGCACCTCGTACTGCTGGCCCTTGCTCAGGCCCGAACTTTGCAGCACTTGCTCAAGCACCATCTCGCCCCAATTGCCTTGAGCTTTGTTTTGGCTAGTCAGCGCATTAGTCAGCTCATTGGCGCGCTGGCTGAGCTCTTGATTGAGTTGCATGAGGCTGCCGACTTTCTCCGTGAGCTCGGAGCGCTGCTTAATGTCTTCGCCATGCACGGCATCAACGCGCGCTTGAAACTCACTGATGCGCGTTTTCAGCGGCTCTAATAGTTGCCCCAAAGTCTGCTGGTTTTGCTCACTAAAGCGCTTGGATTTCTCTTCCAAGATTTGCTGCGCCAACAACTCAAACTGCTGTCGTAATGACACTTTAGCTTCTTCCAGCAGCGCTAATTTTTCCTGACTGGCTTGACGCTCAGCATTCAAACGCTCTTGGCTTTGGCGGCGCTCGGCGGCCACTTCTGCAGCTCGCGCCTCGCGCTCGTTAGCGAGCTGCTGCGCCTTGCTTTCGCGCTCAACACTCAGTTGCTGCGCCTGCGCCTGGCGCTCAGAGCTCAGCGTTTGCGTGAGCGTGGCGACTTGTTCGCGCAGCGTCATCAGTTGTGTGTGTTGGGCTGTTTCAGCCGCCAGTAACGCCGCATGCGCCGCATCACTGGCCTCAAGCCGTGCCTGTAATTCCTGCTCGCGCTGCGCCGCATAGGCTTTTTGCACCGCCCATTCGCTCCGATGGCCACGGCCTAGCAACCACCACAGCACACTCACCAACAACGCCGATGCCAGCGCGCTCATCCACACAGTTTCCATAACTTCCTCAATGCCTCGTGCAGGTTAAATCGCGCTCATGCGCGCTCCTGAGTCTGGCTGCTAGCCGATGATTTAGCGATAGCGCCCGCCACTTGTAAAGCCAGCCCGCGAGCTATTTGCACAATCGATCACGCCGGCGTGCCAATCGGGTATGCTAGCACTCTGCAAAATGATGCGATGCGAGCCCGATGCGCCTAAGCTTACTCATTACTGCCGCTCCCGATAGCGAAACCGCCCATCACGCCTGCGGTTTTGCTGAGGCTGCCCTGCGCGGCGGCCATGATATAGTGCGCGTGTTTTTTGCCGATGCCGGCGTTCTCCATGGCCAAGGTCTAAGCACACCAGGGCGCGACTTTCCAAGCCTCTGCCAGCGTTGGCAAGCGCTGCATAAAAGCCATGATCTTGAGCTCGTGCTTTGTGTCTCGGCGGCGTTGCATTACGGCGTGCTCGATGATGCGAACGCTGCCAGCTGGGAACAGCCGCACAGCAGTGTCGCTGAGGGGTTTATCATTAGTGGGCTTGGCCAGCTCGCCGAAGCACAGCTTGCTAGCCAGCAGCTTGTGACCTTCCCAGGAGCACTCTGATGCGCCTGTTATACATCGCCGCCAGCGACCCCTACGCCAATCAGCACGCTCAAACCTTGCTCGATGCCCTGCTAGTCGCTGCCAGTTTTGGCGCGCAAGTCAGCGTTCTTTTTCAAGGCCATGGCTTATTGCAACTGATGCCTGAACAAGATGGCGCGCTACTGAGCCGCCGCAGCCTTGGCGCGCAGCTCGACGCATTGCCGCTATTTGATATCGACGCCATTTACGTCGATCACGCCGATGCCCAGCGCTTCGGACTGGCTGATACTGGATTTGAGGCCTTACATGCCGATGCCATCGCCGCCTTAATTGCCGCTCATGACCAAGTGATTCGCCTATGAGTACCTTGCATGTGGTGTTTAGCGCCGAGCTACCCGAGGCCCTAAGTCGCTGCTGGGCTGATGGTGATGCGCTCTTGCTCGCCGGACCGTGTGTGCTGTTGGCCATGCACTCAGCGACCCTACCCTCGCCGTGCTTTGCGCTCAGCGATAGCGTACAAAGCCGCGGTCTGACTGCGCACTGGCCCGAGCACATCGCCTGCATCACGCATCATCAATGGCTAGAGTTACTCGCCACACACCGGCGCAGCCTGAGCTGGTCATGAGTGCATTTTGGCAAATACAGGCGCTCGACTTAGCCCTAGCAAGCGCCGAACAATTCGATGGCGAGGGTTTTTTACGCCAGCCCAGTGACTGGACGCCGGCCTTGGGCGAGGCCATTGCCGCGTGCATTCCGGCGCTGGCGGCCTTGAGCGCAGAGCATCTCGCCGTACTCAACGCCGCCCGCGACTTTTATCAGCGCTATCAACGCATGCCGACCACGCGCGTATTTGTTAAATACTTAAGCACCGAGGTGCCAAGCGTGGCCAATAGCCTCGCACTGATGCGGCTGTTTCCCGACACGCCCATGCGCTGGGTGGCCATTTGCGCCGGCCTACCAAAACCACCGAACTGCTTTTAATTATGCGAAATCAATATCTTATAGCCGAACATCCATTCGCCCAATACGTGCGTATCTTGGGCAAGGGCAAAACCTCGAGTCGCTCACTCAGTCTCGATGAGGCCCGCGATGCCATGGCGATGATCATCGCGGGCGAAGTTGAGCCGGTGCAGATTGGCGCGTTTCTGATGCTCTTGCGCGTGAAGGAAGAGAGCCCTGAGGAGCTCGCCGGTTTTGTCATGGCGGCGAAAACGGCGATTGCACATCAGCGCGATAGCGACTTAAACGCCGCTGGCCTGCCGGCGCTTAAGGCCGATTTGGATTGGTCATCCTATGCCGGCAAGCGCAAACATTATCCGTGGTTTTTGCTGGCCGTGAAGCTGCTCTGCCAGCGCGGCGTGCGCATCTTTATGCATGGCGCCAGCGGCCACACCAGCAATCGTCTCTACACCGAAGCCGTGCTGCCGAGCGTCGGCCTGCCGGTTTGCGCAAGCTGGGCGGAGGCGCAAATGGCCATTGGCGAGACTAATTTTGCCTACCTGCCGCTGAGCGTACTCACGCCAGTGCTCGATGACATGATCAGCCTGCGCGGCCTACTCGGCCTGCGCTCGCCGGTGCACACGCTGACGCGACTGCTGAACCCAACCGATGCGCCGGCGGTCATGCAGGCCATCTTTCATCCGGCCTACCGCGAGTCGCACCAACGCGCGGCGCTGCTACTCGGTTACGCCAATAGCTGCGTGATTAAGGGCGATGGCGGCGAAATTGAGCGCAATCCCGATGGCAGCTGTCTGGCCAAGCGCGTGGTCAACGGCGAGCCGGTCGATGAAGACTGGCCGATGATATTTACCCAACGCCATGCGCCCGAGGAAAGTTTCGACGACCAACTCTTGATGCGTGTCTGGCGCGGCGAGCAGGCCCACGAGTACGGCGAAATGGCAGTAATTGGCACGCTGGCATTGACCTTGCGGACGCTCGGCTTAAGCCCGAACCCAGAGGCCGCCATGCTGATGGCCGAGCGACTTTGGCAGCAGCGCCTTGACGCCTCTGCGCCGCCGCTGATGCGCGCGTGAAGCCTCAGCATGAACCCTGGCTAGCGTTTCGCACGCCGGCCGTGCGCGACCTGGCTTGGCTAATCGGCACGCCGCCCTTGCTGACGCCATCCATTGCTGGCGAGACTGGCGCATCACCTACCGCTAGCACAAAAGATCTGAGCGCTTTTCGCGATGTGCATTGGCCATCTTCCGCATTTTTTAGCGAGCTGCTGCACGACACCACGCCGTTGCTGCACGCCCTCGATGCCGATCCCGCAGCGCTCATCGCGCACAGTGAAAACAGCCGTGACTTCCGCCTCGGCGTCTATGTTGAGCGGCTCTTGGGCTTTTGGCTGGCGCACCCCGACAACCCGCGCTACGCCTCAGTGGCCGCCAATATCCCGGTGCGCGATCAGGGCGTCACACTTGGCGAAATGGACTATTTGGTGCGCTCAAAGGCCGATGGCACGCTGCTGCATCTAGAGCTTGCCGTGAAGTTTTATTTGGGTCGCCCCGAGCCGCATCCCAACCAGCAATGGCTGGGCCCTGGCCTGCACGATCGGCTCGATATCAAGCGCGATCATCTGTGCCGGCATCAGCTAGCGTTGAGCCAACAGCCCGTGGCGCGTGCGGCCATTGCGCAGCGGCTCAACGAGCTCGGCGAGCTGCCGCTGGCCGATGCGCCCATCGCGCGGGCCTGCTGGCTCAAAGGTCGGCTCTTTCACGCCGCCGATGCACAATGGCATGCCGCTGATCCGGCGCACGGCAACCCAGATGCTCTGCGCGGCCAATGGCGCATCAGCGCGGCGCAAACCAGCAACGCCTACAGCGCCATCGCCAGCAAAAATAGTGCAGAACATGATCATCCGCGCCTGCGTGGCGAGCGTTTGTACCAGACTCAGTGGACAGTCACCCCCGACTGGCCACAGACGGCGTATAGTCCGCGGCGCTGACATTTTGCTACTGAAAACCTGCACAGTTACCTAATTTATAGTTTAGTATTATATAAATTGTTATATTGAGGCATGACGCATGACCGATCCCGCCCTACTCGACGCCGTGATGCTCTCGCGCATCCAATTCGCCGCCAACATCAGCTTTCATATTCTTTTCCCGACCATCAGCATGGGCTTAGCTTGGCTGATGGTGTTTTTCAAAGTCCGCTATCACCTCACCGGCGATGCTGCCTGGCTGCGCGTCTATCAGTTCTGGCTAAAAATATTCGCGCTCACCTTCGCAGTTGGCGTGGTCACCGGCATCACCATGTCCTTCCAGTTTGGCACCAACTGGCCGGGCTATATGAACACCGTCGGCAATATTGCCGGGCCGCTATTGGCCTACGAAGTGATGACCGCGTTCTTTTTGGAAGCCACCTTTCTCGGCATCATGCTCTTTGGTCGCGGCCGCGTCTCCGAAACCGTGCACACCCTGGCCTGCTTCTTGGTGGCCTTTGGCACCAGCATGTCGGCGTTTTGGATTCTGGCACTAAACTCGTGGATGCAAACGCCGGCCGGCTTTGAAATGATCGACGGCAAAGCCCATGTGACCAGCTGGATGGCGGTGATTTTTAACCCATCCATGCCCTATCGACTAGCACATATGTTGCTCGCCAGTGGTCTCACTGCAGCATTTTTGGTGGCCGGCATTTCCGCCTACCGTTGGCTGCGCGGCGACCAAACCGATGAAGTTCGCAAAGCCCTGCGTACTGGCGTGTTTTTAGCGGCGGCGCTGATTCCCGCGCAAATCATGCTCGGCGATGCCCACGGCCTCAATACGCTGGCGCATCAGCCTGCCAAAGTCGCCGCCATTGAAGGCGTATGGACGCGCGAAGCCTCGGTGCCGCTGCTGCTCTTTGCCCTACCCAATGCGCAAGAAAAACGCAACGATTACGCCATCGGCGTGCCTTACGGCGCCAGCTTAATTTTGACGCACTCGCTGCATGGCGAACTGCCCGGCCTCGATGAATTTCCGCAAGGCCACGCACCGGTGGCGCCCGTATTTTGGTCATTCCGTGTGATGGTCGGCATGGGCATGCTGATGCTTGCCGTGGCCTGGGGCTTTGCCTTCCTGCTTTGGCGGCGCGGCAATAATCTCCCACGCTGGCCATTGCGCGGGTTGGTCGCGATGACCTTCTCCGGCTGGGTGGCGACACTCGCGGGTTGGTATGTCACCGAAATCGGCCGCCAGCCCTGGCTAGTCACCAACGTCTTGCTGACCAAAGACGCCATCGGCGCCGTGCCTGCTGCCACCATTTTCGGCTCATTAACTATGTATGTATTGATGTACGCGTTCTTGCTGGTGGCCTATGTGTCGGTGGTGTTCTACCTTGCGCAAAAAGCCCCGCACAGCATCGATCATGACGCCCTCGGAGGTCATTGATATGTTGCCTTGGATTCCCGATGCCTATTTGCCGCTGATTTTTGCCGGCCTAATGGGCTTTACGCTGCTGCTTTATGGTCTGCTCGATGGCCTCGATCTGGGCGTGGGCGTGCTGCTGCGGCGCGCGACTATCGACGATAAACACATGATGATCGCCAGCATTGGCCCATTTTGGGACGCTAACGAGACCTGGCTGGTGCTCGGTGTTGGTTTGCTGCTGGTGGCCTTCCCGGTCGCGCATGGCATCATTTTGGGCGCGCTCTATGTACCGGTGTTGGTGCTGCTACTCGGCCTGATTTTGCGTGGCGTGGCCTTCGATTTCCGCGTCAAAGCGCGCGCTAACCATCAGCCATTATGGAATTTCGCGTTTTACTTTGGCTCACTGATGGCCTGCTTGTCGCAGGGCTATATGCTCGGCCACTTCCTCACCAATTTCGCCAACTCGTGGATGGCCTACGGCTTCGCGGCGTTCATCGGTTTGTGCTTTATTGCTGGCTACGCGCTGCTTGGCGCCTGCTGGCTGATTTTGAAAACCGAGGGTCTCTTGCGTCAGCGCGCGGTGCATTGGGCGCGCGGCGCGCTGTGGCTCACCGCCGCCGGCATCGCCGCCATTTCATTAGCCACCCCGCTGGTCAGCGCGCGTATGGCCGAACGCTGGTTTAGCCTGCCGAACTTGTATTATTTGCTGCCCGTGCCGGTGATTACCACCGCGCTGGTGCTAATGCTCGATCGTGTGCTCGCCAGCCTCATCGGCAACGATAACGAGCGCTACAGCTGGGTGCCATTTGCCGGCGTGGTGACGCTATTTTGCATCGCCTCGGGCGGCTTGGCCTACAGCCTGTTTCCCTACATCATCATTGATCAGATGACCATTGCCGAGGCCGCTGCCGACCCCGAGGCCCTACGTGTGGTGCTGATGGGCGTGATGGTGGTGCTGCCGGTGATCTTGCTCTACACCGCGTATTCGTATCGCGTGTTTTGGGGCAAGGCGCAGCCGCTGCTGTATCGCTAAAGCCGCGACCATCACCCGGTATAAAGCCCTAGGTGGTGGAACGGCTGCGCCGCCTCCAGCTCAAACGCCAGCGCCAGCAAGCGGCGCTCCTCGCCCCTAGCACCGGAGAGCTGCACGGCAATCGGCAAGCCCTCTGGCGTACGGCCCATGGGCATCGATAGCGCCGGCGTGCCGGCGGCATTGTTGAGTGGCGTGAAACTGACGTAGTCACGTAGGCGCTCAAACAGCGACTCAAATGATTGGGTCGGCGATAAATGCCCAAGCTTAGGCGTGGTGTGCGCGAGCACCGGCGACAGCACCACATCGCAGCCACGGAATATTTTCGCGTAATCCGCCGCCACACGTTTCATACCCCAGAGCATCATCGGCGTGCGCCAGATATGCTCGCGATAAAACTGTGCCAGCCCTTTACTCAGATTGTCGGTCAGTGATTTATCGAAATCCGGGCCCATGAGCTTGGTGCCAAAAGTGCTCAGCAAAAACGACAACAGGCCCCAGTACTGACTGAAGTCATCGGCAAAGCTGTCGCGAATTGGCAGCTCAATGACATCGACACGATGGCCAAGGCTCTCGAGCAGCCGCGCGGTGGCCTCAACGGTTTCGCGCGTGGCGGCATCGGTGGCCTGGCCAGTGATGGAATCGAGCACGAGACCAATGCGCTGGCGTTTGTCATCGGGGCCGCTGACCTGCCCCACTGGGCGCATTTTTTTGCCACGATAATGCTGCTCCATGGCGTAGAAAAACTCTGCCGTATCACGCACGCTGCGCGTCACCACGCCCTCACCGATGATATTGACCGGCAATGCCGCCGCCGACTCACCATCAATAAAACGCCCGCGTGTGGGTTTCAGGCCAATCAGCCCGCAGGCCGCCGCCGGAATGCGAATCGAGCCACCGCCATCGTTCGCATGGGCAATTGGCACCACACCCGCGGCCACCAGTGCCGCCGAGCCGCCCGATGACGCACCCGCCGAATACGCGGTGTGCCACGGATTGACCGTAGCTGGGCGGCTCATGAACTCAGTGGAGGCATTGAAGCCAAACTCTGGCAAGCTCGATTTGCCCAACACATTGAGGCCCGTGCTTAAGTAGTGCTCGGCAAAGGCGCTGGTGTGCTTGGCCGGTATGGAGCCCACCGCCAATGAGCCGTGGCGCGTGGGTAGGCCCTGCAAGTCGGTATTGTCTTTGATAAACGTGGGGATACCGGCAAATGCGCCGCCGTGCTGGCGCTGCGCGCCAAGACGTGCGGTTTCATAAGTCGGCAACACGATGGCATTGAGTTGACCGTTGACCTGTTCGGCACGGGCAATGGCCGCCTCTGTGAGCTCGAGTGGCGAGACTTCACCGCGCTGCAAGCGCACGCGCATGGCCACGGCATCATCGAGGCCAAGGGCATCATCGGAGGAAAAGGCATGACAGCGCATGTCTGTGTGAGTCGTTTTGGTGGCCATGGTGTAGGCACTCCTGTTGTTATTTTTCTAGCGTATTGAGTGGCTTGCAGGCTATTCGCTTGGCTGCGCCGAGGCAAGCAAAAGTCCATTTTGCCATTGTAAAAAACTATCGAAAAATAATACTTAATAAACTATTAAAAGATAAACCGTCTATCTACTATGACCGAGTTGAGTATTGATTTGGCTCCACAGAGCACTCAATACTCGCTATGCCATTATCGTATTCGGAGAATAAAAATGCGCAAACCTTTTGCCAACTCATCCATGAAATCGCTCGCTGTCGCCATCGCATTGGCGGCCATGCCCATGCTTTCAAGCTCCGCTGTCGCGGCCCCGGAAATGCGCGGCCATCAGTTCTACTGGCCTGAAGTCATCGACCTCTCGGCACTACGCCAGCACGACGTGGCCTCCAACCCCTATGGCGCCAACTTTGACTACGCGGAAGCCTTCGCCAAACTCGATCTCAATGCCGTGAAAGCCGACATCGAAAAGGTGTTGACCACCTCGCAACCTTGGTGGCCAGCCGACTATGGCAACTACGGCCCATTTTTCATTCGTATGGCCTGGCACAGTGCCGGCACCTATCGTGTTAGCGATGGTCGTGGTGGCGCCGGTGGCGGCCAACAGCGCTTCGAGCCGCTCAATAGCTGGCCCGATAACGCCAACCTCGATAAAGCCCGCCGTCTACTCTGGCCAATCAAACAAAAATACGGCGCGAGCTTATCGTGGGCTGATCTGATGGTGCTCACCGGCAACGTCTCGCTCGAATCCATGGGCTTCAAAACCTTTGGTTTCGCCGGCGGTCGTACAGACGATTGGGAACCCGACATGATCTATTGGGGTCCCGAAAATAAATTCCTCGACGACAGCCGCTACAGTGGCGATCGCAAACTCGAAAAACCCCTGGCCGCTGTGCAAATGGGCTTGATCTACGTCAATCCCGAAGGCCCTAATGGCAATCACGACCCCCTCGCCGCCGCTCAGGATATCCGCGAGACATTTGGTCGCATGGCCATGAACGATGAAGAAACCGCCGCCTTGATCGCGGGTGGCCACACCTTCGGTAAAGCGCACGGTGCGCACAAACCCGAAGAGTGCTTAGGTGCCGAGCCCGCTGCCGCTGGCCTTGAAGAGCAAGGTTTTGGCTGGAAAAATAAATGCGGCAAAGGCAATGCCGAAGACACCATCACCAGTGGTTTGGAGGGTGCTTGGTCGGTGAGCCCAACACAATGGACCATGCAATACCTCGACAACCTCTACGGGTTTGAATGGGTAAAAACCAAGAGCCCTGCCGGCGCCACACAATGGATTCCCGCCAATGGTCAGGCTGCCAACCTCGTGCCAGACGCCCACATAGCCGGTAAGCGTCATGCGCCGATCATGTTCACCACGGATTTGTCGCTGAAAGAAGACCCGATTTATCGTGAAATCACTCAGCGCTTTCATAAAGACCCGAAGGCCTTTGAGCTGGCTTTTGCCAAAGCCTGGTTCAAGCTGACTCACCGCGACATGGGCCCACAAGCACGCTACATCGTCAGCACCGACGCGCCACAAGACACACTGATCTGGCAGGACCCATTGCCCAAGGCAGACTACAAAACCATTAGCAGTGGTGATGTGAAAGCCCTAAAGGCCAAGATTCTTGATGCCGGCATTCCCGGCCCAGCACTCGTGCGTACTGCGTGGGCATCGGCAGCGAGCTATCGCGACACCGACAAACGTGGTGGTGCCAATGGCGCGCGCCTGCGTTTAGCGCCAGCGAAAGATTGGGCGATCAACAACCCTGCTGAGCTCAGCGACGTATTAGCCAAGCTCACCACGGTTCAAGAAAGCTTCAATAAGTCACTCGGCGGCGGTAAAAAAGTCTCCATGGCCGATGTCATTGTGCTCGGCGGTAACGCGGCCATCGAACAAGCCGCACTGAAAGCAGGCTTTACGGTGTCGGTGCCCTTTACGCCAGGCCGTGTTGATGCCACACAAGCGCAAACCGATGTCGCCGGCTATGAGGTGCTCGAACCAAAAGCCGATGGCTTCCGCAACTACTACAGCGCCGAGAGCTTCTATAAGCCCACCGACGCACTCGTCGATCGCGCGAACTTGCTGAGCCTCACCGTGCCCGAAATGACGGTATTAGTTGGCGGTCTGCGCGCCCTTGATGCCAACGTGGGTGGCGCTCGCGAAGGCGTCTTCACCAGCCGTCCGGGCACACTGAGTAATGACTTCTTTGTGAACTTGCTCGATATGTCGACGAAATGGACGCCATCGGCCAAGTCCGAGGGCATCTACGAAGGTCGCGACCGCGCCACTGGCCAGTACAAATGGTCGGCCACACCCGTGGACTTAGCCTTTGGCTCAAGCTCCGAGCTGCGCGCGGTGTCTGAGGTCTATGCCAGCAATGATGGCCAAGGCAAGTTTGTCGCAGACTTTGTTAAAGCGTGGCACAAAGTCATGACATTAGATCGCTTTGATGTGAAGAAGTAAGACCGCGGGGGCCGCACGGCCCCTGCACCCGCGTTTCGCTGAATGTGTTGCCTTAGCCCGCCTTGTGCGGGCTTTTTTTCGAGCGCAGTTTCATCAGACGAAAAAAAACGCCCCAGCATAAGCTGAGGCGTTTTTATGTCATATGGCGCAGCGGACGGGACTCGAACCCGCGACCCCCGGCGTGACAGGCCGGTATTCTAACCAACTGAACTACCGCTGCGCGTTGGTTACACTGTGCAATTGGTGGGTGTTGACGGGATCGAACCGCCGACCCGCTCCTTGTAAGGGAGCTGCTCTCCCAGCTGAGCTAAACACCCATCACACATCGTGTGGAGCGCATTATAGGGATTCTCAGGGCGCTGTCAAAAGGAAATTGCAGTCCGATACACTGACTGGCGCTTTTCTGAGCACGGGCACCCGTTCTAGCCCCTCTTGGCGGCAAAAATACGCGTCACAACACCACTAAGGCGCCATGCCCTGCGCCAAGTCACGCGCTTGAGCCAAGGCCATCTCACGATCGGCGCACAGCTCGCCAACCGCCTCACCGTGTCGATTAGTGATCTGATAGCCCTGCACGCGAAGCGATAGCGAAGCACGATCAAGCTCACCGACCTCCAGCACGCTCCAGCCCGTGTCATCGACCGAAAAACTATTGCCGATCATTAGGCCATCTCACTGATGAACACCGGCGTGCCAACCGCTGTGCGCTCAAACAAGGCCACGATGTCGGCATTGCGCATGCGGATGCAGCCATGCGAGCGCGGCGTACCCATAGGCTCGCTGTCGGGCGTGCCATGAAAATAAATGTAGCGACGCTGGCTGTCGACATCGCCGCCGCGATTACGCCCCGTTTCATTGCCACAGAGCCAGAGAATACGGCTGAGAACCCAATCACGGTTCGGAAATTGCGCGTGCAGCTCCGGGCTCCAAACCTCACCCGTGGGGCGCCGACCACGCAGCACGGCACCGCGTGCGAGACCTTCGCCAATCCGAGCCCGCACGCGATGCCAGCCGCGCGGTGTGCATTCGCTGCCACTGCGCTCGCCTGGGCCATTTGTTGCAGTGGAGATGACGTAATGGCTTAAGACATTCGCGCCGCTGAGCTGCCATAGCTGCTGACTGCTGATACCCACAAGCAGCCATTGGCCCGATGGTATGGCAGCTTCGCCACCCAGCCATTGAGCCAGACGCGCGGGGCTGAGCGTGTGCTCAGTGCAAGGTGCTGTGGTCGTCATCGTGGCCATCGGGATTGGCCATGTGATGGCTAGCGAGCTGCACGCCGGCACCGATCATGGCGCGGGCAATTTCTTGGGCACGATCGCCGAGCATGGCGCGCGCCTCGTCGGAAAATTTCACACTCACCAAGGGCTCCGATGACACGCCCTCGCCGCTGCGCCGCAGCTGCATTTCACCGTGTTCATTTTCCAATAATTCTAGGTAAGCAAAGTCGCTCATGATGTCCTCAACACGCCGTGACTAGCGGCATTAAAATTCGACCAGCTCGGCGCGAAAATAGCGAATGATCGCGGTTAATTCGCGATGGATTTCCTGCAAGCCATCAAGGTCAATTGTCGACAGGGGCTGATCCTGCTCGGTCATCACCAACGGAATGGCGATGCGCGCGGGTGATTCGTCATCGAACTGCATCTCGGGCAGCTCAACGGGCTCGTAGCAGGCGGCAATGAGCGCTTTTAAACGACTCACCCAGCTAAACGGATCTTCACCTAGACCCAAGATAATCTCCGCCTCGGGCGAGCGTTGCTGGCGCAGCGCCATGGCCTCTTGCAAGGCTTTGGCCGAGCGCACCGCGGGCTGCACTTTATAGAATTTTGAAAGCTCTTGAAACAGCGCACCAAGGCCGGCGTGTAAATGCCAAATGGCGGCTTCGCGCGCACCCAAGGCGCGCGGCTCGCTATCGAAGTCATCGGGCGAGGCCAGCGCGCTGCTTATAAGATCGAGCTGCAGGCGCGCGAAATAAAGCTTTTGGTTGGTGCGCGACGGATACGGGTTACGGTGCTTGCTCATACTTTTTTGGTCACTGCTTTCTTGGCCGTGGCTTTTTTCGCCGGCGCCTTCTTCGCCGCTGGCGCTTTTTTCGCGGCAGTTTCAGCTTTCTTAGCCGGCTCGGTCACGCGCCATGTGCCATTGTCAAAAAATGCTTGCCAGCCGGTGGCCTTACCCTCTTCCTCGGTCATCACATACTGCTCTTTGGTTTTGCGGCTATAGCGCAAAATCGCCGGCCGGCCCTCGCCATCGTGCGCGGGGGCATCGAGCAAATACACGTGTTTGGGGTCGAGTTTATCGCCGACTAACTGCAACTCAGCGACAGTTGGCGCGCGCGTTTCGCGATTTTTCGGAAACTTGCTGGCCGCCAAAAATAAGCCACTGGCACCATCGCGCAATAAAAAGTGGTCATCGACTTTGCTGCACGCGAGCATGGGCATGCTGATGGGATCGGCTTTCGGCGGCGCCGCCTCGCCACTGCGCAAAAGCTTGCGCGTGTTCGTGCAGGCACTGCTATTGCAGGCGAAATACTTACCAAATCGGCCGGTTTTCAGCTGCATGCTGTCGCCACATTTATCGCACTCAATGACCGGGCCATCATAGCCTTTAATGCGAAACTGGCCTTGCTCGACTTCAAAGCCGGCGCAATCGGGGTTATTGCCGCACACATGCAGCTTGCGATCGGCATCAATCAGATAGCTTTCCATGGCCGTGGCGCAAATTGGGCAACGATGTTTAGCGCGCAGCTGATTAGTTTCGGCGTCATCGGCACCATCAAGATCAACGGCTTCATCACCGCGCGTCAGATTAACTGTGTGTTTGCAGCGCTCTTTCGGTGGCAAGGCATAGCCGGAGCAACCCAAAAATACGCCGGTGGAGGCGGTGCGAATTTGCATCGGGCGCGCGCATTCGGTGCAGGGAATATCAGTCGCTACCGGCTGGTTTGGACGCATGCCATCGGCGGCCTGTGCGGCGGCGAGTTTGGCCTTGAAGTCGGCGTAAAAACGATCGAGCACGCGCGTCCAATTTTCGCTGCCCTCAGCGACTTGGTCGAGCTGCGCTTCGAGGTCAGCGGTGAAGGCGTAGTCCATCAGCGCAGTGAAGTTTTCGGTGAGACGATCGGTGACGATGTCGCCCATTTTCTCCGCGTATAAGCGGCGGCTTTCCAAGCGCACATAGCCACGGTCTTGGATGGTCGAGATGATCGCCGCATAGGTCGATGGTCGGCCAATACCGCGTTTTTCCAACTCGCGCACGAGGCTCGCCTCAGTAAAGCGCGCGATCGGCTTGGTGAAGTGCTGAGTGGGATCGAGCGCGCTTAAGCTCAAGGTTTCGCCGACAGCAACATCGGGCAACACCACGTCTTCTTTATCTTTGCTGAGCGCGCTCATCACACGGGTAAAGCCATCGAAGCGCAAAATACGGCCACGGGTACGCAGCTCAAAATCGGCGGCGGCCACGGCCAAGCTGGTGCTGGTGTATTCGGCTTCGGTCATTTGGCAGGCGAGAAATTGCCGCCAAATTAAGTCATAAAGGCGCTCGGCATCTTTCTCTAAGCCCGCCAACGTGCCCGGTTTCGCATTCGCATCGGATGGCCGAATGGCTTCGTGAGCCTCTTGCGCACCATCTTTACTGCTGTAGCGAATGGGATTTTCCGGCACATAGCGCTCGCCATAATTCGCCACAATAAACGCGCGCGCACTGGCCACAGCGTCTTGGCTTAAATTGGTCGAGTCGGTACGCATATAGGTAATATGGCCAGCTTCATATAAACGCTGCGCCAAGGTCATGGTTTTCTTCACCGAGAAGCCGAGACGCGTACTCGCCGCCTGCTGCAAGGTCGAGGTAATAAACGGTGCTGATGGCTTGCTGCGCGTGGGTTTATCGTCGCGTTTGGCGACTTTATAGACGGCTTGTTGCAATACCGCCAAAGCAGCATCGGTCTGCGCTTTATTGGTGGGCTTGAAGGCCTCACCGGCGTGCCGCGTGACCTCTAGGCGCAGCGCCACATCGCTAGGTGTGAGGGTATCGGCGTGGATCTCCCAAAACTCTTCCGGCACAAAGGCGCGGATTTCACGCTCGCGCTCGACCACCAAACGCAGAGCCACCGACTGCACACGCCCGGCTGATAAGCCGCGAGCAATTTTCTCCCACAATAGCGGCGAGACCATAAAGCCCACCACGCGATCGAGAAAACGCCGCGCTTGCTGGGCGTTAACACGTGCAATATTAAGCTCGCCGGGCGCCTTAAACGCCTCGGTGATGGCCGACTTAGTAATCTCGTTAAACACCACGCGCTTATAGCGGCTGTCATCGCCACCAATGACTTCGCGTAAATGCCAGGCGATGGCCTCTCCCTCGCGATCCAAGTCGGTCGCGAGATAGATGGTGTCGGCATTTTTCGCGAGCGCTTGCAGCTCGCTAACCACCTTTTCTTTGCCAGGCAAAATCTCGTATTTGGCGACCCACTGCTTTTCAGGGTCCACGCCCATGCGCCCAACCAAGGCGGCACGTTGCTTCGACTCTTTTTGCGCGGCCTTTTGCTCGGGCGTCAGTTTACGCGTCTCTGCCGCCGCCTTGGCGCGCTCAGCCGGCGTGCTGCCGCCACCGCTCACGGGCAAATCGCGCACATGACCTACGCTCGACTTCACAATGAAATCATTGCCAAGGTACTTATTGATGGTCTTAGCTTTTGCAGGAGACTCAACGATGACCAGCGATCTACCCATAGTGGGAGGTTTCCTCAAAAAATGATGGGGCCGCGCGCGACCGACCCAATAAGCCGGCTATCTTCAAGGGCTTGCGCAAACGGGTCAAGCGCCAGCAGCGGCTAAAACACGGCGCATGGTGTCTATCGCGTCCGCGCGCGTCGACTCGCGCCAATAAACAATGGTGGCATTACTCAGCACTTCAATGCCTAACCAGCCAGCCGGCGCGGGTGTAGGCCAGGGTATTTCAGTGAGCCAGGCCTCGCTATTATTGACCGGCTGCCAATTGCCTAAGCCCGCGTGCCAGCGCCATTTGCCAATCAATGACTTAGCTAGAGGCTGCGTCCATTGATACTGAGCAACCATTCGCTGACCTTCTGGGATATTGAGCCACTCCGGTGCTGGGCGAAGGTGCACAGTAAAACCAGCGGCTTTGGCATCGGCGCGCAGCTTAATCAAGGCGCGATCATGCGGGCTGGGGCGCAGCCACATAATATTGCCGACAATAAACGCCAGCACGACAAGTGAAATAACAAGAAAGGTCATCGCGTAAATCTCATCTGCTGATGGGTCGAATGGCGGCAGTCTAGCCTGATTCACCGCTCGTCACACAACTACTGTACATAATGACAGTCTCGGTGTATGGTTTGTCAATCACTCATTGGGGTAGACATCATGCACGCACTGACCACGCGTCAAGCCGAGATTTTAGACTTTATTCGCGACTGCTTAGACCGCAATGGCATGGCGCCGACACGCGCGGAAGTGGCGCTGAAGTTTGGCTTTCGCTCAAAAACCGCGGCTGCCGATCACCTGCGCGCACTCGAAAATAAAGGCTATATCCGTATTCACGCCGAACTGTCGCGCGGCATTCAGCTGCTTATTGATCCCGATGAAGACAGCGATTTGCTGCCGATTATTGGCTCCGTGGCCGCTGGTCTGCCGCTCGAGGCCGTGGAAAATCACGACAACAGCCTGCCGGTACCGCGCGGCTTATTTAGCAAGCGACCAACGTATTTGCTGCGCGTGCGCGGCGAGTCCATGAAAGATGCCGGCATTCTCGATGGCGATTTGATCGCAGTCTACAAAACCCACATCGCGCGGGCTGGGCAAATTGTCATTGCCCGCATCGATAACGAGGTCACTGTGAAGTACCTCGATTATGAAAAGAAAATGATCAAGCTGGTGCCGGCCAACACCACCTTTGAGCCGCAACTCATCACGCCCGATAAAGTCGTGATTGAAGGCGTGTTTGTTGGCCTAATTCGCGACAGCTTTATGAACTGAGTTTGACCTCAATGAGCTCGATTTTGTAGCCATCGGGGTCTTCGACAAAAGCGATCACGGTTGTTCCATGCATCATTGGGCCAGCAGGTCGTGTGACTTTGCCGCCTTTGGCGCTTACTGCCTCGCAGGCGGCGTAAGCATCGGGCACAGCGAGCGCCACATGACCGTAACCAGTGCCCAGTTCATAGTGGCTGGTGTCCCAGTTGTGGGTGAGCTCAAGCTCAGCGCCGCCATCGCCAAAACCTAAAAAGGCTAAGGTGAAGCGCCCGCCTTCGTAGTCTTGGCGACGAATCAGCTGCATGCCCAGCACATCGGTATAAAACGCGATGGATTTATCCAAGTCGCCGACGCGCAGCATGGTGTGCAATAGTTTCATATCATGTTCTCCGCAATAACTAGCGTGTAGTGAATCGCACGCCCACGTAGTAGTCACCGCCTCTCAGCGGCTAAGGCAGCAAAAAGCCGCAAAATTGCGGCTTTTTGGCTATCAACAACAGGGCCGACCTATTTCATCGGCCCAATAAACGCTTATACGCGCTCAATCACCGTGGCAATGCCTTGGCCCAAGCCAATGCACATGGTGGCCAAGCCAATTTGCGTGTCTTTTTGCTCCATCACATTGAGCAAGGTCGTGGTGATACGCGAACCCGAGCAACCCAATGGGTGACCCAAAGCAATAGCGCCACCGTTGTGGTTGACCTTAGCATCGGCTTGATCGAGCAAGTTCAGGCCTTTCAATACCGACAAACCTTGTGCGGCAAAGGCTTCATTGAGCTCAACGGTTTGGATATCGTTGATGCTCAAGCCAGCGCGCTTCAAGGCTTTCTCAGTGGCCGGCACCGGACCCCAACCCATGATCGCGGCATCGCAACCGGCCACAGCCATTGAACGAATTTTTGCGCGCGGTGTTAGGCCGAGGGCTTTGGCACGCTCAGCGCTCATGATGAGCATGGCTGATGCGCCGTCGGACAGAGCCGACGAAGTACCCGCAGTTACAGTACCGCCTTTCGGATTAAATGCCGGGCGCAGCGAGGCGAGTTGCTCTAGAGAAGCATCTTGGCGAATCACTTCGTCAATCTCGCAAAGTTGCTTAAAGCCATTGGCGTCGTGACCTTCAATGCCGATGATTTCGTTGGCAAAGCGACCGGCTTGCGTGGCAGCCCAGGCTTTTTGGTGCGAGGCCAGACCAAACTGGTCTTGCATCTCGCGCGAAATGCCATTCATGGTGCCGAGCATCTCTGCCGTTAAGCCCATCATATTCGACGCTTTCGCGTAGTGTTTTGACGCCGCTGGGTTCAGGTCGATGCCGTGCATCATGCCGACGTGGCCCATATGCTCCACACCACCAATGACGAAAACATCGCCTTGGCCGGTCATGATTTGCGCGGCTGCTGTGTGCAAGGCTTGCATGGACGAGCCACACAGACGGTTGACGGTCTGGCCTGGCACCGAGCGTGGCAGTTCAGCGAGCATGGCGATATTACGCGCCACGTTCATGCCCTGCTCTAGCGTTTGGTTGACACAGCCCCAAATCACGTCTTCGACTTCTTCGGGATTGGCATTGGGGTTGCGGGCAAATAGCGCCTTCACCAGCTCAGCCGAAATGGTATCGGCACGCACGTGGCGGAACATGCCATTTTTAGTACGGCCCATGGCGCTACGCACGCCATCGACAATCACCACATCACGCGGATTTAACGTTGTCATAGTAGGCTCCTGTCTCAGCCGAAAAAGGTTTGGTTATTGGCGGCCATGGTTTTAATCAAGGCAGGGGCTTCATAGGCTTTGCCCAGATGCGCGTATTTCTCGCACAGCGCTAGGTAGTTGCCGATGCCCATCTGGTCGACATAACGGCAGGCGCCGCCACGGAACGGTGGGAAACCGATGCCCATGATCAACGCCATGTCGGCTTCAGCAGCAGACGCGACGATGTTTTCTTCCAAGCAACGAGCGATTTCATTCACCAACGGCAACATCAAGCGCGCGATGATTTCGTCGGCCTCGAACGCTTTGCGTTCACTAACCACAGGCGCGATCAGCTCATAGGTAGTGGGGTCGACGACTTTCTTTGGCTTGCCCTTTTTGTCTTGTTCATAGACATAGAAGCCTTTGCCGTTTTTCTGGCCATAACGCGTGTTGTCAAACATGATTTGCGTGGCCGAGGTGTAGTCAGGCTTCATGCGATCGGGGAAGCCTTCGGCCATCACCGCGGCGGCGTGCACGCCAGTGTCGATACCCACCACGTCGAGCAAGTAAGCCGGACCCATGGGCCAGCCGAACTTCTCCATGACTTTGTCGATGGCTTGGAAATCGGCGCCATCGCGCACGAGCATGTCGAAGCCACCAAAGTAGGGGAACAATACGCGGTTGACCAAGAAGCCCGGGCAGTCATTGACCACGATCGGTGTTTTGCCCATTTGCTGCGCCAATTTCACGGTCGCAGCCACGGCTTCATCGGATGTTTTTTCGCCACGAATAACTTCCACCAAGGGCATCATGTGCACTGGGTTGAAGAAATGCATGCCGATAAAGTTTTCCGGGCGCTTCAACGATTTCGCCAAATGCGTGATGGAAATGGTCGAGGTGTTCGACGCCAAAATGGTGTCATCGGTCACCAAGCCTTCCACTTCGCTTAGCACCGCCGCTTTTACCTTGGCATTTTCCACCACAGCTTCAATGATGATATCGACGCTGCCGAAATCACCGTAGTTCAGCGTGGGGCGAATGCTGGAAAGCACCTGACCCATTTTCGGCGCTGTTAAGCGGCCTTTAGCAACCTGAGCAGACAGCAGCTTGGTGGCCTCGCCCATGCCCAAATCGAGGGCTTCCGAGCGAATATCTTTCATGATGATCGGCGTGCCCTTGCTCGCCGCTTGGTAAGCAATACCGCCACCCATGATGCCAGCACCCAACACGGCCGCTTGCTTGATGGCCTTCGCGGATTTCGCCGAATGCTTTTTCGAGGCTTTCTTCACGGCCTGATCAGCCATGAACAGACCGATTAATGCATTCGCTTGTGGCGTCACGGCGGCTTTAGCAAAACCGGCGGCTTCAGCTTTCATGGCGTCATCGCGAGTCATCGACGCATGCTTTTGCATGGTCTTCACGGCCAACACTGGCGCTGGGTAGTTGCTGCCGGCTTTGCCAGCGACAACGGCCATCGATGTGTTGAAAGCCATCATCTGTTCCATCATATTGAGCTTGACGGGCTCGAGCTTCTCAGACTTTTTGGCCTTCCAATCGAGCTTGCCGGCAATGGCTAGGTTCAACAGATCAATCGCCGCGTCACGCAGCTTTTCGGGGGCGACCACGGCATCAACAGCGCCATCTTTCAATGCCGCGTCGGGGCGTTTTTCGCTGCCGCCGGCGATCCATTCCACGGCGTTATCGATACCGATGACACGGCTCAAACGCACGGTGCCGCCGAAGCCGGGGAATAGGCCCAGCTTCACTTCTGGCAGGCCAACTTTGGCGCTGGATGACATCACGCGGTAATCGCAAGACAGGCACATTTCGAAGCCGCCACCAAACGCGATGCCATTGATGGCGACCACGCTAGGCACGTTAATATCTTCGAATGCACTAAAAACTGAAGCGGCTTTGGCGGTCCACTCGATCACGCCCGCTTCGCCATTGGCAAACAACGAGCCGAATTCTGTGATGTCTGCACCAACGATAAACACACCTTTGCCGGACGTGACCAGCACGCCTTTGATGCTGCTATCGGCTTTGATGGCGTCGGTGGCGGCGGCTAATTCATTGACCGTGACCGCGTTAAATTTATTTACCGACTCGTTGGCGAGATCGAAAGTGAGCTCTGCGAGGCCATTGTCTAGCGCTTGCACGCGAATGGCCGATCCCGAATAAATCATGCAATGATCTCCAATGTCATGGGATAGCACGCCACCATCGCAACAAGCGACAGTATTACGGCGAGTAACCCGAGTTTACTTATTCTGAAAGGTTTTAGCAGGCCGATGCGCCGCCTTTGCCCGTCTATTTGTGACCCTTAGGTCAGTTTTTGTCGATTCAGCAGGCTTTACCGCCTCGGCCTCATCGACTTTCTCTTCCTCTTTATCGTCTTCTTTTTCAGCATCATGCCAGACCGCAAAGCGCTCACTGACCGCCGCAAACACGCTACCGTCGGGATATTCGCCCTCGGCATCGGCAACGCCAGCCGGAAGCCCAAGCAATAGCTCAATGGCCTCTTCAACACGACTCACGGCATAAATCCTAAACTGCCCCTTTGCTACTGCCGCGCGCACATCATCGCGCAACATTAAATGGCGAACATTTTGCACCGGAATAATCACGGCCTGCTCGCCGGTCAAGCCTTTGAGTTGGCAGGCGGCAAAATAGCCTTCGATTTTTTCATTAACACCACCAATCGGCTGCACATCGCCAAATTGATTCACCGAGCCGGTTATACCAAATGACTGTTTCACCGGCAGCCGCGCAATCGCCGACAGCAAGCCGCAAAGCTCGCCCAATGACGCGCTATCGCCATCAACACCCGAATACGACTGCTCAAAGGCAATATTAGCGGCAAAGCGCAGCGGGTGTTCGGCACCAAAGCGCGCCTTTAAATAGCTGGTAAGAATCATCACGCCTTTCGAGTGGATGGCGCCACCAAGCTCAACATCGCGCTCAATATCCGTGATCTCGCCATTGCCATAATGCGCGGTCACCGAGATGCGCGAGGGCAAGCCAAAACTGGCATCGCCATAGCTCACCACGGTCAGGCCATTGACCTGGCCGATCACCGAACCATCGCAACTAAAGAGCTGACTGCCCTTTTCAATATCTTCCAAGTACAAGCGGCGAATGCGATCGTGACGGCGCTCGCGGCCCTGTAAAGCCTGGGTAATGTGCGCGCTGGCAATGACCTCGGCCTGCGCTTGCACCGCCCAATAGTTCGATTCGCGCAGCAAATCCGCCACGCCGCGCGCATGCAGCGACAGCAGCGCTTGATCATCGGCGGTACGGGCACTTTCCTCAATAAGTCGCGCCACGCCGGAACGGTCGAGCGCCAGCAAGCCCTCGCGATTGGCAATATCGGCCAGGAAGTGCGCGTAAGTCAGCTCGCTCTCGGCTGTGCGTGGCATATCCGACTCAAAATCGGCGCGCATTTTAAAGACGGTCTCGAGCTCAGGATCAAACTCTTGCAAGAGATAAAATGTCTCACGATCGCCCAGCAGCACAAGCTTCAAGCCCAAGGCAATGGGGTCTGGCTCCAACGATACCGTGCCGGTCAGCGTGAGCATTTGCTCCAATGAAGAGAGCTTTAAATTTTTCGCCCGCAAGGCGCGTTTCAAGCTCTGCCAGGCATACGGATGCTCGAGCACCTGCTCGGCCTCGATCAGCAAAAACCCGCCATTGGCCAGATGCAGCGCGCCCGGGCGAATCAGCGTGAAGTCGGTGGCCACGGTGCCCATATAGGTCACCTGCTCAACATGGCCAAGCAAGTTGTAGTGCGTGGGCAAGTCTTCATAAATTACCGGCGCGCCAGCTTTCGGGTCATGGCTAACCACCGCGTTGACCTGATAGCGCACCGGCGGCAATTGCTCACCGGCCTGCCCCACCGACACCGTCGCATCTTGATTTTCTTCGGCATTGAGCACGAGCTCTAAATGACTCAGCAAATCCGCTTTATAGGTTTTCAAATAACTCAGCAGGCGTGGATGCTCTGCATAGCGCTGCTGTAATTTCGCAAGCAACGGCTCCAACACCGCCCGCGCGACCTCATCATTGAGCTTATCGATATGCTCGCGATGACTCTCTTCAGCGGCATCAAGCTTACGCGCCACCTTACCCAAGCGCTTGTCCATTTCGGCGATGGCAAGCTTGATACGCGCACGCTGCTCGCTGTCGAGCTTCGCCGCCGCCTCTTCGGTCATGGCTTCGCCGCTGGCATCCATGGGTGAAAATCCGTAACCGCCGGGGGTGCGCAACACCAACTTTAGGCCCTGCTTTTCGGCGATGCGCGAGAGCTGCGCCAGCGCTTCTTGCTGCACCGTGGTAATTTTCACCTTCAAACTATCGCGACGCTCCTGATAGCGCTCGCTCTCAAAAGCACTCACGATGCGATGCGCTAATTGCCGCCACAGCTTATGCACATCGGCGCGAAAACTACTGCCCAAGCCTGCCGGCAACTCAATGGCTTGCGGGTAGCGCGGATCGCGAAAGTTATTCACGTAAATCCAATCGCTAGGCGCCGGCATGGCCTTCGCAACGCCCTCTAAATAGCGACGAATCATGGTGCGTTTGCCGAGGCCATTATTGCCGATGGCAAATAGGTTATAGCCATCATGCGGCATGGCGACAGCCATCTCGACCGACTCGCGAGCACGCTCTTGGCCGAGGAAATCGGTCATCGGCTTCAGGCGCTTGGTGGTGCGAAATGGCAGGTTTTTCAGCGGTGTGGCGCTGTAGAGCTGCTTCGGCAGCAGCGGCTTCATGCGCTGGCTCCGGCGAGGTCGGCCCTAGGTGCGCCTGATGGGATGGCGTAAGTCCCCGTGGCTTGTGCCACCAAGCTGGCGTCGGCGGCCGAGCGAATCTGCACGTCAATGACAGCCGCTCGACGGCCTAGACGCAAAAATCTCGCCTCAGCCAGCAAGTCCGCCGGTTTGGGCTTTTGCAAAAAATTGATATTGAGATTTTGCGTCACCGCCAAGCCAATCGGACCTAGGGTGGCCAAAATAATCGCATACATGGCGGTATCGGCGAGCGCCATCATGGTCGGCCCCGACAAGCTGCCGCCCGGGCGCAATTGGTCATCGCGATAGCGCATGCGCACGGTGGTCGTCTCAGGCGTGACGGTCTCGACCATGCAGCCGGACTCTGCGTAGGCTGGCAGGCCATCGCAAATAAATTGATCGACCTCAGCTGCCGTCATCTTCATCTCATGCGTACTCAAAAAAATCCCTGCGCAGTGTGCCATAAGCGGCGGCGTTTCTCCCATCGACTCAGCGCGTATTCCTGACAATGGCCATAGCCAGTGACGCGCGCAATTCGTAAACTACGCCACCTAGCCATTGAGCACGCCACGCGCGAAAGCTCAACAATTTGCCTATTTGAGACTGAAACCCATGCGCGCCAGCCAGACCCTGCTTGCCACCCTCCGCGAAACCCCAGCCGATGCCGAGGTGATTTCCCATCAGCTCATGCTGCGCGCTGGCATGATCCGCAAGCTCGCCAGCGGCCTCTATAACTGGCTGCCGCTGGGCAACCGCGTGCTGAAAAAAGTCGAGCGCATCATTCGCGAGGAAATGGATAACGCCGGCGCCCTAGAAGTACTGATGCCCGTGACTCAGCCTATTGAGCTGTGGGAAGAAACCGGCCGCGCGGTGCAATACGGCCCTGAGCTGCTGCGCTTTAGCGACCGTCATGGCCGACCTTTTGTGCTTGGCCCTACGCACGAAGAAGTCATCACCGACCTCGCGCGCCATGAGCTGCAAAGCTACAAACAACTGCCAGTGAATTTCTACCAAGTGCAAACCAAGTTTCGCGATGAAATTCGCCCGCGCTTTGGCGTCATGCGCTCGCGCGAATTCATCATGAAAGATGCCTATTCGTTTCATATCGATCACGCCTCGCTGGAGCAGACCTATCAGGTCATGTTCGATACCTATTGCCGTATCTTCACGCGCTTGGGCCTGAACTTTCGCCCCGTGCAAGCGGACACCGGCTCCATTGGTGGCACCGGCTCGCATGAGTTCCATGTGCTTGCCGACAGCGGCGAAGATGACATCGCCTTTTCTGATGCCTCCGATTACGCCGCCAACGTGGAAATGGCCGAGGCGCTGGCGCCTAATACGCCACGTGCGAACGCCACACAGGCGCTAGAAACCGTCGCCACGCCCACGCAAACGCTGTGTGAGGAAGTCGCTGAGCTGCTCGGTGTGGCACTGACTCAGATAATGAAATCGGTCGCCGTGGTCGCGCCCGTGCCAGTCGATGCCGACACGCTGAAAGCCAATCCAACAGCCCAACCCGGCCAGCGCTTTTTCCTGCTGCTGCTGCGCGCCGACCATGAGCTCAACGAGATCAAAGCTGCCAAACTCGATGGCCTAAAAGACATGCGCCTTGCCACTGGCGAAGAAATTCAAGCGGCGCTCGGCTGCGTGCCCGGCTTCATTGGCCCGGTGGGCGTCAATGTCACGGTAATTGCCGACCGCAGCGTGGCGACCATGAGCGACTTTATTTGTGGCGCTAACCGCGCGGGCGAACACCTAAGCGGCGTGAATTTTGGCCGTGATTTGCCCGAGCCCATCGTGGCTGATATTCGCAATGTCGTGGCTGGCGATGCCTCGCCGTGCGGTCACGGCAGCTTGAACATCAAACGCGGCATTGAAGTGGGGCATATTTTCCAGCTCGGTCAAAAATACTCGGCAGCATTGGGTGCGAGTGTGCTCGGCGAAGGCGGCAAACCAGTGGTGATGACCATGGGCTGCTATGGCATTGGCGTGACGCGTGTGGTGGCCTCAGCCATTGAGCAAAACTACGACGATAAAGGCATTATTTGGCCGGATGCGATTGCGCCCTATCAAATCGCCTTGGTGCCAATGAATTGGCAAAAATCGCAACGCATTCAGACCGAGGCCACCGCGCTCTACGAGCAACTCAAAACGGCGGGTTTTGACGTACTGATGGACGATCGCAATGAGCGCCCCGGTGTGAAGTTTTCCGATATGGAGCTGATTGGCATTCCGCATCGCTTGGTCATGGGTGAGAAAGGTTTGGATGCTGGCACCATCGAGTACAAAGGCCGTCGCGACAATGAGTCGCGCGACATCCCATTAGCTGATTTGATGGCATTTTTGCAAGAGACGGTGCAGGCCTAAAACGGCCACCACACCGTGGGTAAGCCACGCGTTTGCAAGAGCGCGGCAATATCCATGCTCAAGGCAATCGCCACATGCACCGCCACCCCGCCCCATATCGAGCGTGAGCGCAGTGCCAACACGCCCAAAAATAAGCCAAAGAAAATAGCCCCAGTGGCTTCAAGCCACAGCTTGGGGAAGTGAATCATCAAGTACGGAATACACATGACCGCGATGGCGTTGGCGCCGAAAGCTGGGCGCAGGCTATTGAGTAAAAACCCGCGAAAGAAAAACTCTAAAAACACAAACTGGCTGATGTAAATCAGCTCCCAGGCAATCAGGTCAAACCAGCTGCGGCTGGCGAGCCGGTAAAATGGATAATGCGTGCTGAAGTCGCCGCGAAAACTCACCAAAAACACAAACAGCAAAATTGGGCTGGCGAGCAACACATAGCCAAACCAATGCGCGCGCGTTTGCCCCAAGCCAATACCGTAGTCGGCGAGTCGTTCGCGCCATAGGCCTCGAATCAGCAGCACCGGCAGCAACACATAGCCAATGACATGCCAAAGCCCCCACCAGAGCTGGCTGGCGAGCTCGCCAAAGCCCGAGTTGGCAAGCTTGGCCCACAGTGCATAGGGCGCGAGACCTAAGAGCTGCGACGCATACACCGTGGCTTGCTGAAAGCTGCTGTCGTATTTCAGGTAATGAATCAGTAGCAATGATACCGCGGTGAGGATCAGCGCTTGCGTGGCGCGGCGCTGCACGAGCTCGCGCGGCAGGCTGGCCGCATCACGCTGGGCATCTGCGTCAATGGCACGCCAGGCGTGAAAAAACTGGCGCGGATCGAGGCGCGCAAGCCGTTTTGAATCAGTCGGAGCCATGACGCATAGCTGACTTAAGCGCAATTAAAGGCAAGGCAAATAGCAGTGCAAACACGGTGTTGAGTACCGCGTTTTGCCAAAAGCCTGACAACAACGAATAAGCCGTGTCGGGGATAAACCATGCCAGCAGTGCCGCGACAAACATCGTCCAAGCCTCACGACTACCCCGCCGCAGCGGCCCTAGCGTCAGCCAAAGCATCAGACTGCCCCAGCCGACCATGACCGCGCCAAGTACCGCATGCACTAAGCTGATATATGCCACGGCATCGGCTGCAAAAGCGTCGAGATGGGCCGGCGAACCATAGATCATCCAGCTGAAGCCTTGACGAGTGAGCCCCGGCAAGAGCACCAAGATCAAACCAAACGCAATAAGACCTGAGGTGACTGCAACCAACATCTGCCACCAAGCGTGCGATGCTTTATTCATACCCGACTCCGATTACTGCCCTGTCAGTGGCTTGAGTATGCCTGAGCTTGTCATTTAAAAGCTCGTCTCAGCCATTAGCCAGACTTTTTGCGTATCACGGGCAAATGCCTGAGCGCGATAATCGGCAAACTTGGCGGTGAACGTGTAGCGCTGTAAGAACTTTTTACTGACTTGCAGGTTCCACTCCTGACCTAGCGATGCCCCGCCGACATCCGCAGCATAGCCATGCCACGCTGCTTTTAAACCTAGGCCAAAACGCGCTGTACTGAGATCGACATAGTGATCTTTTACGCCACTGGCTGGCGTCGTGAGAAACTTATCGGCCCAGCCTTGAAAGGCATGAACAGTAGCCAGTGGCGTTTGCAGAGCAACACCGGCGCTAGCATCGCCGCCGAGCAGTTCCTCACCAACGCCCAGCCTCACGCCAGCGACGCGCGCACCGAGAACCAGATGATGATAATTCGCAGCAAATGCTACTGGATTATTGCCATAGTCGCTTTGCCGTGCCGCCTCGATACGATAGTCGAAAGTCACGCGTGGGCGTTTAATGTCGCCCGTCAATGATGCACCTAGCGTGCGCGATGACAACGCCGGGGCATCGCTAAAGTCCAACCAATAACCATACGCGGTGACATTCAGCTCAGGGCGCGCTGCCCAATTGATCAGTAGTGCGTGATGATCACTGTCAAGCCTTGCCGCCGGTTTGCCGGTATCAGGGCCAAAGATGCGCTGAGTATTATCAATATAACTGTAATCCACCGAGAGATTTTTCAGCGGCGTGAACTGCCCGCGAATGGCATCGAAGGTTTGCTCATTTTGCCGCCAACCAACACCACCGATGAAGCGCTGATTGGCCAGATTTAGGCGTTGACGGCCTACGCTGAGGTTCGCGCTAGGGCGTGCATAGCGCAAAAAAGCTTGGTTCAGATCAGCCCCATCAGGATCTGGCACCACGGGGAATGCCGCCTGACCATTGCGCGTGTCATTGAAGCGATCCGTGCCAAAAGCGGTGACATAATCGAACTCTAGACCAGCACTGAGACGATGCCACGCCGCACTGGCGTAACTTAAGCGCGTGCGCAAGGTGCTGGCGTTAGCATTTTTTGGCTGAGCGTTGTCATCGACTAGCTCATGGCGTAGGCGCAAATTCAGCGAAGTTTTACCTGCAGTGAGTGCATCGATAAATGTTGGTTCAGTAGGCAGATTAGTGGCGTCTGCTGCATGTGACACACTAACAACCACTACACATAGCAACAGCGAATGGCGCGATGGATAGTTCATAGCACAGCCTCTGGGTGAAAAAACTTAACCGCTGGCCGCCTTAGCTAGCAAACCCTTCAACTCAGGAATGCATGAGCCGCAATTAGTCCCTGCCCGCGTGCAGGCGCCTAGGGCCTCAACACTGCGACTGCCATCGGCAATGGCCATCAATAAGCGCTGCTCACGGACTTGGTGGCAGCTGCATACCAACGCACTGGTATCACTGCCTCCAGGCGGGCGACCAGTCGCTAGCACGCGGGCCGTCACACTGTTTTGCGTTAATGCATCGAGTAACCAAGGCTCATCGATCTGTGGGCGTTCAGACTGGGCGAGAAACCACAGCACCGGCCGACCATGGTCATAGGCAATGACATGATGGCGCTGCACGAGTGGCTCATCGAGACTGGCCCATGAGCGGCCGGGTGATTGCCAAAGCTGCATCAGCTCCTCAATGCTGGGGAGGCTCGCGCCCATCAGCGTGGTGAGTTGCCAGTCAGCTTGCTCGCGACGGCACCAATACTGGTGTTCTGGCACGCTCAGCGGCACCCGACTGACCAACAAACCTTGCCACTGGCTTTTCAGCGGGGAGATCGCCACGGGCGTTTGCTTAAAGGCAGGCTGGCCTGAGATCGGATCACATTGTGGCGCAACCAAACTGCTCACCAGCGCTTGAGAGGCGTTGCTGGCACTCCAATGAATCGGCATAAATACCTGTCCGCGCGTCATGCCAGCATCACTCAGCGCGCGCACTTGGCAACGGCCAAAACGGTTGTGAATGCGCATGAGCTGAGCATCTTGTGCGCCCAGCTCGGCGAGATCATCGGGGTGGATGGCGACAAAGGGCTCAGCGATGTGATTGAGCAAGCGCGGACTGCGACCGGTGCGCGTCATGGTGTGCCATTGATCGCGAATACGGCCGCTATTGAGCAGAAAGGGGTAAGTCGCCGAGCCAGCCTTGGCCGCGCTGGGATGCGCATCGATAAAGCGTGCACGGCCTGTGGGCGTGAAGAAATGGCCATCACTAAAGAGTCGCTTGCTACCCTCAGGACGCTCAATGGGCACTGGCCATTGCACAGGCTCTAGCGCGTCGTAGTCGGCATCAGTGAGTGCAGCTAATGCGCCCAAATCGAAGTCGCGACGACCTTGGTTTTCAAACGCAGAGAGTGCCGCGTGCTCGCGGAAAATCGCGGCCGCACCGGAGTAGTCGAAGGCCTTGCTGTAGCCCAAACGTTTCGCGACTTCGCACAGCGCCCACCAATCGGGCTTGGCTTCGCTGGGCATCGTTAAAAATGCGCGTTGCCGTGAAATACGCCGCTCCGAATTGGTCACTGTGCCGTCTTTTTCACCCCAGCCGCTGGCAGGCAAACGGATATCGGCAAGCCGCAAGGTATCGGTGTCATCGACACAGTCAGAGACCACCACGCAGTCACATGCGGCTAATGCCTCATGTACGCGATTGGCGTCGGGCAGTGAAACTAAGGGGTTGGTCGCCATAATCCAGACAAAGCGAATCTTGCCGCTGGCCATGGCCTCAAACATATCTACGGCTTTCAGGCCGGCGCGCGGCGCGAGTGTATCGGTCTGCCAGAAGCGCGACACCAGATCGCGATGCTCAGCATTGCCAATGTCCATGTGTGCGGCAAGTTGATTAGCCAAACCACCCACTTCTCGACCGCCCATGGCATTAGGCTGACCGGTCATGGAAAACGCGCCAGCACCCACTTGGCCAATATGCCCAAGGGCTAAGTGACATTGCAAAATCGCGCTGGCGTTATCAACACCGGCGGCCGACTGGTTAATGCCCTGTGAAAACACCGTGACAGTTTTCGGCGCAGCGCAGACCATCGCGTAGAAATCGCTTAAAACCGACTCATCCATGCCGGTAGCAGCAGCGGCCACCGCAAGCGAGGCGTTACGTGCTGTGCAGGCGCTGGCGAGCGCGGCAAAGCCCTCG
This sequence comes from Paraperlucidibaca baekdonensis, assembly GCF_003387535.1. GTDB lineage: Bacteria > Pseudomonadota > Gammaproteobacteria > Pseudomonadales > Moraxellaceae > Perlucidibaca > Perlucidibaca baekdonensis. The sequence continues at coordinate 360,724 of NZ_QUNR01000002.1, read as the reverse complement.
GTGTGTGCGGCAATAAAATCATGCGCTAGATGATCATGCTTGATGGCATAAGCCAACAGGCCATCGAAGAGAAAACCATCGCTGCCGGGGGTAATGGCCAAATGACTATCAGCGCTTTCTGCAGTGGCTGTGCGACGCGGATCGATGACCACGATGTGCAGGTGTGGGCGCGCTTTTTTCGCAGCAATAATGCGCTGATAGATCACCGGATGCGTCCACGCCATATTCGAGCCCACCAGAATGATGAGGTCCGCCAACTCCAAGTCTTCATAGCAACCCGGCACGCTATCGCTGCCAAAAATTTGCTTATGTGCGGCCACCGCCGTGGACATGCAGAGCCGGCTATTGGTGTCGATATTGGCGCTACCGATAAAGCCTTTCATGAGTTTGTTGGCGACGTAATAGTCTTCGGTGAGCAGCTGACCGGAGACATAAAACGCCACAGAATCCGGGCCGTAGTTATCGATGGTGTCTTGTAGACGCTGGGCGACTTGGCTCAGCGCATGAGCCCAGCTTGCGCGTAGGCCATCGACCTGTGGGTAAAGCAGACGCCGTTCAAGACCGGTAGTGTCGGCGAGCGCACTGCCTTTCACGCACAGGCGGCCGTAATTGGCGGGATGCTTATCGTCGCCATGCACAGTGACGGCCGCGTGCTGACTTATGCTATCGCTCTCTAATGGTGGCAGCACGGCCAGCAGTTCGCTCACAGCCGCTGGTTCGCCAAGACTCACCGCTACCCCGCAGCCAACGCCGCAATAAGGGCATGTGGTCAGCATGTCCGCCATCAGGCTGCACATCCCGTGAGCATCAACGCCACGGGATCAGCCACCGGCATGCCCTGCTCAATGACATCAAAAAATGCATTGCCATCATCGACATCGCCATACAGCACCGCCGCAATAAGCTGGCGATGACGAAACCATAAGCGCCGATAATGCCCACGCTCGGCATCACGCCACGCCACACTCTGGCAATCACTTAGGTCATGCAGCTCACCGGCCGAAAACAGGTCAATGCCGCTGACTTTTAAGCGCGTCGGTGAGGCGATGCGGCGATAGCCGACATGACGAGTCCCGACAAGCGTGTCGGCGAGAATGTTGGCTTGCTGATAAATCGGCGCCACCAAGCCAAACGACTCGCCATCAATTTCGCAACATTCGCCAAGGGCAAACACATCTGGCGCTGAACTGCGCAACCAGCCATCGACTCGAATGGCGCGCGCACAAAGCAAGCCAGCCGCCGCCGCGACACGAATTTCGGGGGTAATACCGAGTGACATAATGGCCAGATCGCAGGGCAGCACTTTGTGTACGCCCTCATGTCCTGCCTGACTCAGACGCAAACCACCGAGCGCGTTACCGGAGATACTATCGGCCAAAAATGCATCGCTACGGGCGTTCAGATGCACCTGTATGCCCCGCGCGCTGAGTGCAGCGGCAAGCAGCACACCGGCCTCGGCATCGAGCTGACGATTCATCAGCCACTCGCCATTGTGCACAACACTCACGCGCAGGCCGCGCTGGCATAAGCCCCATGCTGCCTCAAGACCTAATAAGCCACCACCAATCACGACTGCACGCTGCCCGGCTAAGGCTCGCTCAGCAATCATTTCGGCATCGACTAAGTTACGAAACACGTGCACACCCGCGAGATCATGGCCAGGGATGCTCAAGCGTGTAGCCCGTGAGCCCGTCGCAAATACCAGCTGCTGATAGCCCAAGACCTGCCCCGATGCCAACACGGCTTCGCGCGCCGCCAGCCTGACCTCAGCGACTGAGTCGCCGCTATAGAGCGCAATACCCTGCTCGGCATACCACGCCGCTTCATGGGTAATGAGCTGCGCTAACGACTTCTCACCGGCTAACCACGGTGACAAGTTGATGCGGTTATAGCCCGGTGCCGACTCCTCACCGACCACAGCCATGTCGCTTCCCGGCACGCCACGCACAAGCAACTCATCGAGCAGACGCGTCGCCGCCATACCATTACCAATGATCAGCAGCCGACGCATGATTAACGCTCGCCTTCGCTGACGCAGATACGGCCATCGCGCACGCTGACGCGCCAGACTGGCACGCTCACGCTCATATCCTCTAAGCAAATGCCGGTGCGCAAACAAAAATGCTGCTTATACACGGGCGATGCGACGACAAGTTTGCCGCTGATATCACCGATAATGCCGCGCGCTAATACATTGGCCCCGCTAAACGGGTCGCCATTGCCAAGCGCAAAATAACCCTCATTGGTGCTGAAAATAGCAAGCTGACGGCCCAGCACGCGTGCCGCCATGCCAGTGCCCGCGACAATATCATCGCTGCCGCAGATATCGTGCCACGCGTCGAAAATGGCATGTGTCATGACAGTGTCTCCATCACAGGGATTTTTAGTGCTTGGGCTTTTTCATCAGAACGCATGGGGCGTTTTTGTCCGCGTTCACGCACATAGACCATCGACTCATCCGGACCGTAGTCATTGACGAAGGGACGAAAACGCTTGAGCGCGGCCGGGTCTTCAATGGTGCGCTTCCACTCACAGGCATAGGTATCGATCACCGCCTGCATCTGCGCTTCTAGTTCAGCGCCTAGACCCAAGGAGTCATGAATCACCACATCTTGCAGATAGCTCAGGCCGCCTTCGAGATTGTCGCGCCACACCGAGGTGCGTTGCAGGCGATCAGCGGTTTGGATGTAGAACATCAAAAAACGATCGATATAGCGCAATAGCGTGGCGTCATCTAAATCACTGGCAAACAGCTCAGCATGGCGCGGGCGCATGCCGCCATTGCCGCAGAGGTAGAGGTTCCAGCCTTTTTCGGTAGCAATCACGCCAACATCTTTGCTTTGTGCCTCAGCGCACTCACGCGTGCAGCCCGAGACCGCCATTTTCAATTTATGCGGTGAGCGCAAACCGCGATAACGTTCCTCCAACAGAATGGCCATGGCGACCGAGTCCTGAACGCCATAGCGGCACCACGTGGATCCCACACAGGATTTCACCGTACGTAAGGACTTGCCATAGGCGTGCCCTGACTCAAACCCTTCATCGACTAAGTCACGCCAAATCAGCGGCAATTGCTCAACGCGCGCACCAAATAAATCGATACGTTGGCCGCCGGTTATTTTCGTGTAGAGATCATATTTCTTTGCTACCTCACCAATGACGATGAGCTTTTCTGGCGTGATTTCACCGCCGGGAATACGCGGCACCACGGAGTAACTGCCGTCTTTTTGCAAGTTAGCGAGGAAGTTATCGTTGGTGTCTTGCAAGCCCACATGAGGCTTGTCGAGCACAAAGTCATTCCAGCATGAGGCAAAAATTGATGCCGCCGCGGGTTTGCAAATGTCACAGCCATGGCCACAACCGTGGTCGCGAATCAGCACATCGAACTGACGAATATTATGAATGCGAACTACGTGGTAGAGCTCTTGGCGGCTATAGGCAAAGTGCTCACACAGATGGTTATTGACCGCCACGCCTTGACGTTTGAGCTCAGCATCGAGCACTTGTTTGACTAGGGCCGTGCAGCCACCGCAGGTGGCTGTCGCGCGCGTTTCAGACTTCAAGGCCGCCATGGTGCTGCAGCCTTGGCTGACAGCTGAGCACAACGCACCTTTGCTGACGTTATTGCAGGAGCAAATTTGCGCGCTGTCGGGCAAGGCATCAACGCCGAGCGCGGGTTTGCCATCGCCGGCGGGCAAAATCAGCGACAGTGGCGAGCTTGGCAACGCCATATCGTTCAGATGGTATTGCAGCAGCGCGCCGTAATCGCTGGTGTCACCGACTAACACGGCACCGAGCAAGCGATTGCCCTCGGCATTAAGCACCAATTTTTTGTACGTGCCGGCTACACTATCGTCGATTTGGCAAGTGCGTGCACCGGCTGTGCGGCCATGCGCATCGCCAATCGAGCCGACTTCCACACCGAGCAATTTGAGCTTGGTGCTCATGTCTGCACCGCAAAATGCCGCTGCCTCATCACCGGCTAAATGGGCTGCGAGCTGGCGCGCCATGTCATAGCCGGGCGCCACTAAGCCATAGATGCGACCCGACCACAGGGCCACCTCACCGATGGCATAAATCGCCGGATCAGAGGTCGCGCACTGATCATTAATAATCACACCACCGCGCTCGCCGACCAGCAAACCTGCTTCACGCGCGAGCTGATCACGCGGGCGAATGCCGGCGGAAAACAACACCAGATCGGTTTCCAGCTCACCATCAGCAAACACCAAGCGATGGCGCTGCGCGTCACCTGCCTCAATTCGCTGCGTGGCTTTGCCGGTATGCACACTGACACCGAGCGCTTCAATTTTATCGCGCAATACCACGCCGCCTTGAACATCTAGCTGTACCGCCATGAGCTGCGGCGCAAACTCCACCACGTGCGTCTCTAGGCCTAAATCTTTGAGCGCCTTCGCGGCCTCAAGCCCGAGCAAACCACCACCAATGACCACACCACTACGGCTGGTTTTGGCACTCGCGGCAATGGCATCTAAATCATCGAGGGTACGATAGACATGACAGGCCTCGCGGTCATTGCCCTCAATGGGCGGCACAAACGGGAAAGAACCGGTGGCCAACACCAAGGTGTCGTAGGGCACTTCGCTGCCGTTCGAACCGATGACCAATTGGCGCTCACGATCGATTCGCAACGCTGACTCATTGAGCATTAAACGAATGCCGTGTGCGCTGAAAAAGTCCGGTGCTACCAGGCTCAAATCATCGGCACTGGCACCAGAAAAATAGCTGCTCAGCTGCACGCGGTCATAGGCGGCTCGTGGCTCCTCGCAAAACACCGTAATGTCGGCACTGAGCTCGCGCGCAACCAGCTCCTCCAAGAAGCGCTGACCAACCATGCCATTACCAATAACAACGACGCGTGTGGACTTCATGGTTTAGGCTCCTGCTTCAATATGCGATTGTTTTTCATAGAGAAATTGCAAAACGCTATGACGTAGTTGGGTGTAGTGCGGGTCATCGGCGAGATCCAGACGATGACGGGGGCGCGCCAAATCAATGGCTAAAATTTCGCCGATGGTGGCCGACGGTCCATTAGTCATCATGACAATGCGATCCGACAGCAACACGGCCTCATCAACATCGTGAGTGATCATGATGACGGTGCTGTTGAGGTCGCGCTGAATCTCCATCAGCGTGTCTTGCAAGTGAGCACGCGTGAGCGCGTCGAGCGCGCCAAAGGGCTCATCCATGAGTAAAACGCGCGGCTGCATGGCCAAGGCACGCGCAATACCAACGCGTTGCTTCATGCCACCGGAAATCTCGGACGGACGCTTATGCAAGGCATGGCCCATGTGTACGAGATCTAAATTATGAGCAATCCACTCACTCATCTCAGCGCGAGATTTTTTACCGCGAAACACCGTGCGCACGGCCAGCTCGACGTTTTCCCACACCGTCAACCAAGGCAACAAGGAGTGATTTTGAAAGACAATGGCGCGCTCAGGGCCCGGCTCGCTCACCTCTTTGCCCTCTAAAATTATGCCGCCACTACTAGCCTGTAATAGGCCACCGACGAGATTGAGCACCGTCGATTTACCGCAGCCAGAATGGCCAATTAAGGAAACAAACTCACCCTCGGCAATTTTCAGACTGACCTCTTTCAAGGCGGTGAAGGAGCCACTGGCGGTGTTGAACGTCATGCCGACATTGGAGATTTCAAGTAGTGTTTTCATGTCAGGCTCCGGCTTGCCAATCGACTTTACGTTGCAGCAACAGCATCACGCGATCCAGCGCAAAGCCAATCAGGCCAATGACAATGACGGCGGTCATGATGCGACTGAGCGATTGCGAACTGCCATTTTGAAACTCATCCCAGACGAATTTGCCGAGGCCAGGGTTCTGCGCCAGCATCTCGGCGGCAATCAGCACCATCCAGGCAATGCCTAGGGACACGCGCAGGCCAGCGAACATCATGGGAATGGCTGAGGGCAAAACGATCTTCACCACATGAGTGAACCAATTCAGGCGCAACACACGACTGACGTTATTGAGGTCACTGCTCACCGTTTGCACGCCAACGGCGGTATTGAGCAGCGTTGGCCATAAACAGCACAGCGTGACGGTAATCATCGACACCACAAATGAGCGGGTCATCAGTGGGTCGGTGCTGGTATAGACCGACGCCACCACCAGCGTCACCAAGGGCAACCACGCCAACGGTGAGACGGGCCGAAACAGCTGCACAATCGGGTTCATGGCTTGATGCGCAAAGCGACTTAAGCCCATCACAATACCGAGCGGAATAGCGACTATCGAAGCCACCACAAAGCCGGCCAAGACCGTGACTAAACTGGTTAGGATTTGGTCAAAAAAAGTCGGGGCACCCGTGTATTGGCGACGTACCGGCTGCCAGTCTGGCTCGTGGACCAAGCGCTCGCTAATAAAACGCTCTTGACGCTCAGCAAAGGCATCGGCCTTAACACGTTGGTCACGATGCTCGGCGACTAAGTTTTGTGTCTGCTCAACGACATCCATTGGACCAGGAAATTTGCCGAGCATGGTGTCGATATGGTTGGCCGCGGCTTGCCAGATCATCAGAAACACCAGCAGACCCAGTACCGGTGCAATGATTTGGCGCAAACAACGGCGTGTAATCGTCAGATATGGCTTCATTAACTTGCGCTCCACTTACGGGGTTTGTTTGCCTTTCAGGCCAATGCGAAAACTGTCGATATAGGCGTTGGGCTTGCGACCATCAAAACGAATACCATCGATAAAAGTGGTGGCGTTGACCGGGCGAAAACCGCTCTCACTGACAAAGTTAGGGAAGTCGCTGGTTTTCAGCTTGCCTTCGCTAATGAGCTCAGCGGCGGCTTGGCGATAGATGTCTGGGCGAAATACACGCTTGGCCATTTCGACATACCAGCCATCGGATTTGGCCTCAGGGATTTGCCCCCAACGGCGCATTTGCGTGAGATACCAAACCGCATCGGAGTAATAGGGATACGTAGCGTGATAGCGAAAAAACACATTGAAGTCAGGCAGCGCGCGGCGATCGCCTTTTTCGAACTCAAACTGACCGGTCATGCTATTGGCAATGATCGGATAATCGGCGCCGACATAAATCGACTTGCTGATGAGCTTGGCGGCCGCTGGACGATTAGCGTTGTTGTTAGCATCTAACCAATAGCCGGCGCGAATTAAGGCTTTCACCAAGCGTATATGCGTGTTCGGATACTTTTCGGCCCAGCCGCGACTGACGCCAAAGACTTTTTCAGCAACGTTATTGCGAATGGCTAAGTCCGCTACTACCGGCACGCCAATGCCGCGAAACACGGCTTGCTGATTCCACGGCTCGCCCACGCAATAGCCATTAATGGTACCGGCTTCGAGTGTGGCCGGCATCTGCGGTGGCGGTGTCACGGAGATCTGCACGTCAGCCTGTAAATTACCGGCGGTATTGCCTCGTTGAGGCGCATAAAAACCGGGATTAATGCCACCGGCCGCGAGCCAGTAGCGCAGCTCATAATTGTGCGTGGAAACTGGAAACACCATGCCAAACTTCAGTGGCTTGCCTTGCTTGAGGGCACGCTCGACCACTGGCTTTAAGGTCGTGGCGGCAATTGGATGTACGGGCTTACCGGCGCTCATCGGCACCTGTTTTTTCATATTGGCCCAAAGCGTATTCGACACCGTGCAGGCATTACCATTTAAGTCCATGGTGAATGCGGTGATGATGTCGGCCTTGGTGCCATAGCCCAAAGTCGCGGCCAAGGGTTGGCCGGCTAACATATGTGCGCCATCAAGTTCGCCAGATATCACCCGATCAAGAAGCACCTTCCAATTCGCTTGCGCCTCAAGTGTGACAAACAGGCCTTCATCCTCGAAATAGCCGCGGTCATAGGCCACGGCCAACGGTGCCATATCGGTCAGTTTGATAAAGCCGAACTTGAGCTCATCTTTCTCGGCATAACCCACTTTCGCCTGTGCCAGTAGCGGTAGCGCGAGTAGCGCGCCTGCTGCGATGACACTCAGTCTGCGTTTAGCCATCGAGGTCTACTCCAGAAATAAAAAGCGCCCACTGCCGCAGCCCAAGCTATTGGGATGTGCAGTGAGCGCCATTGCTCACGATTTAAGGCCGCCATTGGCCTTGCTTGAGAGGATTACTGCAACCGCCATGCCATGTGCTGAAAAATTATATTTTCAATGACTTAGCTAGTTTTTGTCGGACAATTTATGCATAAACATGGGCAACTCTGCACCACGACGGCTCGCACCCAATGCCTGTTGCACCATCATGGGTTGAGCACGCTGGGGTAACAGGCCGCGTCAATAAAGCCATCAGGCAGCACGTTCATGAGACCGCGCATACTTGCTACCTCAACGCTCAGACCATGTGCGCCTTCGACTTTGGCATCGGCTAATGGTGCATCACTCAGGTCATGCAAAAACTCCCGATAGCAGTCGGGACGCCAGCAGCTAGCAATGAGTGCTTCCGGTAGACGCTCAGGTAACTGCTGGCTAAGATGCATTTGCGCGAGTAGCCAGCGCGCCTGCGACTGCCACGGAAAATTAGCATCATGACCACCGAATTGATGAAAATGCTCAGTCGATACCGCGCGCTGTGCTAAGCCCAGTGGTACTTGCCCTTGAAAAGGTAGCGCCAAACACTCGTGTGGCACCGCCATGATGTGCTGCTCGGTGAGCAGGTTTAAGGCCGCTAGTGGCGCTTGCGCCAAGCGCTCACCCGCTCGAAACAAGGCACGCACGAGCCCCGCGTGCTGCTCCGGATGCTGCTCGGCCCATCGCACACTCACGCCCAAAACTTTTTCCGGAGCGTTTTGCCAAACCTGATGACCACTGAGTAAGACTTTGCCGGCACCACTCATCAGTGCCCAGCTATTCCACGGTTCACCCGAGCAAAAGCCGTCAATATGACCCAACCGGAGATGCTCAGCCATTTGCGCAGGCGGCAGCACCACCAGCTTGATGTCATGATCGATATCAATACCGGCGGCAGCCAGCCAATAACGCAGCAAATAGGCATGACTGGAAAAAGGAAACACCACGCCAAACACTAAACGCTTGCTCCCACGCCGCTGCACGCAGTCAGCGAGCGCATACGCGCAGGCCAGTGGTCTGTCATTAATGGCATTGTCGCGCAGCTCGCTAAACAAAGCAGTCGAGACGGTAATCGCATTGCCATTGCGACCTAGGCCATAAGCCGTCATCAACGGCACCTGTAAGCCCGCCAAGCCCAGTGTCGTCGATAACACCATGGGCGCCAGCAAAGGTGCGGCATCAATCTGGCCCACCGTGAGGCGATCACGCAGCGTCGCCCAAGAGCTTTCGCACTGCAACGCAACCGGCACCCGCTCATCGGCAAAAAAGCCCCACGCCTCGGCCGCCAGCAGCGGCAGACTATCGGTCAATGGCATATAGCCGATGCGCACCACGGCAGATTTAGTCACCCGACTTCCCCTCTAAAAGCTGCAATACCGCCAGCACATTGGCGGCGACTTCGCCGAGACGCTGACCACGGTCCATGGCTAGCTTACGCAAAGCCTTATAGGCCTCTTCTTCGCTAAGGCCGCGGCTTTTCATGAGCATGAGTTTGGCCTGATCGATACGCTTGCGGTCGGCGAGCTGGTGGCGTGTCGCCTCTAGCTCCGAGCGCAATGCGTGGTATTCGCGAAAGCGAGCAATGGCAACATCGACGATGGGCCGCACGCGCTTGGCATTGACGCCGCCAGCCACATAAGCACTGACGCCGGCCTGCACGGCACGCTCGATGGTGCTGCTATCACCGTCGGCGGTAAACATCACCACCGGGCGTGGCGCATCACGATGCAGGCTCGCCATGGTGTCGAGGGTGTCGCGGTCTGGCGAGTCAATATCAATAATGATGACATCGGGCTCATGCTCCCGCACGGCAGCAATCAGCCCGTTGGCGCTCAGCAGCTTCGCTACTACGCGGCAGCCTTGGTCGCTGAGCGCCTGCTCTAACAAGGCCATACGCGGCGCTTGGTCATCAACCAACATCACGCTGAGAGCAGCAATAGATGAACTCACGGGGACAAATACTCATTGACGCATTAGCGGGCCTGCTGCAAAGCCTATGCCAGCACCTAAGGCTGATTGGCCTTGGCGATCTAATAACGGCATGGCCATTGCATAAAGCCCACCATGATGACGCTCACGCCTGCCCTACCACCTTGCTCTGTACTGCTGCTCTGCGGTGGTCGTGGCCAGCGCATGGGCGGCCACGATAAAGGTTTACTGCACTGGCATGGCCAGCCCTTGGTAGCTTGGCTCGCCAACCATGCCGCACCGATGAGCGATGACCTGCTGATCTCCTGCAATCGCAACGCCAGCCGCTACGCACACTTCACTTCGCGGCTAATCAGCGATGGCAATGATGACTTTGCCGGGCCACTCGCCGGTATCCGCGCGGGGCTTGCGCAATGCCATCACGAACGGCTGCTGGTGCTGTCTTGTGATGCACCGAAAGTGAGCGCGGAAATCCTTAATGCGCTACGAGCGTGCAGTGCGGCGCACCAAAATCAGGCTGCACTAGTAAAGCATGGGTCGCAGTGGCAGCCCTTGATTAGCCTCTGGCCGCGCACGCTCCTGGCGGCACTGGAAGCGGCCTGGCAGGCTGGCGAGCGCAGCCCTTTACGGTTCTTGCTGGCGCATCAGGCACAGCCCTTGCAGTACCCCAGTCATGACGAGCGCTTCGTCAACCTCAATACCCCGGAGCAGCTGCATGCCATCGTCCCTTGAATTCACTCACTTAACGGCGCAAGGCCACGCGCAAATGGTCGATGTCAGTGACAAACCCGAGACCGTGCGTGAGGCTCGCGCCGAAGCCGTGGTGCGTATGCTACCCACTACCCTTGCCCGGCTAATGGCCGGTGATCTGCCCAAAGGCGATGTCTTTGCGGTCGCCCGCATTGCCGGTATTAGTGCTGCCAAGCGCGCACACGAGCTCATTCCGCTCTGCCATGCCCTCGCGTTAAGTGCAGTGGAAGTCGAGCTAAACGCTCGTGGCGATGACGCCGTGTGCATTCGCACACGCTGCAAGCTCAACGGCCGCACAGGCGTGGAAATGGAAGCGCTGACTGCCGCCAGTGTCGCCGCGCTTACGCTCTATGACATGTGCAAGGCCGTTGATCGCGGCATGTGCATTGAACACATCCGCCTGCTCGAAAAATCCGGTGGCGCCAGTGGTCACTTTCAAGCAGCCCCTGATGCCCTGAAGGAAGGTTGCGCATGAATATCGAGTTACGGCTATTTGCTCGCTACCGTGAGGCGACTGGCGTCGATCATGAACGTATATGCAGCGCTGCTGAGACCATCTCCGAACTTCGCGAGGTGCTGCTGGCGCGCGGCGATCACTGGCTGGTCCTCGCCGATGAGCGTCTCTGTTGTGCACGCAACCAGACACTGTGCTCACTCGACAGCGCCTTATGCGACGGTGATGAGGTCGCACTTTTCCCACCCATGACCGGTGGTTAGCCATGGCGACCTACATCACCAACGAAGCGATTGCCGCCGGCCAACGTCTCGATGCATTAGCACCAAGTCATGCCGCCGGAGCGGTGGTTAGCTTCACCGGCTATGTGCGTGATCACAATCTCGGTGAGGCCGTGAGCACACTGTATTTAGAACACTATCCGGGCATGACCGAGCGCGCATTGGCAGCACTCGAGATCGACGCCTACGCACGCTGGCCATTGCTTGCGGTCGATATTATTCATCGCGTGGGCGAGCTCACGCTGGGCGATGTCATCGTTTTTGTGGCCGTCGCCAGTGCGCATCGGCAGGCCGCTTTTGAGGCTGCCAGCTACCTCATGGACCAGTTAAAAACGCACATCCCACTGTGGAAACGCGAATGTCATACGGCCAGCACCACGCCCGTGTGGCTGATTCCTCACTAAGTCGAGATCCTCATGCCTACGCACACGCCCACGACCGCCGAATCACTGCGTATCGCGGTACTGACCATCAGCGATACCCGCACACTCGCCACCGACAGCTCAGGGCAAACTCTCGTGGATTTGCTAAGTGCCGATGGTCATGTGCTCGCCGATCGATGCATTGTCCACGATGACGTGTGGCAAATTCGCGCGCAACTATGCCACTGGATCAATGACGCATCTGTGCAAGTTGTGCTGATGACTGGCGGCACTGGCTTTACCCCACGCGACATCACGCCGCAAGCGGTAATGCCTTTACTCGAACGCGTGGTCGATGGCTTTGGTGAGCGCTTTCGGCAAGTCTCATTCGCCGACATCGGCAATAGCACCATGCAGTCGCGTGCACTCGCCGGTATCAGCAATGGCACGCTGATTTGCTGCCTGCCTGGCTCCACCAATGCCTGCCGCACCGCCTGGCAAGCGCTGCTCAGCGAGCAGCTCGATAGCCGCACGCGGCCCTGCAACTTTGTGCCACATCTGCGCGACAGTCGCCAAGCGCCCTGCGAGCCACGATCATGAGTGTCGCCGGGACACCTAGCGATGCTCGGAAAACTACAGCTACTTTAGGCTGCGACACCGGCAGCTCCGCGTTACGTGGTGTCGATGCCGTGATTGCCGAGCTGCTGATACAGGCCGATACCCATCACACCAATCTCGCGACACGGCAGCTGCCCTTAACCGCGTGCGCCGGCCGCGTCTTAGCCGAAGCCATTAGCGCTCCACACGATGTCCCCGCATGGGCCAATAGCGCCATGGACGGCTATGCTGTGGCCGCCGCTGATCTGCTCAGTGCTGCCCAACAGAGCAGCGTCAGTGGCACGGAAACGTCTGCTGCCAGGATTCACCTCCCCCTCGATGGTCGCCAAGCTGCTGGCGACAGCCTCTGCCCGCCGCTGCGCGCTGGTCATGCGCGGCGCATCTTCACCGGCGCGCCGCTGCCTGCCGGCGCCGACACCGTGATTGCCCAAGAGCAGGTCATGCGCGAGGGCGAATCGGTCTATCTGCCGCGCACCGCACGTGGCGCCAATGTCCGCGCGCAGGCTGAAGAGCTCAGTCGAGGCCAATGTGTTTTAACACCAGGCACGCGTTTGCGCGCCCCCGAAATCGCGCTGATCGCCAGTCTTGGCTACGCCCGCGTGCGCGTGTTTGCGCCCTTGCGCATCGGCCTACTCTCCACTGGCAATGAGCTCTGCACGCCCGGTGCGCCCTTGGCGGCCGGCCACATTCATGATGCCAATGGTCCCGGCCTCGCCACCTTGCTACGCGGCTGGGGCTTTGAGGTTATCGCACAGGGCATCGTTGCCGATCAACCGGCCGCATTGACGGATGCACTGCTGAGCTTATCGGCGCAATGCGATGTGCTGATCAGCTCCGGCGGCGTCTCCGTGGGTGAAGAAGACCATCTCAAGGCCGTGGTCAGCACACTGGGCGAACTTTCTCTGTGGCGCGTGGCCATTCAGCCCGGCAAACCACTGGCCGTTGGTCGTGTCGGCTCGTGTCCCTGGCTAGGCCTGCCGGGCAACCCCACCTCCGCCTTCATCACCGCGATGATCATCGCTAAGCCCTATCTGTTGCGCCTACAAGGCCAAGCGCGCGTGCAGGCCAGTCGCTATGCGTTGCCGGCCGCCTTTAGCTGGCCGACAGCCAAACCACGTCGGCAATACCTGCGCGCCAGCCTCAACGACAGCGGTCATGTCACCCTGCACGCTCAACAAGGCTCGGCCATGCTCAGCCCAGCCTGCGCAAGCGACGGTTTAGCCATGATCGACGCCGGATGTACCGTGGCGCTGGGCGATGCCGTGGCGTTTTTACCCTACGCTGGCCTGCTCTCATGAGTTTTCTCATCGATGGCCTAGGCCGCCGCATGAACTATTTGCGATTATCACTGACCGATCGCTGCGACCTGCGCTGCCGCTATTGCATGGCCGATGACATGCGCTTCTTGCCGCGCGAACAGACGCTGACCCGCGCTGAAATTAGGCGTGTCGCCGGCGTCATGGTAGCCGAGGGTATTGGTAAAATTCGTCTCACCGGCGGTGAGCCACTGGTGCGCCCCGACATCATCAGTATTTGTGAAGATCTCGCGGCACTCCCCGGCCTCAATGAGCTGGTGCTCAGCACCAATGGCCGCCAGCTCGCCGCTCATGCTTGCGCCCTCAAAGCCGCTGGCGTCAGTCGCTTAAACATCAGTCTCGACAGCCTCAAGCCTGAGCGCTTTCACCACATCACGCGCCATGGCGTGCTCGCCGAAGTCATCGATGGCATCGATGCTGCCGTGGCGCAGGGCTTTCAGCGCATCCGTCTCAATTGCGTGATGATGAGCGGCTGCAACGACGACGAAATCGAAGATCTGCTGGCTTTTGCACTGGCGCGCGGCATCGACATCTGCTTCATCGAAGAAATGCCCTTGGGTGATGTTGGCCGCACACGTGCTGACACCTATTTAAGCAGCGCCGACATCATCGCGCGCTTGAATCAGCGCTACACATTACTGCCCATGCTGAATCGCGACGCACAGGCCGGCCCCGCACGCTATCTGCAAGCCCAAGGCTACCCCGCCTCGCGCATCGGTTTTATCTCGCCGCACTCAAATAACTTCTGCGCCAGCTGCAATCGCTTGCGCCTCACCGCCGAGGGTCGTTTGCTGCTCTGCTTGGGTCACGAACATTCGCTGTCGCTGCGTGATCTGATGCGTGCCCATCCAGACGATGATCAGGTTTTGCGTGAGGCGCTGCACACCGCATTGGCGCAGAAACCGGCACGCCATGAATTTGCTCACGATGGCGAGCAGCTCGTGCGCTTTATGAATGTCAGTGGTGGCTGATATGCCATACGGCCATCCCGCGCACCAAAAGCGGCGTAGGCTGCTTTTGCAACGGCCAGTACTAAGCGCTGTAGCGAGTCTGCTGTTGTGCCTCAGCCTAGACAGCAATTTCGCCCGCGCTGATACCATCACCGTGGCCGTGGCTGCCAACTTTGCCCCCACCTTGCAGGAACTCACCCGGCACTTTCAGCAACACAGCGCGCATCGCGTACGGCTAGTCAGTGGCTCATCGGGCCTACTCGCCGCACAAATACGCCATGGCGCTCCCTACGATGTATTTTTCTCAGCCGATGCCAGCAAGCCGCAAGCCCTGCAAGCTGACGGCCTCGCTAAGGCTCATTACTCATATGCCATTGGCCGCTTAGTGCTCTGGTCTGCGCGGCCGACAAAGGTCATCATGCCGGTTCAAGCAGCTCAACTGTGCACGACGCGTGATACCTGCCAGAGCTCGCTGCGCCATACCCTGCAGCAAGATTTTCGCCACATCGCCTTGGCTAACCCACGACTGGCGCCCTATGGCCTTGCCGCCGTCGAGACGCTGGCATCGCTGGGTCTACAGACTGCCACCAAGGCGCGCTGGGTGCTTGCGGAGAACATCGCGCAAAGCTATTTATTCATCAGTAGTGGCAATGCCGAGTTAGGCTTTATTGCTCGGGCGCAATGGCAAGCCGCTAAGCCCAGTGGCCAAGCCTGGCTGATCCCCTCGGACTGGCATCACCCCATCGCACAAGAAGCATTACTGCTCAATGAGCGCTCAGCCAGTCGTGAGTTTTGGCAATTTATGCGCACCGATGCTGTCCGCGAGCACATTCGGCGCGCCGGCTATGATGCCCCGGAACTCACGCCATGAGCCTCTCTGCCGATGACCTCGCCACGCTGTGGCTGACCATCAAACTCGCCAGTACCACCACACTGATCTTGCTAGTGCTCGCTACACCACTGGCCTGGTGGCTGGCCACAACGCACTCGCGCTGGCGCGCGGCGATCAGCGCCGTGGTGGCACTGCCACTGGTTTTGCCGCCCACGGTATTGGGCTTTTATCTACTCATCAGTCTTGGTCCGCATGGCGTCATTGGCGAGCTAACCAGCGCGCTTGGCATCGGCTATTTGCCATTTCATTTTAGTGGCTTAGTACTGGCGTCGGTGTGCTACTCACTGCCCTTTGTCGTGCAGCCCCTGCAGGCCGCTATGCAGGCTATTCCTCGTCAGCATCTCGAGGCTGCCGCTAGTCTGGGCGCCGGGCCATACGATCGCTTCATCAGCGTGGTGCTGCCACTCGCCAAACCTGGTTTCATCAGCGCCGGGCTCTTAGGCTTTGCCCATACCGTCGGTGAGTTTGGCGTGGTCTTAATGATCGGTGGCAATATCCCCGGCGAAACCCGCGTGGCTTCGGTAGCACTCTATGACCATGTCGAAGCCATGCACTATGAGCAAGCGCATACGTTAGCCGCCGTGCTGCTGATCTTCTCGTTTGTCACGCTGTTGATGCTCTACAGCAGGTCGCCAGCGGCTCTATCGAGAATCGGCCCATGACCGATCGCAACCAGTTAAGCCTTGATGTCGATGTGCAGCACGGCGCATTTCATTTAGCGATCGCCTGCTCGCTGCCGCTCGCTGGTGTCACCGCGATTTATGGCGCCAGCGGAGCCGGCAAAACCACGCTCTTGCGCTGCATCGCCGGCTTGCACGCCTCACCCCATGGCCACATGCATTTTCGCCAACAGCACTGGCAGCACCTGCCCACACATCGTCGTGGGCTGGCCTATGTCTGCCAGCAGGCCAGCCTATTCCCGCACTTAACCGTGAGCGGCAACCTCGACTATGCGCAACGGCGCGCGCGCCGAGCGGGCCATCAGCGCGAGGAGATCATTGCGCTCTTTGCCTTAGCACCGCTGCTTGCCCGCGCGCCACAGCAACTCTCGGGTGGCGAACGCCAGCGCGTGGTGTTAGCACGCGCCCTGCTGAGTCAACCGCAGCTACTCTTACTCGACGAGCCATTCAGTGGCATCGATCAGGCGCAACGCACCGCGTTACTGCCCTATATTCGGCATCTCAGTCAGCAATTGCCCATTATCATGGTCAGTCATGATCTGCGTGACATCGAATGCCTCGCGCAGCACATCGTGCATCTAGCCGATGGCCGCTTAATCGCGCAGGCGCCAGCCTCGACACTACTGCCGAGCTTGCGCGCGCACAGCGATAGCGACCGGGTAGCGGCACTGGAGGCCGAAAATATCCGGCTGCGCGCCGCCTTAGCCGGTCAACAACGACTGATGGGTTAAGAACAAGCGCAAATCCAATTCGCGCTGATGGTAGTCCGCCAACATATGCTCGCAGAGCTGATAAAACGCCTTGTTATGATCTTTTTCGCGCAGATGCGCCAGCTCATGCACCACCACCATCTGCAAGAGCGGCTCCGGTAGCGTTTTCAACAACGCCGAAATCTTAATCTCATTTTTGCTTTTCAGCTTCGCACCCTGCACACGGCTAATAAACTGGTGCTGCCCCAAGGCATTGTCGATGACATGCAAACGCGCATCGAAACTAACCTTAGTGACCGGCACGCTGCTGCGCAGATACGCTTGCTTGATGCGCTGCGTGTAGTCGTAGAGCGCGCTATTGCTTTGGATGGCATGCGCGGGCGCCGGCGGATAGCGCCGCGCCAACCAGGCGCCGAGCTGATCGGTGTCGATTAACCGCTGGACCTGTTCGCGCAGCGCCGGCGCATAGCCATTGAGGTAGATGAGTTTAGTCATGTCTTATTGTACAAAAATGGCATCAACATATTGAAGCAGCCAAAACCGTCGCAATGTGTTATTGATCAGCTCACTGTCACTCACCAGAAAAACAACGAGGCCGCATGAAAATCTACGAAACCCGCACTGCCCCCAACCCACGTTTGGTGCGCATGTTTCTCGCTGAAAAAGGCATGTCCGCGGAATACATTGAGCTCGATATTGCCGCTGGTGAAAACCTCAGCGCGGCCATGCGCGCGAAAAATGTCACCACCAAAGTGCCCTTTTTAGAGCTCGATGACGGTACCGTTATCGGCGAAACCGCGGCTATTTGTCGTTATATTGAAGAAATACAATCGGCTCCCGCACTGATGGGCAATAGCCCCGTTGAAAAGGCGATTATTGAAATGTGGCGCCGGCGCGTTGAGTTTGGTTTTTTTATGCCCGTAGGCATGTGCTTTCAACATTCCACCGGCTATTTTAAAGACCGCATGACACCCGTCGCCGAGTTTGGCGCGGTATCGGGCAAAATGGCACTCGATTTTTTAAACGTGATAAATGATCAACTCGCCACGAACGAATATGTTGCTGGCGCCAGTTTTAGCATTGCCGACATCACCCTATTAGTCGCCATCGACTTCGCGCGCGTGATGAAAATCCGCATCGGCGACCAGCATCCACACGTGCAACGCTGGTATGAGATGGTCTCGTCGCGGAAGTCTGCCCAAGCATAAAACGGTAAGCCGTGACTTTTCGCAGGCCCCAAAAACCACAAAACCCGCATCGCACAAGGCTTTGCAGGTTTTGGTGGTTGGTGGGCGATACTGGGATCGAACCAGTGACCCCTACCGTGTGAAGGTAGTGCTCTCCCCCTGAGCTAATCGCCCGCCGCGTACGGCGTGCGCGCATTCTAGTACAAAATGACCTAGATGCAAGACGCCGATGCGGGGATTTGCCGATTAAATCAGCAAATCATCTAGCGATTTGCCTTCGGCGAGCAATGCAGCAATCCACAGCGGTTGGCGACCACGGCCAGTCCAGGTTTGCGAGGCATCATTGGGGTTACGGTATTTTGGAGCCACCGTCGACTTTGGTTTAGAGGCTTTACTACCCGCCTCTGGAAATAACTCACTTAATGACACGCCGGCTTCGCGAGCCAACTTTTCCATATCTGCCATTAATGATTTACGCGCTAACGCCTTTTTGCGCGTAATTTCCTGTTGCACTTGAGCAATTAAATCATCCAGTTGATTTACTGATAAATGGGAGATGTCGATCATTATTAATTCCTGTGGTTATTAATTACTGCAAGTGCTTTATAAATACTTTTAAATTAAAACTCAAGATTTATTAATCGTACAACCCAATTAAATCTATCGTCAGCCGTCACCTTGCATTCGTCTCATCGGCGGACAATACTCGACTAAGTTACACAACCAATAATTAGAAGAGCACATTCATGGCCATTCCCCATTTTCATGCAGCACTGGTTGCAACAGCAACGGCGCTAGCCCTCTCAGCTTGCGGCGGCTCTAGTAGCTCCGGCAGTCGCCCGAGCGCCGATGCCACGCCGCCTGGTGTTAGTGCGCCTGACACCAACACGCCGCCACCGAGCACCATGGCCACCAGTGCCAACGTGCGTGTGCTGTCTAATCGCGCCGACCTAATCAGTGCTGGCGATGCGCTAATCGAAACCATCGCTCCAGCCGGCAGCACGCTCACTAGCCTCAGCCTGAATGGCCAAACGCTGAACCCCAATCCCGTACAAGCACGCGCAAATAATCGCAGCATGGGCGTGGTGAGCGGGCTAAACGTGGGCCTAAATACACTGGTGGCCACCTTTAGCAATGGCCAGCGCGCCACTACGAGCATTCGCAACCACCCAAATGGCGGCCCGATTTTTTCTGGGCCACAGATTCAGCCTTACCGCTGCCAAGAAGCCGCTGTCGATGCGCAATGCAATCAGCCTGTTGAGATCAGCTGGCTGTATCGCTCCAGCAATCCGCTCACGCCCGATCTGCAAGCTTATGACCTCGACAATCCAGCCACCGATGTCGCCATGACTACCACCGATGCCGGCGTGCAAGTGCCGTTTATTGTGCGTGTCGAAGTGGGTTATCAAGATCGCGATCAATACCGCATCGCCACACTCTTTCAACCCGGTGAAGACTGGCAACCCTGGGCGCCACAAGCGCAATGGAATCGCAAGCTGCTCATCACGCACGGCGGTAGCGCTGGTGTGTCTTACACGCCCGGTCGCGCGCCCACGCAAGACTATGCCGGCACCATCCCCAGTGATGTGCCGGGGCTGCAAACCCTGGCCGGCGACAGCCCCACCTTCGCGCTTGGCCGCGGCTATATGGTGATGTCCACGGCGCTCAACAACAACGGTCATAATGTCAACTTAGTCACTCAAGCCGAATCCATGATGATGGCCAAAGAGCTGATCATTGAGCAGTTTGGTGAGTTGCGTTACACCATTGGCACCGGCTGCTCTGGCGGCGCGATTGCTCAGCAGCAAGTCGCCAACGCCTACCCTGGCATTTATCAGGGTATTATTGTGCAATGCTCCTATCCCGATAGTTGGACCACGGCGATTCAAATTGGCGACTACCATTTATTACGCGGCTATTTAGAGCAACCGCAAAAATGGGCGCCGGGCGTGGTCTGGAACCCGCTGCAATTTGCCGCCGTGGAAGGCCATGCCTTACCTGTGAATGCCATTGTTGCTGATGAAGCATTTTTTGGTGCCGCTCGCCCCGATCATGACTGCCCCGGCATCACCGATGAGCAACGCTACGACACCACCAATAACCCTGATGGCGTGCGCTGTGGCCTCTTCGACCCCATGATCAATATCTTTGGTGCGCGCCAACCCGAGGTGTGGAGCGCCAACGAACAACTGCTCGGCCGCGGCTTCGCCGGCATCCCGCTCGATAACGTCGGTGTGCAATACGGCCTAGCCTCCTTGCAGCAAGCGCTCATCACACCGGATATGTTTATCGACTTAAACCGCAAAATTGGCGGCTTTGATGTCGATATCAACCCCAGCAGCGAGCGCCTGCGCGCCGATACACCCGCACTGCGCAATGTCTATCGCAGCGGCGGGGTCAATGACGCCAGCCATTTGGCCGAAGTTGCGATTCTCGACTTGCGTGGCCCAGACCCCGGCATTGCCCACGATGCCTTTCACTCGTGGACCATGCGCGATCGTCTGATTCGCAGCCAAGGCCATGCCGACAACCAAGTCATTTGGTTTGGCCCCGTGCCACTCATTGGCGATACCACTTACACCACGCAAGGCTTACTGGCGATGGATCGTTGGCTAAGTCAGGTCGAAGCCGATACCCGCGAACTGCCATTGGCGCAGAAAATCGTCAGTGACAAACCCGATGACCTGCAAGACCGCTGCACCCCCGCCTCTGGCCTCTCCGGGCCAGACGGCGTCTCGATCCCGGTGGTTGGGACAATTTTCAATGCGCCATTAAGTCCGCTCACTGGCCTACTCAACCCGCTCACTGGCGCACTGAATCAGCTGCTCTTAAACCCCGTGCAAGACCAACTCTGCGGCACACCTCTGGTGCAGTTTTTGGTGCAAACGCGCTTTGGCACACCACGCACAGTGGCCGGCGAGCCGCTCATCACGCTCACCAATAAATGCGCGTTGAAACCGCTCAACCCGCTCGATAACTACGGCGTGATTCCGTTTAGCGAAGCGCAATGGGCCGCCCTGCAAGACATTTTCCCCGAGGGGGTATGTGATTACAGTCAACCGCCCGTAGATTTCGAGGCCAGCAAAACATGGCTGGGTTATGGCAGCGCTGAGCAGGTGATTACTGGCGGCAGCAAGCTCAACGCAGCGCCAATGTTCTCGGGTGCTGGTTGGGCATCACCTAGCTTTAATGAGGGTTTATTTGGCCATAAGCCCTGAACACCGAGACAGCCAACGTCGGTGACTAGGCGGTAGTTTTTTGACAGCCACAATGGTTACAAATTTCGTACATTGTTTACGCAAAAACTACTTTAACTTTACTCAGATGAACTTGACTTTTGTCGGCTGACAAATCGCTCAGACAGTGCTAAGTTCCTTCGGCGAAACAATAATAACTAGATAGGGTCATACATGAATATTAAAAAACTTCCCCTCATGATGCTTTGCGTCTCCGCTCTCGCCCTCGGCGCCTGCAGCAGCGATGAAGAGTTCGGCACCATTAGCGCTAATGAAAACGGCTCCGCCGATATGAGCGGTAACAACAACGGCAACAACGGCAACAACGGCAACGGCGGGAATGGTGGCAATGGTGGCGGCGATATGGCGGCTAGTCCATTAGCGCCACTCTGTGCCATTCCAGTATTGGGCCCAGCTATTGTTGAAGGCTCCGGTGGCGCATGCGGCGAAGGTACTGGCGGTACCGGTGCAGGTGGCATCCCAGGTGCTGAGCAGCTCACCGCTATTTGCGCTGTGCCCACGATTGGCCCAGCCATTGTGTCTGGTGCAGGTCAAAGCTGTGACGAAGGTGCGGGTGGCGAAAGCCCACTGCCCTTAGATCAACTGTGTGCCATCCCCGTATTGGGCTCTGCACTGGTTAGCGGTGCCGGCGGCTCATGCGAAATGGCCGGTGGTGACGATGCCGGTCCAGCTATTCCTGGCGCCGATCAACTCAGCGCGTTGTGCATGATTCCCGTGCTTGGCCAAGCCTTGTTTGAAGGCGCCATGCTCGGTGAGTGCACCATGGGCACCGAAGGTCCCGGCACGACGATTCCGGGTCTAGATGCTCTGCCTACTGATCAAGTCACTGGTTTACTGTGCGCCATTCCTGTCTTGGGCGACGCGCTCGTAAGCAATGTCATTAGCTTACTGGCCCCTACTGCTCCCTGCAGTGATACAGGTGGCAGCCCACTTGACGCTTTAACAGGTGCCTTTGGTGGCGCTGGCGGCGGCAGCCCACTCAGCGCATTACCTGCACCGCTCAATGCATTGCCACTCGATGCACTGCCCTTACCTATCTAAGGCCTAGGCATTAAAAAAAGGCTCCTTCGGGAGCCTTTTTTATGACTAATGCTGATGAATCATGATGCGGCAAAGTCTCGCAAACCCAAACTCAGCACCTTCATGAAGTCGGCAAAAACTCATCTAATGATTTGCGGAAACGCCGCTTAATCAGCGTATAAGTCGCGCGATCTTTTTTTGCCATCTCGGCAGCCCAGGCCATCGCCGTTGGCAGCAACTCCGTCTCGCTTAATGCATGCTCGATAACGCCTTTCGCGACCGCTTCCACACCACCCCATGCCGCACCGGTGCTCATCATTTCCCACGCACCCGCAGTGCTTGGCAGCAAGCGCACGACTTCGGTCATCAAGGGCGTAAAGGGGATTTTGATATTGACTTCAGGAAAGCAAAAACGACCACGATCCGCGCGCATAAAGCGAATATCGCCGGCACTGGCCATGATCGCGCCACCGGCGTAGGTGTGACCATTGAGCGCAAACGCGACCGGCATGGGAAAGCGCGCGACCCGCAAAAACAACTGCTCTAAGCGCGGCGCAAAATCACTGACAAAATAGTCATAGCCGTGCTCGGCAAGTATCGGTTCAATATCGATGCCATTGCTAAAAAACTTCGCATCATCGGCGGTGATCACCAAGGCGGCATTGCCCTCACTGGCCTCGATGGTGTCGAGGGCGTCATGCCAGGCCGCCAATGACTCGTTGTTGAAGCGGTTATCGCCATGACACAGCGTCATTAACCAGACATCGCCATCACGGTTTAAGTTTATCCACGACATAATGCACACTCATTTCAAGAAAAACACAGCATACCCATGCTCGTGGTCGTTTGTCACAAGCAGAGCGCAAGTGGCCAATGCTAAACTCACCGCACATTCGGTACCTGCCAGCCTCTTTATGAAACTCAATGCCCGCCATTTAATTCTCGACGTCATGCTCGCCAGCGATGCCCATGTGCTCAGCGCAAAAGAGGCCATTTTAGCCTGCCGGATTTTTGATATTTCAGAAAACTCGGTGCGCGTGGCGTTGGTGCGACTCTCAGCCGAGGGCCTCATTGAGGGCGCAGGCCGAGGCAGTTACCGCTTAGCCGATGCCGCGCGCGACTTAGCCGGCGACATTGCCACGTGGCGTCAGGCCGAACAACGCCTGCGACCCTGGCAAAATGATTGGCTGGTGGTGTTTTCTGCCGGCCTCGGGCGTAGCGACCGCACCGCGCTCAATCGCCGCGAACGCGCGCTGCAAATGCTCGGCTTTCGCGCACTCGATAAAGGCCTGCATGTACGCCCCAATAACATTGAGAAAGATGTCGATGCCGTGCGCCGACGCTTGCACAGTCTCGGCTTAGAAAGTGATGCCAGTGTATTTAGCGCGAGCGATTGGGCGCCCGCGCGCGAAGCGGAGATGCTCAAGCTCTGGGACACTCAACAGCTCATTGAGCAATACGCAGCGTCGCAAACACACCTGCGCGACTGGATGGCACGTGCCGCTGATCTTGACCCAGAAGTGGCGGCACGTGAGTGCTTCCTGCTCGGCGGCAAAGCCATTCGCCAAGTCATTTTTGACCCGTTATTGCCAGAGCCTTTGGTGGAAGCCAAGGTGCGCCAGGCTTTTGTGCAAACCGTGCGCGAGTTTGACCAGCTCGGTCACGGCATTTGGCGCAAACTCTACGATGTCGATGCGTAAGCGACCGCTAGTCGCCGCTTGTCGCACGACAAAAACAACTTTTGTCGGACAAGCAATGCGCTATAGTGACCCCGCCGCTGCGTATTCAGTCAGCATTATCTTATGAGGTCACCATGACACCCCTAATCGCTCCCCTGTCACCGGCTATTTGCGCCCTACTGTGTTTCACCGCACTCACCGTGGCGCTAGCTTTTATTTTTGTCGGCTATCGCGTTGCCTTGGTCTTAAGCTTTAAAGTCGCCGCCAATGCCTGGACACGCGGCGCAGCCACGCACGTGGACCCACCGTTCATCACGCGCGTGCAACACGCCCAAATGAACTGCGTTGAAAACCTACCGGTGTTTGCGGCTATTGTGTTTGTCGCCTCTGCCATGGGCCAGCTGGCGATTTTAGAACCGCTAGCCATGATCTTTTTAGGCCTGCGTGTGGCACAAAGCGCTGTGCACGTCATCAACACCAGCGCCGCCATGGTGTTTTTGCGCGCTAATTTATGGCTTGGCCAAATGGCCATCATTGCCTACTGGCTGTTTGAACTGTACGCCGCGCACTAAATAGTAGGCATAAAAAAGCCCGGCATGACCGGGCTTTATTTACAGCTATTGAAAACCGATGCTTAGGCAGTCAGTTCCAAAATTTGCTTGAACAAGGCTTTTTGCTGTTCGCTAGGACGAGCCGATTGCAAGGTCATGAGCTTGCTCATGTCGCCTTCCACTTTGATTTGGCCAGTCATGAAACCTTGCATGCCAGCAGCGGCATCGCCTTCTAAGAAGATTTTGCGCAGCATATCGGCTGGCAGAATCAGTTTGGTACCGGCGCTGGCATTGTGGCCACGCTCAAAGTTGCCGCCATTGAGTGCCAAGTCCACGGAACCATCGGGGGCGCCAGTAACAGTCACGTTCATGACCATGCCAGCAACTGCGGGTGGAATATTCAGGTCGCCAGCAGCAGCGGTTAATTCATCAACTTTGTCGAACCATTCTTGTGACAGGAAAGCAGCCATTGTAACAATCTCCTAAGCGTCGCTTTGCGCTCATTAAATAAGGGGTTTATCTCGGTAACACAAAACCGATCGCTGAAACTACACGATGGCCCTGATACGCGCAACCGCAAGCGTTAGTGCCGTCGCACGGTCAAAAAAACGCCCCTTTACGGGGCATTTTTCAAAGCGATGCGCCGCGATGGTGCAAGACCTCGTTACAAATCGTAGCCGCGCTCATCGTGCTGGGCCAAATCCAAGCCTGTGGTTTCTTGCTCATGCGAGACGCGCAAGCCACCGGTCATTAGGCCAGTGAGTTTGAGCAGGCCCCAGGTCACCACGGCGGTATAGCTAATACCGACGAGCACCCCAACCGTCTGCGCGCCAAACTGGCTGGCAATGCTGTCATTGGCGCCAGAGAAGCCTTGACCAGAAAAAATGCCCAAATCCGGGCTCGCCAAGATACCCACGAGCAATGTACCGAGGATGCCGCCCACACCATGCACCGGGAAGACATCGAGCGAATCGTCAATTTGCCATTTACGCTTAACGATCTGCGTCATGTTGAAGCACACGAAGCCCGCCAATACGCCGATCACTAGCGCACCCATGGGGCCAACATTGCCGGAGGCTGGTGTGATGGTACCGAGGCCGGCCACCATGCCGGTGACGACGCCCAGCACCGAGGGCTTGCCAAAGCGCTTCCATTCGCAGGCCATCCACACTAAGGCGCCTGCAGAAGCAGAGATGTGCGTGACCAAGAGGGCCATGCCCGCCGAGCCATTGGCAGCCAGTGCTGAGCCGGCGTTAAAGCCAAACCAACCGACCCACAGCATGCCCGCGCCCATCACCGACATGGTGAGATTGTGCGGCGGCATGGCATGTTTGGGAAAGCCACGACGCGGGCCAATCACCAACGCCGCCACCAGCGCCGCAACGCCAGCCGTGATGTGCACCGTGATGCCGCCGGCAAAGTCGATGACGCCGAGCTCGCTCAAGAAACCGCCGCCCCAGACCCAATGCGCTACCGGCACATACACCGCCGCGGTCCAGAGTAGTGAGAAAATCAGCATCGCTGAGAATTTCATGCGCTCAGCGAATGCACCAATAATGAGCGCTGGCGTGATGATGGCGAAAGTCATTTGGAAAGCCGCAAAGAGAATCTCAGGGATATCGCCTTGCATGGAATCCGTGCCAATGCCTTGAAAAAAGGCCTTCGATAGATCACCAATGACCGGTTGCAAGCTGCCGCCGTCACCAAACGTCAGTGAGTACAGGCCAAGAACCCATAAAATGCTAACGCCGCTGGCGATGGCAAAGCAGGCCATCAGTACTGAAAGCACGTTTTTGGTGCGTACTAAGCCACCATAAAACAAGGCCAAACCGGGCAAGGTCATAAACAAAACTAATGCGGTGGCAGTCAGTATCCACGCGGTGTTGGCGCCATTTAAGGCAGACTCAGCAGCAAATGCCGAGGTGGCGAAAACGCCAGAAACTAGGCCAAAAGCCCATTTTTGATAAGACACAATGCTCTCCTCAAAGCAAAACCCGCGTTAAATGGCGTCGTCGTTGGTCTCGCCAGTACGAATGCGCACGACGTGCTCTAAGTTGGTTACAAAAATTTTGCCATCGCCAATTTTGCCGGTGCCAGCGGCTTGCGTGATGACCTCAATGACGCCATCAACTTGCTCATCACTAACCGCCAAATCAAGGCGAACTTTTGGAACAAAATCAACCACATACTCAGCACCGCGATACAGCTCGGTATGCCCTTTTTGGCGACCAAAGCCTTTCACTTCAGTCACGGTAAGGCCGGTAACACCAATGCCGGAGAGTGCTTCGCGCACATCATCAAGCTTGAATGGCTTAATTACTGCAGAGACCATTTTCATAATAAAACCCTTCTAATATCAGTCAATTGGCGGATGTTTTGGAGGTCATCAGAGGAGAGCGTTAGACCATCACGACCCTAAGCATACTCAGAGTTGGTGGCTACGCCCATCGCTGTTTTGCACTGCTAACGTGCAGACCTTCGCGTCATGCGCTAAAAATGAGCATGCAGGAATTGCGCCATGACCAATGTCTTAGCGATGAACAGTAAAAAATCACAAAAAATGACCGATTGACCGCATTTTGTCGGTGCGTTAAGCCGCCAATGGCACTAAAATGCGCGCGGCTTAAAACATACCCCCGCGATGATCGTGGGTATGATGAGCTTGTCCGACACTTGCCGAATTGCCGCTCAGCCCCTGCACGCGCACGCTCAGCTTTGCATCGGTTACCGTGTTCGCAAGACGTTCTTATCTGGTAAACAGGAAGCAACTATGTCCCACGCACAGACAGTCGCCCAACCGACATATGACATGCAAGTGGTTCGGCAATTCGCCATCATGACCATTTTCTGGGGCATTCTCGGCATGAGCATGGGGGTGATGATCGCCGCTCAGCTCGCTTGGCCAGCCCTCAACTTCGACACCGCCTGGTTCTCATTTGGCCGCTTGCGCCCGCTGCACACCAACTTGGTCATTTTTGCCTTTGGTGGCTCAGCGCTGATGACCACGTCGCTGTATGTCGTGCAACGGACCTCGCTCACCTCCTTGTATATGCCAGGTATGGCTAAGTTCGTGTTTTGGGGTTGGCAGACGGTTATTGTCGCCGCCATCATCACGCTGCCCATGGGTTTGACCTCCACCAAAGAATACGCCGAGCTCGAGTGGCCCATCGATATCTTGATTGCTGTGGTGTGGGTTGCCTATGCCACCGTGTTTTTCGGCACGCTGGTGAAGCGCCAAACTTCACACATCTATGTGGCTAACTGGTTCTATGGTGGTTTCATTATTACCATCGCGCTATTGCATATCGTCAACTCGATGGCTGTGCCAATCTCTGCCTTCAAGTCCTACTCCATGTACTCCGGTGCCATGGATGCGATGATTCAATGGTGGTATGGCCACAACGCCGTGGGCTTCCTGCTCACCGCCGGCTTCCTCGGCATGATGTACTACTTCGTGCCCATCCAAGCGGGTCGCCCGGTGTACTCCTACCGGCTCTCGATTGTGCACTTTTGGGCACTGATCTCGGTCTATATGTGGGCCGGTGCACACCATTTGCATTACTCGGCGCTACCCGATTGGACGCAATCATTGGGCATGGCGTTCTCGCTGATTCTCATTGCACCAAGCTGGGGCGGCATGCTCAACGGCGTGCTCACACTCTCCGGTGCTTGGGATAAGCTGCGCTCCGACCCCATCATCCGCTTCCTGATTGTGGCACTGTCGTTTTACGCGATGGCCACGTTTGAAGGCCCCATGATGTCGATCAAAACGGTGAATTCGCTGTCGCACAACACCGACTGGACCATTGGCCACGTGCATTCTGGCGCCCTTGGCTGGGTCGCAATGATCTCCATCGGCTCGCTCTATGTGCTGATTCCTCGCCTCTTTGATCGCCAAGCCATGTACTCGACCTCATTGATCAATGTGCACTTCTGGCTCGCCACCATTGGCACCGTGTTTTACATCGTCTCCATGTGGATCTCTGGCATCACGCAAGGGTTGATGTGGCGCGCGGTCAACGCCGACGGCACCTTGACCTACAGCTTTGTTGAGAGTGTCGTAGCCAGCCATCCCATGTATGTCGGTCGTTTAATCGGCGGCATGTTGTTCTTGGCCGGTATGTTTGTCATGGCCTACAACACCTACAAGACCATCGCTGGTGCCAAGCCGAAAGACTTGCCTGCCCCTGTTGCTGCCTAAGGAGAATATGTGATGGCATCTTCAAAGCATGAGTTAGTTGAAAAGAACGTCGGCTTATTAGCGTTTTTCACCTTGGTGGCAATCAGTTTCGCCACCTTGGTGGAGATCGTGCCGCAGTTCTTTCAAAAAGAAACCACGCAGCCGGTCAGCAGCCTTGTGCCATTGAGCCCGCTGGCCATGGAAGGTCGTGATATCTATATCCGTGAAGGCTGCCACGTTTGCCACACGCAAATGGTGCGTCCACTTCGCGCTGAAACGGCCCGTTATGGCCACTACTCAGTGGCTGGTGAGTCGGTCTGGGATCACCCCTTCCTGTGGGGCTCCAAGCGCACAGGTCCTGACTTAGCGCGTGTCGGCGGTCGTTACTCGGATGAATGGCATTATGCCCACTTAATCAATCCGCGCGATGTAGTACCGGAGTCCATCATGCCATCGTACCCATGGCTTGAGACCACCGTGCTCGATGGCAAGTTGACCGCGAAAAAGCTCGAGACGTTCCGTGATTTCGGCGTGCCATACACCGATGCAGACATCGCGGGCGCTGAAGAGGCGGTGCAAGGTCGTACCGAATTACAGGCCTTAGTGACGTACTTGCAGCAATTAGGCCACGCCTTTAAAGATCGGGGGATACGCTAATCATGGATCGCGGCACACTGCACGGTATTGCCACTATTTTGGCCATGATCGCGTTTTTGTCGATCTGCTGGTGGGCATTTAAGCCATCGAATCGCAAGCGCTTTGAGGCCGATGGCCAAATTGCCATCGACACAGATCCTATTCATGGTGTTGAGGCAAAAAAGACCCAAAAGGGAGATGAGAAATGAGCAATTTCTGGAGCGGTTACATCATCGTTCTGGCCTTGGCCAACATCATTGGTGTGAGCTGGCTGCTCATGTGGACACGCAAGATGGACTTGTCCGACATGGCCGAAGATGGCACCACGGGCCACGAATACGACGGCATCAAGGAGTACAACAACCCCTTGCCGCGCTGGTGGCTAATCTGCTTTTGGGGCTCTATCGCTTTCGCCCTGGGCTATTTGGCGCTCTACCCCGGCCTCGGCAAATTCCAAGGTTTCTTAGGCTGGACATCGCACAATGAATTGAGCACAGACCAAGCGGCCTACGACACAGAGTTTGGCCCGCTCTACAAGTCATTTGCCGCCACGCCAATTCCTGAATTAGCGAAAAATGATCGTGCCATGAAAGTGGCCGGCCGTATTTTCGCCAATAACTGCGCGCTCTGTCACGGCTCCAATGCCCGCGGTGGCCAAGGCTTCCCCAACCTCACCGACGATGACTGGCTCTATGGCGGCAGCCCAGAGAATCTCGTGGAAACCCTCACCAACGGCCGCAATGGCGTGATGCCTGCGTGGAAAGAGTCCATGGGTGAGCAAGGCGTGAAAGAAGTCGTGACCTACACGCTGTCGCTGTCTGGCCGCACGGTCGATGCCGACCTCGCCGCTGCCGGTGAAAAACGTTTCGCGGTCTGCGCCGGTTGCCACGGTGCCGATGGTCGCGGCAATCAAGCCATTGGTGCACCGAACTTAACGGACACCATTTGGCTCTATGGCGGCGCTGAGCGCCACGTACTCGATACCGTGTATTACGGTCGCAAAAACCGTATGCCCAACTTCGACAAAACCTTAGGCCCAGATCGTGTGCATCTCATGGCTGCCTATGTGTACTCGTTGAGCAATAAGTAATCGGTAATACGCTGTGCTGCGGCAATTCGTCGCAGCACAGCCGCAACATCTCCGCGTATCATCTACGCCCCGTTGAGCTTAGGACACTGGTGCCATGAGCGAACAGATCCCCACCCGCGACCTCTCACCCGACCCCGTGCGCGTGGTGCAGCCGCAAATGATGGATCTCTATGCCAAGCGTGAAAAAATTCATGCGCGCGCCATTTCCGGTTTCTTTCAAAACATTCGTGTCATCACGCTCTACCTGACCATGGCGGTGTTTTTCTTGCTGCCTTGGATAGACTGGGAAGGCCGCCAAGCCGTGCTGTTCGATCTAGCCAACCGGCATTTCTATATTTTCTGGTGGACCTTTTTGCCGGAAGATTTTTTCTTCTTGTCATGGCTGTTCATTATTGCCGCCTTCACGCTGTTTGCTGTGACCGTGCTTGCTGGGCGCGTATGGTGCGGCTACGCCTGTCCGCAGACGGTATGGACAAAAGTCTTTATGTGGATCGAGGAGATGGCCGAGGGCAATCGCAACGCCCGCATGCGTCTCGATAAAGCCCCGATGAGCCTGCGCAAGTTCATCAAGCGCACCATTAAACACAGCGGCTGGGTCATTGTCGCGCTCGCCACCGGCATGGCGTTTATCGGCTATTTCACGCCCATGCGCGACTTGTGGTTTGAGTTTGCCACGCTGAGCATGGACCCATGGATGGCGTTTTGGATGCTGTTTTTTACCGGCGCCACCTACCTCAATGCCGGCTGGATGCGCGAACAAGTCTGCCTGCACATCTGCCCCTATGGCCGCTTTCAAAGCGTGATGTTTGATCGCGACACCTTGATCATTTCCTATGATCATCACCGCGGTGATCCGCGCGGTTCACGTGGACGCAAACAGACCAGCCTCGATGTCGGTCTCGGTGACTGCATCGATTGCAAACTCTGCGTGCAGGTCTGCCCCACGGGTATTGATATTCGTGATGGCTTGCAGTTTGAGTGCATTCAATGCGCCGCCTGCATTGATGCCTGCGACAGCGTCATGGACCAAATGGGCTATGCCCGCGGCTTGGTGAAATACACCACCGAGAACCTGCTCGAGAACACCGGCGATGGCAAGTACCACTTCCTGCGCCCGAGCCTGATCATCTACAGCGTCGCGCTCACGCTGATGATCTCCGCCCTGCTCTTTGCTCTGTTTATGCGTACGCCGTTATCGATTGAGGCCATGCGCGACCGTGGTGCGCTGTTTAACGAGAGCTACGACGGCACCATTGAAAACAGCTACACCTTGAAGGTGCAGAACAAAGCGCAAAAAGATTACCAATACCGTGTTGAGGTGCGCAGCGAGACATTGCCCATTACGCTCAATGGCGGCAGCAAAATCATCTCGCTGCAGGCCGGTGAGCTCGCCACCGTGCCATTGACCGTCATCCTCAAAGAGGCGCCGCGGGCAAGTCAGCGCGCGGCTATTGAGTTTGTGGTGACGCGTACCGACGATGAATCCGTGCAAGACAGTACCGACAGTACGTTTATGATGCCGCGCCGCTAACCCTAGGAGGCTGCTATGAATACCCCCGCTGAACGCCCGTGGTACCGTCAGTTTTGGGTCTGGTTTGTGATTGCCATTCCCGCCATCGCGGTGGTGTCATCACTGCATTATGTGTATTTAGCGGTAGTCAACAAAGACGAAGTGGTGTCCGGTGATTGGTATCAAGATGGCAAGTCGATTAACGAAGACTTCGCCCGCGTCGATACCGCCCGCGCACTGGGCGTGCATGCGCGCATCATTCTAGATGACCTGACTGGCGAGGCCCTCGTAAGCCTAGACTCCAGCAGCAATCGTCAATGGCCGGCAAGTCTGACCCTACGTCTTAATCACACCACGCTCGCCGCACGCGATCAAAATTTATTGCTGGTCGCCACCGCCCCGGGAGAATATCGCGGCGAGCTCAAGCAAGTGCCCGTCGGCCGCTACACCCTCGATATCAGCACCGATGCCTGGCATATCAGCAAGGATGTCACGCTGCCAGCGCCCGGCACGATCGATTTAGCCGCGCAATAAACTCGTGACCTCACGGCTGATGGCCTGCTTTCATTGTGGCCTGCCCAACCCCAGCACGCTGGGGCCCTATCGCGCCGTTATTCTCGGTGAGACACGCGATTTTTGCTGCCCCGGCTGTGTGGCGGTGGCGGAAACGATTGAGGCCAGTGGCTTAAGTGATTACTACCTCAATCGCGACAGCGAGCCACAGCAACGTTACGCTGCCGCCCCCGCTGAATTGCTCGCCCGCTTTGATCATCCTGCCGTGCAGCGTGAATTTGTCAGTCACGCGGGTGACACATCGATTGCCGAGCTCAGCATTGAAAATTTAAGTTGCGCTGCCTGTGCCTGGCTCATTGAACGACGCCTGCAGCAGACCGTTGGCGTGCTTGAGGCAACCGTCAACTACAGCACGCATCGGCTTCGGCTGCGCTGGCAAGATGAGCACATCACCCTCAGCACCGTGCTCACCGATCTCGACCGCATTGGCTACACGCTGCGGCCATTTCAGCAAGATAGCCATGCCAGTGCACTCAAGCAGCAGGCGCGAACTCAGCTTTTACGCGTGGCTTTAGCTGGCCTTGGCACCATGCAGGCCATGATGCTCGGAGTCGGTTTGTACCTCGGGGCATTTCAAGGCATTGATACCGAATACCGCGACTATATGCGCTGGATTTCGGCACTAATAACACTGCCGGTATTTGCTTGGGCAGGCTGGCCATTTTATCGCGCCGCATGGCAAGCGCTGCGAGCACGGCATTTGACCATGGATGTGCCGGTGTCTATTGCGCTCTGGGGCGCTTTTTGGGCCAGCGTTTATGCCACGCTCATTGGTCAGGGCGAGACCTATTTCGACTCCGTCTGCATGTTTATTTTCTTTCTGCAAAGCAGCCGCTTTATTGAGCTCAAAGCCCGTCAGCGCGCTGCCGAGCGCGCCGCTGACCTGCTCACCATCAACCCACGACTCATCAAATATTGGCGCAATAATCAATGGCAGGACATGCCTAGCGATGAGCTTGTGTCCGGCGAGCGTATCTTAATAGCCGCCGGCGATAGCGTGCCGGTCGATGCCGAGCTGGCGCAAGACAGTGGCTATGTGAGTGAGGCCATGCTCACTGGGGAGCCAGCGGCTTTGCGCAAGCGCCGCGGCGATATGCTGCTCGCCGGCAGCGTGGTTGGCGATAGTGCACTGGAAGCCATTGTGGTGCGCAGCGGCAATGACACGCTACTGGCCACGCTGCATCAATTGATGTCGCGCGCCCTGTCCGAAAAGCCGGCACTGGCGCAGCGTGCCGACAGCCTCGCGCATTGGTTTGTCGCACGCGTATTGGTGCTCGCCGTTTGTGTGTATATTGGCTGGCAGTTTGTTGATCCCAGCCAAGCCTTTTGGGCCACTTTAGCCGTCTTAGTCGCCACCTGTCCGTGCGCGCTGTCATTAGCCACCCCAACGGCACTCACGCTTGCCACTGAGCGCTTAGCGGCGATGGGATTTTTGCTCACCCGCGGGCATGTGCTGAGTACATTGCCCGAGGCCACCCACATTGTTTTCGATAAAACTGGCACGCTGACCGTGGGCGCGCTGCAAATCAGTGAATGCCACGTAGTCAGCCCCACCGATTCGCGCGAGTCGTTATTGGCGCTGGTACTGGCCATGGAAACCGGCGCAAGCCATCCTATCGCACGGGCGCTGTGTGACTACATTCAAAGCCAAGGCGTAGCGCCGGCGGTGATTAGCGCAACCGTGACCGCGCATCCTGGCCAAGGCTTAGCGCTGGCCGAAGATCACGGACTCTATCGCCTCGGTCACGCAGCATTTGCCCTCGGTGCTCACACACAAGCCGATAGCGAGCAGGTTGTTTGGTTGAGCAGAGACCATGTGCCATTGCTGCGCCTGTGCTTTAGCGATCAACTGCGCCCAGAAGCGCACGCGCTGATTGCCGGCTGCCACGCACGCGGACTGACCACGGTTTTACTCTCTGGCGATGCCTCGGCACAGCCTCAACGCATTGCCGAAACACTTGGCATTCAGCAGGTCTACAGCCAGCAAAGTCCGGCACAGAAACAAGCGCTGATTGCTCAATGGCAGGCGCAAGGCGCGATTGTGGTGATGGTCGGCGATGGCATCAATGATGCCGCGAGTCTGGCGCAGGCGCATTGTGGTGTGGCCATGGCATCCGGCACTGATTGGGCGCAGACCAGTGCCGATGCGGTGTTGTTGGGCGATCGCTTGAGTGCGCTGCTACCAGCGTTTGCATTGGCCGAACACACCGCGCGCAATGTTCGACAAAATATGCGCTGGGCGGTGACCTATAATCTCGGCATTTTACCGCCAGCCGCGCTCGGCTTTATTGCGCCGTGGGCGGCAGCTTTGGGCATGTCGCTGAGTTCATTGGTGGTGGTCTTCAATGCCCGCCGATTACGCCATATTCGTTTGAGTGAGTAGGTTTTATGGAAGTCATTTATTTGCTCATCCCGCTGAGTCTTTTGTTTATATCTGTGGCTATTTATGTACTGTTTTGGGCCATCAAAAGCGAGCAATTTGACGATATGCAAGGTCCAGCACACCGCATTTTGATGGATGATCAACGCCAGCGCCGCCACGATGCCCGCGAGCGCGACACTCAGTCAGCGCCAGCCGCTAAGAAGGACACGCCCCATGACTGATCTGGCCTGGCTACTCACTGCCCTCACCATGGGCCTACTCGGCGGCACCCATTGCGTAGGCATGTGCGGCGGCCTCAGTGGCGCCTTCACGTTTGCGCTGCCTGCCGATCAGCGCCAAGGTTGGCGCTTGTTAGCATGGCAGCTGGTCTTTAATAGCGGCCGCCTGCTCACCTACACGCTGCTGGGGCTGGTCGCCGGCGTTCTGCTCGCCGACCTACAAAATCTCGGCCCGATGAAAAAAATCATCCCCATCACCGCCGGGGTATTCATGATCCTGATGGGCGCGTATATGGCCGGATGGTTTGCCGCGCTGGCGCAGATCGAGCGCTTGGGTGGGCCGTTATGGCGCGCCTTAGCGCCGTTGCGCCAGCGCCTATTTCCGGTACGTCACCCCGGCCATGCACTTGCGGCCGGCATGATCTGGGGCTTGCTTCCCTGCGGCCTAGTCTATAGCGCCATGACACTGGCCATCACGCGCGCCGACCCCGCGCAATCGGCCTTAGTCATGCTCGCCTTTGGCCTGGGCACGCTGCCCACGCTGCTGCTCACCGGCACGGCGGCGGGGCAAATCAAGCGCCTATTGCAACGACCAGCCACGCGCAAAACCGCGGGTCTGTTGATTATTCTCTTTGGACTGTGGACACTGCTGGGCACACAGCTGCATGGCGGGCATCAGCACGCGGGCCAATCGAGCGGCAAAAGCGCTGAGCACGAGGCCGCCATGAACCACGCTGAACATGGCTCGGCGCATCATCATTAACCGACGCGGTGGCCATCAACACACGCGGAATAAAAACGAGAAATAACCATGACACTCAAACCCTTTAGCGCCAAAGCGCTGCTATTCAGTTTGCTCACGCTGGCCAGTAGCGCGCAGGCCTCGCTCGGCGGCTGGGTGCAAGAAACCGCACTCGGCTTCGAACAATACAAAGCCGGCCTAGAGCGCAGCAGCTACCGCGTCGATGACCACGACATCGTGGTTTTTAGCCGCCACAGCGACAGCGCCGAGCCCTGTATTGTTATGATTCATGGCTTCACCGCGCGCGCCGCGCATTGGTTTCGCATGGCCAAAAATCTACCGGCTGAGCGCTGCGTGATTGCCATGGACTTGCCAGGCTTTGGCCAGTCGAGCTTCCTACCAAGCGCAGCCTACGACCCCGCCACACAGGCCGATCGCGTCAGTGCGTTGATCACCGCCATGGCACTGAAAAACCCGCAGGTTGATCTCATTGGCAACTCCATGGGCGGCGCTATTTCAGCGCAATTTGCGCTGCGTCATCCCGAGCAAACCCATAGCCTAACGCTACTCAATGCCGCCGGTGTGAGCAGCCCCACGCTGAGCACGTTGCGCCAACAAATTGCTGAAGGAAAAAATGGCTTTTACGCCACCACGCTCGATGACTGGAAGGTTTTCTATGCCATGACCATGAACGAAGCGCCCTATGTGCCGAGCTTTGTGCTCGATGCGGTGGCGGCAGATGCCATCGCTCGCGTACCGCGCCATGCCTATATTTTCAAGCAACTCGGCGGTGTCATGGATGACTCATTGAGCCAAATTCGCACGCCCACGCTGATTGTGTGGGGCGATGAAGATCAGCTCTTACACGTCAGCATGGCGGGTGTTTGGCAGCGTATTGCCGGCTCAAAAGCTTACGTCTATGCCGGTGTTGGTCATATGCCGCACCTCGAGCGCCCGGCGCAAACCGCCGCCCTGTTCACGCGCTTTTTAGCCGGCGAATTGCCCTAACGGCGTGATCGCAACTAGTCACGGCTTTGCCCCCATCCTCGCTGAAGACACAACGCTGCTGGTCTTAGGCAGCATGCCGGGGCAAGCCTCTTTGCAGGCACAGGCTTATTACGCCCATCCGCGGAATGGCTTTTGGCCCATCGTGGCGGCGCATTTACGCGCGCAACACGGCGTGCTGCTCGCCGACGATTTCGCCTCGCGCTATGCACAACTTTTAGGCGCCGGCATTGGCCTCTGGGATGTGCTCGCCGCGGCCATTCGCCCCGGCAGCTTAGATGCAAAAATCCAAAAAGATGGTCTGGTTTTCAACGATTTTCAGGCAGTTTTCGCCGAATATAGCCACATCTCACAGATTGCGCTCAATGGCCAAGCCGCGCATCGCTGGTTTATGCGCCAGGTCTGGCCAACGCTCAGCGTTGATCAGCAACAGCGCTTGCATTGCCATGCCTTACCCTCCACCAGCCCAGCGCACGCCGCCTGCTCATTATCGGAGAAAATGCAGCACTGGCTGCCAGTCTTAGCCCGCGCGAGACCCGAATGTCAGCTTGAGTCAGCGGGCATTAGCGTTTAGCGTTAGGCACACTGAATTCCTTGAGGATATCTCTATGAAGCGCACGCTTTTAGCCACGGCATTCGTCTTGGCCAGCACCACCGCACTGGCGAGCAAACCCGCCGATATCGTCGTTGACATGCACACCGTCAGCGATACTGGTGTGGGTGCCAGCATCGGCACCATCACGCTCAGTCACAACCGCCACGGCACCGTGCTCACGCCCGACCTCAAAGGCCTAGCACCCGGCCTGCACGGCTTTCACATGCACACCAACCCAAGCTGTGAGGCCGCTGAAAAAGACGGCAACATGGTGCCGGGCTTAGCCGCCGGCGGCCATTACGACCCCAACAACGCCGGCAAACACGGCACACCCTGGGGCAATGGTCATTTGGGCGATCTGCCCGTGCTCTTTGTCGATGCCGATGGTAATGCCAACCAGCCGGTGCTGGCGCCGCGCCTGACGCTCAAGCGCATGCGCGGGCATTCGCTGATGATGCACGCCGGTGGCGACAATCATCATGATCACCCAATGAGCCTCGGTGGTGGTGGCGCGCGTATGGCCTGCGGCGTGGTGAGCGCAGCGAAATAAACCCATGACTTCATCGCGCGCCGTGCTGGTCATCAACGCCGGCAGTTCATCGCTTAAATTTGCCTTGATCGACACAGCCGAGCCGCAGGCTTTGGTGCGCGGTGACATTGATCGCCTAGGCAGCCCTGAGGCGAGTCTGCGTTGGCGCATCAAGGATGATAAACAGCCACCGCAAGCGCTGGCGGGGGCTGATCATCAGGCCGGCTTGCTGGCTATTGTTGACTGCTTAGCGCCGTATCGGGAGCGGCTATCGGCGATTGGCCATCGCGTCGTGCATGGTGGCGAAGACCTGCAAATGGCCACGCGCATTGGCGCCGAATCATTGGCGATTTTGCAGGCCAATAGCGCGCTGGCACCGCTGCATAACCCGGCCAATATCGCTGGCATCGAAGCCGCCCAAGCCGCCTGGCCAGATCTGCCGCAAGTAGCCGTCTGCGACACCGCCTTCCATCAAACCTTGCCGGCCATGGCCTATCGCTACGCCCTGCCCGAGGCACTTTATCGCGAGCATGGCGTGCGGCGCTATGGCTTTCATGGCACCAGCCATCGCTACGTGAGTGAGCGCGCCGCCGAAGCGGCCGGCCTCGATTATGCCAGCAGCGCTTGGCTGGTCGCGCACATGGGCAATGGCGTGTCGACCTGCGCGGTGCTAAACGGCATCAGTGTCGATACCAGTATGGGCCTCACGCCGCTGGAAGGCCCTGTCATGGGCACACGCAGCGGCGATATCGATCCGAATTTACACGGCCATTTGCAACGCAGCCTGGGCTGGAGTCTGGAGCGCATCGAGACCGTGCTCAATCGCGAAAGCGGCCTGCTCGGACTCTCCGGCCACTCCAACGACATGCGCACGCTCTTGGCTGCGCGCGACGATGGCCATGAGGGCGCAAGATTAGCGATTGCGGTATTTTGCTACCGACTAGCGAAATCACTGGCCGCCATGCGCTGCGCGCTGCCTCGACTCGATGGCCTGATTTTCACCGGCGGCATTGGCGAGCATGCGCCGGCCATTCGCCGCGAAACTTATGCGCACCTGAGCTGGCTCGGCGCCACACTCGATGACACGGCCAATGACGACACCCTAGGCAAGCTCGGCTGCATTAGCCGCGGAAGCGGCCCGGGCCTGTGGGTAATCCCCACCAATGAAGAGCGGCAAATTGCCATCGAGACCTTGGCGGTGTTGGCGGCAACACCCGGCTAGACGCGCTGCGTTGCCCACGATTTGATAAGGACTGCTCATGCACACATTTTTACTCGCCCCCACCAGCGCCCGCGTTGGCCTAACCTCCACGAGCTTGGGGCTGGTGCGCGCACTGTCACGCGCGGGCTTGAGCGTGGGCTTTTTCAAAGCCGTGGCGCAGCATCACAGCAGCGATGATGGCCCGGAGCGCTCCACCGGCCTGATGAAACTCACCCACCACATCGACGCGCCTGAGCCATTGGCTTTGGTCGATGTGGAGCGCTACATCGCCGAGCACAACCTCGATGACTTACTCGAAGCCTTAGTCACGCGCTTTCACAGCGCCGCTCATGACCACGACGTGGTGATCATTGAGGGCCTCGTGCCCAATCAGCAAACCAGCTACGCCACGCGGGTTAATGTCGCACTCGCCAGTAGCCTCAATGCCGAGGCGATTATCGTCACTGCGCCCGATGACGAAAGCGCTGAAGTGCTCGCCGATCGCATCGCCCTGCATGTGCAACAGTTTGGCGGTCCCGACCAAGCCGTCATTGTTGGCGCGGTGGTCAATAAACTGCCCAGCGCCGACTATGTTGATGCCCTAAAAGGCGCATCACCGCTGTTTCAGCGCGACGATTTCCGGCTCATCGGTACCATTCCCTGGGATGAGTCACTGAATAATCCGCGCGTTGCCGATGTCATGGCACTGATGCAGGCTAGCGCGCTTTCCATCGGCGATGCCAGCCGCCGTCGCGTAAAAAAAACCGTGCTGTGCGCGCGCGCCATGCCCAATACCGTGGCGCTCTTGCAGCCCGGCGTGCTCGTGGTCACCCCCGGCGATCGCGACGACATCTTGGTGGCGAGTTGCTTGGCGGCCATGAATGGCGTGCCGCTCGCTGGCCTGCTGCTGTGCACCGATTTTCAGCCCGATGCGCGCGTGCTGGCGCTCTGCCAACCCGCCATCGATGCCGGTCTGCCGGTGTTTACCGTGGCCAGCGGCTCCTACGACACCGCCCGCGCCTTGGCCAAGATGAATCCGGAAATCCCGCTCGACGATGCCGAGCGCGCCGAGGCCATTACCGAATTTATGGCCAGTCATTTAGACCATCAATGGTTGCAGGCGCGCTGCGGCCAAGCACCGGTACCGCGCATGACACCGGCGGCCTTTCGCTACCAGCTCGTGACGCGCGCCAAGGCCGCGAAAAAGCGCATTGTGCTGCCGGAAGGCGCGGAGCCACGCACCGTGCAAGCGGCGGCGATTTGTCAGGCGCGCGGCATTGCCGACTGCGTTCTGCTCGCCAAGCCGGCCGAGGTGCGCGAAGTGGCGCGCACACAGGGCGTCACACTGCCCGATGCACTGACTATCATTGACCCCGATAGCGTGCGCGAAGACTACGTCGCCGCCATGGTCAAACTGCGCGCCCATAAAGGCCTCAATGCCCCGATGGCGCTCGCGCAACTCGAAGACACCGTGGTGCTCGGCACCATGATGCTCGCCGAAGGTGAAGTCGATGGCCTGGTCTCCGGCGCTGTGCACACTACCGCCAATACCATTCGCCCGGCCCTGCAGCTGATTAAAACCGCACCGGGCTATAACATCGTGTCATCGGTATTTTTTATGCTGCTGCCGCAACAGGTCTTGGTCTATGGCGATTGCGCGGTGAACCCCGACCCCAACGCCCAGCAGCTCGCCGACATTGCCCTGCAAAGCGCGGCCTCGGCGCAAGCCTTTGGCATCCCCGCGCGCGTGGCCTTACTAAGCTACTCCACCGGCGACTCGGGCAGCGGCGATGACGTCGAAAAAGTCCGCGAAGCCACCCGACTAGCCCAAGCCGCACGCCCCGATCTCGCGCTCGAT
The DNA here is from genome assembly GCF_003387535.1 of Paraperlucidibaca baekdonensis. Taxonomy (GTDB): domain Bacteria; phylum Pseudomonadota; class Gammaproteobacteria; order Pseudomonadales; family Moraxellaceae; genus Perlucidibaca; species Perlucidibaca baekdonensis. Next base: position 319,486 of record NZ_QUNR01000002.1, on the reverse strand, counting down.
GGCCCTTTGCAATACGACGCCGCCGCGATTGCCAGCGTGGGCCAGCAAAAAGCCCCGAATAGCCCAGTCGCCGGGCAAGCCACGGTGTTTGTTTTCCCCGACCTCAACACTGGCAATACCACCTATAAGGCTGTGCAGCGCAGCGCCAATTGCGTGAGTGTGGGGCCCATGCTGCAAGGCCTGAATAAACCGGTCAATGACCTCTCGCGCGGCGCACTGGTCGATGACATTGTCTTTACCATCGCGCTCACTGCAATTCAGGCAGCGAGCTGAGCGGTTTGCGACAGCAGGCGCAATTGGGTAAGGTCGGGGCTGACTTTTTCGCAGCCTACTATTCATGTCCACCTCGGTTTTGCATCGCAGCCTAGACCATCTCGAACGCCTCGGTAATCGCCTACCGCATCCGACCTGGCTGTTTGTTTGGCTGTGTTTTCTTGTCGCAATAATTTCAGCCATCGCCGCCGGTCTCGACTGGCAGGCCCCCTGGCCCGATGGCAGCCGCACCGTCAGTGCTACCAGCCTCATCTCGCTCGATGGCCTGCGCTATATCCTCACCAGCAGCATCACTAATTTCACTCAGTTTGCACCAGTCGGCAGCGTCATGATCGCCATGCTCGGTCTGGGTCTGGCTGAACGTTCAGGACTACTCGGCGGCTTGCTATCGGGCTTGGTACGCTTAAGCGGTGGCCGCGGCTTGGCATTTATTGTGGCCTTTGCCGGCGTACTCTCCAGCCTCGCGGTGGATGCCGGCTATGTGGTGATCATCCCGCTCGCCGGTCTGCTCTTTGCCCGCGCCGGACTACCGCCATTGGCAGGTATCGCCTGTGCATTTGCTGGGGTGTCTGCTGGCTTCTCGGCCAATATCGCCATCGGTCCGGTCGATGCGATTTTGGCCGGCATCACCACCGAGGCAGCACGTACGGTGAATCCTGAGGCCAACGTGGCCATCACCGCGAACTATTATTTTATTGCCGCCTCCACACTGTTGGTGACGCTGGTCATCAGCGCGGTCAATGCCTGGCTGGTGCAGCCGCGCCTGCAAGCCGCCGAGCAGCAGCTCGCCGCCGGCGCACTGACGCAGCCCGACCTCGATGCCCAGCGTATTTCACCCTCCGCTGGCGGCAACACGACAGTGCTTGCCGACGCAGACACAGACCACCACCTGCACCGTGCCGGTGCGCTCGCCGCTCTGCTCTGGACACTGCTCATCGCTTGCGCCTGCCTCTACGCACTCTGGCCAGCCGATGGCGCTTTACGCGGCGCCGATGGCAGCATCTCGCGCTCGCCACTGGTGCAAGGCATCGTCGTGGTTATTGCCTTTACCGCCGGCGTGGCCGGCATTCTCTACGCACGCTTTAGCGGCCGATGGTCACGCGCCAGCGACTCCGTGGCTGCCATGGAAGACACCTTCAAAACCCTCGCCAGCTATTTGGTGCTGATGTTTTTTGCCGCGCAATTTGTCGCCTGGTTTAACTGGAGCCAGCTCGGCCAGCTGCTGGCTATTTCCGGCGCCGAAGCGCTAGCGCACACCACGCTCAGTGCCACGGCGCTGCTGCTCCTGTTTTTGCTCGCCACCTTCATCATCAACCTATTCATCGGCTCCGCCTCGGCGAAATGGGCACTGATGGCGCCGGTCTTCGTGCCCATGCTGCTGCTCGCGGGCATTCCCGCCGAATCCACGCTCGCGGCCTTTCGCGTCGGCGATAGCGTCGGCAATATCATCACGCCATTGATGCCCTATTTCGCCATGGTCGTGGCCTTTGCTCAGCGCTATCAACCAGCAGCCGGCGTTGGCACGCTGGTGGCACTCATGCTGCCTTACTCGCTGACGTTGTTAGTGATTTGGGGCGGCTTTCTCGGTCTCTGGCTCAGTCTCGGTTGGCCTTTGGGGCCGGCTTCATAACCACGCGTTGTGGTGTCTGAGCATGGCTTGGGCGCTGTTAGCCTAAGAGGTGTTCAATGATTTGGAGTTTCCTGCTGTTTCTCACCGGCTTTGCCTTGGTCGGTGTTAGCGCCGCTCGCAAAAGCCGCGGCACCGCCGATGATTATTACCTCGCCAGCCGCGATGTCTCGCCCGCACTCGCCGGCCTCTCCGCGGTGGCCACCAACAACAGCGGCTATATGTTCATCGGCGTCATCGGCTACACCTACGCCACCGGCTTCGCCGCCATTTGGCTGATGATCGGCTGGATCAGCGGCGACTACGTGGCCTCGCGCTATGTTCACGCCCGCCTACGCCGCCTCACCGAAAGCACCGGCGCAGTGAGCTTTGCCGATGTCTTAAGCCACTGGAATGGCCAGCGCGATGTGCCATTGCAACGCTTGCTGGCACTCATCTCACTGGTGTTTTTATTGGCCTACGCGAGCGCGCAATTGGTGGCCGGCAGCAAGGCTTTACATGTGCTCTTTGACTGGCCGATGGCCACCGGCGCCTTTCTCGGCGCCGGTCTGGTCTTGGTCTATTGCCTTTCCGGCGGCATTCGCGCCTCCATGTGGACCGACGCCGCGCAATCGTTCGTGATGATCGGCGCCATGAGCTTGCTGCTCATTGCCGCCACACGCAATCTCGGCGGTCTCGATGCCGTCTGGCAGCAACTGCACAGCATCCCCGGCTATATGAATGGCTACCCGCAGGATCTCGCCCTGCCGGGCTTGGCTGGCGGCGTGCTGTTTGCCGTGAGCTGGTTTTTCGCCGGGCTCTCGGTCATCGGCCAGCCGCATGTCATGGTGCGCTTTATGGCCCTCAATGACGGCGCGCACATGAACCGCGCGCGGCTCTGGTACTACCTGTGGTTTATCGCTTTCTACGCCATGGCCACCGGCGTTGGCCTACTCTCACGGCTGTACCTGCCAGTCGCCGTCGACTTCGATGCCGAATTGGCGCTGCCGACCATGGCGCTCGAATTACTGCATCCGGTACTCGTTGGCTTAGTGCTCGCCGGCGTTTTCGCTGCCACACTGTCGACCGCCGACTCGCTGATTTTAAGCTGCTCTGCCGCACTCACCCACGACCTCGTGCCCGGCTCACGCAAACTATCGCGGCTCAAATGGGGCACGGCGATCATCACCGGCCTCGCGCTGATCTGGGCGCTGAGCAATACGCAAAGCGTCTTTAGCTTAGTCATCATGGCGTGGTCAGGCTTGGCCAGCGCGCTAGCACCGCTGCTGATTTGCCGCGTACTGGGCGGCCAACCACCGCGCTGGGCGCGCTTTGCGGCGGTGATTATTGGCTTGGGCGTGGCCATTGCCTGGCGCCAACTCGGCTGGCAATCAGCGCTCTATGAGGGCATGGCCGGCATGGCCGCCGGCGGCTTGTTGCTGCTATTCTCGCTAGTACTTGCACAAAAGCCACACCACCATTAAGGCCAAACTTATGCGTTACATAAACTGCGCCAGCGCTGGTGATGCCAACGTCATGGCGCTGGCAGAAGGGCCTGTACCAAGCCTGCAAGCCGGCGAGCTATTGATTCGTGTGCATGCTGCTGGCGTCAATCGCCCCGATATATTGCAGCGACGCGGTCTCTATCCCATGCCCGCCGGCGTCAATCCCGTATTGGGCTTAGAGGTCGCCGGCGAGGTCGTGGCGGTGGCCGATGGTGTCATGAATCATCGCGTTGGTGATCGCGTTTGCGCCCTCACCAATGGCGGAGGCTATGCAGAGTATTGTGCGGTGCCATCAGGGCAATGCTTGAGTATTCCAGCGGGCGTATCGATGACACAAGCGGCGGCGATCCCTGAGGCATTTTTCACGGTGTGGGCCAACTTGCTACAGCTGGCCCGGGTTCAGCCCGGCGAGCGCGTGCTCATTCATGGCGGCAGCAGCGGCATTGGCAGTACCGCGCTGTTGTTAGGCCAAGAGCTGGGCTGGCACTGTTATGCCACGGCCGGATCCGATGAAAAGTGCCAGTTTATTGAAGACCTTGGCGCCTCTGCCCTGAACTATCGCGCGGCTGACTTTGATCAGCAGTTGCTCGCACTCACCGATGGCGTCGATGTGGTGCTCGATATGGTGGGCGCCGCCTACCTTGAGCAGCATCTAAAGGTACTCAATGACGATGGCCGCTTGGTCATTATTGGAGCCATGGGCGGCGTCAGCTCAATGATAAATATCATGCCGATCATGCTCAAACGCCTAACGCTGACCGGCTCCACTTTGCGGGCGCGGAGTAGCCAGCAAAAGGCCATCATTGCCGATGAGCTGCGTCAGCAGATTTGGCCAGCGCTAGCAGCAGGTCGCTGCTTGCCAATCATCGATAGCGAATTTGCGCTAGCCGATGTGGCCAGCGCGCATCGGCGCATGGAGTCCGGCACGCACATGGGTAAGCTGGTGCTAACTCTGCGCTAAGACATCAACTCGCGCGCTTGACCTTAAACCAGGCGGCGTAGAGCGCCGGCACAAAGAGTAGCGTGAGGCCGGTGGCAAACACCAAGCCGCCCATAATGGAAATGGCCATTGGCCCCCAAAACACACTCGTTGATAGCGGCACCATGGCCAACACCGCAGCAGCAGCGGTTAGTACCACGGGCCGCGAACGGCGCACTGTGGCATCGACAATGGCCTGCCACGGCTCATGCCCAGCGGCAATATCTTGCTCAATCTGATCGACCAAAATCACCGAGTTCCGCATGATCATTCCCGCCAGCGCGATGACGCCGAGCAGCGCCACAAAGCCAAACGGCACATTGAACAACAGCAGCGCTGGCACCACACCAATGAGACCCAATGGCGCGGTTAAAAAGACCATAAACATGCGCGAGAAGCTCTGCAGCTGGAACATCAGCACCATCAGCATGACAATCAGCATGACTGGAAATACCGCGCCAATGGCCTTGTTTGCCTTCAGGCTTTCCTCAATCGCGCCGCCTTGCTGAAGCTCATAGCCCGGTGGCAGCGCATCAATAATCGGCTGCAACGAGGGCCATATTTGCTGCGTGGCATAAGGGCCTTGCACACCATCGGCCAGATCACTTTTCACCGTGAGCTGCAAATGTCGATTGCGCCGCCACAACACCGGCTCCTCAAATACAGGCTCAATACTCGCCACCTGACTCAACGGCACGACGCCGCCCGTGCGCGAAAACACCGATAAATCGCCGATATTTTCCACGCGCGCGCGCTCTTCGGGGGTACCTCGCACCACGATATCAATAAGCTCCTCGCCACGCCGAATTTGGCTCACCGGCGCACCCGACAAAGCGGTTTGCAGCAAGTTCGCAATATCGACGCTGCTGACACCGAGCAAGCGCGCTTTATTTTGATCAATGCGTACTTTCATCACGCGCACCTGATCATTCCAATCGAGTTGCGTATCACGTACCAAGGCACTCGCGCGCACCGTGTCGCGCACCTCATAGGCAATACGACGCACTTCCATGGGATCAGGACCAATCACCCGAAACTGCACCGGAAAACCCACTGGCGGGCCAAACTCCAAACGCAAGACACGACCGCGCAACTGCGGAAACACCTGATCTTCATCAAACAAGGTCATTAGCCGTGTACGAACCGCCTCGCGCTGCGCTAAGCCGCCCGTTTGAATGACAAATTGCGCATAGGCCGGATTCGGCAACTCCGGCGCTAAGGAAATGTAGAATCGCGGCGAGCCTTGGCCTACATAAGCTGTGAAATAATCGATGTCCTCATCTTTCAGCAACAGGCTCTCAAGGCGCTTCACCTCACGCTCAGTAGCCTTAATCGACGAGCCTTCTTTTAAGCGCAACTCCACCAACAGCTCGGGTCGCGAGGCGGTCGGAAAAAACTGCTGCTGAACTAATTTCATGCCCAAAATTGCGGCAATAAATAAGCCGCCCGTGGCCAATAAAACGCTTTTTCGATGGTCAACACAAAAGTCCACCCAACGCCGCAAACGGTGATAAACCGGCTTGTTATAGGGGTCGTTGTGGGCTTTCTCGGCTAAGTTATTGGGCAACATCACCACGCCCAAATACGGCGTAAAAATCACCGCAACAAACCACGACACCACCAGCGCCATGCCAACAATCCAGAAAATGCCGCCGGCATATTCGCCCGATGTAGATTCAGCAAAGCCGACCGGCATAAACCCGGCAATCGTCACCAGCGTGCCGGTGAGCATGGGAAAGGCCGTGGAGGTATAGGCAAAGGTAGCGGCGCGGACACGATCCCAGCCCTGCTCCATTTTCACCACCATCATTTCAACCGCAATGATGGCGTCGTCGACCAGCAGACCCAGCGCAATGATCAGCGCGCCCAAGGTAATGCGATCTAGGTGCCAGCCAAAGGCATACATCAATACCGCCACAATGCCCAACACCAGCGGCACCGACGCGGCCACGACAATGCCTGTGCGCCAGCCCAAAAACAGAAATGACACCGCCAAAACAATAATCAGCGCTTCTAAAAAGACTTTCTCAAACTCCCACACCGACTGCTCAGCAACTTTCGACTGATCGGCGTATTGCTCAATTTCTACGCCTACCGGCAACTCGGCGCGAATGGCTGTCAGCTCTTTTTCCAAGTCGCGCCCGAGCGTAAGAATATTGCCGTCGGGCACCATGGTGACGCCGATGGCTAATACCGCATGGCCATTGTGGCGAATTAAAAACTGCGCGGGATCTTCATAGCCGCTCGTCACCGTGGCAATGTCGCCTAAACGCAGCAAGTTTCCCCCGGCCTCAATGCTCACCTCAGCGACATCCGCCGCACTCTGCAAGCTGCCATCGATGCGCGCAAACACGCGGTCATTATAGGTATCGACTGCGCCTGCTGGGCGCACCTGATTTTGCTCGGCAATAGCGGCAAAGACAGCCTGCGGTGAGAGCCCGAGCGCGGCCAAACGGCGCGTTGACAGCTCCACATAGACCTTTTCGGCTTGCTCACCTAAGATATTGACTTTATTGGTATTTGGTACTGTTTGCAGGCGCCGCTTAACGTGCTCAGCAAACTCCTGCAGCTCGGCCTGGCTGATGTCATCGCCACGTAGAGCATAGAGCGAGGTATACACATCGGTGTATTCGTCGTTGTAAAACGGCCCCTGCACACCCGCCGGAAACTCGCCGCGGCGATCACTAATTTTTTTCCGCGCCTGATACCACAGCTCTTTTAATTCGGCGCTCGATTGGCGGCCATTAATGCTTAAGGTCATGCCACCAAAACCTTGCCGCGAGAAGCTTTGCACATAGTTCAAATGCGGCAGCTCTTGCACTGCCTGCTCCATGCGGTTGAGCACCTGATTTTGCAGTTCTTCGGCGCTCGCGCCGGGCCAAATCACCACGGCTGTCATCGCAGGCACATTAAAATTGGGGTCTTCTAAGCGGCCCAGTTTTAAAAAAGAAAAGACCCCGGCGAGCAGCGAGGCGATCATTAAAAAAATCACGATGGTGCGGTGCGTAACCGCCCATTCGGAGAGATTAAAGCCCTTCATGGGCGCGCACCGGCAGTCGATATCACCACGCCTGAGCCGCTGCGCTCCACCGCGCGTACGGTCATCTTGGCATCGAGCTTTTGCACACCGGCAATCACCACCTGTGCGCCCTGCGCCACGCCCGTGACCACCACGCGAGTATTTTCATAGCGCTGCACAGCAACCGGCTGCAGGCGTAAGGCTGCGCCGTTGACCAGCCACACACTGCTACGATCGCGGGTTTTCACCAACGCGGTGGCAGGTAACACAACCGCCTCCGCCGCCACTGAATTTGTCGACAGCATGACATCGGCGGTCATGCCCAAATGCAAGGCTTGGCGCTGCGCATCGGAGAGCTCGGCAAAGGCATAGCGCGCACGGTAAGTGCGTAATGTTTGCGATGCAGCCGGCGAAATCTCGCGCAACGTCAGTGGCAGGCGTGCGGCATCGGTGCCCGATACCACTGCCTCGGCACGCTGCTTGCTCACCTCATTGATGAGGCGCTCGGGAATATCCGCGACAATCTCTAACTCGCCGGGCTGAGCCATTGACATCACAGGCACGCCCTCACCCACCACCTGACCTGCTTCGGCATAAAGCCCCGTGATCACGCCATCATAGGGCGCGACCAAATTGGCATAGCGCAGGCGATTGCGTGCTAAATCGGCCTGACGTTTGGCCTGTTGGAACTGCGCTTTCGCGGCATCGGCGCGGGCTGTTTGACGTTCGCTGTCGGCGACACTAATGGCGCCGGCCGCGACTAATGTAACAAGACGCTTTGCGTCGGCATCGGCTTGTTGAAATTGTGTCTTTGCAACCATGACTTGGTCGTCTGCTGCTGCCAGCGCCAATCGATAATCGCGGTTATCGAGCTGCATCAATGGCTGACCTTTGCGCACGCGCGCGCCCAACTCCACTGAGCGCTTGGCAATGCGGCCGGCGGCCTGAAACGCGATATCGCTGCTATAGCGCGCGGCCACCACGCCCGGCACGCGCCGCACATTCGCCAGTGACTGCTCAGAGCCGCCCACGGTCATCACCAAGACCGGCCGCACATCGGCCTCGGCAGCTGGTTTGCTTGGGGAGCAAGCGCTCAGCACGGCGGCCACTAAAACGACCGACAGCGCGCGCGCAGGACAAACAGCATCTGACAATGACATAGCAAACTCTCGACAAAATGCCCAAGGCAACTCTGACACCAGCCCCTGAGTGCTGGAACCGAGCTAACTTTGACCATTAACTAGACTGTGGCGTATAGTTTTAAGATTGATTTAATGGACTGTCAAGTATAACCATGAGCAACCCCGCACCGCTCGTCGCTAAGCGAGGCCGCCCGCGCGACCCCAAGCGCCTACAGAAAATTATCGATGCCGCCTCACAGCAGTTTTTGGCGTGTGGCTACGATCGCGTCAGCATGGATGCGGTGGCTTTGGCAGCGGGCGTCTCAAAAATGACGCTGTACAATAATTTTGCCGGCAAAGAGGCGCTGTTTGAGGCTTGTGTGGCGTATCGCACCAACAGCATGTTTACCGATTTTAATGACACGCTGCTCGATCCAAAGCAGCCACGTGAAGCGCTGACACGCATTGCTCAGCAGTTTGTATCGCTAATGCGCGCTGATGATGTCATCAATATTCATCGCGTCATGCACGGCCTCGCCACCACGCACCCCGACATTTGTGCACGATTTTTTAATGCCGGCCCCGAGCATGTGAACCAATTCGTGCGCGCCTACCTAAGGCAAGCGGTGAGCGCCGGCAGTCTCCATATTGACGACATTAGCGTGGCGGCCGACCAGTTTTTAGCGCTCTGCTTGGGTAGACTGCACCTGAAAGCCACGCTCGGTTTAGGTAAGCCCAGCGCGGAGACCGACGCCCAACGACAAGCACGTCATGTCGCGCTATTTATTGCCGGATACGCCGCGCGCTGAGCCCCCCCTTTTTTCGTTTAAGAGATCTCTCATGGCGCTGAAAGCCACTGTCTGTAAAGTCGAGTTGAGCATTTCCGATATTGACCGCGGGTATTATGCCGAACACGCGCTGACACTCGCGCAACACCCTTCCGAGACCAATGAACGATTAATTTGGCGGCTGCTCGCGTTTGTGCTTTATGCCCATGAGGACTTGGCGTTTACCAAGGGCTTGAGTGAGCCCGATGAGCCCGATATGTGGCAGCGTGATTTAACCGGCAGCATTGAGCGCTGGATCGATTTAGGCCAGCCCGATGAGAAACGCATATTGAAAGCCTGCGGGCGCGCCAAGCAGGTGGCGGTGGTCAGCTACGGGAGCGCAGTGCCTATTTGGTGGGCGGCGATTGCGCCGAAAATCGCGCGAGCGAGCAATTTGGTGGTGCAGCGATTGAGTGCCCATGACGACACCCCTCTTGGCGACTTTGTGCAAAAAAACATGCAGCTGCAATGCACCGTGCAAGATGGCCAACTCTGGCTCAGTGACGCGCAGCGCAGCGCTCAGATTGAGCTCACCACGCTGCACTAACGCCATGCCGCGTTTAGCCGCGCAAGGAAGCTAAAATTTTCTGCTCACCTGGCAGCATCGACTGAAATGATGGGCGCGCACTGATGCGCTCATACCAGGCCGCCAGCTGCGGCCAACGCTGCGCATCAATGCCTTCACCGCCGTGCACCATGTTGCCAAACTGACAGGCAATGGCAATGTCGGCCATGCTCAGCGCATCGCCGACGAAAAATGTCTGCGCACCCAAGACTCCTTCCAGGTAGTCAAAAAATGGCGGCAGCTTTTCAGTCATCGCCGCTTGCACGGCTGCTTCGTCGACCGCTCGCTTCATGCTCGGCATCAGCACGCGCTGGCGAAACACCACAAACGTCGCCACCGGCGCGAGCTCATAGTCTGCGTATTTTTCTAACCAACGCACCTGTGCGCGCTGCGCCGGGCCATCACCCATCAGCGGCGTTTGCGTGGCATACGCTTCTTCGAGGTACTGGCAAATGACACTGGAATCGGCCAAGACCAAATCACCATCTTTTATGGCCGGAATACGGCGTAATGGGTTGAGCTCCACGAACCAATCGGGCTGATCAAATGGCAGCACAATCTTCAGCTCGTAATCCAACACTTTCTCAGCCAAGCACACACGAACTTTGCGCACGAATGGCGACAGGGGCACACCGTATACCGTTAAGCTCATCATTCACTCCTCATAATATCAGGCGTGATAGTACGCTCAGCACGCGGCGCATGCGAGGTCACCGGCCACGTGCGAATCGCTTGATGCCCTGGGCGCTGCCAATCCGGCGGCATGACAAAATGCTTGACGCGTTGATGCCAAGCCCCCGGCGCCATGGCATCGCGGAACATATCCACGGCCTCATGGACATTCAGCACCAGCGGGTTATAGGAATGGATTTGCTCGGTAATACCAAAGGTGACTGCCTCAACTTCAGGCTCAAAGGTGCCAAATAAGCGATCAAAAATGATCAGTGAGCCGCCGTAATTTTTATCGATGTATTGTGGATTTCGGCCATGGTGCACGCGGTGGTGTGATGGCGTATTGAAAACCGCCTCAAACCATCGAGGTAATTTGCCAATAGACTCGGTGTGAATGAAATACTGGTACGCCAAGCTCACAGCGAGGCAAAACATCACCACCACGGGCGGCACACCAAGAAAACACAGGCCAATGTAGAACACCCATATACCGCTAAATGCGTTCAGCACGCTCTGGCGCATGGCGGTCGTGAAGTTCATAAATTCGCCACTGTGATGCGGCACATGCGCCGCCCAAAACCAACGGATGCGATGTGAGCTGCGGTGGTAAATATAAAAGCACAGCTCAACCGCCACATAGATTGGCACAATAGTCCAGCCATTCACGGGGACATCAAACAGCCGAAAGCTGTAGACCCAGGCAAAGATGGCCGCCGTAAACACAACCCACATCAGCGCTTCAAAAATCTGGTAGGCGGCGCCTAATGATAGGTTGGCAAAGACTTCTTTGAACTGAAAACTGGCGGTTTTTTCCCGTTGCTTTTGCACGGAAAACTCCACCACAAACGCCAATAAAAACAGCGGCGTCATGCCAATCAAAAACACTTGTTTCCAATCAATCTGGTCGCCAAATATTGGCTGCAGTAACGTTGTTAAGGTATCCATGAGCATCTCCTCGGATGGTTTTTCCACCCGCTCAGATTACGAAGATGCAGCGCAGAATGCTTGACCATAATCGCCATTTTTGTGCATTATCTGCCAAATGCATGATGTCTCTGTCGACCCCAATATCCTCGATCTGTTGATTGCCTTTTTAGATCAAGAGCAACTCGCTGCCGATGCCTTGCGCGCGAAAATCGGCCGCCTACGCCATAGCCCGCGCATCGCGATTGATGTCTGGTGGCAGTTATTAGAGGACGTGCAGCTGCTGTGCCCGATCGACGCACTCGGCCTGCGCATTGGTCAATGCCTTGAGCCGCACCATGCCGGCGTGCTCGGCTACTTAGGGATTTACAGCGACACCATTGGCCAGGCCATCATGCGCTTTCATCGCTACCAGCCGCTGTTACACACCTTGGTGCCCACGACATTACGTGCAGAAGCCGGCCATATTATCTTGGGCTGGCAAGCTGACCGGCGCTCAACCGCACTGTCAGATGATGTGTTGAACGCCGGCATTATGCGCTTTTTGACCTTACTCACCGGCCGCAATGACGTGCGCCCGAGCCTGATCAAAACGCGGCAAGCGGCGGTAGCCAATGGCCGCCTGCATGAGCGATTTTTCGGCTGCCCTGTCCTGTTTAATGCCAACGTTACGGAAATTCACTTCCCCGCGACGCTCGCGAATCTGCCGATTAACAGCAAAGACCCGTATTTATTTAGCCTGCTTGAGCGCCAAGCCGATGCCATGCTGCAAGCGCTACCCAAACAAGACCCACTGCTCAGCGATGTTCAGCAAGCGATTTTAGCCATCATGCAAGATGCCACGCCAACCATGGCGCAAGTCGCCAAGCACATCGGCATGGCCGAGCGCAGTCTATACCGAGAGCTCGCTGCACGCGGCACGGGCTTTAAGGCGCTGGTCAGCGCACTGCGTTTCGAGTTGGCAAAAGATTATTTACGCGATAATGACTTAAAGCTACCTAACATTAGCCTGCTGCTAGGCTTTGCCGACCAAAGTGTCTTTACTCGTGCGTTTCGTCAATGGAGCGGCGTATCGCCACTGCAGTGGCGCAAGCAGGCCCTGAGAGCTGGCTAAGGGCGGGCTAAGATAGGCGTTGGGTTGGGAATGTGGCGGTGAGAGAGGGATTCGAACCCTCGATAGGCTATTAACCTATACACGCTTTCCAGGCGTGCTCCTTAAACCACTCGGACACCTCACCGGGGTAACACCGGATGGCAACAAGCGGTGCTGTTGCGGGCGGCAATCCTAGCGGATGCGCTCCGTGATGGCAAAGTGTTTTTCTCACAGCGAGCAGTGGTAAACTCCCGCGTCATCAGTTGCCCGCCAACCGCCATCTCGCGCGTTGACACTGAGGAAGCATATGTCTGCAGCAGCATCCGATACGCTAAAGTCTAGCCAATTAGCCCTCACCATTGGCGCACTTGGCGTGGTTTTTGGCGACATCGGCACTAGCCCGCTTTACGCCATCAAGCAATGTTTTAGCGTGGTACCCGGCCTCGATATTACCCACGACAATGTCATCGGCATTTTGTCGATGGTGTTTTGGTCGCTCACCCTCGTGGTCTCCATCCAATACATCACGCTGATCATGCGCGCCAATAACAACGGCGAAGGCGGCATTATGTCGCTGATGGCACTGGTTCTGCGCGGCAATTACAAACGCCCGTGGGCACGCCCTTTAATGATCGTACTGGGGCTATTTGGCGCGGCTTTATTTTTTGGCGATGGCATGATCACGCCGGCCATCTCGGTGCTGTCGGCAGCAGAGGGCCTAAATGTAGTCTCGCCCGATTTTGAGCCATTTATTATTCCACTCACGCTAGTGGTCATCACGATTTTATTCACCATGCAGCGCCACGGTACCGGCTCGATGGGCGCTTTTTTCGGCCCCATCATGCTGCTCTGGTTTAGCACGCTGGCCATTCTCGGTGCGATCAATATCAGTCACGCACCCGAAGTCTTGGCGCTCATCAACCCGTATTGGGCTATTTTGTTTATTGAGCAACACGCTGGCGTCTCGATGATTATTTTCGGTGCCGTGGTGCTGACCATAACCGGCGGTGAGGCAATTTACGCCGACATGGGACACTTTGGTCATCGGCCCATTCGGCGCGCTTGGTTTTACATGGCCTTCCCAGCGCTGGTGCTGAACTACTGCGGGCAAGGCGCGCTGTTGTTAGAAGACCCGGCCGCCATTGAAAACCCCTTCTTTTTATTAGCTCCCGATTGGGCGCTCTACCCGCTGATTATTTTCGCCACCGTGGCCACGGTAGTGGCATCGCAAGCCTGTATTTCTGGCGTTTTTTCTATCGCCAAACAAGCCATGCTGCTGGGCTATTTGCCGCGCTTTGAAGTGCGCCACACCTCCAATAAAGAAATCGGCCAAATCTATATTCCATTTTTCAATTGGTTTTTATTTGCCGCAGTGTGTGTGCTCGTGGTGACCTTCCAAAGCTCTGAAAATCTCGCCGCGGCGTATGGCATCGCGGTGACCATGACCATGACCCTCGATGCGATTTTGCTGATCGTGGTGGCCGTGAAAATCTGGCAATGGAAGCCGTATTTGGCCGGCCTGCTGATCGTGCCGTTTATTGTGCTCGATGCGGCCTACTTCTCCTCGACATCACTAAAGTTTATCCACGGCGGCTGGCTGCCAGTGATGATCGGCATCCTCGCCTTCTTCGTGATGGCCACGTGGAAGCGCGGCCGTGACAGCGTACAAACACGCCTAAATCAAGAGACCATGCCGCTGTCGCTATTCGTCAATAGTATTGGCGCCTCGGCAGGCCAAACCGTGCCCGGCACGGCGGTGTTTATGAATAGCTCATTGGAACAAGTGCCGCATGCGCTGCTGCACAATATGAAGCACAACAAAATCATTCATGAGCGCAATATTGTGCTGCGCATTGCCACGCAAGATGTGCCATTTGTCGAGGACGCCGAGCGTCTGACCATCAATGAAATTAGCCATAACTTTTATTTAATTACGGCTTATTACGGCTTCAAAGAACAGCCCGATATTGAGCAGATTTTTGCGCTGTGTCGCACGCATTCCCTACATTTAGACGTGATGGACACGAGCTTTTTTGTCTCGCGCGAACGCATCATTCCCAATCGCGACAACCCCATGCACCGCATGCGGCAAATGCTTTATATCGCCATGGCTCGTAATGCCGTGCCGGTCACCGACTTTTTCAGCATCCCCAGCAACCGCGTGGTGGAGATGGGCACGCAAGTTATGCTCTAAAGCTGTCAACGATGCGCTCGGCAATGACACTGGCCAGCGCATACACGGTGAGCTGTGGATTCACGATGATGCTGGTCGGAAACAAACTGGCATCGGTGATGTAGAGCCCGCGCACCTCATGCGTCTCCCCGCTTGGCGAGACCACGCTCGTCGCCGGATCAGCGCCCATGCGGCAGCTGCCTTGTGGGTGGTAACTGACCATGCGAAACACATGCGCTTCGTGCGGTAACGCCGCGAGTGCGGCATCAAGCTCAGCGTCATTGCGCACCACACGCTGCTGCACGGTGGGCAGAAATACTTGCGTGGCACCACCGGCCAAATGCACCCGCGCCGCTGCCCGAATGGCCGCGAGCATGGTCGGAAAGTCCGGTTCACTCAGCGAATAATCAATGGTCGCGCCGTCTTTCGCCGCCGAAATACTGCCGCTATTGTGGTCGTGAATCAGCGTGACCAAGCCCGCCAAATGCCCCACGCGCTCCATATACGCCACATAGGGCCGACCCGTGCCCGGATCGGCCACGCCCGAGAGCTCCACGGGGCCGGCGCCACCGGCTTCCAAAATAAAGCCGCCCTTGGCTGGGTCCAGCCATTCATCAACATAAACACCGAGCAGCGCGCCCGACCACGAATCGATGCGCTGCGGGTAATCGCCGACCACTAAACATGAGGGATGGCAGGCGAAGTTTTTGCCGACCTGCCCCGAACCATTGGCCAGTTGCGAACGCTGCAGCAGCACCGGCGTTTGCACAGCGCCAGCGGCGACCACCACACGCGCGGCATTGACCTGGAGGCGTTGCACCAGCGTGCCATCGGGCCTGCGCATCTCGGCTTCAACGCCGCGCGCCTGACCCTCGCTGGCTAAAACACGCGTCACGGCGGTGTCGGCATACAGCGTAGCCCCGGCCTCCAGCGCCCATGGCACATAAGTCACCAGCATGGACTGCTTGCGATCGCTGGCGCAGCCCGACAAGCAATGCCCAGTGAGCGCACAAGCCTTGACGTTGCGCTTGAGCGGCTGCCACGACACGCCAAGAGCATCGCAACCTTTAATGATGGCGTGCGAATTGGCGTTGATCTCATGTGCCATATTGCTATGAATATGCAGGCGCTCCTCAACGCGCTGAAAATACGGCGCGAGTGCTGCCGAGGTCATCTCGGTGAGACCAAACTGCTGCTGCCAATCACGCAAAATCAGCTCAGGCGTGCGAAACGCCACGCAACCATTGACCACGGTTGAACCACCCACGCAGCGACCTTGCAGCACCAACATATCGCCGTCGGCATTCGCCTGCGTGCCGTGCTCGGCGTAAAGCGTGTCGAGCGCGTCATTAAAGCTTTCATTAAATGCCGAGCTTGGGATAAACGGCCCAGCCTCAAGCATGACCACGCGCAAACCCGCTACGGCCAGCTCATAGGCCGCTACCGCGCCGCCGGCGCCCGACCCGACCACCACCACATCGGCGTCGATCGTCAATACGCCGGATACCGGCGCGAGCGTGGCGGCGGTGAACAAACCATTCATGATGAGGCTCCTAGGCGACGCTGGCCACGCCGCGCGGCAGTGATCATGGGTCGCACAGCGGCTTTGCTGCGCATCGGCGCACGCGGCGGGCTCGGGGCATTGCCCAGTCGCTCAATGCCACGCGGCTTGGTCACCGGCCCGGGAAAGTTCACCGCCGCCCATGCGGCAGGATTGTCCCAATACGCCGATTTGGTGAGTCGCGTGGCGGCATTGGCAATGGCACGAAACGCTGACACGGAACTATTGGTCCAGTCATCAATATAGCGACGCGCGGCATCAGCGGGCAGATCAATAAAGCGCCGACCGTGGCGAACCAGCGCGGCGTTATCAAACAGGTCGAGGCCAATGAGCAGCTGCTGGCGCACATCGGCGCGCACCCCCGCGATCAAACTATCGACTTGCAGGGCAATGCCCACCGGCACGGGCAAGGCGGAGTCCGCCACCGGAAAGCAGACCTCACTGAGGCGTTGGAAAAGCTGATACTGATTGACTGACAACACCTGCAAACCCTCAGGCGTGGGCAATGCATCACGCGGGGAGCGGCGCAAATAGCCCACGCCGGCCACCGTGGTGGCTGCCACGCCAAGGCCCAGCCACAGCCCGCTACGAATAAAGCCGCGGCGCGACAGCTGAAGAAGGTCTCGCTCAATCAACGCGGCGGGCAAATGAGCTTGAGCTGTGTTGGTTTTTATTAGCATTGTCTGACAACCTGACTGAATGGTCATAGCGCACTATACCTGAGCGCCAGATGATGCCAAGTAGGCACGCGTTTTTTCGCAAATCTGTGGCAAACTCAGAAAAAATAATAAGGAATGCGCCATGACTCCACCCACCGAGCGCCCCGCCGACAACAGCAAAAAAGTTGGCCTAAAAGACATCGCCCGCGGCGCCCTCGCCGCCATTCCCGAATTACTCACGGTCAATCGCGGCTTGTTTGGTCTGGCCACGCTCAAGCCCGACTCCGAGATGTCCATTGGCCGCGTGCTTGAGCGCTGGGCCCGGCAAACACCCGATCGTGTGGCCGTGCAGTGGCAAGACCGGCATTGGACGTATGCCGAATTCAATAGCTGGGTCAATCGCCTAGCGGCAAGCTTCGCGCATCATGGCGTGAAGAGTGGCGAAACCGTGGCCATCCTCGCCGAAAATAGCCCAACACAACTCGCCTGCGTAGCGGCCGCTGTGAAGCTCGGTGCAGTCGCCGGCATGCTCAACTTCAACCAACGCGGCGATGTCTTGCGCCATAGCATCGACCTCGTCAAGCCGCGCCTCCTAGTGCTCAGCGACGAATGCAGCGACGCCTTAGCGAGCACCGACATCAATCCTGCCAGCCGCCCCGACATCGGCTTTTTCTGGATGCAAGGCCAAGGCCATGCGCCGCAAGAAAGCGCTGACTGCCCCGAGGGCTTCGCTGATTTAGCCCGCGATGCCGGCCGCCGCCGCAGCATCAACCCGGACAGCACGCGCCATGTGCAAGCCCGCCAGCCCTGCTTTTTTATCTTCACCTCAGGCACCACAGGCCTGCCCAAAGCCTCGGTGATGACCCATTACCGCTGGCTCGCCTCCATGGCCGGTGTCGGCAACGCCACCCTGCGCCTGCGCAGCGATGACGTGTTTTATTGCTGCCTACCGCTTTATCATAACAACGCCCTCACTGTGGCCTGGGGCTGCGTGCTCTCTGCCGGTGCCACGCTCGCCATCGATCGCAAATTCAGTGCCACGCATTTTTGGGATCGCCTCCGCCATCATCGCGCCACCAGCTTCACCTATATTGGCGAACTGCTGCGCTACCTGCTCAATCGCGATGCCCAAGACAACGACACCGCCCACGATGTGCGACTCATCACTGGCAATGGCCTGCGGCCAGAAATTTGGCAGCAATTCCAGCAGCGCTTTGGTATTGAGCGTATTTATGAGTTCTATGGTGCTAGCGAGTCCAATATTGGCTTTATCAATGCCTTTGGCGTCACGGAGACAGCCGGCTTTTCGCCGCTGCCGTTTGCCATTGTCGAATTCGATGCTGATAGCGATGAACCCGTACGTAATGCCAAAGGCCGTTTGCTAAAGGTCAAAAAAGGTGGCGTTGGTCTACTCATCAGTGAAGTCAGCGAACGCCGCCCCTTCGATGGCTATACCGACCCGGAGGCTGGCGAGAAAAAAATGCTGCGCGATGTCTTCAAAAAAGGCGATTGCTATTTCAACACCGGCGATTTGGTGCGCGACCAAGGCCTGCGGCATATCCAGTTTGTCGATCGGGTGGGCGATACCTTCCGCTGGAAGGGTGAAAATGTCGCCAGCACCGAAGTCGAGGGCGTGCTGGCCAGCGTCAGCGGTATTGCCCATGGTGCGGTCTATGGCGTGTCGGTGCCCCATAGCGATGGCCGCGCAGGCATGGCCGCGATCACCCTCAAACCGGGCGTGCGCTTCGATGGCGCGGCGGTGGCGGCTGCGCTCACCGCCACGCTGCCGCGCTACGCCGTGCCCGTGTTTATTCGCGTGCAAGCCGAGCAAGACACCACCGGCACCTTCAAATACCGCAAAGTTGAGCTGAAAGCCGCCGGCTTCGACCCAAAAATCGTTGATGACCTATGGCTTTTGCTACCCCGCGACAATGCCTACATCAAGCTCACCAAAAAACACTTTGCCGACATCCATGCCGGACGCATCCAGCTCTAACACAGGACCGTGACCATGACGCCGCTTTCACCACCAGACAATATGTTTTTGCTGCTTGAGCGCCGCAATCAGCCCATGCATGTGGGTAGCCTCATGCTGCTCTCGCCACCGCCCGATGCCGGCGAGAACTATGCGCAAGCGCTCGCCGATTGGGCGCGCTCCTATGATCGCGCGCAGCCCCCCTTTAACCAAAAGCTCACCAAGCGCTTCGGCATACCATTTTGGACAGAAGACACCGAATTCGACTTAGAAGCGCACTTTCACCATATCTCGCTGCCAAAACCGGGACGTATTCGCGAGCTCTTGGCCATCGTCTCTAAGCTCCATAGCGGCCTGATGGATCGCGCCAAACCGCTGTGGGAGATCTATATCATTGATGGCGTCGAGGATGGCCGTGTTGGCGTATACAGCCGCATGCATCACGCGCTTGTCGATGGTGTGGCCGCCATGCGCATGCTGCAGAAAAGCATGTCAACCGATCCACTCGCGCGCGATACCGTGCCCTTTTGGGCGATGCCACCGCGCAAGCGCAGCAGCCCCGATGGCGTGGTGGCGAATGTTACGCAACCTATCTCGACAGTCGGCAAAGCGGTGGGCGTCATGCGCGAGCAAGCCGCCACCTGGCCACGCGTGACTAAAGAGATCATCAAGTCGATTAAGTCGCGCAATAGCGATGCCGACTATGTCTCGGTGTTTCAAGCGCCGCGCACGATTTTGAATCAACCGATTAGCGCCTCGCGCCGATTTGCCGCGCAGTCTTGGGAGTTGCCGCGCATCAAGGCGGCGGCGAAACAGCATAACGCCACGCTCAACGACATCGTCTTGGCCATGTGTGCGAGTGCTTTGCGACGCTATCTGAGCGACTTAAATGCACTGCCCGATAAACCACTGGTGGCGATGGTGCCGGTGTCATTGCGCAAAGATGACTCCGAGGGCGGCAACCAAGTTGGCATGGTGTTGGCGAATTTGGCCACGCATTTAAGCCATCCACTCGAGCGCCTCGATGCCATTTCGCGCTCAGTGCAAAATAGCAAAGACCGCTTTGCCAGCATGAGTCAGCTCGAAATCATGAATTACGTTGGCACCGCGTTGGCCGTTAGTGGCATCAATATGGCTACCGGCGTGGCGCCAACCTGGCAGGCCTTTAATATTGTCGTGTCGAATGTACCCGGCCCGCGCGAGACGCTGTATTGGAACGGTGCCAAGCTCGAGGGCATCTACCCAGTCTCCATCGCCATGGATGGTCAAGCCACCAATATCACCGTGGTTAGCTATGCCGAGAAATTCGAGATTGGCATCATTGCCTGCCGCCGCACGCTGCCGCATATGCAAAAGCTGTTGGCGTATTTGGAAGATGGTCTGGTGGAGCTAGAGAGCGCCTAAACCGCTCGCGCCATGGCTATTCGCTATGGCGCGTCATCGATAGCGCGGCGGTCGCTACGCTATCGACCTGTGCCGCTTTTCTAGTCATCGCCGGGATCCAAAAAGCCGCCAGACTGCCGCGCCCACAGCTGTGCATAGAGTCCGCCACTGGCGACCAGCTCATCGTGCGTACCGACCTCAATGATGCGGCCAGCGTCCATCACTACCAAGCGATCCATGGCAGCAATGGTCGACAACCGATGCGCAATGGCAATCACGGTTTTTCCCTGCATGAGGCGATAGAGATTCTCCTGAATCGCCGCCTCCACCTCCGAATCCAGCGCCGAGGTGGCTTCATCGAGAATCAAGATCGGCGCGTCTTTCAGCATCACGCGTGCAATGGCCACGCGCTGGCGCTGACCACCGGAGAGCTTCACGCCGCGCTCACCCACGTGTGCGTCATAGCCCACGCGGCCTTTTGCATCTTTCAAGGCGCCAATGAACTCATGTGCCTGCGCTTGCCGCGCAGCCGCCTCGGTCATCGCCTGCGTGGCATCCGGGCGGCCATAGCGCAGGTTCTCGGTGACCGAACGGTGCAGCAGCGAGGTGTCTTGCGTGACCATGCCAATCTGCGCGCGCAAGCTATCTTGCTGCACCTCGGCAATGTTTTGGCCATCAATACAAATGCGGCCATCGGCGACGTCATAAAAACGCAGTAACAAATTCACCAGCGTCGATTTCCCCGCGCCCGAACGCCCCACCAGCCCCACTTTTTCACCGGCGGCAATGCGTAGGCTTAAGTCCTCAATGACACCGCTGGCTTGGCCATAATGAAAGCTCATTTGGTCAAATACGATCTCGCCATGCGGCACGCTCAACACCGGCGCATCAACTTTATCTTCGACTACCTGCGGCACCGAGATTGAGCCAATGCCATCCTTCACGGTACCGATGTTTTCAAATAGCGCGCCGATTTCCCACATAATCCATTGCGACATGCCCGACAAACGCAGCACCAAGCCGAGTGCTAGCGCCACGGCGCCGACCGTGATCTCAGCGCCCAGCCAAAGCCAAATAGCCAAACCACCGACGCTGAGCAGCAGCGCAGCATTGAGGCTGTAGAGTGATAAGTTCAGCCACGTCACCAAGCGCATTTGCGCGTAGACGGTGACCAGAAAACCGCTCATGCCCTCTTTTGCGTAGCTGGCCTCGCGCTGCGCATGCGAAAACAACTTCACGGTTTGAATATTGGTGTAGCTATCGACAATGCGGCCGGTCATTTGCGAGCGCGCATCGGCCTGTTGCTGGGCAATGCGGCCCATGCGCGGCACAAAAAACTTCAGCATCAATAAATACAGCGCCAACCACGCCAATAGCGGCATGGCTAAACGCCAATCGGCACTGGCAAACAACACCACGGTACCAATGAAATACACCACGATATAGTTCAGCACATCGAGCAGCTTGATGACGCACTCACGCACCGCCAGCGCCGTTTGCATGAGTTTGGTGGCGATGCGCCCGGCAAACTCATCCTGATAAAATGCCAAGGATTGGCGCAGCAAATAGCGGTGCACCAACCAACGAATGCGCATCGGGTAGTTGCCCATCAGGGTTTGATGATTCAGCAGCGAATGTACCGTGACCAGTAATGGCAAGCCCACCACCACAGCCGCCATGCCCGCGAGCTGCCAAAATTGCGCCTGAATAAATGTCTCGCGGCTTTGCTCGGAAAGCCAATTGACGATGTCGCCAAGAAAACTAAACAGCCACACCTCAGCAATCGCCACCAGCGTCATCAAGGCGGCACTGGTGAGCAAGTACGGCCAAGCGCCGCGCGTGTAATACAAGCAAAATGCCAAGAAGCCCTGCGGTGGCTGCGTCAGTGCTTGCTCGGGAAATGGACTTAGGCGGCGTTCAAACCAGGAAAACATAGCACTCTCAACACAAATAACAGGCTGCATGGTGGCAGAGACCACGCACTTAAACGAATGAACAAAGCCATAAAAAAAACGGGCCACTAGGACCCGTTTTTGACAAACCGCAAGTGCTCGGTGAGCGCTCAGCATTACACCAGTTTGTCGAGCTGCGGCACGATGTCGAAGAGATCGCCCACGATGCCGTAATCGGCAACGGAGAAGATCGGCGCTTCTTCATCTTTGTTAATCGCCACAATGACTTTCGAATCTTTCATACCGGCCAAATGCTGGATGGCACCGGAGATGCCAACAGCGATATACAGTGCGGGAGCGACCACTTTACCGGTCTGACCAACTTGCATGTCGTTGGGCACAAAGCCGGCATCAACTGCCGCACGCGAGGCACCAACGGCGGCGCCAAGTTTGTCGGCCAAGGTGTAGAGTAGGTCGAAGTTCTCGCCATTGCCCATGCCACGACCGCCAGATACAACGATTTTCGCACCGGCCAATTCAGGACGATCTGATTTCGCCAGCTCTTCGCCAACAAAGCTCGACACACCCGCATCTTGCACAGAACCAACCGCTTCAACGGCGGCGGAGCCACCTTCGGCAGCCGCCGCATCAAAACCCGTAGGACGCACGGTGATGACTTTGATGTCTTCGGTCGATTGCACGGTGGCGATGGCGTTACCGGCGTAAATAGGACGCTCAAATGTATCGGCCGAAATAACCGCGGAAATTTCCGAGATCTGTGAGGCATCGAGTAGCGCGGCAACGCGTGGCAGGACATTTTTACCGCGTGTGGTGGCCGGCACTAAGATGTGGCTGTAGGACTTGCCCAGCTCAGCCACCAACAACGACACGTTCTCGGCCAGCTGGTGACCATAGGCGGCGTTGTCAGCCAATAATACTTTGCTTACACCGGCGATTTTCGCGGCGGCATCGGCAGCGGCTTGGCAGCCTTCGCCGGCAACCAACACGTGCACATCACCACCAATGGCAACAGCGGCTGTAACGGTGTTTAAAGTCGCGCCTTTGATGGAGGCGTTATCGTGTTCTGCAATAATTAAAGTGGCCATGATTAGATCACCTTCGCTTCGTTTTTCAGTTTATCGACGAGTTCTTCAACCGTTTTCACCTTGATGCCAGCGCTACGCTCAGCAGGGGCATTGACTTTCACGGTTTTCAGACGTGGCGTGGTATCAACACCAAAGTCGCTAGGCGCTTTGGTATCCAAGGGCTTTTTCTTGGCTTTCATGATGTTTGGCAGCGACGCATAGCGTGGCTCATTCAAACGTAAGTCTGTGGTCACCACAGCAGGCAGCGTCAGCTCAACGGTTTGCAAACCACCGTCGATTTCGCGCGTGACTTTGGCTTTATCACCAGCAACTTCAACCACCGAAGCAAATGTGCCTTGGGCATAACCGGCCAATGCAGCGAGCATCTGGCCTGTTTGGTTGTTGTCGCCGTCGATGGCTTGCTTACCTAAGACCACCAAACCAGGCTGTTCTTCATCGCAAATACCTTTGAGGATTTTAGCGATGGCCAGTGGCTCAGCGACGTCATCGGTTTGCACCAAAATGGCACGGTCGGCACCCAGAGCCAAAGCCGTACGCAGCTGCTCTTGCGCAGCTTGTGGGCCCACAGTGACCGCAATAATTTCAGTAGCGATGCCTTTCTCTTTCAGACGAACAGCTTCTTCTACAGCGATCTCGCAGAATGGGTTCATGGCCATTTTGACATTGGCCAGCTCCACACCGGAGTTATCCGCTTTCACGCGAACTTTGACGTTGTAATCGACAACGCGTTTGACAGCGACAAGAACCTTCATGGCATCCTCAGCTATTTAACGATGAAAACAAAAATAAACATGTCGAGAAAAGCGCACGGTCTGCTCTCGAAAGGTGTCGTATCTTGCCGTGTGGTGCCGGCACGGTCAACCGGCAGCCCTAATACAATCTCGACGACACACAATTATTGCTAGGTAAATCAGTCTTTTGCAGGCTTGCCCAAGACGTGCTTATTGCCCATCCGCACGGCGACATTGAGCAAAAAGTCTAAGAAAGGCTCTTTCTCGCCAATAAATTTTGTGTAAAACCCCGACTTGGTGAGTGCCGACGCGCCATGCGCCAACGCCCACGCCGCCGCAATATGCCAAGCTGGGGGTACATCAGCGAGTTTACCGGCCTTAATCTGGCTATTTACCATGGCGTAAAGCGATTCCATGTTGGATGAGCGAATGGCGTGTAGCTTTTCCAGCAGCGTGGGCACAGCACCATCGGCCACGAGCTGGCTTTCTAAGCGTTCAAACAATAGGTATTTATCGGCATCTTGCACGCGAAAACGGAAATATTCGCGCACCAGTGTTTGCTTATCTTCGGACATGTCGATGCGGCGAAATAAATCCGCCAGCTCATCTTCGTAGCGAATCATCAGCAGCACATAGATTTCGTTTTTAGTCTCGAAATGCTTATAGATGGTGCCTTTGCCAATACCCACGTTGTCGGCAATCATCTCGACCGTGACTTTGTCTTCGCCATGCTCAATAAACAGCGCCTGCGCGCAGTCAAGAATATCCTGCTCACGCTGACGAAACTCACGGGCTTTTTGAGTGGCTTTGGCTAAGTCGGTCATGCCGGCTCCTTCACGATAAACGCATTAACGACGCCGCCATCGCGACAATCGCTCAAATAAATATAGGCTGAGTGTAGACTGACCGCGAAGTCAGCGCTACGACCGCGCGCTAGTAGCTCAGCGACTTCAGACCAAACAACCGCTTAAAGTTTTCCGTGGTGGCCTCGGCTAAAGCGTCCACGCTGATGCCTCGCAACTGCGCAATATGTGCGGCGGTATCGGGCAAATACGCGGGCTCATTGGGCTTGCCACGATTGGGCGTGGGCGCCAAATATGGCGCATCGGTCTCAATCAGCAGCCGATCGAGCGGAATGCGCTTGGCGACCTCTTTTAGTTCCAGCGCTTTGTTAAACGTCACAATGCCTGAGATAGAAATGTAATAGCCCAAGTCCAGCGCCGCCGTCGCGGTGTCCCAATCTTCGGTGAAGCAATGCATGACCGCGCGCTCAGCGCCCTCGCGACGCATTTGCGCTAATACATCCTCGCGTGATGAACGGGTGTGAATAATCAGCGGCTTGGCGGTTTGGCGCGCCACCTCAATGTGCGTGGAAAATAGCGCCTGCTGCTGCTCGCGGGTGCTGGCATCGTGGAAATAATCAAGGCCGGTCTCGCCAATGGCGACCACGCGCGGATGCTGCGCCAAAGCCAGCAACTCCGCCGCGCTGGGCGCGTGGGCATCGGTATGGCAGGGGTGCACGCCGATGCTCAGTGAGACATCCTGGTGCTGCTCGGCAATCGCGCAGAGATCATCGAACTTCTCGGTCTCCACACTGACGCAGAGAAAATGCTCAACGCCACGCGTACGCGCGGCATCGAGCGCGGCACTCAGCGAGCCGGCGTGACGGTCGAGCTTGAGCATATCGAGATGGCAATGGCTATCGACGAACATGATGGCCTCCTTGACGGGTCGCACGTGCCCAATGCAACCAGAGATTATCGATGATGGTGGCGGCTGCGACATTGGTGTCATCAAGCAAACGGCGCGCTTCAACGGCTTGCCACAGGGTTTCCAGCAAGCATTGCGCGTTGATTTCAGCGAGCTGTTTGAGTAATGGCAAGTCGCTATGACGCACCGGTGACTCCGGCGCGAGACCTTGCTGCACAGCGTCATCGAGCAGGCTTTGCCACGCAGTAATCTGCTCAATGGCGGGCATCTTGGCAAAGGCCGCGGCGGCCGTTAGCGGCTGATCAGCGCCGCTTCCGACCGCCAGCAGCGCATCGAGCAGTGTGCCGCGCTGGATAAACCACGGCGCCTCGCTCAAGGCTAGCGCCGCCAACGGTGCCCCGCGCGCCAAGGCTAGCAGGGTTTCGGCCATTGCCGGTGCGCTCAGCTGCGGGCGCAGCCAGGTCAGCGCATCGTCATCGCTAGGCAAGCTCAGCGGCAGTAATTGGCAACGGCTGCGAATGGTCGCCAAAAGCGCCGTGGGCTGATCGGTCAGCAAGAGAAATACGCAGCGCTGACCCGGCTCCTCAAGCGTTTTTAGCAAGGCATTGGCCGAGGCCGTGTTCAGGGCATCCGCCGGCTCAATGATGATGACGCGGTAGCCCTGCATTTGCGCGGTTTGCGCGGCAAAACTGACCACCGCGCGGGCTTGATCAATCTTGATGACCTTACTGACTTTCTCGCCGTCACCCTCAGGGCTCAGCACATAATAATCCGGGTGCGTGCCAGCGGCTAAGAGCTCACAACCACGGCAATGCCCGCACGCGGTATCGGCGACCGGCGACTGACACAACATGCGCGCAGCAAAGGCATCGGCTAAGCGCCGTTTACCCGTACCGGCCGGTGCGGCGAAAAGCATGGCGTGAGGTAGGCGTTCAGCCACTAATAGGCGATTTAGCGAGGCCCAAATGCCGCGCTGCCATGGGTACACATCAGTCAACATAATTATTCACACATCTCAATATAGGCGGCCATGACCGCGGCGACATCAGCCTGTACCTGCGCTAAGGGCTGACTGGCATCAATGCGCCGAATGCGTTCGGGCTCAGCCTGCGCACGCACCAAATACGCTGCGCGCACGCGCTCAAAAAAACTCAGCTGCTCCTGCTCAAAACGATCGAGCGCCGCGCGTTGCTGAGCACGCGCTAAGCCAGTAGCCACATCGACATCGAGCAATAACGTCAGCGCGGGCCCCTGACCCTGCAAGACAAGCTCGGCCAAGCGATCGATCAACGCCGTATCGAGGCCGCGACCTGCACCTTGATAAGCGTAAGTGGCATCAACAAAACGATCGCAGAGTACCCACGCGCCACGCCTCAAGGCCGGCAAAATTACCTGCTGCCAGTGCTGCGCACGCGCTGCAAAGAGCAGCAAGAGCTCGGCATCGGCGGCCACGGCCTCATTGCGCGGTGCTAACAAGAGCTGGCGAATGTCTTCCGCCAACGGCGTGCCACCCGGCTCACGCGTGACCACCAACTCGCGGCCAGTGGCGCGCAGCAGCTCGGCCATGGCAGCGAGATTTGTGCTTTTACCAACGCCCTCACCGCCCTCAAGACTAATGAAGCGCGGCCATAAACCGGGCTGACTCATCGGCGCTGATACTTATTGACGGCGTTGTTGTGCTCACGCAGCGTTGCCGAGAAAATATGACGGCCTTTACCATCGGCCACGAAGAAAATCGCGTTGCCCTTGGCTGGATGCAGCGCGGCATGAATCGAGGCGCGGCTTGGCAACGCGATCGGCGTCGGCGGCAGGCCATCGATGCGATAAGTGTTGTACTCGGTGGCGGTACGTAAGTCTTTGCGCGTGATGTTGCCGCGATAGGCCTCGCCCATGCCGTAGATCACCGTGGGGTCGGTTTGCAGGCGCATGCCTAAATTCATACGCCGCACAAAGACGCCGGCAATGCGCGCGCGCTCATCGTGGCGGTAGGTTTCTTTCTCAATAATCGAGGCCATGATTAACGCCTCGTAAGGCGTTTTATAGGGCAGCTTAGGCGCGCGCGCGGCCCATTCGGCGGCCAAAATACGCTTTTGCCGCAAATACAGTCGGCGCAAAATATCAATGTCGCGGGTGTCGTCGTCCATGACATAGGTGTCGGGGGCAAACAGGCCCTCGGGATGCGACTCCTCGGCACCGATGGCCGCCAGCACTTGCGCATCGCTCATGTCAGCCACGCTGTGGCGCACATCATCTCGCGCGGCAATGGTCGCCAGCAGGTCGCGGTAGCGCGTGCCCTCGATCACCAGCATGGCCGGCGTGCCATCGGGCGCTTGCGAGAGGCGCGCAACCAGCTGCTCCAAGGTCATGGGTGGGCGAAACTTAAAGACGCCGGGCAGCAATACTTCCTCGCCTGGGCGCAGCGCTAAGTACGCGCGCAATGACCATTGGCTGTGAATAATGCCCTGCTCGCTGAGCTGCGTGGCCACTTGCTGCCAGCTGCTACCGCGCATCACGCGTAGCTTGACGCCCTCAGTGGGCAGACTAACCGACTGCAACAATATGCGGTAGGCAATGATCGCCAACAACACAATAATGGCCATCAGCAGCCAACGGTAGAGGCGAATAGGGGCTTTTTTTGAACTCATGCGCTAGCAAACCACGGGGCAATAATGTCTTGGCATTGTCGGGTGATTGCATCGATTCGCCAAGTCTTATTGGGCTTGGTGGCATCGACACTGACCAATGGCCTGCTTGGCATCTGGCCCTGCCAGTGCTGGATTGGCCATAAACCATTGACGCTATTGACGAAAAAAATCGCCTCGGCCGCCAGCAAATCGGCGCGCGTGTAGTCATCAATATGCACGCTGATGTCGCGCTCTGCACAGGCATTGAGCAATGCATCGCGCAGCACACCGCGCACACCACAACGCGCCAGTGCCGGTGTGTGCAGCTCGCCATCGCGGACAAAAAACAGGTTGCTAAACACGCCCTCAATGACGCGCCCGGCGTGATCGTAGACCACCGCTTCTTGGCAGCCCGGCAACGTGGCGAGCTCGGCACGCATGAGCACCTGCTCCAAACGGTTACAGTGCTTAATGCCAGCCAGCATGGGTTGATCGCTTAGCGTCAGGCTTAGCTCGGCCATGCAAATGCCCTGGCTCGACCACGCCGCCGGCGGCATTGGCTCATCGTGCCACGTCAATATCAATACCGGCTCGCAGGGCGTTGGGCGGCCATAGCCGCGACCACCGGAACCGGCACTTACCTGCACGCGCATCACGCCGGTGCCACGCCCCTGCAAAAATGCCTGCACATACTCTCGCCAAATCGGTTCATCGGGCAATGCCAGGCGCTCGCAACCACTGCTCAGGCGCGCCCAATGCTCAGCCATCAGCACAGGCCGACCTGCGAGCACGCGCACGCTTTCAAACAGGCCATCGCCGTAGCGTAGGCTGCGATCATCCGGCGCCAATGCCGTTAGCGGCTCGGCGCCGCGCCAGAGCATCACATCAGGCAGCATGGCGGATGGCTCGGCGACCGCGCTCACAGGCGTCGAAACACCAAGGACGCGTTGGTGCCGCCAAAGCCAAAGGAGTTTGATACGGTTACATCCAGGCGCTGATCACGGGCGCTGTGTGGCACGTAGTCGAGGCGGCATTGCGGGTCTGGATTATCCAAATTGATGGTCGGCGGCACGACCTGATCGCGCAACGCCAAGACGCTAAAGATCGCCTCAATGCCACCAGCAGCACCGAGCAAATGCCCAGTCATGGACTTCGTCGAGCTCACCGCCAGCTGGCTGGCGTGGCCGCCAAAGACCCGCTCAATGGCCAATGATTCGGCCACATCGCCGGCCGACGTGGAGGTGCCATGGGCATTGATGTAATCGACCTGATCAGGGTTGATACCGGCATCGTTTAAGGCATTGCGCATGGCACTGGCAGCACCGGCACCACTTTCTACCGGCGAGGTCATGTGGAAAGCATCTTCGCTCATGCCAAAACCCACCAGCTCCGCATAAATGCGGGCGCCGCGCGCTTGCGCGTGCGCCAAGGACTCGAGCATGACCACACCAGCACCATCGCCCATCACAAAGCCATCACGATCACGATCGAATGGCCGGCTAGCAAGCTCTGGCGCGTCGTTGCGTGTGGATAGCGCTCGCGCCGCGGCAAAACCGGCCAAGCCCAAGGCGCACGAGGCCTTCTCGGTGCCCCCAGCGAGCATGGCATCGGCATCGCCATAGGCGATCATGCGCGCAGCGAGACCAATGCTGTGTGTGCCGGTCGTGCAGGCGGTGGCCACGGCGATATTCGGGCCTTTTAAGCCAAAACGAATCGCCAGCATACCCGCCGCCATATTGACGATGGAGCCCGGCACAAAAAACGGCGAAACCTTACGCAAGCCGCCATCCAGCAAGCTTTTATGGGTCGCCTCAATGGTACTTAGGCCACCGATCCCCGACCCCACCGCAACACCCACGCGCTCGGCATTGGCTTCGGTAATCTCCAAGCCCGAATCGATCATGGCCTGATGGCCCGCTGCTATGCCGTACTGAATAAACGCATCAATACGCCGCGCCTCTTTGGCAGGCATATAGTCATCGACAGCGAAGTCAGATACTTGGCCGGCAAATTGGGTGGTGAGGTGGCTGCAATCAAATTCAGTAATCGGGCGAATGCCGCTGCGACCGGCGGTAACACCCTGCCAAGAAGACTCAACGCTGCTACCGAGACCGGTGAGCATGCCAAGCCCAGTGACCACTACGCGCTGCTTTGTCATAAGTCCTCCGCTCGCTAACTGAAGATGCGATTGTCGCTACTATTATGCAGCCATGCCCGTGCTGCTGATACGAAAAAGCCGCAGGAGCGCAAACGCCACTGCGGCTTTTCACTCACACACAAATTACTGTTTGCTGTGCGCAGACACGTAATCAATGGCGGTTTGCACCGTGCTGATTTTCTCAGCCTCTTCATCGGGAATTTCTGTTTCGAATTCTTCTTCTAATGCCATCACCAATTCCACGGTGTCTAGCGAGTCAGCGCCCAAGTCATCAACAAATGATGCTTCGTTGGTAACTTCTTCCAGCTTTACGCCCAGTTGCTCGGCGACAATTTTTTTGACGCGTTCTTCGATAGTGCTCACGTTTTTCTCCTGTGATGTCGGTTAGGCCGACAAGTCGCGACCAAGTCTAGTGAAGCGACCCGTAGCTGGCAAGAACAGCCTGCCGTCAAACCGTAAATAGTTGTTTCATGTCAACTTATGTTGGAATTTCATGGCCTTAGGCCATGTACATGCCGCCGTTGACGTGCAGCGTGGTCCCGGTGATGTAAGACGCTGACTCAGAAGTCAAAAACGCAACTGCCGAGGCAATGTCTTGTGGTTGCCCTAAACGCCCTGCCGGCACTTGCTTGAGTAATAACTCGCGCTGCGCTTCCGGCAAAGCAGTGGTCATATCGGTTTCAATAAAGCCCGGCGCAATGGCATTGACGGTGATATTGCGCGAAGCAATTTCCGCCGCCAGCGCACGGCCAAAGCCCTCTAAACCGGCTTTCGCCGCCGCGTAATTGGCCTGTCCGGGATTACCCATGGAGCCCACCACGGAGCTGATATTGACAATGCGACCCCAACGCGCCTTGGTCATGCCTTTCAGGCAGGCCTTGGTGAGTCGGAAAATCGCCGATAAATTGGTGTTAATAACCTCATCCCATTCGTCTGCTTTCATGCGCAGCATGAGGTTATCGCGGGTGATGCCAGCGTTATTAACGAGGATTTGCGGGGCACCGAATGTCTCGTGAATGCTGGTTAAGGCTTGCTCGATCGACTCAGGATCAGCGACATTGAGCACGAGGCCTTGGCCCTTGATGCCGGCCTCAGCAAATGCGGCCGAAATGCGCGCGGCGCCATCGGCGCTGGTTGCCGTGCCTATGACGGTATGGCCTTGCTGACCAAGCGCTAACGCAATCGCACGGCCAATGCCGCGGGTGGCGCCAGTCACGAGGGCAATTTTTTCTGACTCACTCATAGCAATTCCTCAAGCATGTTACAGAGCTTAACAAAGAGCAGCCAACGCTGCTGTCATACCTTCGGTGGACTCTAACGACCAATGCGTCGCGTCTTTTGCGCTGCGCTTGTTGAGGCCGGTGAGCACTTTGCCCGGGCCACTTTCTAGCAAATCCGTGACGCCCAACGTCGTTAAACGCTCAACGCATTCAACCCAGCGCACGGGGCTGTAGAGCTGCTCCACGAGCGCCGCTTGCAAGCTCGCCATGTCATTGGCCACTTTCGCTGAGACATTTTGCACCACCGGAATCACCGGCGCATTGAACGTTAGCGCGTGAAAGCATTTCGCTAGCTCGTCTGCGGCCGGGCGCATCAGGGCACAATGCGATGGTGCACTTACCGATAGCGGCAAAGCGCGCTTGGCACCCGCGGCCTTACACTCGGCCATGGCGCGCTGCACCGCCGCTGCCGTGCCGGCAATGACGACCTGGCCGGGCGCATTAAAATTGACCGCTGAGACGACTTCGCCTTGCGCAGCAGCCTGACACGCCGCAATGACTTGCGCGTTATCTAACCCTAAAATTGCCGCCATCGCGCCCTCGCCAGCAGGCATAGCAGCCTGCATCAGGCGTCCGCGTTCAGCCACTAGGCGCACACCATCGGCCAGTGATAGCACCTCAGCGGCCACCAGCGCGGTGTATTCGCCCAATGAGTGACCCGCCAAATACTGCGGCGCTGGGCCACCGGCTTGCTGCCAGGCGCGCCACACCGCAATGCCTGCCGTCAGCAACAAAGGCTGCGTGTTTTCGGTGGCGTTCATGTCGGCTTCAGGGCCGCTCTGCGCGAGCGCCCACAGGTCTTTGCCGAGGGCCGCTGAGGCTTCTGCAAACGTGGATTCAATGAGGGGATGGTGCGCCGCTAAGTCGGCTAGCATGCCAATACTTTGCGAGCCTTGGCCGGGAAATACCCATGCAGTCGTCGTCATAATCTGTCCTGTAAAATGAATACGTTTTTTTATAGTAATGAGCGCCGCAACGCCTAAGCGTTTTTGTCTTCAGCCGCCTCGCTAAAACGCCGAGAGATCAAGCCCGGAATGTCTTTGCGCACCTCCAGCATGGCCACTTCCAGGGCGTGTGCAAACGAGTCGCTGGTGGCGCTGCCATGGCTTTTTATCACGATGCCATTGAGGCCAACGAGGCTGGCGCCGTTGTAGCGGCCGGGGTCCATTTGCGATTTTAAGCCACGCCAAATCGGGTAGGCCAGCGCGCCGAGCAGCTTGGTCAGCCAGTTGCGGTTGATTTGCGTCTTGATCATCGCGGCGATCATTTTCGCCACGCCCTCGGAGCTTTTCAGCGCAATATTGCCGACAAATCCGTCGCAGACCACCACTTCAGCTTCGCCACGGAAAATGCCATCGCCCTCAATGTAGCCGATGTAATTGAGGCCAGAATCGCGCAGCAAGGCGTGCGTTTGCTTGATGAGCTCGCTGCCCTTGATTTCTTCTTCGCCAATATTGAGCAGCGCCACGCGCGGGCTGGCATGGCCATCAAGGGCGCCAGCAACGAGCGCACCCATCCGGGCAAACTGCAGCAAATGCGCGGGCTCGGAATCAATATTGGCGCCCAAATCGAGCATATGCACATGGCCACCCTGCGTGGGTAGCGCCGTCATAATGGCTGGGCGATCAATGGCAGGATGGGTTTTCAACACGAAGCGGCTGACCGCCATGAGCGCGCCGGTATTGCCCGCAGAGATGCACGCTTGCGCGCGGCCATCACGCACGGCTTCGGCTGCTAAACGCATCGATGAGCGTTTTTTCTGACGCAGGGCCACCGCGATTTTATCGTCCATGGTGACGAATTCGCTGGTGTGCTCAATGCATAGACGGGCTCGAAGCGACGCGGGAACATTTTCCAGAAATGGCAAAATAGCCGCTTCATCGCCTACCAACAAGAAATTCACGTCGGCGGCAATGGCGGCTATTTTTAACGCCGCTGGCACAGTAACGGAGGCACCGAAGTCGCCTCCCATTACATCAACTGCCAGCGTGATCGACATCGATCAGAGCGTCTTGAGTTTAGGCTTCGTCTTTGACGCCAAAGAGTTGGTGGCCACGATAGAAGCCATCTTTGGTGACGTGATGACGACGGTGCAGTTCGCCCGTGGTTTGATCGACGCTCAGGGTTGGGCCACTGATGGCATCATGCGAACGACGCATGTCACGACGCGAGCGGCTTTTACGGTTCTGTTGAACGGCCATGGTTTACTCCGGCACTTTACTCACGACTGTTGCACAAAGCAGCAGTCTCACTGTGGTGTCATTTCGCGTCTCAGTGCTTTTTCAAGCTCGCTAAGACATGAAATGGGTTCTCTTTCACTACCTCGGGCTCAGCTACCACGTCATCGTGCAATGGCACGGCTGGCTCACATTCGTCATGGCATGCCACCAAGGGCAGCGCCAAAATCAACTCATCTTCTAGCAATGCCGGGAAATCTAATTCTCCGTCATCGGCTAGTACAAAATCTTCGGCTTCCGACAAGCGCTCAACATCGGCGTCATCATGCAGCATAAACACATTGATCTGTGCCGACAGCGGCACGGCCACGGCTTGCAAACAACGCTGGCACTCAAGCGACACGGTGGTCTCTAAGCGCCCCGCCAACACCGGCAGATGCCGTGCGTCGCGCGCGAAAGCAACATGCACACTAACCTCACCCTCGGTACTCAAGGCGCCATCAAGCAGGCGCGAAAAACGCGCTAATGGCACGGCGACATCGAGCACTGCTGCGCGATCGGCCCATTTGCCAGGTTCGATGAGGTGTGGAAGTGTGCCGTCTGACATAGGGGCGGGATAATACGGACTCACCCCGCCCCTGTCAAAGAACTATTGCGGCATTTATGGCTTATTTTAAGCGCCCGCCAGCGAGCTCCATGCCCAGTGTTTGGCGCACGCTCGCGGCAAACTCGTGACCAGCCAGCGCACCCAATCGACGCAGCACGGAATCCACTGGATTGGGCACCAAGGTGTAGTCGACCATGGTCTCGGCTTTCACCACATCGCGCGCCACGCTGTGCAGCGAGCCGAGGTCATCGGCAAGACCAAGCGCAATGGCCTGATCACCACTCCAGAAATACCCAGAGAAAGTCTCATCATTGACGCTCAGGCGCTCACCACGCCCAGCTTTCACGGCCTCAATAAAGTGCCGGTGCACCGCATCGAGCACGCCTTGTACATGGGCGCGCTCCTCAACATTCACCGGCTGACTGGGGCTGAGCAGGTTTTTGTGACGCCCCGCAGTGAGCGTTCGATCCTCCACGCCGAGCTTCTCTAGCAGCTCAGGCACACCAAAGCCGGGCATGATGACGCCAATCGAACCCACCAAGCTCGACGGATTCACGAAGATTTTATCGGCGGCCACCGCCATATAATACGCACCTGAGGTGCCCATATCATCGATCACCGCATACACCGGCGTGTCTGGATGCGCGGCGCGTTGGCGACGAATCTCGCGATACACCAGATCCGACTGCACGGGGCTGCCGCCGGGGCTATTGATGCGCAACACCACAGCCTTCGCCTCGCTGGCATTAAAGGCACTATCGAGCGCCTCAATGAGGCTGTCGGCATTGGCCAAGGCATCGGCAGCAATCACACCATCCACCGTGATGACTGCGGTGTGCGCACCAAAGCTCTCGGTGCTAACCGAGCCCGATAGCGCGCGATAGGCCAGCAACGCCACCAACACAATAAATGCCGCACGACGAATCCACATCCAACGCTTAGCGCGCTGACGGTCTTTCAAATCTTCTAATAAAAAACGCTCAACCAATGCCCAGTCGCGCGGACCGCGACCATTGCCCCATTCCGCCATGACTTAATCCTCACTGATAAATAGTGTGCTGCAAAAATTTCGCCAAGGCCGGCACGCTGTCGCAGAGCGTCAATGGCTGATGCTTGAGCAAGCGCTCGGCGCTGTGCACGCCATAGGTCACGCCCACAGACGCCATGCCCAGCGCTTCGGCCATGCCAAGATCATAGGTGGTATCGCCAACCATGAGCGCGCGCTGCACCGGCACATTGAGCTCGCTTAATAGCTCCTTGAGCATGCGCGGATCGGGCTTAGAGCGTGTCTCATCGGCACAACGGGTAGCGGCAAAATAATGCCGCCAACCGGTATCAGCGAGCACGCGATCTAGGCCTTTACGGCTTTTGCCAGTGGCCACCGCCAACTGCACAGCACCCGCCTTGAGCTGCTCAAGCATGGCTTCGGCACCAGCAAACGGCGTGGTTTGTCCCTGGCTATGTGACACAAAGTGATTAGCATAGTGTTGTCGCAAGGCCTCGCGCGCGGCCTCAGTGACGCTCGGAAATAGCACGCGCATGGCCTCGGGCAAGCCCAGGCCAATAATATCTTTAGCGGCCTCATCGCTCGGCGCATCAACACCTAAAACGCCAGCGGCGGCCTGAATGCTGCGCACAATCTGCGCCACCGAGTCCATCAGCGTGCCATCCCAGTCGAAAATCACCAGGTCAAATTTAGCCACGACGCAGCACCGCCAGACCTTTTTCGAAGTCGTCATCGGGCTCGGCCGACAAGCTCAAGCGCTTGCCCGAGGGCAAGGTCAGCTTCAAATCGCGCGCATGCAAAAACAGTCGCGACAGGCCTTTGGCTTTAAAGCGCTCATTAACCGCATCGCTGCCGTACTTGCTGTCGCCCACCAGCGGATGGCCTAAATGCTGCGCATGCACACGAATCTGATGAGTGCGACCGGTGAGCAAATGCGCCTCTACCAGCGTGGCATCTTTATAGCGCTCCAATACCGTAAACACCGTGATTGCAGCCTTGCCCTCGCGCGAGACTCGCACCATGGCTTCACCGCCGGGGCGCTCAACCTTTAGAAGCGGCGCTTCAACGCGGTGGCTGGTGCCTTGCAAGCGACCACTCAAAAGCGCCACATAGCGTTTGTCCATCTGGCCATCACGCAGCTGACCGTGCAGCGCACGCAGCAAGGGTCGATGCCCCGTGACCATGATCAGCCCTGATGTATCGCGATCTAGGCGATGCACGAGCTCAAGGCTACCGGCCTGCTCGGGGCGCATGCTGCGTAGCGCCTCAATCAAGCCCACCGAGATGCCACTGCCACCATGCACGGCCAAACCGGCAGGCTTATTGATCACCATCAAATGATCTTCATCAAACACCAGGCGTTGCGCCAAAAGCTTTTGCAAGCCGCTCGATGGCCGGTGCGCGGGCGCTTCTTCGCTGACACGAATTGGCGGCACGCGAATCACATCGCCGGCCTCCACACGGTAATCCGGCTTAATGCGGCCTTTATTCACGCGCACCTCGCCTTTGCGCACAATGCGATAAATCAGCGTGCGTGGCGTGCCTTTCAACGCCGTCATCAGGAAGTTGTCGAGGCGCTGGCCGGCGTAAGCGGCATCCACGGTGATGTAGCTAACGGCGGGGGTATCTGAACTATCGGGTGCGTGCATGAACAAGCCTGTGGATAAATCGGTGCGCTTAATCTAGCGGCACACGGGGATGACTGCTATATTAGCGAGTCGCTATGCAATTGAAGACTAACGACTTGCTCATTAATGCCCAAGGGCACGCCCAAACACATCGGGCTCAAGCAAGTCGCTGGCGGAAGTATAAAGCATAAGCGACGCCGCCCGGCGGGAATCGCACACGAGCTTGGTCAGCTGAGAGGATAATCCCCAGTCTTGACCACCGACCCATGCACCTCCCCTGGCTGGCCGTAACACCCAAGTACCGGTAAGCGTTGACGCTACGCGCTCACCAAACAACACAGCCTGGGGCCGTCTTCGGATCTCGCTCAGGCAGGAATAGTTTTCGGCCCATGCCCATTCGGCGTGGAACCGCGTTGGTTAGCTCCGCACAGACACCCTGTGCCCGACCTGGCCAACCAACAACAGAATCAATGACTTAATCTGGCCCGATCGGTCGATGATAGTCAGCTTACACAGACCTCATGCCACGCGTGTGGTCGCTCTGTTGCCGTACACCTGCCTGAGTGCGCTCAGACGGTTCCTCTTTTGAGTAACCGCACATGAAACGCATGTTAATTAACGCCACGCACGACGAAGAAATTCGCGTCGCCATGGTCGATGGCCAACGCCTCTATGATTTCGATCTGGAGCACCGTGGCCGAGTTCAGAAAAAAGCCAGCATTTATAAAGGCCGCGTCACCCGCGTTGAGCCCAGCCTTGAAGCCGCCTTTGTTGACTTCGGCGGCGACCGTCACGGCTTCTTGCCATTAAAAGAAGTCGCGCGCGAATATTTCAACAAATCCCCGAAAGAAGCCGGCGGCCGCATCACGATTAAAGATGCGCTGCAAGAAGGCCAAGAAGTCATCGTTCAGGTCGAAAAAGAAGAACGCGGCAATAAAGGCGCGGCGCTATCGACATTTATCTCGCTGGCCGGTCGCTATTTGGTGGTCATGCCCAACAACCCGCGCGCGGGTGGCATCTCGCGCCGTATTGAAGGTGAAGAGCGCCAAGAGCTGAAAGATGCGCTGAACTCCATCACCATCCCCAATGATATGGGCGTCATTGTGCGCACCGCGGGTCTCGGTCGTAGCGCCGAAGAGCTGCAATGGGACTTGGATTATCTGCTGACCTTATGGACGGCGATCAACCAAGCCGGCACCGAAAAGTCCGCGCCCTTCCTGATTTACCAAGAATCCAACGTCATTATTCGTGCCGTGCGTGATTATTTGCGCCAAGACATCAATGACGTGCTGATCGACAGCGAAGCCGCCTACAACGAAGCCATGAGCTTTGTGCAACAGGTCATGCCGCACTATCAGAACAAAATTAAGCTCTACAAAGACTCGGTGCCGCTGTTTAACCGCTATCAAATCGAGAGCCAAATTGAGACCGCCTTCCAGCGCGAAGTGAAACTGCCATCGGGCGGTTCTATTGTTATCGATCCGACTGAGGCGCTGGTGTCTATCGACATCAACTCGGCGCGCGCCACCAAAGGCAGCGATATTGAAGAGACCGCGCTCAACACCAACTTAGAAGCGGCCGATGAAATAGCCCGTCAGCTGCGCCTACGCGACAGCGGCGGCTTGGTGGTCATCGACTTTATCGACATGACCCCGCCAAAACATCAGCGCATGGTCGAAGAGCGTCTGCGTGAAGCGCTGACCATGGACCGCGCACGTATCCAAATGGGTCGCATCTCCAAGTTCGGCCTGCTCGAACTCTCGCGCCAACGCCTGCGGCCATCGCTCGAAGAAGCCACTGGCTTGGTCTGCCCACGCTGTAATGGCACGGGCGTGATCCGCGATGTGCGCTCACTGGCGCTGTCGATCATGCGTCTCATTGAAGAAGAAGTATTGAAAGAGCGCACCGCGCAAATCAACGCCTCAGTGCCGGTCTCGGTCGCCACGTTCTTGCTCAATGAAAAGCGCCAGACCTTGGCTGAGCTCGAGCTGCGCAGCAAAGTACGTATTTTGATTTTGCCCAACCCGCACTTAGAAACGCCACACTACGAAGTCACGCGTCTGCGCGATGACCAAGTCGAAGAAAACGATGACGACGGCCCAAGCTTCAAGCTCGTTGAGCGTATCGAAGCACCGGCGCTCGAAGTCGTGCTCGATGCAGTCGATGGCGAGTCGCCAAAACGCCAAGTCGCGGCCGTGCGCAATGTTGCCCACAACACCCAAGCGCCAGCGCCAAAAGCCGCTGAGCCGCGCGAACAGGCCACCACGCCCTCGCCGGCTGCTAAAGTTGAGCAAGCCACCGGCTTGTTACTGTGGCTGAAAACATGGCTTAGCGCCCTGTTTGGCATCAAGCCTGAGCCGGAGCCCGTGGTACCTGAGCGCAAACCGACGCAAGCACGCGGCAACTCAAACCAACGCGGTGGTCGCGGCCAAGGCGGTCGTAATCGCCAGCCAGAGCGTCGTCAAAATAACGAACTGCAAGCCGCCGGTGGTCGTGGTCAAAGCGACACAGCAAATGACAATCGCCCCCCACGTGGTGAGCGTCGCGATGCCGGTGATGGCACAGAGCAGGCATCGCGTGCGCCGCGCCCACCGCGGGCTCCGCGTCCGCCACGCGATAAAAATCGTGAAGCCAATGCAGAGAGCAAAGCAAAAGCTGAAGCCGATAACGTCGACAATACCGCTGCTACAACCACTACCCCGCCGGCCGCCGCAGCAACTGAGGGCGGCGGTGGCGAACGTCGTCGTCGCAACCGTCACCCTTCACGACGCCAACGTGGACCGCGCGAGCGCGACCCACAGGTACTTATGGATGCCGGCTTGCCCGTTCCAGACGAAATGGCGGCAAAAACTGACGCTACGCCAGACGCCAGTGCCGCACCTAAAGCAGCGCCTGCTGTTGCCGCATCAGCTGCCGAGGTCGTGGCTGTAGAAAAGACAGAAGCCATTGCCGTTGTCGAAGCCAAGCCAGAAACTGCTGAGGCTGCTCCTGCACAAGCAAAGACTGAAGCTACTGAGGCTGCTGCAAGTGTCGAGGCGACTGAGGCGGCTCCTGTTGCAGAGCCAGAGACTGCTCAAGTAACCGCTGCCGTTGAAGCAACCACAGAAGCCACACCCGCTGCAGAGACTGTTGAAGCACCTGCTGCTGAACTCGCGCCAACCGCAGAGGCCAAGCCAGCTGCCGAGAAAGCTGCTGAGCCGAAAGCCGAGACCGAGCCAAAAGCTGAAGCCAAAGCAGAGGCCGAGAGCAAAGGCGATAAAGCCAAGCGCCGCGCCAGCAATGACCCACGTGTGCGTCGTCGCTTACAGCGTGAGCAAGAGGCCCGCCTGAAAGCTGAGGCTAAAGCCGCGGAAACGCCAAGCGAAGGCTAATCAAGCGTCAAAAAAATGCCCCGTTCAGCGGGGCATTTTTTTATCTGACATTACGCCTGACCCATGAGCACCGGCTCTTGTTCGAGTTGCACGCCATAACGTGCTTTCACACTCGCCACAATGTCATCAGCAAGAGCCAACAGCTCAGCGCCATGGCCACCACCGTGGTGCACCAGCACTAATGCTTGGCGCTCATGCACGGCAACGGCGCCACGGCGATAGCCCTTCCAGCCAGCCTGCTCAATAAGCCATCCGGCCGCCACCTTTTGCAAGCCTGGCGCTTGCGGCTGAGCGGCATATGCCACCAAGCCGGGAAAGTCAGACTGCAGCGCTGCCACTTGCGCGGCCGGCAGCAGCGGATTTTTAAAAAAGCTGCCAGCATTACCTAGCAGCGCGGGATCGGGCAGCTTTGATTGACGAATCGCGATGACGGCACGCGCCACGTCGTGCGCCGTGGGTGAGCTCACGCCGGCAGCTGACAAGGCGCTGGCAATATCGCCATAGCCCAGCACCAACGGTCGTGTTGCCGACAGGGCAAAGCGCACAGCCACAATGACATAGCGTCCTGGCTGCGCCGATTTGAATAGGCTATCTCGATAAGCAAAGCCGCAATCGCTCGCCGCCAACTCAACAAAGACACCCTGCTCGCGATCATAGGCTCGCAAAGAATGCATCACATCGGCAATTTCAACGCCGTAAGCGCCAATATTTTGCACCGGCGCGGCCCCCACCGAGCCGGGAATCAGCGAGAGATTCTCCAGGCCACACCAGCCATTGGCCAGTGCGGTTTGCGTGAAGGCATGCCACGGCTCACCGGCGGCCGCTTCTATGATGACGGTATCGCCGGCATAGTCGGCGCTGCACTCACGAATACCGCGCAGGTTCATCTGAATCGTTAAGCCCGGCACGTCGCCAGCAAAGACAATATTGCTACCGCCGCCAAGCAACTGCACTGGCCAGCCTTGGGTTTTAGCCATAGCCAAGAGACCCGGTAAATCATCGGCATTGGTCAAGGCATAAAAATACTCGGCGACGGCCATCAGGCCCAAGGTGTTGTATGGCTGAAGCTGCACATGCTGACGCAGGTGTTGTGGGTTCAAGCCACCACTCCGCGGTTAGATGGGTTCGCCAAAATAGCCCGTACACGATCGAGATCGGCCTGCGTGTCGACACCGGGTGGCAAGGCCTCGTGGGCAACATCCACATGAATACGCACGCCTTGATACAAGGCGCGCAGCTGCTCCAACGACTCCAGCTGCTCAATAGCCGCTGGCGGCCAAGACACGTAGTCATGCAAAAAGCCGACGCGATAAGCGTAAATGCCCAGATGCCGCAAATACAGCGCCAGCGCTTCCGGCGGCAGTTGGCTACGATCATCGGCAAAGCTATCGCGCGCCCACGGCATGGGCGCACGACTGAAATACAGCGCGAAGTCATTTACGTCGCGCACGAGCTTGACGATATTGGGGTTAAACAACTGCTCGGCCTCTTGCAACGGTTCGGCCAACGTGGCCATGCCCGCCAATGGCGCGCTCGCTAGGTTTGCCGCGACTTGATTGATGACGCGGGGCGGAATCAGCGGCTCATCGCCTTGCACATTGACGACGATGTCATCGGCCTGCCAACCGCGTAGCGTAGCGACTTCCTGCAAACGATCGGTGCCGGAAGGGTGATCGGCGCGGGTCATCACCACGGGGGCGTTGTAATCGCGCAACGCCTCGGCAATGCGCACGTCATCGGTGGCGACAACCACCTCACTGGCAGCACTCAACAAGGCGCGCTCATAAACATGCACCACCATGGGCTTGCCGGCTATATCGAGCAACGGCTTACCGGGCAGGCGGCTGGAGCCAAAGCGTGCGGGAATGACGACGCGAAAGCTCATTTCGCGTTGTGCTCGGGTAATGACTCATCGAGGCTAAGGGCACGCGCCTCGCCTTCGAGCATGACCGGCATGCCATCGCGCACGGGAAATGCCAAGGCATCGGCACGGCAAATGAGCTCATCATGACGGAGCAACAATGGACCTTTACACAATGGGCACGCCAATAACGCTAAGAGTTTTTTATCAAGCATGAGCAGCATTCCTAAACTGAAAATCTAAAAACCATAGTAGCGCACAGCCATAGCGGGCCGCCTAGTTGAGCGTTTTGTTGGCCGCTGCCCACGCCGTTAAGCGCTTAGCTAATGCCTGCCAAAACGCCTCGGGCAATGCCGCTTGCACGGGCACATACCAGCTATTTGGCGGGGCAATCTGCGCGCATTTGACTGCATCTTTTTCGGTCATCACCACAGGCCACGCTGGCTGAAATTGTAAGTCCTGTGCGCGGTAGGCGTAATGATCCGGAAACGCATGCGGCTCTGGGCCATAGCCAAGACTGGCCAGTAGCTCAAAAAATCGTGGCGGATGGCCAATGCCCGCCACCGCATGCACGGGGCCCTGCGCCGGTGGCGTGCCTTGCGGCTCGTCGCGATTGACCGGACGCCAAGGCTGCGGCTCTAGCACCATAATATGTGCCTGCGGGGGCTTGGCCGACGGCAAATGCCATGAGCCATTAAGGACAATCAGGTCGACCTCGCGCAAACGCGCCGGCGGTTCACGCAATGGCCCGGCGGGTAATAACCAGCCCGAACCCAGGCCGCGCTTGCCATCAATCACGACAATCTCGATATCACGCGCGAGCGCATAATGCTGCAGGCCATCGTCGGAAATCAGCACGCTACATTCGGGATGCCGCGCGAGCAAATGTGCCGCGCCACGACTGCGATTGGGGTCGACCACCACCGGCACACCACAGGCGCGCGCCAGCAACAACGGCTCATCGCCAACCTCAGCAGGCGTGGCGTAATCGCTGACTTCGCAGGGATAGGTGGTGCGGCCGCCATAGCCGCGGCTGATGATGCCCGGCTGCCAGCCAGCCGCCTGCAAATGCGCTACCAATGCTTGCGTCAGCGGTGTTTTGCCGGTGCCACCAACGCTAATATTGCCGACCACAATGACCGGCACCGGCGAGCGCCAGACGGACTTTTTACCCGTGGCATAGGCGCGTCGACGGCGTGCCACCAGCCAAGCAAACAGCCACGACAGCGGCAGCAAGAGTCGCAGTATGGGATGCCCCTGATGCCAACGCTCAGGCCATGAGGCCATCATCTTCCTCACTAAATCGTCGGCTATGCAGCTGCGCATAAACACCGGCTTTGGCGAGCAGCTCGGCATGCGAGCCTTGCTCAATAATACGGCCC
This sequence comes from Paraperlucidibaca baekdonensis, assembly GCF_003387535.1. Lineage (GTDB taxonomy): Bacteria > Pseudomonadota > Gammaproteobacteria > Pseudomonadales > Moraxellaceae > Perlucidibaca > Perlucidibaca baekdonensis. The sequence continues at coordinate 275,618 of NZ_QUNR01000002.1, read as the reverse complement.
TGATCCATCACCACGATGACATCGGCGTTTTCAATCGTCGATAAGCGGTGGGCAATCACCAAAGTGGTGCGGCCTTCCATCACGCGCTCAAGCGCGGCCTGAATGTAAAACTCTGACTCGTTGTCGAGGGCGCTAGTAGCCTCATCTAAAATTAAAATAGGCGCGTCTTTTATGAGCGCGCGGGCAATAGCAATGCGCTGGCGCTGGCCACCAGATAGCTGCATGCCATCTTGACCCACACGGGTGTCGTAGCCCTGCGGTAAGTCACGAATAAACTCGTCGGCGAAGGCTGTTTTAGCCGCCGCAATAATGGTCTCGCGCGGCAAATGTCGATACGCACCATAGGCGATGTTATTGGCCACGGTGTCATCAAACAAAATGACTTTCTGGCTCACCGTGGCAATTTGCTTACGCAACTCGCCCACCGGGTAATCATCGATCGGAAAGCCGTCGATCAGTAGTTCACCAGACTGCGCGTCGTGAAAGCGCGGCAACAAGTTCACCAAGGTGGATTTGCCCGAACCCGAACGCCCAACAATCGCCACCGTCTGCCCCGGTGATACCCGCAAACTAAAGTCTTTCAGCACGGGCAGGCCAGACTCATAGGCAAACTGCACCTGACGAAACTCCACGTCGCCCTGCAATCGCGTAATGGCGCGCGTACCGCCTGTGGGCTCTGGCGTCTCATCAATGACATCGAAAATTGACTGGGCCGCGGAGATGCCGCGCTGCAATTTTTCATTGACTTCGGTCAGCGCTTTAATGGGCTTGGCCATCAGACCGGCGGCCGTGATGTAGGCAACAAACTCACCCGGCGAGGTTTGCCCAGTAATGCCCGGCTGCAGCGCCACCCAAATCACCCCGGCCAATGCCACCGCCATCAGCAGCTGCACCAACGGCGTATTGATGGCGCTGGTGACGACAATTTTCATGCCTTGCTTGAGGTTTTCGCGCGAGGCTTTATCGAAACGCTTGCGCTCGTAATCCTCACCGCCATAAGTCTTTACCACCAAGAAACCGTTGATGGCCTCTTGGGCAATATGGTTGAGGTTGCCCATGGCATTTTGCATTCGCACCGCGAGCTTGCGAAAACGCTTGCTTGCCACACGCACCAGCAGCGCCGCGAACGGCCCAACGAGCAGCAGTGACAACGACAGCTTCCAGTTGGTGTAGAACAAATAGCTGATCAAACCAATGACCACCGCACCTTCACGAACAATGGTTTTCAGCGCGTCGGTGGCGGCCGCCGTGACCTGCTCAACGTTGTACATGAGCTTGGCAGAAATATGCCCGGCCGAATTATCTTGATAAAAACGTGCTGGCAATGTCATGAGGCGGTCAAACAACTCAATCCGCAATGCATAGACAATATTTCGTGAAATCAATGACATGTAATACGTGCCAATGAATGTGCCAACACCCCGCACAATAAAAAGCGTGATGATCAACACCGGAAAGAGGTTTTTCGACTCTTGGTCTTGGTCTTGAATGGCGGTGATGATGTATTTCAGCAGCTGCGCGGCGGCCCACTCGGTTTGCGCATTGAGCACAAAGCCAAAAATCGCCAACAGAAAGATCTTCCAATGCTTGCGCGTGTAACCCAAAAGCCGTTTATACGACTCCCAGCTCGTGGTCGGAATAGGCGCTGTATTCATTCAGTTGCTTCCAAGATCATGGCGTTGCAGCCTTTTGTGTGCCAATGCCAATTTGGCGAAAGCCGAGCTGACCGGCAATGTCCATGATGCTAACAACCGACTGATGCGGCGCCTGACCATCGGCAGAAATGATCAATGGCTGCTCACGCGACTCGCCAGCTTTCGCGACTATAGCCGCGCGCAGCGCCTCGGGGCTGTTGTCGGCTAAAATATCGCCATTCACCGCATAACTCCCGCGGCCATCGACCGATACTTCCAGCGGCTTTTTCTTGGCGGCCGGCACGGTGGCATCGGCCTGTGGCAAGGTAATTTGCAACTTGCCGGTTTTCGCAAAAGTCGTCGACAACAGAAAAAAGATAATTAAAAACAGCAGACAATCGATCAATGGCGTGAGGTTGAGCTCAAGCTCATCATTCATGGGGCGCTTAAGCTTCACGCGCCAGCTCCGCGGCGCTGGCTATCGGCGACATCGACTTCACGATCGCCGTGCAGCATATCAACGAGTTTCACGGCTTGCTGCTCCATGCTCACCATCAAGCTTTGAATATGGCGCAAATAGTAGCGGTGCATGATCATTGCTGGGATCGCCACAAAAATACCGCCGGCGGTGGTAACCAGCGCCTTCGAAATGCCGCCGGCCAGCGCCGTGGGGTCACTAATGCCGCCAGCGGTGACCACCAAAAATGCGTCAATAATGCCGATCACCGTGCCCAATAAACCCAGCAGCGGCGAGATCATCGCCAAGGTGCCGAGTAGCGTTAAATAACGCTCCATTTCATGCACAACCGGTGTCGCGGCGTCTTCAATGCTTTCTTTGGTGAGCTCGCGGCCATGGCGCGCATTAATCAAACCCGCTGCCAGCAAGCTGCCCAAGGGCGAACCCGCCTGCAATAAACGCAACTGATCGGCATTCATGTCGCCGGCTTGCAGCTGCTTCCATACCTGACTGAGCAATTGCGGCGGAGACACACGGCGCCGGCGTAAGGTCCACGCACGCTCTAGGATGATTGCCAAGGCCAATACCGATGCGACTAACAGCGGCAGCATCAAATATCCGCCAGATTTCATCATCTCAAACACAGGTGCATCTCCTCATCACGAATGCTCGCTACTCTAAGGGATGGCGGCCAGTGCGCCAAGCATTAAGGCTGCATTTCAGCTGGCGATGACGGCACGCCCGCCGCGTTGCGCGGGCCTTAATCACGGCGCGGTCGCCAATAATGTGCATCGTGCTGGCGCCATTGCTGCACCGTCGGCCATTGCCCCGGATGCAGAAACTCATAGCGCAACATACCGCTGCTATCGCTACGCCATAACGTCTGGCCAGCAGCCAACACGCGCTGCTGCACGCTCGGGTGCGGATGGCGAAAGCGGTTGCGATAGCCCACAGTGGCAATGACTTCGCGCGGTGCCACAGCCGCCAGCCAACTGGCCGTCGTCGACGTTTTGCTGCCATGATGACCTAGTAATAATAAATCAGCGCGCACATCGGCCGCCGGCAGCAACGACAACAGCGTTAACTCCCCTTGCGCTTCTAAATCCGCCGGAATAAGCACACTAAAGCCCTGCGCGCGAATACGTAGCACGCACGAGCGCTCGTTATCACGAGATAACAAAAACGCCGGCGCGGGCCACAGAAATTCAAACGTCACGCCATCCCATTGCCAGCGCTGACCTTGGCGACAGGCCTGCACCGGCGGGCGCTCCGCCAGTGGCCAATGCTCAAGCGGCGATGGCCAATCGCCCCACACCTGCGCCACCGGCAGCGCGCGCATAATCGCTGCACCGCCGCCGGTATGGTCGTTGTCATCGTGGCTAAACACCAAGGCATCGAGCGCGCGCACCTGTGCCCATCGCATATAGGGCAAGATGATGCGCTGCCCCGCACCACCGGTTTCCTGCCACGCCGCGCCGGTGTCGAAAAGCAGCTCATGCTCTGCGGTTTGCGCATGCACCGCCAAGCCTTGACCGACATCGAGAATGCTCAGACGCAACTGGCCCGGCTGTAATAGTGGCTGCGGCCAGAGCAAGGCCAGCAGTGGCAGCCACGCCAACGAGCGCCCCGGCAAGGCGCGTGGCATCAGCAGTAAGGCAATGCTCAATACCAAGGCCCACAGGCTTAGCCCCGGCACATGCCAATCGAGCGCCGCTGCTGGCAAGGCGGCGAACCATTTCAGCAGCGCATCGAGCGTTGCCATGCTGGCAATAGCGGCAGTCCATAACGCATGGCCTAGCGTTTCAGACACGGTGTGGGCGAGGAGCCCGGCCATCGCCACCGGCACCACACTAAATGTCACCCACGGAATGGCGATGATATTGACCAGCAAGCTCAGCCACGCAAGCCGCGAAAACAGCGCCAACGACAGCGGCAACAATCCCCAAGTCGCCAGCCATTGCGCGCGTAAACCGGCGCGCCAACTGACCTCCTCGCCGGGCGCCATGCCACCGGCCATCAGCAAAGCCACGGCGGCAAACGACAACCACAAGCCCGCCGAATGAATCGCTAAGGGATCGATCAGCAACACCGCTGCCAGCGCCCACACGAGGCTTTGCGCAGCGCGCATTTCGCCCGGCAAGTAGCGCAGCCAGACCACCATACCAAGCATCAATAAGGTGCGCTGCGTGGGCACTTCCATGCCCGCCAACACGCCGTAGCCACAGGCTGCAAGCCAGCCCATAACGCCTGACACGCGCGCCGCCGGCAGCCACAGCGCCAAGCGTGGCGAGCGTAACCAAAGCCAACGCAGGCACCAGGCCACCAACCACGCGACCATGGTGATGTGTACGCCTGAGATCGCCACCAAATGCGTGATGCCGGTGCGTGCGTAGCGATCCCATGCCTCAGCCGACATGCCGGCGCGATCGCCGGTGAGCAGCGCCAGCACCGTACCGGCTGCATCGGGCTGCTCAGGAAATGCCGCCAATAGATGCTGACGAATGCGCCAGCGCAGGCCATCGAGCGTGATGCCAGCAGGGGCTATCAGCTCGCCGTGGCTAGCCCAGCCAGTGGCACTGATGCCACTCTGGTGCCACCACAATTCGCCATCGAAGCCACCGGGATTGACCACGCCATTAGGGCGTTTTAATCGCACGTGAAACTGCCAGTGCTGATCGGGGCGCAATACCGTCTCGCCTCGCCAGCTGAGCTGCCAATGCACACCCGGCTGCCAGCAACTCGGCGCACCCGACTGCGGCGCAAAGACAAACCGCTCGCCCACCGGCTCCGCTGGGCGCGGCAGGCCAATAATGCGCCCGCTCACGGTGATGCGCTGACCTTCGCAGGCCGCCGGCAATTGCGCCTGCATGGCCGTACTGGCCGCCAGCACCGACCAATACAGGCCAGCGCTCAAGCCAGTGACCATCAACACTGCACGCGGCAACGGCAGCCGCCGCAGGCCATAGCACAAACACACACTGAGCATGAGCGCGAAAAAGCCTAGGCAATAGACCACATCGGGCAGCTGCACCCACCAGCGCAACAAAAATACGCCAAAAATAGAACTCAATAGCAGCGCAGACACGCGATTGCTCCCCTGGCATCCATTCCAGTTGAATCAAATCTCAGTGTAGACTACGGCCTGCCCCATTTCTGGGCGGAACACGGATTACCCCATGGCCAAGGCTTTTATTCGTCGCTACCTACCGTCTCCGGAGCAAATCCGCGAGATGAAGGGCCTCGGTTTTTTGCGTAATCGCCTCAGCGACCCGAGCTTGTGGCATCTCAATCGACGCTCAGCCTCGTGGGCGATGTTTTGGGGTCTGTTTTGCGCATTTTTACCGATACCCTTTCAGATGGTTCCGGCCACCGCCATCGCGATTTTATTTCGCATCAATTTGCCGCTGATTATTCTGCTGGTATGGCTCACCAACCCACTCACACTGCTACCGTTTATGTACAGCGGCTATTGGTTTGGTAGCTATATTTTAGATGTGCCCATGCTCAGCTGGCATCAATTGGAGCATTTGGCCACGCGCGCCATGCACATGTCCGACGCTCCCGTTGATGCTTTCGAGCCGGGCCTGCTACAGCAGCTCAAACCATTCTTTCTCGGCTCGCTGTTGCTGGGGCTGATTTTGGGCACGATTGGTTATATCGGCATGCGCTATTTCTGGCGATGGCATGTGATACGCGCCTGGCATAAGCGCCTGGCCGAGCGCCTCGCGCGCAAGCAGCCCAATGCATCATCGAGCGACCCCAAAGACTAAGCAGCGGCTAGTCAACCTCGACCAACGCGCCACTCGTCATGCTCAAGCGCCGATGCGCCAGCGCCGCTAAGCGCTCTTCGTGCGTGACAATAATAAAGCTCGTGCCCAGCGACTCATTGAGTTCCACAATGAGCTGATGAATGGCCTCTGCCGTATCCCGATCTAAGTTCCCCGTGGGCTCATCAGCTAGCACAATGGCCGGCTCGTTGACCAAAGCCCGCGCCAACGCCACACGCTGACGCTCACCGCCGGAAAGCTCCGATGGCTTATGCTCGACGCGCTCAGACAGCCCCACTCGCGCCAATAAATCTCGCGCTTTAGCAAACGCCAGCGCCGGTTTCAAGCCGCCAATGACGGCTGGCAAGGCGACATTTTCCAGCGCCGTAAACTCAGGCAACAGATGATGGAGCTGATAGACAAAGCCGATGTGCTGATTGCGCAACTGGCTGCGCTGCGCTTCGCTGAGGCTGGCCAAATCGCGGCCCATCAACTCAACACGCCCGCTACTGGGCAGCTCCAAACCGCCGAGCAAATGCAGCAAGGTGGTTTTGCCCGAGCCCGAGCGCCCAACAATCGCCACACGCTCACCGCGCGCGACCTGAAAGCTCACCTCGGTGAGCACGGTGATGGCTTGCGGGCCCTCGCTAAATTGCTGGCCGAGCGCCTGAGCGCTTAAGACGATCTCACTCATAGCGCAGTGCCTCAGCCGGTTGAATGCGCCCAGCTTGACGCGCCGGATAAATCGTGGCCAAAAAGCTCAGAATAAACGCCGTCAGACCCACCCACGTGACATCGAACCAATCGAGTTGCGTGGGCAGATAATTGACAAAATAGGCATCAAATAGGCGCACATGCATGAGGCGCTCATAGGCGGCTGCAAGGTCACTGACCGTGAGCGATAACAGCACGCCCAAGCCCACACCGGCAATCGTACCGCCCAAGCCCACGGCGGTGCCTTGCACCAAGAAGATGCGCTGAATCATGCCCGGCGTGGCGCCGAGCGTGCGCAAAATGGCGATGTCGGACTTTTTGTCATTAACCACCATGACCAAGCTGGAGACGATGTTGAATGCCGCCACGGCAACAATCAGCAGCAGCAGCAATGACATCATGGCCTTTTCCATCTTGATGGCGTTAAACAGGCTGCCCTGCGTTTGCGTCCAATCGCTGGCGTAAAAATACGGCGGCAAACTGGCCAGCAAACGCTCATTGGTGGCGCGCACGGCAAACAGGTCATCGACTTTTAAGCGCACACCCTGCACGCGGTCGCCAATGCGTAGTAAGCGCCCGGCATCGGCGTAATGCACATAGGCCAAGAGGCCATCGACCTCGGCACCCACTTTAAAGACGCCGACCACGGTAAAGCGTTTAAAGCGTGGAATCACGCCGGCGGCACTCAGCGTGGCCTCGGGCATCACCAAGGTGACCGAATCGCCTTGGCGCACACCGAGTACATCGGCCAATTGCTGACCGAGCACAATGCCATAGCCGCCATCACTTAAATCGCTCAAGGCCCCTTGCTTCATAAACGCCGGCAAAATCGAGACATTTTTCTCAAACTCAGGCGCAATGCCGGTGATCACCGCGCCATTGACTTGGCCATTAGCGGTGAGCATGCCCTGCACCTGCGACATCGGCGCGGCGGAGGTCACTCCGGGGCTAGCCTCGGCGAGCTCAACGAGTTTGCGCCAATTCTGCACCGGCTCAGTGGCGTGGATGGTCGATTGCGAGACCATGCCCAAGATGCGCTGCTTGAGTTCGCGGTCGAAACCGTTCATCACCGAGAGCACGGTAATCAGCACCGCCACGCCGAGCATCAGCCCGATCATCGAGCTCAAGGACATGAAAGAGATAAATTGGTCGCGGCGGCGCGCACGCGTGTAGCGCAGCCCGATAAACATAGAGAGTGGTGTATACATGGGGCGCGATTACACCATAGCCACAGTAGTTTGGCGAGATAGCATCATTGAGGAGAATGGCATGCGATTAATTGGCCATCGCGGCGCACGCGCTGAGGCGCCGGAAAATACGCTAGCCGGGTTCCGGCATTTGCGCGCGCTCGGCGTGCGTGCGGTGGAGCTCGATATTCACCTAAGTGCCGACGGCGAGCTCGTGGTCATCCACGATGCCGAGCTATCGCGCACCACCTCCGGTCACGGCTTAGTGCGCGCGCATACGGCGGCGGCTTTGGCAACGCTTGATGCCTGCCATCAGCCCACCCACGCGCGCTATGATTTTGCGCCGTGGCCGCTGCATGAAGGTGTGCCAACACTGGCGCAGGTGCTCATGGAGCTCACCGACTTTGCCCACATTGAGCTTGAGTTAAAGGTCCAAGACGAGGCCGACGAACGCGCTGTGGTGGCAGCGCTGCCGGCATATTGGCAGCAGTTCGCGCTCGCGGGCCGTGCCCGCTGTACCTCGTTTAATCCGCGCTTATTGTACCAATTACAACAGCATGCGCCGAGTTTGCCGCGCGGCTTTTTAGCCGAAGAGGATTTTGCTGGCGACATCGTGCAGGTGGCGCTAGCGCTCGGCTGCAATGCCATTGGCCCACAGGCCAAATTGCTCACAGCTGAGTTAGTCGCTCAGGCGCATGCCGCCGATTTGTGGGTCTCAACGTGGACCGTTAACGACGCCGCGCAAGCGCAAGCCTTGGCGGCGATGGGCGTGGATGGTCTGATTACCGATGTGCCCAGCGCGGCAAGAAACTGGCTGGCGTGACCTAGCTACGCGGCACAATGGCGCGACTCGGTGCCGGATTGCGCTTAGCTTGCTGATACAGCGCCATGACCTTCGGCATCGCGGCTTGCAAGTCTTTAATGCGCTGGGCATTGCCCGGGTGCGTGCTTAAAAATGAGCCGCTGCTGTTGCCCGTGGCAGCCGCCATTTTTTGCCACAGCGTGACCGCCGCTTGCGGGTTATAGCCAGCGCGCGCCAGCAACTCCAAGCCCATGATATCGGCCTCGGATTCTTGGCCACGACCATTCGGCAAAGTCAGGCCAATCTGTGCGGCCTGCTGCAACAAGGCACTGGTGCCCTGCGACATGCCCGTGATAGCACCGACAATGCCGAGGCCGGCATTTTGCGCATAGGCCTGCGACACGCGCTCGCGGCCATGCTCACGCAAGGCATGGGCAATTTCGTGGCCCATGATGGCGGCGATTTCATCATCGGTGAGTTTTAACTTGGTGATGATGCCGGTGAAAAACATGATTTTGCCGCCCGGCGCGCAATAGGCATTGAGCTCATCACGGGTTTCTAAATTGACCTCCCAGCGCCACGCCAGCGCATCGCTGCGAAACGCGGACACCTGCGGAATCAGTCGGTCGGCAATGCGGCGAATACGCTCTAAATTGGCTTTGTCGGTGTTTAGCGCGCGCTTATTGGCCGCGCTTTGCAGCTCTTTTTCATAGCTCTGCGCCGCCATCGTTTCTACTTCCGCCGACGACACCAACAACAGCTGCGAGCGCGTGATGCCCGTGGCACCTTGCTGCGTGGTGGTGGTGCAGGCGCTCAGGCTGAGCGCAACTAAAGCGGCGGTGCTGAACGCGCGAGAAATCGATGAAAGCGTCATTGGCGGGGCTCCAAAAAAGTGGCGCTAAGCGGCCATAAGACTGCGCAAATTACGCGCTTACGACTGAGGCGGCAAGGAATAATAACGCCGCCAAATGCCCTCATAGCGTACACGCTCAGCGGCAATTTTTTCCGCCGACCAGCCTAATTCATCACGCAATATGCCATCGAGCATGGGCAGCGCCGAGAGGCCGCCGCGCGGTAAAAGCAAACCTAGGCGCACACGGCGCAGCAGCAAATCATCGAGATGCACGACTTGCTCATGGCGACAGGCCCAGCGTAATTCAGCCACAACAGTTTTGGTGTCGGCAATCGGCTCAAGCTCGCCGGCGGGCATCTCACGTAAAAAGCGCTGGGTGTGAATGCCAAAACGCGCCACCACATGAGCAAACATCGCCGCACTCAAATGCGCAGGAGGCGTGCCCGATTGCGGCGCGCGAAACACGGCGGCGCCATCATCACGCACAGTAATGCCCAATTGCGCGGCGGCGGAGCGCAACGCATCGAGGGCAATGAGGCGGAACGTCGTGAGCTTGCCGCCGGTCACGGTAATTAGCCCTTGGTCATTCCAGACGCTGTGGCTGCGGCTTTCCTTCGATGGGTCGCTGCCATCGCCGGCGCTAACCACCGGTCGCACGCCCGACCACGTCGAGATAATGTCTTCCACCGTAAAGGCCGCGCTTGGAAATTGGGCATTGATGCCGCGCAACATATAGTGCATTTCATCCGTGCTGAGTACGGCTTCCAAATCCATATCGTCGCGATGGTCTAGATCAGTCGTGCCAACCACTGTACGGCCTTCCCAGGGGTAGACGAACATCACGCGCTGGTCATCGGGGTGATGACAAATTAAGGCCTCGGTGATTGGCAAGCGCTCGTGCGCAAACACCAAATGGCTGCCGCGCAAGGGCCGAATGCGCACCTCATCGATGAGGTTGCTGCGCAGACGATCGGCCCACGCGCCAGTGGCATTGATCACGGCTTTCGCCGCCACCACCGTGCCCGAGGAGTGACTCGCAGAGGCTAAACTCGTCTCAGCCACATCGTGTAGGCAGAGACCCGTGACGCGGTCATTGGTCATCACTAAATCACTGGCTTTCACGTAATTGAGCATCACCAAGCCATCGGCCACGGCTTCATCAAGCACACGCTGCACCAAGCGCGAATCGTCAACCACGGCATCGGTGTAACGCGTGGCACCGGTGAGCTTGTCGCTGCGAAAACCGGGCATGCGGGCCAGGAAATTCAGCTTTTTAAAATAGCGATGGTCGCGCACGCCGGCGAGCAGGTCGTAGACCATGATCAAGAGCTGGAAGGCCCAGCGCCCCGGAAACACGCGTTTGAAATGGGCAAAATGAAAGCCCATACGCTCCACCAAACCCGGCGCCTCGCGCAGCAAACGCTCGCGCTCGGTGAGCGAATGCCAGGTCAGCCGCACCTCACCTTGGGCGATGTAGCGCAGGCCGCCATGCACCAGTTTCGATGAGCGACTGGAGGTGCCCCAGCTGTAATCACCCTGCTCAATCAGCGCAGTGCGCAGGCCGCGACGCACCGCTTCGCGCGCCACGCCAGCACCTGTAATGCCGCCGCCAATAACCAGCACATCCCAGGCGGTAGTGGTTAGTGTCTGCCATTGCTGCGTGCGTGCATCGATCACCGGGCGCCTCTCCTGAGCAAAAAATCGGCGCTAGTGTAACGAAATGTTTACGCGTGTGGGCTTCAACGACCGACTGACAAGTCAGCGTGGCGGGGTTAGCGGTGCATCTCACGCGCTTCGGCGGTGGCGCCCCTACCAGCGCACCTGCTCCAAATGACTCAGCTCACGCCCCAAAAAGCGCGAGCCAATGGTCTGAAAGCGCAGCGGAATATCGGTCACCACATAGTCATAACGCGGTGCCACGCGTTGTGGGTTGTGCATGTCCATCTCGGTGAGTACGCGCGCGGTTTGCTCGGCAATGGTCACCGCTGAGTCCACCAGCCGAATGCCAGCGCCGGCCACCTGACCAATCAAGGGCTTTAGCAACGGATAATGCGTGCAGCCAAGCACCAGCGCATCGATAGACTCAACAAACACCGGCTTTAAATATTCCTGCAGCGTGAGCTTGGTGACCTCGTGCTCGAGCCAGCCCTCTTCGACCAAAGGCACCAGCAGCGGGCAGGCCTGCGAATAAACACTGAGCGCTGGGTTTAAGGCGTGAATATTGCGCGCATAGGCATTGGAATTGACGGTCGTTGGCGTGCCAATCACACCAATGCCGCGCTGGCTAATCTCCACCGCCGCGCGAGCACCGGCATCAATGACATCGAGCACCGGCACTGGCGAGCGCGCCCGCACGGCATCGCCAGCCACCGCCGCCATGGTGTTGCAGGCAATGATCAGCAGCTTGACGTCACGGTCGAGTAGGAAGTCAGCAATTTGCGTGGTGAAATTGTGGATGGTGTCGTTGGATTTAACGCCATAGGGTACGCGCGCGGTATCGCCAAAATAGACAATATCTTCAAACGGCAGCCGCTCCATGAGCGCCCGCACCACAGTGAGGCCACCGATGCCGGAGTCAAACACACCAATTGCGGAGCGGGCGGTTGCGACCATGCGCGAGTCCATCTAGCGAATCAATAACGCAGCATAGCAAAACGCCGACACAGTGGTCGGCGTTTTGTCGATTTGGAGCGGGTAACGAGGCTCGAACTCGTGACCTCAACCTTGGCAAGGTTGCGCTCTACCAGCTGAGCTACACCCGCAATGTTTAGTGGCAAGCCATCTGAACAGGCGCGCATTTTATCCGGTGGGCTTGGCAAGTCAAGCACCTGCGCAACTGTCTGCGCAAAGTTTAGTCAGCTTCGCTTAGCGAGGGCCACGCCGCGACCAAATAGATGCACATCGACCAGAGCGTGAGCACCACGGAGATATACAACAGGCCCCACGCCAGAGGGTTAAGCGCCGACCAATCGAGCAGCAACAGTGTGATCGAGACCATTTGTGCAGCGGTTTTCCATTTGCCAATGGCGCTGACCGCGACCTGCGCACGCTGACCGATTTCGGCCATCCATTCACGCAAGGCCGAGATGGTGATTTCCCGCGAAATAATGACAATCGCCGGCACCACCATGACCACATGGGCATGCCATTCGACCAATAAAATCAGCGCCGCGGCGACCATGAGCTTGTCGGCGACCGGGTCTAAAAAGCGGCCAAACGCCGAGCCTTGATTGAGCGTGCGCGCCAAATAGCCATCGAACCAATCGGTTATGGCGGCAAAGGCAAACACCGCCGCGGCGATTTCGTTGCGATAGCCAATGGGCGAATACGCCAACACCAACAGCACCGGAATCAGGCCGACACGGGAGACAGTTAATATATTGGGGATGTTCCAGAGCGGTCGCGCAGCCAACACCGTCTCCATACGCGGCAAATAAGGCCTCAGACTATCCTAGAACTTCAGTGGCTGTGCAAGGCAGCATAGATAGTTTGTGCTAATGACTCGCTGATGCCGCTCACGCGCGCGAGATCATGAGCACTGGCGCGCAGCACCTCCGGCAATCCACCGAAATGCTGGATGAGCGCGCGCCGGCGCGCCGGCCCCACGCCATCGATACCCTCCAGGCTTGATGTTTTTCGCGCTTTCGCCCGCCGCGCGCGATGCCCGGTAATGGCAAATCGATGCGCCTCATCGCGGATGTGTTGGGTCAAATGCAGCGCCAGCGATTGCGCATCGAGATTGAGCGGCTCGCGATCGGGAAAATGCAGCGTCTCCAAACCCGGCTTGCGGCCCTCGCCTTTGGCGATGCTGACCAGCTGCACCGAGGTAATGCCGAGCGTCTCAAACACCTCAATGGCCTGGCGCAGCTGGCCTTTGCCGCCATCGATAAACAGCACATCGGGCAGGCGCTCATCGGCAGCACCGAGCTTGCTGTAACGGCGCATTAAGGCCTGATGCATGGCGGCATAATCATCGCCGGGCGTGATGCCATCGATATTAAAACGGCGATAATCTTTCACGCGCGGGCCCTCGGCATCGAAGACCACGCAAGAGGCCACGGTGGCCTCACCCATGGTGTGCGAAATATCAAAACACTCCATGCGCGCAATGGGCTTGGCCAACGCCAACACACGCTGCAACTCAGCAAAGCGCGCAGCGGTATGACCACGATGACTGAGCTTGGCCGTCAATGCCGATTCGGCATTGCGCTGCGCCATGGTCAGCCATGCCGCACGCGTCTCGCGCACCCGCGACTTGATGTCTATCTCACGGCCAAACTGCTGGCGCAAGGCATCGGCCAACACCACATCGTCGGCTAAGTCTACCGGCACAATAATCTCGCGCGGCAACACACGACCACCGCCGATCTGCAAATAATAAGAAGGCAAAAATTCGCTGAGAATATCTGCCACGGCGGTCTCGCCAAAGACACTCGGATGCCACGATTTACTGCCTAACACGCGCCCTTCGCGCACCTGCAATACCGACACGCAAACGCCACCAGGCTGCGCCGCCACGCCAAAAACGTCTGCCGAACCGACATCGCTCAGCACAAACTGCTGCTCTTGCACACGCCGCAAAGCGCTGAGTTGGTCGCGATAGCGCGCCGCCGCCTCAAAGTCCAAGGTCTCCGCCGCCATCTCCATACGCGCGATGAGATTGTCGGTGACCTCGGCATTGCGGCCCTCCAAAAACAGCCGCGTATTCATGACATCGCGACGATAATCTTCGTCGCTAACCAGGCCCACGCACGGCGCCCGACAGCGGCCAATTTGGTGCTGCAAACACGGTCGCGCACGATTGCGAAAAAAGCTGTCCTCGCATTGCCGCACCTGAAATAACTTCTGCAATAAATTCAGGCTATCGCGCACCGCCACCGAGCTTGGGAAAGGGCCAAAATAACGGCCTTTTTTGCGCTTGGTGCCGCGATGAAAACTCAGTCGCGGCCAGTCATCTCCCTCGGTCAGCAACACCGAGGGATAACTCTTGTCATCGCGCAATAAAATATTAAATGGCGGCTTCAGCGACTTAATCAGTGTTTGCTCAAGTAACAGCGCCTCGGTTTCCGACGCCGTAATCGTCACTTCAATGGCCGCGATACGCGCCACCAGTGCCCGCGTTTTCGGGCTATCGACCTGCTTAGCCACATACGAATTGACGCGATTTTTTAAGACCTTGGCCTTGCCCACATACAGCACCGCGCCGGAGGCATCGAGCATGCGGTAGATGCCCGGATCATTGGGCAGCGTCTTAATGGTGTCGCGCAAATTCGCCAGGCGTTGCGCATCATGCGTGGCATCGCGCGCGCTGAGGTCGGTTAAGCTGGCCGTGACATCGCTCATGCGCACAGCCCCGCCGCTTGCGCCAGCCGCAACAGCGCCATGTCGGATTGCACGCCGAGTTTCTCCATCAGGCGGCTTCGGTAGGTGGATACGGTTTTTGGACTCAGCGATAACGCCGTGGCTATTTCTTGCACGCGCTTATCGGCCAATAAATAGCGCAACACTTCCCATTCCCGCTCAGACAGCGCCGCAAATGGCTGGTCACCGGCGCTCAGTGACGGCGTGGACAGCAACCAGGCCTGTGCTAATTCGGGCGAGACATAACGCTGCGCCATGGCCGCCATGCTCAAGGCTTTGACGAGCTCATCGAGGCCGGCCTGGCGACTGACGAATGCCGAGACGCCGGCATCAATGAGCGCCTGCGGCGAGACCGATGGGCATTGGTTCATCAGGGCGACTTTGGGCTGATGCGGCTGGCGCATAGCACACAGCGCGGTGTCGAAAAGCAGCGGATCGGTATCGGTAATGCCCAATAGCACAACCTGCGCGAGGTCTTGGCGAAGCGCCGATATCAGCGCGGCGTGCTCCGTGATCACCGTCACCTGCGCCAGCCCTGGAACTGGCTCCAGCAGCGCCGCCAAGCCATGACTCAACACAGGATGACTATCAACAATGGCAACCGTGAGCGGCACAAGACCTCCTATAAATGCGGGTTAGCGCTATCTTACTCGCCACGTCTTATGTTACATAAGCAGGAAAAGCAATTAGTCATACGTCCCGAGACTCTTTTATGTTGCCACGTCCTATTTTTTCGCGCCCCGCTTGGGCATTCGCCGCTGTGTTTATGGTCGCCGCCTCGCTGCCCTCCGTTAGCCTAGCCGCCGGCATGTCACCGGCACAAATTGCTGCCGAACAACGCCGCGCCGGCCCCGATATTATTGAAAGCAGTTTAACCACACGCCTCGATGTGGCCTCGCGTGCCGCACTGATTACCAATGTCGATAGCGGCGAAGTACTGTATTCAAAAAATGTGCATCAACGCTTGCCGATTGCCTCCATCACCAAGCTGATGACCGCCATGGTGGTGCTCGACGCCAAGCAGCCCATGAATGAGCTGGTGACCATCACCGAGGGCGATATTGACCACCTGCGCCACACGCACTCGCGCCTCACGGTGGGCACCAAATTACCGCGCGCCGACCTGTTATTATTGGCGCTGATGTCCTCTGAAAATCGTGCCGCCTCGGCGCTAATTCGCAATTACCCCGGCGGCCTTAACGCCGGCATCGCCGCAATGAATCGCAAAGCGCGCAGTCTCGGCATGCCCAACACGCGTTTTTTTGATGGCACCGGCCTGCATGGTGAGAATGTCTCAACACCCGGCGAGCTCACGAAAATGGTGCAAGCCGCGTATCGCTACCCCGATATTCGCGCGTTTTCCACCGCACCGGATTACACGGTGACTGTGCGCGGCCAAGAGCAGCATTTTCGCAACACCAACGGCCTCGTAAAAAAACCCGAATGGGAAATCGATATCTCGAAAACTGGCTTCATTAATGAAGCCGGGCGCTGTTTGGTGATGATGGCGCATATCCGCGACATGCCGGTGGTCATTGTACTGATGGATTCGTGGGGCAAATACACGCGTATTGGCGATGCTAATCGCGTGAAAGACTGGCTCGAAGTGGCGATCAACTCGCGCTAAAACGGCACGACTTAGACAGCCGCTAAGCGCTTCGCCCACTGCTTCATCTCAGCGCGTTGCGCAGGCCAGTTCGGGTTGAGCTGGCTTTGCACCGCGTAAAACGCCGCGCTGTGATTCATCTCGCGCAAATGCGCCATTTCATGACAAATCACATAATCGATTAAATGCTCAGGCAGCTGCAGTAGCTGCGTGTTGAGCATGATGCGGCCGTCGGCGCTGCAACTGCCCCAACGCGCACGCAAGCAGCGAAAGCGCAGCGCCGTCGGGCGCCATTGAGCACCATGCGTTAATACTAGTGTCTCAACGCGCCCGGGCAGCACGCGCTTGGCCTCGGCGAGCTGCCAAGCCTGCAGCGCCTTAGGGATGCTCTCGGGCCAATGTGCTGGGTCAATGGGCGTGGAAATAGTGAAACCCGCTGGCGCAGCCGGCACGCCGAGCTGAAAGTTCACGCGTGTGCGGCGCGATGCACTATTGGCCAATACCCGTACCGGCCACGCCTGACCACCGTGCCACCATTGCCTGCCCTCGCCCCACGCCGGCAACACCGGCAGCTCGCTCAAGCGCGCTAATTGCTCGGCAATCCACGATTGGCGACTCGCCACAAACGCCTCAATGGCATTGAGCGGATAGCGCAGCGGCGCGCGCACCTCGACGTGGCCATCGCGGCGAATATGAATGGCGACGCTACGCCGCGCGGTGCGCTTGAGCTGCCAGGCCACGTCGGCGCTCAGCCCAGCACCGGATAGCTGTGATCTAAAATCACCGCCAAAAAAGCCTCGCCATAGCGCGCCAATTTGCTCTCGCCGATGCCTTGGATGGCCCCCATCTCCGATAAGCTCTGCGGCTGATGCGTGACCATGGCCACCAGCGTGCTGTCGTGAAAAATCACATACGGCGGCACACCTTGCTCCTCGGCCAATGTTCGCCGACGCGCCCGTAGCGCCTGCCACAACGGCTCATCAGCGGGCTCAATGCTGCTCGCCGCGCGCGACGATTTGCTGCTGCGCTGCGCGCTGTCACGATCCTTGCGCAGCTGCAGACTGACCTCGCCTTTCAGCAGCGCACGACATTCTGGCGCCAAGCGCAGCGTGCCATAGCCATCGGCATCGACCAGCAACAGCCCATGCGCGAGCAGCTGGCGAAAGACACTACGCCAGGCTTTCAAGCTCAGGTGCACGCCTTGACCAAACACCGCGAGCGCCTCATGACCATTGCTCACGACACGCTCGGAGCGCTTGCCGCTGAGCACCTCCACTGCGTATTCGACGCCATAACGCTGGCCGGTGCGATACACCGCCGACAGCGCCATGCGCGCCGGCTCGGTGGCATCCCAGGTCGCCACGGGCTCGGAGCAGACGTCGCAATGGCCACAGGGCTCACTCAAGTGCTCATCGAAATAGCGCAGCAGCAGTTGGCGCCGGCACGTCACCGTTTCGCAGAGCTGCAACATGGCATCGATGCGACGGCGCTCGTGACGTTTGTGTTCCTCGCTGCCATTGGACTGCGCGAGCATTTGCTGATGCTTGATGACATCTTGCAGACCGTAAAACAGCGAGACAGTCGAGGGCAAACCATCGCGGCCGGCACGCCCAGTCTCTTGATAATAGGCCTCGAGACTTTTCGGCAAATCCAAGTGCGCGACAAAACGCACATTGGGCTTATCAATGCCCATGCCAAACGCGATGGTGGCCACCACGATGATGCCCTCTTCGCGCAAAAATCGGGTCTGGTTGGCCTCGCGCTCCGCTGGCGATAAACCCGCGTGATAGACCAACGCCGGGAAGCCGAGCTTGACCAGCGCGGCGGCAACTTTTTCGGTTTTCGCCCGCGATAAGCAATAGACAATTCCGGCATCTTGCGGATGCTCGCGGCGGATGAAATCGGTGAGCTGATCCATCGCATTTAAGCGCGGCAAAATGCGGTAATAAATATTCGGCCGATCAAAGCTGCTTAAAAATACCGGCGCCTGATCGAGCTTCAGCAGCCGAGCGATATCGGCACGCGTACGCAGGTCGGCGGTGGCGGTCAGCGCCAAGCGCGGCACATCCGGAAACTGCTCAGCAAGCACCGACAAGCCCAAGTAGTCGCTGCGGAAATCGTGGCCCCATTGCGACACACAGTGCGCTTCATCGATGGCAAATAATGCAATCGGCACGCGCGCCAGCAATGCCAAATTACGCGGCGTGATCATTCGCTCAGGCGCCATATAGAGCAGGTCTAATGAGCCCTCGAGCAGCTGCGTTTCAATCGCGCGCGCCTCGTGCATGTCGAGACTGCTGCTCAAATACGCCGCCCGCACGCCCAGCTGCAAGAGCGTGGCGACCTGATCTTGCATCAGCGAAATCAACGGCGAGATGACAATGGCTGTGCCCGAGCGCATCAAGGCCGGCACCTGATAGCACAGCGACTTACCACCGCCGGTGGGCATCAGCACCAAGGCATCGCCGCCATTGGCCACGGTCTCAACCACCTCGGCTTGGCGACCACGAAACTCGCCATAGCCCCAGACTTGGCGCAGCACCTCGCGCGCGCGATCTAGGCTAGCGGTCATCGGGCAGCCCTCGTACAATGCGTGGACATTTTGGAGCGCCTTTTATGCACGAACAATACGCCCTGCCCGAATCCACGCTGCTGGCGCTGGAAACCTTTCTCGATGACGATGCCAACCCCAACGGCCCTGATTTTGCCGGCGTGCATGGCTTTTTGACTGGCCTCACCGTGGGCCCGCGCGGCACGCTGGACGACGATGCCATGCTGGCCTGCTTCGATGACGAGGCGCCGCTGCCCGACGCCCAAGCCAGCGCCGACCTCTACGCCGACCTCAAAGCCTGGCAAAAAAGCATCCACGCCGCGCTTTACCACGGTGTGCGCCTCGAGCTGCCCTGCCCGCTGCACGCCGAGCCCAACGACGACACGCCGCTCAACAGCTGGTGCGCGGGCTTTATGGAAGCCTTGTTTTTGGATGAAGACGACTGGTACAAGCTCGACGAAGACGAGATCGCCGACATGACTTTGCCCATGCTGGTGCTCTCGGATTTGATCGAAGATCCCGACCTGATGCCGCTGCGTCGCGACCGCAAAATGCTTGCTGGCATGACCGCGGAAATCCCCGAACTCATCACCTCGATTTACCTGCACTTCCACGCACCCGAAGGGCATTAAGCCCCTCCCAAACGCTTAGTCGCCAGCGCCAGTTGTAAACGGCGCTCGGCAAAGCGCGCACGCTGATCATCGCTCAGGCTATCGTGGCAATGCGCACAGCTGATGCCGTATTCGTACAGCGGCGACGCCAGATCAACGGGCATTAAGGCGCGCCGGCAGCCATAACAGAGCGTGGCCTCGCCCGGCTCAAGACCATGCTTGACCGCCACGCGCTCATCGAACACAAAACACTCGCCCTGCCACAGACTGTCTTGTTCCGGCACCTCTTCGAGGTACTTCAAGATGCCACCCTGCAAGTGGTAAACCTCATCAAAACCGTGCTGGCGCATATAGCTCGAGGCTTTTTCGCAGCGGATGCCGCCGGTGCAAAACATCGCCACGCGCGTGTGCTTTTCCGGGTCTAACTGGCTCGCCACATAGTCTGGGAAATCACTGAAATGTGCGGTTTTCGGATCCACCGCGCCAGCAAAACTGCCAATGGCAACCTCGTAATCATTGCGCGTGTCGATGACCAGCACCGACGGGTCGCTGATTAGGGCATTCCAGTCTTGCGGCTTCACGTAAGTGCCCACCAACGCCGTGGGGTCAACGGGCTGGCCTAGCGTGACAATTTCGCGCTTAAGCTTAATTTTCAGGCGCAAAAACGGATGGCGCTCAGCGACGGATTCTTTGTGCTCCAGGTCGGCAAATCGCGCATCGCTGCGCAAGCGCGCCAGCAGAGCATCGATGGCCTCGCGGGTGCCGGAAACCGTACCATTAATGCCCTCGTGCGCGAGCAGCAAGGTGCCACGGATGCCCTGCGCCAGGCAGAACTCGGTCAGTGGCGCTTTCTGCTCAGTAAACTCCGGCCAGTCGGCAAAATGATAGAGCGCCGCCACCACCACCGGCTCATCGGCGGCTTGGCGCGCCTGAATCCACGCCTCGCTCATTGGCTACCTCCACGGCACGCCGGGCTATCCGGTGCCCTCGCCACGGCGGCCCATTCATCCGGGGTGTACAAATGCAGCGCCAAAGCATGCAAGCCCGTCTCGCGCTCGGCGGCCGTGAGCGCATACACGCGCTGATGCCGGGCCACGGCGCGCTGGCCCTCAAATGCGGCACTCACAGCAATGAGCTTGTAGTGCGTCTCGGTGCCCGAGCCGCCGTGATTATGCGACTCATTGATGACTTCCAGATGCGTTGGCGCTAAGGCTTCGCGGACGGCTGTCGCTAGGCGCTGCTCGCGCCCAACAGGGGCAGATGCGGCATCACCCGATGGCATAGGGGCTGAAAAAGACGACATGAGCAGACTCCAAAAACGATGAACACAGGCCACAGCCGCAGCTATCGCACATTCTGCGGACTATTATAGAGCCTGAAACACAGGCTCGCTTGCTCCGCGACGTTTTTACTAAAAATCGTGCGTTTTATTACATAGATTGCACGATGGCTATTTACTGCGTAATATAAATTATCGCAAACGACCCCGAGCAGGCCTCATGAACACCTACACACTAAGCGCCGCACAACGCGCTGCGCTCAATGAAAAATCGAATTGGCGCGGCGCCCGCGAAGTCGCCAAAGATTGGGGCCTAGTGCTGCTGGCATTTGGCCTCAGCCTGGCGTGGCCGCACCCGCTCACGTATGTGCTGAGCACGCTGCTGCTGGGCTGCGCCATGGCTGGGTTTGCCATCTTGCAGCATGAAACCGCGCATCGCTCGCTCTTTGCCACGCCGGCACTCAACGAATGGGTCGGCGAATACCTCGCCGCCCTGCCGATCTTGCAAAGCATGCCCGGCTACCGCGCCTACCACATGCAGCATCATCGTCTCGCCGGCACGCTTGATGACCCCGATCTCATCATGACCAAAGATTATCCGGTCAGCCCCGCCAGCCTGCGGCGCAAAATCAGGCGCGATGTCAGCGGGCAAACCGGCCTCAAATCCATCGTCGGCTTACTAGGCATGTACGCGGGCTATTGGCAGTACGAGCTGACCGGCAAAGTCGAGCGTGTGACGCCTGCGCCACAGGGTGTGGTTGGTTATCTGCGCATGTTCGTGAAAAACAATGGCCATCTGGCGATTGCCTGGCAGGTCGCGATTTGGGCGGCTCTCTACGCACTGGGTAATGGCTGGCTTTATGGCCTCTGGGCCATCGCGTTCATCTTTGTGCTGCCAACGTGCATGCGCATTCGCCAAATTGCCGATCACGCCGTGGTCGCCGACCCCATGAGCACCAATCCGCTGCTGCATGCGCGCAGCACCTCGGCAAATTGGCTGGAAAAATTGCTGTTTGCGCCGCACTACGAGCACTACCATTTAGAGCATCACTTCATGCCCACGGCGCCATGCTGGCAGCTACCAAAACTGCACGCGCAATTGAAACAGGCTGGGGTGATTCCCGAGCAGAATCAAGCCACCAGCCTGTTTGATGTGCTGCGCCGCGCAACAACTTAAGGCGCGCTGACCACCGCTTCCACCACCAAAGTATTGCCCTGCACCGCCGCTACCCGCACACGGGTGCCGGCGGGCAACTCAGGGCCAGTCACCGACCAATGGCTGTCGTCCATGGCGGCACGCCCACGACCATTGACAATGGCCTCCGACAGCACCAGTTCACGACCCAGCCAGCGTTTGGAGCCGGTATTTAAACCGGTCGGCGCGGGCACGGCTTGCGCCGCGCGACGCTTCGCCCAGCCATAGCAGAGCAACACCGACAGCAGCGAAAACAGCCCGGCTTGATAGCGCCAGTCCGTCAGTCCCGCATGCGTTGCCAGCGCGGTCAGACCACCGGCAATGGCTAGCATCAGCAAAAACAGCGAACCCGAAAGCAGCTCGCTGAGCGCCAACACCAATGCCACCACCCACCACATCGTGGCCGTCATGGCCTAGCCCTGCTCAACGCGCATGGCTTTAAGCAACTCACCCATGCCGCCGACACTGCCAACCAACTGCGTAGCCTCGATGGGCATCATGATGACTTTCGAGTTGGTCGATGCCGCCACTTCGCCAAAAGCCGTCACGTATTTTTGCGCAATAAAGTAGTTCAGCGCTTGGATGTTGCCCTTACCGATGGCTTCAGACACCACCGACGTGGCATTGGCCTCGGCTTGTGCTTCACGCTCACGCGCCTCGGCTTCCAAAAACGCCGCTTCACGCGCGCCTTCGGCTTTCAAGATCTGCCCTTGCTTCTCGCCTTCGGCCTCTAAAATCTCAGCCTGACGGCGACCCTCGGCTTCCAAAATCGACGCTCGCTTCATCCGCTCCGCTTTCATCTGCGAGGCCATGGCATCGACCAGGTCAGTCGGCGGCGTGATGTCTTTGATTTCCACACGGGTGATCTTGATACCCCACGGGCCGGTGGCCTGATCAATCGCTGCAAGCAAACGGCTATTGATCTGGTCACGCTGCGAGAGCATTTCGTCGAGATCGAGCGAGCCAATGACGGTGCGCATATTGGTCATCGCGAGGTTCTGAATGGCATAGCCCAAGCCCTGCACTTCATAGGCCGCACGCGGGGTATCGATGACCTGATAAAAACACACGGCATCGATACGCACCATGGCGTTATCACGCGAAATCACTTCTTGCGCCGGAATGTCGAGCACCTGCTCCATGACACTGAGTTTGCGACCAATCTGGTCGAAAAACGGCATGATGAAATGCAGGCCGGGGCTGAGCGTGGTGGTATAGCGACCAAAACGCTCAACGGTCCATTCGTAGCCCTGGGGCACGGTTTTTACGCTGAGCAGGACGATCAAGACCGCCAAAATGACCAGCGATAACAAGAAAATTGGCAACATGCTGAACTCCATTAGCGTGGGTATTGCGAGGGGTTACTTGGCGACGGCTTCTTTAATCAAGGAGGCCAGCTCACCCTTTTGCGCCATTTCCATGACGATATCGCAGCCGCCAATCAGCTCGCCTTTGACCCACAGCTGCGGGAAGGTGGGCCAGTTGGCAATTTTCGGCAAGGTCGCACGAATTTCTGGATTTTCCAGGATGTTCACATAGGCAAACGGTTCACCGACTTGCACCATGGCTTCCACGGTGCGCGCGGAAAAACCACACTGGGGAAATTGCGGCGTGCCTTTCATAAAGAGCAGCACGGTGTTGTCGGCGATTTGTTTGTTGATTAAGGCTTCGATTTCCATGGACGCATCTCATTACTAAAAAAAGTGGATGCCACGTGGCGTGGCGAGCAGGGAGATAATATAGCAGACTGCCAAGTGTCTTGGCGAAACTCCGCCCCGGCGCTACACTCCGCGATTGCCTTTTTATCGATCAGCAGGCCTGCCATCATGACCGCCCCCATCACTCTCATGCCAACTTATGCACGCCAGCCCGTAGCGTTTGTGCGCGGCGAAGGCATTTGGCTTTATGACAGCGATGGCAAGCGCTACCTCGATACCACCGCCGGCATCGCCGTTTGTGGGCTAGGTCATGCGCATCCGGGCGTGGCGAAAGCCATTGCTGAGCAGGCCAGCACGCTGGTGCACACCTCCAATTTGTATCGCGTGCCGTTGCAAGAGCAGCTCGCCGAACGCCTGTGTGCGGTATCGGGCATGAGCCGGGCGTTTTTTGGCAACTCCGGCGCCGAGGCCAATGAAGCCGCGATCAAACTCGCCCGGCTGCATGGCTACAGCAAAGGCATTGAAACGCCGACGATTATTGTCATGGAAAACAGCTTTCATGGCCGCACCATGGCGACCCTAACCGCCACCGGCAATGCGAAAATTCAAGAAGGTTTCGGGCCGCTGGTACAAGGCTTTGAGCGTGTACCGTTTGATGATCTTGAGGCCATTAAAGCCGTGGCCGCGCGCAACCCCAACATCGTGGCGATCTTGGTCGAACCGATTCAAGGTGAAAGCGGCGTACGCACCGCGAAAGCTGGCTTTGGCTACTTAAAGTCACTGCGCGAACTCTGCGATCAGCACGATTGGCTGCTGATGATCGACGAAATCCAAACCGGCAACGGCCGCACCGGGCGCTACTTTGCTTACCAACACGCGGGCATTTTGCCGGATGTTTTGAGCACCGCCAAAGGCCTCGGTAATGGCTTCCCGATTGGCGCCACGCTGGTCTCCGGCCGGGCCACTGAGCTGTTTAGCCCAGGCAAACATGGCACTACCTATGGCGGTACGCCGCTCGGCTGTGCGGCGGCATTGGCGACCATGGACGGCCTGCTCGATGGCGTCGTGGCCAACGCCGAGGTCATGGGCCAGCGCATTCGCGACGGCTTTACCCGCGAGCTCGGCGATTTAGGCGTGTATGTAGAGGGCGCCGGTCTGATGCTCGGCGTGGTGCTGCCGAAGCCCTGCACAGAGTTGGTGGCCTTGGCGCGCGAGGCCGGTGTGCTGCTAATTGTCAGTGCTGAAAATCGCATTCGCTTATTGCCACCGCTAATTTTAACGGCGGCCGAGAGCGACGAACTGGTGAGCCGCATCAGCGCCTTGGCACGAGCATTTTTAGCGCCAAGCCATGAGGCGCGCGCATGAGTACTCGTCACTTTCTCACGCTACTCGACTTCACTCCGGCGGAACTGCAAGGCGTACTCGACCGCGCCATTGAGCTCAAGCGCCTGCTGCGCGCAGGTGAGATTTATGAGCCGCTGAAAAATCGCGTGCTGGGCATGATCTTCGAGAAGTCCTCGACGCGCACGCGCGTGTCGTTTGAAGCCGGCATGGCGCAGTTTGGCGGCTCGGCGATTTTTCTATCGCCACGCGACACGCAGCTGGGTCGCGGCGAGCCCATTGAGGACTCGGCACGAGTCATCTCCCGCATGGTCGACGCGGTGATGATCCGTACCTTTGAGCACGCCACCATTGAGCGCTTTGCGGCTTATTCGCGGGTGCCGGTGATTAACGCCCTCACCGATGACCATCATCCCT
The DNA here is from genome assembly GCF_003387535.1 of Paraperlucidibaca baekdonensis. Lineage (GTDB taxonomy): Bacteria > Pseudomonadota > Gammaproteobacteria > Pseudomonadales > Moraxellaceae > Perlucidibaca > Perlucidibaca baekdonensis. The sequence continues at coordinate 250,185 of NZ_QUNR01000002.1, read as the reverse complement.
GCCAACTGCTGGCCGATTTGCAAACCTTTGTTGAGCATCGCGGTGCCTTGGCGGGTCGCGAATTTGCCTGGGTCGGCGATGGCAATAATATGTGCAATAGCTATGTGCATGCCGCGCATCAGTTCGGCTTTCACCTGCGCATTGCCTGCCCTTACGGCTTTGAGCCCGACCCCGACATGCTCGAGCAGTACGCGCACTGCGCGACGTTGGTGAAAACGGCTGAGGAGGCCGCCGAGGGTGCGCACTTGGTCGCCACCGATGTCTGGACCAGCATGGGTCAGGAGTCGGAACAGAGTGTGCGTAAGCGGCGCTTCTCCATGTATCAGGTCAACCCGCGCCTGATGGATCATGCCGCCGATGACGCGCTATTTATGCACTGCTTACCGGCGCATCGGGGTGAGGAAATCTCCGAAGACATGCTCGATGATCGTCGTAGCGTAGTCTGGGATGAGGCGGAAAATCGACTGCATGCGCAAAAGGCCTTGCTGGAATTTTTGCTAGTCGGTGCGCGCTAAACCTTGAGTCGGTTGCGGTTATCGCGGCTCGCCAAAATTAGCTCGTCGCCGGTTTTATCGAGCGTTGCGCCGCGCTTGAGTAAGCGATCGTAGAGCAGCACATTAACCGTGGCCGCCAAATTCAAACAGCCAATGGTGGGGATATACACCACCGCATCGGCCGCACTCACGGCGGCTTTCGCCAAGCTGCCATCCTCTGGGCCAAACACATAAAGCGCGCGTTCTGGATGCTCAAACTCGGGCAAACTGGTCGCGCCTAAAGCGAGCTCCACGCAGACCATTTTTGTGCCCTCGGGCAGCTGCGCTTTGAGCTCAGCCCATGAATACGTGCGCTCCAACGGCACACGGCTCTGCACATTTTTGGTGTCGGTATGATGCTTGGCGGCGATGTCATAACGCTGGCCGGTGTAGTACACCGCCTGCGCATTGAAACAGCCGACAGCACGTAGCACCGAGCCAACGTTATCGGGCGTTTTCGGGTTTTCTAGGCCAATGGCGACGAAGCTTGGCACCGGCCCCGAAGCGCTCGGCGCATCGTTTGGTGGCGACACGCTCATGCTTCTCGGAAACCATTCGGGTTTTGCGATTGCCAGCGCCAAGTATCTTGCATCATCTCACTGAGGCCGCGCGTGGCCCGCCAGCCCAACTCGCTGCTGGCTTTCTGCGGGTCAGCGTAGCAGGTGGCAATGTCACCCGCGCGGCGCGGCATCAGCGCATACGGCACGGCCGCACCACTGGCCTGCTCGAAAGCATGGACCATCTCCAGCACCGAATAGCCCTGGCCAGTGCCGAGATTCCAGGTGTGCACACCGCCCTCACGCGCCAAAAATTTCAGCGCCGCCACGTGGCCCTGCGCCAAATCCACGACATGAATATAGTCACGCACGCCCGTGCCATCGGGCGTGGCATAGTCGTCACCAAACACCGAGAGCGTGGCCAGTTTGCCCACAGCAACCTGACTGATGTAGGGCAGCAGATTATTGGGAATGCCCTGAGGATCTTCGCCGATCAGGCCGCTATTGTGCGCACCCACGGGGTTAAAATAGCGCAAAATCGCGATATTCCAGCGCGCATCAGAGACACTTACATCACGCAGAATGTCTTCAACCATGAGCTTGGAGCGACCATACGGATTGGTCGGGCGGCCCACTGGGCAGGCCTCGCTGATGGGCATTTGCGCTGGCTCGCCATAGACCGTGGCCGACGAGCTAAACACCAGCGTAAACACGCCTGCCTCGCGCATGGCCTCGACCAGCACTTGCGAGCCATGGACATTGTTGTCGTAATATTTTAGTGGCTGCTCAACGCTTTCGCCAACCGCCTTCAAGCCGGCAAAATGAATAACCGCAGAAATATCATGCGTAGCGAAGACCTTCGCGAGCACTGTCTTATCGCGAATATCGCCCTCAATGCACGCCACGCGGCGACCCGCGATCTGCTCAACTCGGCGCAATGACTCAGCGCTGGCATTGCTATAATTATCCAGCACCAGCACGTCGTGCCCTGCTGCCATGAGCTCGATAAGCGTATGCGAACCAATATAGCCGGCCCCGCCGGTGACCAAAATCGTCATGCAATCATCCTTGTTAGCGTTTTAGGTCACGATAGAAGTTTTCGTGACTACCTAATTTGAGCAAGTACAACATCAGCCGGCCTTCCTCGACTTCATAGGCGAGCAAAACAGGCTGCTTCAGTAAATGAAATTTATAAACTCTGACACCGGCCAAATCACCAACTTTAAGCTCTCCACACAATGGCTCTGCAAGCAGTGATCGCAATGCGCCATCAAGCGCTTGTTTTTGTTGCTTAGTGAGCTTTTTAATACTGCGAGCAAACTCAGGCGTTTGCAGTAGTTGCCACGACACTTAACGCGTCACGTCATCGTCAAATGTGTAGGGTGTAAGCTCACCCGCTGCGGCCTCCGCCTTTGAGCGCAGCAGGCTCACAATGCACGCGTAGGAATATTCTGGATTCGCCTCGGCAATACGCCCCACCGTGGCCCAATGCTCAATTTGCTTGGGCGTGGAGCGATGCACCGCTTGGCCATAAATGCGCGCTGACTCGACTAAGGCGTTATCTAATTTTACTGGCGTGCTCATGCAAAAATCCTCCAAGGCTGATTCAGAATGCTACCTTTTGCACCCATAGTCAACTAATTGGTTCCGAGGCGACACGGCGCACGGCATCAAGCCAGCCAACATAGAGTGAGCTGCGTTTGTCTTCATTCATCGATGGCTCAAAGCGACGGTCACAACTCCATAGCGCTGAAATGGCGTCCAGCGAGGCAAAAATACCGACCTGCAGGCCCGCCAAAAATGCCGCGCCTAAGGCAGTCGTTTCAGTCACCACCGGGCGATCGACCGGCACACCAATGATGTCGGCGAGCGATTGCGCCACCCAATTATTCACCACCATACCGCCATCGATGCGCAGCGTGGTGACCTTGGAAGCACCATCGCGGGTCATCGCTTCCATCAAATCGCGGGTCTGGAAGCACACCGATTGCAAACCGGCAGTGACTATCTCACCAATGCCAGTATCGCGGGTGAGGCCAAAGATGGCACCGCGCGCACGCGGGTCCCAATACGGCGCGCCCAGCCCGGTAAACGCCGGCACCATATACACGCCGCGGGCATCGCCGGTGGCCTCGGCTATCGCCTGGGTATCGGAGGCATTCTCGATGAGCTTGAGGCCGTCACGCAGCCATTGGATGGTGGCGCCAGCCACGAAAATCGAGCCCTCTACCGCGTAGGTGGTTTGGCCATTCAGGCGATAGGCCACCGTGGTGAGCAGGCGATTATCCGACTGCACGAGCGTCGTGCCGGTGTTGGTCATCATAAAGCACCCCGTGCCATAGGTACTTTTCACCATGCCCGGCGCAAAGCAGGCCTGACCAATGAGCGCGGCCTGTTGATCACCGGCCATGCCACAAATCGGAATGGGCGCGCCCAAAAAATCGGGTGCACAGAGGCCAAAATCGGCACTGGAATCTTTCACTACCGGCAGCACAGCGGCAGGGATATTAAACAGATGCAACAGCTCTTCATCCCAGCATTGTGTGCGGATGTTAAACAGCAGCGTGCGCGAGGCATTGGTGGCATCGGTGGCGTGCACTTGGCCATGCGTGAGTTTCCATAACAACCAGCTGTCGATGGTGCCAAAGGCCAGCTCACCCCGCTCGGCGCGCGCGCGGGCATTGGGCACATGATCGAGTAGCCACGCCAGCTTGGTGGCGGAAAAATACGGGTCAAGCAGCAGGCCGGTACGCGCCTGAATCAGCGGCTCATAGCCCTGCGCTTTAAGCTCGGCGCAGCGCTCACCGGTGCGCCGATCTTGCCAGACAATGGCGCGGTGCACCGGCATGCCATTGGCGCGATCCCAGAGCACCGTGGTTTCGCGCTGATTGGTAATGCCGATGGCGGCAATATCGCGCGCATGCAAACCGCCCTTGCGCAGCGCATCGCGGCAGACGGTCTCGGTCGCCCACCAGATGTCCATGGCGTCGTGCTCGACCCAGCCATCGGCAGGGAAATGCTGTTTGAGTTCGGCCTGAGCGCTGGCCACACGATGGCCGGAGCCATCAAAAACGATGGCGCGGGTGCTGGTGGTACCTTGGTCGATGGATAAAATGTAATGCGGCATGATGAGGTTCTTATAACGAATGCGGTAGAAGCCTACTGTAACGGCAAATGCCCAGCGCCGACATTTACTCGGTCGCTTTTATCGCCGCAATGGGCAGGTTCACGCGCTGTTGCTGATGCAGCAAAGTCAGCAGCAAGACCACGCGCTCGTTGCCATCACGCGCGGCCACAACGGCCTCCAGGCCGGCCAATGGTCCCTCGCTGATGCGCACGCTTTGACCCGGCGCAAACAGCGCGGCGGCTGTCGCTTCACCGGCATCTTGCGCCTGCTCGCGAGTCTGAAGCGCGCGCACAATGGCCTCGGGCACGGCCAGCGGCAAGTCGCCAAAGCGCAGCACTTTCGCCACGCCGCGCGTGGAGCGAATCGGCGCCCAGTTATCTTCGGTGGCACTGAGCTGGACAAAAATATAATGCGGAAATAACGGCTCACTAATCACCGTGCGCTGACCGCGACGAATGACCTCACGGCGTAACGTCGGCAAAAACGCCACATAGCCCTGGTTGGCCAACTGCACCACCGCACGCTCACACTCGCGTGGCTTGCATTGCAGCACATACCAATGCCGCGCTGCCATGTCGTGTTTGTCTTGGTCGTCCTGCATGTGGCCCTCCTAGCCCGCCTAGCCCTTCTGTGCCAGCGCCTTTGCAAGCACCTGTATCTGCAGCGATGATTTATGCCGTAATCAACCCGCGCAGCCAGTCGGTTTTCGCCTGCATCAGTGCCGTGTCGCCGCGCGACTCCACATTCAGACGCACCACCGGCTCGGTATTGCTCATGCGCAGATTAAAGCGCCAGTGCGCAAACTCACGCGAGATGCCATCAAGCATGGACTCGCTGACCAAGGTCTCGCGGCCAGCACTCACCTGCGCCTGCACCGCGGCATCGACACGCTGTAGTGTCGCCGCGGCGTCACTGACCTTGAAGTTTATCTCGCCGCTGCACGGGTAGGCCGCTTGCGCTTGCGCGACCAAACTCGACAAGGGTTTACCCTCGGCCACGAGGCGCTCGAGCAGTAATAACCACGGGATCATGCCGGAGTCACAGCAGTAAAAATCACGGAAATAATGGTGCGCCGACATCTCGCCACCATACACCGCTCCCTCGCGGCGCAGCGCGCCTTTGATGAAGCTGTGGCCACATTTGCTGACCACCGCGCGCGCCCCCATCGCCTCCACTTGCGCGATGGTGTTCCAGGTCAGACGCGTGTCGTAGCACACCGCGCCCTGCGGCTCGTGCTTGAGTAACTGCGTACCGAGCAAGGCCACGAGGTAATAGCCCTCAATGAAGGCACCGGTTTCATCGAAGAAAAAGCAGCGGTCAAAGTCGCCATCCCAGGCAATGCCCACATCGGCTTTTTGCGCACGCACCACCTTGGCCGTGTCTTCTTGGCATTTCGCCAGCATGGGGTTGGGTACGCCGTTAGGGAATTGGCCATCGGGGGTGTGAAAGACGCGGGTGATGTCTAGCTTCAGACCTTCAGCGATGCTGTCGAAAAATGGCCCCGCGCAGCCATTGCCGGCGTTGACCACCACGTTCAATGGCCTATCACGTGTTGCCAGGGCAGCTTTCAGCGCGGGAAAATCGACAAATGAGCGCACTTTGTCGCGATAGGTATCGGCAATGGGCATCTTAGCATGCAGCTGCGGGTTGGGCTGGTAGTGCTCGCCGTTGGTTAATGGGCCGAAATGGTAGGGCGCTACTGAGTCCTGGGCCGCTTGCTCGCTCAGCAGCTGGCGTGTCAGCACTTCCATTTCCGCCAAGCCGTCATCGCCGCTGATGGGCCGCGACTCATAGCGCACCATCTTAATGCCGTTATCGCCGACCGGGTTGTGACTGGCGGTGATCATCACGCCGCCGCCCATGACCTCGCCATGTAAGCCCGGCGAGCCCGCCGCGTGATAGACCATCTCGGTGCCAGCCAAACCAATATCGCGCGTGGCCACACCCTCGGCATTGAGCCCGGCCGCCAGCGCACGGGCGAAGTCCTCACTGGTGTCGCGAATGTCATAGCCAATGGCCACCGGTCCCGGCGGCTGAATGACCCGCGCGTAAGCCCGGCCAATGGCATAGACCATATCGATATGCAGCTGCGCGGGAACGGGGCCGCGCACATCGTAAGCCTTAAAGGCGGGCAATTTTTGCGGCGATGTCGTCATAGAAGGCCTTACTGGGTAAACAGGAATGATGTACTTATTTTCGCCCTAAAAGCGGCGACCAGCCATGCCGCTCGGTCAATTTTTTGGGCTTAATTGGTGCCGATAATTGCGTAAAGTTATCGTTTAGCGGCCATGCTGGCATCGCAAAAGATCGCTTATCACGCAAACCCTGCACACCCTCCGACCAAGCAAATAGCATACGTTTACCGAGCTCATGAAAGCCATCGTGTTCTCGCATCCGATACCTAACATCGTCGCTTACTTCGAGCACTGCCTCGCTAATCGCCTCCACTATTTGTACCTGCTCTTTCAACGGCAGCGAAAACTGTGAGGCTAAAAAGCGCTGCAGATTTTTCCCCGGCAACCACGTCTTCTTACCCATAAAGCCGATACTTGGTGGATTATGTTCGTAACCAGCATAAACACTCGTGGTAAGCATGTCATACGTAGGCGCCAAGTGGGCATCGGCATGAGAGCTATAAAGCAGCGCTATATTCTTGGCATGGCAGTCAGCATTGCGCAGCGCATAGCTTAGTAATAGCTGCGTTGCTAAGCCTCGCAACACCTGTTGCTGTTGCTCACCTGCGACTAAATCTCGCACAGCCTTGGCTATACGCTCCCAAGTCGTATCGTACTTTGCCGATGGTCGCAGGCCGAGCAAGGCACAAAAATCCTCCATGCCCCAATGCAACTGACCTTGTGCATCGACATCAAATCGATGAACAACCAACGCTTGAGCATCATCTGAAATTTCTGTTTTTGCAGTTGGCATAACTTTCGCGGCCACTTGCATACACAAGTGCTCATTGAGGGCGATGTACGGTAGCTGCGGCGTTGAACCTTTAATAATGTGTTTGCGAGTAATAACACTGGCCTTTTGTTGCGCATCTAAAAATTTCGGAACCACCCCAGACACGCCACTCATAGCATGTGCGCGAACCAACTCAGCAAATGCCTGTGCTGAGTTATCACCTCGCAATAGCGCCTGCACATCAATAGCCGCAGGCAACTCAGCTAAATTTGCGCCTGGCGCGGCAACTTGCGTACGCCCAACCATGTAGCGACCAATGACGGTTAGCAAAGCCACAGGATTCGCGCCTATATGTGGACCAAACTGCTCTTGCAAAATCTGCAGAAGGTAGCCTTCTGGCAAATTCATTTGCAGTACCGGTGGCAGCTGATCATCCCAAATATAGGATTGACTGCGAACCCGCATGGTGAGTGATATTAGGTCGCTTGGCTCGGCACTCGCGTGATACGTCAGCGCGCTTTTAAAGTCACCGATTGACTCCAATACCGCGACTTCTCGCCCTAACGTAAATATCGAAAGTTTCACGATTGCTGGCGCTCTTTACGTAACTCATCCAGCGTGCCGGCGTGGCCGGCCGGCACAAAACTCACTTCCATATGTAGAATCGCCAAGACAGAGAGTAGCTTGCGCGCGCCGAACTCAGCACATCGCCCGCGCTCAAACCGTGAAAGCGACTCTGGCGTAATGCCCGCCAGCTCGGCCACACGCTGCTGCTTTAATTTTAAGCGTCTTCGCTGGGTGGCAACGGCCTCGCCAAGCTCATGGAGTGCTTTCATTTGATTTATATATCAATAAAAATAAGAAAATAGCACTTTGTTGATATATAAATCAAATTGTAACGCCTCGATGCTGACTATCGTTCGCTTTGCGCGTAGTCACCCCCTGCTAGGGCATAGGGCCTAAAACACCTCGCCACGGCCAATGCCCACATACGTGAAGCCTTGCTCGCGCAGGTAGTCAGGGTCGTAGACATTGCGGCCATCGAGAATGAAGGGCTGACGCAGGCCTGAGTACAGGCGCGCGTAATCGGGGCTTTGGAAAATTTCCCAGGCAGTGACAACAATGAGGGCATCGGCGCCGGCAACGCGCACCTCAGAGTGGCCGAGCGCCGAACGCCCGGCATCAGTGCCCGCGTCAGCTAAAGCCGCGCTCGAAGTGCAAGCGAGCACATCATAAGGCTGGTCGACGATCTCGAGTAGCGGCTGGTCGGGATAGCATTCGCGCAAGCTCTCAGCAGCGAGCGGGTCATAGACGCGAGTGCGCGCGCCTTGGGCCCACAGCGCTTGCAGCAGCGGGTGCACGGCGGAATCTTGCACGCTGGCCGAGTTGGGTTTATAGGCGGCGCCCCAAATGGCGAAACAGCGGCCGCTGAGGTCGCCCTCGAAGTAGCGCCAGAGCTTGCGAAACAGCACATCGCGCTGGCGTTCGTTGATGCGCAAGGCATTGGCAATAAGGGTTTGCTGATCGATAGAAGCCTGCACGCTGCGCGAGAAATCGAGCAGCTCATCGGAGAAGCTGGGGCCGCCAAAGCCGCAGCCGGCGTCGAGGTAATCGGAGCCGATGCGCGGGTCAGCGGCAAGGCCTTGACGCACGAGGTCGATGTCGACGCCGACGCTTTCACAGAGCGTGGCCATCTCGTTCATAAAGCTCATGCGCGTGGCGAGCATGGCATTCACACTACTTTTAATGAGCTCGGCGGCGGCCAACGGCACGAGCATGACCTCCCCTGCACGGCGCGTCATGGGGCGTAGGGTTTCGAGCATGAAGGCCGTGTGCGCCTCGTCATCGCAGCCGATGACCAGCAGTGGCGGCTTGGCCAGGTTAGCCAGCATGCTGCCGCCGCGGGCAAAGATGGGCAGCGCGTAGACGGTGGCATCGACAGCTTGCTTGAGGCGCGCGAGCGTGCCCAGCGGATAGGGTGACAGCACCACCAGTGGCGCTAGCGCAATGCCGCTGACGGCGTCGAGCTCACGCGCATAGGCCACAAGCTCATCGGCTGAGCCGCCGAGTGCCAGCCAATGCTGATCCATGGCCTGCGTGCACACATCGCCAGCGTTTTCATCCGTGTGGCTGGCAGCGCTCAGCAGTGCCTCAGCGCTGCTCAGCGTCAGCAGGCCCTTCGGCATCAGCTCATGCAGCTGCGACAGCAAGCCGGGCTCGCGCGCGAGTTCGGCATCGGGGGTGCGCAGGCAGCGTGACCAATCGGCACAGAGCGTGACCGTGTGGCCTATGCCAGCCAGGTGCACCGCAGTAGTCCACGCAAATGGCGTGTTGCCGTGTACAGCGATCTTCATGACAACGGCTCCTTGGGCGGCGAGTCAGCTTGCACCGAGACCCGCTCACAGCCCACGCGACCTTCGGCAATCACCCGCAACAGCTGCTGCGTCGAGCCATCGTAGTCGTCGGCCTGCGCGCGCCCGACCATCACCGTGTGCGTCGCAGACGCGATTTGCTTGCCCAGCTCCACGCCCCATTGATCAAACGGGTTGATGTTCCACAGCACCGAAGCCACATATACCTTATGCTCATACAGCGCGATGAGCTGACCCAGACGATACGGCGTGAGCGCATCGAACAACAGCGTGCTCGAGGGCTGATTGCCGCGATAATAATGATGGCCCTGGCGCGTATCATCGCCGAGCATGAGCACGCGCGATTGCGCCAAACAGTTGGCCAAGGCCAACTGCTGCTGGTGCTGGAGACTGGAGCCGGCATCGTCATCGCGGCTGTAGCGACGAATGGGCGCGATGAAATCGCAGGCCACCGGCTGCGTGCCTTGGTGCAGCAATTGATAAAACGCATGCTGCGCATTCGAGCCCACCTCGCCCCATAAAATCGGGCAGGTGGCGTAGTCAATCGGCGTGCCCAGGCGGTCGACCGACTTGCCATTACTCTCCATTTCCAGCTGCGTGAGGTAGCTGGGAAACAGTTTCAGGCGCGCATCGTAGGGCAAAATGGCCTGACCATTGATGCCCAAAAACGTGCTATTCCAGACCTGCAGTAGGCCCATCAACACCGGTAAGTTATGCGCCAATGGCGCTTGCGCGAAGTGCGTATCGAGCGCGTGCGCACCGGCGAGCAGCTGCTTAAAACCGGCCATGCCGAGCTTCAGCGCGATGGGCAGACCAATGCCCGACCACAGCGAAAACCGCCCGCCCACCCAGTCCCAAAAGCGGATCTGGTTAGCCTCGGGGATGCCATAAGCGGTCATTTTCTCCGGCTTTGCCGACACCCCAATAAAATGATGGCGCAAAATGCGCGCGCGGTCGGCGATACGCGAGCGCATCCAAGCGATGGCCGTCTCGGCGTTCGACAGCGTGTCGATGGTGGAAAACGATTTCGAGGCCACGACAAACAGCGTGGTTTCCGGGCGCAGATGATCGAGCAGATCGGCGAGCTGGGTGCCGTCGATGGAGCTGACGAAATGCACGCTCAGCCCGCGCGCCTCGGGCGGGGCAAACTCGGCCAGCGCCTGCGTGGCCAAATACGGCCCGAGGTCGGAGCCACCCACACCAATGCTGACCACGTCGCTGATGGCCTCGCCGGTCACACCGCGCCATTGCTGAGCATGGATGCGCGAGACAATATCGCTCATGCGCGCCAGACTGGCATGCACCGCCGGCACCACATCGTCGCCGTCGACCACCAGCTGGCTCGTGACCGGTAAGCGCAAGGCCGTATGCAGGGCGGCGCGATCCTCACTTTGATTCACTCGCGCACCGCTGAGCAAACGCTCAATGGCGCGCGGCAATTCGCAGGCCTCGGCTAAGGCGAGCAAGTCATTGAGCACAGCGGCATCGAGGCGTTGTTTGCTGAAATCGAAGAGCAGGCCATCGTGCGTGCGGGTGAGCTCGGCGGTACGCGTCGAGGCGCGTTGAGCGCCATCTGTGCCCGACGCACTCACGTCGCTGGGCGCGCCCCAGACATCGCGCAAATGGCGTTGCTGCCAAATCGGCGCCTGCACGGCCACCGCCTGCCATTCGCGGAGATGAGTACGGGCTTTGCTGCTCATGTGGCGTCATTCCCCTGCCCATCGACCCATGCCTTCGCCGCTTGCTCACGCTCCCCATCTGCAGCCATGACCACATAATCCGCCGCCGGTGTTGCCAATTCAGCCTGCAGCCACGCGCGCAGCGGCGCGGCGAGCTCAGGATCGCGCAGGGCCAGCGCCATATTGGCTTGCGCGTAGCCAAGTTTGCTGCCGCAGTCGTAGCGCACGCCGGCGAAGCGGTGGGCGCGGATATCATGCTCAGCAAGCAGCGCGCTGATGCCATCGGTGAGCTGAATTTCGCCGCCTGCGCCGGGCTTCACATCAGCCAGCGCGGCGAAAATGGCTTTCGGCAATACATAACGGCCGACCACGGCGAGGTTGCTAGGCGCGACATCGGCGGCGGGCTTTTCCACCATCGCGGAGATACGTTTCTCGCCCGCCAACGACACCACGCCATAGCGATGCACCTGGTCACGCGGCACTTCCTCCACCGCCAATGACCATGCGCCCGTGGCCTCGTGCAGCGCCACCATATCTGCCAAACAGCCCGCCGCGCCCGCGCCAGACAGCGGCGCATCAATAAAATCATCCACCAACATCACCGCCACGCCATCGCCCGCGCTAGCCATCGCCGCCTCAGCGCCACAGGCCACCGCATGCCCCAAGCCCAGCGCCTGCGGCTGCATCGCCACCGTCACTTTCAAGCCCTCAGGCACCGTGCCCAGCAACGCCGCCAACAAATCTTTCTTGCCCTTCGCGGTCAGCTCAGCCACCAACTCAGGGTCTGCCGGTTGCAAATGCGTCTCCAACCCCGACTTTTTCGGCGAATTCACCAACACCACATGGCGAATGCCCGCGCGACACGCTTCCTCCACCGCGTATTGCAGCAAGGGCTTATCGACCACCGGCAGCAACTCTTTCGGCACCGACTTAGTGGCCGGCAAAAAACGCGTGCCCAAACCGGCAACAGGGAGAATGACAGTTGAAATCACAGAAAAATCCTTAAACAGTCAAGCTAATGATTTTGGCCGAGGCGACCAATGCTTTTGAGTAAATAGCTAGGTGGGTAAAGATAACCCACTACGCAGCTGTTGCGCCAACCCATAGTCGGTGGCTTCGGTGGTGAGCCTCGGGGGGGGATGTCGTTTTTTTTGCTTTTTGAAATGGCCTGTTTTGTTTGGCACTGACTGGGCTGAACGCCAACTAAAACAGGCCATTTCAAAAGGGAAGATTTTCGCACTACCCTGCCCCGGCTCCTATTTCGCACTATCCTCTCCTGAACTCCAAGAAGAAATAATGCGGTGGCTCCTTGAGCGGATGCGATAGCGCAGGGGAATGATTATAGTAGGCGCCTGCGCGTAATGCGTGAGTATACCGAAAAGCCCCCACCGAACGAGAGCGACATGACTAACTCAGCGACCAATGAACAAGCTAAGCACAACACGGTCGCCAGCGCCTCACTATTACTCGCCGTTGTCGCACTCATCTTTAGCCCGGTTGCGCGCTCGCCTAGCGTTTGGGTTTTGCTCGGCATGACTCTATTGGTTCTATGGCAATGGCGCCCGGCCTTCATTGCCCAAGCACGCGCACTACGACCGATCGCACTGCCGTTGCTTGCCGGCCTAATTATCAGCTTGGCGCTATCGGCCTACCCTTGGCAGGGCGGCACCGTCTTTCGCGATATCATCAAAGCACTGCTAGTCGCCATCACCGTAGCGGTGGTCGCACAACACGCACAGTGGCATTGGCTAAAACAAGGCATCGCAACCCTCTGCGGCCTATTTGCCGCCATGGCGCTAGTGCTTTACAACGCACCTGCGCTGCACGCATCCGCCGTGCATTGGCTCAATAGCATCGAAAACATGAACTTATGGGGCAGCGCATTCGCCCTGCTATTGAGCATTAGCCTAGCCGTCGCGTGCTGCTCTCGCCCCATCGTAGCAGCCGGCATTGTGCTCGCGGTGGTCATCAACTTTGCATGGCTCAGCCTGTACTACCCCAGTCGCGGCGCACTATTAGCGGTGCTCTGTGTTGCCGGCTTATTAGTCTTGTTGCGCTATACCCGTCTGCCCCTATCTTGGCTCTTTGGCCTAACGGTAGCGGCATTTTTCATCGGGAGCTTAGCGGTCTTCATCCTGCAGGCAGGCGACTGGATGAGCGACGCAAAGATCAACGCCATCAGCTCAAACCGTCTGCCCATCTACGACACCATCTGGCATTTATGGCAGCAAGCGCCATGGTTTGGTTGGGGATTAAAAGCATTTAAAAGTCATGCCGCCGTGGACATTGCAGCGGTTATGCGCGGCGCTCAATTTACCGCCCCGCACAATGTATTACTGGAGATGCTGTACTCCCTCGGCATCATAGGCACCATACTTGTGCTGACCAGCCTCGGGCGCATCACCTGGCAGGCATTTTCGGCCGCTCGTTCACGCACTCATGCATTGCCGGGCTTAGTCGCCGCCGCCCTGCTAGTCACGCTACTGCTGCACGGCACCACCGACCTATCGATTTACCGCCCTTACTTCTGGCTCTTGGTCTTCTCGGCTTGGGGCTTAGCACAGGGTTGGAAAAAACCCATTTGATTATCGGCATGTGAGCGTAGTGGGCCATGAAACAGTGCATGCCTAAGCTCCCATATTTTATGCCACAGACGATCAAACGCGCGCAATGTCAGTCGCCAATGCCATGGCTTAGCCGTACGCATCTGGCTACGCTCTGCCTCAAGCTGCGACTCCACGGCTAACACATCTGCGAAGTATGGCTCCAGCCCATGCACCTCAACGCCAGCAATCCGTTGAAAATATACCCAATCATCGGCCATGCAGCGCAGCGGCGTTTGCGCTTGCACCATCCGTTCGGCCGCCGCGCGATTCAGCAAATAAGCATGACCGCCCCAAGCGCGAAGCGGCGTCATCAGCGACACAGCATCGGTGAGTGCTTTAACTGAGCCCTGTGCATAAAGGCGTACTTTGCCTAAAACCACCACACGGGGGCTGTTGCTAGCAAGATGCTTTTCTAATGCAGGAAGAGCAGCCGGCAAGTCTTCGCTGAGCACAGCATCGTCTTCAAGCACTAGGGTGTAAGGCTCATCGCTGGCCAAAAAGCGCTGCCAAATGCCACGATGACTCAGAGCACAACCCAACTCACCCAAACTAAAGCCACGGCCAGCTCGGCGAATTAGCGACTTATGGCAAATGGAGGCCTCTGCCTCCGCTTTCGACAAGGCTTGGCCATCAATAGCTGAAAACCACCGGCAAGGTGGTAAAGCGAGGGCTTGTTGCTGGGCCTCTATATGGGCTTTGCGATGACGCGCTTGCGGTAGATTAATTACCCAGGCGGCGATAGGCATAGGGCATATCCATGCGCATGATTGAGCTCATGCTTGCTGGGTTAGTGTGGCTTTGCGGTCTTGCACGGCTTTGCGGATGAGTACCCAGGCCACGCCGAACATGCCGCCGAGGAGTAGGCCGAGGACGGACATCAGCGCGCCTTTGGGGGAGATTGGCTTATCGTTAGCGTAGGTGGCTTGCATGCGTTCGGTGGGGCGCGTGCTTGGCGTGGTTAGGGCTTGGCGAAGCGATGCGACTTGGCGCGCTAGGGCACCGGCCTCTTGCTGCGAGCCCATCTCAGCGAGCTGCAAAACCGCGATCGCCGACTGTGCAGAAGCCAAGCCCTTGCCAACATTGCGCAGAACGGCCGCGCGCTGCGCCTGACTGAGCTTAAGCTCCGCCTCGGCCTCGGCCAATTGGCGTTGAACTTCAGACAGTGCCGGCTTAGCCAGCTCGGCGTGTTGTTCCTGCAAAGTGGTCAATAGGTGGTCGCTCGTCGCCTTGGCCTCGGCCACAGAAGATGCTTTCACCACAAGCGTAATGACATCAGCGTTTTTTGGCTGGCTCACAGTCAGGCTTTTGCTCAAACTCGCCAGCGCATCGCCATCGCAGCTTGGGCAAACTTCTTGCAAAAACGCCTTCGACTTCAGCCGCTCCATAACCACCGGAATAGACTCAACCTGACCGACCTTGCCCACCTGACCGATGCGAATTAGCGTAGTAGCTTCATATTGCGGCGCGATCATTTGGCTAGCCGCAAACGCCAGAGCCAAACCCGCCAATGCCGTGCTCACCCAGATAGCCCAACCCGCGAGCAGCGTGTCTAATAGCTCGAAAAGGTCAATTTCGTCATCGAAGGTTTGCGGCGGCGAGACTTGCATTGCGGGCTCCTAGCTAGCTAAAGCCTCGGAGCGCCTAGCGCACCAAGACTAAAACATGGGCGCTGTAGCAACGATTTCGCTGCATTAATAAACGTCCATGCTCAAATTATTTTTTTACAAGCTACGAAAGTTTCTTTGGCGAAATCTACTGAAAAGTAGCGGCGCAAATTATATCAGAACAATTACAGCGTGGCATAATTCTATTCAGGGTTGTTTACAAAAATCTTGGGGGATTACCCACCGGCAGCAACTCTTTCGGCACCGACTTAGTGGCCGGCAAAAAACGCGTGCCCAAACCGGCAACAGGGAGAATGACAGTTGAAATCACAGAAAAATCCTTAAAA